>NZ_DHOS01000062.1:130304-130583 GCF_002410825.1 Proteiniphilum sp. UBA5384 | reverse complement strand
GGATTGTAGCTACCCCATGCGTTGATAACGTTATACATCACGTCAATATGACCGCCTAACCAAGTATGGTCTTTCGCAAATGGCACGTTTGCAATGTGTTCGATGCTTCCACCATCAAGTACGGCACGAAAACCCCAGTTCGGAGAGTTCCAACGTCCGATTTCGATTTGGCCCATCCAACCTAAACGATCACCGAAGCTGCCGTCAGCATCGTTTTCGGCTTTAGTGAAGTAGAGATTTGTTCCACCACCAAGGCCAATATACCAATTATCACTTGCT
>NZ_DHOS01000062.1:0-130012 GCF_002410825.1 Proteiniphilum sp. UBA5384 | reverse complement strand
TCTAATTAAACATTTTATTACAATAACTCGATATCATTTTTCGTTATCCGATTGAGTACCGTATGCTGCGCTCAGCATGATTATTTCCTACTTCATGTATAACATCTTCTTTAAAATAATGTTCACCAAAGTAAAATTTTTCTCACTTCGGATCACAAATATAAAACTTAATTTTTACATATACTCTTTTTTGTGTAAAAAATCAACAAAAAACGTATTTATAGCGCCCTTTCGAGTATTTTTTTTCCGTTTTATTTTGTTTATATTTGTGTGAAATTAACCAAGATAGGTTTTCAATAATTTACTTCTGGAATCCTGCCTTAGTCGTCGGATTGCTTTTTCCTTGATTTGACGTACGCGCTCACGTGTTAGTTGGAACTTATCGCCAATCTCTTCCAGGGTCATCTCCTGGCAACCAATACCGAAAAACATTTTAATAATATCACTTTCCCGCTCTGTCAGAGTAGAGAGCGCGCGATCAATTTCCTTTTGAAGTGACTCATTAATCAGTGTGCGGTCAGCAATAGGTGCATCATCGTTTACCAATACATCCAGTAAACTGTTATCTTCTCCCTCCACAAAAGGAGCATCCATGGAGATATGCCGCCCCGATACTTTCAGTGAATCGGTTACTTTTTCTACAGACAGGTCCAATTCCTGTGCCAGTTCTTCGGCTGAAGGCCTCCGTTCATTCTCCTGTTCAAATTTTTGGAAGGCTTTGCTTATCTTGTTGAGAGATCCTACCTGGTTCAATGGTAGCCTTACAATTCTGGATTGTTCGGCCAATGCTTGCAGAATTGATTGACGAATCCACCAAACAGCATAACTGATGAATTTGAATCCTCTGGTTTCGTCAAATTTTTCGGCAGCTTTTATCAGACCGAGGTTACCCTCATTAATCAGGTCCGGCAAACTCAATCCCTGATTTTGGTACTGTTTTGCTACCGATACCACAAAACGGAGATTGGCTCTGGTGAGCTTTTCCAGCGCCTGACGGTCGCCTCTCTTGATGGCTTGTGCCAATTCTACCTCTTCTTCCACGGTAATCAGGTCTTCACGACCGATCTCCTGGAGGTATTTATCGAGAGAAGCACTTTCCCGGTTTGTGATTGATTTTGTAATCTTTAATTGTCTCATTTATACTTAATCCTTATTAAGTTATCTTCTTATGCATCTTTTGGGGGTGCAAAAGTACGAAATATTTCTGATACTTAAATAAAAACCCCTTTGATAAAGTACAGCAAAGGAACTTGGCATATAACCCAATCCCTTTGCTATAAAACACGATTAACTACTTTTTTGTTACTCAAAAAGTTGAGATTAACCTCCATTAACTAATTTCTATCGTCTGTTGGTCAAATCGATCGCAATATATTGGGTTCTTCCGTTGGGCGGGTAAAAACCGGCAACGAGTAACACTTTGTCCTGACTATTATTGGTCGCTGTTACGATGTTAGTTATATCGCTTTCGCTGTTGACAGCTGTATTATTGATCCTCATGATGATGAATCCTTTATTAATTCCCTCTTTACGGAGGAGGCCGTTGCTTTCCACACTTTCGACTTCGATACCACTCGAGATACCCAGAGATCTTTTCTTTTCATCGGGAATTTGTTTGAATTTGGCACCTAAAGTATTGATAGCGCTTGTTCCTTTTGTTATTTCAGTACTTCCTTCGTCATTAGTGAGTTCAACGGTAAAGGAGCGTGAGTTCCCATTGCGGTCGACCGTCACATTGACTTTGTTCCCGGGACGGTATCTGTTCAATTGATTCTGCAGTTCTGCAAAGTTATGGACCGGGGTATTGTTGATAGCGGTGATTATGTCGCCTTTCTGGATACCGGCTGCCTTGGCAGCGCTGCGGTCGCCGAAACCTTCTACTACTACACCTTTTATTAGAGATAACTCACGGGCTTTGTCGGGGTCATGACGTCTAACTTCCTCGATATTGGGTGCCATAATTCCCAGGAGGGCGCGCTGTACGGAACCATATTCTTTCAAGTCGGAAGCCACCTTTCCCGCAATCGAAATTGGCACGGCAAAAGCATAACCGGCAAAACTACCCGTTTGCGAGTATATAGCGGTGTTGATGCCTACTAATTCTCCGCGGGTATTGACCAATGCTCCACCGCTATTACCGGGGTTCACAGCTGCATCTATTTGAATAAAAGACTGGATTCCCAGTTCTCCCCCCATCACATTCCCCCTGTTTTTGGCACTCACGATGCCGGCGGTGACAGTAGAGGTAAGGTTGAAAGGATTACCGACAGCCAATACCCATTCTCCGACTTTCAAGGCATCTGAATTTCCGAAAGTAAGGTAAGGAAGATTCTCTCCCTCGATTTTGATCAGTGCGATATCGCTTTGAGTATCGGTACCCACTACTTTGGCTACAAATTCCCTATTGTCGTTCAGTGTAACCGATACTTCCCTGGCATTGGCTACCACGTGGTTGTTGGTGATGATATATCCGTCTTTTGAGATGATTACTCCAGATCCGTATCCCACCTGTTCACGTGGTTGAGAAGGCATCCGGTCTCCGAATCCGAAGAAGAAATCGAACGGATTGATGTATTGTTGCTGGGTTACCGTGGTAGTTTTTACGTGTACAACCCCGTCAACCGATTTGGAAGCCGCTTCCGTAAAATCAGGATATCCTTCAGCGGTGGTGAGGTTAGTAAGCACTACATTTTTGTCTTGTTCAAAAGTGTTGGCATATCCTCTGACATCTTCGGAAACTATGCCTCCCGATAAGCCGGAACCTGCCTTGTCGGAGTTATTCTTACTTATTGCGTTATAACCGAATACAGTGACAATTGAACTTACAATCGCTACCAGTACCACTAAGAGTACATTTTTACTATTTCCTGTGTTCATATTTTTATGTATTGATATTTATTTGTCATTTTCCTGACAAATATATGACAAATAGTATGCAATTATTTTAGCTGGAGTTTTGCTTTTAACACTTTTAACGCAAATAAAGTGCGATTAACCGGTTTTAACCCTACTCGTTTCATTTATAGCCTCTTTTGGCTGACAGATTGTCTACTTTTTGGAGGCGTATTTTTTGAACCGTCCGTTGTTGAGTGGCTGGAAAATGTCATAAAATAAAAGATTGATATGGTATTTACCTGCACCAAAAAGGCGGCTTGTGAGGGTAATCACCCTTAGTTGCAGGCTGTATCTTACAATGAAAAGCAACAATACGAATCCCATGAGAAGATAGTTTTTCATGAGTACTCCCAGCGTAATTCCTCCTATCGTTAACAGGTAGAAGAGGTATTTTGAGAATGTTTCCAGACTAAAGATACGGGAGGAAAATCCTTTGTAATATTTTTTCGAATAGAGGTACCGCGATTTTAGTGCACGCCATTCTGAGAAGTGCCGTATGTTGCCGGTCTCCGTCAGGCTCTCTTTGGAAAGTACTACTCCTGTCTTTTTTTTGGGGGCGATCCGGTTGATATATATATCGTCTTCACCGTTTTCCAGATTCAATACAGGTGAAAACCCCTTATTCCTGAAAAAAAGCTCCTTTTTATAGGCCAGGTTCCGTCCGATTCCCATGAAGGGCCTGTGACGGATTGCCATTGAAAGGAATTTCAGGTGATGGATCAGATTGTCGTACATTATAAAACCTCGTAAACCTGTCTTTGGGGGAATTTCCAACCGGTTAAAACCTAAGATAACCTCTTTCCCTTTTGCAAATTCTTTTGCAAATTCCCTGATCCAATGTTCTGAGCAAGGTTTACAGTAGACTTCGGTGAACAGGAGAAAATCATTCTTTGCCGCTTTGATTCCCAATGTGAGTGCGAGTTTCTTTTCGTTAATGCCTCCGTCGGCTTCTGCAGGTACGTAAGTATGATATAGTTGGGGATACTTCAATTCGGCGGCTTTCAATACGATATCGGTATCATCTGTCGATCCGCTGTTTACTACAATCACTTCAAAATTGGGATAATCCTGTTCCAGTATGAATGGCAGGTTCCGTTCCAGTTCTTGGGCACTGTTCTTCGAAGTGACAATCACCGAGATGGCCGGGAACGATTCTGTGGGAAAAGAAGATTCACCTTTCTTTTTCTGATAGGTATAAGGCCGTCTGTAGATAAAAAGCCAGAAAAAGAGTTGGATCAGGAAACACATCAGCAGTGTACCCGTTAATATCCATTCCGGGAGTGTGAATTGGTTGAGCAGCGAATAAAGAACATCCATATATTTAAAGTTGATCGGAGAAATAGGATAGAGGTAAATTACGGCAATTATACTGTGAGGCCATGACTTCTCCGTAGGCGCCGGCAGACCGGATGGCGATCAGGTCACCCCTGGTACTTTCATTGAGAAGTATCTGTTCTGCAAAGACATCACTCGATTCGCAGATGGGACCTACCACGTCGTATGGTGTCGGATCCTTGTCGGAAGAAATATTCTCTATATGGTGAAATGCCTGATAAAGTGCCGGACGTATCAGATCTGTCATTCCGGCATCCACAATGAGAAAATTCTTTTGTATGCCCTCTTTTACATAGAGTACCCGTGATATGAGTGAGCCGCAGGGTGCCACTACCGCGCGCCCCAGTTCAAAATGCAGTTGTTGGTTTTCCTGTAGAGGAAGGTTTTTTTCAAAGAGCCGGAAATAAGATTCGAAATCCGCCATCGGAATATGATTGGGGTGCTGGTAGTTTATTCCCAATCCGCCACCTACGTTGATGACGGATAATTTGATTCCTTGCCCGTTGAACCATTCCTCTAACTCTTTTGCTTTTACGCACAGGTCTTCAAACGATTTGAGGTCGGTGATCTGTGAGCCGATATGGAAATGGATGCCGGTAAATTGCAGGTTTTGTGATGCTTTTATTATCCCAAGTATCCGTGGCAGATCCTGTTCATTGATGCCGAACTTATTTTCATTTAGGCCGGTAGTGATATATTTGTGAGTATGCGCATCTATATTTGGATTGATGCGGAGTGCCACCTTGGTTATTTTACTTTTTGCCGCTGCCAATATGTTCAATACTTCAAGTTCCGGAATCGATTCTACGTTAAAACAGCAAATATCGTTATCAAGGCCGATTTGTATTTCCTTATCGCTTTTCCCCACACCGGCAAAAACGATCTTATCCGGGCTAAATCCCGCTTCCAATGCTGCCCGTATTTCGTTGCCACTGACACAGTCAGCGCCAAACCCATATGAGGCAATCTCTTTCAGGATACGTGGATTGGCATTTGCTTTCACGGCATAATGCACATGAAAAGGCTTGCCTTCCGTCTCCCTTTTTATTGTTTCGAGCGTGGATCGCAGTAACGCTATATCATAATAATAAAACGGTGTGTCGAGTTGTTTGAACTCCTCAACGGGGAATTTTCCTTTGATCATCGGTGTTAATTTCTAAAAATAGAGAATTGACGGAAGCGCCTTGCATATCCTGTCGCTTTGGCACCTTCATTATTATCCGGACAACAAAATTACGATTTTTTCCCGATAAATGAATGTGCCAGTTGTAGTTTTTGCTCCATGGGGAGCGTGGCATCTATCCAATGGATGGTAAATCCACGCCGTTCCATGCCCCTGAACCATGTCATTTGCCGTTTAGCAAACTGATGGATTGCAATTTCCAATTGCCGGTACATCTCTTCATAACTTAGCTTGCCGGTTGCATATAGTGTGACGAATTTATATTCCAGTCCATAATAGATAAGGTCTTCAGGTGAGACTCCCGAATCGAGTATATCCTGTATCTCTTCAATCATCCCTTCTTTCAGGCGTGTCCGGAGGCGTGCAGTGATTTTTTTCCTGCGCAATTCCCTACCAATATCAAGTCCCAGTATCGTACTTTCAATGGCCGGAAACGATGTGGCTGTACTTTCTTGTTTCGATTTGAATTCTTCTATTTCGATAGCGCGGATTGCCCTTTTTTTACTGTCGGTGTCGGTAATATTATGCAATGGACGATAATTTCGGAGAATATCTGTCAGCTCATCAAGTGATTTACTTTCAAGAACCATCCTCAATTCCGGATTGGCCGGCACGTCGGGCAGGTTATACCCTTTCAATACCGATTCGATATAAAGACCGGTACCTCCGCAGAGGATGGGTGTCTTTTCCCGCGAGAGAATATCCTGATAAACTCTATGGAAGTCGTGTTGATAATCAAACAGGGTGTATTTTTCTCCCGGTTCGCGGATATCGATCAGGTGATAAGGGAGGGCGGTTTCTTTTACTGTATATTCAGCGATATCCTTGCCGGTGCCGATATCCATTTGCCGGTATATCTGTCGGGAATCGGCACTGATGACTTCTCCATTGAGTGAGTATGCCAATTGTGCTGCAAACGTTGTTTTCCCGCTTGCAGTAGGTCCCAGTATGGTAATCATAATTTCGTTTTTCATGCTACCAGCTTCCTCCGGCACCTCCGCCACCGAATCTTCCGCCTCCGCCTCCGCCGAAGCCGCCCATACCTCCACCGCCAGAGCCTCCATTCCAGCCCCCGCTGCCGAAACCTCCGCTAGTGCGGCCGCGCGACAGAGGAGGAAAGAATATAGTGGGGGAACTTGTCCGGTGTCCACCTCCGTTGACATGCTGGTCTCCTCCTTTAGAAAAGAAAGAGATCAACAGGACAATGACGATCAGGATGATGATAATTCCAAAAAACGGGATCCCCTCCTCTTCATCGGCATCGGCGGCAAACTCACCGGAGAGACGAGCAATCATGGCATCCACAGCTGCATTTATCCCGCCAAAATAATCGTCTTCCATGAAATAGGGGATCATCTCGTTGCGAACAATACGGCCGGCATAGATGTCAGTGATATATGCTTCCAGACCGTAACCGGTAGCTATAAAGGCCTGGCCGCGGCTATTACCGGTTTTTGGTTTAACAAGGATAACGGCGCCGTTATCCTTACTTTTCTGTCCTATCTGCCATTTTTCTCCCAACCGAAAAGCATAATCGGAGACGTCATACCCGCCCAAGTCACTTACAGATACAATATATATCTGTGTAGATGTGGAATCGTTATATGCCCGCAATTTTTGCTCCAGTGCCATTTCTTCGGAGGGTGAGAAAATATCGGCAAAGTCGTTCACCAGCCGGTAAGGTACCATCGGTTCCGGGATATCTTGGGCGGATAACCTAAAAGTAAAAGAAAGGAATATAAGTATAAACAAGTATTTATTCTTCCAGGATGACTTCATCGCCCAATTCGTTTATATCATTATCCGATACCGGATAACGTGATTTGATCAACTCGCCTACTTTGCCTACCCCCTTGCAAATACCTTCTGTGATCTCTCCGTTTTTGAAATAGGTAAGCATTTTTTCCATCGCCTCGTTCCAGAATCCGCTATTGACCATATCGTGAATACCTTCATCCCCGATAATGGCGGCTTTGTGGTTAGAGGGAGATACATAAATGAGCACACCGTTGTGGAGGCGGGTTTTATTTATCTTAAGCTGGTGGAATTTTTTCAATGCGGCCTCCAGGGGATTGCCATTACACTGCCGGGCAATACATACACGTATCTCTCCCGATGTATGGCTTTCTGCGAGTTGAATTGATTCCGTGATCCGTTGTAGTTCCTCTTTACTTAACATATTTCAAACGACCTCTGGTTTCTCTTAAATTTGCCCCTATCCTGAATTTTTTCTCTTAAACCGGGGACTTTCTTTTCAGAACTGTACTTGTGGAGCGGTTTGGGCTTCGGTAGTGGCTTCGAAGTAGGCTTTGGGCTCAAATTTGAACCATTTTGCGTAGACTACCTGTGGAAATTTACGAATATAGGCGTTGTAATCCTGCGCCAGCATATTGAACCTATTGCGTTCTACCGCTATTCGGTTTTCCGTACCCTCCAGTTGATCCTGTAATGCAAGGAAGTTCTCATTCGCTTTCAACTCGGGGTAATTCTCCTGTATCAATAGTAGCCTGCCCAAAGCCTGGCTGAGTTCATCCTGTGCTTGTTGGTATTGTTTCAGGTTTTCCTCCGTTAAATTCTCCGGGCTGATAGTTGTCTGAGTGGCTTTGGCCCGCGCCTCAGTCACCTGTGTAAAGGTTTCCTGTTCATGTTGGGCATAACCCTTTACTGTATTTACCAGGTTAGGAATAAGGTCGGCACGGCGTTGATAGTTATTCTGCACGTTACCCCACTGGGAGGTGACTGCCTCTTGCTTTTCCACCATCCGGTTGTATCCCTGACATCCGGTGAGCCCCATGGCACCTATCACGATCAATAAAATGAAAGAAATTTTTTTCATACGATTTTATAATAAAATAACTAATAAATTCACAATTGGAAATTACTGAAAACAAAAATACAATTCCGATAAATTGAATAACAGATAAACCATGAAAAAAGTTTTTTTGCTTTAATTCTTTATCCCTTAAAAATAGTAAGTTTTAAAGTCTTGGGCAAGAAAAACAAAGAGTAAATAGAACTTTTTTGTATCTTTGCCCATTGGAAGAGTGGGTGTGTATATGAAAAAAATTGAAATAAAAAGATAAAATAAATCGTATGAAACGAATTATTCTCCCCTTTTTGATTGTCTCTGCCTGTTCATTTGGAACAGTAGCTTCCGGGATTACGAACCTGTCGGTAGAGAGGCCTGACTCCATATCGGTGACAGACAGCTTGGATCTGTTCAGAGACATTACCGACATCAGTAGGCAAATTGAGCGTCGTACGGCACAACCCAAAGAGATTGAGGAGAGTAGGATTGAATCACTGGAACAAATTCCGGATATAATTTCACCGGATACCCTTCCGGAAAAAATTATAATTCCTGAAGCTTCATTGTTAGATGATATTCTGCCTGTGAGGACAGATACTGTTCGTCGGTACAAGAATCCACTTGATTCACTCTATACGAGAAAAGGAAATGGTACACTGCAACTTCCTGTGAACTATAGTAGCTTTGATGCGATGACGGGGCTTTCATTCCGGGATACCCTTTTTTATAACCCGCTTTTCCTGCCGATGATATTTACAGGGGATATGCTTCCCCGTGAATTGTCGCTTTATTCTACGGAAAAAGAGGATGACCGGGGAACACTTATCCCGCTTGAGAAGACATTTGCTCCACGGTTGGAGCATGTGGATTTTGTGCAAAAAGTGCGGCGTGATTATTATATGGCCTATCCCGACAGGATGAGGTATTCAGTAGCCAGTTTTGACTCGATACCTCGTTTGCATGCTTCTGATGATCACGTTGTGAAAGAGACTTTCAACCCATTCCGCGAACTGATCAAAACCGAAACCACCTACTCATTGGAGGCGCCGGGAGTGGAAGGTGCTACCATTGGACGAAAGTATTGGGTGACTTCCGGTGAACATTCTTTCCAGTTCATACAGAATAGATTTTCCGATAACTGGCATCAGGGCGGTACCAATAACCTGAATTTTAATAGCCATCAACTTCTTAGGGCGAACTATAAAAAAGATAAGGTTCGGTTCAATAATACGCTTGAGTGGAGGGTCTCTATTTTTAATTCTCCTGACGATTCGCTTCGTAAAACCCGTATCGGTAATGACCTTATCCGCTATTATGGCGACTTTGGCATAGATGCATTTGCAAAGGGGTGGTCTTATTCTATCAACCTGGAAGCAAAATCACAGGCTCTCCATGCCTATCCGGTCAATTCGAATGATCTTCGTGCGGCGTTCCTGTCTCCGCTGTATGTAAATGTGGGGGGGGGATTGAAATATACGCTCGACAAACCTTCAAAAACGGTACGACACCGTAAGGTTAAGTTGGAACTGGCAATCGCTCCCGTTTCTATCAACTATAAATATGTCTGGAACGACTCTGTGAATGTGAAACGTTTCGGTATCCCCGAGGACAAAAAAAGTCTTCTGGACTTTGGTAGTACCGTCACGGCCATAATGAAATACAATATTACAAGGTATATCACATGGGATTCAAACCTGACTTACTTTACCAGTTACGAGAAGGTAATTTCGGGATTTGAGAATACACTCGATCTGGCATTGAGTAATGCTTT
Organism: Proteiniphilum sp. UBA5384; assembly: GCF_002410825.1. GTDB lineage: Bacteria > Bacteroidota > Bacteroidia > Bacteroidales > Dysgonomonadaceae > Proteiniphilum. Next base: position 120,019 of record NZ_DHOS01000062.1, on the reverse strand, counting down.
TTCCACTAAAATATATGTGAACCTGAGGTTTGATGACGGAGTGCCTCCCGATCCTGATCTCAAGTATTGGCAGTTAAGCCATACGCTTACATTTGGTTTGAGCTATAAATGGTAATGGAAACCGGCGTTTTTCTCAAATTTGTATCCATTTAAAAAATCAATTGCCCTCATTCTCTTTTTGCCGGTCAGTTGGAGTTCCGTCACCCGTAGGAGGCCGTCTTTGACAACCACGTCGATGTAGGTCTTGTTATCGGTGACAATCCTGCCGGGAAGGAAATGAGGCTTACGGTTTTCAATTAATTCTGAGGTAAATATTTTGAAGCGGCTGTTTTCCTGATTATCTCCCGGTTTGAGAGTTGTCCATGCTCCAGGATAGGGAGAGAGACCCCGGATAAAATTGTATATTTCCTTTGCGGGTTTGTTCCAATCAATTTGGCAATCCTCCTTGAATATTTTGGGAGCTGTTTTTAATTCGGATATATTGTTGATGAGTTCTTCCTGTGGAACAGGGACTACATTCTCTTCCAATATGGCATCTACTGTTTTCAATACCAGTTGTGCCCCCATTCCCATCAGTCTGTCGTGTAAAGTTCCTGCATTATCGCTGTCTTCGATTGTTGTCTTCTCCCGGAAGATGATTTTACCCGTATCAATTTCATGGGAGAGAAAAAAAGTGGTAACTCCCGTTTCTTTTTCCCCATTGATAATGGCCCGGTTGATGGGGGCAGCACCCCTGTATTGCGGAAGTAGCGAAGAGTGAAGATTAAAAGTTCCCTTTGGCGGCATACTCCATACCACTTCCGGTAACATACGGAAAGCCACTACGATCTGCAGGCCGGCATTCAGTTGTTTTAATTCTTTCAGAAAACTTTCATCTTTCAGTTTTTCGGGTTGCAGGACGGGAAGTCCCTGTTGCAGGGCATATTGCTTTACGGGTGATGGTTGCAGTTTATAACCCCTACCGGCCGGTTTATCGGGCATGGTGACAACACCCACTACATTATATCCGTTCTCTACAAGTGCTTTCAGCGACTCTACGGCAAATTCGGGAGTGCCCATGAAGAGAATACGTAATGATTTCTTGTCCATAAAATTAAGAATTAAAAATTAATCATCACATCAATTATTCATCTGCCTCGGAATAATTTTCGACCAATACCTCCCTATACGAATTGAATACCGATGATTGCGACAAAAGGCCCTGGTATACTCCTTTGTTGTCTATCACCGGTAAATTCCAGGCTTTTGTATTTTCAAATTTCGCCATCGCCTCTTCCATGCTACTATGGATTTCGATGGTGGCGGGAGGTCCTACCATAAATTTCTCCACCGTAAATCGGTCATACAGTTCCGGACGGAACATGATATTCCGGATATCGTTCATCATCACCAGTCCTAAAAGGATGCCTTTTTTGTCTACTACAGGAAAAATATTCCGGTTGCTGGTAGAGATCACTTTTACCATATCTCCCAGTGTCATATCGGGTGTGACGGTGGGGATGTCTTTTTCGATCAGATCCTTGACTTTCAAAAAGGTGAGCACAGCCTTATCTTTGTGATGGGTGATCAACTCTCCTTTTTTTGCCAGACGTATGGCATATATGCTATGCTTCTCGAATATCATAATGGTACCATAAGAAAGCAGTGAGACAATCATAAGCGGTAAAAACAGGTCATAGCCCCCGGTCAATTCAGCAATCAGGAAGGTGCCGGTAAGCGGGGCATGCATTACACCGGCCATTACGCCGGCCATTCCCATCAGTGCAAAGTTTTCTTGTGGGAGGTAAACGGTGTATCCCAACTGGTTGAGAGTATAGGAATAAACGAAGCCGGCAATGCATCCGAGGAAAAGGGTAGGAGCAAATACTCCTCCGGTACCGCCCCCGCCATTGGTGGCGGTAGTAGCAAAAACTTTAAAGAAAATGACAAGAATCAGAAAAATGGCAATGGTCCATCTGCTTTCCAACTGATGAAAGAAGCTTTCATTGGTGAGAGAGCCGAATGAATCACCTCCTGCCAACAACACGTTAATGGTGTTATATCCTTCACCATACAGGGGAGGAAAAAAGAAGATCAATAAACCCAGTATGCTCCCGCCAAGCAAAAACCTGTTCCAATAGGTCAGACCGTGGAAGATATCTTCCAGGCGGCTCATGATCCGGATGATATACAATGAGAGAAATCCACAGAGTACCCCCAGCAGGATTACATAGGGGATACGGTTGAGCGTGAACGGTTCAATGAGTGTAAAGGCGAACATGGCATCCATGCCCGTAAGCAAGTACGAGGCGGTGGTGGCGGTAACGGCCGTGACCAGAAGCGGCAGGATAGACGACATGGTGAGGTCGAGTAGCAGGACCTCTATCACAAAAAGAATGCCGGCAATAGGGGCTTTGAAAATACCCGCGATAGCGCCGGCGGCGCCACAGCCTACGAGAATCATCAGGCTGCGTTGCTCTAATTTGAAAATCCTTCCCAGGTTAGAGCCGATGGCGGAGCCTGTCAACACGATGGGTGCTTCCGCTCCCACTGATCCGCCGAATCCGATGGTGATGGAGCTGGCCACCAATGACGAGTACATATTGTGGGGTTTGATCCGGCTCTTGCGTTGGGAAATGGCAAAGAGTATCTTTGTGACCCCGTGGCTGATATCGTCTTTTACCACATATCGCACATAGAGTCCTGCAAGTAGTATTCCCACAATAGGATAGAGCAGGTAGGAAAAGTTCAGGTTGGGTCGGCTGAAATTTTCAGTGAGAAAGACTTGGAAGAAGTGGATCGCCGTTTTCAGGAAGAAAGCCGCCAGGGCCGTGAGAATCCCCACTAAGAAACATACAAACAGTAAAAAATGGCGCTCCTTGATATGTCGGTCGCGCCAAATTAAAAATTTATTGAATCTTTCTGCCGGTTGCATTGTATCTTCGTGAGAATCGTTTTGTTTTTATCCGTGCAAAGATAGAATTTCCTTCGACAAAAGAAAAATAATTCACGATATTACAGTAACCAATCTGAAAGGAGTAGGCACTCATTGGGGCAGGTGGTGCTACCAATTATATGGTTGTGACGCTGAGGGAAGTAAGCTAAGCGTAGATTAAATATGGGTAGCGGTTAATCGATTTATATTCAGTGTATTATATTGATATTCGTAAATTCAAAACAGGTTCTAAGAAATTGTTTTTTTATCAGTTTATCCTCGGTAAAATGTTGTCATCCTTTTATGTTTCCAGTATCCTTCAGATGGGTGGAGTGTTGTTGAAGTATGAAAAAAGTCCGAAGAGTATACAGTGTTGACGTTACTTGCGGATAATTTTGATGGTGCCGTTCCTTTCCAGTTTTATGATCCCTGATGGTTGAGCTTTGCCCTGTTCCTTTTGGCGGTATTCCACGATGTAATCCACGCCTTCCTTTATTGTTTGGCTGATTTGCGAAAAAGTGGCGGGGGAAGCTTCCCCGCTTATGTTGGCCGAGGTGGAGACGATGGGTTTGCGGAATTGCCGGCACAATTCCATCGAGAACGCTTCGGCGGTAATGCGGATGCCGATGGAACCATCTTCGGCGATAAGGTTGGCAGCCAGGTTTTTGGCTCCGTCGTAGATGATGGTAAGCGGTTTGTCGGTCAGCTCTATCAAGTCCCATGCAATATCGGGCACATCCTTTACGTAGGTCTGTAACTTGGCGGGACTATCCAGCAGTACAAGCATCGATTTGCTGTCGTCACGTTGTTTTAATCCGTAAATGCGTTGTACCGCTTCTTCGTTGGTAGCGTCACAGCCGATCCCCCAAATAGTGTCGGTGGGATACAGGATAACACCTCCTTTTTTTAGAACCTCACATGCTTTTTTTATATCTTCTTGCATATCTTCTTTATGATCATTCAATTAATAAAAACTACTCCATCGGATGTGTTTTGTTGAGCTTTTGCATTATCCATGCATCCTGGAACGAGTCTCCCGTAGAAAGCCATTTTTCCAAAAGGCCCGTCTGGTGATACCCCGCTTTTGTAAATAGCCGGATACTATTCTTGTTTTGCGCGGGAATAACCGCGTAAAGTTGTTTCAGGTTGAGGAACCGGAATGCATACTCTTCCAGCAATGACAGCGTTTGTAAGGCGTAGCCCTTGCCCCGGAATTTACGGTCGATCAGTATCCCTACACCCGCCCTGCGGTGAAACGGGTCAAAATCATAGAGGTCGGTTGCACCCGCAAGTTCACCCGTTTCGCCGAGTGTGACCATTAGCCGCAGCTGCTTGTCCACATATATGTCATACTTATTATCGATCAGGTATTGTTTGATGGAATAACGGGAAAAAGGGACAATGGAGGCTCCCTTATCCCAGAGGGAAGTGTCGTTTTCCCACGCGTACAATAAGTCCAGATCCTCCGGTTCGGGAGCACGTAGACGTATGGTGTTATTTTCCAGCAGCTTGTCCATTTCCCGGATAATTATATTCTGTGGTCATCTGATTCTTATCTATTTCCCCGGATACTTTTATCTCTTCTTCCTCCTCTTCCTCCTCTTCCTTTTCCTCTTCCCTTCCTTTTTCTGCAGGAATCATAAAGAGGCTTTCCAGTTCGGGGTATGACGGTTTACAAAACAGGAAAACGATAAACAGTACCACCGTGAACCAGAAAAAATTCATATTCCCGGAGATACCGAACAAAAGGATATGTGCCATTGTCACCGCACTTATCGGGTAGAGACGCAGGAATGAAGCGCTTTTATACTTTTCCGAGGCTTTTTCTTCTTCCTGCGGACGGGGAATTTTTTTCAACCGGTTGGCAAAAAATCTCAGCGAAACAGGAATGATAATAATAGTGATCATGACAGCATATCTTTCCGCTGTGATACTTACGGTCCCTTTATCTGTAAAGAGGGGTGTAATCCGGAACAGGATCAGAAGGAAAAGGGCAGCCAATACAATGATATGAATATAATAATGTCTTTTCAGTAGATTGATGGTCTTGTCTGTAATATTTGTATTTTTCATTTCGATACAAGTTTATAGGTTTCATCAAATGGTGTCCGGTTTAAGATGGAACGGCCAAGGGTTACCTCGTCGGCATATTCAATCTCGTCACCAATGGAAACGCCTCTGGATATGATACTGACTTTTACTCCGTATGATTGCAGTTTACGGTAGATGTAGAAATTGGTCGTATCGCCTTCCATAGTGGCGCTCAGGGCAAGGATCACCTCTCTGACCACGCCGGACTTCACTCTCTCTTCGAGGCTGGCAATTTCCAGATCCGACGGACCAATACCGTCAATAGGGGAGATAATTCCTCCCAATACGTGATAAAGCCCATTGAATTGTACCGTCTTTTCTATAGCCATCACTTCTTTCACATTTTCTACTACACAGAGTAAAGAATTGTCACGCGACTTATCGGCACATATATTGCATACTTCTGTATCAGAAATGTTATGACACACAGCACAATATTTGATTTCCCTCTTTAATTTCAATATAGTGTCCGCAAAATTGGCCACTCGCTCTTCATCTTGCCGCAAGAGATGGAGTACAAGCCGTAATGCCGACTTCCTTCCTATTCCCGGGAGATTGGCGAATTCATTGACTGCATTTTCGAGTAGGGCAGAGGGATATGGACTGTTCATTGATCTAATATTTTCGAGTAATGCAAAGATACGATGATTCAATTTATCGGACAAATAACTTTTAAATACTGTAAAATAAAATTGTCGCGGATTTTTTTTATTCCGATTTCGCCTTTTGTTGGATATAAGTTTGTAAATTTGCAATTCTATTTACAAAGTGATAAAGAATATAAAAAAATCTTGATCTGTTTCGAATCGGTCGAGTATCCGATGAATTTTTTATAAAAGGGAAAATGATATGAAAGTACTTTTGGCAACGAGTAAGCCATTTGCTTTACCTGCGGTGCAGGGGATTCAACATATTATTGAATCTGCGGGTCATCAATTCGTGAAGTTGGAAAAATATGAAGGGGCAAGTCAGTTGCTTGAAGCGGTGAAAAATGTGGATGCTTTGATCATACGGAGTGATAATATCACCAGGGAGATAATGAAAGCAGCTCCCAACCTGAAGATTGTTGTCAGAGCAGGAGCTGGTTATGATAATGTGGATCTGGAGGCAGCAACTGAATGTGGTGTTTGTGTAATGAATACTCCCGGACAGAATGCCAATGCCGTGGCTGAATTGGTTTTGGGCATGATGATTTATGCGCAGCGTAATCATTTTGATGGTTCCGTCGGCCGGGAATTGAGTCGCAGACGGTTAGGATTATATGCCTTTGGGAATGTTGCAAAGATGGTGGCCAAGATTGCGAGAGGTTTTGATATGCCGGTATATGCTTTTTCACCCACACTCACCCATGACGACCTGCGTAAAGAGGGTGAATATGGTGTAATCACGGCATATACCAACGAAGAGCTGTTTCAGAATAGTGATTTTGTTTCTTTACACATGCCATTACTGGAAGAGACACGTTATTGCGTAAATTATTCCCTTCTGTCGCTGTTGCCTCAGGATGGGATGCTCATTAACACGGCACGGAAAGAGCTGGTTGTGGAAGAAGATTTGATCCGTATCATGGAGGAACGTCCGGATTTTCAATATGTGGCCGACGTAAAACCGGATAAGCATGAAGAATTTCTGACAAAATTTCCGAGGCGTTATTTTGCTACACCGAAAAAGTTGGGTGCACAAACAACCGATGCCAATAAAAATGCAGGATTGGCTGCGGCTAATCAGATCGTAGCATATTTTCAGAATGGAGATGAACGTTTTAGGGTAAATCGGTGAAGTAAAATGGAAAAGGTAATTGGTAATTAATAATTTGTAATTTAAAAATACAATCCTATGCAGAAGTATAATTTTAATGCCGGGCCGTGTGTACTTCCCCGGCCGGCAGTTGAGTCAGCCATTGAGGCGATACGCAATTTCGATAATACCGGAATAGGTATTCTGGAAATATCGCACCGTACTCCAGGATGGGAACGGATCATGAAAGAGACGGCGGATCTGTGGAAAGAACTACTCAATATCCCCGATAATTATCGGGTACTCCTGCTTGGCGGAGGAGCCAGTACCCAATTCTTTATGGTTCCTGCCAATCTGATGAAAAAGAAAGCCGCTTATCTGCAAACCGGTACTTGGGCAAAAAAGGCAATTAAAGAAGCCAAGTTCTATGGTGAAGTGGAAGTGGTGGCTTCTTCAGATGACAAGAATTATTCTTATATCCCCAAAGGATATACCATTCCCGTTGATGCTGATTATTTTCATATCACGAGTAATAATACCATTTTCGGTACTGAAATACATGAAGATATCGATAGTCCGGTTCCATTAGTGGCAGATATGTCGTCCGATATTATGAGCCGACCGGTAGATATTTCGAAATATGCTCTCATTTATGGAGGCGCACAAAAGAATGTGGGACCTGCAGGTGTGGCTTTTGTAATTGTCCGTGAGGATGTCCTCGGACAGATCGACCGGCCATTACAAACTATGGTGGATTATCGTACACATATCAGCGATTCTGAAAAGAACCGTTCGATGTTCAATACTCCTCCGGTATTTTCTATCTTCGTCATGCATGAAACACTGAAATGGGTGAAAGAACTGGGAGGCTTGGAAGTGATGCACAAACTCAACAAGGAGAAGGCGGCACTTCTCTATGATGAAATTGACCGCAATAAACTTTTCGTGGGAACAGCCGCCAGGGAAGACCGCTCCATCATGAACGTCTGCTTTGTGATGAGCGAAGAATACAAGGATAAAGAAGCTGCTTTCTTACAATTTGCTACTGAAAAAGGCATGGTGGGTATCAAAGGACACCGTTCCGTAGGCGGATTTCGTGCTTCTATCTATAATGCTTGTCCTAAAGAAGCAGTAGAAGCCCTGGTTCAATGTATGCAGGATTTCGAAAAACAGATCTGAAAACTATTCAATAGGTCATTGGAAGCCGTCTCTGAAAAGGGACGGCTTTCTTTATAATTATTTAACTGTAATATTATTACGAAAATGACTATTTGTTACGATAAAATCGTAAGTTTGCATTATAAAAATACAGATGAAAAGATATGGAACGGTTAACTCATCAGGAAGAAAATATAATGTTGCATGTATGGCAACTGAAAGAATGTGCTATCAAGGATGTGGTAGACAAGATGGAAGATCCGAAGCCTCCCTATACTACAGTGGCATCCATTTTTAATAATCTTGAGAATAAGGGATACCTGACAAAGCGGAGATTTGGAAATGTGAAGGTATTCAAACCGGTGATTTCGGAATCGGCTTATAAAAGGCATTTTTTATCGGGAGTGGTGCAGAGTTACTTTGATAACTCCTACAAAGAGTTGGTTTCTTTTTTTGCGAAGGAACAAAAAATTACCGCAGACGAATTGGCGGAAATTATTCGCCTGATTGAAAAGAATCAGAAGTAAAGTAAAGAATTATTTCATTTCAATTGAATAGATCATGTTGCCGATTCTTACATACCTGTTACAAGTCAATATCGCGCTGGTATTGTTCTATCTCTTATACGTAATTTTACTGAAAAGGGATACTTTTTTACGGATGAGACGTTTTTATTTTCTGTCAGTGATAGTTTTTTCACTCCTCTATCCTTTTTGTGCCATTTCCGGCTTATGTGATATATGGCCTTTCCCTTCTTCCAGCCTACAGGAAGGGACTGCAACCGTATTTTTGGGAGAGCCGAGGATGGATGTGACGCCCGGGGGTGAAGCTGCCACAACCGCACCGGTTCCGTGGAGAGAAATGCTTATCCTTCTTTATATAGCCATTACGGTTGTATTTATTTTACGGTTTCTGTTTCAACTCTTCTCCATTTATCGTATTCGGCTAAGGAGTAAGAACCAGATTGTGAAGGGGATTCCCATATATCAATTGAAGGAGGATATTACTCCCTTCTCTTTTTTCAATCTGATTTTTATCCATCCCGGCAAACACTCCGGGGAAGAATTGTTCCAGATTCTGTTGCATGAACATACCCATGCACGGCAGTGTCACTCTTTCGACATCATGCTTATTGAATTAGTGTGCCTGTTTTCCTGGTGGAATCCGTTTGTCTGGCTGATGAAGCGTGAAATGGCCATGAATCTGGAATACCTGGCCGATAACGGGGTATTGAGGGAAGGCATTGACAGCCGTGAATACCAATACCATCTTTTACGATTGACTTATCATGAAACTGCAGTCCAGATAGTAAATAATTTTAATGTATCACAATTAAAACAACGAATTATGATGATGAACAAAGCAAAATCGTCTACAATGAAAGTAGCAAAATATCTCCTGATAGTACCGCTGTTTTTCCTGTTTGTAACAGCGAATAGCGTTTATGCAGCCCTACACGAAGAGAATCCTGTAGTAAGTAATGATTTGCCTGAGCCTCCTCCCGAGAAGAAAGCTGAAGTGGGCGAAATCTTTGTGGTAGTGGATGAGCAACCTGAATTTCCAGGGGGAGTCAACGCCATGATGCAGTTTTTGGGTGAAAATATCCGTTATCCGGTTGAAGCGCAAAAGAGCGGTATTCAAGGACGGGTGATTTGTAATTTTCTGGTCATGAAAGATGGCTCTATTGATAGTGTGAAGGTGGTACGTGGCGTGGATCCGCTGTTAGATGCAGAGGCGGTACGTGTACTTCAATCAATGCCTCAATGGGTACCGGGGAAACAGCGTGGAGAAGAGGTCAATGTGCGGTTTACCGTACCTATTGTCTTCAATTTGGATCGTAATAAACCTACAGAAGAAGAGAAAGAAGCTTTTCAGGAAAAAATGAAGGATTTTGAAAAAGCAGAATTTGCCGGTGGCGAAAAAGCTTTTATGACATATCTTGCGGATAATATCAGGTATCCGGTTATCGCACAGGAAAACGGTATTCAGGGACTTGTCTCAGCTGTGTTCAGTATCAACAGTAAGGGGAAAGTTACTTTTGTCAAGTTTGAGAAAGGTGTGGATCCCTCTTTGGAGGCAGAAGTAAAAAGAGTAATCGAAAAAATGCCGGATTGGACACCGGCAAAGATCGGTGGTGAAGCAACCAGTATGACAACCGGTGCGCACTTTGTCTTTCGTCTCCAGGGAGAGGGTATATCTACCTATCACGGGCCGGTACCGGACGATGCGGTAGTTGTGGTAGGTTTCAATTGAATATATCGTCAATCCCCTCACTTTCGATTACCGGATCTTCGTTACGGTAAAAATCGGGTGAATACCGTTGCATATCATGACATGGATCGAAATCCGAGGGGATTTCAAACATGCCGTTATCCTTGTAATTTAATGTTGAATCGGCATATACTTTCTGGTAAAAGATGCCATGGATGGGCAATGCCATGCTGGCACCCTGTCCATAGGCCATCCGGTCGAAATGGATAGTGGGTTCTTCACCTCCCACCCAACACCCTGCGACAAGGTTTGGCGTGAATGACATGAACCATCCGTCGGAATTATTGTTGGTCGTGCCTGTTTTGGCCCCCATTTGCCCTTTCAGGTTATAGATCCGGCGTAAACGACCTGCGGTTCCACCATCCACGACTCCTTTCAGCATATCGAGCATCTTGTAAGAAGTGTTTTCGCTAAAGATTTCCTTTGTTCGTGGAACAAAGGACGCTATTTCTGTCCCATGAGGGTCTTCAATCCGTGTTACCAATAATGGTTCTATGCGTATTCCCTTGTTGACAAAAGCACTATAGGCACCGACCATTTCATAAACGGAAGCGTCATTAGGTCCTAATGCCAATGATACCACAGGATCAGCCGGAGTTTTTAATCCGAAAGACTGGAGCATCCGGGCAAAGGCGTAGGGTGAGAATTGTTTCATCAGCCAGGCGGTTACCCAGTTATCGGAGTTTTGCAATCCCCATTTGATGGATACAAATTCTCTGCTTGCCGGACGTGTATTTCGCGGTTCCCATGGTATTCCATTCTCATCCATCAGTGTTACCTGTTCATGGATCATGCCATCGCAGGGACTCATCCCTTCTTCCATCGCCAGTGTGTAGAGATAGGGTTTGATGGTGGAGCCGATCTGCCGTTTACCGGTAGAACTGTCATATTTGAAGAACTTGAAGTCGGGACCTCCCACGTAGGCCTTCACATGTCCTGTCAGGGGATCCATCGCCATAAAGCCGGTGCGCAGGAAATTCTTATGATAACGAATGGAGTCCCAGGGAGTCATCACCGTGTCAATCTCCCGATGCTCCCAGGAAAAGACCTTCATCTCCACCGGTTTTTCCTTAAAGTTACGGATAATCTCAGCCTCGGTGAGGCCACCTTGCTTAAGGACACGGTAACGCTCGCTCTGTCTCACAGAGGCCATCATCAGGTTGTCTACCTTATCGCTTACATCACGGGAGTAAGGAGCATAGGATTTTCCTTTCTTTTCACGGAAAAACTGGTCCTGGAGATAACCTCCCAAATGTTCTTTAACGGCTGCTTCAGCGTACCGTTGCATCCGATAGTCGAGGGTAGAGTAAATCTTTAGGCCGTCGGTATAAATATTGTAATGCGAGCCATCCGGCTTTTTATTTTTGTGGCACCATCCGAAAAGGGGATCTTCCATCCAGGAAATCGAGTCTTCTACAAACTGCTGTTTTTGCCAGGAGGCATAATTTTTCCTTTCCGGTTTTTTTGCCATCATCATTTTAGCCAGATGTTGGCGGTAGTAAGGAGCAATAATATCGATATGGTCGGAACGGTTAAAATCGAGTTCAATGGGGCGTTGTTTCAACGAATCCGCTTCATGTTTGGTGAGATGTCCGGCCTTCCGCATCTGGGTGATTACTACATCACGACGGTCTTTAGTTAATTCTGGACGGCGTACCGGATTGTAAAGGGATGAATTCTTCAACATTCCGATGAGCATGGCTGACTCTTCAATAGTCAACTCATTGGGCGTTTTGTTGAAATAGGTACGGGCAGCAGACTCGATTCCTACTGCATTATAATTGAAATCGTACTTATTCAGATAGAGGTTAATGATCTCATCTTTCGAATAGAAGCGCTCCAGCTTGGCTGCAATCACCCATTCCACCGGTTTTTGGAATGCACGTTGTAGTTTATTGTTCGCCTTGGGGGAATAGAGCAGTTTTGCCAATTGTTGAGTAATAGTACTTCCTCCTCCGCTTTCGCCATGACTGAGTATCAGTGTTTTAAAGATAACTCTTCCCAGTCCGATCATGTCTATGCCGGAGTGCGAATAATAGCGTATATCTTCAGTAGCGACCAGTGCATCGATCAAGTGCGGGGAGAGATCGGAATAATCAACGAAGATGCGGTTATCATCACTTTGGGAATAAGTGAAGAGTAGTTTGTTATCTGTTGAGATTACCTGCGAAGCATATTTATCGATTGGGTTTTCCAACTCGTCTATTTTTGGCAAATACCCAACCATCCCCGCCGAAACAAGTACGAAAAAAAGGACAATACCCCCTGCTACCAGACCAAAGAGACCCCACATGGCTTTGATGATTTTACTCTTGTCCGGTTTATCTTTGGCTTGTGGTTTTTTCTTCTGACTCTTTGTTTGCTTACTCATACATTCGCTATTCTGCAGTGTAATATTTCTTGTCGCTGAAAGACGCAACAAAAGTAATGAAAGTTGAACGCATCTTACTTTCTACAAAAGTACATAAAAGCATTGTAACCGGGAAGTGAGATATATTAAAAAAAACTATCTCTTAGAAGCGGAAAGAAAATCCTCCGGAGATATTGAGCCCTTGTGCCGGATAACCATACCAGATATCATATTTTTGGGCAAGCAGGTTGTTTGCCCTCAGGTTGACCGAAAAGGCGTCATTGATTTGGTAGATCGCACCGGCATTGAGGTCATTGATATTATCCATCTTTACATTTTTTCCATAATAAGACCATCTCTCACCCGCAAAATAGTAGTTGGCAGTCAACTTCAGGTTGGCATTCAGATCGACTGCACCACGGAGGTCTACTTCAATACCGGGTTTATTGAAGGCTTTGGGATTATCGATTTCTATCCCATTTATACTGATATAATCTGCACTATAGAAATTCTTTTTCAACCGCAGTGATATGTCGAGTGGCGCCCATATATTGGCTTGGATCATCCCGCCGATATGGGCGTGCGACAGATCCCCGTACACCGGTTTGAGCACTTCGCTGTAAACTTCCGGTGCATCTTCACCAATTACGTCTTGTCCATTCAGTATAAGGAAGTGTTCATCCTCTGTTTTTTTGAATCCTCCAAAAATATCAAACCGGAATCCGCTGACCTCCCCGATCCTGGCTCCTGCTTCAATATCTATAATGGAGTAGGAGGGGGTTACATTCCCATAAGGATGGATATACCGGGATTCCTGTATCATCTCGAGAAAGGTGTTATTGCTGAATCCTCCAAGAATATTAGCATAAAGTGAAGAATGGCCAGTAACCGCCCATTTCAGTTGTACATGGGGGGCCACACGAAACTCAGTATCTCCGGAAGTCATGATGAGCAGGTCGGCACCTAACCGGGCATAGGTGTTGTTTCCTCCGAACGCAACGTAGGGGGCAGCATTGATTAGGGCGTAATTACTCAGGTCTCCGTTATAGAATGTTGAGAAGAGCCTTCCGTCGACACCCAGTTTACTGTCAGATACACCGAAAGGTTTGTCGAGTCCAACCATCACATTCACGTCGTTTCCCTTTATTCCTTCCGCAGCAGGTGATTCTCCAAATTTAGTGGAAAAGTTGTTGAAATGGATATATCCCCTGTAATTCCATACGTCGGATTTATTTGATGCGACACCTATCTTTGCATTTAAGATGGATAAACGTTGGTTTTCATCGTCATAAAGAGGTGTGTTCCCGAACCTGTTCCCATAATAGTTGAAGAGTGAATGAAGGTAGGAGAGATCCATATTGAGGGTAAGTACATCAGCTTTATGCCGGTAGCCAAGTCTTCCTTCATTGTCCATGAACTTAGCTTTATTACTCGACGGCTTCACCTCCTGTACATAGTCTATGTCCCCGTTTGTGGAGTTGTGCAGAAAAGAAAAAGTAAGATTATTCGCTTCGTTTTCCACTAACCGATAGCCGAATATCCCGTCCATGTTTGCATAGTTGCCCGCGTTGAATGAAAGATATCCCCTTTTCCTACTGTAAGGTATCTCTGTCATAATATTTCCCGGTCGGGGCAAAGCTATCTCCAGCGGAGGAGTTGTGCGCCCTGCCCAAGTGGAATAGTTGGTATTGGCTTTTTGTACTACGGGCTGTTGCAATGCCGGCAGGGAATTGATTTTGTCGGCATCAAGCAGGGTGGGGTTGAAATCGCGTTCCAGTTCCATCTGTCGTCTCAGCAAAGAGTCTGATGTTTGGGCATAACTCCCGGTACATACAATAAAGGCTGTTATAACGATATATATTTTCTTCATTTTGTATATTTAGTTTGTTGAATCATCAAATCATTAAATCATCAAATCATTTAATTCTCTCTTTGATCATCTGTTGGATATCGGCCTCATCACCCTTGTAATTGGATTTAAGGCTTTCCAGGTATTGGCGTGCCTGGAATTCATCACCTTTGGCAAGGTAAGTATCCGAGAGAACGATCAGTGCCCGTGCCATCCAATATTGATGAGGAGTTCCCTTCTGCATGAATTCTTTGACCTGCGCTTCGGCGCGATCATACGATTTCCACCGATAGTAGGTATCGGCAAGGATAAATTGCGCTTCGGCCCCGAAGATGCTGCGGGTATCATTGGCCACGAATTGGAAATCAGCCATGGCATTGTCTGTTTCTTTGGTCTCTTGATATGCTTTCCCCCGTAAATACCGGGCTTCTATTACCGTTTCCGGAGAGAGTTTGCTATTGGAGAGGAGATCACTGGCGGCACGGGCTGCTTCGTGATACCCCCCGAGTTGTGATTGCGTACGGACAACTCCCATTTGTCCCAATTGCTGGTTGGTGGTATTGCGGGCTGAATTGGCCAATCTAGAATAATCGGCAAGCGCCTGGCGGTAATTGGCATTCTTGTATTCTGTCTGCGCTACATAGATAAGCGCATTGTCCAGGAATTTGATATTACCTGCATCAATTACTTTTCTAAAGTGTGATAACGCCAGGTCCTGGTTCTTTCTTTCATCGGCAATTACTCCGAGGTAATAATGGGCATCACTACTGTATGCTCCATTCGGATATGATTGAATATACTTTGTCATGGCTGATTCGGCATCCGACCGGTTACCACGCATATATACACTTTCGGCAGCCAGATAGGTAAGTGAGTCTTGCCTGGAGGGTGTGATGCGCATTCCTCCCGGCAATGAGTTAGCATATTTCACATAATTGTCGATATCGTTCATTTCACGGTAAACCGTTTCCAGGGAAATCAACGCATTACGGGCATCATCGGAGCCGGGGAAATTGGTAATTACGTTTTTATAGGCGGCGATACTTTGCTGGTAGTTGCCGGTATTGTAATATAACTGGCCTAACTGGACACCTCCCTGACTGGCAAGGGGACTTCCCGTGAAATCATTGACCAGGCGTTGCAAGACTGTAATAGCCTCCTTTTCCCTGTTAAGCATCGTAAGGGCACGGCTCTTTTCATAAAGAGCATCATCAAAATATTGCGAATGGGGATAGTTACGCATCAGATTATCCAATGCGGTGATCTTTCCCTGGTAATTGTGTTGCAAACCCATCACAAACGCACGTTGGTAAGCGGCATAATCGGCAGAAGCGGGGTTTACGTCCGCCGCCTGCGCATAATACCGTTCTGCTTCGTTGAAATTGCGGTTAAAATAGTAGCTGTCGCCTATACGGTTCAGGGCATCGGCATATTCAGGCCGGGTCTTGGTCCTTTCTGCTGCGATATATTGCTGGAAAGCGTTTACCGCCTGATTGTGTTGTTGCTGTTTAAACAGGGCATATCCGAGGTTATACCATCCGAGGGAATAGTTTTCATCCATCGGCGCGGCATTTTGTGTAAATTGCCGGAAGTCGTTGGCTGCATTGGCGTAATTACCCATCCGGTAATAGGTCTCTCCTCGCCAGAAATAAGCATTATTACGTGCTTTGGTATCCTGGTTGCCCATATTGATGCTATTGTTGAAATGTTGCACAGCCTCATTCATACTCCCGTTGATAAAAGATTGTGCGCCCAATTGGAACAGCACCATCTGCTTGGCTTCCAGTATACGGCGCCCGGGATTACTGATCCGGTTGATGGCATTTAGTGCGGCGTTATAATCTTTAGTAGTAAGGAAAGTCTCCGCCAGGATATCGTTCACCTGGTTTTTGTAGGACGAATTGGGAAATTCCCTGAGGAAGTTCTCAAACAGGGTGATGGATTCGCTAAAGACGGAGAAGTTGGTTTCGTGGGCCAGTAGTGCGTAATTGAACATGGCCGTTTCGCGTACCTGAGGATTGAAATTAACACGGGATGCTGCTTCAAACGCCATTTGAGCTGCTTGTTTCTGATTCAGTCTCAGGTAAGTTTGCCCCAATTGCAATTGTGCATTTTGGGAGAGTTCATCGGCTTCACCTACGGCATATTGAAACATTTGTACCGCCTTACTGTAATTGGCCGTTTCGAAATAAGATAACCCCAGGAAGTAAGCATCGCCCCTAAGCGGCTTCTCCACGCCGGAGAGGTAGTTCTCATAATAAGATATGGCTCTGGAGGGTTGTCCCAGTCTGTAATAACCATTTCCGAGCACCCTGTATGTTTCGGTAAGATGTTGGTTTGACGGATATCTGCTTACAAAATCCTGCGCCAAGCGGATGGCTTCATCAATCTTACCATCGAAGAAAGTAGCTTGGGTAGTATAGAAAGCCACCTCTTCGCTATATTCGGGATGATTTTTCAGTCGTTCAAATCGTCGTAATGCTTCTGCATAATTTCCATCGGAGTATTCGATGTATCCAAGGTAGAAATCCGCTGCATCCCGATATTTACTGCTGTTTTTTGAGAGCAGGCCGAAGAGGCGGGTGGCTCCCCCTTTGTTCTCTAATTGTAGCTGGGTATAGGCTGAACGGAAACTATAGTCCTCCTGCTCCGACAGCGTAAGATAGTCGAGGTCGGTGAGATAAAACCGTTCTGCGGCAGCTTCCCACTCTTTCCTGTCGAAATGATAAGAACCGATCAGAAAATTGACCTGATGGCGGTGGACTGTTTCCGGATGTGTATCGAGAAAAGCCTCCAGTACTTCTCCACTGTTTTCATTGTTGCGATGGAATGACGATAGGGCAATCATGTAGGCCGCCTCTTCTTTCAGATAAGCATCCTCACTTCCGGCAACGAATTTTTCCATTAATTGTTCCGCGCCTTCCCAATTTCCTTTCAGGAACATCTCTTTACCCTGATTGAACAGTAGTTCCGGCTGTGCATGATATGCCGTCCTTTGCGCAGCAGAAAGCTGAGTGATAAGAACAACACTGAACAGTAAGATGATTTTCTTCATATTATTTATTTTCAAGTACTAATTTCAATATTTTTTCAACTCCTTTGCGGATAGACACCAACCCGAATTCATCGACATTGAGCTTGTCAAATGCGATAAACTGTAATTCCGAAACGTCATCCTGCGCAATAAGGTGATTGAAGTCGTTTACCGTACATCTGAAAAAGATGTCTACTGTATGCACTTCAAACCCCGAATATAAGTAAATATTTGGAATAGAGAACAGATATTTAGTTGAATTTACCGACAAACCTGTTTCTTCTTTTATCTCACGAGCAACAGCCTCCTCCGCCGTTTCATGCATATCGATAAATCCGCCCGGAAGATCGAGGGTACCCTTTGCCGGATCCTTTGCCCTGCGGGCAACCAATACTTCCCCGTAACTGTTTTCAATAACCGCCACCACAGCAGCTGAAGAGTTAAAGTAATAGGTAAAACCGCAATCGGAACATTTCTTCGATTTCTCGTTATGCTCTACAAAATGCTTTGAACCACATTTGGGGCAAAACCGAAATTGGTGTAAGGGGTGCTTCATTTTATTTTCGGGTGATTTCTACAATATGCGTTTTAGGCAATTCGCGGTTCCGTTTGTCGACAGCTGTAACCAGATTGTCAGCAAGATGGGAGAATGCCATGCCGATGATGCTTTCCTGATGTAATGCCACGGGCCGACCGTCATCACCTCCTTCACGGATGCTTTGTACGATGGGGATTTGCCCTAGTAAAGCGTAGCCTTGCTCTTCTGCCAGTTTCTTACAACCCTCTTTCCCGAAGATATAATACTTGTTATCCGGCAGTTCGGCCGGTGTGAACCAGGCCATATTTTCTACCAATCCAAGAATAGGTACATTCACCTTATCCCCGGTAAACATGCTGATACCTTTGCGGGCATCTGCCAGCGCCACTTCCTGTGGAGTACTTACAATTACCGCACCGGTAATAGGCAGCGTCTGTACCAGTGTAAGGTGGATATCACTTGTCCCCGGTGGAAAATCAATCAGGAAATAATCGAGTTCACCCCAATCGGCATCACCAATCAGCTGTTTTAATGCATTCCCGGCCATTGCCCCACGCCATACTATGGCATCTTCTTTCTTGACGAAGAACCCGATGGAGAGCATTTTTACTTCCCAATTTTCGATAGGTACAATCAGGTCCCGTCCACCTTTATTCTCTAATGTCGGTCCCTCATCTTCGACACCGAGCATCTTGGGAACCGAAGGGCCGAAAATGTCGGCATCCAGCAATCCTACTTTGTATCCTTTTTGTGCCAATGCTACAGCGATATTAGTACATACAGTACTTTTTCCCACGCCACCCTTCCCTGAGGCAACGGCAATTATATTTTTTACCCCGGGTAGCAATTCGGGGAGTTCCGGTCGTGGAGATTGCTTCGATTTTACCGATATATTACCTTGTATATCAATGCTTTTGTCGGCATACGTAAGGATGGCCTGTTCCGCCATTTTTACGACTGATTTGATAAAAGGGTCATGTGCTTTTTCGGTGATAAGTGAAAAACTGACTTTCATTCCCTCGATACGGATATCGTCAGCTACCATACCGGCTGAAACAATGTCTTGTCCTGTTCCTGGATAACGCACGTTTTTCAGTGCATCAATGATTAATTGTGGATATAGAGTCATAATGTTGATTTGTCAAATCATTATACGGGCATCCCGTCCAAAACTTCGATACGCATCCTTTTCAATCTCAACCTCCGGTTCTGTCCATGGATGCTTTTGGGAACAGAGGAATCGGATATATTTGATGTTTAAACCCCTCGCGAGCCATTGTTGTTCATAGAACGTACGAATTTCGAGCATATCCTCATCCAACCCGGAGTGGTAGAGGTCGTCGGTATCGAAAAGTATCTCAAGTTGGTTTTTTTCTATCATTTCTTTTGTATATCTGTAAAGGAAATAGCTGTCCGTTTTCAGGTGAATGAAACCTCCATCTTTTAGTATCCGGCTATATTGATCCATAAATCGTGTGGAGGTAAGCCGTTTGTTGGTTTTTTTCATCTGGGGATCGGGAAAAGTAATCCATATCTCTGATACTTCATCCTGCGAAAAAAAGAAATGAATCAATTCAATACGGGTCCGGAGAAAAGCAGCGTTTGTCAAGCCCTCTTGCAGCGCCTGCCTGGCTCCTGTCCACATGCGCGCTCCTTTGATGTCGATCCCGATAAAGTTCTTCTCCGGAAATTTGCGCGCTAACCCTACGGTGTATTCTCCCTTGCCACAACCCAGCTCAAGTACAACCGGATTGTTGTTCCCAAAATAGGTATGCCATTTTCCCTTATAAGGGAATCCTTCTTCTTTCAGCATTTCAAAGTTATACTGAAACACATTATGATAGGTGGCCATGTCGGCAAATTTAGCCAGTTTGTTCTTTGCCATTTCAAAAATAGTTCAGAAATTTACCACAAAAATAGGCATTTAACTTTTAACAACCGAAACTTTTTTGGATTATACCACTGTTTAAGGTGGTTGATGATTTGATGATGAAAGTTTATTTTTAATTTTATTTTCATTGCAGTAAAGTAACAATATTCCAAAATTATCTATACCTTTGTCAAATTGAAATCCTAAATAAACCTTATTAATATGAGAGTGAATGACATTATGACACAACTCGAGGCAAAACACCCGGGTGAGTCTGAGTATCTTCAAGCAGTGAGAGAGGTATTGGTGTCGATTGAAGACGTGTACAACCAACATCCTGAATTTGAAAAGGCGGGTATTATCGAACGGATAGTGGAACCCGACCGTATATTTACTTTCCGCGTCCCCTGGGTGGACGACAACGGAAAAGTGCATGTGAATATCGGCTACCGTGTACAATTTAACGGAGCTATAGGCCCTTATAAAGGCGGTATTCGTTTCCATTCGTCGGTTACATTGTCCTCCCTTAAATTTTTGGGGTTTGAACAGACGTTCAAGAATGCGTTGACCACCCTTCCGATGGGAGGTGGCAAAGGGGGATCGGATTTCTCGCCTAAGGGGCGCTCACAGGCGGAGATCATGCGTTTCTGCCAGGCATTTGTGATGGAACTCTGGCGCAATATTGGTCCCGATACGGATGTGCCGGCAGGAGATATCGGCGTGGGCGGACGTGAAGTGGGATATATGTTCGGTATGTACAAGAAACTGGCTCGTGAGCATACCGGCACCTTTACCGGCAAGGGGATGTCATTCGGTGGGTCCCGTCTTCGTCCGGAAGCTACCGGCTTTGGCGCGCTTTATTTTGTACAAAAGATGTGTGAGGCCCATCATATCGACCTGAAAGGAAAGACCGTGGCTGTTTCCGGTTTTGGTAACGTGGCATGGGGAGCAGTGACGAAAGCGACCGAACTGGGAGCCAAAGTTGTTGCTATCTCGGGACCGGATGGCTATATTCATGATCCGGATGGAGTGAATACCCCGGAAAAAATTGAGTATATGCTGGAGTTGCGGAACTCCGGAAATGATGTGGTAGCACCTTATACCGAGGAATTCCCGAATGCAACATTCTATCCCGGAAGGAAGCCCTGGGAGCTTAAAGTAGACATCGCTTTACCCTGCGCTATCCAGAATGAGCTGAACCTGGAGGATGCCAAGCGGCTGAAAGAGAATGGCGTGTTGCTGGTAGCAGAAGTTTCCAATATGGGATGTACCGCCGAAGCGGTTGATTTCTTCCAGGAAAATGAAATGCTCTTCGCTCCCGGAAAGGCAGTCAATGCCGGTGGAGTGGCCTGCTCAGGTTTAGAGATGACCCAGAATGCCATGCATATCTCCTGGGGTAATGAAGAGGTAGACAAATGGTTGCACCAGATTATGGGGGACATCCATGGGCAATGTGTGGCACATGGCAAAACCGGCCAGTATGTCAACTATGTAAAAGGAGCCAACATCGCCGGTTTCATGAAAGTGGCCGACGCCATGATGGCACAAGGGATCGTATAATGATTAAAAAATAGATAGAAATAGAACTGTTCGGACTGATATATTATCCGGCAGGCTGCATAAAAAACATGGGGCTGCACCTTAAAAGGTACGCGCCCCATGTTTGATTTGTTGGGCAATTGCTTACTTTCCTTTACTTGACAATTACCTCGTCAATAAAAAACCAGCAGGGATGCCCTACTCCGTAATGCCAGTGTGGACAGATTTTGGTTCCTGTCACATCTACTTTTATGTAACGTGCTTTCAACGGTTTATCACTGACGTATGTGATTTCCACAAATTTAACCTGTGAATCTTTGTCTTCGGGATTATCGATTGATTTCACTTCCTGAAAATTTTCGCCATCATCCGAAATTGAATAAGTGACGTTGAGAGGCTGAAGTATCCATGCCCCTAACTGGTGTAGAAAGTCGGTCGTGATTGTTGTGAATTGCTGCTGACACCCTAAATCTAATGTAAAAGAGCCGTCAATACCTTCCCAGCCGATCCAGCCTTCGGTAAAAGTCATTCCACCGTACAGTCCGTCTGTCAATGTTATTTTTCCCATTTCCGCATATTTCCCGGTGGGAGCTACCAGAAATTTCACTTTGGCTCCCAATGAGAGAGGCTTTTCTTCAGTAGGCATATAGCGTGTATGATATAATGCACAATAATCGAGGGGTGAATTCAATCTTTCGTTGAGTGTGGTCACTTTGAACATTTTTACTCGTTGTTCGAATAAATTCAACTTCTCTTCAATAGCGTTTACATCCATATCCCTTTCCGTACGTGCTATGTCCAGCTCGGAGTATTGAAGCGGGAGACGTGATCGCCATATCCTTTTGAGATAAACCGAATCGTTCGAAACTGCTTCCTCGGCACGGTCAAACAGGGCATTGTAGCGTCTCATCAGTGCGGGTTTCAACATTCCCTCCTTATGGGAAACCGGTGAATCATATATCCATAATCTCTTTCCACTGCCTATCAGTGCTCCTTCCATGATCTTGTGATAACTATATAAATAGGGAGCGGCATCTCCATAATAACCGTTGAGAAAGACCTGCATCAGGGAATCTGAATCTGCCGCCGGATTCCACATTAATTTGGAGACCATCCATGTGCGCATCTCAGCAAAATCACCACCACGGCTGCCGGCTATCTGCGAAAAATGCATCGTTACATTGTTTTTTTTGAAGAGCCGGATGTTGTCGCCTAAAATATGAAAATTGGGAAAGGGTACGAGATAATTGTCGAAATTGATGCCATAGTCCCACACAAAAATATTGTCCGATATCTTACTCCAGCCTTCGAGTGCTTCTACAAACTCACGACCGGAGGCATTCTCTGTCAAAGATACTTCCCTGTCGCTGTTAATACTGCACAGCATGATATTTACATTCGGATGCGGTTTTACATGTTTGGGAGGCTTCATTGTATAAAGATAGGCGAGTGTAGATATCTCTTTGTCCGGGAACCTGTCGGCCAGCTTATTGATAAAATGTATCAGACTACCTGAATAAGCCTCTTCGTAATCGTCAATAGCTTTGCATTGATCGCATTGGCAATTGGTGAAGTTGCCGTCGTTTTGACTGACAGATATTATATGCTTGTCGGGATTTGCTTTAAAAATTGAATCCAACCGGGCGGTAACAATTTCCAGTACATCCGGATTCGTCAGGCACCATTGACTGGCTTGGCCCGGCTGGCGTTTACCGTTAAAGAAAGAATAGTATTCGGGGTGATCTGTGCCATATACAGCAGAGGGTAGCAACTTATCGAATGTATGTACCCAATAGTTTGCTGCGAAAACTTCATCCGGATTTTTCAATCTGTTCCAGAGTTTATATATGGGATCAGTCGACAAGGCATAGTGTTGACTTTGACGGTAACGAAACCCCGGATTTTCTGTGATATTTATATTGGGCAGGATGATTGTCTCGGTGGGAGTAAATGAATACTCTTTTTCACCCCAATAGCTCACTCCCAGATATTGTTCAAGTAGCGTTACGACAGCATATGCGGAGCCGTGACCACCTCCGGACACAATGTGTACCCTGTGGGATAGGGTTACTATCCGGAATCCGTCTTCTGTGATATCTTCAGTAATAATATCCTGATTAAGCGTTCCGTTTCCGATAATAATGTCATTCTTTCTTGTTTTACGTATTTCTTTATGATCCTGCGTAATGATTGGAAGTTCGGCACCACTTATCTGCCGGATGAAATCTTGCAATAGTTCTGCCGCCTGCAGGTCTATCGAATCACCGGTGGAGAGGACAATACGTCCTACTGCTTTTCCATTCTCGGACAGTGCTATTTGAGCATTCAATATGACGGAGAAAAATAACAGAAAGAGTGATAGTACCAGCGTATGTTTCATAATTACAAATATAAATAATGATTAAAAGAGAGCGACAGTTTGCCGCTCTCCATAACTAACTTCATTGACATGCCCGATGTTTGGCATGGTGATAGTCAGTGCAATCCTTTTCCGGTTACTGTTGGTCGAAACGGATATTAGGTTCCCATCTCTTCACTACAGCGGCAGCAGCGGTTGCATCGTGTCCATTTCCGGTTATGTCGGCAAATTCATTTCCCTCACCTTCATCCATTGGCCAATATCCGATTAAATCAGGATTGGCTGGATTTACCGAATAATACATATTATTCTTAATCTGGGTTTGTGAGATCGCTGTTTTCCAGAGGCGGACCTGACTCATGGCGCACTCATCCCTGAAATATGATCCACTGGAGATCATCTCCAAATAATCGAAACGGACAGAACCTCCTTTGGGTGCGGGAGGATCGAATTTTATCCTTTCTTCTCCATTCTGGAAAATGGTCAACGTCGTTCCATCATACACAAAGGCCCAGTGATACCATTTATTGGCCTGAAGATCCGAAGGAGTTTGAACCTGACCACCGAGAGTCTTTATTTGCAGGTAGTTATAGGGCCTGTTGGCATCGCCAAAACGGATGTAAATTTCATGATCTCCGCTGCCTGTATTGAAAATTGCCTGATTATTTATACTATATGCCGACATGCGGGTCCAGCATTCTAAAGACCATTGTTCGGTAGTTATACCCCAATTGGCCTCAGGAGCAGTGGTAATCATGCCGCTATAGCCATTTAATACCGGTACGGAAACATTGAGCGGCTTGGCTAACAGGTAAATGAACTGTGACTGAGCGGCCGACTTTTTTATATTACCGGCAATGACATTGCCCAGTTCCACGCCAAGCCCGTATTGTTTGCCGCCTGTATCGAAATCATTAATCCTAATCGTGTAGACAGCGCCTATTTCTCCGGCGGGAATGGTAACTTTGGCCCCTGTGGGAAGTTGAAAATCGGGAACCGGGTGATATTCACTGTTGTTGACTTCATTATGGGTATCCAGTAAAGAAGGATTCAGTTGAATCTCAACCTGGATATCTCTATCTACTTTTTTGGCAAGACGGACATTGATAATTATATCTACTCCATCATCCATTGTAAGCGTTGTTGATTTGGTTGATCCCGCAGCATCCCCCAGATATACGCTATTATCGATTATTTCATACTCTGCATCATCGCATCCGGAAAATAACATACCGAGTAGTACAATCGCAAAACTTATAATATATATTTTTCTCATAAATAGATCTTTACTATTAATAATTATTGAATGATACAAGGTGAAGACTATTCTTCTTCCGTTTCAGGAGGAGTGGGATTTAATCTCTCATAAAAAATCCTGTATAAATTGGTGATACCTTTCCGCAAGAAGTAATATTCGGGAGAACCGTCATAATCTCCCTGCCCTTTGGATGTATAATCGAATCCTGAGCGATAGAGCCCACATCCGCCAATCTGTTGGTTTATACCCTCCGGATCATAGATAAATTGGGACATCCCTAAGAATCCACCCCCGCTGTTGGCATAAGATTCGAAATTTTCGGTAAGGATAGTTTTATACACCACTTCTTCGGGCGTAATTCTTCCGGCAGCAATATGTTCGCTCATATCTTCTATTACCCCTCTGACCCTGGAGGTGCGGTTGACATCGGTAGTAGAGCCATATGCCTGAAGCACATAATAATCTACATACTGCGATTCCCAGTTTTTCCCCATTCTCTTGCCAATTCCAACCTCTCCGTCAATAAGGAACAGCAGACCCGGCTTGGCGGGTTTTCGCCCATCCCTGTCTGTTCTTTGTGAGCCGGAACCGAACCAGTAACCCAGTTCTTCAACAAAAATTCTACTTTGTACATCGTTTCGCCATAGATAGGCCGTGGGCTCGCCACCATAAAAAGGTTCATAATCCCAGTCAAAACCATCGTAGCCAGTTTCAATTACTGCATCGTAAATTGCTTCCGCGTATTTGCGGATTGCCGGCCTTACAACGGCTTCATCAGAACTGTTCCCTATATCATAGATTGGATCTTCGGGCATATCATCACCCACTCTTGCTGAAAACAGGGTTACTACTACCTTTGTCCCCTTCACTTTTTGAACGTATTCCATATCGGCTTTTCGTTCGGGGCTCAGTTCAAATTTGGGGTGCCCTCCCCAGTTGGAAGCGATGGTGACCGAATCGGGGAGTCCACGGAGACTATTCTCTCCTGTGGGAGAGACCCCGGTCCAGTTGTCAAACCAGACAAAAACCTGGGGTAAACCGGGGGTATTCTTCCACTCGCGAAGGGCGGTATAATACTCATCTGTCTTTACTGTTTTATTCAGATCGGTATCATTAATAGATTCCATTTCAGTCCAGTCACTGCATCCAATAAACAGGACAGACATACAGATAAATAAAAATGATTTATTCAGTATATTCATTGTCGTAATATTTTTTTAATATCCACTTATTGTTTTTTTGCCCACCAAAGATCTGTATATGCTGCATCATCACCGCCAAGCATTTGTATTGCTTTCTGGACATTTTCGTTATTTCCTTGATATTGAGATTGGGGAAACGGTAAACGTCTTGCCATACGGGATGGTATATTGGTTACGGCTCCGATAAATCCACTGGAACTGAGATTGTTCACAGCCGGGAAAAACTGGGGAAATCCTGTGCGGCGGTGGTCGCACCAGGACTCAAAACCAAGAGGGTAATTGGCCAACCATTTTTGGGTGATAATTTTTTCCAGTTTGGTGTTTTGCGTGCTCCCTGCGTCAGACCATGCTATTGTAATAGGTGTGGCTACTGAAACTGTTCCGCCGGAAAACATATCCCTATAGGATGCCGCCGATGTTGTGCCATTCAGGTAGTTGCCTATGTTTACGCCATGCTGTTCCATAGACAATGTAATTCCTTGTTCATAGTAACTCTTGGCCATGGCATCCCCGCCCGGTATCCAACCTCTTAAAGCTGCTTCCGCCTTAAGGAAAGCCGTTTCAGCAGCACAGAATACCGGTAAGGGTGAATTGGCCGTAAATGCCGGTTTAGAAAAAAATGCATTATTTGAATATAGGTTCTTATTTATGTTGTTAATTCCCATGCGTACACCCTGATAAGTGCCGGTGCTGGTGGCCATAGTCATATAAACCGGTCTGCGTGGATCATTATACCCGTTCATAAAAGCAGATAACGTGGCACTTGCCGCTAAATCATTCCACAAGTGTGAGGCTTTGTAATACGGATTATCTTCGGTAGGAATAAATGCGTTGTCCCCATTGCTCTCTATGGGGCCTCCTGCAATTGCTTCAGCCATTATCTCCTTTGCATATTCGGTATCAACTTCGGCAATACGTATTGCCATACGAAATTTTAATGAATTGGCAAATTTCAGCCATTTCTCAAAATCGCCATTGTATACTGTATCAAATTCGGCCATGGGGCTTTTCGATGTGGCTTCAGCCATATAGCTCATAAGGAGTGCAATGCTATTATCCAGATCTGAAATCATATTATGATAAAGATCCTTTACATTATCATATGCTATGGCATCCGACTCCACAAGTCCTATTTGAGAATAGGGGATAGGTCCATACATGTCGGTAACGCGCAGCATGGTGGCTACCCTTAATATGGAAGCCCATCCATAGATATAGCCCTTGGACTCTGTGACCTTCTTCACTTTAATAAAGTTGGAGTTAAAGTCCACCATGATCGTTTTAAATGGGTAGTCCACCCAGTCGGTAGAAGGATTAAATGTGCCAAAATTAGTCCCTTGCCAGTTGTTGGTAGTGACCATATATCCTCCATATTGGTTTCCTATCATCTGGTCTACCATCTGGTTACGATTCTCCTGTGCGTAATGCATTGTTGAAATCAGGGACGAGAATAGATTTCCGAGTCTCTCCGATTCAGTCAGGTTTTCTTCTGTAGGGTTTGCCGGGTGAAGATTCAGTTCCTCAAAGTTCCCGGTACATGAAATGATAAACAGGATGACCAGTGATGTTAATATAATGGCCGGTACTGTTTTAAAATTATATTGTTTCATAGATTCAACTCTTTTTAAAATTGTAACTTAAGACTAAATCCCATGTTCCTCAAACTTGGCTGCATAAAGAAGTCTACGCCGGTATAATAAGTGCTCGTCGCAGAGGCAACTACTTCAGGGTCGAAAGGAGCCTTACAATAGAGTAACGCCAGATTATTTCCGATAAGTCCAACCGTTACATCGGCTATATTATTCATTTTTCTCCTGGGAATGGTATATTCAATACTAACTTCCTGTAATCGGAGGTTATCGGCTTTATATACATAATAATTGGCCTTTCCCGTACCTTCTCCTATGACATTGAGAAACTGCTCGGCACCAATTTCCCGTCCGTTGATTGTTACGCCTCCTGATTCACGAAGGTCAGCGCTCTGCTTGGATACTCCATAACGATCGAGAATTGCCTGCGTGTTCGATACGACCAGTCCTCCAAAGCGTCCGCTTAATAAGACGCTCAGTCGAATACCTTTATAGGAAAATGAATTTCTCCATCCCATATTATACTTAGGCAGCAGGGAGCCTAATTTCACATATTCATCAGGATTGAGACTGATCATCGAGGGAAGTAATGTGGCGTGATCCAGATAAATATAGCCATTATTGTCCCGTTTGAAATCGGAAGTCATATAGATATCACCCATGGTGCCTCCTTTTGTTATACGTACGATAGGGGAGCCTGTACTACCCAGGGTAGCCTTGTCGAAACTGGTAATTCCGGAATATTCTTCTGAATCATCCAACAAGCGGGTGATTTTATTTTTATTATAAGTGAAAGTGTAATTGGAAGACCATGAGAAATCATTCCATTTATTTGAATATCCCAATGCTAATTCTACACCGGAGTTTCTGACATTCCCTGCTTGGATTAGTTTCCCGTCATAAGAATCAGCGGCTTCAATGATCTGATGTGTTTGGTTCTTGGTGTCTGATATGTAGAAAGTTGCATCCAGAGAGAGTGTGTTGCGAAAGAACTTCATATTCAGACCTGCTTCATAGGAGTCGGTCCTTTCCGGCTTCAGGTTATAATTGGGTCTTATTTTGGATAATGCATACGTGTCGGTCTGCTCGTCATAGATATAAAATTCCCTGGTCAGATAAGGATCGTACGAATTACCTACCCGTGCATAAGATGCCCGTGCCTTCAGATAGGTAAACCATCCGGGGAGTTCAGCCATTTCGCTTACAAGTCCTGATAACCCTACGGATGGGTAGAAGAACGATCTCTCCGGCGATAACGACCATGCCAAAGCCGAATCCCAGTCGTTACGTCCTGTGAGTGTAAGATAGAGATAATCGTTGTATCCGATCTCAGCATTGGCGAAAATTGATTGAGTTTGTCGTTTCATTCCATCATCATCGAGTTTGAATACTCCCACCGCACGACTCATATTTTCTGTGGTGAACCAGTTGGTGATTTTATCCAGGTCGCCTTCGGTGAGGTGGCTTTCCATGCGACGGTCCTTTACAGATCCCCCTATATTGATATTGAAGGTGAATTCATCGACTCTCTTGTCCATGCCGGCAATCACATCCGCATAGGTTTGTCTTTCGTCGCGCAATTCGGAGCGATAGCGTCCTTTTGGTCCGGCAAAGGTTGCCAAGGTACCTGCTTTACGCTTCTCGGTATTGTGGAAAGAAGAGTTGTCGATGTTTACACGTCCGGTAATGTTCAGCCAATCTGTTATATTATATGCGAGGCTGGCAGAGAGCATGTATCTTTTCCTATCCATCTCTCTGTTCATTCGCTTCATGATCCAATAGGGATTCTGTAATGAAAGTCCCTGATCGCCATAAGGCCAGAACTGGGTATTTACTTCTCTTGTCATGTCGTAGCGCTCAAATAATTGTATTTCCCTGAAATCTTCGCCACGGGGAAAAAGATAGAGAGATGGCAATGGGTTGAAATATTGTCCCTGGGAAACCATATTTTTATTTTTCTGAATGATATAATTCACATTGGCATCCAATACGAGTTGGTCATTTAAGAATGAAGTTGTATTGCGGTATGTGAAATTATAACGGTCATAATCGTTATTGGGGAGTATACCGGAAGCATTGTTCGCCGAAACAGAAAAATAGCTTTGGCTCTGCTCATTTCCAGTCGACAGGGAAAGGGTATTGGCTACATTACTGCCCGTATTGAAGAAGTTGCGGGGTTTAAACCTGTAGTCTGTTGCATTTCCCCAACTTGTGGAAGACCCTTCCACATTGCCATACCTGTTTTGAAATTCCGGCATCTTCATGGCGGATGAGAATGTCGTGTTATTGCTGTAAGACAAGGTTGTTTTTCCGGCCCGCCCTTTCTTGGTGGTAATCAGTACTACTCCGTTTGCTCCTTCATAACCATAAAGGGCAGCTGCAGATGCACCTGTAAGGACAGACATGCTTTCGATATCGTCAGGATTGATATCTGCCGCGCTTTCGGTATTGGGTTGTGATGCCATGGGGTCATTACCTCCGCCTACCATATAGTTATTCATCGGGACGCCATCGATCACGTATAAAGCGTTGTTGCTAAGTGAGATTGATTTTGTTCCTCTCATAACCACTTTTGCTGCGGAACCCGGTCCTGCAGCGCTCGAATTGATCTGTACACCGGCTACTTTTCCTGTAAGGGAATTGATGAAGTTCGCATTTTTGACGGTAGTCAGATCTTCATTTGTCACCTGTTGCAGGTTGTAGCTAAGAGCTTTTTCCGAACGTTTTAAACCCAGGGCCGTCACAACAATCTCATCTAATGTTTGGGTATCTTCTTTCAGGATAATATTGAAATTTGTTTTCCCTCTTACGCTGATATTTTGTCCCAGATAGCCGATATAAGAGATTTGTAACGTTGCATTTTCGGGTACCTCCAATGAGAATTTCCCATTGATATCGGTGATGGTCCCATTGGTTGTACCTTTTTCTACGATGTTTGCTCCGATAACAGGGTCTTCGTTTTCATCGACAATTGTACCGCTGATCCATCTTTGAATGTTTTGTCGGGCGGGGACAATCGCAATAAGATTGTCTTTTAACTGATAGGTGAATCCCGTTTCTTTCAATATTTGGTTCAGGGCTTC
The DNA here is from genome assembly GCF_002410825.1 of Proteiniphilum sp. UBA5384. Classification (GTDB taxonomy): domain Bacteria; phylum Bacteroidota; class Bacteroidia; order Bacteroidales; family Dysgonomonadaceae; genus Proteiniphilum. Next base: position 89,177 of record NZ_DHOS01000062.1, on the reverse strand, counting down.
TTCTAATTGCTGATTGTCGATGTTTAGATTCAGAGCCTTCCGGTTCTTTAATTGCGATTCATTGTAAGCTACAGACATCCTGGACTGAGTTTCGACTGCCTGTAGTGCTTCAATAACTGAGATATTGTTTTGCTTTATGGTTATTAAAGTGCCGTTTTGGGCAAACAGCAATGTCTGCGAAGCAATAAAACAGAGAAAAAAGATGAAAAACAGGTGTTTTTCCTTTTTCATGTGAAAAAAATTCATAACTTTAAAATTCATTTCGTAGTGTTAGATTAGAAATTTGACTTTATTTTAAAGAGTATAACTCTAACGCTTCTTTTTCCGGAATAAAGGTGCCACTTTATTCCGGTTCCTCTTTTAATTAAGATGTATCCATATCATAAAATAAATTTAATTGTAAAGTGATTATTTATCATAAAGGGGATATATAGCATTTATCACCTTCTATGCTATATCTGATATTGCCGGCTACTCCTATAATAATGTCCATCACCTCTTCCAGTGAAGTCTTCTCCTTGAAGCGGAACATGTACTTGTCATCTTTCAGGCTATTCAATGCATAGACAAAGGTATATGGATATTTGCGCTCCAGTACTGTAAATATCTCTTTCAGGGTCACCGACTTGAATACCAATTCGCCTCTTTGCCATGCTGTGATATCCCCGATATCGGGATAATTAATTGCATCTTCTTTTGTCTGTTTGTTATATATCAGCTGTTCATTAGGTTTTAGTATGTGTGTTGTAGTCATGTTGTTGAATCTCACTTCTACACTTCCTGAGAGTAGAGTAGTGGAAAGGATTGGATTTCCGGGGTATACTTGCATATTGAATTCGGTTCCTAAGGCTGTTACCTGTAAGTCATTGGATTTTACGATAAAAGGTTGCTTCTTATTTTTCGACACTTTAAAATTAGCTTCTCCGATTAAATAGACACTCCTGGTTTCTCCTGTAAACTGTTCGGGATAGAATAAGGTAGCTGTAGAGTTCAGCTGTACCTGTGTCCCGTCAGGCAAGGTCAGGTGGGTTATTTCGGCGATAGGAGTATATTGTTCTATGAGATCGGCATTCACTGATTTTTTGTTTATTGCAAAATAGAGGGTAGAGAGCAGGGCAATCGTTAAGCAGGCGGCCGATACCTGCCAGAAATGGAGGAATCTGATATTGACCTTGCGTTGACGTTGTTTGATCTTCTTATGGACTTCTCCCAACGATTGTTGTGTTTGAGATGAAATTCCGGCAAAATTGCCTTCCTCCGTTTTTTGCCATAAGCTTTTTAATGCACTGTCTTTTTCTTCGGAGAATTTCTCTGCGGTGAGCCATTTCTGGAACTCGGCCTGAAAATCCGCGGACACATCTGTTTTTACAAATAAATCAATAATCTTGTTAAAATAATTCCCCATCCTTACATCTTCTAAAAAGTTGCGTTATGCAATCAATCAACATATTCTGCCGTTTATAATAATATACAATCGAGAAGGGGCGACTACTTAAAATTTTATGAAAAAAAGTGCAATAAGAATAATTTTCTTGAGATCTTTTAAGGCTAAATAGATATGTTGTTCCACTGTTCTTATCGATAAATCCATTTTTTCAGCGATAGTATGGTTGCTTAAATGCATGAACCGACTCATCTCGAATACTTGTCTTCGCTTATCGGGCATCTGCTCCAATGCTAATTTCAATAATAGTTGTAATTCTTCATGATATATTTCATTCAAGGGATCTTTGAATTCCTCCATTTCAGTCAATGAATGCGAGTTTATTTGAGAATATAGATATTTGGATTCAATATTTTTCCGTTTAATACGATTGAAAATATGATTTTTTACCATGGTATACAGGTAGTTTCTCACAAGATTTTTTTCCCATAAATCAGGTTGTTCCCATAATTTCACAAAAATATCCTGTGCTATATCTTCAGCTTCCTGTTCCGATTTAAGAAGAATGGCCGCAAACGTTCTGACTTTCGGAAAATGCTGAATAAAGATTTCTTCAAATTCTTTCTTGTATAATTCTGTATCCATTTAGTAAAATGTTTATTCATTTCAATTACCCGGTCACAGCCTTATAGTGTTTCATGAGGCTTTCATCTTTAAAATGCCAAATCAGACAAAGATAATATTATTCAGTCAAAATATTCATTTGTTTTGACTTTTGTATCATCATTAGGTCGATAAAAAGTAGGAGGAACTACTTTATTTTCCTCCTACTTTATTTTTAATTAAACTTTTTACATAGATGATTGTCTTTCAATATTTACCGACTTAGACAAACATTCATTTCGGTGATCAAATAATACCTACGGATTGATTGCCTGAATAAAATATCCATAATAAAGTTTTTCGTTCTTCAAAAGAGAGTATACTGCCCATATCTTTTCACCGTCGTTCTTGATAATCTCGAAATAAATATTATCGGCAGATACATTCTCTGAAAGGCGATTATATACAAGAGAAGCATTTTGCTTCTTTCCTACCGTTTTGTCCCCGGCAAAATAAATTTTCAGATACCAATAATTGGAAAGATCCCATCCATAGAGATTCTTTTCATTTTCAGTACCATTGAGGAGAGTATAATACGTATTTTCATTCTTATCAACAGTATTGTTGAAAACGTAACAAAGTGTTTCATCCTTCTTGATAGCGTCGAGTTCTGATGTGTCATAAGGGGTTGTAGAGGTGGTGGTTACATTTACTTCTATAGTGGTAATAGCAAAATCAAGCCCATCTGACAGAACAATACTCGCTTTACCCTCTTTCTTTCCGGTAATCAGGAGTTGTTCACCCTCCACCGAGGCCGAAACAATTTCCGGAGCACTACTTCTGGCATGATAACCCCCATTACCTTCCAGTATTTTTATACTCTTCGTTTTGTTATCTCCCAGTGGCAGTAAAATGTCTATTGTTGCGTCGGATTCTACGGAAACCGTTTTGTAATGATAAGAAACAATATCAATGGAACAATATTGACTACTGCCATCTGAAATAATAACAGGGGTTCTTCCCAATGAAAGCGCGTCAATGAGCAGCTTATTGCCGGAAATCTTTACAGAAGCTACCTCTTCATTTAAGACGAGAGCCTTATACTCGTTATTTCCTTCTGCAATCTCCAGTTCTGTCTTGTCACCTACGACTAGCTCTACCTGTTTCTGCCCGATCACCAGATCATTAGTGTCTTTGATGGGAGTGAGATCCTCCTTGTCATTACAGGAAAGGAACATAAATCCGGGAAGAGCTAATAGCAATATTCCGGGTAATTTTCTATAATTTATTTTCATACGATTCAAATGTTATTTTTTGTGAATCATCACATCATTAAATCAATTTACCAATCTTTACTATATGGCTTGCCATCATAGACCAACTCGTCATCGAATAATACCCTTGCAATGCTCTCCATAGACCGTTTTTGTGACCATTCGAAATTTGCCCGAAGCGGATCCATGGCGAAAATCATATGGGCACCATACCCCTCGTTCCGTAATCTCCGCAAGTTGTTTTCCGAAGTTATACGTCCCTGGGCATATTCCTGAGAGTAAAGCGCCATTCCCGATCTGGGCAATCCTGGATAGTTAGTAGCCAGATCGAAGCTGCCGCCGTAATCATGAATCCCATAATCGATAAAGGTGCCGGAATCTTGTCCCTCCACAGCAGGAAGACTGTATGTGCGACTGTAGACATACACTGCAACAATCTTATCGGGCATTACCTTCTTAGTCTCGTAACACAACCGTGCCGCAGCGTCACTTGATGGTGTTACAAATCCGGGAGGTGGTGGATTCAGGTATTTAGAATACTCATCATCAAAGAATACCCCATCGAGTTGGTAAGCATCACACACCGTTTTCAATTCTTGTGCAAACTGGCGGGCTGCCTCTGTGCCAAGGTTGGCTATCCCCGAATGGTCGTGGTTTCCAAGAATTCCGAGGACCACTTCTATTCCCCTATCTTGTAAAGGTTTGAGATATTTTTCGCGGTTATCCAGGAGATGCTGTACATTGGGGTTGTTAAAGACAAAAACCTTTTCTGTTGAATTATCATAATTGATATTGGCCGAAAAGAGGATTACCATGTCGATCAGCGGTTTTCCACTTCCCTTCAATGTAAAGCAGAGATTATTCAGCGGATTGGTGTCATTCACCTCCATACAACTGATAATTTTTATGCCTGTGGATTTTTCGGCGGTCGGTAATTTACTCAGGTCTTTTACGAAGATCAGGAAATTCGATTCGGTTTCGGAGAGCTTTATATTTCCCGATACCGGCTCAGCTTTTACGGGGATCACGTAAGTTCCCTCTCGTGCCAATATTTCGGTTGTTTCGAATTCCACTTCCGCTTTCGCTGACAATTTACTTCCTTTTGCGATAGTCACTTGTGCGGGAACGGTTACTGCCGATGCCGGGAATAATTCATACTCTGTTTCGTTGGTGCTGTTATAAGCCTCCAGCAGTGAAGGTTCAAATTTCAGCGAAACAGTAACTTCTGCCGGTGCTTCACTGTTCAATGCGATATAGATTTCTTCAACGCCCTTGTCCCGGAACTCGGTAAAACTCTGTTTCCGGTTCCCTCCATTATTCCTGATATATCCGATCACTTCATCGGACAATTCATAAGGAGTCTCGTCAAGCTTTGCCAGGTCGATACTCTCATCGCAGGCGCTGAAAAAGCCTCCCAACAGGAGAAGTATGGCAAAGTATTTCGAAATAGCTAATATATTATTTTTCATATAGTTTTTTTAATTTCAAGATTCTGGATTTCAAATTTCCTATCAAATTCTCAATCTTCAAATCGTTAAATTAGTAAATCATTAAATCGACATTATTGTCCCGGGGCAGGTAATTTTACCGGCGTCCATTTTAATGTGTTGTTTGCCAATGCATTATTTCCATTGCCGGAGTGGTCTTTGACGGTGCTACCTGCACCTTCGTCAAACTTCCAATAAGCTACCAGACCTTCCGAATCGGGATCTACAGAGTAGGGATTGTTGGCAATCTCTTCCTGGGAACGGATGATATTCCATATCCTGCATTCCGATATCTCGCCTGCAAGCCAGCGGTTATCGTCATAAGAACGTCCTATGAAGAAATTATTGTTTCCCAGATTGACTGTGGATATGTATAAAAAGTCTTCAGATTGTTTCTTGCCATTTACATAGATGATTGCAGTCCTGGATGAGGCGTCGAACGTCAATGCCACATGCACCCATTCATTTACCGGCAATCCTTTGTTCACGTCGGAACTGGGGAAATTACCAAAGTTGGTGGCAATCTGTATCTGGTTCGAGGGGAAATTGGCATCTCCGATACGAATCAGGAAAGAGCCTTCAATTCCCATGATCGTACTAATCATCTTGTCGAAATTCCGTACCCGGATCAGCGCTTCCATCGTCACTTGTGTAAGGTTGTTACACACGGATGGATTAGTCCACTTTACCGACAGGTAATTCTCGTCGATATCGGCTACCACATTGATCAAAGATGCACCTCTTACCACGTAATAATAGGTACGAGCACTCTTTAGTACGGCGATATTGGTGTCTGAAATGGTGACCGGAAGCACATACACCTTATCCCGGTCGAGTTGTGAGAATTCCTTGAAAAGGATACGCGATTCGGTAGAGAGTACAGTGCCGGCATAGATAATCGATTCTGTTTCAATCCATTCGTAATTTCCGGCAGGGAGTAATTCAGCAGTCTCATAATATGCCTCATTATAGGTATCAACGAGTGAATTATCTACCCCGTATGTAATCTTGATATCCTGTTCGGCAGGCATCGCCATCTCAGCTTGGAGTACTTTCTCCTGATCCGGATCACCGCCGGTGAAGAGAATTTCCCCCACTTTCGTATTGCTTTTGATATAAAGCTTATTGTCAAAACTGTCATTGTCACTTTGACAACTTACCACCAGGAGCATTGCCAGTAACATTATATATATACTATATCGTTTCATTGTCTTATTTTTTTGGAGAAGGATTCATCTTTGCAATAGCATCGCACGTATATGGATAAATACGGGCAATATTGAAATAATCATTATTGACATTCTTAATTCCCATTCCGGCAACAGTATACCCCGTATGATGCGATATCACCCATCGGGAAGCGCCTGTAACAGATCTGGTTACACCATCGGTCCAATAACCGGTCTTCACATCATTCTTATCCAGGGAGGTGGCTTCCACAGACACGATATAGCGGTCGGACGGTACACCTTCCACGTTGGCTAACATTATGTTATAGGTGAGTTTCGAACTATTTCCCGCATCCGAGGAAGGGATAATGATATAGCGGCTTTTTTCAAGGATGCTCTTATTCAGCAGGTTCTGAGGATATCCTTCAAAAAGGATTATTTTATCGCTGTTCCTGCCAAACCAGTCCTCGGCAATGCCGATAAAAGCTTTTTCGTAGGCTGTATAGAGTTGCTTTTCCGCTTCGGTCATATAGAGCGTATTTTTACCTTTATAACCGAGGATGATACCGTCATAATTGTATTCCTTAGTCAAAGGCAGGATTTGGTTGACGGTATCCACTAGAAAATTCACGAATGTAGGAATTTGGGGCGGTTCTTCCCCCCTTTTTTCTTCCATATCTGCCACCATGGTTTCATACATCAGTTTGATAGCCTCGAAATCCATATCGTACACAAATTTTGTTCCTTTTTCACGTCTTGCTTCTTCCATCTCATCCAGTTCATATTGCGCAAGATTGGCAGGGTGCGACAACGATACGATATCGATGCTGTCAGGAAGAACACTGATATGATGAGCCCGACTCAGAGGTACCTTATTACTGTTATTGAACCATGAGATCATCACTTTATGATCGGATTGCTTATAATTCCTCACGCTCTCAAGGTAGGCTGCATAGAGTTCGGGATTCTGTTTGGTAATATCCGCTTCGTTTAATGTTACCGGTTCCACCTCTCTCCAGTCGCTGCAAGCAGTGAAAACCAGTGCAGCCAACAAGCCGAACATCCAGTGTTTTCTTTTTATGTATCTTATATTATTCATATGATTCTTCAGTTTTTTATTATTTAGCATCCCACCAGAGACGTGTAGCCATGGTATCGGCACCTTTGAGGTAATTCTCGATAGCATAACGTACATTCGCTTCGTTGGTAGTAATTTCTTCACCCGGATAGGCCAACCGCCTCGCTCCTCGAGCAGTATTTACCATTCCTCCACTATTATTCACTGCAACCGGCATAAGGTTCGGGTATCCCGTTCTGCGGTATTCAGCCCATGCCTCCAGTCCCAGAGGAAAGATCGCTATCCATTTCTGGGTAATGATACGCTCCAGATTCTCTTCAAAACCGGCATTCTCGTTCCATGCGATGGTGATGCTGCTTATATTTCCCGCATAAGTATTTTTTCCCATCGGATCAATATAAGAGGCAGGAGTGCTTGTATTATCCGTCAGATAGTTGTCTGCTCCGCCGGCTCCCCATTCATCAAAGGAGAGTTCCACACCTTTTGCGTAAAAGTCTGCTGCACTTCCGCCACCCATGTTCCATCCACGCAAAGCACCTTCGGCCCTGAGGAATGCCACTTCAGCAGCGTTCATCCAAAGCATTTGTGTACTGGGTGTTACATTATAATTGGAATATTTCTGTGCTTCCTGAGCGGCAGGAATCATAATGCCGGAGCGTAAGCCGATATAACCATTGAGTGTGGTGCCGTCCGCTACGGTAAAGGTAGACCATGTAAAATACTTTTCCATTCTCGGATCCCGGAACCCATTCATATAGGAAGTGATGTCGGCTGATACCCTCGAGTCGCCATCGTTCCAAAGATACATGATACGGTGAAGAGGATTTCCGTCTTTTCCGAATCCCGCGATTTTGGCATTGTCGGCATTCGATTCCATTACACCTGTTTCATGCCCTGTTGCCTCTTCTGCCATCTCTTGCGCGAGGGCGGGAGATACATAAGCAAGTCGCATCGCAAGACGTAACTTGAGTGAATTGGCAAATTTTATCCATGAGAGGATATTACCGTTATATACTCTGTCGGCGTTGGAACTGAACGATTCGGTCTGACGGACGGTCAGTATATTTACAGCATTTGTCAGTTCTTGAAACATCTTGCGGTAAATATCTTCTTGTGAATCAAACGGGGTATTTAGTTCGCCATTCTCGCCGATCCTGGAGTAGGGTATGGGACCATACGCATCCGTAACGCGGTGCAATGCCGCCACCTTGCATATTTCTGCCACTGAAATCAATATCTCATCTTCGGTCACGTCTTTTAGTGCCGTATAATTGGGATAGACATTGGTGATAATATCGGTGAACAACACTTTGTTCCAGTCCGGCTCAGGGCGATAGGTAGCGAAATTCTTGCCATTGAATCCCGGATTTGAATCGGCAAAATAACCGCTCCAACTACCTCCCAACAGACATTCGGTAAACTGGCTGGCATTGGGGAAAGTGGGTACTACCCAACTTTGTATTGCCTGCATGGCCGCACTCTCTCCATAAGCATCCCTCGATGCTTCCTCTTTGCTGACCCCATACGGGTCTTTATTTATATCTTCAAATCCGTCCGTACAACCGGTAAATAAGAGAGTGCCGGCTATCACGACAATCATAAAGCTGATTTGACTGTAATATTTCATCATAACGTATTGAATTTAAAAAGTAACTCTCAGATTCAGGCCAAAGCTTCTTGTAGCCGGAGTCATAAAATAATCCATTCCCTGGTAGTAGTTTTCAGTAGAAGCTACTGATTCGGGATCGAAAGGAGCTTTGCAGTAAATCATCCACAGGTTTCTTCCGGTCAGTGAAAGTGTCATATCTGCAACCCCCCTGAACCATGCCCGAGGAAAATTATAACCTATACTGGCTTCTTGCAGCCTTATATTGGTAGCATCATAAATATAATAGGGTGCTACTGCATCACCACTGCCTATAGTGGTATACCATTTTTCGGCTGAGATATGGTCGCCACCATTTATAATTACGCCACCGTTATCACGTGCTTTAGCAGATGCTTCCGATACCCCATAATAGTCCATTGCCGCTTGTGTCCGGGAGAAGACTACGCCGCCGAAGCGAGCGGAAAGCAAGAATCCCAAGCTGAAGTTGCCATACTTAAAATCATTTTTCCATCCCATATTTGATTTTGGGAATACGCTTCCCAGTTTGATATAATCTTCTAACTGGTTGATCTTGGTCGACTGGATCGAACCGTTCTCGTCGATATAGATATTGCCTTTGCTATCACGTGCCAGATCGGTTGTAGAATAGATATCCCCGAGTCCACCCTTCTTTTTCAGGATAAAACGGGTTTGTCCCAATCCTCCCACGTCGAGGTGTTCAATGGAGAATTTCTCTCCTGTGATCGGGTTGATTGCATCATCTGCCAGATCGAGGATCCTGTTCCTGTTCATGCTCAGGGTGTAATAGGATGACCATGAGAATTTGTTCCACTGGTTCTTGTAGCCCAATCCCAACTCTATTCCCTGGTTGAGTACACTTCCCGTCTGAATGAAGATATCCGACCAACCGGACGATACCGAAAGCTTGGGGTTAAACGTCTGGTTATAGGTATTGGCATAATAGTAGGTGAAATCAAAATTAAACCCTTTCAGGAAACGTGTATCTAACCCAAACTCCCACGAATTTGTCCGTTCCGGTTTCAGGTTATATAACGGGTAATGGGTTTTGGTAATCCACACTTTGTTGCCGGCATCCCAAGAGTAGGTGGGATTGGCCAAGAAACGACGGAAAGGAAGTCCCACCGATGCCCATGAAGCTCTTACCTTCATATAGGAGATCTGCTTCGGCAAGTCCACTATTTCGGAGATCACTGCCGATCCTCCTACCGAAGGATAGAAGAACGAGCGGCTTTTTGAATTAGGTCCGGCCAGTTGTGAAGGCCAGTCGTTTCTTCCGGTCAGCGTCAGGTAATAGGTACTTTTATATCCTAATTCGGCACTTCCGAAAATAGAATTGGTTTTTTCCCTCCATCCGTTTTGTTCTCTAAGGGTTTGGGTGTCGCTTAACTGGAATATATTAAATACGTTGGGAATTCCTACCGGTTCATTGACTCCTTCTGCCACCCCGAGTCCATAAGCGATCGGACCTCTGTTCAGAAACGCATCTGAACGCATATCGGAGAACGAAACACCACCATTGAACTGGAAGGTAAGTTCATCCCTGAGTTCTTTATTGATATTCAGCAATATGTCGCCATACATCTGTTTGTCCACACTGCGTGTAAATCCATAAAATCCGTTTGGCGATCCTTCGGTCATCAGTGTATTGGTGGATGCATACAATTTTTCAGTATAATCGTTTCCCGAATGGTCCATCCTGATACGTGCCGAAATATTGATCCAGTCGTTGATAAAATAAGTCAATCCGGCATTGGCCATATAACGGTCTTTCTTATTCTCGCGCAGGTTGCGATAATTGATCCAGTAAGGATTCTGCATCACGTAAGTGGCAGCACCCGAAGGCCAGTACTGTTCATTGATTTTTCTTGAAGGATTATAACGTTCATACATCCGGATATCTTCCCAGTCGTTTCCTCTTGGGAAGAGATAGGCAGATGTAAGAGGATTGAGGTATATTCCCTGGTTGGTCATATTGCGGTCGTCCTGACGGATATAGCTTGCTCCTACATCCAGTTTCACCTGGTCATCGTAGAACGCTGTTGAATTTCGGAAAGTAAAATTATACCGGTTATACTTGTTATTGGGAATGATTCCAATGGAATTAACAGCAGAAGCGGAGAGATAAGTCTGGTTCTTCTCTGTTCCGGTGGAGAGTGAGACCGATTCGGTAGCGGCCATTCCCCGTTGAAAATAATCTTTCTTCGGATCATATCCCATGAAGTTCGAGGCGTTCAGGCGTGATCCCCAGCTGAGGTACTGGTCGGAAGTACCGTAACGGTTTTGGAACTTCGGCAGGATAAAGGGATTCATCATCTCCATATTACTTGAGACGCTGATCAGGGTTTTGCCCGATTGTCCGCTTTTGGTAGTAATCACGATGGCACCGTTGGCTGCATCGCTACCATAAAGGGCTGCTGCAGCTGCTCCCGTGAGCACCGAGATGTTTTCGATATCCTCCGGGTTGATATCCGCAATTCCTTCGGACGACCCTTTTGAACCGAAAACGGTTTCGCCACCCCCACTGAAGTTGTACATTGGTACACCGTCGATCACGTACAGGGCATTACTGGTCTGTTCAATACTCTTGGTACCTCGCATAACCACTTTACTTGCTCCCCCGATACCCGAAGAGGAACTGTTGATATTTAACCCTGCAATCTTTCCTGAGAGTGAATTGATGAAGTTGGCATCCTTGATACCTACCAGGTCGTTGCCGGCAATCTGTTGTACATTGTAACTGAGTGCTTTCTCCGAGCGTTTGATGCCGAGAGCCGTTACCACTACTTCAGAAAGCAGCTGTGTATCCGGTATCAGATGTATGGTATAGCTGTTTTGCCCTGTGATAGTCACCTTCCGGGTATCGTAACCTATATAGGAGATGTTTAGCACAGCCCCGTCCTCTACCTGTAATGTGAAATTACCATCGATATTGGTAGCAGTTCCTGTTGAAGGGTCTCCTTCCACAATTACCGTTACCCCTATCATCGGTTCATCGTTTTCATCCAATACCTGTCCGGTGATTTTCTTTTGTGCCGAGGGGGGAGCGGTATCGGAAATGATTACTACATATCCGTCCTTGATCCTATAGGTAAAACCTGACCCGCGCAATACGCTGGTGAGAGCTTCTTCTACTGAACCGTTCTTTACATTGAGATTGGTCGCTTTCTTGTCTGCCAGTTGAGACTCATTAAAAGCGATGGATAGCTTCGACTGTTTTTCTATCTCACGTAGTGCATCAATAACCGATATGCTTTTGCTAGTCAGGGTTATTGTTGCATTATTTTGTGCATAAGCAATTGTTTGAATTGATATTAAACAGAAAAACAGGAAGAAAATCTTTGCTTTTGCGTTTATAATTAGATTAAAATTCATAAATTTGATGTCTTTTCTTTAGCGTTAGGTTAGACACTTAGTTTTTTAATGAGAGAGTTTATCCTCTAGTGCTGATTGTCCGGAATAGAGTAGCCGCTTTATTCCGGTTTTTTTATTTTTTATGATGTATCCATGTAATAAAATTTAAATGTGAATAACTATTTTGATATGCTTTCTATAAAGCATGTGTTGTCGACAATACGATATCTGATATAACCCACCACTTGTGAAATAATTTCCATCACCTCTTTCACGGGTGCATCATCCTTGAATCTGAATGTATATGTGTCATTACTGAGTTGTTCTGGATAGTAGACAAATTCATAAGGATATTTTCTTTTTAATACGGTAATGATTTCGTTGAGAGTAGTGCCCTTGAAAACAATTTCTCCTCGTTGCCAGGCAGTAACATCCTCTATATCGGGATGGTGGATATAGGATGCGCCTGATATCTTATTGTAAACCAGCTGTTGGTTGGGAGTAAGAATGGTATGTTCGTCCAGATTGTTGTAGGATGCCTCTATGCTTCCGGTGAATAAGGTTACCCGCACGAGTGAATCTTCCGGATATGCCAGCATATCGAATTCGGTACCCAGCACCGTCACCCGGAAGTCATTCGATTTGATGATAAAGGGTTTCTCTTTATTTTGCTTCACTTTGAAATTGGCTTCTCCGGAAAGGTATACACTCCTACTATTGCCCGTAAACTCTTCCGGATAAAGAAGCATACTCCCGGAATTAAGGTGTACCTCACTTCCGTCGGGCAATACCACCCGGTCTGTGGTTGCTACGGGCACATATTGTTCTATAAGATCGATAGAAGATGAATTTTCGTGAAACTTATAGGCCGTATATACTGCGGAGAGGGATATCACCAGAAGGACGGCGGCTGCCGACTGCCATATCCTGACCCGTATATGGGGTGTTTTATCTTTCATACCGGCTTTTCTTCTGAAAGTCTTCCATGATTCCCGTGTCTTGGCATCCGCTTTATGATATGTCTGATCCCAAAAAGCTTTCAGTGTTTGGTCTTTCTCCTCTGAGTACGCCTCGTCGGAAAGCCATTCGTAGAACGCCTGCATACCTGATTCGGAGAACTTTCCCCTTGTGAAAAAGTCTATAATTCGTTTAAAATAGTCCATCCTCCGTTATTATATCATTCCCTCTATTATATTATCTTTAATTCCCCTTATAAGCCCTGAAATTCAGGAGAGCACTTTTTCTCAGGGACACTTCTACCCTATATTACGTGAAAGAATGAATGACTACTTAAAGAAAAGGCAATAAAACTGTAAAAATTAACTTTTTTTTCAATTCTGATAATGCCAAATAGATATGATGTTCTACTGTCCGGATAGAGAGGTGAAGCCGATCGGCGATTTGTTGGTTGGTCATCCCGGCCTCGCGGCTCATTTCAAAAATTCTTCGGCGTTGCTCCGGCATTTGTTCAAGTGCCAGCTTAAGCATTAAACGAATCTCTTTATAGTAAATGTCGGATAGGGGAACACCGTCTTGTGCAATTTCAGTCATGCCTGTATCAAGAGGCTCATGTATGAAGTGATCCGGTTCGTTGTACCTCTGTCGCATCAGGTCAATCACCTTATTTTTCGTCATTTTATACAAATAACTGTCGAAGGCCGTGGTATCCTTATTCCATAAATCAGGTGTTTTCCATAGTTTCAGAAAAATCTCCTGTGCCACGTCTTCTGCATCCTCTTCCGATTTTATTAATTTCCATGCGAAATTCTTCACCTTGGGAAAGTAATGCATAAAAAACGCTTCAAATTTCTTTTCGAGGAGTTTCTCTTCTTTATGTGCAAAATTTTGGTTCATACTAGTATCAGCCGTGATTATGTGGCATAATGAAGTTATGAATTTAATCATTGACAATTTGCAATCTGCAAATATACAAATAATTGAAAAAACCGGTAAATTTTGACGTTTTTCTTTTGCATGTTATTAATTCTTCATATAAGAGAAAAATAATATCTATAATTATAGGGATTGTGAATTTGTCTTCTATGTTTGTGGAATTTCGCTATAAATTCAAAAAAAATCCTTTGTATGCTAAAAAACATATACATTTGCAACCGCAAATCCAAACATTTGATATTTTGACACATTCTTTTATCCGTATCCTGATTTTGTTTGTAGTAAGTTTTTCCCTGTTGATCGCATGTCGCGGGGAGGGATCAGGTTCCAAGAGACCGCCCCAGTGTGACAACATTCCGATGGAAGAGGGGGAAGAACAAACTGACAATATACACATAAAGGAAGAGCCGGAAACTGTTGAAGAGACAGGATACCTGCAAAGGCTCTCGCACATTGCCAATGGCGATACAACCGGACTATGGCCGGTGGATGACCAGCCATTACCGCTTAAAGGAGCCGTACTTCCTTACAATCGTGTAGTGGCATATTACGGAAATTTATACTCTAAAAATATGGGTATTCTGGGAAAATATCCTCCGAAAGAAGTCTGGCAACAATTGAATGAAGAAGTGGATGCCTGGGAGTCTGCCGATCCGGATACACCCGTGCGGCCGGCAATTCATTATATAGCCGTAGTGGCGCAGGGATCGCCATGGAGTGATGGTAAATACCGATACCGTATGCCCGAAGCGCAGATTGATTCTGCATTGGCAATCGCAGAAATGGGTGATGCACTCCTGTTCCTCGATATTCAGGTAGCACTCAGCACGGTGGAAGAAGAGGTGCCGCTGTTAGAAAGATATCTGAAAATGCCGCATGTGCATTTGGGCATCGATCCCGAGTTTTCAATGAAAGACGGCACGCCACCCGGAAAGAAGATCGGCACGTACGATGCCGGAGACATCAATTTCTGTACAGAATACCTTGCTAAACTAGTGCGTAAACATGGTCTACCCCCAAAGATGCTTATCGTACACCGGTTCACACGAGGGATGGTGACCCACTATCGGGATATCATCCTCAGACCGGAGGTGCAGATCGTTATTAATATGGATGGATGGGGAGGACCCCAGTTGAAATACGATACCTATAGGCAGTACGTTTACAAGGAACCGGTACAGTTTGCAGGATTTAAACTCTTTTATGATAACGATGTGAAACGTCCGCCGCACCGGATGCTTACGCCGGCTGAAATTCTGAAGTTACAGCCTCATCCCGTCTATATCCAGTATCAGTAACTTTTCGGGTTATGCCATAGTCTGAAAATCATCCTATTTATTGAACCAATCCCTGTGCCGTTTGTTTGATTGATATTAGTTATTATCAATATAAATTCATTCAACTATGGCACATTCTACTATTACCCAGTTATTAGGAGATCAAAGTGAATATCTTCTCAATCATGTAAGTAAAACCGTTGATAAGTCAATGATCCATTCCACCGGACCGGATGTTATTGACAGGCTATGGATTGATTCAGACCGGAATATCCCCGTCCTGAATAATCTGCAACGCCTTTTTGGAAATGGCCGTCTCGCCAATACAGGATACCTGTCTATATTACCCGTCGATCAGGGAATCGAACATACGGCCGGTGCTTCTTTTTCGCCCAATCCAATTTATTTTGATCCTGAAAATATTGTAAAACTGGCGCTTGAAGCGAATTGTAACGCAGTTGCCTCTACCTTTGGCGTATTGGCTTCGGTAGCCCGAAAATATGCTCATAAGATTCCTTTTGTAGTCAAGATGAATCACAATGAATTGTTGACATATCCCAATTCTTATAATCAGATTCTTTTTGGTACAGTAAAGGAGGCCTGGAATTTAGGAGCTGCCGCAGTAGGGGCAACTATTTATTTCGGGTCGGAAGAGAGCCGCCGGCAGATTGTGGAAATTGCAGAGGTATTTGAGTATGCTCATGAATTGGGGATGGGCACTATCTTATGGTGCTATCTCCGTAATAATGATTTTAAGAAAGATGGTACGGATTATCACAGTGCGGCGGATCTGACCGGTCAGGCCGATCATATTGGCGTGACAATCAAAGCGGACATCATCAAGCAGAAACTGCCGACCAATAACGGAGGGTTTAAAGCAATTGGCTTTGCCAAAACGAATCCCGGCATGTATGACCAATTAAGTTCGGAGCATCCGATCGATCTTTGCCGGTACCAGGTGATTAATGGTTATATGGGACGGATAGGCTTGATCAATTCAGGAGGAGAATCGCACGGTCAGGGCGACCTGTCCGAGGCAGTTTATACCGCCGTAGTGAACAAACGCGCCGGGGGAATAGGATTGATTTGCGGTCGCAAAGCTTTCCAAAAACCAATGAAGGATGGCGTGGAACTGATCCATTCCATTCAGGATGTTTATCTGGACAATGAAATTACTTTAGCATAGCGATTTGTACTCTTAACGGATTGTATACTTTTTCCGGAAGGGGGCCGGACAGAAAAAGTATTAAAAAACACGGATAACCAATCGGTTCTTCCGTGTTTTTTGTAAGATTACGTTGTTTCTTATACGCTCAGAACCAAGGCCTATCCACAGGTGCTATCTTTATTTTTTATTATTGGAAGTTAATCTTACTGAAGTTACTTTGAAGGGCTTTGCGACAGCCTGATGGGCAGCCCGTTGTACTGTGAGTACTTCCAGTGGAGTGATTGTCGCGGGCGCAAAAGGATTTCCGACGACTGATTTACCGCTTAAAGTCTCGAACCATGTGCAGGCGGCAGTATAACAACCCAAATCCTGAGTCAGATGGTATCCGTCATGACAAAAACGATCACCGATGAAACTGCTTCTTCCATTCTGGACAGCCGTTCCAGCGGGGACAATCATTTTTATGCCGACTTTATGTGCGGCTTTCCGTGACGTTTTCACGATGGCTCTATACATCTGTTGCTGATCATTGTTGTATTTGGGAAATTCATTGTGATTCGAATCTTTGGCATATGCCCAGGTCTGGTGAAAAATAAATTCAACATTCGGATTGGTGGCGTTTTCCTTTACGAAAGTCGTCAATTGACGCAAGTATGGGAAATAGGTGTCAATTATCCCCGAATTGCCGCTATTTTGCTGAAAACTGATATAATCCCATTTCTCATCGGCTATTCCTTGCAACAGTGATGTTTCAGGAGTTGCCGTCTTCTCTCCGTTACTGTCTATTTTACGGTATGAATAATCCGCTTTGTTGTTTGTCGCATTGTTCCAGTGCCTTTCCAGGGAACAGCCGCCAATATATAGATTCCCGATAATAAACGTAATTCCTTCCTCTTGTCCCAGTTCGTACAAATAGTTCTCTATGGCATTTTGAGAAAAACTGTTCCCGATAGCCAACACCCTGATTGTGTCCTGCGACGATGCACTGATTGTAAACAAGATGGAAAATGTCCAAAGAAAAAAAAGATGCCGTTTCATTTTCATTTTATTTTTAGTTTTTACTCTTCACTTTTTACTTTTCATGATCACAATAGCATTAGCTACATTTCTTTCGCCATCATGATCGAATTTTTTATTATCGGAAGGATAGTTTACAACACCATATCCTTTCGCCCATGCAGTAGTAGATCCACCTCCATCCAGATTCATCGCCTGTATGCATCCTAAAGCCCGCATTACTTCTGTAAGTTCCGCGATTGACATGCCATAGGAATTGGTCGAGCGACCATCTACAGTCAATAAAATAAGGTGTTTGTCTTTTGTGATCCCGACCGCAGTGCGTGGATGCCGGTTCGTATTAAATGGCTGATCCGGTTGCTTTACCGGTTTTCCTTCATCAATTAAGAGCGGCCCCGAAGTCAATAGGTGCTGCGCTTCCACGGACTCCCAACCATCGGTATCATCAGACGGGCGTCGGATGATGGACACTTTGCCTGATTTATCGACCGCAAAGCCTGCATTCTCCCTGTAGGGATTGAAACTCTCTTTTGTATGGTTGATAACTTTCCCATCTTTTTTGAAGAAAACAGTCGATCCTCCTTTGGACATATCAAAAAAACTTCCATTTATGGCAGCTATCGCGTTGGAATCGGCCGCGACCTCACTGGTCTTTATGAATCCTTCGGATACGTAGGGAATATCAACCCGGATATCTTTGCTTAGATTCACATCAAACAGCGTTATATACTGTTTAGCCGAAAAAAGTGTATCAAAATGAAAATGTTTCCACCTGATGCCATCAGATAGTGTAGTTGTATGCCAGTCGGCGTTTTTTATCTGGCGTTCAGCGGGTGTTAAGTTTGCGCTATTTCTGCTTGTTATGCAACTTATCCCCATTAAAAAGGCGAATAAAAAGAGAATATTCCTACTGTTCATATGATATTGTAACGTGTTAAATGCCCAGAACGATTTGTGTGTTTCTTATGACCTTTTGTGAAAGATCTTTGGGGAGTTTCCCTATTTTCTTTGTCAAGCGTTTGTTATCAATAGCCCTTAGCTGGTCGACCATTATATCGCAGTCATCTTTAACTCCTGCAGTGCCTCGTTGATATAACGATTTCTGGAAGTCTTGATTTCTTTCAATACCAATTCTGTCTCCTGATAAATAGCATCATCGAGCTTTAAAGATAGATTTTTCATAAGATCGTCTCCTTTTTATTGTATTTTAGATATACCAAAAGTATATCTAAAATGAGAACAAAACAAATTATTTTGTTCATTTAATTGGTAAATGAAGGTCGGTTGAATTGTTCCGTATTTCGCATACTCAACAAATACGGAGTATCGCTCAACCGTGCTAAGTTCAGTGGCCCACTTGGTAAACGTAAAAACAAAGAAGAAAAAAAACTATAAAAGATACTGCATATTTAAACAATTGCAGTACCTTTACAAGGTAAATGTATTTAGAGTATGTATATAACGGATAAACTAAAAGAGAATGGCTTTGTCTCAACCAAAGAGTTGAGCGACTGGCAGGAACAACAGTTGCAGGCTGCTGTTCGTAAAGGTGAAGCTATACGGCTTAAAAATGGCATATACGCAGACATTGATGCCTTGGCAAACACAATGGTGGATATCAGAATGATAATTCCGGGCGGCATACTATGTCTTTGGTCTGCATGGTCGATTTACAATCTGACCACACAGATACCGAATGCTTACTATGTAGCTATTGAGCGCACGCGAAAAATAATTTTGCCCGATTATCCGGAGTTTCAACTGGTTTTTCAATCCAACAAACTGCTTTCTATCGGAGTTACCAAAAAAGATGTGCAAGGATACGATGTGCCAATCTTTGACGTGGAGCGTTCGGTATGTGATGCTATCAAATACAGGAATAAAGTTGGTATTGATGTAATGGCTGAAATTCTTCAGACTTACCTAAAACGTCCCGACAAAAATATTTCCCTACTGATGGATTATGCAGCAAAACTAAGAATCCGCAATACACTTAATCAATATCTTGAAGTATGGCAATAAAAGAAATACATAACTTTGGCTGTTCGGTAAAAGCCAAATTATTGAACATTTCACGAAGTGAAGCACAGGGGTATCAGATGCTTGTAACAAGATACCTTCAAGAGCGTTTGCTCTATCGTTTGTCAATAAGCCCGTACCATGACCGATTTTTCTTAAAAGGAGGAGCATTACTATACGCACATGAGCGTTTCTTGGCAAGGCCAACATTGGATATTGATTTTATGGGGCATCATATTGACAATGACAAAGAAAATGTCAAAAAGGTATTTACTGGAATTTGTGCGATTCCGTATGAACAAGACGGCGTAATATTCCACACGAATACGCTA
Source organism: Proteiniphilum sp. UBA5384 (assembly GCF_002410825.1). GTDB lineage: Bacteria > Bacteroidota > Bacteroidia > Bacteroidales > Dysgonomonadaceae > Proteiniphilum. Next base: position 69,495 of record NZ_DHOS01000062.1, on the reverse strand, counting down.
CGCACTGATGACATTGCCATTGAAAAGAAATATCCGGGTGTGAGACTTACACTGACCGCTTCTATTGACATGATTCGTCAAGACGTTTCCATGGATATAGGATTTGGGGATGTAATAACTCCACATCCTTCTGAATTGGATTATCCAAACTTAATTGACGGATTTCCTGATACGAACATTCTGGCTTATTCATTGGAAACCGTTATTGCCGAAAAGTTTCAAACAATGATTGTAAGAGCGGAAGCCAATAGCAGGATGAAAGATTTTTATGACCTTTACACGATATTGCAGGGAGGGAAATATGACAGAGAGATTTTGAGTGAGGCTATAAAAGCCACATTTGAAAACCGCCAGACATCCTACATGGATAATCATGCTATGTTCAGTCCTGATTTTACCAGCAATCCCGACTTGAATACACGGTGGAGTTCGTTTGTCAAGAATCTTAGAATTTTACAAGAACTGACATTTCCCAAGGTTGTGAGCTACATTCAAACCGAGCTTAAACCTTATTGGGAAAATCTTATATAGGATGTAATATAAAGCTCTGTTTTATTTAGGAGCTGCTGAATAAATGGTTTTTATGCTAAAAAACAGCAAAATAAGTTCTTATAATTTGCACAACTACAGGAAGTTGAGTGTTTTTACTCCATAATGTAGACACGATACCGAGACTTTATCCACAAAGCCTGATTCGCCAATCAGGTCGGCATAATGATTATCTACAGCATCTTGAGTAAAACTATTTCCGATATGCAAAACGTTATAGGTTTCAGTAACATACACAATACAAGATGCAAACTTCTCTTCATCTACAGTTTTAGCCATGATAAGAGCCTCACCGCCTTTTTGTGCCGTAATCTTACCCGATTCATCCACTTTGGCTGTCTCGGGGGCGTTACTTTCCTATATTAAGTTTTTATCACTTGCATTCGCAGGAAAGACAGTGGCCACAAGAGACAATTCTTCTCCTTTGTAAAGGGTGATTTTGCTTATATTCAAATTTATGCTTATAACTTCTATCGGTTTCGGATTTACATTACCATTTCCATTTTCCGGTTCGAGCGGATCATCAGAATTATTGCCACAGGCAACAAATAGAGCCAATATTAGGATATATTTATAGATTTTCATCCGATTAATATTATATTATTGTTTAAACAATCAATCTATCAATGCAGTTCCCCATTTCCCCATGTCAACTTCTCGCCCCAAAAAGGAAGAAGGGTGTTTTTACATTTAACCGTAGGCAGGTGTTCCAGCGTTTTGGTGATTGAGGCTTGTCCATGTGGATACGGCTTATGCCTTAATTCTATCAGATGAGATAGAATGGCATAGTCAGTTTGAATTTGTCCTTCCCCCGTGCCGAATATATTGCTTTCCCTGGGTGCACCCCATCTGATAACAGCCATGCTTACGGGGCCTTGTACATTTTTGAAACGCTCGGGATTGAATCCCGAATCCCCACAGTGTAGTATAGAAAAATTCCCTGAATCTTCACCACAATCGATTCGGAACAGAGTCACAAAGTCCGGTAACTTCGGGTCAGTAAGATGATCTGAGATATCAGTACGGATTGTAAAATTTCCAATTATATGACTCGTCGGAGTGGTTGACAGGTATCTCTGGTCTTTCTCATAGAAATTTGATAAAATTGGCTTGCCATTCCTATTCAAAGCTTCCAGTAATTTGGGATCATAATGGTCTCTGTGGTTATGTGTGACAACGAGGAAGTCCAGGTAAGGTTCCAATTGCTCTGCCAGACGATGTTCTATGTCGATTCCAAAACAGCCGGAAGGTGTTTTGACCACAAATCCCATATTATAGAGCAACCAAACAAGCGCGGTTCCATCTTTTACCTTGGTGTTCTTTACTTCATAAAGGACTTTGTCGAAAGCTTCTCGATAAAAGTACAGCATGGGTATTGTATTTTCCATTCTGTACGCTTCTTCTTTAGGACTATCAAGATATTTTTTGAATGTAGTGTTCTCCAAGCTATCGGAATATGTCTGGAATTCATTTAAAAACGCCAGTCTTTTATCGTCTAATAAAAGTGGGGATGTTTTCCTGAACTCTTGCATTACCTGGATGGCTTCTTGAACAGCTTCACTGGTGATATTTTTCTGATTGCTTTTTTTGTGAAAATTTTGCTGACAAGATATAGCAGCCAGCAATATCAATGTTAGAGCGAATAAATTGATTCGTTTCATATTATTTCTAAGTTTAGAAGAAAAACTCTTATAAAGGATACCCCCTATAAGAGCCTTTCTTTATGATTTATCTAATACAAATTAGGACATTTGTCCATTCTTCCAGATCATTTTTTCACCCCAAAAAGGAATTACTGTATTGTCGCATTTTACACCGGGGAGGTGTTTAAGAGTTTGCGTAATGGATGCCTGTCCTTCAGGGTATGGTTTATGCCGCTGCTCAATCAGATGAGATAAAACAATATAGTCTGTTTGAACTTGTCCACTACCGGTGCCAAGGATGTCATTCTCTCTGGCGGCTCCCCACCGAAAAACGGCTAAATCAATCGGACCTTCCACATTCGTAAAATGAATCGGATTAAAGCCGGAATCCCCACAATTCAACATGGTGAAATGACCGGCATCAGGTCCACAATCAATTTTGAATACCGTTACAAAATCAGGCAAAGCCGGATCCCTGAGATGATCTGTAATATCAGTTTTAATTGTGAAATTTCCAATCGTATAATTTGCCGGCACTTTGGAATAAAATTGTGCACTTTTTGTGTAAAAGTTAGACAATACAGGCTTTCCTTTACTGTTCATTGCGTCCATCAATTTAACGTTGGCATGATCTACATGATTGTGGGTAACACAAATAAAATCCAAGTAAGGCTCTAATTGACTTGCCAGACGATGATCAACATCCACACCAAAAGCACCTGATGGCGTTTTTACTATAAAACCCATATTATAGAGTAACCAAATAGCCACGGATCCACTTTCGACTTGCGTATTTTTTACTTCATCAATCACTTTATCAAATGCATTGCGATAGCAAAATAGAAGCGGAGATGAATATTCCATATCAATGGCGGCTTCTTCCGAACTATTTAAATATTGGCCGAAATAAGAAGGGTTATTAAATTCATCTGATAAGATTTCAATCTTTTTTAATAGTTGTAATCTTTCCTCATCCAATACAAAAGGAGAAGTGCTATTCAATTGTAACATAACATCAATACCTTCGTTCGTGGGTATGGTTGTTTCTGTAAAATCAGCTACCTCGAGAATATCAATATCTGTTTCATTGATTAAATACTTTGTTTTGGTACGAACAATACCTCCCCTTTTTGCATCTACAAGAGGAAAACTTCTTTCAGTGGTGTACACTTCTTCGGTGAAAGCTCCATTATTTTGTTCATAGCTTATGATGTTCCCTAACATACCTATTCTTTCTTCAAATGTCACTTTATCCACTTGAGGAGAAATATTTATAGGAGCATTGACTAAGAAAGAGGTGTATTTTAATCCATACACATAAGCACTTCCATCTACTATTAATGACTTATTCCCAAAGTTATCTACATTTTGAGCCATGATGGGTACATTCCCTTGAATTTCCGAATCTGACGGGAATTCTATCAGATAATAATAACACTTCCGTTCATTATCGTAGTTATCCTGGATATAATCTATCCGGACAGAGTCTTTGACTCCTTCACTAATATTCCAACTCAATATACAATGAGAGCGGTTGACATCCTCTGCAGGATAAATATTCACTCTAAAGCGATTATATCCGGATTGGGTTTCCAGTGTATCCACTTTTGCCGCATAGATAATTGGACCATCCTTTATGTATTGGTTCAATAAATCATTGGCATTGTCGCAACTTACAAAATATAACCCCACCAAAAAAGGTATTATACATATATATCTTTTCATAATTTCAATAAAGTGTTAGATTAATAATACTCCACAACATCCCCATACATTTCGAACTGATTCACAGTGTAATATTCTAACTGAGGATTGTATGTTTCCATAAACTGGATCCGCATATACCGGAAAGCTTCAGTAGGATGGGCCTCAGGATTGACATTTCCTTCGCTGATAGTGTACTCTTGCTCTAAGTTAAAATAGTCAATCTCTTCGGGAGTTAGATTATCCCTATTTGCAGGTTCTACACCTACGTACTCTCCTATTAAAGTCCAGCCTTCTGGAAATTTTGACCATCTTGCGTTATTATCATCGTTGGTTCCCCATATCCTGAAACGTTTTGGGCTGGATCTATTATATGTATATGTTATATTAGTACGGGGGAAGAGCTTTACTCTGCTTAATCGCACAAGCATATTTAAATCAAATGTAGCATACACATCATTCACTAAAATCCTATTACTTGGATCAGGATCTGAGAGGTTTTTCACAAATTTATAGAGGTATGGTCCATTCCCGGATTTAACGCCATCAAACAGGCCTTGTGCTCGATAAGCTGCCCCATGGGCATTGGCATCATTTTGAATTCCTGTTGATTTATTAATAGCCCAAGTGTCATAATCTCTACTGCCACCATAGGTTGTGGGGTTAAAAAAGGTAACTTCTTTCACTAAATTGTAATCAATCCTTTCTTCCTTATAAGGAATTAAAGAAGCAATTAAGGTATCCGTTCTGTTTCCCCATTTATCCGATAAAACAAAGCCGAATTTCTGCTCTAGTGCCGGATATTGACGAATATAAGCAAATGTATTTAAAGAATCACTTGTATAAATTGTTTTTGTAGGATCTTCTGCGAGCGTCACCGTTCCTTTCTGCAATGTGTCTTCTGTAAGGACATGAATGGCAATTGGATTGGCATTTGCATTTTCCCACTCTATTTTGACTCCCCCAAAAGCAGCTTCCGGCCTCATACTTTCCATCGCCAGTTCTAAAGGTGATTTTAGAGGAGTCGCCTGAACTTCCGTTATGTCCGATTCATTTCCACTATTGTCTACGCATCTCAATTCAACCGTTACTTCATCAGTCCCGATAAAACCTTCAACCAAAATAAAAGAACTGTACCTTGATACGCTAAATTCCCGTTTTTCTCTATCTTTAGTGTAATACCAAGCTTCCACTTTAGAGATATTCTGATTGCCTTTTGGCAGTGAAAACATTATTTTAAGGGCTCCGGATATAGGTGTCACTTCGTTCACTGTAATCTTTTCCGGTTTTGTTGAATCTGTTTTAACTTGCTCTACTCCCATATACGAGTCGTTACATCCTACAATTAATAGGGAGATTGTCAATGTAATCAAAAGGGATTTGATATATTTCTTCATTTTTTATTACTTTTTTTGGTGGGTATTAAAAATTAATTCCATCCTGGATTCTGCACAAGATTTTTATTTTGCAACAGGGTGTTCACTCTTATGGGCATAAGATAATCCTTCATTGAGAATCGAGGCTGTAATAGCACTCTTATATTATAAAAATCTTGCTTGTTCTCACCATCTTTGTTCCATCCCAAGATAGGTTTGTTAAACATATCTTCCGCTATCAACCATCTCCTCACATCATAATAAAAATGCCCCTCAAACGCCAACTCATTCAAACGTTCTCTTTGAATAATTTCTCTTAATCCGTTTACCTCTTTTGGCTTATTCTTATACCTAACAATTGCATGTTTTTCCCAACTTTCAACAATTCCCTCCATGCCGGATCTGGCTCTTATGAGATCCAAGTAATAATACGCATTATGCCCTGTAGAATCTGTTTGATCCGGTCCACCCACTTCATTCAAACATTCAGCCAATAGCAAGTACATATCAGCCAACCGAATAATAGGAAACGAATATCGTTCGGCTACTAATGTAGCTCTTGTCTCGGTATAAGTTGTTTTTAAATGACTTAACTTTTTTGCCAAATAACCTGAAAATGGATATCCTCCATATGTTTCAGTATGTTTCATTCCACTGCCAAAATGCCTTATCATATTAGGATATGACGACTCCGCTAAGCTATTTCCTCTCCCTTCCCAGATTCCACCATCAAAACCCACGGAAGCATAAAATCGCAATGAACGATTGAAATGTAGAATAGCAGTTTCTTGTCCTTTTTTGATAAAATATTTTTGATGTTCTTCATCAGGAAGCTCTGTCTTATATCTATTTTTATACCATCCCTTACTATCCCATTCTTCATCTTCATCGATTGGTATCCCATTAGATGAATAAAACATTTCAACCACGTTTAAAGTCGGGGCATGGCGTTGTCCTAGGTCTGACCCTCCTGAACCTGCCAGGTTAAACCACTCATCATTACTCAACATGGTACTCCATCTTTGCAATTTCGTATCACTTTCATTTGTAGCCCAAATTACTTCATGATTCCAGGGTTCTGTAACAGCTTGACGAATACTCACCATTGCTTTCGTTGTATCATTGATATTGGTGATATTTGTTCCGAAAATAGCGTTATTACCCCCATCCGTGGTAATCAGGATAACTCCGCCATCAGCCTCAGCAGCACGACAAGCTTCATCGCATGCTTCTAAAGCTCTCTCCCATCTGGCCTTGCTGTCCCCCGTTGGAAAAAGTTCAACTCCGCGATTATCCTTGATGCCGGAATAATAATTATTATTGTTAAATAGAGGGCTGGCTGCCAATACTAAAGTTTTGGCTTTGATGCTTTTTGCTATTGTCTTAGTCATTCTCCCATACTCACTCACTACATCCAATTGGTCTAGTGAGGGTAGATGTTCAATAGCTTCGTCCAATGTATTCACAATATAATCCACTACTTTATCCACCGGTTCACGATATACATTCACCTCATCACCTTTTGCAGAAATAGGAGTTGATTTATCCATAATAGGAATGGGACCGTAAAGTTGGAACAAGTAGAAATGCAAATATGCTTTTATCGCTTTTGCCTCAGCTACCCATTGGTCTCTGAGCATTTCATCCAAGTCAAGGGGACCGCCATCTTCTATTTGGATATTTTCCAAGAACACATTACAATGCCTGATCCCTTGCCAGAGATTTTTGGGAGCACCATTAGAGCCATCCCAGAAGTTCATATAAGGATTGGCTGCGTTATTCCCTTTTAGGAAAATCATCATAGTCGCTGGGGGGCCGGATCCTAATCCTCCACCTGTATTTCTTTCATTATAAATGATGTCTCCTCCGGCTCCAAGCCCCAGTGTGTTGGCCGGATCTACATACTTGGGAAGATTATTATAACATGTAAACAGATATTTTTCAGCGTTATACCTGTCTTTAAACGCATCTTTCAATTCAGGTTTGTCATCAGGTAATATATCTAAAAGATCATTACACCCGGTGATTGTAAACAAAAAAATAAAAATGAATAATAAGTATATCTTTTTCATCATCTTCTTCTATTAAAAATTAACTTGAATGCCTAGATTAAATACTCGCTGTATAGGATAAGAAAGACCATTACCTCCCATTTCGGGATCCCATAATTTAAAGTTGGATATTGTAAATAAGTTAGTACCACTTAAATATACTCTGGGAATAACGCCTTTAAACTGAGGAATGGTGTAACCTACCTCGAGCGATTTTAAACGTAAGAAATAAGGAGTACGCATCCAATAATTGCTGTTAACGAAATTGTTCTCATTGCCATACGCGGTAGATCCTTTGTCCGGAGACAATCGGGGCCATTTTGCATACACATCTCTGTCGGTTTCTGTCCATACACTCTCGGCAATGAAATTCAACATCGCCCTATTCCCTTTCTGACCTCCTGAAGTAACTTCAACAAAAGGCGCCATTGCACTCGCATTTAAGAAAAAAGAGTATCGAGCCTGTCCCTGGAAAAAGGCTGAGATATCAAACGACTTATATCCAAACGAGCCTCCAAAGCCATATTGTATTTCCGGATTCTTGGGATATCCCATCGGAACGATATCGAACTCATTGATAACGCCATCACCATTTATATCGCGATATTTAATGTCACCCGCTTGATATATTCCACTACCGGTAGTCACTTGTTGTACCGGCGAGTTCAATACTTCATTGTCGTCAATAAATAATCTTTCCGCTACATATCCACGTGTTTGACCCACTTTTTGTCCCACCATAGATCTCCAAGGTGCAATTCCTGAATAATCCAATTCATCGTATTTAGTGATTTTGGCTTTACCATAAGTGAAATTACCTCTTACGATATACCACATCCCATTTCTAAGCGCTTTGTTATAATCAAGCGTCAAATCAATTCCTTTCCCGACAGCTTCACCATAGTTGGTTTTAATACCGGCGGTAAGTCCCATGGTTGAAGGTACGTCCGGGCGAGGCTGTACAATATTTGTTCGTTTTTCGTGATAAAATTCGGCAATCAGAGATAAATCGTCATTCAATAGACCTAATTCCAGCGCCAGATTGGTTTTATAAGACACTTCCCAGGTAATATTTGGATTTGCATATCTTGAAATATTAATTGTAGGACGGGTGAAAGTCTGATAGGGATTGTTCCCAAAATAACCCGCACTTGATCCATTCAAGTTGACATTTGAAGTGAAAAAAAATCGATCTGAATCATCTACAATTACATCATTCCCTACCAATCCATAAGAGGCTCTTAATTTAAGTGTAGGAACCACTCTTTTTAATCCGTCCCAAAATTTTTCATTCGAAAGTTGCCAACCGGTACCTACAGATGGGAAGAATCCCCAACGATGAGAAGGGTCAAAACGTTCTGAACCATTTAACCCAAAATTAAATTCGGCAAAATAAGTTTGATCCAAACCATACGTAAAGCGACCGGCTAGAGATACATTTCTTGATGGTAAGGAGGAATCTAAATTTACAGGGCTGCCATTCATGTTTTCTTTAAATGACCCCACTAAAAGCGCACCCACATCGTGAATCTGATTAAATTTTCGATTATAAAGAATGGCACCTTCTGCGTAAGAAGTGGATTTTACAAATTTATCTCCTGCTGTATAATCAATAAAATCAGCACCCCCCTCAGGATTTAATGACGCTAAATCGTAAGGATAACTTGCATGAGGGTCGTAGGATCCTTTTATGTATTGATAATAGAACGGTTTGTAGCTACGTTGGATATTAAAACCTGAGTAGCGGGTAATACTACCAATAAAACGGGCTTTCAACCCTTGCGTAATCATTTTTAAATCTTGATGCAGTTCTATCTGTGCCAAGAGAGTGCTGTTTTTCATGTCCTCATAGCCTTTCATTATTTCGGCATATGGATTGAGATAGTCGGGGGAACCCTGTCCATAATCATCTCCTGAGTAATTACCAAAAAGGACACGGTTCAAATGTTGAGTGGCAGCATCCGGTGCATAGTAAGCTGGAAATAGTACCGGATTGGCCAGCAGGGTTTTCCCATAAGTATTGGCACCTCCACTCCCGGATTCTCCGATAGGACCCGTGTAATCTTCAAAATTGGCGCTCACTCTCACTTTTGCTTCTAATGTTTTGGTAAGAAAGAGATTTACATTAGACCGTACCGAGTATTTTTTTAAATTTATATTGGTGTTGAATGGATTGCGTTTATCCACTTCCAATATTCCATTGTCTTGCGAAAAGGACCCAGCCAAGAAATAAGCTGCCGCATTCCCTCCTCCTGTAATATTAAGATTAGCCCGATGGTTCCAGGAGTGATTTCTTGTCAACATATCTTTCCAATCCACAGCAGGATACACATAAGGATTTCTATTGGGATCCTTTGTGTTTTGAATTTTACTTTGAGGATAGGTGAGTTCACCATGACGGGTCATACTTGCAATATTGGAATATTCCATAAAAGTGACCGGATCTGCTATATCTACTTTGGTTGTTGGAGTAGAAAGGGATGATTCTACTCTGGCTTGTACTTTCACTTCGCCTTTCTTTCCTTCTTTCGTGGTCACCAAAACTACTCCATTGGCTCCTCTCGCTCCATAGAGCGCCGTAGCCGACGCATCCTTTAATATGGAGAAGCTGGCTATATCGTCAGGGTGAAGTCTGGAGAGATCCTTTGATGTCATCTCAATATTATCAATCAATATAAGTGGCGAAGTAAGCCCGCTACCAAAAGAAGTGACACTTCTTACGAAGAATTGTGCATCTTCCTCCCCCGGCGCACCGGTACTCTGATAGGCTACCAAACCGGCCATCTTACCCGCAAGGGCAGTAGTTAAATTACTTGAGGGCACTTTTAAATCTTTTGTATTAACGGTTGTGATAGATGATACGACACTTTCTTTTGATTGTTTTCCAAAGGCCACTACCACCGCCTCTTCCAACATTTCGGAATGTTCGGAAAGCCTGACATTGATTATTCTTACTTTCCCTACCTCAATTCTTTGTGTTTCAAAACCGATAAAAGAATATACCAACGTATCTCCCTCATTGACCAAAAGTTCATATACACCGTCCAGGTCTGTTGTGGTTCCAATGGATGTGCCGGATATCACCACATTGACTCCCGGAATAGGATCATCATTAAACGCATCTGTAACTTTTCCTGTGATATTTACACGATTTGAAGGTTGTGCAATCTGTTCTGAAAGGATACTTTCTATTTCTTTGGAAATTATTTTTTCATCTCGATAAATTACTATTTGATTCTCTAATATGTTGTATTTGAGATCTGTATCGGTTAGAATCTTGTCAAGTATCTCTTCAATATTTTGTGAATTGACATTTAGATCTACTTTTCTTCGAATGCTTTTTTTTGCATTTCCTGCAAATATAAATCGGAATTCACTTTTGCTTTCAACCTTTTCACAGATTTCTTTAATTGATGTAGATTTCAAATTGAGAGTCAATTCAACTTCTTGTGAATAACCGGTCGCGGCGTGTGAAAAGAGGACACCGAAAAATAGTAGGAATAAGGTTATTCTCATTATTTTTATAACATGTTTGAATTTATTGTCAGGTTTTTCCCTTTCAATAGAATATTTATTCATATTTTTGTATGATTTTAATTATTGATATATGAGGTAATTAGAATTGTCTGGTCGGACGGTATTCACAGTACCGTTCGACTTTATAGTTGGCAGATGGCTTTTAGTTTTAACTTTATATTTTTCCCATAGGCATATCTTTTTTATTTGATTATAAAATATTTAGATGCTATCTTCTGTTAATTAGTTATTTCGCAAAATTTATACTATAATTCTCATTTTTTGTGCAAAGAAATAGAATTAATGTTTCAAATTGATTTCAATTTTATGAAGAAATGATTACAGAGAGCATATGAAATTAACTTAACTCGTTTAAGATGACTACTTTTACTTATAAATGTATATAGTTTCTCCTCTTTCTTGTATTTTGTACCTGAAATAAGTGCCAAAGCCATCATTACGTTATCCAGATTGTCCGATAGGATAATTTTTCCTGTACAGGTAAGCCCTTGGAAAGAAATATCGTCTTCGTAATTAAATGAAAGGTTATAGTATCTCTCTATTTGCCTGAGCGCTTCGGTTACAGGGGTATCTTCAAAAGTGAGGTAACCCTCTTTCCAACTGATAAAAGGATCCACATCTACTTCCTTCTTGTAGAAAGTTCCGGTCGTTTCGGAGTAAACCGCCTGTTCGTTGGGCAACAGGAATAACTCTTCTTTATCAGGAGATTGGAGGCTCACACTTCCTTCTATCAGTACTACAGCCGAAGGTACATCGGAATAGGATGATACATTGAATTTTGTTCCGTATACTTTTATATCATAATCAGAAGTGTGCACATAAAACGGTTTATTTTTATCGGGGAGCACTTCAATATAAATTTCTCCTGACAGGAAGATTTTTCTGGAATCCTGCGTAAAAGGAGAAGGAAACTCAAGGGAAGATCCGGAGTTTAACCATACTTGTGTTCCGTCAGACAAGACAATCTTTGATCTTTTCCCATAGGGTACAATCAATTTGTTCATTGTATGCTGTTCGATAGAAATCTCTTCATCGTCTTCTCCGTTTTTTATTTGCGCCGTGTTGTCACGGTCTATTTGAATATTTATATTATTCTGGAAAGAGGAGGTTTTACTACCGGTAATAAACAGAATATCTTCCGATTCCAACTCGCTTCCCATAATGTAATTTGTAGAAGCAATCATTTTCTCTCCGCTGTGGTTCATCTCTTTCAGGAAAAGGAGTACTGATATTACCAACACGGCAGTACATGCCGCAGCAACATACGTAAAATGACGAATCCTGCGTTTTTGGCAATAAGTTCTAAGTGATCGCTCCAAATGGCGGATTGCCTCTTGTTTTTTCTCCTCCGGTAATTTCACCGATGATATATTTATGTTTTGAAAATGTTGCTCCGCCAGCAGAATATCGTCCCTTTCATCGGGATGGTACTGCTGATACTCTTGCCAGTATCTGTTTAATTCATCCGTCGGGAATAATTTCCATTCAATGAACTTCTCATTTTTCAGAAACCGGACAAAGCTATTCTCTGTTTTCAAATGCATAGGTGTATGACGAAATATTTTTCACCCTTTTTTAGGACGTATATATAAGACGAATATCCATTGATAATATCATCACTTTTTAAAAGAAATATTAAATTTGGATGAAATTTAACTAAAAGAGGATTGTTTTAGCAACTCTTTTACTCATTATAGTGGTAGGTATCGGCGATTATTCCACAGGGGGGGTATGAGTTTCAGGATATTATTCACATCAGAAAAAAAATGGGAACAAAAAAAGGGTGAGAGTTGTTAATTATAGAGAAGTAAATAATGAGCTTCGGTAATATCTATTGTGAAAACTATGAAAGAAAAATATCCTCCGACAAAAAAACAATCTGTTGGTCAAGGTTACTATCATAAATCATTTTTTTTGTGCAAAGTTGAATTTTTAATACAATAAATTATGGAAACATTATTAAAAGAAGTTGAAAGAGGAGTGAAACATTGGTATCTTCCTCTAATCGTGGGTATTATTTTAGTTGCAGTTGGTGTTTGGTGTATTTTCTCTCCTGTTACATCCTATCTGGCATTGTCTATTGTTTTTGCCATAGGGTTCTTTTTTAGTGGGATTTTTGAAGCTTTCTTCGCTATCGCGAATAAATCGGAGAAATGGGGTTGGTCACTGGCCATAGGAATTATGAGTATCATTTTAGGTGTATTGTTGATGTTCAATCCGGGCCTATCAGCTGCTACCCTTCCGTTTTATGTGGGGTTTATGCTGCTCTTTTATTCTGTGACCGGCATCAGTATTGCATGTACGATAAAAGGATATTATGATGTGGGGTGGCAAACTTTGTTGATTCTTGCTATCCTTGGCGTGATTCTATCATTAATCATGCTATTTAATCCTGCTTTTGCCGGTATATCCATTGTTTTGTGGACGGCATTTACTTTTATGGTAATGGGATTTTTCAGGATCTACATAGCTTTCCGGTTGAGGAAGGTGAAGAAGGTTCTTAAGAATGCTGAATAACACTTTATTTAATTACCAGCAGGAGCAAAGCGATCGTCAGAGAAGATTCTTTCAATCTGGCGATCGATTTGCTTATCAGATTGCGGCATGCGGCTACCGAGATCTGCATGATTTCAGCAATTTCTTCGTAACTCTGTTCCCTGATATAACGCAGATAGATGATTTCCCGCTGACGGTCAGTCAGCCGGCTTAATATGTCTTCTACTTTTTGGCGTATTTCCTCAGCATCCTCTTCTTTGATCAGTTCATCCTCTATCGTAACCTGTAACTGAAAGGGAAGTCCCTCTTGATATTCTTCAATTTGATTGTTGTTATGTTCAATGGTGGATAAATTAACCTCCCTATCAATTCGCTTCATGTCTATCAATCTGTTTCTTAATGATCTGAAGAGATAGGATTTTAGGTTATTTATTTCATTCAAAGAGGAATGATTGGTGCATAATTTATAAAAAACATCGTGAATGGCATCCATTGCGCTCTCCGCATCGAAACCCAAATGTAAAGCATATGAATACAAGTTATCCATATATTCATTATAAGTTGACTCGATATTTGGAAAGTGAATCATTGTATTATGGGCCTTGAATGGGAATGCAACTACAAAATAATGAAAAAATAAGAGAAAAAAGAAATATATCTGCGGAAAATCAAAAAAATAAACTTTTCTGTTGTAAAATAAATTGTGTAGATTTGTGCAAGAAAGGAGATTTATTGCATGGGTAATAACAAAGTAATAGCTACGATAGAAGGTAACCTTATATGATCCCATTTTTGTATAAAATAGCGGAAGTTTTTTATGCGCAATATGGTAATGAACTATATCAGCATACATTTGTGTTTCCGAATCGGCGCGCCGGCTTTTTCTTCCAGAAATACCTTACAGAGATTGCAGGTAAGCCTCTTTTTTCTCCTTCCGTAGTAACTATCCAGGAACTATTTTCATCTCTTTCGCCCTACCGTCCGGCTGATAAGATTGAAATGCTCGTGATGCTTTACGACCATTTTGGAAACGTCAGTGGTTCCGATGAATCGTTCGACGATTTTCTCTTCTGGGGGGAGATGCTGTTGAATGATTTCAATGATGTGGACAAGTACATGGCGGATGCCAAACAACTGTTCCGTAATGTGCAGGATCTCCGGTCGATGGAGGATGATCTGACGCATCTGACTGAAAAGCAGATAGAAGCCATTCGGCGCTTCTGGACTAATTTTATACCGGTGGGAGAGAGCGAGTCGAAGCAAAAGTTCCAGAAAACCTGGCAGATATTGTATGAGTTGTATTTGTCTTTTCGTACAGAATTACAACAAAAAGGAATTGCTTATGAAGGGATGATGTTCCGTGAAGTGGCGGAACGCGTCGGTGCAGAGGGGAAGCAGGAAGGCTTACAATCCGGAAGCTATATATTTGTGGGGTTGAACGCACTTACTCCGGCAGAAACGGTGTTACTGGAACATTTGAAAAAACGAGGGATTGCCGATTTTTACTGGGATTATGAATCTCCGCAGGTCCAAGACAGTCAGAACCGTGCTTCGCTATGGGTAAAAGAAAACCAACGGAAGTTCCCTTCCCGATTCATACTCCAGGATAGGACTTTGTCCCGTTCTGTTGCCGGGAGTTTACCCGAAGACCAGGACGAGGAGACGGGTGCTTTTCATTTTGAAGCGAAAACAGCCATAGAAGTCATTGGAATTCCTTCAGGAGTAGGGCAGGCAAAACAGGTTACGCAAATCCTTTCGGAACTGATCGAGTCGGGAGATATTCCTGATCCCGATGAAGCAATTAATACTGCTATTGTACTGCCTGATGAGGGTTTGTTACTACCAGTACTTTATTCTATTCCCGAAGAAATAGGGAAGATAAATGTGACAATGGGATATGGGTTGTCTTATTCGTCCATTTCGGCCTTGATGGAGCATATTACCGCTTTGCAGCGTAACATACGCGAATCGGACGGTGAAATGATGTTTTATCATCGGAATGTGCTGTCAATCGTGAATCATCCATTGGTATACGGGGTCGCCAAAGAGGAAGCGGATGCATTAAAAACATATATCCTTACCAATAATCGGATAGTAGTGTCGCAGACCGAATTTCCGCAACATCCTCTGTATCGGTTGATTTTCCGGCCAATTACCGTATGGTATGATATTTTCGAATACATAAAAGATATTCTCATTTTTATTTATGGTAGCCTGACAGCCGAGAAACGTGACATGGAAGAAGATGGTAGCAGTATTCGTTTAGCCGGCTCACGTCCTATAGATCTGGAACGGGAGTTCATCGTACAGTATCACAAAACCATAACCCGATTGCAGGATAGGCTTCATGGTGCAAAAAACATGTCGCTGGAAACCTGTTTCCGGTTACTGAGGAAATTAGCACATTCCATCAGCGTTGCGTTCAGCGGAGAACCTCTTTCAGGATTACAAGTAATGGGTGTGCTGGAAACACGTGCGATTGACTTTGAAAACCTGATTATTCTTTCAATGAATGAAGGGGTTTTCCCATTGAAAGATCCTGTAAATTCTTTTATCCCGTTTACCTTGCGCAAAGGATTCGGACTGCCCATATACGAACACCAGGATAGTATCTATGCATACCATTTTTACCGTATGATCAGCCGTGCCAAACGGGTATTCATGTTGTATGACACACGTACCGAAGATATGCAGACCGGGGAAGTGAGCCGCTATTTCTACCAGTTGAAATATCTTTATTCTGATTATTTTGATATATCGGAACGGGTAGTGGCGTATGATGTGGCGATACCCGAAATCTTACCTGTGTCGGTTATCAAAACACCGGATGTGTTGCGGAAGTTGGATGCATTCAGGCAAGGGGGGGGATCGTTCTTGTCTGCCTCCCTCATTAACAACTACATCAATTGCCCTCTGCAGTTTTACTTTACCGCTGTGGAAGGCCTTTATGAAGAAGATGAAGTAAGGGAGTCCGTAGAGTCGGACCTGTTCGGTTCAATCTTTCACAAGTTGATGGAAAAGATCTACAGCCGATATAAAAGTAAAACAATTACCCCTGATGCGCTGACAGCAATAGCAAAGGATGATGCGTTATTGACCAGACTTCTTGAAGAGGCATTCGCTGAATATTACTTCAAACGGAAGGATGATCCCCGCCCTTTGGTGGGACAGCATTACCTCATCGGTGAGATTCTCCGGAGCTACGTGAAACAGACTCTGGAAATGGACAAGCAGTTTACCCCTTTTGAGTTTGTGGCAGCGGAGTATCGTTTTGGGCAAGATATGCCGTATCGGTTGAGCGATAACCTGATAGTGAACTTCAAGGGGATTATAGACCGTATCGACAGGGTGGGAGACAGCTATCGTATCATCGACTACAAGACCGGCACGGGGACAACTGACTTCAAACAGGTTCCCGATTTGTTCGACGGATCAAAACCGAACCGCCCCTATCAGATACTCCAGGTGTTCGTCTATGCATTGTTTTACGCTCGTGAATATCCTGATGTCCAATTATCTCCGGCAATTTATTACTTACGTGCCATTTTTAATGATCTTTCGACGGTGGTCACTTGTAATAAACGGCCGGTTCCTGACATATCTGTTTTCATGGAAGAATTCCAGTCGCTATTCAACGATTGCCTTGCGGAAATCTTCAATCCGGAAATTCCGTTTATCCAGACAAAGAATACAAAGAATTGCCAGTGGTGCGCCTTTAAAGAGATTTGTAATAGATGAACACTGGACACTAAATAACATCTTATCGCAGATAAACTACTGTAAACCTGGCAAGGGGATTTTCTCCCTTACTGAGTGTCAGCGTGTCATTTTGCAGGGTGTAGTTATCACATAATTGGAACATATCTAAGTATTCAGCCTCGTAATCAACACCGATGCAGGCCATTCGGGTGGTTGCAAATGGTGTGAAATGAATAGTATTCTCTTCTTGTGAAAGGGTGTAGCTTCCATTCATGTGATTGCATCCCGTGTTTCCTATGACTCGGTTGTCATCGTTTTTCAGAATAAAATGTGCTTCCCGGTCTTGACCTTCAGACGCAAAAGTAATTTCTTTTCCATTCAGCTCTATCAGTTTCCAGTATTTTTCGGTGATGACATTATCGGTATCTATTTTATGGAATAAATAAGTATCGGCCGGAAGGGTACTTTCAATCGGGTTTCCTTCGATGTCGAGGGCAATCAATTGGTTTTCACCCACCTTAAACCATCTATCCGCATCGCCTGAAGAGGTGGCACTGGTCAGTTTTATCCTGCTTCCCGCTTCATCCCATTCGAAGCGCCCGTTATCAGTAAAACGGTTGTCGCCTTTTCCCAGATAGGTCATTACCATTTCATAGGTTTGGTCTTCGTTAAGGCGTATTTCTTCTTGTATTCCTTCGCAGTCGGCACAAGGCAGTGTTCCCTTGTATACTCCTGTCCAATCCAGTGAATTGCGACTATTATGAGCCGCATCGGCCACTTCTGTGCCATTCTTGGTGGTGTTGCTACGCTTACCAGTATTGCATGCGCTAAATGAAACTATTGCTATGCATGCGAGTGTGAGAATAATACTTTTTTTCATAATTTTGTTCTGATTATTTGTGTGATTAATTAAACTATGATTGATTATTACGTTTTAATGCATTGTAGACCATAAATATGGCAGAAATAAGCATAATGATCAGCGCTGTGTATGCGATACCATCCGTCACCTTGATACTTTGCGGATCAAAACGGAATTCCACCGTATGCTGTCCTGCCGGGATGGGAAGTGCCCGCAGGGTGTAATTAGCCCGTAGCATTTCTGTTGGTTGCCCATCGATAGTAATCTTCCATCCCCTGGGATAATAAATTTCGGAGAACAGGGCCAGTTCGTCTTTCTTCGCATCCACAGCGTAGGTTACAAAATCGGAGTCGTAGTCGGCCAACCGGATAGTAGATGCTGAATCTGCAGGTGTTGGTTGGAAGCCGGCAAGGAGTGGCTCAAAGCTTTTATCGGCTACTGCTTCTTTCCGCAGATCAATAGCGCTCAGCGCATCGATCTCTTCATCGGCATT
This sequence comes from Proteiniphilum sp. UBA5384, assembly GCF_002410825.1. Lineage (GTDB taxonomy): Bacteria > Bacteroidota > Bacteroidia > Bacteroidales > Dysgonomonadaceae > Proteiniphilum. Next base: position 51,085 of record NZ_DHOS01000062.1, on the reverse strand, counting down.
GTCTACGAACCGGAGACTGTCTACAAACCATGCATTACCCATTGCATAGGGGTTTTCCACCGGAATAGTGGCACCGTCCTGTGCCGGCATGATAATCCATTTAGAATTGAGCATGTTCAACACTTTAAACTGATCTGCATTCAACGAGTCCATTTCACCTTGAGACCCGATAATACCTTGCTGTAAAGCGACCATCTCCTTGCTGAGGTGAATGTCTATCAGGTCCTGGTAACGCCGTAATTTGGCGGCATGATATCCGCCGATTACTTTGTGATGATATGGCGTAATTCCATCATTAAAGGTACTGGTTGCCATATTCAGCACACGGTAATATTGGGTGGTATCCTGTAGAATATATTGATCAGTAGGAGACAATGTGAAAAATTGTTGCTGGTTGGTTTGTGGAACGAAATCATTATCGTTCAGATAGCGTTTATTCACATCCCACATATCCACCAGGCAAAGCAACAGGATTCCTGCGATTGTCCATTCAGCCTTGACCCTTTGATGGATGAACAGCCAGACCAGAAGACCTCCGATGGCGACGATAAAAAAGCTGCGCCAGGCATCTGCCGTGAAGATAGAAACACGTATGTCGGTCAAGTTGGTGATTACTGCTTGGACATGTTCGGGTGGCAATGACTGTAACGCCTGCATCTCCTGTGCTGAGATAAAAGAAGAGAAAAAAAGTTTGGGTGCGATGGCAAACAGTAATGCCATTCCTCCGGTGATCCCGAGGCTGATATAGAGTTGCTTTATGTTGCCTTTGAGTATTTCCGGCTTCTGGATCACCTCTTTCACCGCCAGGGCTGCTAAAAGAGGAATACAGAATTCGGCTACCACCAGGATAGAGGAGACAGCACGGAATTTGTTGTACATGGGGATCCAATCGATAAAAAAATCGGTCGGTCCCATAAAATTCTTCCCCCAGGAAAGGATTATGGAGAAAAGTGTACCGGCCAATAATGCCCATTTCAATGGTCCCTTCACAATAAAGAGCCCAAGGACAAAAAGCGTCAACACAAAAGCTCCTACATACACCGGCCCCGAAGTGCCCGGTTGTTCTCCCCAGTACTGTCCGATCTGTTGATAGAGCTGGTAATATTCGGGACGGGCCTTGCTCATTGCCTTTTCATTTGCGGCAAGAGGAACAGACGCTCCGCCCTTGGTGTTGGGTACCAGCAATGTCCATGTTTCGCCGATGCCGTAGCTCCAGGCTGTAATATAATCGCGTTCCAGTCCATCCCCGGTTTTGTTCTCTTCTCCATGATGGACCAGTTCCGATTTTCCCCGCATGGTCTCTTTCGAGTATTCGTATGTATGGTAAAGGTTGCTCGCGTTGGCAGCAATACCGATGATACCGGCTATTAGCAGTACGGCGGTCGATTTGATGAACCCGGGCAACTCTTTTTTCCGGATAGCTTCCACAAGAAAGGCAATCACTATGAAAAGCATGACAAACAGGAAATAGTAGGTCATTTGCAGGTGATTGGAGGAAATCTGGAAGGCCACAAAGAGCATAAAGAGGAGTCCGCCTAAAAGATATTTTTTCCGGTAGATATAGATCATGCCGGCTATTGTGGGCGGGATATAGGCTAATGTAATGAATTTCCAGATATGCCCGGCTGCTATCAGTATGAAGAAATAGGATGAGAAAGCCCAAATAACGGCTCCCAGCGCGCTAAGCAGTGGAGAAGCTTTCAATGCGCGCAACAGAATATAAAATCCGAGCAGCATGATAAATACCAGTCCGACATAGCTTGGAAGAAAAAGATTATATACTTTTTTGATGGCATCCTGCGGTTTGGATGAATCATATGTCGGGCTCATCTGGTAGGAAGGCATTCCGCTGAACATGGAGAGGTTCCACCTTGTACGTCTCCCATCGTGCCGCTCCATATAGTCCCGCTGTTCTTGTCCCTGTCCAATGGCAGCCAGTGAGTCGCTTTGGGCTATTACACGGCCGTCCAGTATCGCCGGTGCGAAATAGATAAAGGAAATCAGGATGAATCCCACGATCACAATCAGGTCGGGTAATATTTTTTTGAAGTCGAAAGGATCTTTCATAATTCTTGTCTCAATTCTTTTGCAAAGATGTTATTTCCCTGATTATAAGACTTGGCTTCCAGGCAATACATTTTTAGTAGGCGCTATTAAGGCCAGCGTTCCATCCGGATTTTCTGCCGAAAGAATCATTCCTTCGGAGAGGAGACCTTTCATTTTCCTTGGTTCGAGGTTGGCAATAAAGCAGACCTGTTTGCCGATCAGTTCCTGAGGATTGGGATAGTGGGCGGCAATACCTGAAAGGATCGTCCGTTTTTCGAGTCCATCATCGAGAAGGAAGCGGAGCAGCTTGTCGGTCTTGGGCACCTTTTCGCACTCCAGTACTGTACCTACCCGTATATCCAGCTTCTCGAACGTGTCAAATTGTATAGTTTCTTTGATCGGCTTTGTTTTGTGCTCTTTTTCCTCGTTGGCCTTCTTTGTGGCAAGTAGCTTTTGCACTTGCTTTTCAATCACTTCATCTTCGATCTTATCAAACAGTAGTGTTGAATTTCCCAATGCATGTCCTTCCGGAAGCAAATCAAAGCTGCCCAAATTGTCCCATGCCAACTGGCCGGTATGGATGAAATCCCTGATCTTTGCCGATGAGAAGGGCAGAAACGGTTCAAAGACAATCGAGAGATTGGCCGTGATCTGTAGCGCGATATTGAGGATGGTGGCAGTCCGTTCCATATCGGTCTTGGCCGTCTTCCACGGTTCGGAGTCCGCCAGGTATTTATTTCCGATACGTGCCAGATTCATTGCCTCTTTCTGTGCTTCCCGGAAATGATAGTTCTCAAGATTGTATTCCACGGCCGCCTTTACTTTCCCTACTTCGGAAATTGTTTCTTGATCATATTCACTCAGTTCCCCAAGTGCCGGCACTTTGTTGTCGAAATACTTCTGGGTGAGTACCAATGCGCGGTTCACAAAGTTCCCCAGTACGGCTACCAGCTCGTTGTTGTTACGTGCCTGGAAATCTTTCCAGGTGAAATCGTTGTCTTTAGTCTCCGGAGCGTTGGCGGTGAGTACATAACGAAGCACGTCTTGTTTGCCCGGAAATTCTTCCAGATATTCATGCAACCATACTGCCCAGTTACGGGATGTGGAAATCTTATCGTTTTCAAGGTTGAGAAACTCATTGGCCGGTACGTTGTCCGGCAGGATAAAAGACCCTTCAGCTTTCAGCATGGCGGGGAATACGATGCAATGGAACACTATATTGTCTTTGCCGATAAAGTGTACCAGTTTGGTCTCTTCATCTTTCCACCATTTTTCCCAACTGTCAGGCAACAACTCCTTGGTGTTGGAGATATACCCGATGGGCGCATCAAACCATACATAAAGTACCTTACCTTCGGCACCTTCTACCGGTACCGGTACACCCCAGTCGAGGTCACGGCTCACCGCTCGGGGTTGTAAACCCATATCAAGCCATGATTTACACTGACCATACACGTTTGTCTTCCATTCTTTGTGATCTTCCAGTATCCATTGGCGTAACCATGCTTCGTGCTTGTCCAGAGGGAGATACCAGTGTCTGGTCTTTCGCATTACAGGTTTGCTGCCGCTGAGTGTTGATTTCGGATTAATCAGATCCGAAGGACTGAGTGAAGTGCCACACTGTTCGCACTGATCGCCATAAGCTTTCTCGTTTCCGCAGTGGGGACAAGTACCGGTGATATAACGGTCGGCCAGGAACTGTCCCGCTTCATCATCGTAATACTGTTCGCTCTCCTGTTCGGTAAATTCATCTTTGTCGTATAAAGTACGGAAAAAATCCGATGCGGTCTTTCTGTGCACTTCTGAAGTAGTGCGGGAATAAATATCGAAAGTAATGCCAAACTCTTCAAACGATTTTTTGATCAACGTATGGTAGCGGTCCACAATATCCTGCGGGGTAACACCCTCGTTACGGGCTTTGATGGTGATAGGAATTCCATGCTCATCGGAACCGCCGATAAAGAGAACCTCTTCCCCTTTCAGTCGCAGGTAACGGGCATAGATATCGGCAGGAACATATACTCCCGCCAGGTGGCCGATATGTACCGGACCATTGGCATACGGTAACGCCGATGTAATAAGCGTGCGTTTGAATTGTTTTGACATATTCGAAATTCGATTAATGGGCAAACTATTACCTCATTTATTTCAGACTCTATTTGAGGGTACAAATTTAGTGAAAGCCGAGAGAAAAACCAAGCTCGCTTGGGTTTTTCCGAGGCGACTCCTAAATTATGTAAACTTAGTGAAAGCCGAGGGATAAATGGTAACCAGTCCAGAAAGTAATATGGTTAATTATCAGTAAAATGAATCGTGTTTTGAAGAATTGTTTCAAAAAAAGCCTCTTCCTTATTATTTAGGGAATAATCCGTTTTTTTTTGTCCTGAAATTCAGGAAAGTGTATGAGAAAAGATTTCATTAAGCCACTTATTGCTATCAAGCAGAGTGAAATACCGTTCGAGATTACAAATCGCTCCCATAGTTCTGCTATAGACGACAGTTTAAAATTGTGTGTGTGGGGGGCAATCTTAATCAAGCGACAAATATATGTCCAATATCTTGTTTTCACGAGCGATTTGTATCGTTGTATTCCTTTTATCAGAGAGGTAAGTTATAAGTTTATTATTATTGGCAGAACAAAACACCTGTTTGTCAATATTGAGTAATCTGTCACCCGTCTTTAATCCTCCCTTGTCGGCAATTCCATTGACTTCAACGCCAATATAAGTATCATCTTCTTTCTTTTGAAGAATAAATCCAAAATCAGAAACAATAGGTTTTGCTTTGATTTTGTCAAAATTCGCTACCGGCTTTAGATATAAATCACGCTGGGGTGAACCCTTAGAGGACGTTGTATATGCCAATACAAAATTAAACCTACGCATTAATCCATTACCTATCAGGTTGGAATGATTGCCCGGCTTGTAAACTGCCTGACAGTTTTTAATGACTATATCGTTCCAGACGACATCCACTCCTTCCAATATATACACAACACCTTTAATTCCTTGTATTTCCCGATAGGGGATATTTATTGACAAACGGTTGAACATTTTTTTGTTTATCGCCAGTTCACCTTCAAAACCCAAGTCGAGTAGGAATTTATCAGACTTTCCGGCTTGTGGAAAATCTAACTTGCAATTATACTTTAATGCGTCTTTAATTTTTATATACCCATCCGCGGTTTCTTTGGCTAATAAGGAGTGGTCTCTTTGGCTGAATAAAATCATTTTATTTTCATCTAAAGAAAATTTCCAGTTAAGACGATTTAATATATTACGTCCCAACACGTTTTTGCCATTTTCAGACAATATGGCATGTATATGCGTGTCGTTTTCGGGAGTAATTTCTTTAAAAAGGGGTTTCCCTAAAGATAAAGGACCGATATCAAAACTATCATAATAATATAGATTTTTCCTTGACCATTCTTTACGCGCATTGTATGTTGGTAATGGAAATTCCCCCCAAAAAGTAGCTTTTGGCGTTTTTAAGTCCTCACTACGCGCTAAACTTTCGGCTCCCGTATCAATAAGAAGGTCCATATCATATTCTTGATTGACACGTGCCCGAATGCAGAAGAAATCAGACGAATCCATTTGTAAAGGTAGCTCTACCCTAAATGTGTCCGGCAGACCCCGGCTTATATCGGGATTATAGTCCACATACTTATAAATCTTACTAAGCACGCAAGAACAGCAAATAATGCCGATTCCTCCCAATATGAGGAAAAAAGAGGTTTTTCTTTTCATTTTTGTTTTGTGATTATGATTATGCGATAAAGACATAGCTCAAAGTTTTCTATTTGAGTTACTACAAAAATACGAAATTTCCAGGTATCTAAATAACGACTTTAGCGTTTATTTATTTGTTAACTTTGGGGTTGTCTGCTTGTTTTATGCTTTTCGTCCCCTCGCACGTGGATATTTATCCCCCGATAAAATCGGGGCAAGCTGTGCGTTGTTTGGCATATTAGTACATAAGCACATTAAAAAAAGATAACCGCACTGTGTTTGTATAATCTTTATTATCTTTGCTTTTACTTTTGATATTATCTCTTCTCTACTGTAGGAAAGAGGTGTTGACGTGAACATAATTGTCAGCCCGGTAATTTCCCGGTGGATAGTCCGTATAGATCGAAACAGAACAAATATAAATTCAAAACAATACTTTATCATGGACAGACGAAATTTTTTAAAAAAATCCGCGATTTCGGCAACCGGTTTAAGTCTGGCACCCTTAATGGGGAAGCCCTATTCTTCCGTCTTCGGACAGTCAGCTCCGGGTAATAAGATCAAAATTGGGTTGATTGGCTGCCGTAATCAAGGATGGAGTAACCTGAAAACCTTTCTTCAATATCCCGGAGTGGAGTGTGTCTCCTTATGTGATGTGGATGATGAGTGGCTCTATGGGCGTGCCGGCGAATTGGAGAAGATAACCGGGAACAAGCCTTTGCAGTTGGTGAAAGATTGGCGCAAGGTAATCGATAACAAAGATGTGGATATGGTTATCATCGGAACCCCTGACCACTGGCACTGCCTCCAGTTGATTGCCGCCTGTGAAGCCGGAAAGGATGTGTATGTGGAAAAACCACTGGCCAATACCATAGAAGAATGTGACCTGATGGTGAAAGCTGCCAGAAAATATAACCGTATTGTACAAGTGGGTCAATGGCAGCGGAGCGATCCGCATTGGGACGAAGCGGCTGCATATGTGCAAAGTGGAGCACTGGGCCGTGTGAGGACCGTAAAGGTATGGGCTTACCAGACCAGCAAGTACACGTTGCCGGTAGTGTCCGACTCGGCTCCTCCGGTGGGAGTGGACTATGACATGTGGTTAGGGCCGGCACCAAAGCGCAACTATAATGATAACCGGTTCCATTATAATTTCCGTTTCTTCTGGGACTACGCCGGAGGGCTGATGGCCGACTGGGGTGTGCATCTGCTGGATTACGCCATGAAAGGAATGAATGTGGGATTGCCCTCGTACGTATACGGTGCGGGTGGAAAGTATGGTTATCCGGATGATGCCATGGAAACGCCCGACACGCTGATGGTCACTTATAAATATCCTGATTTCAATATTATATGGGATCATGCGTGTGGTATCGGCACCGGGTTATTCGGACTACGGGAAGGAGTGGCCTTCTTCGGTGAGAACGGTACCCTGATCCTTACTCGTCAGGGATGGGAAGTAGTGCCCGAGCAAGCTGTCAATAGCCGTAATTTCCCCTATTGTTATCCTTGTGATGATGAAAGAAAACCCAATACGCTCCGGATGGAAGCGGTGGAGAAAAGGAAAGGAGGAGGTAGAGGCCTCTATCTCCATGCAGGCAATATGCTCGATTGCATGCGGTCGCGTAAATTGCCGAATGCTGACATCGCTATTGGTGCTGAAGTAGCTAAATTGAGCCATCTGGGCAATATCTCCTGTCGTGTGGGGGCTGCACTGAACTGGGATAACGGGGCGGGAAAGTTTCTCGGGAATGACGAAGCCAACAGGTTGATCAAAGCCAATTACCGGGCTCCCTGGAAGCTACCGGTACTCTGATAAAAAAATCGCTCCGAAAGCAATATCATTTTCGGAGCGATTTTTTGGGATATGTAAATATTTAAAATTTATATACCCATTCTGCAAAAGCATCTATCCAATTCTTCAGGAATTCCTTGGTGCTTTCATTCTTCAGGTTGTTCTGCTCATCGAATAATTCCCATGATTTTCCGATATATGCTTCGGGTTGTTGCATCATATAGATATTCAGAAAGACCATAGGATGGCGAAGTGCAAGATTCGCTCCCTCACCGGCCAGAGCACTCACGGAACTGCTTGCAATAGCACCCGGTTTTCCTCCCCATTTGTTTTGACCATAGGGCCTCGACGCTACATCAAGCGCATTTTTTATTACCCCTGAGAAAGTCCGGTTGTATTCGGGTGTGAAAAAAAGATATCCCTCGGCTTCGCCTATCTTTTTGCGGAATTCAACCCACTCGGCAGGAGGATTCTGATCGAGATCCTCGTTATAATGCGGCAACTGGCCTATTTCTACCATCTCCAGTTCGAGAGAATCAGGAGCCAATCTGATCACTTCATTCGCCAACTTCCGGTTGACTGATTCTTTGCGGAGGCTACCTACCAGCACTGCTATTTTCTTTTTACTCATAATGCTTTTGTTAATTGATTTGCAGATTTAAATATAAAAATTATTGTATTAGTATTAACGCTTTTTCAATGGTTTTTGTTTGATCATTTAGATTGAACCGGGGTATTGATATTATTTCCTGAAACGGGCAAAAAAAAGTTTCATCAAGTCGGCACAATCGTCCGAAAGAATACCGGAAGTAACGGTGGTTCTGGGGTGGAGGAGGTAGGGAGATACTTGTGAGTAGCCTCGCTTTTCATCTGAAGCTCCATATACTATGCGCGATATTTGTGCCCACCGCAACGCCCCCGCACACATTGGGCAAGGTTCCACAGTGACATAGAGAGTGCAACCTGTCAGGTATTTTCCCCCTAATACATTGGCTGCAGCAGTGATTGCTTGCATTTCGGCATGAGCAGTTACATCATTGAGAGTCTCAGTCAGGTTATACGCACGGGTGATGATGCGATTATTTATCACAACTATTGCACCCACGGGAACCTCCCCGTTTTCGAATGCCTTGTGTGCTTCACGTAATGCCTGCTGCATAAAATATTGATCGTCTAACATTACATCAACAAATTATCTTCTCATCTCATTCTCCTCAAACAGGGTGGGATAGTCTTGTTCCATATTTTTCAGCACATGATTGAGAATAGTTTCGCGAAACCACCGGGAGCGGTTGGTGATTTTATACTTATTCAGATAAAAATGTATCAGGCTGTATTCTTCATCACTGAGCATGAACACAGCCTTTTTTGTGCGAGGCTTGATTTTGCCTTGCAGCTTGTATATTTTCTTTTTCATCAAATCTTTTCGCTTCTTGGACGGACAAAGATAATGATAATAATTGAGCTGTCGTCCGGTTTAAACCCTAATCAGCCGCCATACCGGCTGATTGCATGACCTTATTGCTTTGTCTCCGGAGATAGTTCCTTCATCTTCTCTTTCATCTTGCTACTGAGAATTGGCATATATTTGGTAGACATGATGCTCATTATTTCACCGGTCATTTCCGGCGTTTGTTCCAGGAGTTTTTTTCCGGTGGGAGATTCGTAAAACAGAATTAAATCATTAACCTCTTCTTCAGTAAAGTATTTTTCATACACGGAAGGAAGATCTTCTTCGAACATTTTTTTTGTGATGGCTGATGTTTCTGTCGAAACAAAATCCATAAGCGATTCCATGGCTTCTTTGGCCTGTTCGCGTTGTTCACCCTGCATCTGCATTGTAACCTGTTGTTTCATGGCGTTTTTCATGGCCTGCATGGTATTGTCCACCATTTTTTCCATCTGCATGGCGTTCATCAAACGTTTGATGTTGTCTGCTTTGTCCTGGCCCATTGTGAGAGTGAGCGGCAGTATGACCGCAATAGTGACAAGCGCTAACTTTTTCATACATTTATTATTTAAATAGTTTGTTAAAATTAAACTGTTTCCTCGCTATGACATACTATAAATAAGTTTATCTTCTGCTCATTTATCTTGGCGAAATAGTTGATATTATGTTTTTTATATACAATGTTGTTGTATTGAGTTTAGTATTAATCAAATTCATTTTTGAACAGATACCGGGTCCCATTTGCATGTCATGGTCAGGTATAGCAAGATTTGGGACGAGTACCAATCTGTCTCCTTGTTACAAAAGAACAATTTTTTTTCGATAAAACAGGAAATTTACAGGGTAAATTTGTATTTTTACGAAGTTTATAGGTTGTTTTGTCAAAAAAGAGATGGCCGAACATAATGAGTTAGGGCGAAAAGGCGAGGAAGCAGCGGTAACGTGTCTCAAAAAGAAAGGGCACCGTGTTGTGGAGCGCAACTGGTCTTTTTCCGGTTACGAAATAGACATCATCACTGAACATGAAGAGTTTATTGTGTTTGTAGAGGTGAAAACACGCACTTCCGACAGATGGGGCGACCCGGGAGATGCTGTCACTGAACAACGCATGCGTCGTATGATCCGGGCTGCCAGCCATTACCTGAAAATAAACCGGATTGATAAATCGGCTCGCTTTGATATTATCACAGTAATAATGAAAGGCAGGTACTTTGAACTGGAACATATTGAAGATGCGTTTTTATCGTTTTTATAGGACGGGGCTTGACAAGAGATGAAAAAATAACGCAATTCTGTTTTAGCGGAACGAAAATCGAACAAGACATGAATATTGAAGAGCTTTTTGATTATTGCTTGTCTATTCCGGGAGCGGAAGCGACGACGCCGTTTGATGAATGGACCATCGTGATGAAGGTGGAGGGGAAAATGTTCGCATTAATTCCCACTGATGCGGAGAGGTCGTCTGTCACCCTCAAATGTGATCCGGTAAAAGCCATCTCGCTGCGTGAAAAATATACCTGTGTGGAAGGGGCTTATCACATGAACAAGACCTATTGGAATACCATTTATCTGGATGGGGATGTACCCGGGAATGAACTTAAGGAATGGATTCATCATTCTGTAGAAGAAGTAATCAAGAAATTGCCAAGGAAACAACAATTACAATACGAGCAGAGGACAAGCTTGTTTGGATAGTGAATATTATGGAACAGTTAAGTAAAGATCGTCGGGTGATAAGACTGGAAGAGACCGTATCTACCAATATTTATCTCAGGGAACTCGTCAGGGAGAGGTCTCTGGAGGAGGGGTCGATGGTGATATCCGATTTTCAGGTAAATGGGCGCGGGCAGATGGGAAATTCATGGTTTTCGTCCAAAGGGGAAAACCTGTTATTTAGTTTGCTTATTTACCCAAAGGATGTACCGGCCAATGAACAATTTATTATTTCCCGTATCGCATCACTCGCTGTCAAGAATACGCTCGACCGTTTTACAGATGATATCCGCATTAAATGGCCAAACGATATTTACTGGAAAGAACAGAAAATAGCCGGAATACTGATAGAGAATGATATCGAAGGCAAATATATTTCTAATTCGGTGATCGGTATAGGTCTCAATGTAAATGAGCAGCAATTTCCTACCGAGCTTCCCAATCCTGTATCACTACGGCAGATTACGGGTGTAGTACATGAAAGGAGGTATATTCTTGATATCTTTCAAAGAGAGTTTTTTCTGCTTTACAGGGATTTTCAGAGAGGTGAAATTAAAACTATTGAGGATGAATATATGTTAGATCTTTATCGAATCAATGGATATCATTGGTACGAAGATAAAGATGGCCGGTTTATGGCCGAGATAACGAATGTGCTCCCCTCCGGACATCTGGTATTAAAACCGCTAGACATCGAGGAGAATCGGGAGTATGCATTCAAAGAGGTCGCTTTTGTGGAATAGCGGGGATTAGAGAACTAAAAGCGATTATTAATCAGTGAATTATTAAATTATTAAATCAGCAAGTCAATAATGCAATTTAACAGGATTTTACTTAAACTCAGCGGAGAATCGCTAATGGGCGAAAAACAGTACGGGATCGATGAAAGGCGTTTACAGGAATATGCCGAACAGATACATGAAGTGGCACAGACAGGTATACAAATAGGTATAGTGATTGGCGGAGGAAATATTTTCCGGGGATTAAGCGGTGCAGCCAAAGGATTCGACCGTGTGAAAGGCGACCAGATGGGAATGTTGGCCACCGTAATCAACAGTCTCGCTTTGAGCTCGGCACTTACCGCTGCCGGACAGGATAACCGTATTTTTACGGCAGTCCGGATGGAGCCGGTAGGTGAACTCTATTCCAAATGGAAAGCGATTGAATCGTTGGAAAAAGGAGAAATTGCAATCCTTGCCGCAGGCACAGGGAACCCATTCTTTACGACAGATACCGCTTCTGCTTTGCGGGGTATTGAAATTGAGGCGGACGCCATGTTCAAGGGAACACGCGTAGATGGTGTGTATACGGCTGATCCCGAGAAAGATCCTACTGCTACTAAGTTTAAGACCATTACATTTGATGAAGTCTACAACCGGGGACTGAAGGTGATGGATCTGACCGCGACAACTATGTGTAAGGAAAATAATCTTTCAATTGTAGTGTTTGACATGGATTCTTACGGTAATCTGAAGAAGGTGATTGACGGTGAAGATATCGGTACTCTGGTCCATGTTTAGTATACTCGGTGGTAGTTGAAAAATTATTGCTTTTCCTTTTGTCAGAAATATGTATCTACTGAAAATGGGAGGTAATTAAAAAAAATTCACTATTTTTGTTTCACCTTTTTCGTTAAATGATATTGCAGAATACGGATTTATTCGAATTCTGCGGAAAAAGATACAATGATAATTGAAAACAATTATTGAAAAATACTTATGGAAATAACGACAATCAAAAAAGAGGCCGAAGAAAAAATGCAGATGGCCATTGAGTTCCTGGATGAGACATTCTCCCGTATCCGGGCGGGAAGAGCCAATGCCCGTATTCTGGATGGCATACGTGTGGAATATTACGGGAGTTTGGTTCCATTGTCGAATGTGGCAACGGTCACCACCCCTGATGCGAAGACCATTATGGTTCAGCCGTGGGAAAAAGCGATGTTGAGAGTGATAGAAAAGGCTATCCAGGACTCGGATGTAGGTATTACTCCCGAAAACAATGGCGAAGTTATTCGTTTAGGTATTCCTCCACTGACGGAAGAACGTCGTAAGCAATTGGTGAAGCAGACCAAACAGGAGGCCGAAGAGACAAAAATCAGCATCCGGAATGCACGTCGTGAAGGAATCGATGAAGTGAAAAAAGCAGTGAAAGAAGGATTGGCTGAGGATGCGGGGAAAGATGGAGAAAATGAATTACAGAAAGTTCACGACAAGTATGTCAAGAAGGTGGACGATATGTTTGTCGAGAAAGAGAAAGAGATTCTTACCGTTTAATGGCAAAAGGTGGAGATGAAAACGGTAAGATAGGTTTACAGGGGTTGGTTGTCAAGAGTACCGGTAACGCCTATCTGGTGCGTGATGACAATGGCAATGAAATCATTGGCATCGCAAAGGGAAACCTGAGGCTTAAAGGAATCAGAAGTACAAGTCCTATTGTGGTGGGCGACCGGGTCTTTATGGATATGAACTCCGAAGGTACAGCTTTTATCACCGATATCGCAGAGCGGAAAAACTATATTGTCCGGAAAGCTTCCAATCTCTCCAAACACTCACATATCCTTGCCGCCAATATTGATTTGGCATTTTTGTGTATTACAGTGAGTTATCCCGAAACAACGACAGTGTTCATCGATCGGTTCCTGACTACTGCCGAAGCTTATTCAGTCCCCGTTTACCTTATTTTTAACAAGATTGATCTGTACAGCGAGGAAGAACAAGAATACCTGGATGCATTGATACACCTCTATTCATCGATCGGATACCCTTCTTTGAAGGTCTCGACGGTGACAGGAGAGGGAAAACAGAAAATGGAATTATTAGCTAAAGGAAAGACAGTCCTGCTGGCAGGCCATTCGGGTGTCGGAAAATCGAGTATTGTGAATCTTTTGATGGAAGATGAGTCACAAAAGGTGAGTGAGATCTCCGGTTATCATCAGAAAGGGATGCATACTACCACATTCTCTGAGATGATTGGACTGAGAAAGGGAGGGTTCCTGATCGATACACCGGGTATCAAAGGTTTTGGTACCATTGACATGAGCCGGGGCGAGGTATCCCATTATTTTCCTGAGATATTCAGGATATCAAAGAAATGTAAATACCACAACTGCCTGCATCTTAACGAACCCGACTGTGCTGTGGTAGAGGCAGTAAAAAATCATTATATTAGTGAAAGTCGTTACCATTCATACCTGAATATATTGGATGATATTGAAGAAGGAAAATACCGTTTATGATTATACACTTGAATAACGTACTGCTTTTGGTCATTGAAATACTTTATCTGCTCACTGTGGCAAGTATTGTATTGGTGGTGATCTCGGAGAACCGGAATCCCATCAAAACTGTGGCATGGATTCTGGCCGTAGTCTTTCTTCCGTTTATAGGTGTTATCTGGTATGCTTTTTTTGGCCAGGACACTACAAAGAAACATGTAATCTCCAAGAGAATGTACAGTAAACTGAAGAAGCGCCCACTTGATGGTGTGGAGACATCGGGGGTACATGTTTTTCCGGAAGAACATGCTAACCTTGTCAGATTATTGCAAAACATGGATTATACTCCTTTGTTGGGGGGAAATGATGTGAAGCTATTTACCTGTGGAGAAGATAAATTTGCAAGTCTCTTTGCAGATATTGAAAAGGCAAAGAAGCATATTCATATTGAGTATTACGTATTACTTGACGATGAATTGGGGCAGAAACTCCAACAAGCCCTTATCCGTAAGGCGAAAGAAGGAGTGGAGATACGTATTATATACGACAGTTTTGGTTCGAGGATAGCGAAGAAAAAATTTTTTGAAGATTTCAGAAAAGCCGGAATAGAAACCGAGCCATTTTTAAAGCTCAGCCTTTCGAGGCTCACTTCGAGGCTGAATTATCGCACGCACCGCAAAATCGTAGTTATTGACGGACGGATAGGTTATACGGGCGGGATGAATGTGGCCGACCGGTATGTGAATGGGTTCGACTGGGGTTGCTGGCGTGATACCCATGCACGGATCGAAGGAAAGGGAGTACAGGGATTACAATCGGTTTTTCTGATCGACTGGTATTTCGTTTCGCAGACGCTGATCACTTCGAGGGAATACTTTCCCGTCCTTGAAAATTATGGTGATTGCCCCATGCAGATTGTGAATAGTGGGCCTTTGAGTGAAAACAATGAGATATCACATGGAATTATGCAAGCTATCTATGATGCCCGTAAATCTATTTTTATCCAAACTCCCTATTTCCTTCCTCCAGAGGCAATGGCTGATGCTTTGCAGGCAGCCGCCATCAGAGGTGTTGATGTGAGAGTGATGATGTCTAAACGCTCGGACGTGCCGCTGGTACAAAGAGCCTCGTTTTCTTATATAAAAGATATGCTGAAGGCCGGAGTCAAAGTATATATGTATCGCAAGGGATTCCTGCATTCCAAAATGATGGTATTCGACGGATCACTCACCCTGGTCGGGTCAGCTAATTTTGATGCACGAAGCTTTGAACAGAATTTCGAAGTGGAAGCTTTTGTTTATGATGGAAAACTGGGAGCACAGGCGAATGATATTTTTGTGGAAGACCAGCGTTTCTCAGAACTGGTTTCAATGAAAGAGTGGGCAAAACGTTCTAGATTGAAACGTTTCGTGGATTCGGTTCTGCGCCTTTTTGCCCCTTTGCTGTAATTTTAATTGGCATATCGGCACATTTCAAAGTAGCACATTAATATTATATGAAACGAATTTTTATTGTAGGCTATATGGGTTCGGGCAAAACCACTATAGGAAAGCAGCTGGCAAAGTCGCTTTCCTTATCATTTGTCGACTTAGATGCTTATATCGAAAATAAATATCGGAAAAGCGTCCCGGATCTTTTTGCTGAGAAAGGGGAGGCTGATTTCCGCAAGATAGAAAGTCGGATGCTTGAAGAAGTCGCCGAATTTGAGAATGTGTTGATTTCTACCGGAGGCGGAACCCCTTGTTTCTTCGATAATATGGAAGTAATGAATCGTGCCGGCACTACTATTTATCTTGAGGCACATCCTGAAGATCTGGCCAGCCACCTGTTGGCATCGAAGACAGTACGCCCTCTCATCTATGGTAAATCCAGAGAGGAGCTTATTCCCTTTATTACAGAACACTTGTCAAAGAGAGAGTGTTATTACAAGAAAGCACAGATCGTCTATCCTATTGACCGCATGATGACAAAAGACGAAATCCATTTAACGGTGTGCGGAATTGAAGAACAATTAAAAAGGAGAAGCACAAAATGATGTACGGTTCCCAAAGAAGCACCTCGTTTGTCGTGCGTGAATTACTGCAAAAAGTGGAAAAGCAGAGAATATCGGTAGTGATTGGAATTCCTTGTGAAGAGCAGAAACATGAGAAACGGGTGCCATTGACACCCGAAACCGTTGCTTTGCTGGTGGAGTCCGGTTATAGGGTATTGATTGAAGCAGGTGCAGGATTGACCATTAATTATACCGATAGTTATTATGCCGAATCGGGAGCCGAAATTGTAGACAGTGCCGCAGAGGTCTTTCAGGCAGATCTGGTCCTGAAAATATTACCTCCTACCATGGATGAAATCTGCATGATGCGGCCGCGGTCTACCATTTTTTCATTTCTCTATATCCACAAACTCTCACTTCCCCTATTGGAGCTGATGTCTGAAAAGAAAATCAATGCCTTGGCATATGAACTTCTTTATGACGATATGGGCATCTTCCCGTTTGTTACATCCATATCCGAGATCGAAGGTACTTATTCCATTACTCTGGCGGCAGAACTGCTGAGTAACGCCCATGGAGGAAAGGGGATTCTACTGGGAGGGATTCCCGGGATATCACCTACCGAAGTAGTCGTGATCGGCGCCGGAACTGCGGGTACTATGGCTGCACGTGCTGCATTGGCCATGGGTGCATCGGTGAAGGTATTCGACAATGATGTAGTGAAATTACGCACTATCCGTCATGAGTTGGGCAATCTGGTATTTACCTCCACTCTGCAACCGAATGTGCTTCGAAACGTGTTTCGTTCTGCCGATGTAGTGATCGGCGCCATGCAATATATCAACAAAACCCATTTTTACCGCATTTCCAACGATCTTGTCAGGGAAATGAAGCAGGGTGCTGTAATTATTGATATACGGATAGCACAGGGAGGATGTTTCGAAACTACCATGGAGGCTTGCTTGCCTGGTCATCCTACCATCTTTGAGAAATTCGGCGTACTGCACTTCTGCGAGATGAGTCTTAGTTCACGTGTAGCACGTACTGCCTCCATCGCCTTAAGTAATATCTTCGTGTCGCTCTTCTCGACCATGGCCGATTGTGGTGGCCCCGGCAATTTTGCCCGTTTCGACCGGGGCTTTGCCTCCGGTTTCTACCTCTATGGAGGAAAGATGGTGAACCGTTACGTGGGCAACCACTTCAACATTCCCGTTACCGATATCGGCTTGTTCTTGCCGGGATATTGAAAACATTATGTTCGTTAAAGGAGGAGTTGCACTGAGATAGTGCAATATTTGTCGCCTTTGTTACAATTATTGTGATGGAATGGATCATTCCTGCTTTTGCAGGTCGAACCCGAGCAGCATGCCGTCATATTGGTCTGTGATTGAGGAGATAGCTTTCAACATGTTGTTGTTGGTCGTGACGCTGATGATTTTCAGAAGCCTCAGGATGCTGTCGGCATCAAAGAGTAATTGTAAGTTGTTGCCTGATTTTACTACAGAAGCGTCTATTTTTGCTATCCCTTTTAAATAGGAGAGGGTGATGGTTTTGTTTGATTCGTCGAGCGTATAGTCTCCGCTCAGTTTGGCTTTCCCCAGAATGGCCGAATAGGTGCTGTCGGCGTTGAAGGTAAACTCACCGGCTCCTTCACTGATCCCCATTTTAGTGAGGTATTCATCGAATTGTTTTTCCAACTGGTTAGCGGCGACCGCTCCTCCTGTCTTTTTTAAGATATTGTCGCTCTCGAAAGAGCAAGCCGCTCCCTGATAAGTCCATCTGCCGGAGATATCAAAGGTTCCCGTTCTCGATTCTACCACTTTGTTCAGGAGATTATTGAATGTCGACTTGGAATTCGATTGTGCCTGGGATTGGAAAATAGAAAGACATCCCACCGTGACACATAATACTGCCGTGCTAAAAAATTTCATTTTATTGCTGTTTATTCTGTTCAGACTATAAAGATACTCTTTTTTTACCGGGTATGACGTCTTTTGCCAACCATCCGCCGTGGCGTGGATTTTATCCACAGTGTGACCCGTGAGGTTGCCGGTGTCTGGAATTATATCGGTTTGGCACTTTTTAGCCATTTTTTTTAAAAAAAACTATTATTTCTTGGTATTGTGCCATGTCTGCATAAGCGATACTTTTGCGCCCTGTATAGATGAATGTAATGGAAAATAAATACATTCTATCGGATACCGTTGACAAGTATATTAATTTTATGAAACAAACTTTTATTCACGTATTGTTGTTCGGTTTCATGCTGAGTGGAGCCGTTTGTCCGGAAGTATATGCGGATAATATGGAACCGGAAGGAAATGTTCCGGCACTGGATGCAACCGAAGCCGAAAAAAATAGGGGCCGTTCCGGCGATAGTTCATGGTCAATGCCTTCCCGCCTCACCTTAGGAGGATATGGCGAAGCGGTGATGAGCCGTAATTTCTATAGTAGCAATCCTTTCCGTTATATGTACCCGGAATCCTATAAAAAAGATCCGGGCCACGGGCGCTTTGATTTGCCGCATGTGGTTTTCTTCGTCGGTTATGAATTGGGGAAAGGCTGGAGGATGAATGCCGAGATAGAATTTGAACATGGAGGCGTGGAAGCAGCCATGGAGGTGGAGCCTGAAGAGGGCGGCGAATATGAACAGGAGATAGAACGGGGTGGTGAAGTGGCATTGGAACAATTCTGGATTGAAAAGACATTCAACCGTGCCCTGAATCTTCGTATGGGACATATTATCGTTCCCGTCGGGCTGACCAACGGCAACCACTTGCCCACACAGTTTTTTACCGTATACCGTCCCGAAGGGGAAAACACTATTATGCCCTGTACATGGCACGAAACAGGAATCAGCCTCTGGGGATTTCTCGGGAAGGACTGGCGTTATGAAGCCATGTTGTTGCCGGGACTCGATTCCGAATTTTTCAATAACCGGAACTGGATAAAAGGAGGGTCGGCGTCGCCGTATGAATTCAAGATAGCCAATACCTATGCCGGCGCGTTCCGTGTCGACAATTATTCCGTACCCGGTTTGAGATTAGGGATAAGCGGTTATTACGGGCACAGTTTCCGGAATAGCCTGATGCCGTCGTATGCCGATAAATACGACAAGGTAAAAGGGGCGGTATCTATCGGTTCCTTCGATTTTGAATACAACCGCCACAACTGGATTGCCCGGGGCTATTTCGACTACGGTCATTTGGGCGATGCCAAAACCATCTCCATTTATAACAGGGGATTGCCCAAAGCATCTCCTTCCCCCAAGACACATATTGCCACCGAGGCATTGTGCTACGGGGCTGAAGCGGGTTACGATATTTTCTCCCGCTTCCAAAAACTGAAACAGGACCATCAGAAACTATACCTGTTTGGACGCTACGAATATTATGACTCGATGTTCAAGACAGCTGAAGGAATACAAGATCCTGATTGGTGCCAACGGCAAATCGTGACGGCCGGGGTCAACTATTTCCCGACAAAGGATATCGTGATAAAAGCGCAATATTCTGCCGGCATCATGAAGGATCCTTTCATGAATGAAAACTCCCTCTCCATCGGTGTGGCGTATGCCGGGTTCTTTACCAAGTAAACCAAGGACTATTTAATAATTATATAATAATATACATAATGAAAATGAGAAGAATAATCGGATTTTACCTGTCGGTTGCCTTGTTGTCGGCATGCGTGTTGACCGCTTGTGACGATGATGATCCCGTAATCGATTCAGGAGAAAAAGAGCAAGCATTATTGGCTATTGTAGAGCAATATGTAAACAAGACTGTACTCCCCACCTACAAAAATCTGGCTGATGAAAGTCTGGCCTTATATGAGATGGTTGTAACCTTTAAGGGTGATCAAACCGATGCCAACCTGAAAAAAGTGACCGACCAATGGATAAAAACCCGTACATACTGGGAGTTGAGCGAGGCTTTCCTGTTCGGACCGGTAGATAAATTGGGGATTGATCCCCATATCGATACCTGGCCTCTGGATGAAACGGAATTCTTGAAACGGATCAATAATCAAAGCGATATAGCCAACATGAATTCGGAAAATGGCGATATATGGGTTGGTGAACATTTTCGTGATGCAATACTTGGTTTTCATGGTATAGAGTATATCTTTTACAAAGATGGAAAAGTAAAGTCTGCCTCTGAGGTCAAAGAGAATGAATTGATTTATGCGCTTGCCGTTACGGGTGATTTGCGTAACCAGTGCGTGCGTCTTGAAGCTTCATGGGCAGGCTATGGCGCTGTGACAAAAGAAAAACAGGAACTGATCGATGATAAGAAACTTGTATATACCATGGAAGATAGTAGCATCCCTTATGGTGAAAATATGATCAAAGTGGGACAAACCGGAAGTTATTACAAGACTATCACGGCCAGTGCGGAAGAGATTTTGGAGGGTTGTGTTACAATTGCCGATGAGGTGGGGGATATGAAAATAGGTAATGCCTACCGCGGCGATGATCCCAACTATCTTGAATCTCCCTATAGTTATAACTCATTGGTGGACTTCGAAGACAACATCATCAGCATACAAAATGCTTATCTGGGAGGAGCCGATAAAAACAACCGGGGAAAATCGTTGAGCGATTATGTCAAATCGGTCGAACCGGCTGCAGATACCAAAGTGAAAGAAGCGGCAGTGAATGCCATTGCCAAGATAAGGGCCATTCCTTATCCCTTTGAAAAGAATTTCACCTCTACGGAAGCCGGTGAAGCCATGGGAGCTTGCGCAGATCTCAGTGAGGCATTAACTGAAGCAAAAAGTGTCCTGACGAGAAATTGAAGCTTCCTGCAATAGGATATTTATAAGAGGAATCCTGAAAACAGGATATCCTCTTTCGTCCGTTTTTATATAAACGATTTAATTTATTAATTATCAGTAATAATGTGCTTAATCAATACTAATTTATTATCCGGCTTTATAAGAAGAATAACCCGTATTCCGGTGCTTTTCCTCTCTTTTCTGGTTTTGCTCATGTCAACTTCCTGTAAGAATGATGATGGCCCGGATAATCCCGGGAATTCGGAATTACCGGAAGAATATTATGCCGGCGGCAAGCTGGGTACAACTACGATAAACAATATCTCAACAGCTTATGAGCAACCCACTCCCGCCGTGGAACAAAACGGAATGACGCTTGCTTTTAAAATAGGGGAAGCTTTTTTTGAAAAAGGATTCAATACCAATCCATCGGGTGTGCGCCATGGATTGGGGCCGGTGTATGTGCGCAGTTCCTGTATTACCTGCCATCCGGGTTACGGACATGGCAAACGGGTGGATCAATACCGTGCCAACGAGTTCGGGAACGGTTACCTGCTTGTGGTGTTCGACCAGGATACGCACGCTTTCGTGCCTGAACTCACCGGTATGCCCCAAACAAAAGCAGTAGACCCTTTCCTGCCGCCTGTCGACGAGAAGGGCATCAGGATTGAGTGGAGGGAACATGTGGATCAATTCGGCAATAAATTTCCTGACGGTGAAACCTATAGCCTTATTTATCCGGAGGTAACCATCGATCCGGCATATATCAATACCGATCCCAAACCGGCCAATTATACGGTGAGGCTCGAAGCGACCATCGGTATTTACGGGACAGGCCTGCTCGACGCCATCCCCGATGACTCCCTCATCGCTGAATATAACCGCCAGAAAGCATTGGGGCGCACGTTGAATGACGCGAAGTACGATCCGGCAAACTTCATTACCGAAAACGACGGCACAAGGCATCCCGGTCGCTACACTTACGGCTTGACCCGCGGAACGCTGCAAAACGGTCCCGGATCGAACGCTATCTGGAACATCACCAACGTGACCCGTGAAAACCGTCGCAACAACTATATCACCAAGGCGTATGCCACTGCCATGTCGAAAAATGCCAACGTGCAAGCCGCACTCGGCAAGGACGAGGCTGCCATTTACGCGGAACTGATGGCTACCGACCTGGAACCCGAAATGTCGACGGAAGACTACGTCAACTTTATGATCTGGCATCGCGGATTGGCGGTTCCCGCCGCGCGCGACTTGGATGACCCCGTCGTGCAGAAAGGTAAGAAGGCTTTTTACAGCATCGGCTGTACAAGTTGCCACAAACCCTCATGGACTACCGGGCCGGATAACTACACCGGTGATACATTAGTCGCACGCCAATTACCCCGTTATCCTTACCAGAAAATATGGCCCTATACCGATATGCTACAGCATAAATTGGAGATGGTGAACGATATCCGCACCGGGTGGTGCCGCACTACGCCGCTCTGGGGGCGTGGGCTTTCACAGATATGTACCGGCGCCGGCGACCACCTCCACGACATGCGTGCCCGTAATTATACCGAAGCGATCATGTGGCACGGCGGAGACGCGGCTTTCTCGAGGGAGAAATTCCGTAATCTCTCCAAAGAGGACCGTGACGCATTGGTGAAATTCCTGGAATCTATTTAATTTATTAACTATCAGTAATAATGTACTTAATCAATTCTCATTTGTTTTCGAGTTTTATGGGAAGAAGAATAACCCGTATTCCGGTGTTTCTTCTCTTCTCCTTGGTTTTGCTCATGTCAACTTCCTGTAAGAATGATGACGGACCGGACAATCCCGGTAATTCCGAATTGCCGGAAGAATATTATGCCGGCGGCAAGCTGGGCACCACCACTGTAAACAATATCTCTACCGCTTATGAACAACCGACCCCAGCCATTGACAACGCAGGTATGGGGCTGACTTTCATGATTGGCGAGTCGTATGTCGAAAAATCATTCAATACCAACACCTCCGGGAAGTTTTTCGGACTGGGGCCGGTGTATGAAAGGGGTTCGTGTATTATTTGCCATCCGGGTTACGGGCATAGCAAGCGCACCGAAAAAATCAATTCCAAAGAATACGGGAGCGGCTATCACTTGCGGATGATCGACAAAGATACCGAGGAATTCGTGCCGGAAATGACCCATGCGGTGCTTACTCATGCCGTGGCACCTTTCCTGCCTCCGGTGGATGAAAAGGGAATTAAAATAGACTGGAAAGAACATACCGACGAATTCGGCAATAAATTTCCCGACGGTGAGACCTACAGCCTGATCTACCCCGAGGTGACCATCGATCCGGCGTATATCAATACCGACCCGAAACCGACCAATTACGTGGTCAAGTTACAATCATCGCTCCCGCTCTACGGTACGGGGCTGATCGATGCCATTCCCACCGATTCCATATTGGCGGAATACCGGCGGCAAAAGGCGAGGGGACGCAACATGAACGACGCCATTTACGATCCTGCCAATTATCATACCGCATTGGATGGCACCAAACACCCGGGTCGTTTTTCTTACAACCTCTCTTTCGCCCCGTTGCAGGGAAACTCGGGAGCTACTTTCCTGTGGGGTTCCCTGGGAATTACCAATCCCCATTTCCGCCACAACGATATTTCAGAGGCGTATGCGCGTGCCATGTCGAGGAACAAGGATGTACAGGAAGCCTTGGGAATGGATGAAGAGGCGGTCTTCGCCGAATTGATGCGGAACGACCTGCCCATAGAGATGGATGCGGACGAATATGCCAGCGTGATGACATGGCAACGCGGCCTGGCCGTACCGGCAGCCCGTAACCTGGATGACCCTGAAGTGCAAAAAGGGAAAAAGGCATTTTACAGTATCGGGTGCACCAGTTGCCACCGTCCTTCGTGGACTACCGGCCCCGATGAGTACAAGGGCGACCCCCTAGTTACAGATAAACTGCCACGTTATCCCTATCAGAAGATATGGCCCTATTCCGACCTGATGCACCACCGCCTCGAAATGGTCAATGATATCCATACCGGCTGGTGCCGTACCTCTCCGTTGTGGGGTAGGGGGCTGTCGCAGTTGTGCTCGGGAAATGGCGACCATCTCCACGACATGCGTGCCCGCAATTACACCGAAGCAATTATGTGGCACGGAGGTGATGCGAAGTTTGCTAGGGATAAATTCCGTGCCCTCTCCAAGGAGGACCGTGACGCCCTGGTGAAATTCCTGGAATCCATTTAATTCCTATAAGCCCTATGAAATTCCTCAGAAAAATATCTTTCGCACTGTTGATATTGCTTATTATCGTGCTTGCCGGGGCCACCGTCGTCGAGAAGCTTTTCAGTACGGAAAAAGCAGTAGAATGGATTTACGGCGCATGGTGGTTTGTCGCACTCTGGGGAATTTTTGCCCTGGCGATGCTGGCCTTTATCATCCGGGCCAGACTTTACCGGAAATTTCCCGCTTTCCTGTTGCATTGCGCTTTCATCGTCATTTTATTGGGCGGACTTGTCACTTACCTCACCGCCGAAAGGGGGCACATGCATATCCGCCAGAACGAGATCCACAATTATTTCGTGTCGGAAGACGGTAGCCGCCGTATTGGCTTGCCTTTCAATGTGAAGATGCTCTATTTTGATATTGTATATCATCCCGGTACGGCCCAACCTGCCGATTATCGCAGTTTTGTGATGGTGGAAAACCAGGTGCACCAGATATCGATGAACAATATCTTCAGGAAAGAGGGATACCGCTTCTACCAGATGGATTACGACAGTGATGAGATGGGCGCCACTTTCCTGGTCAGCCATGATCCGTGGGGCGTGGGCATCACGTATGCCGGTTATCTGCTCTTGGCCATATCGATGTTGTGGATACTCTTCCTCCGCATCGGGTGGAAAGGGGTGCTTTACACGGCGATCCCCACCGTGCTGGTGTGGTTATACATTTCACGGATCAACCCCATGACGCCTATCCTGCGTACGCCCATGCTCGCAGCGCACGTATCGGTGATCATGGTCGCCTACATGCTGTTCCTGTTTATCGCCGTGACCGCCATCGTGGGGCTGTTTTCCAAAAAAAAGACTGAAAAGTT
Organism: Proteiniphilum sp. UBA5384; assembly: GCF_002410825.1. GTDB lineage: Bacteria > Bacteroidota > Bacteroidia > Bacteroidales > Dysgonomonadaceae > Proteiniphilum. The sequence continues at coordinate 26,254 of NZ_DHOS01000062.1, read as the reverse complement.
TTACCGGATCAATTCCACGCTCCTTTATCCGGCGGTGTTCCTGTTGACGGCAGGTATCTTTATCGGCGCCGTCTGGGCAAATATCTCGTGGGGCCGTTACTGGGGCTGGGATGCCAAGGAGACCTGGGCATTGATCACCCTGCTGGCCTACTCATTGCCGATGCACGGCGAGAACATCCCATTTTTCAGGAATCACCGCAAATTCCACCTCTATTGCGCCCTTGCTTTTCTGGTCGTGCTCATGACATTTCTGGGCGTGACGTATGTGTTGGGAGGGATACACAGTTATATTTAACCGTGTTGTCAATCTTCCGTTATGGAGAAAATGCAGATTTGTTGAAGAAAGTAATACGGACTTCAATCCTCCAATTACCAACTTACACAGTTCGTGGAATACTCCCTATTGTGTTTCCATATAATCGTCCTTGCCATGTTTCCCTTTCATAGAAACGTTTTTTGATTTTTTCGGTCATTACATGATTTTTCTGATCCCAAGCGGGAGCAATTAATAATTTCTTAGGGGATTGGGAAGTAAACCGCTCAATATAAATTTCAGGATTGAGTCGTTCTGCAAAGTCCACGCATAAATCCACATACTCGTCCAATTCGAAGAGATGAAATGATTCCGGCAATAGCCGGAATTCTTTCGCCATAGCCGTTCCCTTGATGATTTGCAACTGATGTAGCTTCAAGGTGGTTAAAGGCAATTGCGAAATTATATCAGCATGAGACAGAATCTCTTCCGGCGTTTCTCCGGGAAGTCCCAGGATCATATGTCCCCCCGTTAGAATATTCCGCCCGGCAGTTTCATTGATCATTCCGGCAGATTCTTCGAAGGTATGTTGCCGGTTTACTCTTTCTAATGTTTTGTTTAATGTGGATTCAATCCCATATTCCACCATGACGAATGTTTTTTTGCTGAGCGTCTCAAAATAGTCAAGTAACTCAAGAGGCATGCAATCTGGACGGGTGCCCACAATCAATCCCACCACACCGGGATAGGAGAGAGCTTCTTCATATTTGGTAATAAGGGAGTCCGGACTGTCGTAAGTATTAGTATAGGATTGAAAATAAGCAAGGTATTTCATCTCCGGGTATTTGTGGGAGAAAAAATGGATGCCATCGTCTATCTGTTCAGAGATAGTTCGGGTTGGTTTGCCATAACCGGGACTAAAACTCTGATTATTACAATAGGTACACCCTCCCCGCCCTTTATTCCCGTCGCGGTTGGGACAGGTGAAGCCGGCGTTGATGGATATCTTTTGTACTTTGAAGGGGAATTTCGCTGAAAGGAATTCGGCAAAATCCTTATAGGGTTTGTCGTTTGAGAACACGTTTGTATCTTTATTTTATAAGTCTGTATATTAACAAATTGTAGCAATAAAATGTTTTCGGAAACACGACTCCCGCCGTATTCCCGCTTTAAAATTTATAGTAAAAAGTAGAGTAGAGTTTTAATTATTTAGAGTAGGATTCCCATATAAACATTATATGTGTTTCATTATTTTGAATCACAGTCAATTCTTCTTTTCTATTTTCCGTTTCTTTTATATAGTTTGAAACTTTGTTCGTTCCATTTCTTACAAAGGTAGTCTGTTTGTAGCCGTCAGTTTTTATGGCGGCATTTATTTCATCTGAGAATGTTTTCACGAGACCGGCTTCCGCTTTATTCAGTGTAAGCATCTTTTGTCCCTTATTTATCCATTTCCCCTCTTTTTTGTCAATATCCGACCCGTCATAAATATATTGAAAACGTATATCTTCCATATATTTATCGAACAGTTTTTCTACTTGTTGAGCTGATGCTGCGGCCGAGAATGCCAGCGCGATAAGCATCATTGAAAAAAATTTCTTCATAATGAGTTGAATTTTTATTGTGGGTAATTTGTTTTTATATCCTCTATATTTTTTGCTGTTTCCTTTAAAATATTTCTGGCGTCTAATTCCTCTTTTATATTTGTAGCTTCTTGAAGGGGTTGATATGAGCTTTCAACAATCTTTTTTGCTTCTCCAAACATACTCTCGGCATAGTGTTGTGCCTTTTGTTGATTGGTAATCTTTTTCCCATTTACAATGACTACATATTTCACGTTTTGCTTCTGTACCGGGTGAAAGGTAGAGAAAGTGATAATCAGTAGCGCCACAGCCACCGATCCTGCTATCCAAATCATTGTACGGCGTGGAAGGAAAAGTTTTTTTGTTTTCTTTTCCGGAAGAGCTACCCCCGGTGCTTTTATCTCTTTTTCCGCATCAAAGGCCGCAAAGAGAGGTTTATATATTTCATGCTCGGATAATATACCTTTCCCCTTGAAATAGTTTTTCAATTTTTTTTCTTCTTCGGTCGATGATATACCGTTGAAGTATTTCTCAAGAAGATTATCTATGTCGTTCATATATTTCATTAGTCGTTTTCTCGCTATGGCATAGTTCAAACAAGTTTGGCCTTTTAACGGAAACGTTCTCTTTTTGATGGTTGTTTACTATCATTTCACGAAGTTTTTTCCTTGCCCGGGAGAGGTTGACGGTGACGGCATTTTCCGTCATCGACATTATCCTGGCGATTTCCTCCAAATCCATTTCTTCTACATCTTTCATCCGGAGAATAGTCCGTTGCATCTCAGGGAGGGAATCGATCATCCTGCCAATATGATTCATCATATCTGTTCGTTCCGTTTGCTGGTAGGGAGTTGGAGCATTATATTCGGCATTTGCCGGAATTTCTTGCATGGGAATTGTCTTGCGGATGATGTCGAGGCATAAATTACGCATCGAAGTGAGCACAAACGCTTGATGATTGGCAATGACATCCAGTTGCTCCCGTTTTTCCCATAGTCGCATCATCAATTCCTGCAGCGCGTCTTTTGCGCTGTTTTCATCTTTTAAGATCGATAGCGCCATCCGGTACGATTTATCGGAGAGGCAGAGTATCTGAGATTGGAACTGGTGGGCGTTCATATACTATATAGACGCAACTATCGGGAAATTCTTACATCGACTTATGGATTTTTTATAAAAGCCGGCAGGTGCAAGATTATTGGATATAAATAAAGACTGCCCGGAAATAAATCCAGGCAGTCTTCCATAATGTAAAGAGAGTCGATTACTCTTTTTCTGTTGTTTCTTCGGCTTCGTTCGTTTCAGCAATCTCTTCAGCTTTGCCTTCTTCCGCCGTTTCTACTACTTCGGTTGCTTCCGTTTTGGATTCTTTGATGTCAGCTTTGGCTTCATCAGCAGCCGTTTTCACTTCTTCGGCTTCGGTTTTTACTTCTTCCGTTTTAGCTTCAGCGGCTTTCGCTTCTTTGGCAGCTTCTTCCTGTTTCACTTTCTTGTTCAGTGCTTCTATTTTCTGGTTGTCCAGCTTTTCTTTCAAAGCAGCCAATTCTTCGATATCGCCTAAAGTAGTTTTTTCCATTGCAGGGATAACAGCAGCTTCACTTCCGCTTTCTTTTCTTCCGCCGGAGCGTTTGTTCCCCCCTTTTTTCTTGGAATCATCGGCCAGATCTTCGTGGATACGGCTGTGAGAAACAATGATACGTTTTGCATCTTTATTGAACTCGATCACCTTGAATTCCAGCTTCTCATCCAGTTGTGCCTGAGAGTTGTCCTCTTTCACCAGGTGTTTGGGAGTAGCAAACCCTTCCACGCCGTAAGGCAGTGAAACCACTGCACCCTTGTCGAGCATTTCGATAATGGTACCTTCATGGATAGATCCCACAGTGAAGATGGTTTCAAATACATCCCACGGGTTTTCTTCCAGTTGTTTGTGCCCAAGGCTTAAACGACGATTTTCCTTGTCGATGTCGAGCACCTGCACTTCAATAGGAGCGCCGATCTCGGTAATTTCACTCGGGTGTTTGATCTTCTTCGTCCAGGACAGATCGGAGATATGGATCAATCCTTCTACGCCGTCTTCAATTTCAACGAATGCGCCGAAGTTGGTGAAGTTACGTACGGTAGCTGTGTGTGTACTGCCGACAGGATATTTTTGTTCGATATCTTCCCATGGATCGGGTTTGAGTTGCTTGATACCGAGAGACATTTTGCGTTCGTCGCGGTCAAGCGTCAGGATCACAGCTTCCACCTCTTCTCCTACGTGCATAAAGTCTTGAGCACTGTGAAGGTGTTGCGTCCAGCTCATTTCTGAAACGTGGATCAATCCTTCTACGCCCGGAGCAATTTCTACAAATGCACCGTAATCGGCAATGACCACCACTTTTCCTTTGACGACATCGCCCACTTTCAGGGTTTCGCTCAAAGAATCCCATGGGTGCGGGGTCAGCTGTTTCAGACCGAGTGCAATCCGTTTTTTCTCGTTGTCGAAATCGAGGATAACTACGTTGATTTTGTCGTCCAGTTTCACCACTTCATCCGGATGCTGGATGCGTCCCCAGGAGAGGTCGGTAATATGTACGAGGCCGTCCACACCACCCAGATCGACGAACACACCATAAGAAGTGATGTTCTTCACGACGCCTTCGAGCACCTGTCCTTTTTCGAGTTTAGAGATAATTTCTTTTTTCTGTTGTTCGAGTTCTTCCTCTATAAGGGCCTTGTGCGATACAACTACGTTCTTGTATTCAGGGTTAATTTTTACTACCTTGAATTCCATTGTTTTATCGACAAATATGTCATAATCGCGAATTGGTTTCACATCGATCTGTGATCCCGGGAGGAATGCTTCGATACCGAATACATCCACGATCATACCGCCTTTGGTACGGCATTTGATATATCCGTTAATCACTTCGTTGTTTTCAAGCGCGGCATTGACACGGTCCCAGGAGCGTGAAGCACGTGCTTTTTTGTGAGAAAGGATCAACTGTCCTTTTTTATCTTCCTGGCTTTCGATGTAGACTTCTACTTCGTCACCAATTTTCAGGTTCGGGTTGTAACGAAATTCGTTCATAGAAACTACCCCATCGGATTTGTAACCGATGTTTACAACCACTTCGCGTTTGTTCATGGAGGTAACGGTACCTGTTACGACTTCTTTATCATTGATCTTACTCAAGGTGTTGTCGTAGCTTTCGGTAAGCTTTTCTTTGCTTTCTTTGCTGTAGGTATCCCCCTCAGCATAGGCAGCCCAGTCGAAATCTTCTATGGGTGCCACATTGTTTAAATTTTCTGTCATTTGTTGTGAAATAAATTTCAATTAAATAAGTGAGACATTATGTTGTTAAAAAAACGGTGCAAAGGTAGTTGTTTTTTTGTTAGTAGACAACTATTTGCACCTTTATTTGCACCATTCATTTTAAGAGGATTGGCAAGCTCATAATTACAGGAGCAGGCCATTTTGTACTTCCTGTTTTGTTTTGAGTCCTGCTATCTGTTCTACCAGTCTTAATGCGAAATCGAATGCCAGACCGGGACCTCTCCCCGTGGTGATATTGCCATCGACCACTACATTTTCGCCGATTGTCTTTGCACCGGTGAGTTCAGCTTCAAATCCGGGATAGCAAGTGGCTCGTTTGTCGTTGAGTAGTCCAAGTCCTCCCAAGACAATAGGAGCTGCGCAGATGGCCGCAATTTGTTTTCCTTCATCATTGAATTTTATGATCAGTTCTTTCAATGCTTCATATTCATTGAGATGTTTTGCCCCCGGCATACCTCCCGGCAATACCAGCACCTCTATGTCTGAAAAGTCGGCTTCTTGAAAAATTTTATCCGCAATCACCGATACATTATGTGCACCGGTCACGGTTTTTTCATTCAAAATAGATACGGTTTCAACCGGTATTTGCGCCCTTCTTAAAATATCGACGGTTGCGAGCGCTTCAATTTCTTCAAAACCGTTTGCCAAAAAGAGTGCTACTTTCTTCATGATTCCTGTTCTTTAATGAGACTTGAAAAATTTATTTCTGTATTGAGGCTGTTTTATCTTGGGCAACCTATGATTTTTAATTGAGATTGAATCGATATGTAATGGTTCCCTGCTGATTATTGGTAGAGGTAACCGCATTGAATTTAGTCCTTCGTGCAGCCCGTAAAGCCTCTTCACGAAGAGTGGCGCTGGGGGTATTTGTTCCCCGTCCAATCTCGGCATGGATTACATTGCCGGCAGGGTCTACTGTTATATTAACGACAATAGTGCCATAATCGTTCACAGCATAGTTGGGTTGGCCTAAACCACCCCTTCCGAGGCTACGTCCTCCCAAGTCGTATGAGCCTATCCCTCCGGTACCGGTAGGGGAGCCTTGTGTAGCATTTCCATCGGATACTCCCTGGGTGCCTTGTCCTTCCGTATTTCCCCGACTTCCGGCACCTTCTCCGAAAAGTCCCGACATTTGTTGATTGATTGCTCGTTTACGTGATTCCTCTTCCCTGCGTTTCCGTTCAGCTTCTTCTCGTGCCTTGCGCTCCACTTCCATTTGTGCCCTGCGTTGTTCTTCTTCGCGTTGCGCCTCCACGTCGATGGTGGGTTCCGTAGTTTGGGTGATTAACGGTTCGGTCGGAGAGTAGGGGGGCGTTTCCGGTTGAAGAGCAGGGGTGGGGGTAACTTCAGTCATCGGTGGCTCAGTCATACCAAAAGCATTTTCAGTTGTACCGAACATCACCGGTATTCCTTCCAGTTCTTCGGGTGGGAATGATAATTGGAAAACAGAGAATAGCAAGATGAAGAATAGTAATATTGCAAAAATTACTGTTCCTATTATTCCTCCTATTTTTTCTCTTTCGACCATATGCCTAATAACTGAATTTTAATTTGAGCGCGTCATGAGTACCATTTTGAATTGGTTCTGATTCGCGATATCCAATACACGGACAATCTCCCGATAAGGAACGGTTTCGTCGGCATAGAGCGCAACGAATATACTGGGATCGGCCGTGTAGACAGATTGGAGGAAAGGTGTTATATCTTCAAATGCTACATGCCGTTCAATTTCGTTGGCATTTGCCACGTAATAATTAAGATCCTTGTCTATTGTTACCCGTGTAATAGGTTTGGCCTGTGTTTGTTGTTGAGAGCGGGGTAATAATACCTGAATAGAGTTTGGCACGACAAAAGTGGATGTGATCATAAAGAAAATAAGCAACAGGAATATTACATCCGTCATAGATGCCATACTGAAACTCGTTTCTATCGTAAATCGTTGTTTTAAAGCCATTTTATTGATTTATTGATTTATTGATTTGATGATAATCAACACATCATCACATCGTTTAATCGGCCGGTTCATTGAGGATATCCATGAACTCCATCACACTCATCTCTAACCTGTTCACAATTCCCTTGATACGGGTAGTGAGGTAGTTATAGGCAAAGAGGGCGATGATACCCACGATAAGACCGGCAACGGTGGTCACCAATGCTTCGTAGATACCTGCGGATAGTGTAGTAATACTTACATTGGCTCCTGCGTTAGCCATACTCATGAAAGCATTAACCATTCCTGTTACGGTACCCAGAAAGCCTACCATGGGGGCTCCCGATGAAGAGGTCGCCAGTACGGGTAATCCTTTTTCCAGTTTTGATATTTCAATATTTCCCTGGTTCTCAATAGCTGACATTACATCGGAGGTTGGCCTGCCCAGTCGGGAGATTCCTTTCTCCACCATACGGGCAGAAGGTGTATCGGTATTTCGGCAGAGAGCGACCGCTGCGTCAATCTTCCCCTCATGGATGTAATCTTTGATACGATTCATGAATGTGTCATCCTCTTTGCTTGCTTTATTGATGACCAGTGTTCTTTCTATAAGAACATAAATAGACATCAGTAAAAGAATAAGCAAAACAATCATCAACCAGCCGCCTTTCAACGCTAAATCGAAAGCATTCATTGTGACGGCTTCGGTTTCGGCTGTCGCTGCTTGCATAGTGTCATAAATTGCCTGGGCAGTATCCACAGGCACCGGTATTTGCAATAAATTCATGTTTGTACTGTTCAATATTGTTTTGCGGATAAAGATAGTTAATTTGAAGAGCTAAACTTCCTCGCATGTCTCTTTTAAACAATTTTTATACGCTTTTATTGTTTCTTTCAATCCCATGTAAAGGGCATCGCTTATAAGAGAATGTCCGATAGACACTTCCTTCAACCAGGGGATACTCATATAAAGATAATGTAGGTTTTCCAGATTCAGGTCGTGACCCGCATTGACGCCCAATCCCAGATTTTTGGCCATAGTGGCTGCTTCAATAAAAGGAGCAATAGCCTTTTCTCTGTCAGCACGATAGCCTTCTGCATAGGGACCGGTATAGAGCTCCACCCTGTCCGTACCAATTTGAGATGCCATCCTGACCATTTCCGGATCAGCATTAATGAAAATAGAGGTACGGACTCCCATTGCCTGGAATTCATTCACAATATCGGTCAGGAAATCTTTATGAGTCACGGTATCCCATCCCGTATTGGAGGTGATGGCATCGTGCGCATCGGGTACAAGCGTCACTTGGGTGGGCTTGATTTTCCTGATCAGAGAAATAAATTCGGGCGTAGGATTTCCCTCGATATTGAACTCCGTATATACTTTTACCTGCAAGTCGAAAACATCGGTATAACGGATGTGGCGCTGGTCGGGACGTGGATGTACCGTAATGCCCTCTGCGCCGAAAAGTTGACAGTCAGTAACTACCTGCACTAAATCAGGAATATTTCCTCCCCGTGCATTCCTCAAAGTTGCTACTTTGTTTACATTTACGCTAAGCTTGGTCATAAATTTTTATAAACAATTTTTCCATTCAAAGAACAGTTCCATATCGGATTTAGATAAAGAAATAAAATAAAACCCGGAGGAACTTTCAATTAGGCAAAATTTTGCCATCTTTGTAAATCAGATACAAAAGTAATACGAAATAACCGTTTTGCGCAATGTCGACCAAAGAATTTATCAAAGATCAACTGGAAAAATTCAGTTCATCGCTTACTCCTGACCAGTTTGCCGAACTTTCCAAGACGGAAAATTCCCTTATTATCCTGGAAGTTCCGTTCAAAGACTATACGCTCACTGAAATAGCAAGGATTGTTGAAGGTAATAATGTGCATGTAATGTCTCTCAATACCTTTCCCATATCCGGAGGAGAGACCCTTTGGGTATCTTTGAAGTTTGATACTGATGATGTAACTGTCTTGTTGAGAAGTTTTGAGCGGTTTAATTATAATGTTGTTTACTATTTTATGAAAGAAGGGGAAGTGACTGATACCCAGAAAGAGCGGTTGGACGAATTGATGTATTATCTGGATATGTAGTGGATGATTTACTGATTTGGTGATTCAATCCAACGATTCAACGGTTTAACGATTAAATGATTAAGAAAAAAGATGAGGTTTGCTTTATTCGGGAGTATGTTCCCCGACAGGACCGCTAAAGCTGAAGAGCAGATATGCGGAGTATGTGAAGCTGTCAGACGGAATGGAGGTGAATTATGTTTGCCGGAGAATTTTTTTTATAGCCTTCCGGCTCCGATTCGACAGAGAATCGCTTCTCTTTGTACGCTCGAGGAAAACTTGACGCCGGTAGATATGGCTGTGAGTGTGGGTGGCGACGGTACTTTCCTGAGAACAGCCGGCACAGTAGGCGATTCAGGTATCCCTATTCTGGGTATTAATACGGGGCGGTTGGGTTTTTTGGCAGCGATTAATTATGCCGATATGGAAGAGACGCTGCAGGAGGTGATGGAAGGCTCATATAAAGTAGAAGAACGTACATTATTGAAATTATCCACCGATGAAGCATTTCCTCCGGAACAATTTAATGTGCATGCCCTCAATGAAGTGGCTGTCCTGAAACAGGATACAGCCTCTATGCTTTCAATCCATGCCTATATCAATAACGATTATCTGACCTCTTACCAGGCAGATGGATTGGTGATATCGACTCCCACCGGCTCTACCGCCTATTCATTAAGTATTGGCGGTTCCATCTTATCACCCACTACGCCCAGCATTATTCTTTCGGCTATTGCCCCCCACAATCTTACATCGAGATCACTGGTAGTGGACGATAGTAGTATCATCTCATTGAAAGTAGAGAGCCGCAGCCATATGTTCCTTGTCTCAGTGGATGGTGAGTCTCGTGTACTAGACGAGTCGGTAAGTATCCATGTGAGAAAGGATGACTATACCCTGCGCGTTGTGAAGCGGATCGGTCATACTTTTTACGAAACGCTCCGGGATAAGCTGATGTGGGGTGCGGATGTCAGAAAACAACAGAAGTAGATGCAACGTTTGCCGGTGCTTTCCTTTACTCTTCACTTTCGGATATCTCCTCCATAAATTCCTCCGTAGGTTTTTCTTCCTGATAGGGAAGGTATTTGTCGAGCGCAAGGATAATCAGGTAGAAAAAGGACATAAAAATAAAAATTCCTACTATCCCTATGGTAGCGATGAACAGCGTTGTTTGTATGGTTGATGTCATAGTCTTTGTTTTTTAAGCAAGTAAAGGAACCAGTGTCAATATAATGCCTCCTGCCACTACCGAGCCTATCTGTCCCCCTACATTGGCACTGATGGCCGGCATAAGCAGATAGTTATAGGGATCTTCTTTTTGCCCCATCTGGTGGATCACGCGAGCCGACATCGGGAATGCTGAAATGCCGCAAGCACCAATCATCGGATTGATTTTGTTGCCTTCTTTTCGGAACAGGTTCAGGAATTTCGCAAAGATCACGCCACCAAAAGTGTCGAAGATAAAGGCAAAGAGTCCCAGGGCAATAATGATCAGGGTGTCTGTGCGGATAAACCTGTCGGCTGTCATTGTACTGGCGATAGTGATTCCAAGCAATATGGTAACCAGGCTCGAGAGTTCGTTCTGTGCCGACTGAGACAATTTATTCAATACGCCGCATTCACGGATCAGGTTGCCAAACATCAGGAAGCCGATCAGCGACAGAGAAGAAGGAGCGATAATACCTGCTGCCACAGTAATTACAATAGGGAATGCGATAAGTGCTTTTTTGGATATCTTCTTATTGTTGTGGCTTGCCGATGACATCCTGATTAGCCGTTCCTTACGGGAAGTCAGTAACCGTATCACCGGTGGCTGGATAATGGGCACGAGTGCCATATAAGAATAAGCTGCCACGGAGATGGGACCCAGCAGGTTGGGTGCGAAACGTGAGGCCACCACGATAGAGGTAGGTCCGTCGGCGGCGCCTATAATACCGATGGATGCGGCTTCACGGATATCATATCCCAGCAGTGTGGCGAATATCATTGTTATGAAAATACCGAATTGTGCAGCCGCACCGAATAGGAGTAATGAGGGATTCCGGAATAAGGGAGCAAAATCGATCATTGCCCCGATTGCGATAAATATGAGCAAGGGGAAAATCTCGGTGGCAATACCGGCATCGAAGAAAATATTCAGTACGCCTTCCACGGCTTCTCCCGTGGCGGGATCGATTTGTGTGAGTGCGGATGATAAGGGGATATTCACTAAGATAGCACCAAATCCCATCGGCAACAAAAGTGTAGGTTCATAATTTTTCGCGATGGCCAGATAAATCAGGATGAGGCCTATGCCAATCATCACCAAATGCTGCCATGTCATGCCGGCTATTGCCGGTAACAGTTGTTCTAATCCCATGAAATATCAATCTTTTATATACTCTGTACTTGAATTTGCTATATCGAAAGAGGCGAGACTACTGTCCCGCCTCTGTTTTTGAATAACTCAATATGGTTAATATAAGAATCCCAACAGGATACCGGCAGCTACCGCTGAACCGATCACACCGGCCACATTGGGACCCATGGCGTGCATCAACAGGTAATTGCTGGGTTCGTATTCCAATCCGATTATCTGGGAGATACGGGCTGAATCGGGCACGGCTGAAACGCCGGAATTCCCAATCAGCGGATTGATCTTCTTCTCTTTCGGCAATATCAGATTGAATAACTTCACGAAGAGGATTCCTGCACAAGTAGCAATGACGAAAGATAATGCACCGATAGCAAATACTTTCAGCGACTCAATCCGCAAGAAAGTCGTTGCCTGTGTAGAAGCACCTACGGTGAGTCCCAACAGGATAGTAACGATGTCGATTAGCGGACCACGTGCCGTTTCAGCCAAACGACGGGTTACACCCGATTCTTTCAACAGGTTACCGAAAAACAGCATCCCCAACAAGGGAAGGCCGGAGGGTACCAGGAATGCAGTCAACAATAACCCCATAATGGGAAACAGCACTTTTTCGGTTTGTGAAACCACACGGGGTGTTTTCATCTTGATGACCCGTTCTTTCTTTGTTGTCAACATCCGCATAAAGGGAGGCTGGATAACGGGCACCAACGCCATATAAGAGTAAGCTGAAATAGCTACCGCACCCAACAGGTGAGGGGCGAGTTTCGAGGTGGTAAAGATGGCGGTAGGACCATCTGCCCCGCCAATGATACCGATGGCTCCTGCTTCATTGGGCGCGAATCCCATTTGCAGCGCTATTATATAAGCTCCGAAAATACCGAACTGGGCAGCCGCTCCAATCAGGATTAACTTAGGGTTGGCTATCAGAGCCGAGAAATCCGTCATAGCCCCGATACCGAGGAAGATCAACGGGGGATACCATCCCTTCACCACACCCTGGTACAGAATATTTAAGACCGATCCTTCTTCATAAATACCTACCTGCAGGTTGGCAGCCTCGTTGAACGGAATGTTCCCGATTAGGATACCAAATCCGATGGGGATCAACAGGAGGGGTTCATACTCTTTTGTGATGGCAAGGTAAATGAAAATTAACCCGATGAGGATCATCACTATATGGCCTATCTCCGCATTGGCAAACCCGGTATAGCCCCAGAATGTCCGTAGATTGTCTGTTAATGATAATAATGTGTTCATACTTCATCCCGGGTTTTATTCAATGACTACAAGATCGGCTCCTTCGAGTACCGAGTCTCCTTTCTGTATAAGAATTTCCGTTATTTTTCCATTCCCGTTGGCAAGGATATTGTTTTCCATCTTCATTGCCTCAAGGATCATAAGGGTTTGTCCTTTCTTTACTGTATCTCCCACTTTGCAACGGATATCCAGGATGACTCCGGGAAGCGGGGATTGAATGGTGTTTTTACCGGCAGGAGCGGATGGTTTTGTTACGAGAGGAGTGGATGCACCTTGTGGTGTGGGACCTTGCGCGGAAGTAGGCTGCCGTTGTACGACAGCTTTGGGCTTTGATGCTTTAGGCGCTATTTCAACCGTGTAGGGTGTACCGTTCACTTCAAGTTCTACAAGTTCATTGTCCGACTTGTTAATTACAACCCTGAAAGGGGCACCGTTGATTTTATAATTGAACTCTTTCATATTGATTATTATGTCTTTATTCTTTACTCTTTGTTTTTTATTCTATCTCCTACTTTGGTAATTTCCTTAATGTCTGCAGTTTGGAATTCCACGGAGAATAGTTTCTCTTCACATGTTGGATAGTGAGAATGGTAGATTCTATATCATGCTGATCCTCTTTCATCTCGTGAATAGCGGCAGAGATCGCGGCCAGTACTTCTCCTGATAAATGTGAATGGCTTCTCGCTGCGGAGAGGGTGCCGCTTTTGGCTACCTTCCTCTCTGACATCCGGTTGGCTACATTTCCGGATATTTTGAAAAAGAAGTAGAGTGCAATCAGTGCGGAAAATACCACCAACATGGAGGTGATGGTAAGCATCCCTCCCCATGAGTCGGTTTCCTGAAGGCCGACCACTTTGGGATTTTCTTCCAGAATGGCGTTATTACTGCTGGGGGTTACCCGCTCAAGGTGAGTGGCGAGATTTTTCCCTTCCTCATCAAGTTTAATGCCATCCTGCGGATAGCCGTAGGTCTGGTCAGCCAACATGCCGGCCGGGATCACGATCTCGTCGAGCAGTGTTTTCCCGTCATTTTCATATAATGCGATATAGTTCTCTTTCGTAGGATCGAGCTTGAAGTTCACATGGAATGTTCCGTTGAAAGGTTCGTCATCGGCCCAGAACAAGGCATGTTGATGGGGGGGGATCTTCGTCAAGACATCTCCACGGGGGATTGGGTACTTTTTCGGATTATTGCGGTCGTTGGTGAGGTATCTTCCCCCCAGATCCTGCGTTTTTGCCGTATTGTTGTATATTTCAATCCATCCGTTCCGTTGGCCGAAATCATCCATATAGCTGCCTTCATTAAGAACCATGACTTCGTTGATTACCCAGGCCGGATTCTTCTGTTTGGAACTGCATCCGGAGGCTAATAGTACCGCGGTGAAAAGAAATAATACTATTTTTAGGTTTCTCATATTCAACTGCATTTAAAGAGGTAGATTATCATGCTTTTTGGCCGGGTTCTGCAATTTTTTGGTTTGCAGTTGCTGTAATGCACGAATAACACGGAAACGGGTGTTCCGCGGCTCAATCACATCATCAATATATCCGTAGCGCGCTGCCACATATGGGTTAGTGAAGAGGTCGTTATATTCGTTCTTCTTTTCTTCCTTCACTGCAACCACTTTTTCAGGATCTTTTTCAGCCGCGATCTCCTTACTGTAAAGTACTTCTACAGCCCCATCAGCACCCATCACCGCGATTTCTGCAGTAGGCCAAGCATAGTTGATATCGCCCCGGAGTTGTTTACAACTCATCACAATATGTGCACCGCCGTAAGATTTACGCAATGTAACCGTTACTTTCGGTACGGTCGCCTCACCATAAGCATACAACAATTTGGCCCCGTGGGTGATTACTCCACCATATTCCTGCCCTGTTCCGGGAAGGAAGCCCGGTACATCTACCAGAGACACGATGGGGATATTGAAAGCATCGCAGAACCGGACAAAACGGGCCGCTTTGCGCGAAGCGTTGATGTCGAGTACGCCGGCCAGGAATTTAGGCTGGTTTGCCACAATACCTACCGATTGTCCGTTGAAACGGGCAAAACCTACGATGATATTTTTTGCATAATCGGCATGGACTTCCAGAAATTCGCCCTTGTCGATGATCGCGCCGATCACTTCATACATATCGTATGGTTTGTTGGGACTGTCGGGGATAATTTCGTTAAGTGCGTCATCCAGCCTGTCAATGGGATCATCATTGGGTTGCAGGGGCGCTTCTTCCAGATTGTTCTGTGGAATAAAACTGAGCAGGTGACGGATCAGTTTCAATCCATCCTCTTCAGTTTGTACCTGAAACTGGGAAACACCTGATTTGGTAGAATGCACTGAAGCTCCTCCCAGTTGTTCCTGGGTAACATCCTCTCCCGTGACTGTTTTCACTACTTTGGGGCCGGTGAGGAACATATAAGAAGTTCCCTGGGTCATGATGATAAAGTCGGTCAGGGCAGGAGAATACACTGCACCGCCGGCGCAGGGACCAAAAATACCCGATATTTGGGGAATTACACCTGACGCGAGGATATTACGTTGGAATATTTCGGCATATCCTCCCAATGCGTTGATACCTTCCTGGATACGGGCACCACCCGAGTCGTTGATACCAATCACAGGAGCACCCATTTTCATTGCCTGATCCATCACTTTGCAGATCTTTTGTGCTTGCATTTCGGACAGGGAACCGCCGGAAACGGTAAAATCCTGTGCAAAAACATACACAAGACGTCCGTAGATTGTTCCGTAACCTGTTACCACACCATCTCCCAGGAATGTGTTTTTTTCCATTCCGAAGTTGTGGCAACGGTGTTCCACAAACATGTCGAATTCTTCAAAACTTCCTTCATCCAGAAGCATGGCGAGCCTTTCACGTGCCGTGTATTTTCCTTTGAGGTGTTGCGATTCGATTCTCTTTTCGCCACCCCCTAAACGAGCTTTTTCACGCAGTTGGATAAGCTCTTTTACTTTCTCGAGTTGGTTGCTCATATAAAAATGTTAATTTAAAACGATGTAAATATTTTCTAACAATCTGGTACCGGGGAGGAAATCTTCCGGATTATTCGGGATGCTCGCACAATTCGGTCAGGACACCACCTGTAGATTTGGGATGCAGAAAAGCGATATTCAATCCTTCGGCTCCCGGGCGTGCTTCATGGTCGATCAGCCGTACGCCTTTTCCTTCCATTTCTTTCAAGGCGTCATTGACATTTTCTGTGGCAAAAGCCATGTGATGGATACCTTCACCTCTTTTTTCAATGAATTTGGCAATAGTGCTCTCTTCACTGGTGGGTTCCAGCAATTCAATTTTGGTTTGTCCCACCTTGAAAAAGGCAGTTTTAACTTTTTGGTCTTCTACTGTCTCGATGTTATAGCATTTTAGCCCTAAAACCCCCTCATAATAAGGGAGTTGCTCTTCGATGCTCTTTACAGCAATCCCGATGTGCTCGATGTGTGTAATCTTCATATTATTATATTCTTATGATATTTCAGTATTTAGCTACAAAAGTACGTCTTTCAATTATAAAAAAGAATAGAAAACGTATATTTATTTTATGGAAATGATAAGTAAGGAAATAATTATCAGATAGACGAGATGCGTAATACCTCCAGAAGTTCCCGGCTAATTTCCCTGTCTTTCTTTATTGCCCGTTTAAACGGGACATATACAATTTCGTTTTCCCGTATACCAATCATCACATTCCGTTGATACTCCATCAATGCCTGTATGGCTGCTACTCCCATACGGCTGGCAAGGATACGGTCCTGTGCCGATGGTGATCCCCCACGCTGCAAGTGTCCGAGAATAGATACGCGTACATCGTACTGTGGATATTCGGTTTTTACCCTTTCTGCCAACTTCATGGCACCTCCGGTCACTTCACTTTCGGTGACAAGCACCATGCTGCTACTTTTTGATTTGCGAAACCCTTGTTCTATAAGTTCTCCCAATTGATCTTTTTCGATACTTATTTCCGGGATGATCGCGGCTTCTGCTCCTGATGCAATCGCACTGTTAAGCGCCAGGTAACCACAGTTGCGCCCCATTACTTCTATGAAGAAAAGGCGCTCATGAGAAGTGGCCGTATCACGTATTTTATCCATAGATTGCATGATGGTGTTCAGCGCGGTGTCATACCCGATTGTTGTATCAGTACCGTTCAGGTCATTGTCTATTGTGCCGGGAAGTCCTACCACGGGGATGTTGTACTCGCTGGCAAAAATAGAAGCTCCCGTGAGGGACCCGTCACCGCCGATTACCACCAATGCTTCTATACCATGCTTTTGCATGTTCTCATACGCAAGCCGTCGTCCCTCTTCTGTCATAAAGTCTGCGGAACGCGCTGTCTTCAGCATGGTCCCTCCCTGCTGGATAATATTGCTTACGCTATTGGTTTTGAATTCCACGATCTCGTCAGAGATCAGCCCCCTGTACCCACGGTAAATACCGTATACCTTCATACCGTTGAATATACCGGCACGTGTTACCGCACGGATAGCTGCGTTCATACCGGGCGCATCTCCCCCGGAGGTGAGGACACCTACACTTTTTATGTTAGAGTCCATAATTGAAATCTTTACCTTTGATATATTGTTGATTATTCATTTGGATTTCTTTGGGAATAAGCCCAAAACAATAAGATGCAAAGATAAATTTTTTTTATGATGCATACAAAAAAAGCTGCTTAAAAAGCAGCTTTTTCGATTTGCATCCGGGGTTGTAGCCTGGCGATATTTGTGGCGACCGCTTCCATTTGCCACATTGGCGTGGAAGTGGCACCGCAGATACCTATCCTGATGTCTTCTTTTATAAGGCTTGGATCTATTTCATTTGGATGGTGGATAAGGTATGAATTGGGATTTTTCTTTTTGCATTCAGCAAACAATACTTTACCGTTAGAACTTTTCTCCCCCGCAATAAAGAAAATAAGGTCATGATTTTCTGCAAACTCCTGTATATTGGGAACTCTGTTCGATACTTGTCGACAGATAGTATCATAAAATTCAAATTTTGCGCCATTCTGCATCCGGGATTTGATCAACTCTCCTACCTCGCGGAATCCTTCAAGCGATTTTGTGGTTTGTGAAAAAAGGCTGATATCTTTTGTAAAATCTAATTTATCTATTTCCTCTTTACTCTCTATAACAATGGCCGACTCATCAGTCTGTCCCAACAAGCCATTTACTTCGGCATGTCCTTTCTTGCCGAAAATGACGACTTGGGCATCATCGTTTTCAGCATGTGTGTATTTTTTCTTGATCCGCTTCTGCAAACCCAACACTACGGGGCAGGAGGCGTCGATCAGTTCTATATTGTTCTGTTGAGCTATCTC
Source organism: Proteiniphilum sp. UBA5384 (assembly GCF_002410825.1). Taxonomy (GTDB): domain Bacteria; phylum Bacteroidota; class Bacteroidia; order Bacteroidales; family Dysgonomonadaceae; genus Proteiniphilum. The sequence continues at coordinate 8,140 of NZ_DHOS01000062.1, read as the reverse complement.
ATAAGTGCTGGGAGGTTCGCCATGTGCACGAAGTAAAACTCTCACGTTTTTCAGTTTTTTGAATTGTTCGTGGTTGATAGTAATCATCCCCATCTTTTCCAGACGCTCTACCTCTATATTGTTGTGCACAATATCACCCAGACAATAAAGCGTGCCTCCTTTCTGCAGTTCCTCTTCTGCCCTTGAGATAGCTTTTGCTACCCCGAAGCAGCAACCGGATTGCCTATCTATTTCAATTTTACTCATTTTTTGCTGTGATTCTGTGAAACATATCCAATGCCCATTGCAATTGTCCTTCGATATCTACATGAGTATTATCGAGTTCAAGAGCGTCATTGGCTTTACGTAGCGGGCTTTCGGCCCGCGTGGTGTCACGCAGGTCGCGTTCCTCCACATTCGCTAATATATCTTCATATGCCGGTGGGGTAATCCCTTTGGCTTTCATCTCGTCGTAACGGCGTTTCGCCCGTATTTCAGGTGGTGCGGTGATGAAAAATTTTAATTCTGCCTCCGGAAAAACGACTGTACCAATATCCCGTCCATCCATCACAATACCTTTCTCTTTTCCCATCTCCTGTTGCTGACGGACCAGTGCTGACCGCACAAAACCGAGTGTGCTTACCCGGCTGGCACCGTTGGCTACTTTCAAGGAACGGATCTCATTCTCTACATTTTCGCCGTTTAGGTAAGTGTCCTGACCATCGTTCACATTGGAATTGAAGGTTATCTTTATTTCCGAGATATGTTTCCGGAGTGCCTTCTCATTCATTGTGCTCTCAGTTATCCACCCTTTCCGAATGGCATATAAAGCCACTGCCCGGTACATGGCGCCGCTGTCGATATAAGTGTAACCCAACTCCTTGGCCAGGTCTTTGGCCATTGTGCTTTTACCACACGAGGAAAAACCGTCGATGGCAATATTAATCTTTTTTTCGTGCATATCTACATGAATAATCTCTTCATCCGATGTTTCCCCGTGATAACCCGCGACGGGTATATGTCCCGAATGAAGTAAACAATATACAAAGATAGAATGTTTTTACGAAATAGTTATTTAACAGTATATTTCACTCCTCATTATCTGCATCGAAATTATATTGGAACAGTTTGAAAAAGTCGCAATAGGTTTTCATGTTTTCAAGTTGGTACCATTTCTCTACTGTGACCGGATTTGCATCGAGTTTATAAATTTTGGCGTTTTGCAGTGAGAGCATAAAGGGAGAATGGGATATTTCTCATCCATAATATGAATTTTTTCAAGTCAACCATGATAGCATACTCTTTTATGATTAGATTATTGTTTGAATGCCAACAGGTATTTGTCGATATAGAGTTCTTTCTCTTTCGATTTGTATTGCTGGATATACCGCGGATGTTCCAATACTGTCATCTTATCGAAAAGCTTCTCCTTTTTGTTCAGTTTGTGGATAAAATCGGCATTTTTTTTCCCAAGGATATACACTTCTGAAGTATCGAGTCCTATATCGATATGATTTTTGAGTGATTCGATCATAAAATCTTCCACCATCCCGAACAGTTTTTTGTCGTCATAGTAATTGGCATTAAGCCAATTGCCGTTTTTTGTAGCACGAATGATGGCCAGTGGAAAGGGGGAATTGATATAGAACCGGCTGTAAAATTGATCCGTGCCGCCGTAAGCCGCGATCATGTCATATACGAACCACGAAGAAACCTCATGGGTGCGTGCAGAATGCATGGTGATTCCGCAGGCGCTTTCCAGTCGTTTGGTATCGGTAAAAGGGACGCCCGTCACACCTGCTCCATGCCGACTGGGGTTGATGCCGATGATAAATTTGCGTGGGTTACTGTCGTTATAGTATTTGCGGTAAAATGCCTCCATCACCTGCATTGTCTCCGGATTCTCCAGAAAGGGATTCAATACCCGGAATCCCTCCGGCAACTCACCGGAATAACGTAATCCCCTATTGAAAGCAATAACCTTGTCAGCTATATTTGATATCATTCTGAATTTTACAGTAGGTCAAAATTTAAATCTATCCCGTTATAGATAACCAGACGATCCGGACGGGATAGATTTAGATAATTACTCTTCCATGAAGTTGGGATAGATATAGTCTGTGGCCGGAATGAATGTTTCCTTGATGCATTGCGGGGAAACCCAGCGTAGCAGGTTGAACACCGAACCGGCTTTATCATTGGTGCCCGATCCCCGTCCGCCACCGAATGGCTGCTGGTCGACTACTGCTCCGGTGGGCTTGTCGTTGATATAAAAATTCCCTGCGGTGTGTGTCAGCCGGGCGGTCATTTTTTCTATGTTGGCCCTGTCGGCAGAGAAGATGGCTCCTGTAAGCGCGTAATCGGTAGTGGTGTCGAGGATCTCCAAGGTCTTCTCGAGATCTGCCGGATCATACAGGTATACGGTAAGGATTGGACCGAAGAGTTCCTCCTTCATCGTGATATAATCGGGCTTTTTGGCTAGAATAATGGTGGGATGGATGAAATAACCTTCCGATTTGTCATAGGTGCCGCCACAAACGATTTCCGCATCTGGAGATGCTTTGGCTTCGTCAATTGCCTTTGACAGCTTATCAAATGAGTCTTCATCGATCACTGCATTTACGAAATTGGAAAAATCTTCGGGCACACCCACTTTGATTTTAGAGAGATCATTGCTTACCAACGTCTTTACTTCTTCCCATAGAGGGGTGGGGATATAGGCGCGCGAAGCCGCTGAACATTTCTGTCCCTGGTATTCAAATGCTCCCCGGGTAAGAGCTGTGGCCACTTCTCTTGGGTTGGCCGTGGCATCGGCAAAGACATAATCTTTTCCCCCCGTTTCTCCCACAATACGGGGGTAGGATTTGTATTTCGACATATTGCCGGCAATAGTCTGCCACATACTATTGAATACTCCGGTAGATCCTGTAAAGTGCAAGCCTGCAAATTCACGGTGGTTAAAGATTACATCGGCAGCGGTTTTCCCATCGGCATACACCAGATTGATTACTCCGTCGGGTAATCCGGCTTCCTGTAATACCTTCATGATAAGATGTGCAGAATAGATAGCTGTCTTTGAAGGTTTCCATACCACCGTATTTCCCATCAGCGCTGGGGCGCCGGGAAGATTTCCTGCAATGGAGGTAAAATTGAAAGGTGTGAGTGCAAAGACAAATCCTTCGAGTGGGCGCCATACCATCCGGTTCCATATACCGGGGGAGGAATTAGGCTGCATCCGATAGATTGTATCCATATTCTTTACGTTGTAGCGATAAAAATCTATTAATTCGCATACCGCATCTATTTCGGACTGATAGGCATTTTTCGATTGTCCGATCATGGTAATCGCATTGAATTCGTAGCGATAGGGACCGGCAATCAGTTCGGCAGCCTTCAGGAAGATGGCAGCGCGGCTTTCCCACTGCATCGCTTCCCATGCCGGTTTGGCTTTTAAAGCCGCATCAATGGCCATCTGTACCTGCGTTTTGTCGCCTTGATGATAATGGCCCAAAAGGTGTTTGTGATTATGCGGCGGTCGGATATCCTTCAGGTTGCCTGTGCGCACCTCTTTTCCTCCGATAATCATGGGCAGGTCGAGACCGCCTTGATTTAGTTCTGCCAGTTTTTGTTTTAACGCCGTCCTTTCGGGTGTTCCCGGCGCATAACTCTTTACGGGTTCATTTTTCACTTCGGGTAATTGAAAGACTCCTTTATACATAAGTTTTTCTGTTTTATGAGGTTTATTTTCGAATGAGACAAATTTACCAAAAAAAAATTGATAAGACCGGTTTCGAGGGAAATTTTCGTCAAAAAAAGTATTAAGCAGTTGATGTTTAGGGAAATTATGGCCGAAAAAACTCATGTGAAGAGCAATAAGTTTTTTCTATGATAAAAAAGAATAAATATTTTTGTTATTTTTGTGGACCTTTACAATACTTTTATATAACACTCTTACAGAAAACGCATGCAATCAAAGGAATCAGTACCGGTGTATTTTGAAAACACGGAAATCGCTTTTCGTGATCAATCCAACGCCAGTTTAAAACAATCTTACCAACTCTTCAAGGTAATGAATAGTCGTACGTTGGTGAATATGGGCAAACATCTTGTTAATTTGGCATTTGCCGTTCATTTTCCCGTGGAGGGTATTATACGCAATACTATTTATAAACATTTTGTGGGAGGTGTGTCTATTGATGATTGTAGTAAGACTATTGACCGTCTTGCCCGGTGCAGGATCAATTCTATTCTCGATTATGCACAGGAAGGAGAGGAAACGGATGAGGCCTTTGACATAACCTGCCGGGAGGTGATACGTACGGTTGAGTTTGCTGCCAACCATGAAAATGTGCCATTCAGCGTATTTAAGATCACGGGAGTGGGTCGCTTCGACCTGCTGGCCAGGGTAAGTAAAAATCAGTCCCTGACTGATGAAGAGCAAGCCGAATACCGGCGGGTAGAAGAGCGGGTGGAGGCTATCTTCAGGCGGGGATTTGAGTTGGATGTGCCGGTGCTCATCGATGCGGAAGAGACATGGATACAGCCGGTATTGGATGCTATGGTGATGAGGCTGATGGCCCGTTATAACAAGGAGAAGGCGATTGTGCAAAATACCTACCAGATGTATCGTCATGATAGTATGGAGCGAATCAAACAACATCATCGAATAGCATTGGAAGGCGGATTTAAATTCGGATTGAAGATTGTACGGGGCGCTTATATGGAGAAAGAACGCAATCGTGCTGCAGAGCGGGGGTATCCCTCACCTATCCACCCTGATAAACCCGCGACAGACAGAGACTTCGATGAGATTATCCATTATTTTATGGATAATCTGGACAGCATCAATTTTATGGTAGCCACGCACAATGAAGAAAGTTCTTTGTTACTGGCCCGATTGATCGACGAATATGCATTGCCCAGAAATCATCGGGGAATTTATTTCTCGCAATTGTACGGTATGAGCGATCATATCACATATAATCTCGCAGAAAGTGGATATAATGTGGCAAAGTATGTGCCGTATGGCGCGGTAAAAACTATGATGCCTTATTTGTTTCGCCGTGCCGAAGAAAATTCATCGGTCAGGGGACAAACAAACCGTGAACTGAAAATGATCCGGAAGGAAATGAAACGGAGACGTGGTTGATTCGGTTATTTCACTTCCCATATATTGGGTGAATTCAGCAGGAATTCGGTGAATGATCTTTTCGGTGTTCTTGTTTGTATCTCTTCAATTTGTTTTGTGTACTCTTTGTCGTAAGTCGGTTCTTTCACGCTACGGATCACTCCCAATGCCACGGGGAGCCCGTTGGAATTATCCATCAACGCCAGCTTCATATGCATCGTATTGTCCCTGGTGGTGGTATCGTGTACCAATACGTCCTCCAAAGTATATCCATCTTCACCAATGGTCACCGCTTTGAGTGTCCAACCATCCAGAACAATACCTCTGTTTTCCTCTTTTCCAAAGATCATCTTCTCACCGTGTTTCAGAATGATGGTATTGTCTGCTTTCCAGTTACGGTCACTGATCTTGTTATGGATACCATCATTGAAGATAACGCAATTTTGTAGCACTTCCACCACCGAAGTACCTTTGTGTTTGGCGGCTTCCACTATTACATCGGTTTGATTTTTGATATCTACGTCGATGGCACGCGCAAAGAAGGTGCTTCGTGCCCCGAAAGCCAGCTCTGCCGGACGGAAAGGATCCTCTACGGTTCCGTAGGGTGATGATTTGGAGATAAATCCCCTGTCGGAAGTAGGAGAGTATTGTCCTTTAGTGAGTCCATATATTTTGTTGTTGAAGAGTAGTATATTGATATCCACATTCCGGCGGATGGCATGAATGAAATGGTTTCCCCCGATAGCCAGTGAGTCACCGTCACCGGTTGCTACCCATACGCTTAACTCGGGATTGGCCACCTTTACGCCTGTGGCGATGGCTGCCGCACGGCCATGAATGCTGTGAAAGCCATAAGTGTTCATATAGTAGGGCAGGCGTGACGAACAGCCGATTCCGGATATCACAGCTATCTGATGCGGTTCGATATTGAGTTCCGCCATTGCCTTTTGAAGGCTGGTCAAGATGGCATAATCACCGCAACCCGGACACCAGCGGATGGCATTTTCACTTTTATAGTCTTTTGGCTGATGCTTCTGATATCTCAGTTCTTGTGGTTTTATTTCTGTCGCTTCCATATTACTTTTCCTCCATGATTTTTGAAAACTCTTCAATCAACGTGCTTACTTTGAATGGTTGTCCTTCTACCCTGTTGTATTTATGGATATTATCCAGATCCTGAAATTTACCGCTCAGGTAGGCGGCAAAATGTCCGTTGTTTTGTTCCGCTACAATCACTTTTTTATAGCTTTTCAGTAGCTCGTAGGTATTGCGGGGCAGGGGGGAGATATGTCTGAAATGGGCGTAGGCCACTTTTTTACCCTTTTCATTGAGGCGCAATGAAGCTTCCAGCAAATGGCCGTATGTTCCGCCCCATCCTATGATCAAGGTGTTGGCATGTTTGTCGCCTGTTACTTTCTGCTCAGGGATATAATCCGCTATCTTCTCAACCTTGGCTCTACGGACATCCACCATCAACTGGTGGTTATCGGGATTTGAAGAGATGATGCCGGTAAGCCGGTCTTTTTCCAATCCACCGATACGGTGTGTGTACCCTGGTGTGCCTGCCGGACCCCAATACCTGACAAGCGTCTCTTCGTTACGGAAGTAGGGTCTCCATTCTCCCGCATTCCCTTTGTAGTTGTCTTGTACATACGGAGGTTTAATATCGGGATATTCGTTCATATCGGGAATTTTCCATGCCGATGACCCGTTTGCGATGTAACCGTCTGTCAATAAAATCACGGGCGTCATGTGCTCCAAAGCTATTTTAGAAGCCTCGAAAGCACTTTCGAAACAATCGGTGGGAGATGCTGCCGCCATCACTACGAGGGGACTTTCCCCGTTCCTGCCGTAAAGCGCTTGGTTCAGGTCACTCTGTTCGCTTTTGGTAGGCATTCCCGTGGAGGGGCCGCTGCGTTGCACGTCGATCACTACCAGAGGCAATTCGGTCATCACCGCCAATCCCAGTGCTTCGCTTTTGAGTGACAGTCCCGGTCCTGATGTGGAAGTGGCGGCCAGGCAACCTGCGAAACTTGCACCGATCGATGATGTGATACCGGCAATTTCATCTTCCATCTGCAGGGCTTTCACCCCGAAATCCTTTCTTTTTGAAAGTTCGTGTAAGATATCTGTCGCTGGGGTGATAGGATAGGATCCGAGGAAGAGTTGAACTCCCGCTTTTTCGGCCGCCGCGATTAATCCATACGCCGTGGCGGTATTCCCGTTGATATCGGCATAAAACCCTTTGGAGGATTCAATGGGATCGATGCGGTAGGTGGAGGCACTCAATTCGGTGTTGTTCCCGTAGTTGTACCCGTCTGTGAGTGCCTTAATATTGGCTTGTACCAGTTTCGGCTTTTTGGAAAATTTCTGTTCTAGCAGATGGTCCGCAATTTCCAACGGACGGTTGAACAGCCAGCAGACAATTCCCAATGCGAACATATTCTTGCTACGGAGTATCTCTTTGTTTTCCAATTCTGAATCAGCCAGTGAATCCTTTGTAAGCGAGGTGATATTCACCCCAATGGGTTGTACCCAGTCCAGGTTAAGTTCGGCAAAGGGATCCAATGTCTGGAAAAGGGCTTTGTCGAGGTCTCTTTTCTGGAAGGAATCGGTATCGAATAGTACGATTGATCCTTTTTTCAGGTACTGGGCATTGACTTTTAATGCAGCCGGATTCATGGCGACCAGCACGTCTGTCTTGTCCCCGGAATTATACACATCTTTGGCACCGATCCTCACCTGGAATCCTGAAACGCCCTGCAATGAACCTTGCGGCGCGCGGATTTCAGCGGGAAAATCAGGAAATGTGGCAATTTCATTTCCGAAAATCGCCGATAACGTGGAAAACAAGGTACCTGAGAGTTGCATTCCGTCACCGGAATCACCTGAAAAACGAATGGTTACTTGTTTAATGTCGGTCACGACCGGATTCGTTGGCATAATTTTTTGTGGTTATTATAATGTTTGGATAATGGAGACATATATATTGAGCAAATATACCTATTAAAATTAGTACAAAGTAATAAAAGA
>NZ_DHOS01000032.1:47720-178143 GCF_002410825.1 Proteiniphilum sp. UBA5384 | reverse complement strand
TATATCGCGCCGCTACAACCAAATACCCTTGCTTCGATCAAGACCTGGGGGATTCAATGGGAGCTGACCGTATAGGACTTACCCGTGTGCAAAGATAAGACATTTTTTTGAGTTACAAAAACGATGAATTTGATTTTTACTATTCATTCCCTTTTTTTATCTTTGGAGAATAAATAAAGGAGGTGTCGGGGTAATCTTTTGGGAGTAACTCTCACGATTACTCTCTATTTTCACTACCTTTGTAGGGTGAGAGTACGATTTTGGCTATGCAAAAATAAATAACTATTTCACTACGTTGAATGAGCAGAGTCCGTCTTTGCTTAAACTGTGCCTGGCGAGAATTGAAAATTGGGAAACGAAGGAGACTCAAATAAGTCATTTTTAATAAATATAAATAATTCATGGATATTGTAGATAGGTTTATAAAGTATGCTCGTATCGACACGCAATCGGACGAGAACAATACGCAAACCCCCAGTACACAAAAACAGTTCAATCTTGCTAAAGAGGTTGAACAGGAAGCCATTGAGATGGGGTTAACGGATGTGAGCCTTGATAACAATTGTTATCTGATGGCTACATTGCCGGCTAATACGCAAAAAAAATTACCGGTGATTGGTTTCATTGCACATTTTGATACCAGTCCCGATATGAGTGGCGAGAATGTAAATCCGAGAATAGTAAAGAACTATGACGGAAAAGAGATCGTGTTGAACGAGTCAAAGCAGGTGGTTTTGTCACCTGTTGATTTCCCCGAATTACTTGACCATCTGGGTGAAGATATTATTGTGACGGATGGCACTACGTTGTTGGGTGCGGATGATAAAGCAGGTGTGGCAGCCATTATGAATGCCATGCAGTATCTGATCGATCATCCCGAAATAGAACATGGAAAAATTCGTGTAGGCTTTACTCCGGATGAAGAGATTGGCAGGGGGGCCGATAAATTTGACGTATCCAAATTCGGAGCCGATTGGGCATATACCATTGATGGGAGCGAGGTGGGAGAATTGGAATATGAAAATTTCAATGCCGCTTCAGCCAAAATTGAAATACAAGGACGGAATGTGCATCCTGGATATGCAAAGGGAAAAATGGTCAATGCGCTGCATCTGGCCAATGAACTGGTTGCTCTTTTGCCGGTGGACGAACGGCCGGAATATACCGTAGGGTATGAAGGGTTTTTTCATCTGATTGCGATGGGCGGTACGGTGGAAGAAGCTAATCTCTCGTTTATTATCCGTGACCATGACCGTCATAAGTTTGAAGAGAGAAAACGGATAATGGAAAATGCTGTGGCTACTTTGAATAAAAAATACGGGGATCGGCTTATACTGCAGATGAAAGATCAGTATTATAACATGCATGAAAAAGTGGAACCGGTGAAGTATATAGTCGATTATGCTTATCAGGCTATGGAAGAGGTGGGTGTGAAACCTAATGTGAAACCTATTCGAGGGGGAACGGATGGTGCGCGTTTATCGTTTATGGGGCTTCCTTGTCCCAACATCTTCGCCGGGGGGATGAATTTCCATGGGAAATATGAATTCTTACCTATCCCTTCCCTGAAAAAGGCATCTGAAGTGATTGTGAAAATAGCCCAAATAGTATCCAAAGAGGAAAAAATATAATATGAAGACAACTCCATTTACAGAGCTGCATATCGGTCTGGGGGCCAAAATGCATGAGTTTGCCGGGTATAATATGCCCATTGAATATACCGGAATTATAGATGAGCACATGACCGTAGTGAATGCGGCCGGTGTATTTGATGTGTCCCATATGGGGGAATTCTGGGTGAAAGGGCCTAAGGCCGTGGAATTCCTGCAACGGGTGACCAGTAACGATGTTTCGGGATTGAAAGAAGGTAAGGCACAGTACACCTGTTTCGTGAATGAATCGGGCGGGATAGTAGACGATTTTATCGTTTATCATTATGAACCGGAGAAGTACCTGTTGGTGGTAAATGCAGCCAACATTGAAAAGGATTGGGCATGGTGCCAGAAATGGAATACCATGGGTGCTGAATTAGAAAACGCATCTGCTCATATGGCACAATTGGCTATTCAGGGGCCAAAAGCAATAGAAATAATGCAGAAACTAACGAAAGAAAATTTGTCGGACATCCCCTTTTATGCTTTTTCGGTAGGAACATTTGGCGGCGTGGAAAATGTGATCATTTCCAATACGGGATATACCGGCGCCGGCGGCTTTGAACTTTATTTTTACCCTGAGCACGGGCGGAAAATATGGAATGCTATCTTTGAAGCAGGTGCAGAGTTCGGTATCAAACCGATCGGGTTGGGTGCACGTGATACGTTGCGTTTGGAGATGGGGTATTGTCTTTACGGGAATGACCTGGATGATACTACTACTCCATTACAGGCTGGACTGGGCTGGATCACCAAATTTGTAGATAACAAACCGTTTGTGGGACGTGAAGTACTGGAAAAAGAAAAAGCGGAGGGCATATCCCGTAAACTCTGCTGCTTTGAGTTGGTAGATAAAGGAATTCCGCGTCAGGGGTACGAGATTGTAAATGTCGGGAATGAAGTGATTGGAAAGGTGACTTCCGGAACGATATCCCCCGTCCTCAAAGTAGGTATCGGCATGGGGTATGTGAAACCTGAGTTTGCCAAACCCGGTACAGAGATATATATAAAAGTGCGAAACAGAAACCTGAAAGCGAATGTAATAAAAGCGCCTTTTAGAAAGTAGGAGCCTACAAGTTCATTCTTGCCCGCTTGAGATATAGAATGTCATATGCATACAATTTCATTTTATCAGGTTAAAAGTATTCTCCTGTTTTCTTTATGCAGAAAAAAACGAAAGTAGTCCGGAATCTGTTCTTTCTCCTCGGTGGAGTGGCACTGGCGATATTAATTTACAAGACAGGATTTAATAATATTTTAAGTAATATAAAAGAGACCGGTTGGTGGTTCGTGCCGATTATAGGTATGTGGATTATTGTATATCTTGCCAATACGTATTCTTTTTATATTATTTTGAATGACGGAAGCGAAGACGCAAAACAGGTGGGATTTCTTCGGCTCTTCCAGTTATTTATCAGTGGTTTTGCCATCACTTATATTACTCCCCTCGGAATGATTGGAGGGGAACCTTATAAGGTACTTGAATTGAGAAAACTGATCGGAATACAGAAGGCTACCTCTACCGTGCTCCTCTCGACGATGATGCGCCTTGTTTCGCATTTCATTTTCTGGATGCTTTCAATCCCCCTCTTACTTTTCTTTGTGCCGGTACTTTCCGGTTTCCTGGAATGGCTTATTACCTTGGTCAGTATATTTTCAGCATTATTTCTTTTTTGGGCATTCAGTGTATATACCAAAGGAGGAGTGGAAAGAACTATAAGAAAAAGTGTCAGCCTCCCTTTTATGGGGAGGCGGGCAAGGGCTTTCTATAGGCATAACCGGGAGAAACTTCACCAAATGGACGACTTGATTGCCGCTCTCTATAAGAATCGTAAAAAAGATTTTGTACTGTCGCTTGCACTAGAGCTTTTTGCCCGTTTTTTTATGTGCATGGAGGTAATATTGATTATGCAGGCAATCGGATCACCGGTTTCTTTGGGGCAAGGTGTATTGATTGAGTCTATCCAATCGTTGATTTCTAACCTGTTTTTCTTTATGCCGATGCAGATGGGCGCGCGAGAAGGAGGTTTTGTGATTGTATACGGAATTCTATCACTTCCTGTAACCTATGGTGTGTTTGTGAGCTTATGCAAAAGAATCCGGGAGTTATTCTGGACTTTGACCGGTTTGCTATTGATCAAGATAAAGCGGGATTAAAAAATCTCTTTCTTACCTGCCAGAAGTGTATTCTTTAACAGCGATACAATAGTCATTGGCCCGACTCCGCCGGGGACAGGAGTAATATAGGAGCATTTTGGTGCCACTTCATCAAACTGTACGTCACCGGTGAGTTTGAAGCCTGATTTGGTCTTATTGCTAGGGACCCGTGTAGTGCCCACGTCGATTACCACGGCGCCTTCTTTTACCATATCCCCCTTTAAAAATTCAGGGACACCTAATGCGGCAATAATGATGTCTGCCTGTAAGGTGATTTCCCTGATGTTAGGGGTACGACTATGACAGACTGTAACGGTACAGTCGCCCGGATAGGCTTTCTGCAACATCAGCATGGATACCGGCTTGCCAACGATATTACTGCGACCCAATATTACACAATGTTTTCCTCTGGTCTCTATTTTGTACCTTCTGAGTAATTCCACGATGCCTGAAGGTGTGGCGGAAAGGAAACAAGGCATACCAAGTGACATGCGACCCACATTTACGGGATGGAAACCGTCTACATCCTTACGGTAATCAATGGCTTCAGTGACTTTAGTTTCCGAAATATGCTTCGGGAGGGGTAATTGCACAATGAACCCGTCGATATCGGCATCGTTATTCAACCGGTCTACACAGGCAAGCAGCTCTTCTTCGGTGACATCGTCTTCATAACGAACCAGCGTGGAGTTAAACCCCACCTCTTCGCACGATTTTACCTTATTGGCCACATAGGTTTCACTTCCACCGTCGTGACCGACCAATACCGCCGCCAGATGCGGCGTTTTACCACCGGCAGCTTTTATCTTTGCTACCTCTTCGGCTATCTCCTTCTTTATCTGAGCGGCTACCGCTTTTCCATCAATTATTCTCATCATCACATCAATTTACCGTCTTCTCATATTACGCATAGCCTGACGCCCACCGCCGGAAGTCATCATACGCATCATCTTACGGGTTTCATCAAACTGTTTGAGAAGTTTATTTACCTCCTGTACATTGGTGCCACTACCCTTGGCAATACGGATACGACGACTTCCATTCAGTATCTCAGGATTGGTACGCTCCTGAGGAGTCATCGAGCGGATAATCGCTTCGATACCTTTGAATGCATCGTCGTCAATATCGAGGTCTTTGATCTGTTTACCCACACCGGGAATCATTGATGCCAGGTCTTTCAGGTTACCCATCTTCTTGATCTGCTGGATCTGGGCAATGAAATCATTGAAATCAAACTGGTTCTTGGCGATCTTCTTTTGCAGGCGGCGTGCCTCTTCCTCGTCGTATTGCTCCTGCGCCTTTTCCACCAGAGATACAATGTCACCCATGCCGAGGATACGATCCGCCATACGTTCGGGATGGAACACGTCGATAGCATCCAGCTTCTCTCCCGTACCTACGAATTTTATCGGTTTATCTACCACTGAACGGATGGACAATGCCGCACCACCACGGGTATCCCCATCAAGTTTAGTTAGTACCACACCGTTGAAGTCGAGTCGTTCGTTGAATTCTTTGGCAGTATTGACTGCATCCTGACCGGTCATGGAATCCACCACGAAAAGAATCTCTTGCGGATTAATCGCCTTTTTGATCGACTCGATCTCGTTCATCATTTCCTCATCAATGGCAAGCCGTCCCGCTGTATCGATGATGACCAGGTCTTTCCCGTGCTGGCGAGCATATTGTATTGCGTTTTGTGCGATCTTGACCGGGTTCTTGTTATCTTCTTCGGCATAAACCGATACGCCAATCTGTTCGCCCAACACTTTTAACTGGTCGATAGCGGCCGGCCGATATACGTCACAAGCGACCAACAACGGATTCTTGCCCCGTTTGCTTTTCAGCATATTGGCCAGCTTTCCGGAGAAAGTAGTTTTACCCGATCCCTGCAACCCCGACATCAGGATAATGGCGGGATTTCCTTTGATATTGAATTCGGCTGTACTGCCTCCCATCAGGGTGGCAAGTTCGTCATGCACGATCTTTACCATCATCTGTTCCGGCTTCACTGCATTGAGCACATCCTGCCCCAGCGCTTTCTCTTTGACCGTTTCGGTGAATTCCTTCGCTGTTTTATAATTTACGTCGGCATCCAGCAAGGCACGACGTACATCTTTCAACGTTTCGGCCACATTGATCTCGGTAATCTTACCCTGGCCTTTTAGTATTTTGAACGACCTTTCCAGTCTTTCGCTTAAGTTTTCAAACATAATATTCTTATTCTGTTTTTATTCTGCCTTTGCTGTGGACGATATCTTTACAAATTATTATGAGACATACACTCACTGTTTCTGCTTAAGGCGGTACAAAAATACATGATTTTTTGCCTATCTCCAAGAGGCAGGTTGTTTCTCTTTTTCTATTCTCCTATTTCTTGATTTGATGAATCTCATTACTCCTTTTTTATACAGCAGATATTCGCTAATATTTGAGAAGGTGGGTAGTGACTGAAAGTCTTCGAAAGTCAAGTGGAACTTTATATTCTTGTTTTCATCAATTAGTTCGTCAAGCAAGAAGAATTTGATATAGCCGCTAAAATTTTCAAACAAGAAAGAACTTGCATACAAGATGGATTTGTGTTGTATGGATATGGATTTAATGGATATTAAAAAAGGAATACCGAAAAAATCACTACTTTTGTTTCCGCTTAAGCATTGCTACAATGAAAGGAACTCCACTCCGTAAATTTATTTATCTCTCTATTGCCGCGGCAATAGTCACTATACTACTGAAATTTTACGCGTACTACGTGACCGGTTCGATGGGGTTCCTGTCGGATGCGCTGGAGTCGTTTGTGAACTTGTTTGCGGCGATATTCGCGCTGGTGATGCTCAATGTATCGCAGAAGCCGGCGGATAAGGAGCATGAGTTTGGGCATAGCAAGGCGGAGTATTTCTCCAGTGCGGCGGAGGGAGCGCTTATTTTGATTGCCGCTTTCTCCATTATCTGGTCGGCAGTGCCGAGGCTTATCCATCCGCAGCCTATCGAGAATATCAATACAGGTTTACTCTTTTCATTGTTGGCATCATTGGTGAATCTGGGCGTGGGACTTACATTGGTACATAACGGAAAAAAGAGACGTTCTATCCTTCTGGAGGCGGATGGAAAGCATTTGATGACTGATGTCTGGACCTCTTTGGGTGTGATCGTGGCGATTGGGATCGTGAAATTCACGGGTTGGATGATCGTCGATCCTATTATCGCTATATTGGTCGCACTCCATATCATCTATACCGGATACAGGCTGATAAAGCGTTCTGCCAGTGGTTTGATGGATGCCTCTATTCCTGATGAAGACCTGGAGAAGATTACGGGCTATCTTGATTCACTGAAAGGACAACAGATTGAATACCATTCGTTATTGACCCGTATGGCCGGACAACGCAAATTTATCACGCTCCATGTATTGGTGCCGGGGAAGTGGACCGTCAAACAAGCGCATGACCATGCGGATAGGATCGAGGAGACTATCGTAAATATGTTCGATGAACCGGTGACAGTCCAGACACATCTGGAGCCGGTAGAGGATCCGGCCTCGATGAAAGATATCGGTATTGACCGGCAGGAGATTGACTATCACCTGTGACTGTTTTATCCCTTGTAAAGACTTTCCCCTAAAAGAAAAAAGCTGCCGCACCTTGCGACAGCCTTTTCATTGGTTTTATTTCTCTTCACCGGATTCCAGATTGTGATGAAGTACATTGATTAAGCTACAGCTGAACCGATAAGGAATACACCGGCCAATGCCACAATAGCATACAACTCGGGGAATACGGCAAGGATAAGGGTGTTCCCGAATACGTCATTTCCCTGACCGATGGAGGCGATACCATTCGCACAAACCTGTCCCTGACGGATAGCGGAAAGCAATCCTACCAGCCCCATTGAGAGACCTGCTGCAAAAACAGCGGCAGACTGAATCGCCGTGATCTCAGGAGTCAGAATGTTGAAGATACTCTGGAACATAAAATATCCGGCGAAGCCATACAATCCCTGTGTGCCGGGCAGCGCAGTCAATACAAGGAAATTCCCGAATTTGCTGCTGTCTTTCTTCAATGCCCCGATAGCCGCATTGCCGGCAATGGTAACCCCATAAGAGCTGCCGATACCCGAAAGTGCGATCATAAGTCCGATGCCTAAGTAGGCGATTAATAAGTTGGTGTCCATAATGTTTTATTGTTTGTGATTGATTTGATTTTTTTATTTTACTATTTCTTAAAAGGATTATATTTTTTGCCTCCTCCTTCAAATTCCGCATTTTTATAAAACTCCACAAAGGTAAGACGCAATGGGTGCACAAAGGCGCCAAGTACGTTCATAAACATGTTGATGGAGTGCCCGAAGAGGAAAATCAGCAGGAAGACGATTGATCCTCCAATCAGGTTGTCCGGCTTCAGTCCCAATGCCAGGCTGTTGAACACGCTTGCCAGGATACCACCGGAGAGCCCTAATGCGAAGAGGCGCACATATGATAATACGTCACCAAGCAGTCCGGTCGCCATATTATAGGTATCCCACAATCCGAGCCCGAAATTCATGAACGGATTCTTCCCCGGAGAGTTGAAGAAGAAGATCAGTATGGCTGAAAGTCCCATTATGATAAGGTGCAGGGTGCCTCCCATCGGCATAATAGCCGGGAAAAGGACAGCCACGATCACGCTCATGAGCAGGACGAACCAGCCAATGGTAGAAAGTGCCTGGGTCCATCCGAACTGCTTGATGCGGTTCACGATCTTCAGGAACATGGCGAACATGATCTGCACAACTCCTAATATAAGGGATAGTGTGAACATCTGTGAGTTATCAAAATAGACCTGATTCTTCATGTTCTGGAAGAAAGGGATATTGGTCTCGTAGATATTGAACCCGAAAAATCCGCCTGTGAGCAGCCCGCACACCATGGTGGAGAGCCCCAGTATCTGTACCAATGCCAGCATACCCCGCATCGTACGGGAGATTTTCTCTTTTCCGAAAGTCCTTGCCGCCGTAGCGCCTAAAAACAAGAGCGTTCCATAACCGATGTCTCCCAGTGACAATCCGAAAAAGATCATATAGAAAGGTGCAAAGAATGGTGTGAGGTCGATCTCGTTATACTTGGGTAACATATAGAGTTCGGCGATCGGTTCGAAGAGCCGCATGAAACGGTTGTTCTTGAACTTGATCGGCACGTCGTCTTCAGGTTCGGGATCGGATACCCGGAAATAGACATCCTGCGATTCCAGATATTGTGTGATTTCCGCCACATTCTCTTCCGGCGCCCATCCCTGTAGGAGCAGCAGTTTGTCTTCTGCCGCGGGTGTCGCACTGCGGGCTACCTTCGTGAAGAAGATATCCGATTCAATGGCTTTCAGGGCTGCCTCAGCCGATGGAATCTCGGCGGAAAGCGCTTTCAACGCTTTGTCTTCTTCTTTTATCTTTTCCTGCAGCGAGTCGATGAGTTTATTAAGGGCTTCTAATGAAACCTCAGGAACTTTCATCTCCTCGAGTTGTAATTCATCTGCCGGCTGTGTGCCTTTTGTGATCGTGATAAAATAGGTCTTGGACCCTTCCTTTTGAATAACCACGGCATTGTATTGTGTTTCCCATTCGGGATCATATTCTTTGCCGGGAACGATAAAGAAACGGACATGGTATCCCTCTTCTTTCAGGCGGTAGATATTCTCCGGGTCGAAGTTCCCCCAGGGACGCAGGTTGTCACGCTCTTTGAGGCTGACCTGCAACTGCTGGTGAAGTGCGGATTTTCTATTTTCTATCTGCTCTATTTCCGCGGGGATTTCCATCCCTCGTCCAGTATCGGCATCGAGATATGGGGCCGGTGCTTTTTTATCGCGCAGCTGCTTTAATTTTTTAATCGATTCATTCAACCGTTTCGATGTAGAAAGATAGTCCTGCAATTTCTCTTCATCCACCTTCATACTGTCCTGCTCCGCCACATGTATCATTCCCATGTCGCGCAGTGCATGCAGGAACCGGTCATAGTCCTTATGGAAAGAGATAAAAACAAATTTCTTCATTGTCGCTACCATACGCTTCCCTCCTGTTCTCTACGTTGTTCCTGGTGTGCCCGCATGATTTTCTGCGATGATTTGGAGAGGTTCTCCTCGTCTTCCAGATAGCGTTTTATCTTCAGGATGGCTTCCTGATAGCCCGGTATCTGCACTTTTTCGAAGAGGTTGACCTTTTGGGTAGTTTTTTTCCTCGCATATTCGAGCCGGGAGAGCTTTATCTCCTGGAAATCGCGCCGGATCCCTATCTCTGCCAGTCCTTCGAGGGTATTTACCCCGTCGAGGAACCACTTGGGGCGGTTGAAAAGGCTAAACGGACGGATTTCGAAATCGACTTTGTCGAGGATCGGGAGAAGTACGCCTGCAATTTTCCTTTTTGAGAGATGGACATCCCTTACGCGCAGCAGGGTAGGGTCGAACTCCGTCCACATGCTGACCATCTTGTCGTATGATTGGATTTTTTCTTCGAGTTCCCTGTCGAGTTGTGCTATCTCCTCTTTGGTCTTTTTCACTTCCACCCGTAATGCCGATTCCTTGTTCTGCAGCGTGGGAAGCGCCCGTTCACGGACAGACAGTTGTTTTTCCAACTGCTGACGTGACGTTTTATTATATTGAAATCGAATAGCCATTATTGTTGCCAGTAAGTATCTATCAATTCCTGTTTCATATTTACCTCGGCCGGCCTGAAATGCTGCGATAACAGTTTCCATGTATTGTCGAGCATCTCGGTGGTATCGAGGTTCACATCAATGGCGAGTATCTTTTCAGCGTAGTCTCTGGCGAACGAGAGTGCCCGGGTATCGTAATCGGTCAGGTCGAACCCGTTTTCCAGTTTGGTCTTCGCATTAGCCGCATCGGCATAGAGCCGTACGGCGGCGTTCATCACCTGTGGATGGTCTTCCCGGGTTTTCTTGCCCTGTACCAGTTGCTTCAGGCGGGAGAGGGAACGGAACGGGTCTACAACCACTTTCCCCACGTCGCTGTCACGTCGCAGGAAGAGCTGTCCTTCGGTGATATATCCGGTGTTGTCTGGTACGGCATGGGTAATGTCACCCCCTGAAAGAGTGGTTACCGCTACAATAGTGATGGACCCTCCAGCCGGGAACTGCGCAGCTTTCTCGTAGATTTTTGCCAAATCGGAATAGAGAGAGCCCGGCATTGAATCTTTCGACGGGATCTGGTCCATACGGTTCGATACGATCGAGAGCGCATCGGCATAAGAGGTCATATCGGTAAGCAGTACCAGTACTTTTTCATTTTTGTCCACGGCGAAATATTCAGCGGCGGTCAGCGCCATGTCGGGAATCAGCAGCCGTTCTACCGCCGGATCTTCAGTGGTGTTCATAAAGCTGATGATCCTGTCCAGCGCCCCCGCATTGCTGAACACGTTCTTGAAGTAGAGGTAATCGTCGTTGGTCATCCCCATACCGCCCAGGATGATCTTATCGGTCTGCGCGCGGAGCGCCACCGTGGCCATCACCTGGTTAAAGGGCTGGTCGGGATCGGCAAAGAACGGGATCTTTTGTCCCGACACCAGTGTATTGTTCAGGTCGATCCCCGCAATACCGGTAGCGATCAATTCCGAGGGTTGCTTGCGCCGTACCGGATTCACGGAAGGCCCGCCGATGGGGCGTTCTTCTCCTTCGGGTACGGGGCCTCCGTCGATCGGATCACCGTAGGCGTTGAAAAAGCGGCCTGCCAGCTGTTCACTTACCTTCAACGAAGGAGATTTTCCCATAAAGATCACTTCGGCATTGGTAGGGATACCTTCGGTCCCTTCAAAGATCTGAAGGGTCACTTCGTCGCCGATGATTTTTACCACCTGTGCCAGACGGCCTTCCACCGTGGCCAGTTCATCGTAACCCACATTGGTAGCCTTGACCGAACAGGTGGCTTTGGTGATCTGGGTGATTTTCGTATATATTTTTTGAAATGCTTTTGCCATAATGCTCTTTTATTTATTGTTATTCGGCTTCGCCGATTCTATTGTTATTCGCTTCGCGTTATTCGGCTTCGCCGTTATTTCCCGTTTTGCGGGATAATTCAATTATCACTGCATTACAACCGAATAACCATTGAATAACTACTGAATAACTTTTTTCCGGTCTATCAATTCATCCAACTGTTTCCGGTATTCATTGAACTTGTCCGATCGGAACTCTGAATAATTCATCTGTCTTCCGATATTGATCAGTTCTTTGAAGAAATCGGCCACTTTGTCGAAATGGTCAAACTCGAAATCGGTACGGCAAATATCTGTTACCAGATCCAGGATATATTTCTGCCGTTCTATGGGGGTTACCGAGTCGATATCATCGAAAGCATCCTGTTGTAATACGATAAAATCAATCAGTTCCGATTTCCAGAAGGTGATGTGATACGCTGTCGGTACGCCGTCATCACCCAGGATATTGATCTGCTCTGCAATCTCTTTCCCGCGCAATAAGCGGGTCTTGGCTTCATTTACCTTCTCTGTCCAGTCGGCCGAGATATGTTCCGAGATATATTCTTCAAATTCGGGATACTCGATATATTTGGAATAAGAGTCGATCGGGTTGATGGCCGGATAGCGTTTCTTGTCGGCTCGGTCCTGTTCGAGCGCGTAGAAGCAGCGGGCCACCTTTTTTGTGTTCTCGGTCACCGGCTCCTTGAGGTTACCTCCGGCAGGTGATACCGTACCGATAAAGGTGATGGAGCCTTCCTTGCCGTTGTTCAGGACCACATGTCCTGCACGGCCGTAGAAGTTGGAGATGATCGCCGACAAGTCCATCGGGAACGCATCGGGTCCGGGAAGTTCTTCCAGGCGGTTACTCATCTCGCGGAGCGCCTGTGCCCATCGTGAGGTGGAGTCAGCCATCAGCAATACTTTCAGTCCCATGGAACGGTAATACTCTCCGATGGTCATGGCGGTATATACCGATGCCTCACGGGCGGCTACCGGCATGTTGGAAGTATTGGCCACTATGATGGTGCGTTCCATCAGCTTGCGGCCGGTATGGGGGTCGATCAGTTCCGGAAATTCGGTAAAGATTTCTACTACTTCATTGGCACGCTCACCGCAGGCGGCGATGATCACGATATCGGCTTCTGCCTGTTTGGAAATGGCGTGTTGCAAGACTGTCTTGCCGGTACCGAATGCGCCCGGGATAAATCCGGTTCCTCCTTCCACAATGGGGTTGAGGGTATCGATGGAGCGGACTCCCGTTTCCAGCAGTTTAGAAGGACGGGGCTTTTCCTTGTAAGCCGTGAGAGGCATCTTTACCGGCCAGCGCTGGATCATGTTCAGCTCGGTTGACTGGCCGTTGCTGTCTTCCACCACGGCGATGGTCTTATAAATAGTATATTCACCCTCTTGGGTGATACTTTTTACGGTGTATTCCCCTTTCATGGTGAAAGGCACCATGATCTTATGGGGTTGGAAATTCTCGTCCACCTCACCTAACCATGATCCGGCGGTCACTTTGTCACCGGGTTGGGCAATCGGTTGAAAATGCCATAACTTCTCTTCATCGAGCGGGAAGGTGTAATCCCCCCGTTTCAGGAAGATACCATCCATCTTGTCGAGGTCATTCTCTAACCCGTCAAGATTGCGTTGCAGCAGTCCCGGCCCCAGTACCACTTCGAGCATGTGTCCCTGGAATTCCACCTCAGTGCCTACGGTCAACCCGCGCGTGCTTTCAAATACCTGCACGTAAGCGTTATTCCCGACCACCTTGATCACCTCCGACATCAAACGGGTGCCATTGAGGTCGATGTAGGCGATCTCATTCTGGGATACCGCACCGTCTGCTTCCACAATAACGAGATTGGATATGATTCCTTTAACTGTTCCTTTTGTTAGCATATATGATTCAATTTCATTAGGCGTTTTCTCTCAACGGCATAATCCAAACAAGTTTGTCTTCTGCTCGTATTGCTTAACGAAAACGTTATTTGTATTTTTTCTTTCTTCGTAAGTCGTACCAGTGCAACTAAAGCCTTCGTCTGATGATATTTTGCGACCTATTACAGATCTTCCGGTTTCTGTATTTCGTTTTTCAATTGTGCGATCAGTTCCCGGAAGACGCGTTCCCCCTCTTCCGCGTTGAGGCTTACCCACCGCTCCAATATCCTGAGCTTGCACAGATAGGCGAAAATATATTCGATATCGAAATAATCGAACAGGGTGTTGTCATCCAGCCAATTCCAGCGAAATTTGTCGATCTTGCGCTCCCGCTCGTAGATATCCGGTTCTTCGGCGATCCGAATGATATCATCATAATAGTCGAGTTCGCGGCTGATGCCGAAGTCTCGTGCGTTGGCATTTTCCCTTATCAATTGGGCGATTTCGTTATTGCCGACCACTACCTGGCTGATATCCATGCCGTATTTCCTTGCGAAGAGAGCCGAGAGGATATTGCCGATGTTGAGGTTCATTTCGAACCATCCGGCGATCAGGCTGTTCTTTACTCCCATGCCGTAGTCCGCGTACAACGAACTGATCAGGTCTTCCAGCGTTTTCAGGTGTCCTGGTATCTCTTCATCGAGCCATGCCCTGACCGCCTTTTCAAAATAGGGTGGCACCCGTTTGTTTTCTATGGTGTCTCCCTCTCTTACCTGCCGGATTACCTCTTCCAGGTCAGCGCGCGTAAGAATTCCCCGACTCTGCAATTCTTCCTCCTCTTTCTTTTCCAGTAACCGGAAAAGATTGTCGTTATCATAGGAGAGAAAATAGCTGTCCAGAAGCTTCTTGTCTTCCGGGGTAACGGCTTCGTCGAGCATCTCCCTGAACTCCTCTACGGAGAAGGGCAGTTTCATGCTGTCGAAAGAGAAATCGGGCAGCCCGGATATAAAGTAGTAATATTGATTCTTGAAAATCATAGGCAAAGCCAATCCCTTGAAAGAGATTGATGAAAATTTTCAGTTTCTAAAAAAGGAGTTGTTGTATCTGGGGACGTAAAAATTCCCTGAAGTAGTTGACAAACTCTTCTTCCCCGAATTTTACTTTATAGGAACCATCTTCGGGAGCGAGGGTGAACCCGGTCTTGATGCCGTTTACCGACTCAATCTTCAATCCTTTGTCCAACAGGTCTTTGGAGTGAGAGGCGATATAGGATTTGAGTTCTTCCGGATTTTCCACGCCGACGGTCAGTGCGTCGTTTTTAGACCAGTTCCGAACCAACTCCAGGATTAATTTTTGCATGAACGATTTGTCTTCCACGGCAGCTTTTACCTGCGTGGCGGACAACTTGTCGGTCACCAGGTTGATGATCTCCGTTTTCAGTGCCTCTGAAGATTGGGCTGCATAGAGTTTTAACTCTGCCTCGGTGTTTTTTTTCAGTTCAACGCTCTCCTTTTCCGCAGAAGAGAGCAATTCTTTGGCCTTAATACGCGCAGCATCCAATATCTGTTGCTCCTGTGCCTGTGCTTCCGCAATAATCCTGTCGGCTTCCTCTTTGCCTTTTTCCACGCCTTCTACGTAAAGTTTTGACGTAAGTTCCTGAATTTTGTCCATATATTAGTTTGTAATGAGTTTCTCCTGAAAAAATGAAACACCTTATCTACGTTAATAGGGTGTTGGATATCAGTAATTATTCTACTTTCTGTAAGTGAATGTACAAATTTACAAAAAAAGAATATATAATAACCGGATTATCATTTCAAAAAAAGAATCTTTTAAGAAAAAAAGGTTTTAATCCAGTTCTTTAATAAATAGTAATTTTGTGCAGCTACTTTTTTACTGTCACTACAAATTTACGATTGAGTACCTTAATTTATTTAGGTTCACTTACCGAAATGGAAATTTTGGGCACCTAATTGTAAAAGAAGAGCGCTCAAAAGCAGTTGCCATGGTGATATGATATCATAACTTACCTGCCGCTTTCAGATAATAAGTCTGGTTCAGCCATGAACGGGTCACAGCGTCAACATGATCCTTCCATGCACGTTGCCAGGTGGTTTGCGCTTCCAGGTAATCGGCAAGCGTTTCCATGCCGGTCTTATAGCGGTCTTCGCTTACCCGCATGTTTTCTTTTGCCTGGTCCAGAGAGCGACTGGTGAGTTGTACTTCGAGAATGGATTCATCCCATTTATCGAAAGCCTGTGTCAGTTCAAGTTCCATCTGTTGGGCAATGTCGTCCCGTTGTAATTGGACGATAGCCCGCTCAGTTTCGGCAGCACGGATCTTATTACGCCCTTCACCCCACTGGAATAGGGGAATATTGACGGAAACCATGGCTGAGAAAGATGCCCCGTCAAGGAGTTTATTGCCGTTCAATTCCAACCCGTTGATATATCCGTAATTAGCTGCAACGCCTACCTGGGGAAGAAAATCACTGCGGGTAAGGTTGATTTCCTGTTCTTTCAGCTGTATCTGTTGCTCAAGCATGGCATATTCGGGGCGGGAAGTGTAATCGGACAGATACCTGTTTTCTAAGGCGATAGATTCGTCGAATGATTCAGGTAGGGATATTTCACTGTCGAGTGGAAGACCGATTACATAACAGAGGTTTTTACGTGCCAGCCTGTGTCCGTTTTCAGCCTGCCGCAGCTGTAATTCGGCTTCATTGACCTTTACCTGCACTTTTAGCACATCATTCTGATGCTTCATCCCGACTTCCTGTGCATTCTGTACATCCCGCATAAGTTCTTTGACCACACGTTGGTAAGACTCCGCCAGGTTAACCAGTTCCCTCGTCTTTGCATAAGTCCAGTAGGCTTCATCAGCTTTTACAATGATTTCCGCACGGGAGAGTTGCTCATTCAGTCCGGCAATTTTATTTCCTATCTGTGCCATCCGGTAGGCAGACGTTATTTTACCACCCATGTAAATAGGTTGTTCAGCGCGCAATCCGGCCATCCACGTATTTTTCAGTTTCATTAAAATGTCCAGGCCGGGAAAAAGGGCATATTGGTTGAAGATGGGATTCCCATCAGATCCCATGACAGGGTTCCCGTCCGGACCATGAAGGATGTTCGGTACCAGCTGACCCGTTGCCGGATCGGGAACATAAGTAGGAAGATAACCTCCTTCAAAGCGGGTGTTCAACTTCGTATTGGAATAGAGATAGTTCCCCGAGGCGGAGATTTTGGGGAAGTAATTGGCCTTGTATGCTTTTAAGGTGTATTCGGCCTTTTCTTTGTTACGGGATGCTATGGATATCGCCTTATTGTTCTCCAGTGCCAGCTCCCGGCATTGGTCGAGGGTCATTTCCCGAACTGACAGGGAAGCTCCTTCCGGTTTATCGGCGGCTTTTCTTCCTTGTTCTGCCGCGGCACTCATTTCCTGTCCCCATGAAAGAGTAGGGACAAATAATAAGCAAATCAGTATAATTATTTTGTTTAGTTGCATACTTTTTAAAGTGAAAAATTAAAAGTGAAATCAACACATCATCATATCATTTTATCTTAATCTTAAAGAACAGCGCATATAACACCGGGATAAAAAGCAGTGTGATCAGCGTGCCGACCAGCAATCCTCCCATGATTACCACGGCGGCGGGACCGAATAGCGAATCGCCCAATAGTGGGATCATCCCCAGGATGGTTGTCAGCGAAGCCAGCATCACCGGGCGAAAACGGCTTTCTGAGCTGTCTATCAATGCTTTTGCCGGTTCTGTGCCGCTTGATATCTGCAGGGTGATCTCGTCCATCAGCACAATACCGTTCTTGATGAGCATGCCTACTAATCCCAGTGCTGCTACTATGGCGACGAACCCGAATGTTTTACCGGACAGGAGCATCGAGGCGATGATGCCGATAAAGAGCAGCGGCAGACAAAGGATGATGATGAGAGGTTTCTTATAATCTTTGAAAAGCATGATCAGGATGCCAATCATCAGGATAACCGCAAAGGGATAATATTTGAAGAGGTATTTCATTGACTCGTCGCTCGCACTCCGTTCCCCTTCCCATTTCATGCTGTAGCCTGCAGGCAGGTCGATACTTTCTATCTGCTGTGCGATGGTCTGGCGGGTATTTTCTACCGCCTCTCCCGATATGGGATAGCATTGCACGCGCATGGCACGTTCGCCATTGCTGCGGATAACTACAGGTTCTTCCCAGTCGATATAGACTCCGTTGGACGCCTGGCTAAGGGGGACGGTTTCCAGTATCGATGCCAGCACATCTTCTTCCGAGATAGCCCCGGTCATTAATCCCTGCAAGGTTTGACGGTCTAAGCCGGTCAACGAAGGCAGCATGTTGAAGACAGGCGTATGCTCGATCGACTCTATGGCGTTGCCGTCTTTATCGACACATTTCACGGTAATGGTCTTGCTGTCGATGCCGTCATAGAAAACGCCGGTGGGTATTCCGTCCGTCGCGCTCATGATCGACAAGCCGACATCCTGGCGGGTTAAGCCTATGTTCCGTGCCACCGGTTGGTTGTAATCCACCATCAATACCGGCACTTTGGGTTCCCAGTCGGTGGTGGGCATATATATCACAGGGCTGGCGTTGATGATTTCCGTTGCCTGTGCCGACAAACCCCTGAGCACTTCGGGATCGGGACCGCGGAATTCAATCTCGATAGGGAATTTCTTGTACATCAGGTTATAGCGTTTTACCCGGATATAGGCGTCGGGGAAATGCATGTTGAGATAATCCTGTATTTCATCGATAGAAGCGACGAGGGCTTTGGGTGAAGTGTAATCCACGATCAACTCACCATAAGAGAGCGACGGGTCGGCAATGCTTCTGACCAGGTTGTAACGGCTGGGTGTACCGCCGATGGATGTGGTGACATGGGTGACATCTTCACGGGCGAGCAGGTAGTCTTCTATTTCGCTCAGGTCGGCTTTTGTCTTTGTACTGTTGAGTCCTTCCTGTAATTTATATTCTATATAGAGCTGGTCGTAATCCATGTCGGGGAAAAATCCTTGTGGCAGGAGACGGAAGAATAATAGGCTGACGAGTACCAGCGCGACTCCCGTACCCAATGTAATGAGGCGATGCGACAACGTCCAATTCAGTACTCTCCGTAAGGCCCGGTAATATTTGTTGTCGTAAGGATCTTTCTGTTCTTTGCCTTCTTTTACTTTTAACGATCTGTCCGCCATAATAGGAACCATCGTCAATGCGATCACCCAACTCAACAGAAGTGAAACCGCCAGCACGATAAACAGGTCGCGTACATAAATTCCGGCTGTGTCGGGCGACAGGAAGATGGGCCAGAATGCCAGCACTGCGATCAATGTGGCTCCCAGTAACGGCATCGCCGTTTTTTTGCCGATGGCGGTCAACGCTGTTTTTCGTTCCACTCCCCGCTCCAGGTCAATCTGGATACCGTCGAGTATTACAATGGCATTATCCACCAGCATCCCCATTGCCAGTATGAATGAGGCAAGCGAAACCCGTTGCAGGGTGCCGTCGAACATTTGCAGTATCATCAGCGAACCGAATACAGTAACAACCAGGCTTAAGCCTAAGATGAGTCCGCTCCTGAACCCCATTGAGAAGATAAGTAAAAGCACCACAATAAGTACCGATTCAATCAGGTTGACTATAAAGGAATTCAATGCCGTGTTGACTCTTTCGGGTTGGAAGAATACCTTGTTCACTTCCATGCCGGCAGGAAGCCGCTCGTCCACCAGTTTTTCCACCACTTCATCCACCTTTTTGCCTATTTTTGTGATATCAGTTTCACTTAAAGCGGAGATGGAGATACCCAGCGCTTGCTTTTTGTCGTACCTCAGTTCATTGCGGACGGGACTTGTATTTTCTTCAGTGATGCGGGCAATGTCGCGCAGCCGTAACTGGTCGTTTTCATGCCCCTGCAGCAAGAGGTCTCCGATATCATCCACCGTCCTGTACCTGTCATTGACCGATACCCGTATGCGTGCGTCACCGCTTTCGTAGTAGCCGGAATAGATGGTACGGTTCTGGCCGTTCAGGGTGGAGAGCACTTCTGCGGGATGTACACCCAGGTTGGCGAGTTTATCTTCATAGAGTTCTATGTTGATGGATGCTTCCTGCTTCCCGTAGAGGGTTACATTGGATATACCCTCTATTTTCAGGATCTCCTTTTTGATCAGTTCCGCATATTTTCCCGCCTCTTCGTGGGTATATCCCTCAAAGGTAAGGGCATAAACCATACCGTAGACATCGCCAAAATCATCCATTACAACGGAAGGGGAGGCTCCCTCGGGCAGATTGGCCTGCACATCGCTTACTTTTCGGCGAAGAAGATCCCAGTACTGCTCCACCTCGTTGTTCTGCACCAGTGTGGTCAATTCGACCGTGATCATGGATACGTCATTCATCGAGCGGCTATACACATCGCCGATCCCTTTCATGGAACGGATGCTCTTTTCCAGCATATCGGTCACTTCGAGTTCCACCTGGTGGGCCGAGGCGCCGGGGTAGAGCGTAACGACGGTTGCTGTCTTGACCTTCAGTTCCGGATCCTCCAGCTTACTCATATTATAGTAAGCAGCCATGCCGCCGACTACCAGTACGACGAGCAGGAAATAAATCAGTTTCCGGTTACCCAATGCCCAGTTTCCTACGTCATTCATAACAAGCCTCCTACGTTGGTTTCAGTCGTTTGGGGTAACAGTTCGACTTTTTCCCCGTCCGACAGATGGTGGACTCCTGCTGAAACAACTTTTTCGCCGGCACGCAATCCTTCCGAGACGGTCAGGGTGCCGTCGGTCATTATTTCGGAGATGCGGATAGCGCGGGCATTAACCCTTTGTTGCGTTGAATCATACACCCATACCGTGGGGCTGTTATTGATTTCAAACACGGCGTTAAGAGGGATGGAAACCATGGTGGCGTTCTCCGGCTTGTATTGGATTGTCACCATAGTGGACATGCCGGGTGAAGGTAATGGCGAATCAGGTTCTTTATTGAACCGGAGACGAACGGTATAAAGCTGGTTCAGGTTTGCTTTCCGGTTGATGGCGATGAGTTCCAGCGGGAAAGTGCGGTTGGGGTAGAGTTCAAAATAGCAGCTGTAAGAGTCGAATTGGTCGCGTTGGATAAACTCACCTGCGGGAATATAGATCTCTACTTCCGGTGTTCCGGCACTGATCATTGAAAAGACAGGCATCCCGGCGCTGATTGTTTCGTTGCTGTCAAAATAGCGCTTTTGGATGTACCCGTCGAAGGGCGCTTTCAGCTTCGTATCCGATAAAGCGTTTTTGTGGGCGTCATATTTGGCGGTGATTTGCTGTAATCCCGATACGGCTTTGTCGTAATCGTTTTCCGA
Source organism: Proteiniphilum sp. UBA5384 (assembly GCF_002410825.1). Taxonomy (GTDB): domain Bacteria; phylum Bacteroidota; class Bacteroidia; order Bacteroidales; family Dysgonomonadaceae; genus Proteiniphilum. The sequence continues at coordinate 157,135 of NZ_DHOS01000032.1, read as the reverse complement.
TACACTTTGTCTTTCATGGAGTTGGATTATCCGTTCCGCTTCCGCCTTTATCTGTTTATATTCTGCTTCTGTAGCCGACAGTTGTATCGCGTAATCGCGCGAATCCATTTCGGCTATCACCTGCCCTTTTCGAACAAATTGTCCTTCCGTTACATTGATCTTTGTGATCGGTCCGCTTATACGGAAAGCCAGATTCACCTCTGATGCTGCTTTTACCTTACCCGGGAAGGAAACGGTTTTTTTTTCGCCATAGGTTATGGCGGAATCTACTTTTATCGTTTTTATAACCTCTTTCTGCTCTTTATCCTGTTTGCATCCGGTAGAACCTAGAAGCGATGCGCACAGACAGATAAATAGAATCTTCTTCATGTGACTAAAATTATATATTTTTTATTGATCCGTGAATTACCAAATTGCTAAAATTTCAAATACGGAAAAAGATATGTAAGAATAACGTTTTTTATCTAAAAATGTTTGAGTTTGGAGTATAAACAAAAATATATACTGTGACAATTCCCTGGATATTTGATAAGTTGAATTTTGCGAATCTTTCATTTTAGCGTAATTTTGCGGCAATGGACAAAAAAATATTTAGACTTGCCCTTCCCAATATCATTACCAATATTACTGTTCCGCTGTTAGGGATGATCGATATTGCGATTGCCGGCCGGCTTGGGTCAGCGGTTTATATTGGTGCCATTGCATTGGGTGCTACTATTTTCAATATGATCTACTGGAATTTCGGTTTCCTGCGGATGAGTTCCAGTGGATTCGCCTCCCAGGCGTTGGGTGCGCGGAATTTCACCGAGGTGATGAATGTTTTTATCCGTTCACTGGCTATTGGTTTGGGGGTAGGAGTATTGATTATCTTGTTGCAATATCCTATTGGATTGCTCGCTTCCGGGCTGATTCAATCGGGGCCGGAATCCACTGAGCACGTGATGACCTATTTTCATATTGTCATATGGGGTGCTCCTGCCGTATTGGGGTTATATGCGTTCAATGGTTGGTTTATCGGTATGCAGAATGCCCGGATTCCGATGATTGTGGCCATTCTGAATAATTTGCTCAATATTGCTTTGAGCTTCCTTTTCGTGTTCGGCTTCGGAATGAAAATTGAAGGGATCGCATTGGGAACTACACTTTCACAAACCATTTCGTTGGCGGTGGCTGCCGGTTTCTGGTGGAAGTATTATCGCCGGTTGCGGAAATATATCCGCAAAGAAACTATTTGGGATAAACAAGCTATCAGAGAGTATTTCAGGGTGAACGGTGATATCTTTGTCCGCACTTTTTTATTGACGCTGGTGACTACTTTCTTCACTTTTGCATCCTCGGGCATGGGAGAGATCATTCTGGCGGTAAATGCTTTGTTGATGCAATTCTTTATGCTGTTCTCCTACTTTATGGATGGATTTGCTTATGCTGCAGAAGCATTGACCGGTCGGTTTTATGGCGCAAAAAATCGGGAATACCTTCAATGGATGATTCGCAGGGTCTTTTTCTGGGGATTGATGGTCAGCCTGGTGGCGGTAGTGATTTATATGCTCTTTTCCGATCCCATATTGCTTATCATGACCAATGACCTTGCGATTATCGAGCACGCCAAAGATTTTATGTTTTGGACAGTATTAATCCCGATTATTGGTTTTGCCGCCTTCCTGTGGGACGGCATTTTTATCGGTGCCACCGCCTCCGCCGAGATGCGCAATGCGATGATCGTTTCTTCCGCCTCTTTTTTTGTTTGTTATTTTATCACGACACCTCTGTGGGGAAACAACGGACTCTGGTTTTCGTTTATCCTTTATCTTTTTGTGCGAGGAGCTACGCAGACCCTCTGGGCGAAGAAAGCATTGAAAATTAAGAATTAAAGAGAATCAGGGATTGGGCTTAAAAGATCTTTACTTTTAACAATCGAGAATTTTGAAGATAGAAAAATAGCTATCCCGAACCAATTGAGTAAAAGGGGTAAAAAAGACAGGAGGTTATTACCTTACAGAAAATGCGAGAAATAGGTTGAAATGAAAAGTCAGAAGAAAAGTAACATGAAGGCAGCATGAGACTAAAAAGAGAGGATAGAGTAGGGAAGCGGCAATTTATACGTTTGTTGATGGTGGCCGGCGGGTTATTTGCGATCATCTTCTTGTTCAGCCTCAGCCCGACGCTTTCGGAATGGTATATGCACCGGATTTACCCGGCGGTGGCCGTTGTATTGTCTTTTATCTCCAATATTTTCCCGTTTTCATTGTACGATATTTTTCTGATTGTGGCAGTACTGTTGTTGATAGTGTTGGTTGTGTCCGCCGTCATGCGTAAGATTTCTCTTTCACGGTTCCTTTTTTCGGTTATCCGGTTTGTGACAGTGTTGGTCGCTTGGTTCTATTTTGTATGGGGAATTGCTTATTTCAGGGAAGATTTTTATACCCGGAGCGATATAGAGGAAAAGGAGTATGATCCGGAAGTGCTTAAGAACTTCACCGTCCGGTTTATCGAGAAAGCCAACCTATATTATGTCGATTGCCGGGATATGGACCGGAGCGATGTACGGCTGGAAATTGAATCATTGTACCGTTCATTGCACGAGCCGCTAAAAATATCTTACCCAAACGGAAAAAGGAAGCCCAAGCCGATGATGTTTGAGCCGCTCTATTCCAAGACGGGTGTTTCGGGGTATTTCGGTCCGTTCTTCAATGAGATACATGTGAATAACTACAGCCTTAATTTTACCTATCCATCAACCCTGGCGCATGAAATGGCGCACCAGTTCGGAATTGCCCTCGAATCGGAGGCGAACTTGTATGCTTTTGTCATTTGTGCGCAGAGTAACGATGAGAAGATCCGTTATAGCGCGTATGCATCGACGCTCAACTATCTGTTAAACGATGTTTACAGGGTTTTGCCCGAGGAATACGCGTCATTAAGAACATCTGTCCGACCGGAGATTATTGCCGATCTCCAACGTAACCGGAGGCACTGGCTTGCTGCGAGAAATGAATCCCTGTCAACTATACAGGACAAGGTGTATGACGGTTACCTGAAAACAAATAAAATCAGTTCGGGGCAAGCCAACTATTCAGAAGTCGTCGAGTTACTGATCTCAAGTTATGGTATTTTGACGGAGTCTCCTTGATAATCCGCCGGTCTTCCGGTCATTTTTTCCCAGTCACCTCGTCTCCCGGTCATCTCTTCCTCTTGTCTCCCGGTCTATTCCAAATATTTCCCGATTCTCCCGCTGATCTGCAGCAGTGATATTTCATGAAGTTTGGTATTGTATTGTGCGGTGAGAAGTCGCTGCTCCGCTTCGAGCAGGCTATTCTGCGCCTCCCGCAGTTCCAATCCCGACAGGTCGCCGATCTTGTACCGTTCCATGGCGATCTCGTAATTGAGTTCTGCATTTTTGAGACTCTCTATTTCCAGATTGGTCAACTCTATATTGATCTGGTAGGCCATCCACATATTGGCAAAGTCGCTTTCCAGCGCCAACTTATTGCTTTCTACTTGTAACTCCCGATTTTGGATAGTGATCTCTGCATTTTTTTGTTCTCTTTTACGGTTGAATCCGTCGAAAATCGTATAACCGAGGGTGAGTCCCACGTTCGGACCCCAGGTGCGTTGCTTGTCAAGTGTTCCCTTATTGTAATTATAGTGGGTAAAACCATATCCCCCGTTTAAACGTAGATAGGGGTAATTCCTGCTTTTCAAGCTTTTGAGATCCAGTTCACTTAATATTTTATTCTTGTCGCTTAGCAGGAGGGTGGTGTTATGCTGCATGGCACGGGTAAATAATTCCTCTTTCGATAAGGAGGCGTCAAAGAGAATAGTGGTGTCTCTCGCAAGGAAATGTTGTTCCACATCACCGCCCATCAGCTCATTCAACTTTATCCTTGATCGATTGAGTGTTTCATACTGTTGAATAAGGAGTGAACTGTCGGCATTGAAGTAGACTTTCGCTTGTTGCAGGTCGAGTTGGGAAAGTGATCCCACCTGATATCGCGCTTCCACAATGCGTAATCTTTCTTTGGAAAGAGACACTGCATATTGGAGGTTTCCCAACCGTATCTGTTGTTGCACATAATTATAATATTCTGCCGTGAGATTAGCAATAAAATCTTCCATGGCCAGTCGTGTGTTCAATTCACCGATAGTTTGTAACTCTTTTAGCCGCTGATAATTGGTTTGTATCCGGAATCCTTCGAAGATCGTCCAATTGAGGTTTACACCTGCATCTAACGCAGAAGTGTTGGAATTGCGGGCTTTTATTGTCTCCCCTCCTTCCGCAGGATACTGGTCTGAATTGCTGTTGCGCAGGTTATAGCCGGCATTTACGCTGACATCCGGCAGGAATCCCGCATTTCCCAATGTGACATTATTATCTGAGATCAACTCTTCATTTCGTACGATACGTAGATCGTAATTGTTTTCTAGCCCGATCCTAAGACATTCCTGCAAATCCATCATGAGGTGTGTGGATTGTCCCTGTTGAGGTGCTTGTACGGTTTGTGCAGAAACAACAGGTGCAATCAGCAAGAAAAAGAGTAGTAAAAGCACGTTTTTTATCATCATTTTTTTAATTTCTCACATTCATCACATCTGTAAATCATCAAATCAACCTTGTTTCCTTTTCAACCGTTTCATTTCCTGTACTTCCCTGTTTGTAGAGAGATATATATACATGGTCGGGACGACATATAGGGTGAACAGTGTAGAAATAAGCAATCCGCCGACCACTGCCGTACCCATGGCAACTCGTCCGTTGGCTCCTTCGCCGGTGGCGAACATAAGGGGTAACAATCCAAGGATGGTGGAGATACTGGTCATAAGTATAGGGCGTAACCGCTGTATGGAGGCATCGATGATTGCTTTGAGCTTATTGACACCGGCATTCTGCCGCTGGTTGGCAAACTCCACGATCAGAATTCCGTTTTTGGTCACCAAGCCGATCAGCATGATAATACCTATCTGACTGTATATATTCATTGTAATGTCAAATATCCGCATGAACAGCAATGCTCCGAACAATGCCAATGGAACGGAGAACATGATGACAAACGGATCTTTAAAGCTCTCGAATTGTGCCGCCATCACCAGGAAGATCAATACGATAGCGAGGCCGAAAGCGAAAATCAGGCTCGAAGAACTCTCTTTGAAGTTCCTGGATTCGCCTTCCAAAGCAGTCCTGAATGAGTCGTCCAGTACTTCGGAGGCGATCCTGTCCATTTCTTCCAATCCCTCGCCGAGTGAATAACCGGGAGCTAATCCGGCAGTGATAGTGGCTGAGTTGAAGCGGTTATACCGGTAGAGTTGGGGAGGGGCAACCGTCTCTTCGAGTTTTACCAGATTGTCCATCTGGATCATCTGACCGGTATTGTTTTTGATGTAAATGGTTTTCAGGTCGACGGGAGTATTTCGCTGTTGCCGATTGATTTCCCCCAGTATCTGGTATTGTTTGCCATTCATGTAGAAATAGCCCATCCGCTGTCCGCTCAGCGCGTATTGCAGGGTTTGCCCGATGTCACGGGTGCTTACCCCGAGCATGGCTGCCTTATCGCGGTCGATAATGATTTTTGTTTCCGGTTTGGTGAACTTCAGGTCCACGTCGCCCATTCGAAAAACGGGACTGGCATCTACCCTTTCCATGAAGGGAGGAATAAATTCCTGCAGTTTTTCAAGATTGGGTGCTTGCAGGATATACTGTATCGGCATACCGGCGCGGCGTCCACCAAAAGTGGATTGCTGTTGCACAAAAGCACGGGCAGCGGTTTCATCCCTGACGGCGAGGGTGAGGGCGTCGGCAATTTCCATCTGGCTGCGGTCGCGTTCACGCATATCGGGTAGTACAAGTCGGATCGAACCAAAAGTGCCGCGGGTCATATTGATATTCGACACCCTTTCCGGTGCGATAACGTCGGCGATTTGCGAGATGCGTTCGGTATAATCCCTGATAAACTCATAAGTGGCCCCTTCGGGTGCAGAACTACGAATCATTACCAGGGATCGGTCTTCGAGTGGCGCCATTTCCGCGGGAATCTTATTCCAAAAAATAATAATAAATATACCTGCTACGATGATTACCGGCAGCACAAGCCATTTATTACGCAGGAAGGCCCGCAGCGATCTGTCATAAATATGATTCAATCCATTGAATATAAATTCGGTCTTTTCATGTAGCTTATTCTTTTTTCGTCCCGTGGTGAGCATTTTCGAGGATAGCATCGGTACGAAGGATAATGCGGCAAAAGCTGAAATGATAAGTGCTCCGGAAATCACAATGCTGAATTCACGGAACAGGCGCCCTGTCATCCCTTCCAGAAAAACAATTGGAAAAAATATCGCCACCAAGGTCATTGTGGTGGAGATTACCGCAAAGAAAATCTCCTTCGATCCTGCGATGGATGCCTCTTCAGGATCCATTCCACCTTCCACCTTCTGAAAAATATTCTCGGTCACTACGATCGCATCATCAACGACCAATCCTACAGATAGTACTACGGCCAACATCGATAATACGTTAATGGAAAACCCCGCCAGGTACATCACAAAGAAAATACCGATTAGCGAAATAGGAATCACAAGGGCGGGAATCAGCGTCACCCGCCAATTCCTTAAAAAGAGGAAAATGATCGCTACCACAAGGATAAAAGCGATCAGCACGGTCTCTTCCACCTCGTTGATAGAGGCACGAATGAATTTGGTATTATCGAATGCCGTATCGAGAGTCACATCTTCCGGAAGGTCCTTGCGCATTTGTTCCATACGTATCCTCACCTCATTGGCAATATTGATGTGATTGGCTCCCGGTTGCGGAATAATTACGCAACTCACCATGGGCACACCGTTCCTTTTGAGGATATTCTGCCGGTTGGCCGCATCGAGCTCGGCAAATCCCACGTCGCGGAAGCGTACGACACGGAAGTCGTTTTCCACGAGGATGAGGTTGTTGAAATCTTCAGGAGTTTGCATCAATCCCATGGTGCGGATGGATTGTGCTATCTGGTCGCCTTCGATACTTCCGGCGGGAAGTTCGATGTTTTCCCTGTCGAGTGCGTTCTTTATATCTATCGGGGTGATATTATATGCTGCCATCTTAAGCGGATCGAGCCATAGCCGCATGGCATAGCGGTATTCACCCCATATCTCCACGGCGCTTACATTGGAAATGGTCTGCAGACGCTCTTTCACGGTGAGGTCGGCGATCTCGGAGAGTTCCAGCATGGAGCGTATGGGACTCTGGATGGTGATCTGCATGATAGGATCGGAGTCGGCATCGGCTTTCGACACCGTGGGGGGATCCACATCACGCGGGAGATACCTTTGCGCGATGGAGACCTTATCCCGCACATCGTTGGCGGCGGTTTCCATATCCACGCTCAGTTCAAATTCTACGGTGATCCTTGCACTTCCCTGACTACTGCGACTGGTCAGCGAACGGATACCGGGGATACCATTGATATTCTGCTCCAATGGTTCGGTGATTTGATTTTCGATCACTTCCGCATTGGCCCCCGGATAGGATACCTGTACGGTGATGATGGGATTGTCTACGTTGGGATATTCGCGTACAGGCAGACTGGTGTAGCCGATCATACCGAAAATGATGATGATCAGCACTAATACGGTGGCTAAAACCGGGCGCTTTATACTTAATTCAGATAAATTCATTTCCTGTTAATCTGCTCTGTTTTCAACCATTTGGCCGATTTGTACCGGCATCCCATTCCGTAATTGCATCACACCGGTAGTGAGCAGCGTATCGCCTATATTTAGGCCGCTGATTACTTCTACTGATGCTGATGTACGCATCCCGGTAACGATTTCTACCTCTCTTGCATTGCCATTGTCGTATACATAGGCAATATCACGTCCCATCTCCTTAATGCTGGAAATACTTGGTATGACGATGGCATTGTTGATTTGGTCGAGATTGATACGGACGCTGGCGGACTGACCCGGTTTCATCTTCCCGTCGCTATTGGGATAGCGGGCACGGGCAAAAAGGCTGAGTGTACGCACGTCTAACCGTGATTCAACGGCATATACTGTAGCGTTGTATACTCCCAGGTCATTCTCTACCGAGAAATAAATTTCTGTTCCCGGTTTAATCGTATTCACAAAATTCTGGGTGAGGGAAAATTCAATCTTGAGGGGTGAGATTTTAGTGAGTGTAGTGATTACAACCGATGGTGAAGCATATGCTCCCTCACTCACTTGACGTAAGCCGATCATCCCGTCGAAAGGTGCTCGCAACTCGGTTTGCTGAATGCGTGTTTTTACCAATTCGATATCGGCTTTTAATGTTTCTAATTGTGTAGCAACCGATTGATAGGTTTCCTGGCTGATGGCGTCCTTTTCAAGGAGGGTTTGTTGGCGGTATAACCTGTCTTCAGCTAATGGCAATTGCGCCTGGAGTTTTTTTAGTTCAGCCTGTAATGGAGCATCATTCACCTTGGCCAGCAATGTTCCTTTTTGCACTTGGGATCCTTCTTCAAAATAGATGCTGGTGATCTTCCCGGATGATTCAAACGTGAGGTCTACTTCTTCGTCGGGTAGTAGGACGCCTGTAATTCGGAACATGTTGTTCAGTGTTTGAGGCTTCAGTAGGGTAGCATTCACCATCAATGCCGATCTGCCGTTTCCACCGGTTACAATGCGTGCTACGGAGACATCGTCGCGACCTTCGGAAGTAAACAGCTTTTTGATTTTTGGGAAGAATGCCATCCCCAAGATCAATATTGCTATGGAGACAAAAACTATTATTTTCGTTTTTCTGTTCATACAATTGTGTTGTAATTTTTATAGGTCAACGTGCATCTCCGGGTATTACCATATCGTTACCGCTTCCCGAAAATCGAAATATCCGTTGAAGTTCTTGTTGGGTTGACCTATAGGCAGATTTATCAGCCATCTCCTCTAATAAGATTCCTTACCCTAATTATTGCGCAAAAAAATCTATCAAAAGTACCTATTAAAGTAGAGAAAAAGTAATGTTATACCTCTTTTTAGATTTTTTTAGGGCTTATAATCGATGTATCATCCAAATAAATCGACGAATAATAGTTTAGGTCATCAATTAAATAACTATTTTTGACATTCAAAAATCAATTTCAAAACAACAAAAAAATAAGATGAATGTGAAAAAATTATTTCTTGTGTTGGTATTTGCGATGAGTGGTATATTATTGGTGGAGGCCCAAGATTGGGCGAACCTGAACCGGTTCAGGGAGGATAATGCAAAACTGGCTCCCGCAAAAACATGTGATCAACGGGTGGTATTTATGGGGAATTCCATTACCCAGGGTTGGAAAGAAAAGGTGCCTGAATTCTTTGAAGGTCGTCCTTACATCAATCGGGGTATTAGCGGGCAGACCACGCCGCAGATGTTACTTCGTTTCCGTCAGGATGTACTTAATTTATGGCCCAAAGTGGTGGTAATTCTGGCTGGTACCAATGATATTGCAGGAAATACCGGTCCTTCTACATTGGAAATGATTGAAGATAATATCTATTCCATGACGGAATTGGCACAATCGCACGGCATACAAGTTGTGTTATGTTCGGTGCTCCCTGCATATGATTATCCCTGGCGTCCTGGTCTGGAACCGGCTCCTAAGATTGTGGAACTGAATAGTCGAATCAAGCAGTATGCTGCCACACATGGGGCTGTCTACTGTGATTTCTTCTCTGTAATGGCTGATGACCGCAATGGTCTACCCAAAGAACTTTCGGAAGACGGTGTTCATCCCAATAAAGAAGGATATGCCATCATGGGGCCGCTGGTGGAGAATGCCATTGCCCGGACGCTCCTCATGTGGAAGGAGTTTAAATAATATTTTTGAGGAGGAATGTCAGGAAGTTGCTTGTAAGTAACTTCCTGACATTTATTGAATTGGTTGCTATTGTGCTATAAACTCGTATTGTTTGATATTTCTTAGTCCGGGTGCTTTGAAATATTCTCCGAGATCACCCTTGATTTTTACTTTTTTATTGAAATTATCCGGATTAGTTCGTAGATTCAATTCATCTCTGATTTTTCCGCTACCCAACATCACCGGTATTATCCGAGCCAGATCAGTCTCGTTTTGGAAGGTTGCCAGCGCTAGATTACTTTGAGAAATATCACCGGATAAATCAGTCGAAAAGCTGTTCATGGTGGAAGATGAAAAATATCCTACAATAAATCCTTCCACCCAAACTTCGGTTCTCCCTTGATTGGATTGTGCTTCTGCCACCGTGAAGGGAGTTTTCTTGGAGCCTTTGATAAGGGGAGGAGAATCGGTAGTGCTATTAGCATTTGCGTTTGCAGAAGGTCCATCAATCCATGGAGAGATATTGCTTTCTGTTATAATAGCTGTTTTTTCGGCAAAGAGGGTGACATTATAGGTGTATAGGGTTGATTTCTCGAAAGCATTGATCTCGAATACATCAGCCAAGGATAATTTGTATATTTCGGATTCCTCTTCATTGACAATAAACCATAATTCCATATCGGAGAGATCGGTTTCCGGTAAAAGAATGGCTTCTGCCGCCGAACCATTGTTATCCACCAGAAATTCAATGCTTCCACGTTCTTGCGCAGCGGAGAGTTCTCCAGTGGAGAGGTTAAAAGTTGCCTTAGTGCCGGTATTGGAGATTCTTACGGATAATTCTTTCAGATTGACAGACGCATCTTTAGCGATCTTCAGCACGATTCTGGAGAGTTGATGTGTAAACTGCATCCGGACGTTTGGATTTTTTGAGTTGAACCCTTTGGCATTATTGGAATACAGCAGGTCTATCTTGCTTTGTACCGATTGATTCATCAGATCTATCGGATAGGAGAAGTTATCGATATTTCCACGATAGGGATAGTAGCTGATAAAATCAACATGCGATTCATCGAAAGGAAGGGCGATTTCTTCCACGTCTTTTCCCGGATTAAAGGAAGTGGAGCCGGATGTTACATATTCCACGTTCTGCCTGAGGCTGGAAGTGTTGAGCGGTTGCCCAGACTTTACCATATAGACACCTATGGCATCATCTTTTTCCCATGAAGCATTAGAAGCACGGGTTGTCGGTTCCCCTATTTCTGCTTTTAGTTTGAGGGTACGTGCCACCCTGTCGGAATCTATAGTGTCTCCTTCACAGGAATAGAGAAAGACACTGAGTAATGGCAATACGAGTACTGAAAAAACATACTTACTGTTTTTTATTTTCATAGTGATAAAATTTTAAATTCATCTTACAGGCGTAAGATGGTGGTGTTAAACAAATAGAAAGAAGCGAATTACGCGAAGTAAAAAAGGCGAACAATACTCAAACACCGTATCTCAATTTGCTTATACGGCGAAAAGACCGATCTCATACAAGAAACTAAAACTATCTGTTAACCAGATAAAATAAACTATTTAATACAAATATAAGGAATTCAATAAAAAGAATTACTATTTTGACTAAAAAAATAAAATGTAAGAATCATTTTTAGTAAAAATACATTCACTTTTATCAAAATATAGTACGAGATCTTTTTTTAAATGGACTGTAGTGATTTGTTATAATGAGTCAATATTATTCTTTTTCATTAGAGATAGTTTATTTCATACCTTTTAAAGGTTAATTGTGGTTATAGAAATATATTTATATGTGAATTAATTTAAAAATAGACGATTGTATTGTTAAAATGTAATCTGTTTCTTGCACGCTTAAAAATATTATAGCATATTTGTCAGACAAATAATATAATTGATACATAAGGCGTGAAATATTGAAATAATATGGAAAAGCTGAAAATCCAAAATAATTCTGTTACATTAGTAGATCAGGTAGAGGATAAGCTTTTGGCTTATTTTAAAGAGAAAAACCTACAGACGGGAGATCATATCCCGAATGAGATGGAATTATCTGCATCTTTAGGCGTAGCCAGAAGCGTATTGCGTGAGGCATTGAGTCGATTAAAAATGATGGGGATGATTGAAACCCGTCCCCGGCGTGGTATGATACTTACAGAGCCTTCTATTTTAGGAGGTATGAAGCGAGTAGTGGATCCCCGTATTTTAAGTGAGGATGCTTTGTTCGATATTTTGGGTTTTAGGATAGCCTTGGAAATAGGAATATGCCATGATATTTTTAGGAACATTACGCAAGAAGACATACAAGATCTTGAAGGGATAGTAAATGTAGGTATTATGTATGAGAACAATGAATACGCTCCTTTCAGTGAGTTCTCATTTCATACGAAACTATATCAGATAACAGGGAATAAAACAATCGCTGAATTTCAAAATATAGTTCATCCTGTGATGACTTTTGTTAAAGATAAATTTAAAGAATATCTGGCACCTATTAATATTAAATTGAAAGAAGAGGGACGGATTGTAACTCACCGGGATCTGTTGCAATACTTGAAAGATAAAGACGAGGCTGGATACAGGGAAGCCTTAGAAAAGCATTTTGAGGTATATAAGATTTTTATTAGACAAAAGAACGGTGCCGTGTATCATCAGAAATATATTGTGGAGTAATAGTATTCTTAATAAGTATGAACCTAACTGCTGGCACTTATAAAATAGATAATAGGACGTTACCATGGCAAATAAAATGGAATAGTTTGAGATCTCTTCCGCAATTATCTAACAAAGAGAATAAAGGGGTCGCTGCTGTTTTTTCGGGTTTCGTCGGTAGTGAACTGATTATTGCAGGAGGTACCAATTTCTTGGATAAGATGCCGTGGGAAGGAGGAAAGAAGAACTGGGAAAGGGTACTTTATTGTGTTGATATCGATAGCGGAGAATTTCAATGGAAAATGATACCCGATTTTCTACCTGTACCTGTCGCCTATGGTGTTTCTATACAATTAGAGCAAGGAGTATTGTGTATAGGGGGATGTGATGCCGACCGTTGTTTTGACGAGGTGTTTTTTATCTATAAGGAAAATGGAATGTTCAGATTATCCAATGACTGGCCTTCCCTTCCGGTTCCTTTGGCGAATGCTACGGGTGCCCTCTTGGATAATAAAATATACATAGCTGGAGGTCAGGAGGAGATGATAGAAGAAAATGCGACCAATCATTTTTTCGTATTAGATCTTGACAACAAGGATAAAGGATGGACTGTGTTGCCCGCTTGGGACGGCAGTGCCAGAGGGTATGCGGTGGGTGTCGCGATCAATAAGGGAAAGAACGCCGGCTTTTATTTGTTTAGTGGACGAGATTACCGTTCATCAGGTTATGTGGAGATATTGACTGACGGTCACATGTTTGATCCTGTACTCAATAGCTGGACACAGCTTCAGGGAACATTTTCGGTGATGGGGGGAACCGCATTTGCACAGACAGGAGATGTTGTCTTTTTGGGAGGTGTTACAAAGTTACTCCCCGGATCATACCATCATCCGGGTTTTGACAATATCCTTAGAGTATATGATCCTGTAGCAGGCGTATTTGTTTATGAGGAAATTCTTTCTTTTCCTGTTCCGGTTACGACCAATATTGCCAAGTGGAAAAACAATTTTTATATTACCAGTGGGGAAATAAAACCGGGAATGAGAACACCCTCTATTTATAGAGGACGAATATTACCAGTGAGAAAATAATTCAGAATATCATTATTTATTATTTATTATTTATAAAGTATTAATATTTAGTTTATTGAAATGAAAAATTACCAGAGACTAAAAGGTTTGGTAGCTGCGACATTTACCCCTATGCTTCCGAATGGCGATATTCATTATGCTGTTATAGATCAATATGCACAGCATATTGCTGATTCGGGTATATCGGGAGTATTTGTTTGTGGTACTACCGGCGAATTCACATCATTGACGACGGAAGAGAGGAAGCTAATCCTGAAACATTGGATAAGAGCTGCAGAAGGACGCTTTAAAGTGATTGCCCATGTGGGGAGTGATAGCCAGTGCGAGTCGGTGGAACTATCCCGTCATGCGGCGGAGATCGGGGCATGGGGTATTGGCTCCATTGCGCCCAGTTTTTTCAAACCTTCTTCGGTGCATGACCTCATAGATTTTTTTAAACCCGTAGCGGCTGCGGCAGCTGAACTTCCGTTCTATTATTACAATATGCCTTCGATGACAGGGGTATGTTTGCCTGTTTCTCAGTTTTTACATGAAGGGAAGCAAGAGATTCCCAATCTTGTCGGTGTAAAATATACGCACAGCAATCTGATGGAAATGGGTGATTGCATTCATCTTGACAATGGGGCGTTTGAAGTATTACACGGGTATGATGAGATGCTTATATGCGGATTAGCGTTGGGGGCGGTTGCCGGAGTAGGAAGTACCTATAATTATTTGGCTTCCGTTTATTTAAATATCATGAAAGCGATGGAAGAAGGAAATCTGATATCTGCACGGGAATTTCAAATGCAATCCATCGAAGTGGTCAAAGTAATAATCAAATACGGAGGAGGTGTAAGAGGCGGAAAAGCCATTATGAATTTGATTGGGATAGAATGCGGAGAGTGCCGTTTACCGATTGCTCCGTTCGATAAGGGTGAGTACGATTCATTAAGGAAAGATCTGGAAGAAATCGGTTTTTGGGGAAAATAGAGAAAGGGATACATCCTGCAAATAGTACCCCTTTCTACAATAATTTTAAAACACGAATATCTTAAAATCATTACAAAGATGAGAATAAATTGTCGATTTTTAGCCTTTTTTATTTTTTTATTTGCGCTATTTATCAGAGAGAATGAGTGCTGTTTATTCACTAATCAACATTAATTTTGATAAAATGAAATTTGATAAATTACTATTAAACCAAGAAACATCAAAAAGAGGTATCTTCTTGATGATAATCTTGTCTGTTTTTGTGGTTTCTTGCAGTAAAAATGGGGAAAACACAAAAGGAATCGAAGAATATAATCCTTCAAAACCAATAACGTTATCAACGTTTTATCCAGATTCGGGAAGATTCCAGGAGAAAATAATGTTAGCAGGAGAGAATTTTGGTACTAATACAAAAGAGATCAGGGTCTGGTTTAATCAAAAGAGGGCACCGGTTATTGGTTCCACAGGTAGCCGGATATATGTTCAAGCACCACGTTTACCGGGGGATACTTGTACAATTTCAATAGCCATAGGCAATGACTCTGTAGTTTACGATCAAAAATTTAGATATTTCACATCAGTTACTGTAACAACTATTGCTGGAAATGGGAGCAGAGATGAGTATCAGGATGGAGATTTGAGTAACTCCGTTTTGTTGCCTAGATATCTTTGTGTTGACAATGAAAATAATGTTTTCGTAGTATGCCGAGGTATCAATGATACTAGTTATCCGGAAATGAATGTGATTGCCAGAATCGACGAATTGGCACATGAACTTATCACAATAACAAGAGGTGTGGCAGGGAATGCTCCGGCAGCTGATCCCGAAACGGGTATAATTACTTTTCCAACCGAAAAAACCATTGGTTCATTCTACACGCTCGATCCAAAGGAATTCTGGGGACCAAGAATAAGAGAAATGAAATGGCAAGATAATGAGAATATTCCGGCGAAGGGGTGGAAGCATAGTATGGCTGTCAATCCTAAAGATGGGTATATCTATACTCGCTATCATTATGGGGATATTGTGAAAATGAATCCTCAAACTTATGAAGTGGAGACTATATACAAAACACAACAAGGTGACAGTTACGGATTAACTTTCAGTCCATTAAAACCAAATATTCTTTATATGTCCTTTAGAGGAAATGCTGGAGTGAATGCCCATAGTATATGTAGTATTGACGTGACTGATCCTGAGAATACTTTTAAAAAGTTAAGTGGCCCTACCAATGGAGGCCACAGGGATGGATTGTTAGAAATAGCACAATTCCGTGAACCGGCACAGATACTTTGTGATGTAGATGGCAGTATATATGTAGCTGATGGGGGGAATCACTGTATACGACGGATAACACCCGAAAATATGGTTGAAACAGTTCTTGGGATGCCGGGTACATCGGGATGGAAAGATGGGGGAAAAGAAGAGGCACTCTTTTACACTCCTACTGGAATCGGTATCAGTCAAGATGGCTCAATTTACGTAGCAGATCATGATAACAACAGGATCCGTAAACTTTCAATCAATTAATAAAAAAGATCTATTATTAATCAATGATAAACATAACAGAATAAGCATGATGAAACATACAATATGTATTTTATTGATCTTATCATCATTTTGTATCCAGCTATTCGCCCAGGACAGAACATTCCTGATTGAAGGTGTGGTTTATGATGAAACAGACTTTCCTCTACCTGGGGCCACGGTATATTTACGGGATAAGATTAGTGTTGGCACGTCGACTGATTCCGAAGGGAAATTTAGTATTAGGGCTAGCATGAATGATGTGATCGTATTTTCCTTTGTAGGATATGAGCAAATAGAATATCTGGCTACAGGAGAAAAAAAAGATCTTATTATTAAATTCGAGAACGTTGCGCAAGAACTGGAAGAACTTGTGGTAATGGGTATGGGCACGCAAAGAAGAATATCTACTGTTGCAGCCGTAACGAGTGTTGATGTGGGTGAACTTCAAACGCCTGCAACATCTGTTACTAATTTATTAGGAGGTCGTGTTCCAGGTGTTATATCGATGCAAACAAGTGGTGAGCCAGGAAGAAACATTTCAGAATTTTGGGTGAGGGGTATCGGTACATTCGGGGCTAACTCAAGTGCATTAGTACTAATAGATGGATTAGAGGGGAACCTTAATTCGATTGATCCGGCCGATATTGAAAGCTTTTCAGTTTTAAAAGATGCTTCCGCAACTGCAGTTTATGGGGTAAGGGGCGCCAACGGTGTGGTTCTTGTCACAACTAAAAGAGGTCAGGCAGGAAAGCTTTCTATTACCGGACGTGTTAATTATACCATTTCACGGCTTAATAGAGTCCCTGAATATTTAAGGGCTTATGATTACGCATTGTTAGCAAATGAAGCAAGGGAAGTGCGAAATGAATCCCCCCTTTATTCTAATGTAGAATTAGATATTATTAAGGATGGGACCGATCCTGACCTATATCCCGATATAAATTGGCAAGATGAAGTATTGAGGAATACCGGATTACGACAATCGTATTATGTGAGCGCCCGAGGTGGTGCTCAAGTAGCGAGATATTTTCTCAGTTTGGGAGTAAGTAGTGAAACTGCAGCCTATAACACCGATAAAAATAGTTTATATGCAGCGAATGTTGGATATAATACCTATTCTTACAGAGCGAATATTGATCTGGAATTATCTCCTAATACAACACTCTATTTTGGTACTGATGGATTCCTTTCCGACCAAAAAGATCCCGGAGTCGCAAGCACAAACTATATTTGGAATGCCCAATCAAGCCTGAATCCCTTATTACTTCCGAAGATGTATTCTAATGGACAATTCCCCGCTTCAGGATCCGGTTCACTCACATCACCATTAGTACAGATAAATTATATGGGAAGGAGGTTAAAGCAAGCGTTTAATGGAAAGTTTACTCTCGCACTTGACCAAGATCTTTCCATGTTGGTGAAAGGATTATCCATCAAGGTGCAGGGTGCATACGATATTGATAGTTACTTTAGTGAAAATCGCCTTTTGAATCCGCCATTATATCAGGCCGTAGGTCGGGACCAAAAAGGGGATCTTATTACTATTCTTCGGGTACCGGAAGGAGATATTTCTTATAGTAGGAGTACAGATCAGTTCAGAAAGTATCATTTTGAATCTACCCTCAATTATGAGCAACTGATTGCTGATGAGCATCGGGTTTCGGGTTTGGTCTATTATTATTTGAGTGATGAGAAAAAAGCCAGTGATGCGACGAACAACCTTACAGCTATTCCTCTTCGTTATCAGGGTGTTTCGAGCCGACTGACTTACGGGCTCAGGGATACATATATGATCGATTTTAATTTCGGATATACCGGATCTGAGAATTTTCAGCCTGGAAGACAATATGGTTTTTTCCCTTCTATAGCATTAGGATGGGTTCCCTCAAATTACGACTTTTTGACAAAATCGTTACCCTTTATTGATTTCTTTAAAATAAGAGGATCATATGGTTCGGTGGGGAATGACCGTATCAGTAACCTTCGGTTTCCTTACCTGACAATGGTTAACCTGGGTAGCGGAAATCCGTGGGGAACATCCGCATCCCTTGAAACCGTCGGCGAATCAAGAATTGGTGCGGATAATCTCAGATGGGAAAAAGCCATTAAGGCGAATATTGGAATTGAAACACGACTCTTTAATGAAAAAATTTCCCTTGTTGTCGATATGTTTAATGATGTAAGGGATGGTATTTTTATGCAGCGTGTTCAAGTACCGGATTATGCCGGTCTGATTACAAAACCCTACAGTAATATAGGGAAGATGAGTAGCTACGGATCAGACGGAAATATTGCTTTCACACAAGATCTCAAGAGGAATATGAGTTTTACCATCCGGGGTAATTACACCTATTCCAGAAATAATGTTCAACATTGGGAAGAAGCCAACCCGCCTTATCCGTATCAGGACGCATCGGGTTATCCTCATGGCACGATTAGGGGATATCATGCCATTGGTTTATTCAAGGATTGGGATGATGTAAATAACAGCCCCGCTCAGTTTGGCAATGTGATGCCGGGAGATATCAAATATCGGGACGTGAATGGGGATGGTGTGATTAATACGAACGACATGACACCATTGTCTTATAGCACCTATCCATTACTTATGTATGGCTTTGGAGGTGAGTTCAGGTATAAGGATCTGACAATAGGAGTGTTGTTTAAAGGAACAGGTAAAACAGACTTTTTTCATGTGGGCTATAATGTTCCAAATGTAGGTCGCAATGGGATGGGATATGTCCCGTTTTTCAGGGGTGAAAATGGAAATGTTCTCACCATCGTAAATGATCCTGCTAATCGCTGGATCCCCAGAGATTATGCGATTGAACATGGAATTGATCTTAAATATGCTGAAAATCCAAATGCCCGGTTCCCCAGACTTTCCTATGGATACAATGAAAATAATTCCCAGATATCTGATTTCTGGAAAGGTGATGCGCGCTACCTGAGATTGCAGGAAGTAACGATTAATTATAATCTGAAAAACGACTTCCTCAGAAAACTGAAAATTGCTTCTATCGACCTTCAGTTAGTAGGCAATAACCTGCTGTTATGGGATAAAGTAAAATTATTTGATCCAGAGCAAGCACACCGGAACGGTGAAATATATCCTATACCTACAACATATGCACTGCAACTGTATATTAATTTATAAAATATAAATAAAATGAAAATATATGATTTCTATCATACTCCTTCTTCAAACAAGGGTATATCGGTAGACTCCGAAAATGCCGGTAGGCGAAAGAAGAAATGGGGAAAATTGTTTATTTCAACGATTTTTACTTTTTCAATCCTTCTTGCATCCTCTTCTTGTAAAGACTTTTTGAGTATAGACGATTATTTTAGCGATGAAATGAAATTGGATTCTGTTTTCTCTAATACAAGATATATAAAAGCGTATATGTGGGATGCGGCAAACTTATTTCCTGATGAAGGAGCGATATTTCAGAATAACTATACTCCGGGGCCGCTGGCAACAGATGAGGCTTTTACAAGTTTCCTCACCACAAGCAGTTACAACGGAATGAGATATGTGTTAGGTGAAATAACTCCTGATAATATGTACTCATTTAATACATGGGGAAAACTATACCAGATTATTCGCAAATGTAACACCATATTTAACCGGATTGATGAGGCAAAAGATATGACAACCCGTGATCGGTTCGAGATACTTGGTACAACTCGTTTTATAAGAGCCTATGCATATTATAATATACTGGTTGATTTTGGTCCTCCTATCCTGCTTGATGATGAAGTAATGGAGTCAAATGAACAACTTCCTTATTATGACCGTGCAAGAAGTACTTACGATGAAGCTGTTGAATATATATGCAATGAACTTGAAGAAGCCGCTATATACCTTCCCGCAAGTAGATCTCTCATGGAATTCGGGTTACCCACGCAGGGTGCTGCATATGGTTTGGTCGCCCGTATTAGGTTGATTCATGCTAGCCCTTTATATAATGGAGGAGATGCGGCCAGAAGAGCATTCGGTAATTGGAAACGATCTGTAGATGGTGTCCCCTATGTGTCACAAACATATGATGAGAAAAGATGGGCAATAGCCGCAGCTGCTGCAAAAAAAGTAATGGACCTGGATGGGGCGGGTGGAAAACGTTATAAATTGCATACGGTAGTAGCAGATTCGGAAACTCCTCCATTACCCACCGGGGTGACATCCGATCCGGGCTATTATAATGAATGGCCTGACGGAGCTGCCGGAATAGATCATTTTAAATCATACTCCGATATGTTTACGGGAGAATCTGTAATACCAGTTAACCCTGAATATGTGTGGGGTATAAGGAGTAATTCTATCCGCAATAATACACGTATGTCTTTTCCTCAAAAATTGAGTGGATGGAATGGATTGAGTGTTACCCAGAAAGTTATAGATGCCTATGCTACTGTTGATGGCAGAGCTATTGACGATTCGAGTACGGAATACCCTTACAGTGAATCAGGGTTCACAAATGAAGTCAAAATATTTTCAGGCTACAGACTTAATGCAGGGGTAAGTAATATGTACCACAATCGTGAAATGCGTTTTTACGCTTCGGTAGGATTTAGTGAGTGCTTTTGGCCTATGACATCTTCCACGTCATCAGGACAATACAATCAGACCATCACTTATTATTATGATTCTCCTAATGGAAAGGGTGGTGTTAGTGCTCCTCAGGATCATCCGATTACGGGCTATGTTATTAAAAAGTATATACACCCTAACGATGCATGGGGTGGTACAAATGCACATAGAATGGACAAAGCATTTCCTATTCTCCGTTATGCGGAAGTGTTGTTAAGTTATGCGGAAGCATTGAATAATTTGACTGAAAGCCATACTGTAGAAGCTGATGGGAAGGAACAGGTTCTTACGCGGGATATGGCCGAAATTAAAAGGGCTTTTAACCAAGTGAGGTATCGAGCGGGATTACCGGGTCTGAACGGGAGTGAAGACAGACAAACCGTTCAAAATATGATTGAGAAAGAGCGAATGATTGAATTTCTTTTCGAGAATCGCAGATATTACGATGTCAGAAGATGGGGTATATACGAAGCAACAGAAAACGTCCCCATTAAAGGTATGAACGTGGAAGGATCAAAAGAAGTCTTTTATAATAAAGTTATTCCGAATACTTCCAGAATTGGAGCCAGAGTTGTCAATAGACGATTAATACTATTACCTATCCCATTGAGAGAGGTAAGAATTTTACCATCATTAGATCAAAACCCTGGTTGGGAGGATTAATTTTTAAATCTTATGAAGATGAAAAGTAAGAATTTTAGATACGGTATAAATAATGCCAATGGGAATGATTTTGCCCATTTAGGGAAAATGGGCAAGGGTATGTTCTTCTCATTAATTATGCTTGCACTGGCTCTTGTCGCCTGTGACAGGGATGAAGTCTTCGAGAAAGAACAATACAAGAACGTTTTTGCTTTAATAAGTGAAAACGATAATGTGTCACGTAAATTTCATTTGTTGGGCAAAGAATCGGTAGGGTATGTAGCTGCTTCGTTGGGGGGGACAAATCCGACAACAAAGAATATTGTGGTGAAAATGGTGGAGGACCCGTATTATTTAAATGCTTTCAATAAAATGAATTTTGATGTGGATAAGGCTAAATACGTACTCCCCATGCCGGAAAGTAATTATGATATTGAGAACTTTGAATTCACTATTCCTGACGGTGAAATTCGTGGGAGATTGCCGATACGAGTGAGGCCGGATGGTTTATCGCCGGATCATGAATATGGTATTCCATTAAGAGTGGAGTCGCATTCTGCTTATGAAGTTAATCCGGACAAGAGCTATATTATTTATAGTGTGAGGATTAAAAATCGATGGGCCGCAGGCGATGGTAATACTGTATACAATATGAATGCCAGAATGAGTGAAAAAGGAGAAACATATGAATTACAAATGCCGGGTACCAAAGTGATGCATCCAATAACTGAAAATCAGGTGAGGATTATGGCTGGAAACGAAACCTATGAAGCTATAGCATCGACCTTTAATAAGTTTGCCATATTATTGACGATAGATGAGGACAACAGAGTTGCAATTTCACCGTACAAGAATATTGAAGTCACTCAAATGGATGGGGATCCTTTTTATAATAATACTTTTTTTATTGAAGATGATGGATTTCAAACATATAAAACTTTTCGTTTAAGATATGAGTATAAATCAGATAATAAGATATATGAATTTAAGGAGGAGTTACGTTTGCAATTCAATCCCAATGAAGAATCAGAGGAGTTTGATTAGTAATGATTATATGAGGAATAATATGGTGTGATAAGTATCAACAATTTTATTTAAAATGATGAAAACAATTTTTTTAAAATATATAACAGTTCTCTTTGTTCTTATTGGATTTGTTTCTTGTGATGAGTATGTCAGAAGAGATGTAGAAAAAAACATATATGTGAATATGTTATCTCTCAATTTGTTTGTGGAGGACGAGATACAGTTGATAGCCAGTCCATCGGATGGTACGTATGAATATCGTTGGAAGAGTGAAAACACTGATATCGCCACTGTAGATGACAATGGTTTGGTGAAGGTGATAAGTGAAGGGTACACTGATATTACTGTAAGTAGTGGAAATATTCAAACCAAAATACCTTTAACAGCATTAGTGAGAATTCCACTTCAAAACGTAGAACTGAGCGACACATATCTGGAAATGTTACCTGGGCAAGCAAAGACTATTCTTGTTACCCTCATTCCTGATAATACAAACGATATTCCTTCCGATTCATGGACATCAGAGGATGAAAGTATTGTAACTGTAAATGCCAGTGGTGCATTATCTATTGTAAGAGAAGGGGTGACTACAATTACATATCGTATTGGAGATATTGTAAAAACTCTTACCGTAGATGCTGCTTATACCCGCTCATTTTTAGGGCCTCATATCCTTTCTGCCAACGCTCCATATGAGTTGCCTGCAGCGAACTTTGATACCGGAGGAGAAGGGTTCGCTTTTCACGATGATGCTACTATAAGGGGAAATACCTATAGACAAGACAATGGCGACAACGGAAGCCCCCAAGTAGATATTGAAGGCAAAGGAGTC
Organism: Proteiniphilum sp. UBA5384; assembly: GCF_002410825.1. Lineage (GTDB taxonomy): Bacteria > Bacteroidota > Bacteroidia > Bacteroidales > Dysgonomonadaceae > Proteiniphilum. Next base: position 133,974 of record NZ_DHOS01000032.1, on the reverse strand, counting down.
AATATTGGGAACATAGCAGTTGGTGAGTGGCTTGTTTATACTATAGAAGTGGAAGAGCCGGGAGATTATCGGGTGGAAGTGAGTCTCTCTGCAAGATATGATGGAAGTAGCTTTCATCTTGAACTCGATAATGACAATGTTACGGGAACAGTGACTATCCCTAGTAATAATAGCTGGAATGCCTGGAGGTGGTTTACAACACCTTCGTTAGTCCTGAACTTTACAGAAGGAAGACACCGAATTAAATTTTATGTTGAAGGATACGGATTTAATCTCAGAGCTTTTAGATTCACGAAGATTTGAGGTGTAAATATTATTTTTTCGATTATTAAAGTAGAAATTGACTATTGGATGATGAGTGTGAAGTTGAAACGTAAACTTTGGTACACTCATCATTCTTAACTTTCAAAAACATGAAATATAGTATAGTTGCCATTCTTATATTATACTTTGTATTAATTGTTTCTTGTAGTGGAAATACAGAGTCTGAACATCGGCCAGCAAAAGTTGAAACCCTTGGAGTAGATGGCATAACAGAAAATTCCGCTGTCTGCAAAGGCGGTATAATAGATGCAGGAACAAGAGTTATTGCAGAGTTCGGCATGGAAGTAGAGGATGGAACAGGTTACAAAAAATATCGGCGTACCACATTGTCAGGCGCTGAGTTCGGAGTTACTCTTACCGGATTAAATCCGGATCAAACTTATAAATACCGTGCATATATTGATGATGGTTCAATTCAGTATGGAACTGAAAAAGAATTCACTACCCTTAAAAAGGGAGAAGGGGCGAATCCCGGACTCACTTCACTTGAAATTCTCTCCGGATATAATAGATTGCAAATTGTGGGTGTTTTTTCCTCCTTATCTGGGGTAGCTTATATTAAAATAGGAGGGATTGACACGCAAGAGCCGGTAATAATAGAGGCAGGCGAAATAGAGAATAATAAATTTGAGCGAATACTGGAACTTCCGGAAAAGGAATATCTGCTTGAGTTAACGGTATATGATCATCTGGGACGGGAAATAATAAAAGAAACAGCCCCTGCAATAATTTATGGCGAAGCATACCGCAGCACTCTCCAAAATGTAGAGTTAAAATCCCTTCAGTTCAATATTACTGACAATTCGCTTATATTCAATTGGGGAGAAGTTTCTCAATACGTATTGAGGACTGAATTTACGTATACCAATATCCATCTGGATGAAAAAACAGTGTTAAATCCAACTGCACTGAACGATATTGCAACTGGGTACGCAAAATATAGGACTGCCTATCTTCCGGTGGAGAATATGTTGGACACGTTATATACTGAATTCGAAACCGTTGAAGTTGGAGATAATGAAAATCGGTCAACAGGAAATAATCCATTCATTCAGGGGAATGAGGGTTATTTCGCCTACCGTATTCCCTCGATGGTTGTGACGAATAATGGTACAATTTTGGCGTTTGCTGAAGGAAGGAGAAACAGCATAGAAGATACGGGCGATATTGATATTGTGCTAAAACGCTCTACAGATAATGGATCAACCTGGTCTCCTCTGGAAATTGTGAAAGATGATGGGGTAAATCGCTGTCAAAATCCGGTGCCAATACATATACCTGAAACAAACAGGATAATTTTACTCACTTGTTGGAATGTTGGTGCAAGTGGAGATCGAAGGGTATTTGTCACTTATTCTGATGATGAGGGGAAAACATGGGCTGAAGAGAAAGAAATCTCCGCCTCGGTTAAACCGGGTAATTGGAATTGGTATGCCACCGGTCCTTGTCATGGAATCGTTAAAACATACTCCCCGCATAAAGGAAGGATAGTTGTACCATGCAACCATACGTTGAACGGAGGAGGGGGTATTTCCTATTCTCATATTATCTTTTCGGACGACGGAGGTATTACATGGGAGTTGGGAGGAGAACCATGTGCAGATACAAACGAAAGCACCGTAGTAGAACTTAGTAATGGCGACCTAATGCTTAATATGAGAAGAACAACATCTCCCAACAATCGTGTTGTATCCACGAGTAGTGATGGTGGTATTACATGGAAAGAATGTTGGCGGGATAATACTTTAATATCGCCGGGATGCCAGGGTTCCATATTCAGATATGATTTGAATGGTGAAAATGGTAAAGCGAGAATTTTATTTTCCAATCCTGCTCATGAAACAAGTAGGCGCAATAATACCCTTAGGCTTAGTAATAATGATGGGGAAACCTGGACTAAAAAACGGATGTATGTGGAAAATACCGGTCAATCTGTTTTCTATGGCGCATATTCGGATATTGCTAAATTGATCGATGGAGACATAGCTATGCTATATGAGAAAGGATATCGGAATGAGGAAGGTATCTGGTTCCGTAAAATCGATATATCTGAATTGGAATAGAGCGGATAGCATTCGAATGAGATTTTTTGACATTAGATTTCAACCTGTTTAAAAATAACTATATAGAATGAGAATTTATCATAAGTATCTTTTTATTCTTTTGTTTTTACCGGTATTATTGGCTTCATCTGTGCCAGTAGATTTGGATATTATTCCGGAAACACAGAAAAAATTCAACTATGTATATGAACAAGGAGCATCGGGGTATGAAGTGTACCGTATCCCGGCAATTGTGAAAACAAAGGGAGATATATTACTTGCTTTTGCAGAAGCGAGGAAATTAAGAAGGAATGGTGATTCGGGTGATATCGATTTGGTTGTGAAGAGGTCTCTTGACAAGGGGAAAACCTGGAGTGATTACATAGTGATATGGGATGATGGAGAAAACTCCTGTGGAAATCCCGTGCCTATAGTGGACGATAAGGGGAGGGTACACTTGTTGATGACATGGAATCACGGTGATGATAAATGGGGCGCACTGGTAAACGGAACCGGAAGAAATATCCGCCGGGCTTATTATACTTATTCAGACGACGAGGGGAGATCATGGGCTAACCCTCAAGAGATAACCTCAAGTATTAAAGATCCGGCTTGGGATTGGTACGGGACTGGGCCCGTACATGGTATCCAGATAAAGAATGGAGTATATAAAAACCGTTTGGTCACGCCGAACTATTTTACAATAAGAGAGAATGGGAAAGTTGTTGACTACTCCCATATTGCTTATTCGGATGATTATGGAAAAAACTGGAAATCAGGAAGACCTACACCCGTGGGAAGTGTCGGTGAGTGTTCGGTTACGGAACTTGGTGATGGATACTTAATGCTTACTATGAGGACCGGAGACGGATCTTATCGTAAGTATAGTCTGAGCTACGACGGGGGAATTTCCTGGTCCGAGCCGGAATACAATATACAACAGTTGGATGCTAATTGTCAGGGAAGCATTCTGAAAATCGGCGATGCACTCTTTCTTTCTAACGCGGCAGCAGCCACAAGAACAAACCTGACCATTCAAAAAAGCACGGATAACGGAGTAACCTGGAGTGGAAAATATGTTGTTTACACTGGGAACTCAGGATATTCTGACTTGGTTGAAATTTCAGAGAATCAGATTGGAATATTTTACGAAGGAGGGGAAAAAAGATATACAGATGGTTTGGATTTTAAGATTATAGACATCAAATTAATAAAGTAATATCTTTTATTCCGGTCTCTTTTTCAGCTTTTCCCTTCCGTTGTTTAAGATTTTAAATACAAATTATCTTGAAAACTATTCACGTAAAACAGGAGGGACGAAGATTATGGTATTTTTTATAGAAAGTGGATGCGCTTGATAGTTTGCAAACCTACTATAATTGGTGAGTATGAATTACGGAGATAAATCGTTTTAAAATAATGTTTTATATGGTCTTGAAAAAAATGATTTTTTTTATTGGTGTGACATTGATCTTAGCATGCACGGCACAAAAAAATAATTTGGAATTGCCGGCATCTATTTCAGGTATCTATCCTCATTTGGCTTATTATAATAACGAAGGTGAATGCGGCACCGGAGCTGTGGTTCCCTGGGCGGGAAGCTTATGGGTGATTACCTATGGCCCTCATTTGCCTTACGGTTCATCCGACAAATTATATCAGGTCACACCCGGTTTACAGCAAATAGTCCGAGATGAGAGTATTGGAGGTACTCCTGCCAACCGGATGATACACAAGGAAAGTAATCAGCTTTTTATGGGGCCCTATGCCATTGATGCGGAAGGGGGCATCCGTGCAATTCTATATACCGATATGCCCGGAAGGCATACTGGGAATGCGCGTCATTTGACTAATCCCGCCAATAAGATCTACTACGGCACCATGGAAGAAGGATTTTATGAAGTGGATGTGAATACGCTGGAAGTGGAAGAACTATTCCGGGACGGGAATGTGGATCGCAAGCCCGGAGAAATGGCGCAGGAAGCGGCGTTATTGCCCGGTGCTCATGGTAAAGGCCTCTACTCGGGACAGGGGGTACTGGTCTATTCCAATAATGGCGAAGCTACACAAGAAGCATTGCATAAATTTGATGTGGAGGCCGGATCCCTTTCCGAATGGGATGGGAAAGAGTGGAAATTAGTACGCCGAAATCAGTTTGTAGAAGTAACCGGCCCCGGCGGAATATATGGTAATCCCAGTCCTGAAATCGCCCCGATCTGGGCAACCGGATGGGATCATAAGTCCCTGTTGCTTGGTGTGCGGGATGTGAAAGATGGATGGAGTTTTTACCGTCTGCCGAAAGCAAGTCATAGTTACGACGGTGCACACGGGTGGAATACTGAATGGCCCCGTATCCGCGATGTAGGTACGCAAGAGCAACCGGATTATCTGATGACGATGCATGGGATGTTCTGGAATTTTCCCGGTACGTTCAGGGTGACAAACAGCGCCGGCATCCGTCCCCGTTCCGCTTATTTGAAAGTAATCGGTGATTTTACAAGATGGGAGGATCAATTGGTTTTTGGTTGTGATGATTCTGCCCAAAAGGAGTTTCTTAATAAACGTAAGGCAAAAGGAAATATTGAAGGACCGGGTCAGTCTAATTCAAATCTATGGTTTACAACGGTATCCATACCCGACCAGTTGGGCCCTGTTACCGCAACCGGCACAGTCTGGGCAGGAGAAATAGTCAATGCGGATGAATGCTCGGAACCGTTCCTATTTGCCGGTTGGCCACATCGCAGCAGTTGGGTGAAAAATGAAGGGGCTACTCAGGTAACGGTCACTTATGAAGTAGATAAAAAGGGAAATAATGAGTGGAGTACGTTGAAAACTATAGATTTGGTTCCCGGTGAGTCGGTCCATGTCGACTTTTCTTCATCGGAAACAGGAGAGTGGGTACGAGCCAAACCGGACAGGCCGGTTACACTTACTTTGACCTTTACCTATAGTGATAACGATACAAGGAGTACTGTTCCGGATGCAATTTTCAACGGATTGACCGATGTAGGGTCGGAATCGAGTCTGGGTGGATTGTTGTATGCTTTGGGTGAAAACCGCCGTGCGCTCGGTTTATTTGCGAATAGAACCACCGAGGGAAAAATATCGGAAACCGGATATTATGAAATGGGTGAAGCACTGAAACTGGAACGGAAAGAGGATGCCGAAACAGCCGGTTTTATCCGCGATCGGTTTGCCATACCCTCGCAGGTAGTGGAGATAGAAAAAGGATCCGTTCTAATAGTTGATGATAAAAACCGGCGGTGGAGATTACCCTTAGGAGAGGATGCTTACAGTTCTTTGACCGATCGGGGACTGTTGCGTATATGTCGTGAAGTAGCCACAGAGCGGGATCTGTTCAGTTGCCACGGTACCTTTTATGAATTGCCGGCAGAAAATGCGGACGGATATGCCAAGATCCGCCCGGTAGCTACCCATCACTACCGTATCAATGACTATGCTTCCTACCGTGGAATGCTTATACTAACCGGTATTACTCCTGAAGAAGGAAAGGAAAACCCGCATATCATTGTTTCGGAAGACGGCAAAGCAGCCGTATGGGCAGGCGTCATCGATGACCTGTGGAAATTAGGAAAACCGACCGGTAAAGGAGGTCCGTGGGTAGATTCAAACGTAAAAGCACAAGTTGCTTCCGACCCTTATCTGATCGGTTTTTATGATGAACGGGAATTGACCTTGTCTCATACGTCAGAAAATAAAGTGAAGATCACACTGGAAGTGGATCCGACGGGAAACGGCGATTGGATGGAGTATGCGGTTTACACGGTAGAACCGGGACAACAACAACGTCATCAGTTTACCCCTTCTTTTCAGGCACGCTGGATCCGGTTTACTTCGGATACCGATGCAAATATAACCACATGGTTGGAATATAAATAGTGTTAGCTGCTTATTTAAAAATCTAAATAAGGACATAATATAAACTTTAAAAATATAAATATGAGAAAAGTATCATTATGTTTGGTTGCGGGAATAATTTTCTTTTTATCCTGTCAATCATATGGTCAGGATATTAAAGCGGATGTACAATACCCTATGTTGCCGGTATTAAGTCAAAAAGATATAAATCCGGTAATGCGTGTCGATCTTATAAACCGGACAGGAGAAAATTACGAGATACAAAAAATAGATTTGGAACTGGAAGGTGATGATGTAAGTCAGATTGTAGAGTCAATCAGCATTTATGGTGCGAAAAATAATGGAATGATCAATTCTGGTAAGCTTCTCAGCAATCCTCTCCCTGCATTGCAAAAAGTTTCTTTTGAAGACACCTTTACAATCGATACAGATACGTTTTCCTTTTGGATATCCATAAAACTAAAAGAAGATATATCTCTTCAAAGCCGGATACGAGTAATACTTACGGAAATTAGGACGGATCCGGAAGTCCTGAGACTTTCGGAAAAAAGACCTACCGAAAAACTGAGAGTGGGAGTCGCCGTTCGTCAACATAAGCAGGACGGTGTGCATACTTCGCGTATCCCGGGACTGGAGACTTCGAAAAATGGAACGCTGCTGGCCATATATGATGCGCGTTACGATAGTGGTCGTGATCTGCAGGGGCATATGGACATTGCATTGAACCGGAGTACCGATGGAGGTCGGACTTGGGACCCAATGCAGACTGTGCTGGATATGAACGAGTGGGGTGGATTGCCAGAGAAATATAACGGGGTAAGCGATGCCTGTATTCTTGTGGATGATAATACAGGTGATATCTATGTCGCCGGACTATGGATGCATGGGGTACTCGATCGTGAAACCGGGAGATGGGTGGAAGGTATGACCGAAGACAGTACCCGATGGATTCATCAGTGGCATGCGAAAGGTTCACAGCCGGGATTTGGTGTAAAAGAAACATCTCAATTCCTGATTACGAAGAGTTCAGACGACGGGCTGACCTGGAGCGAACCGATGAATATAACCCCTATCAAGAAGAGAGAGTGGTGGTTGTTTGCCCCGGCACCGGGACATGGAATCACCCTGGCAGATGGCACATTGGTGCTACCCACACAGGGAAGGGATGAAACTGGCAAACCGTTTTCCAATATCACATGGAGCAAAGATGGTGGAAAGACATGGACTACCAGTAATCCTGCTACAAAAAATACCACAGAATGTATGGCTGTGGAGTTGTCCGACGGGTCCATTATGTTGAACATGAGAGATAACCGTAACAGGGGGAATGAGGAGGTAAACGGACGCTCTGTCTTTATCACTAACGATTTGGGAGAAACATGGGTTGAACATCATACTTCCCGAAATGCATTGATAGAACCCACCTGTATGGCAAGTTTACATAAGCACGTCTATCAGGAAAATGGAGAGAAGAAAACAATGCTCTTATTTGTCAATCCCGCTTCAACTTCAAAACGCAATAATATCACGCTGAAAGCGAGTTATGACGATGGCAATACTTGGCCCGAAGAGAAATATATCCTGTTGGATGAATACAGTGGACGGGGATATTCCTGCATCACTTCGGTCAATGATACAACTATTGGAATCCTTTATGAGAGTAGTCAGGCCGACATGGTTTTCCAGACTGTTTCCCTTGAAGAACTTAAATAAACGAATCACTCAATCATTTATGATACCTAAAAAAACTTATCTGACCCGTACCGCTCTCTATCTATTGCTTGTGGTACTTGCAGCCGTTATAAATTCCTTTTCCCTGAAAGCGAATAATTTTAACAATCTACATCAGATCAATGTATTTTCCATGGAAACATTGGCTGATTCAACGCTCCACGAAGGACTGGCAGGTACATTCTTCGGGAAGCAGGGAAACTGGTTTATTATGGCGGGAGGTTCTTCATTTCCTTATGGTAAGCCGTGGCAGGGTGGAGTCAAGCAGTATTCGGATAAGGTTTTTGTTTTTCAGCAGCAGTCAGACGGTTCACTCAACATAGTGTATGAGGGAAGTGATTTACCCGTTCCTGTTGCCGAAGGATCCTATGCGACTATACCGGGAGGATTGCTCTGTGCGGGAGGACTCACCCCGGAGGGGATTACCGCAAAATCATGGTTGCTTTCGTATAATGGAGGGGCAGTTGCCATTACTGAATACCCTGCGTTACCAATACCGGTTAAAAACTCTACTGCCACAGTGATCGGTTCTAGAGTCTATCTGGTGGGAGGTGAATTGGCAGACGGCAACTCATCGAATCAATTTCTTGTGCTTGATCTGAGTAATCCGGGCAAAGGATGGAACAAACTGGTCAATTTTCCGGTATCGATCTCGGGGGCTGCCCTCATATCCCAGCAGTATGGTGAAGAGATGTCGCTTTTTGTTTTTGGAGGCAGGGCGAAGGTCGATTCCGGACCAACTGCTTTCTATTCATCGGTATATCATTTTCGTCCCTCTACAGGTAGATGGGTTAAGAAGCAGGATATCCGTTTGAAGGAAAATGAGGGTATTCCATTGGCAATGGCCACAGCCGCTTCGGTAGATAGTTCGCATATCCTACTATATGGGGGAGATGGAGGAGTGGTATTTAATCAGGTGGAACATGCTGTCAATAAGGGAGATTTTGATGAACGGGACAGCCTTTGGATAAATCACGGGGGATTCAATAATAAAATATTGGTTTACAGTATTATTACAGATGAGTGGTTGCAGGCGGGGGAAACAATGAATCCTCCTGTAGCGGTTGCGGCAAATATTTCGGATGGTGAGAACGTGTATATCGTTTGTGGTGAAATTCGCCCGGGAGTCCGTTCACCTTATATTACCCGTCTTTATAGATAAAACTGTCGTAAAGAGCAAGAAATAAAATAATAAAAAGACAATGAAGAATAAAAAATATTACCCTTGGATAGTTGTTTGTTTGCTTTGGATGGTTGCATTGCTCAATTATCTTGACCGACAGATGCTTTCTACCTTGCAGTCATCGATGCAATTGGATATAAAAGAGTTAGCTATAGCGGAGAATTTTGGACGGGTAATGGGTATTTTCCTGTTAATTTACGGATTGATGAGCCCGGTTGCAGGAGTAATTGCCGACAGGGTCAATCGTAAGTGGGTTATTGTAACCAGTCTGTTTGTCTGGTCGGCGGTGACTTATTTGCTCGGACTTGCCCAAACTTTCCAGCAGGTATACTGGTTACGGGCATTCATGGGTGTGAGTGAGGCGTTATACCTGCCTACCGCACTGGCGATGATTGCAGATTTCCACAGTTCCAAAACCCGTTCACTCGCTATCGGGATTCATATGTCGGGGTTGTACGTGGGACAGGCGCTTGGAGGATTCGGGGCAACCATTGCTGCTAACTATTCCTGGCATACCGTTTTTCATTGGTTTGGAATGATCGGGATTATCTATTCGGTGGTATTGATATTCTTCTTACACGATAAAGAGGGGCATGCCGGCACTGCAACCGCAAGGTTAAATTCCAAATCTACAGAAAAAATTAAAAAAGAGTCCCTATTCAGTTCATTCGGTGTGATCCTCGGGACACTTTCTTTCTGGATATTACTTTTCTACTTTATGGCGCCCAGTTTTCCGGGTTGGGCTACAAAAAACTGGCTTCCTACCCTTTTCTCTGAGAATCTGGGGATAGAGATGGCCAAGGCAGGCCCGATGGCTACCATCTCAATCGCCATAGCCTCTTTTATTGGTGTCCTAATTGGAGGACCTCTGTCTGACCGCTGGGTGCAAAAAAATATCAGGGGTAGAATATACACTAGCGCCATCGGATTGATCCTCACCGTACCATCCCTTGTCTTACTGGGATACGGACATACATACGCAGGACTTATTGGAGCCAGCATGCTTTTCGGAATTGGCTTCGGTATGTTTGATACCAATAATATGCCTATTCTCTGCCAGATTATACCTCAACAATACAGGGCTACTGCCTACGGAATCATGAACATGATGGGGGTTTTCGCCGGATATACCGTGACATTGATGTTGGGCTCCTCTACCGACGCCGGTAATCTCGGTGCGGATTTTAGCAAACTATCCATTGTTGTGCTGGCTGCTGTTGTGCTAATGCTGACTTTGGTAAAACCGAAGCATGAATTAAGTTATCCGCAAGAAGAAAAGCAATCATAAAAGAATAGCGGATTTATCTGGAAGGTACTGAAAATACAGATTCTTTATATCCCGATAGGACTGTAATCCTATCGGGATTTTCTACTACTCCGGAATTTTATAATTCACACACAAAAAAACGCCTGCTCTATAAATGTAGTAACATCTTTATTTCTGGTGAAATAGTATGGGTTGTGTGTCTATTTTCCTAAGTGGTCTTTAGCTCCGTTTATAAGTTTGATAATCGATAGTTCCCGGATCCTACTTCTATTTCAATTCCGGTTTCTGTTTCGGTAACGTTTCTCACACCATTCCCGGATGGTTTCGACACGTTCAGTTCTTTCGGTAACCTGATAATGGCCGAACTGTTCCCCGGAATGGTGATATCCCAGAGGAATGTGCCGTTTCCCTTTTTCCATTCGCTTTTTACCTCTCCGTAAACCGATTTATAGGAAGCTTTTACGTGCGACAATCCTTCGGGAAATTTCGGTTCCATCAGCAGTTTTTTATAAGCGATGCTTTGAGGATGGTTTTTGATGCCTGCCAAATCCTCGTAAAACCAGATTAGCAGGTCGCCCAGTAGCATGACATGATTGGCGGAATTCATCGCAGGATCGGCCGTATCGCCATTCCATAGTTCCCAGATGGTGGTTGCACCTTTTTCAATCATATATCCCCAGCTGGGATAGGTACGGTTAGAGGCGATCTTGTAAGCCAGGTCTACATTTCCATGCTCTGTAAGACCCCGCATAAGGTGTTGTATGCCCAAAACGCCTGTGCTTACATGTCCGTTGAAATCTACTTCGGTTTTACGTACGATATTGTCGAACACCTTTTGTGCATATCCTTCCGGTACCAATCCCAAACGCAGTGAAAGTATATTGGCCGTGACGGTATTGTTGTCATAGAGGGCGGAGTCTGCATTAAAAAAACGGGTATTATAGGCTTCCTTGATTTTGGATGCCAACTCTTCGTACCCAGCAATATCCTTTTCATTTCCGGTGAGCAGGGCAAATTCACTCATCAGACCTAACAGGCTGTAATACATGGTGGAACTGAGTATGGCGCCGGCCGTTTTCCGGGTGGGGTCTTGCGAGTGGATGAGTTCCTGCGATTCGGGCGGCATACACCAATCGCCATAAGTATCTTTCGTGACAATATAATCCTGCATCGATACTTGTTGAATACGTTCCAGATAACGTTTCATGGAAGGGTAGTGCTTCTTGATCGGTGCAGTGTCGCCATATTGTTGCCATAACATTTTTGCAGTGTAGAAATAGGCGGCCGGCCAGGTCACATCGTCATTATAGATAGTCCAGTAGCGTGGGGAGACCACGGAGATACTGCCTTCGGGACTTTGAGAATCCTCCACATCTTGTAACCATTTGCTATACAGGAGGGCATTGTCGAACACGAATGCCTCTCCGAAACATCCGGTCACCCGGTCGCCCATCCATCCCTGGCGTTCGTCGCGTTGCGGACAGTCGGTGGGCATGCCCCGGTAATTTCCACGGATACCCCAATAGGCATTTTTGAATATCTGGTTGATGGTTTCGTCGGATGTTTCAAATTGTCCGGTCGTTTCCATCAGGTCATAGATCACCTTCCCTGTGAAATCGGATAATGCCGGTTGGTAATCCAATCCTGATATTTCCACGAAGCGGAATCCGTGGAAGACGAAAGATGGCTCCCAACTGAAATCCCCATCTTGTGCGGGAGTATAAATATCGGTCACCTTTGCGCTCCTTAGGTTAGCCATATAGAGTGTGCCGTCGGGATTGAGCAATTCCGCGAACCGCATGGTGATAGGTTGATCCTTTTTCCCTTTCAACCGGTTGATCTTTATCCAGCCGACCATGTTCTGACCCATATCGAGGATAAATTTCCCGTCGATGAGTTTGGTGATGGCTACCGGTGTCAGTTCTTCCTGCACCCGGATGTTGGGATTAGGTTGTGCAACGAGTGTACCCTCCGGGGCAACCATGATATCAGCTTGTTTCCATGCTGTGTCATCATATTGACCTTTGTTCCATCCGTCCAATTTTAAACGGGCATCATATTCTTCGCCGTCGAATTCATTATTGGTAATGATGGGGCCTTGAGAGGTGACCTTCCAGGATTCGTCGCTGACGATGACGTCAGTGGATCCGTCGCCATATTCAATTTCCAATTGGGCCAGCAGGCGTGGTAACCCGAACATGAGACTCCATCCGTCCCGCATGCCGAAATAGCGGCCGCTTCCCAGTTTTACCGCCAATAGATTGTCGTTTTTCCTGACAAGTGGAGTGACATCATATACATTATAGTATACTTTTTGGGGATACCATGAGACCGTTGGAGCGAGGACATCGTCCGACACACGATTTTCGTTGATATAAGCTTCATAGGCGCCCTGCCCCGAGATGTAGAGCATGGCACGCTTCACATTTTGTTTACTGTCGAACGGTTTTCTTAGATAACGGGCAGCCAGACGGGTGTGTCCCTTGTCTGTCTCGCCGGGATTCGAAAGTGCGTCTTCGCCGATCCATTTGGCTTTCCAGCCGGTAATATCCGGCAATGCCATCGACCAATGGTTGACTTTGCTCCAGGCTGTTTCTCCCTGGTTGGTAATTACTTTTACCCGCCAGTAATAGACTTCTCTTGGAGAGAGTGCATTTCCTTTATAATGGATCAATATGGATTCATTATCTGATACGATCCCGGAATCCCATAACAGGTTGTTCCCTTTTTTTAGGTCCTGCTCCGATCCTGCGACCTGAATCTGATAGGCTTCCTGTTGCAGATCGGGTTGCGCTGAGCTGATTTGCCACGAGAACTGGGGAGTTGAGGTGTCCAGTCCCTGTGGGTTTTCCTGCATTTCCACTTTTAGGGAACCGATCTTGACAGCTGTTCCCTGACATCCGGTCATGATTCCGGCCAGGATAAGTACAATTGAAAAATAAGCGTGTTTCATTTTTATAAAGAATAAAGAGTAAAGATTTTATAATCAATAGCTAAGAGCCCAATCGATGGGCTGAAAACTTAGTCATTTCTATCACTTATCGTGTAAAGCACACTATCGAACGTAGTGCAATATCATGCAAAGCGCACTATCTCCGAAGACATTATCTAATCTGTAAACCGGTATTTTCCTGCCGGCACTTCAAACAGGATATACCCGTCTTTCCTACCTGTTTCTTTGGCGTGATCAGTATTTATATCAACTGTTTTTCCATTGTGCTCAGGAAACAGGATGGTTGCCGTGCAATTAGGGGGTACCGTTACATTTAATTCTGTTTTTCCGTTTTCCCGTTTCCATGATGACTCGATCAATCCTGCCGGCGAATTGAACGACGCTTTTGCGTGTGATATTTGAGTTTCTGTGAATTTCGGAACTTTTACCACAAACTTTCGGAATCCGGGGATATCGGGATCCCTTCGGATTCCCGATACTCCATCAATATACCAGGCTCCGGGATAAAGATAGGAACTGTGCAATAGTGAATGTCCCGGAAGATCTTTTTCCCACATCTCCCAGATGGTGGTGGCTCCACTCTTCCGCATAAGCCCCCAACTCGGATAGGTGGTCTGGGATGTCATGGAGTAGATAAGATCATCACGACCCTCTTCGCGCAATACTTTGAAAAGCATCGCTCCACCGGTAATGCCCACGTCGATATGTCTGTTTTGGTTGATCAGTATCTCCTCTGCCAGACTTTCCATCACTTTGGGTCTCAATTCAGCGGGCATGATATCACCGTAAAGGGCGGCGGCAAGGCTCCGCATTGTCTTGTCGGAGTAGTTTTGTATCTCGGCAATGTACCATCTTGTATGAATGGCTTTGGAGGAACGTGCTGCCTGTTGTGTCCATTGATCCGCCTCCTTGGTTTTTCCAATTACCGCTGCAATCTTCGCTGCCGTTTTTAGGTTATATACCCAATAGCAGTTGTTGAAAAACAAGTTTTCATCGGAATTGTTATTCATTCCCTGTGATGTGGCCCCCGGCCAGAGCCAGTCGCCCAGAAAATCCCATTGTGCTCCGTATCGTTTGAGCATATCATTTTCTACGTGGGTGTTGAGGAATTCCAACCATGCTTGAATCATTTCGAAATTATCTTCGAGTACCCGCACGTCTCCATGGTATTGGTACATGAACCACGGGAGGGTGACCACAATTCCTCCCCATGCCGGGCCGCCACCACCATGGTAGGTGGGTGCACTCTGCGGGAGTACGCCTCCACCCAATATTCTTCCGCTTCCTTCCTGCTTGCGCGCCCACTCCGGATCGTTCATATTGCCCGTCATGGGCTCCGATCCCTGTACATCGCGCCAATCTTCCAGCCATTTGGTATAGAACGCCCCTAATTTGTAATTGAACAGGCCGGTTTCGGAAGTGGCATGTGCATCACCACCATAGCCGAACCGTTCGCGTTGTGGGCAGTCGACGATAAATCCACCCAGTGATAGGTTTTCGAAAGTCCATTTTACGGTATTGTATATCCAGTTTTGCAAAGGATCGGAGCACTCGAAGCGGGTAGTTTCATCGAAAGCGGTACGTATCATCCACCCTTTGATATCTTCTTTTTGGGGTGCCGATTTTAACCCCTTGATGGTGATCCACCTGCCGGAACTATAATTGAAACGGTTTTCAAAGGTGCCTTTTCCGGAAGCGCCAATTACATAAGCATTCATCAGCCCGAACGTCATATCATCCTGCTCCCGTTCCGAAAAAAGAAACCGGATGGTATCACCGGGATTGCCCTGTAGGGAAATCCGTGTCCATCCCGCGAAGTTCACTCCCATATCCACGCGGTAAGTGCCATCCGGACGAGATTCGATGGAGATGGGATGAATCTCATCCATCAGTTTATTGGTCTCCACTTGTTGTGCTGATAGTTCCAATGCCGGCGTATATACTGTAGCTTTTTTCCAGTTGTGGTCGTCGAGGGTTGTGAGATTCCATCCTTTCACTTCTTTGCGGGCATCCCAGATCTCGCCTCCATAACCGCCTACGCCAAATCCCCAATTGCCGGTCAGCCTATTGGGACTCGGATGAGTTTTCCACGACTCGTCGGTGGCAATCCTTGTGAGCTTTTGACCATTCCTTGCCCAAATATCTGTTTGTGCAATTACAAGAGGGGTGCGGGGTTTGTCGGAAGTGGCATAGGGACCGAAAATGGACCATGAAGTTCCCACCCATAACACAATGACGTTTTTGCCGGAAGTAAGTGCCGGAGCAATATCATAAGCGATATACCGTGCCCGCTTGGTATGATCCGTGGCCGCTGGGGCAAGCACGTGATCATCTATCTTCTTTCCGTTGACATATACTTCATGGTATCCTACTGATGCCACAAAGAGTGTGGCCTTAGTAGGTTTTTCCTTTACATTGAAAGTTTTCCGGAACCAGGGATCCGGCATCTTGTTAGGCCCTTCTGCCGGGTTGTAAGCTTCGTCCGTGCCGATCCACTTTGCCGTCCACTCCTCCTGTGTGAATAACCCCGTACTCCATTCAGCCGGTTTGGCGTACACAGATTCATTCCCCTTTTCATCCTTTACGGCTACTGTCCAAAAATATTTTTGATCGGATTGCAACGGTTTGCCTCCGTATTCAATCAGTTGCATATTATCCGACTCTATCCATCCGCTGTCCCACATATCACCAAAATTGTCAGCCTTTTTTTGTTTTGAACTGCCAATCAAAATACGGTATGCCGTTTGCCGCTGACCGTATGCGGAATCGTCAGTTGGCTGCAGTGTCCAGCTGAAACGAGGATGGGGTACATTCAGTCCGGTCGGATTGGTCAGGTATTCGCAGGTGAGGTTGACAGGGATTACCGATGATGGAGGTTTGCTTCCCCAAGCCGTTATGGCGGTGAATATGAATACAGTCAGAAAAAAGAATATTCGTTTCATTTGTTTACTATTTGCAAAATAGCTGAACAAGAGGAGTATAATTAGGATGAAGTATCTATACAATTTTACCATAATAAAAAACTGTTTCAGGGTAGACCAAGAACGATTTACTGATTGATGAATTTATTAATCAAGTAAATCATCATACTAAAAAACATCTAATCAGCACATCAAAATACCGTTGTTATAAACGAATGGCTCCCGCTCCCAACTGATTTATAATTGCTTTCTTTAGGGAGATATACTTTTGCCGTGCAGTTGGGAGGCACAGAGATATCCATTTTGAATTGATCTCCATCGATTTTCCAGTTGACGGAAATCGTCCCGTACAACGTCTCGTAAGACGCCTCTACAAATTTCAGATCCCCCACCGGCTTGGGAGCAATCACAAAGTTTTGGAACCCACTATAATCTTCTGCCGTTATTCCTGCCAGCGATTTGTAGAACCATTCTTCAATCTGGCCCATCATGAAATGATTCCATGATGCACCGTCTCTCGGATCCCACAGTTCAGTAAGGGTAGTAATGCCGAATTGGAGTTGGAAACCGTATCCCGGCACTTCCCGGTGATTATGCATCTTGTACATGATCTCGTTCAGCCCGTTATCAGCCAATGTCTGGAACAGGTACCTGTTACCGGCATCTCCCGTGGAAAGCCGATACCCTTTTTCCTCTATATCTCTCACCAGATTGTCCAATACAGCTTGTTTGTATTGATGCTCCACAATCTCTGCGAACAACGGCATGGCATTCGAAGCCTGGTTTCCCGTACCGTATTGACGGGTGTTTTCATCAAAAAACTCTTTGTTGAAAGCATCCTTTACCTGCTTTCTTAGTTTTGAATAAAAAGTAAAATCGTTGCGATTATTCGTTATTTCAGCAGCTTGCGCCAGATAGTCGATCACCATATAATAATGGGTGGAGGCAGATAACGATACCGGCGTGTTTTTTGAAGGACCATAAGGCTCGTCCTTACGGTAATCGCACCAGTCACCCAATCCGTGGGAGACAATATGGTTGGTCGCAGTGGTGGAGAGATAATCTACATATCTTTTCATCACGTCGTAGTATTCCTTAATCAATGAATTATCCCCATAGAACCGGTAATACATAAACGGCAGGAAAACGGCAGCACTTCCCCATTCGGGAGAGTCACGGAAGCCTCCTTCAAAAACAACATATTCCGGAGCAATATCAGGCACCAATCCATTTGGCAGTTGTGCGTCACGTATATCCCGCATAATCTTCGGGACGAATGTCGTCAGATCAAAATTATAGAATAATCCCGGACCGTTCAGATGCAATTGCTCTAGCCATCCTAATTTCTCACGATGGGGACAATCGGTGAATACAGCATGCATATTGCTTTTAATGGCATTCACTATGAGCCGGTGAGTCTCATTGAATATTTCATTGGAACAGTGAAAACGGCCTGTCGGAGTGCTCGAATTATATACAAAATGGGATTGCATTTCTTTTGGTTTAATTCCGTCTATCTGTATATATTTATAACCATAATAGGAGAAACGGGGATGCCAGACTTCCTCCGGATCTCCTTTCAAGATATATTCGTAATAATAGGGCGAACCCGATCGGGATTGGTCTACCGTGCCATCTTCGTGAATCCTTTCACCTACTGTTAATCTCACCTTGTCGCCCGGTTTTCCTGAAACTTTGATCTCCGGAAAACCTGACAGGTTTTGTCCCATATCGAAGACATGGGCATCCCCCACCTTTTTTACCGATTTAGGCAAATAGGTTTCCATTATTTTGACGGAGGTGGTTGTTTGTGGTGTCAGTCGGCCATTCGGGGTACTTTGTACCACTGCCGGCTGCCAATCTGACTGGTTGAACCCATAGCTGTCCCATCCTTTCTGCTCTAATCTTGCATCATAATCCTCACCGCCATACATGTCATTGAATACGAGAGGACTTAAGGAATATTTCCAGCTTTCGTCCGAGGCAATTTCCTGGCTTGTACCATCCTCATAAGTGATATGCAATTTAAAAAAGAGGGTGGGAGGTCCAAAGCTTACCTGCATTTTTACATAGCGCCCGCCTTGCTGATTAAAAAATCCATTACCCAGTAATACCCCGATTGTATTGTTTTGTTGCAGGGCATCAGTTATATCATAGGCATTATAATAGATTGTCTTGTCATAATCACTCCACATCGGGTCAAATTGGGAATCCCCCACTTTTTCACCGTTCAGCGACAGCTCATAATGCCCCAATCCGCTGATATCGACGATTGCGTCTTTAATTTTCTTGCTGACCGGAAAATCTTTTCTCAGGTAGATGCTCCTTCTGGAAAGTGGATGGGTATCTTGCCATTTTTTTCCTGCCTCGGAGGAAATGGACAATCCATGGTAATTTCTTCCTTCTGGGATATGGGCGTCTTTCCTGTCGATCGCTCCGATCCATTTGGCATCTAACCCTATATCCGATGGGGCGATCCGGAATCTGTGCATCTCACTCCATGCTGAAGCATTATTGTCAGAGTCCCATACCTTGACTCTCCATAGATAGGCTGTCCCCGGTTCCAGCATTTGTGACCCGTTATATTGCACCCGTTGGTTCAGATTGGATTGCACTTTTCCCGAATCCCATATTTTCACCTCCTTCCCATTGACATGGGTATATACCTCTATGGTGTAGGCAGACTGGCTTACGTCCTGCTTCTCGGATTGTAGTTTCCATCCAAAGCGAGGTTTGGCGGACACCAACAGAGGTTCTTGTTGATAGTCACAAGTGGGGTTTATGATTCTGAATTGATGAGGGTTATTCCCATATGCTGTGTCATGAGTACAGATCATAGAGATGAGCAGGGTAATTAAAATTCCCGGCTTTAGAAACTTGTGTGAAATGGTTAGCAGGTTCAATAAAGGCATGTTGCTTTTTGTATGATGATATTGTTACTTAATTTCGGCACATAAAACTCAATCTTACAAAGTTAAAACATTATTATCATTCTGTAACTCGTTTGGAATGATATAAGGACTAAGATATTTGATACGGATGAGGGGTTTTATATTCTTAAGAGTTAATAAGATAGTTCATTACTGTAAATATAGGTTTGCGCCGTAACTAAGCAGGCACCAAGGTTTAATCCTGTAAGTAAGAATTGTTTTTAATTTCATTGTGTTTATGTTTTTATTGTATTTCATCTATTATTCTTACCTTTACGTATAACATCAATATTTATTTTATTCGTATGGCAACTTATACTGTAACTATTGGCGAACGTTCCGAACAGGGGAAAAGGTTTTGTCCATGCTGTATAATCATCAAAAGTAGTGATTCTCCATGAATCGGAGGAAGCCATAAAAGCTGCATACACGTCTCCCGAAGTAACGAAAGAAAGGCAGGTCGCCTTTTCGATCATTTCCGCCGGTCTATGGCTAATAATACAGAGAAATACCTATGAAATACATATACGGTGATATTGGGGAGGTCAATTTCCTGTTTCCACGCGGAGGAAGCAAGCCGCACATGGCGCTCATGGTATCGAACGACGGATTGCAGGAAGACGTAGGAAAATAGCAGAAAAGTCAGTGTCTTTAAATCGCTAAATAATAAAATGTTACTAACAATTTCGCCATGATTTCCAGCCATAAAGTTACAAAAATTTATTTCATAGTCGATGAGTTTTTTTAAGAATTTGACAACCTTTTGCACAACAACTTGCAGTAAGAAGCAAAAACGAAGAAGAGGAATTGTAAATTTACGATGTCCCAAAGCGAAGTGATGACTATCCTGATCCTGTTCCACAGCGGAGCATTCAAAAACTTGAAAAGATTTAGTGTACGGGGATCTCTTTTATCGATTCCACGCCCCTTCGCCATTGCCACATAAAAAGGAAGAAGCAACATAGGACATTCAAGGGTATCGCCGAAAAGGGACAATGCTTCATCGGCTGGTTCTATGGTTTCAAACTACACCTGATTATCAACGACAAGGGAGAAATCCTCGACTTTATCCTTACCCCGGGCAACGTGGATGACAGGGAACCGCTCAAGAATATGGACCTGCACAAGAGAATCTTGGGGAAACTCTTCGGTGACAAGGGATACATTTCAAAAGAGCTGTTCGAACAACTTTTTGTCGATGGCGTACATTTTGTTGCCAAATTACGCAAGAATATGAAAAATGCCCTGATGCTGTTGCAAGACCGCATCATGCTCCGCAAGAGGGCACTGATCGAATCGGTGAATGATGAGCTGAAAAATATGTGTAAGATAGAATACACAAGACCCAGATGTTTTGACAATTTCATTATCAATACGTTATCAGCTCTGTTGGCCTACTCTTTCTTCGACAAGAAGCCTTCTATCAATACGATAGACGACATTGTTGAGAGAGGTAAATTAGCTGTGGTTTAGGTCGACTCACGTTATTTATATCTTTCGGATCATTTCCTGTATTTTTCCTATCTTTATGGTTTGCTTGTGATCCTTGGGTTGCCAACCCAAGAAATTTGATTTTGGATATTTTCTATATTCGAGAGAAAGTATTCGGTAACTTGTTTCTCTTCGGCTTCCTGATCGGATTGTTCAAAGATGTCTTGTTCACCTAGAATAGGCTGCAATCCACTTTTGACCTTTGACAGTGAGTTTTTCTATCTCATCTTCGTCTTCACTCACGCCAATTGTTTTTAACTCCTTGAATACTCCTCTCCTTTTTCAAACACTACAACACTGGTTATACCTGAACGATTTTTTTCTTGCGTATAAACATACGAAAATGTATATATTTTTATCCCTGCGTTCCACTATTTGTAATGTAAATAGCTTATTATAATGTAGTTGTAAAAATTACTTTTAAAACGGGTCAAAGTCAAGAATAGTATAGAATGATATAAAAACTGAAGTATTTGATTTGACAGAAGTGGTTCATTAATTACTTTTTTGATGCAGCATTATTTCAAATTATTGTCTACAATATACATAGGCTCTCCTTTAAAAAAGAGGAGAACTGAACCACTATGGATTGAAAATCCATAGGTTCAATTCCGACTAAAAGTCGGCTGAGTTTCGACCAAGGTCGATTAAAAGTGAACAACTAAAGTTACGCTCTTTGAAATACCGTTTCATTCCAGGATAAAGTTTTCGTTGGAATTGGGATGATCCCCGTGGTGATCAAGGTAAGTGGACAACATCTCATCCGTGATATTACCCACGCTCCAGCAACCATAACCGATGGCCCAGAAGTGACTCCCCCAGTAGCGACGTTGGAGTTCCGGAAATTCCGCCAACAATAACCGTGAACTGCGACCTTTAAGACGCTTCACGATCTCGCTTACGCTCAACTTAGGAGGGTAACTTATATGCAAGTGGATATGATCCTTGCTCACAACTCCTTTAAGGATCTCGATGTCCAACGAATTACTCACCTGGCGAAGTATGTCACGGCAGCGCAACTGAACATCCCCGGTCAGAACTTTATAACGATATTTCGTTATCCAGACCAGGTGAACCTGTAAATTGTGCACAGTGTGACTACCCTTGCGGTGTTCCATATGAACTGACTTTTTTACAAAAGTACGAAATATTTGTAGAAGCTAAAGCCTTGCACTGAAAGTGCATAGTTTTAACTGACGAACTTGAAAAATAAAAGCCGGCGCGGATTTTTCGATCTGTATCCGTTCATAGGACAGATTTGAAAATCCGCGTCGGCAAAGGGGCGCTTAAGGATCCGGCTGATTACTTTGTTAAGATTGCCAATCCGTTGGCTACTGTGCGCGGAGAGGCATCGGAGTACCTGTTGATGATCTGGAAGCCATTATTCTCTTTGATCACCATGGTGCTGGAGCCTCCACCGTCGAGGTTAATGGCCTGGTAAGTGCCGAGGCTCTTCATGATCAGAGCCAGATCGGTCAGTTCAACCCCGACAGAATATGTACTATTCCTTCCGTCCACCACTACGAGGTAGACTGTATTATTTCGTGAATAGCCGACTGCTGTCCTGGGCTCTTTCGTGTCGCCGCTCCAGGCTCCGTTATTGCCATTCACCACCAACCAGTGTGATCCGCCTCCGACCATTTCTTTAAATCGGGTCAGATTAATACTGGAAGAGAAATAACCAATGATCGGAGCTCCTTCGGTGGTAATGCCGAAATATGTATTACCTTCATTTTTCAGATAATCTTTAATGACGGTTCCATTTATAACGACCGGGCCCAATGGTAACCCGGTGTACTCGAAGAAATCGGCATTGGCTGCCGCCAGGACTTTTCCCGTGGCATTGTCCCGGTGTTCGGCCATCGCTTTTACCGTTTGCAGTTTGAATTCCGTTCCATTGTCGGGCATCAGGGGACTTAAGGTCACCCTGCCGCCAGCCAGGTTGGCTTCCAACACAAAGATGCTGAGCGGTTCATTATTCGCTTTTTTGAACTGCAAGGATGAGTACTCCACATCTTCGTGAATGTAGGAGGCCGACTGTGAGGAAACTTCATTCACCAGTCCTGATTTTTCCACGACATTTTTAATAGAAATGCTGGAATAGTAGGTGGGAGCGGGTATTGTAATCCGTCCGGAGTAAAAAGTATCGATGCAGGCCGGCTCAGGAAGGAACATGGAATAATAGTCGATATCGCTATTTTCTTGGTACCCTCCCATGGTCACTGATTGCTGACCTGATTTGACATCTAAACGACGGTCTTTTCCTTCCTTGTCTGTATAGAATAACCGCAATGCCACTTCGTTGTCCCGGGCATCCGACCACTCCAGCACAGGATTCTTTCCGGTAATGAAGATCTTGTCTTTTACCGCCCTGGCTGATAATGTCGAAATGTATTTGTCTCCATACGCTTTTCCCTGTGTCACCACGGAAATCGCCGAAGGATTATGCTGTTGGTCGTAAGCACGGGCCTCGAAGGTATGACTCCCTTCTTCAAGGCCTTCAACAATCAACTCGGCTATGCCATCCTTGATCTCGTCTTTACGGATGACGATGGAGTCATTGGAGCCATTCCTGAATAACGCGCAATAGTCAACTTTTTCATCCTCAAGAAAAATATGAAGTTTTACCCGGTTATGTCCGGGATATGCCACTAAACTTTTTACTTGCGCCTGAAAAGCTGAAGATATCTCAAGCGATTCGGAAGAATCGCTTGAGCAGGATATGCTGATACCCAGTACCAATCCTACCAATAGAAAAGTTGTTTTTAAATCTATCATGTTTAATGTTTTATGCTAAAATTGATTTCCAGTCGGAGGTCTGATAAGCAATGGCTTAATAATCTCCCCATAACGTTATCTCCCCGATATTCACGCAGTTCGATCCCTGCCAGTTGGGACTATTGATAACCAGACGGATATATCGAACCTTGCCGGCACTTTCCGAAACATCGTATTCCCATCCGGCAGCCCATACGGCACTCTCGTTGGCAGTCGGTTTTATGATCTCATGGTCGCCCATTAGCACCCAGTCGGCTTTCCAGTCATCCGTTACCCAATAAGTATTGTCGCCAACGGCTTTTTGCAGCTCGTTGGTTCCCCAGATTTCAAAATAACGCGGACTATGGCCTGTGAAAGCGGTGACATCGGCTCTCGCCCAAATACGGAAACGGCTGATTTCAGCCAATACTCCCATATCGAATGTGAAGTGATGCGGGAAGTTGAATCCCGCGGCATTCTCTACCGTGTGCAAGATATTCGGATTTGTGGCAGAGCCATCCCATATTTTTGAAAGAGGCCGGTTATTGTTTACCGAAGTATTATCTCCGGCTAAAACAACCATCGAGAAGTTTGCCTTATTGATTTCTCTCTCCAATTTAGGCAAGGTGTATTCCCTTGCGGGAGAATCCAATGTTTCCAGTGCGTTTTCGGGAAAATAGGTAGTGACAACTTTTATAATATCACCCGTATTTAATCCGTTCAGGATCGTCTGACTCTCACTGTTTTCTACTTGTGTAGACAGTTCATCGCCATCAATTTCATAATACACGGTCACATACTGGATAGTGGGATAGGCGATATCTTCCCAGGTAATCAGCATTGAACCATCGGTTTGCTTTGTGATGGAAACTATTCCACGATTTCTTAGCGTTTGTTGGGAAAGGGGACCGTAAACATCAACGGGCACTTCGACCGGTAAGGAAAAATGTCCTTCATTGTCGCGTGTGATAAATTCAAAAACATAACTGTCTTCTTCTATATCTGCGAGGTCATAGGCCAATTGCAATCGTCCGCTTTGCGTACGTTTCACATCAACAACGATGGAATCGGCGCGTTGGTTCCAGTAGATTACTGTTTTTGTGATTCGCGGATCGGCATTAAGTTCCCAAGTAAACCTGATTTTTTCATATCCGGAAAATGCTTTCAGCGAATCCACAACGCCGGTATAGATATCTTCGCCCCAATCGTAATATTTCTCGTGGATACTGTTCATGTCATCGCATTTTATCATTGTCAATAAGATGACGGATGATAAAACTATCAGGCAGATTTTTCTGATTGACATCACTATAGGTAAATGTATATGTTTATCCATTTTTTTCTGATTATTAAAACATTGATACTGTTTTTATTCTCTTATTCCGTCATCGCCATATAGGGTTACTTCCGCAATATGCAGAGCTGCCGTTCTTGCCCACGTTTCCTTTACTACAAAGCGGATATAGCGCATCTCTCCAACCCCCGATTCGAATATAAATTCAAAACCGGCGTCACTAACGGTTTTGTCCTCATCAGTAATTTGTCCTAATGGGAGTCCTGATGGTTTGACAACTTCAAAATCACCTAATTGCACCCACTCTGTCTGCCAATCATTTCCACTCCAATAGGGGTCATTTATGCCATGGCTAAGCTCCTTGCAGCCCCAGACTTCAAAGTAATGTATATTGTGTTGATTATAATAATAAGAATTATGCTCCCCTCTATTATAAAGAATTATCCGGCTGAGTTGGGCTTCTATCCCCAAGTCAATCGTGAAGTTTTGAGGAGGCGTAAAACCTCCGGCGGGGTCTGTATGCCATATTACGCTTAAACTTCCATCCCAGATGTTTCCAATCGGACGATTCTGGTACGACGTGTAATTATCTCCCAATAAATGACCGTTCGAAAACTTCTTTTTATCCAGTTCCTTCTCGTATAACGGAACAGCGGATACTATTACTGTATCGGAAAGATTGCCATACCGGTCTATCAGTTTTACGCCGAATTTGCGCTCGTCGGTATTGTATCCTCTGATGGAGTATTTGGCTTCAGTGGTTGTGGAATAAACCAGATTGTATTCTTCCCATTCTTTCGTGCTGTCGTTTACCGCGTACAAAAAGGCACCGATCAACGCATTGGTTTCGTTTTGCCACCTCACAACCACGCCTCCGAAATCGGGTTCCATGGTGATGGATTTGAATATTGTCTGATAGGGCGGTTCCAATGGTGTGAATGATCCGGCGAGGGCGGCTGACTTATTTTCACTGTGATCCACCAGATAGAGCGTAAATGCGCAAGGGTCTACCTCGCCTAATCCTTCCACCATGATGTAGTTGTTGTAAATGGATGAACGGGCAACTTTTTTCTCGCCTTTAACCATATATTCACAGGTGACGTAAGAGATATCCGTTTCGTTCGGGAGATCATAGCTTATTTTCGCTCCACCGGGCAATGCCTCTACCCGGATATTGGTAATGGTTGAAGGCGAAGTACCGTCTGTGGGGTATTGCCCTATTTTATCTTCATCGCAGGCTATTATCAATACCAGTATTACGGATAGAAATCCGATGTAATAAAATAGCCTTTTTAAATGTATATTTTTTCGTTTCATATCATCTATATTTTTCAATCATTGAGATTATTTACCATCCCGGGTTTTGTGCCAAGTTCGAATTTTTTATAATTGCCGTGGTATATATTGGCCATAGATAGTCTTTGCTCTTGAAATTCCGTTTATTGAAATAGGTGACAATATTATAGTATTCCTCGACTTTTACGCTTTGGTAATCCCATCCTTGCACCGGTTGGTTCAAATAGGTCATTGCGTCTTTCCAGCGCCGCAGGTCGAAGAACCGTTGTCCTTCGAATGCCAGTTCAATCATCCGTTCCCGTTTGATGATTTCACGCATTCCTTCTTTGGTCCTCGGTTTTGCGGGAATATTAGAATATTTGTTCCAGGAATCAACTACACCTTCCAAGCCCGCCCGGATACGGATACTGTCTACCCATTGGTAAACATCGTTATCCGGTGATTCCTTGATTTCGTTCAACGCCTCGGCACGGAGAAGGTACAAATCACTTAACCGGATATTGG
This sequence comes from Proteiniphilum sp. UBA5384, assembly GCF_002410825.1. Classification (GTDB taxonomy): domain Bacteria; phylum Bacteroidota; class Bacteroidia; order Bacteroidales; family Dysgonomonadaceae; genus Proteiniphilum. The sequence goes on along the minus strand of NZ_DHOS01000032.1, from coordinate 107,402 downwards.
GAATCGAGAATCGCCATGGAGTGGGGGACGTCGTTGTGGTAGCCGATCGGAAACTTACCAGTTTCTTGATAAAATAGCCGGTTATGATGTATGAATCATTGTAAAAAACGCCATGGCTTTCTCCACTCCGGTTCTTAATGACAATTGCTTCGCTCTCTTTTTGGGCCAACATCTCGTATAAGCTCCTGTCAAAAGCCAAATGAGCGTAAAAACGGGGTTCGCGGTAATAATTCAGATTCGCCGTGGATTCACCTTTGCTGATGTAATATTTGTGGAAATCACCCGTATCTTTTCTCATTACATAACGTTGACTATAATTCCATGAAGGATCTTCATCAATCGGTATCCCGTGATTGGTATAATATTGTTCGGCTACTTTCAAGGTAGCGCCCAGTTCCGAAGTCCCGCCATAGGTCGCAAAGAACTTGGGCGTGCAATAATTCTGGAATTGGTTTGCAAGCGTATATGCCGGATGTGCCCAGATAACTTCGTTGTTATCATTCATCGGCCTTTCGCTGACAGCCCCCCGAAGGGTATATTTCAGGACTGTGGTGTCTGACATTGTTTCCGGTCCTTTCTTGAAATGATACAAGGCATGGCCGTTTTCCTGGCAGATATCGATGGCATCGGTAATTGCCGCCAGCGCCTTTTCCCATTTCGTATTGTCTGCCTGTGTCGGGAATAATTGCACGCCCCGTTTATCCTTGAAATTGGCGTACATGGAATTTCCGTTGAGCAACGGACTGGCCGCCCAAACCAGAGCTTTGGCCTTTACGGAAGCGGCTATCGGCTTGGTTATACGTCCCATTTCCGTGATGGTTTCCTCAATTTTATCGGGCAGGTTTTCCATGGATTCATCCAAAAGGTTTACCACATAGTCGATGACGGTTTCAACCGGTTCACGATATACCCTCACCGTTTCCGGGTCGGAATTGACGGAAAGATTGGTATCCACAATGGGAATGGGCCCATACAATTGTAACAGGAAGAAATGCAGGTAGGCTTTGATGAATTTTACTTCCGATACCCAACGTACCCGTTCCCAAGCTTCCAGATCGGGAACTTTTTCGATATTTTCCAGAAAAATATTACAATCGCGGATGCCTACCCATAAATTCCGGCCGTCGCGTCTTCCGTCCCAGTAATTTTGATAGGGATCAGATGCATTTTGATTGTTCATGGCAATTTGTACTCCGCTTCGGGCATTTAAATTTCCCCTGACAGTGTTGCACCAGATTTCATCAGATCCAAAATTACCGGGATAAGTAAATGGATCGTTTTGATTCGGGATCATGTTGTAGCAGGAAAAGAGGTATTTTTCTGCATTGATACGGTTGGAAAAGGCGTTGTCGATTGTCGCCACGCCATCTGGAACAACGTCCAGGTAATCTGAGCAGTTGTGTAATAAAGTTATACCGGCGAGTATAACAAAGAATCTGAATGTATTGGCTATTCTTTTCATTTTCGTGCTTGTCTAATTAAAATTCAACATTAATTCCAACATTTATTACCCGTTGCAAGGGATAATTAAACGCATTTCCGGCTTGCTCGATATCCCATAATTTGAATTTGCTAAAAACAAGCAGGTTACTCCCCGAAACATAAACGCGGATATTTGACATGTGATATGGTTTTATCATTTTCTTGGGAAAGGTATACCCTATTTCCGCCGTTTTCAGTCGCAGGAACGCCCCGTCCCGCATCCACCATGTACTGGTTTGATTGTTATTACTGATAGTCGTTTCCGATAATCGCGGCCAAAATGCGTAAATGTCGCGGTTGTCTTCCGACCAATGGTCGTCGGCTATTTCCTGCAGCAATGCCCTGTTATTTGTGCGGGTTGTAATGTTCGTACTTCCGGCTACAAACGGTGCTATACTTCCGGGACTGATCCAAAAGGAAGAGCGTGCGGATCCCTGGAAGAAAACCGAGAAATCAAAGTTCTTGTAACCGGCGGAAAGGCCGAATCCGTAAATTATTTCAGGAGTGGTGGGGTATCCGATTGGCACCATGTCGTTTTCGTCAATCTTCCCGTCTTTGTTGATGTCTTTATATTTGATATCTCCGGCACTATATTCTCCGAACGTCTGGGTGGGCGAATTCTTTACTTCCTCGTCGTCCAGGAACAAGCGTTCGGCAATATACCCCCATCTTTGCGATATCTTTTGTCCGACATGCGAACGCCACGGTGTTGCCGAATAGTCGGATTCTTCATACAGATCGTATTTGCTCGTGGCATACGTGAAGTTCCCCCTCAATACGGCCCATAAGTCGGGCGTGAAGGATTTGTTATAGTCTAAGGATACTTCTACACCGTCCCCGCTTGCCTTGCCTATATTCGCTTTGGGCGTAGCCTGTAATCCCATTGAGGTAGGGATATCCGCCCGGGTTTGCAGTATCTTGCTCCGCTTTTCGGTAAAATAATCTACCTGGAGTTCCAGACTGTTCCACAAATTGAGTTCCAGTCCCAGGTTACTTTTTTTGCTGACTTCCCAGGTAATGTTGAAATCTTCGTAACGCGATATGGAAATTCCCGGGCGGTTGTATCCCCACGTGTCGCCAAACGAAATACCCCTGCCGCCATCGCTCATGTTTACTTCCGACAAATAATAAAACCGGTCGCTGTCACTCCCGATCTGATCATTGCCCACTAATCCGTACGTTGCTTTCAATTTCAATTTTGAGATGGTCTTCTCGAAAGGTTTCATGAACGCTTCGTTGGATACGATCCAACCGATTCCCGCGGAGGGGAAAAATCCCCACCGTTCGTTTTGGGCAAACCGTTCCGACCCGTTATAACCGAAGTTCCCTTCGAAAAAATAGCGGTCGTCGTAGCTGTAGGTCGCCCTGCCGGCCAGACCTGCATTGCGGAATGGAAGTGATAGTTGCAGCGTGTTGTATGTATTGTTCTTTTTTTCCCGTACCGTTCCTACCAGCAAACCACTAACGGAATGTTTTTTGGCTATGGTCTTATTATACTGCGCGGCTCCTTCGAAATACATGGTGTTTTCCATTTCCCGGTCCCCCGGCACATAGTCGAGGTAGTCCGTTCCGCCATCAGGGTTCAATGCGGTCAACAGGTGTTCCTTGGAAAGGGTCTCTGACATGGCATAATAAAACGGAGTATATTGTCGCCTCACCTCTAATTGGGCGAACCGGTTGACATTGAGCATCGCCCTTGCCGAAAGGCCTTTTGTGATAAAATCGAAATTTTGTTTCAGTTCAAACTGTACATACATCGAAGAGCGGTCATTCGATTTATACCCTTTCAGCAGATCAGCATAAGGGTTCAGGTAGTCTCCCGATGCGGTGTTGCCAAAAAGGATGTGTTTGGTATGTATGTGGGCTGCATCCGGTTCGTAATAGGGCAGGAAATAAACGGGATTTGCCAGCACGGCTTTGTTATACATGGCCGTTCCTCCGTCCAGCGGTCCCTGGTAATCGTCGAAAACGCCGTTTAGACGGACTATTGCTTCAGTTGTCGGGGTCAAATTCACGTTCACGTTTGAACGCAGGGAGTATTTGTTGATTTTGATGTTATTGTTGAAGTTTTGCCGTTTATCAACTTTCAATATCCCCATGTCCCGCGTGTACGAGCCTGCTATATAGTATTTGGCAATTTTTCCTCCACCGCTGATATTCAGGTTGTAGCGTTGGTTAAAAGTGTTTTTGTCAAACAGCAAATCCTGCCAATCCACGGCCGGATAGAGTACCGGATCGATACCCCTTTCCGTATAATTGATTTTCTTTTCATCGTATGGGAGCCGTGTTTCGGGTGTTCTTGTCCGGACGGCTTCATTATGAAGCTTCATGAAAGTGACGGGATCGGCCAACTTGATATTGTCCGTTGGGGAAGAGAATGAACCTTCTGCCCTGAACTGCACTTTCGCGCTTCCTTCGCGTCCTTCTTTGGTAGTGACAAGGATTACCCCGTTTGCGCCGCGCGCGCCATACAGGGCGGTTGCGTTGGCATCTTTCATGATGGAGAAACTTGCGATGTCGTCTGTGGTCAGACGTGAAAGGTCTTCCGTGGTCATTTCTACCCCGTCAATCAAAATGAGCGGATCTACTTTCCCGGTTCCGAAACTTGTTACCCCGCGGATAAAAAACTGGGCGTTGTCCTGTCCAGGCTCCCCGGTCCGTTGATAGGAAATCAGTCCGGCAATTCTTCCCGCAAAGGCTGTGGTTAGGTTGCTGGAAGGTACTTTCAAATCCGATGGTTTAACGGTGGAGACGGATGCAATCACACTCTCCTTTTTCTGTTTTCCGAAAGCTACGACGGTAACCTCATCCAACTCACTGGTTTGTGGTAGCATCTTTATTTCGAAAAAAGTTTCATTGTTTACGTGCACAGATTGGCTCTGCATACCCAAAAATGAAAATATCAATTTTTCGGAAGGAGTCACTTTAATTTCAAAAGTTCCGTCCAAATCGGTTATGACTCCTCTTGTAGATTTGTCTACCAGTACACTGACACCCGGTAAAGGTTCGTCAGTTCCTGCTTCTATTACTTTTCCCTTCACCGTGACCTGTTGCTGGGCAAACAGATACAGCGGAAAAAGGAGAAGTGCGAATACAACGTAAATGTGCTTTCTACTTTTCATTCTTTCACTTGTTTAGATAAATAAGTACAGTTGTTTAATGTGTTGATATTTTGACTGTTAGTCAAGCCTTGCTCTTTGCCCTTTCAATCATACTAAATATGATATTTTTGATTAACATAATACAATTATAGTGTGTGAATATTAATTTTTAATATACAAAATGATTTAAGAGGTGAGATGGATGATATTTAACAAAAATATGTGATGAAAATATAATCTGCACATCACTGACATGCTGATGGTACAGCCATTGCGAACGTAGCAGTTTTTCAAACTATTGATCAATTGTTATACACAGTGTAAAGATGTGAGCAAAACATTTCATACGATGGGGGAAAACCGCCATCACATTCATTTATCTGATTTTTTTAATACTGATTCACATATTTATTTTATTTTTTCCAGATCAACCTGTAATTGAATCTTCTGTTGGGAGCTGTATCTCCGTTCAAGCAGAAGGAAATAGGATATGCCAGTTCCTCCGGGTTATCACTCCATTTAAAGTCGATCACCAGTTGATCCCGGCTGATATTCATCAGGCTGCGAGGAATCTCGATTTCCATTTCGTTACCTGCATAGTGGTAAGCAAGGTCACCGGCTTCAATCCACTGTTGGCCGTCATATTTCATCAGGGTTGTCAGGTTTTCACTCTTCACATTTTGGTTAACTATATAATCATAGCCATACCATCCTGTTTCGGAGTTGTTGTCGGCATCTATCAGCAAGAGCATCCAGTTGCTATCGGTATGTGGTGTAAGGGGTTCTGTCGTTTCCACGTAGAAATAGATATATTCTTTTCCCACTGCGACTTTGCTGGTGATGATATCATTCCTGCCCGAATTGTTGGTATACCTGATTCCGGCATAACCAATCGCATCCCTGTGGTAGGTGTCTCCGCGGGTATCCCTGAATTCATTCCTGATTTTTTTCCAGTCATTGAATTTCCCATCAACTTTGATTTTATCAAACCCCTTTTGTTCTGGAATCGGACGAGCGCCCTTATACCGCCTGATATTTTGTGCCATTTGCATATAATAGTTATCGGTATAACCCCCTTTCATGGGATGAATACCCCGGTTGAATTCGGCATTGTACTGGTCTACAAAAAAGAAAGGATTATCCCTACCCAACCAGGGAGTGGTTTTTCCTCCCTCGGGATGATATTTGCCGGCAGTCCACTCATTCCAGTCGTTAATATACAGGAATTCGGGATTGGCTTCCAACGCTTCATCCCATCTTTCCTGAAAATAGATGCCGTAGTCTGTCGGATTCTCTACCTCTTTTCCCAGCCATGGCACATAAGCTGATTTGGGCATGTCCTGCTCATTCAATTCGGGTTGGCCGAATTCCCTGGACCATGATTTTCCTACTCCCATATTCTCATTGGTCATGGTGACAGGGTGCTGTGCCGTAGTGACCGCTGCCTGCTCCCTTTTGCCATTATGCAATGAGAGAAGTTCTTCGGGAGGAAGGCTCTTCACACGAGGATCTGCCATACTGTAACCGAAACTCCAGTTATCTTCAGTACCGACAAACCGTTTTCCGCCCCATTCATAGTATCCCCACCACATGGTACGCAGGGTGAAGAACTCTTTTACTTCTTTGGTGTAGTCCTGATAAAATTCCTCCGCATAATCGGGATCCTGGTAATGAGGATGCGCAGGGTCTGTGGCCGCGGCCGGGTCATAATGGGGATTGGGATGCTGGATCCCTCCCCTGTTGGCATCTAATGACGGTGTTCCGTTATAGAGCAACAATGGCTTGCCATCCCAGTAAAACCAGAGGTCTCTGTACTTGTCCTCTTTGTAAATCCTGTCGTAGAGGTCTTGCACTACTGTGATAGCAGGGCCGTTAAAGGACCAGAATGCGAATTGAGGCACTTTGTTTCCCTCTTTCTTCATTTCTTGCATGATACGGAAAGTGACATCCCATTCATCCCAGTATCTGACCGCGTTGGTCACATCCATGATGAGCACGTCCACTCCGGCGTCGGCGAGCATCGACATATCCTTGCGGATCACATAGTCGTCCTGACTCAGGAAATAACCCATTTCCGGTTCTCCCCAATGATAAGAGTTGGTGTACCATAATGGATGGTCTGCTTTGAGTCGGGCAGAGGGATCTTTTTCCAATATTTTAGTCACATCCGCATTGTAGGGTTGTTCCAGGTTTGCAAGCCCCTGTGTATGCCATGTGATATAGAAGATCCCGACCACCCTTCGCTGATCTTTTTTCAGATCACCTACTTTCTGGTGATCAGGCATCTCCCTGCCGACACCATCCGTGGCTACCCAGGTGTCGGAAAAGATATCTCTATAATAACTCTCTTGCCCGCTGCCATTTCCTTTCTCTTGCGAAAGGGCACATGATAGAAGGAACATTGACAGCGAGAGGGACAGGATGATAAATTTGAATATATGCATATGCTTAAAAATTAGAACCAAGATTTTTAGAACCAAGAACCAAGACTTTAGGAATTTTACATTCTCAATACTTCACCGACTGGATGGTTACGGGACCGAAAAGACCGGAGGGTTGTAACGGGCTCTTTGCATTATATGGATTTACAAAGCACCATGTCTTCCTTTGTGCTTCAGGGAGCTGTTGGTCACCGATCAGACGGTTCATCCAATTGTTGACCACCTCGATTTCCAGTTCATTCTCTCCCGGTTCCACAAAATCAGAGATATCGAGTTTGTAGGGATAGGTCCAGACACCACCCGCGTAACTGCCATTCACACTCACTTTTGCCATTGCGGTGAGATTGCCCAAGTCGATTTCGACAGCCTTATTCTCTTTGGATTCCGGCATAGAGAACTTGATTTTGTAATGTGCCGTCCCCGAGTAGTATTTGATGGATTCATCCGATGATGTGGTCCAGTCATGAAGCGTTTCAAAGATCACCGGTTCGGCAGGTCCCCTGAATGCGGGGTTGAAACTGACACTCCATGGGCCTTTTAAATCCTCAATGACGTTAGGAGCAGGATAATTATCCTGAATATCAGTTAGGTTACTCTTTTTGGCTTTCTCCCTGAATACCATGAAAACGCTTTCATACGGAGCCAGTTTGGTTGGTACGGAGGTTGTTTGTGCCTTTATTTCAAAAGCAGGGAGGGTACGGATCGATCCGGAGGTTGCCTCCCATAATTCAGGCTGTTTTCCGGTTACCCTGAATTCAGGATGGATAATTTTCTCCTCCCCGGTCTGGTTGGAGATAAAGTAAATATCAATACCTCCCAGCGACCTATGGCCGTAATGAATGGAATTGTCTTCGGGCAGTTTGCAATCGGGTGGGAGTTGGATCATGCCAAATACCTCTTCCAGGGTGAGTCCGTTCATAATCTCCCCTTTTCCATATTTTCTGCTTTTCACGTTTACACCATCCACTTCACCCCATAATTCTGCGGCCATTTCCCGGACCTGCCGGTCGGCTTCCGGTTGGTTCTGGAGGCTGGGGGAGCGGTCTGGCGCCGCCCCGAGTACTATGGCTCCCTGGTAAACCAGTTCCTTGATTTTTGCCAATAACTCCGGCCGCATAGTCTCCTGTTTCGGGAGAACCAAGACCTTGTACTGCGTACCATGGGGTAGGGTTACCAATCCATCCTTCACCGTCATATCCCTGATGATTACTTCGGCATTCATATAATCGAACTGGTAGCCTATCGGTAGGGGAGGATCTGCCACGCCTGTCATTTTGGGGGCATCTTCACCGATAAAATAGGCGACATCGGCCACATTGAGCCCTTGTTGCAACATGAAATTCGACCGTTTAAGATATTGTGAAAAGAGATCCATTTGTGAGAACCATGTGTTCTTACGGTCGAATTCATTTCCGAACCAGGCATTCACTCCCGGATTCTTATCTTCATAAGGTTGCATGATATAGAGATGCAGCAGGGTGTTATTGATTCCCTCTGCAAAGAAGCGGTCGGTACGTTGTTTCATCATCGCCGGATAGCGTGAATAGGCAGGACCGCCCGATGTGTTGGATTCGGCGGATATCTTGGTTTTTCCGTAGATATGCCCGGCAGAGGTAGCCGCCCGGTTTTCAATATCACCCAGTTCACCCTGGCTCCAGAACTCCCCACCGATCTCATCGGACTGTCCGCCATACATCAGGAACTCTCCGGGGAATCCCCAATGACCGTAGTTCTCCAGCCAGGTGGTCAATCCATATTGGTGGCTTACGTCTCTCAGACCACCCACGTAATCATATGCCACCTTGTCCGCTATCATTCTCCTTAAATCCCATAAGAACCGGTCCGATTCCTGTGGGCTGTTCACCACATACCCCCTGTAGACCGGCAAGTAGGGAAGAGGGTCATAACCGTATCTTCCTTTGAATTCTTCCAAGAATCCATCGGTAAAGTTCTGGCCTCCGGTTTCATAGCTGTCCTGCACGACCACCTTGAATGTTTTCCGGTCGGCTTCCGGGATTTTCCTGAGTATTTCACCGATAAACGCGTCGAAATGAACGGCAACCCATTCCTTGCTCATTTTGTCTATCTCGAGGCCGGTCGCCTCGGGTGAGGCAGGGCCGTTGGTTACCTGTGTGGGAGTCATCCCCATACGTAATATTTTCCATTCTCCTTCCGGCACGTCCCAATTCAATGTTCCGTCGGGAGACATCTTGTCGGAGATATCAAGCACCTGATCGGCCGTGATCATCAGCGACTTGTCATCCACTTCCGGTTGATCTGCCCACATATAATCGCCCCAGTAGGGTAGTGGTGTAGGATGCATTTTTGCCAATATTTTTTCACTATAGCGTTCCACACGGGGGATGGCGCTCAGGTTCACTTCCGCTAGTCCCGCGTTCTGCGGATGGTAATTCAATACCAACCTGAATTCCGAAGCAGAGGTGGCCGGTAAAGAGATCGTGACCGGTGCATAGCGATCGAAGCCGACGTTGAGAGCAGGATTTGACCTGTTAATCACAAATCGGGATACAGTGCTGAACTCGTTATTATTCCCTTTTACCTGTAGTTCGGCATCTGCCTTGAAGGGCGAGGGGGTTGTCTGGATAGTCAGGCTTCTGGCAGTAAACGGTTTGTCCGTTGTAAAGGTGATTGCCATATTATTGCCGGGTAAATTGATACCGGTCCGGGGATTGTTATCCGTCAACGCCGATAGGTTGGAGATGACGGGAGATGCCACAATTTTGGCGTTGTTACTATTCAATACCATCCCTTCTCCGTTTATGGACGGGATGGCGATGACTTTCACATCCTGGAACATCTCATGTGGCTGTTCGAGCGGTTGTGTTATTTTCCGGGGTCCTTTCACCACTACTTCCGAGGAGGCGAGATAACGCATCGCCTGTTCAGGTTTGACCCATGGTCCACCCGATTGGCTCCAGCCGGGAGAGTTGAAAATGCCAATCTCTATGTCCAGTTCCGTAGCCGTTTTCAATGCGGTATGCAATATTTCCCACCACTCGTCGCTCAATACTTTGATCTTCCCGAAAGGGAGGTCGTCCACCCCAATATTCCCGATAAAAGCACGGTTAATCCCGGCTTCCTTCATGGCATGCAGGTCTTTTACAGCACCCTCTTTCGAAATGTTATCGGAGATCCAGTACCAATAGACACTGGTCTGGATTGAATCGGGCGGAATTACAAATCCATTTTCTAATGCAGCAGATAATTGCTCTGATCTTATTTCTGGATTATATGTACATGATCCACAGATAAGAAGTGATATAGTAAGATAATGAGTGATCTTCATTGGATTATATTTTACTTATATGGGGCATTTTATCAACAATTGTTACATATGATGATGTTTTAGTATTCATCTTACAACCTTTATCTCCTTTGGCGCATCTACTTCACTCTTTATTTTGCCGTCGGCTTGTTTTACATGCTTGACTGTCACAATACCATATGGTGTAGGGAATGTGCCCTCTGCAAAAGAGAGGTCGCCCAGATTGGGTTGAATTCGGATTACTTTAGCGCCCGGCTCCACGACCTGGATACCCAGTACGTGTGCGGTCAGCCAAGCAGTAGGTCCCGATGCCCATCCATGGCAGAGGCTGGCCCTGAGGCCGACATAACAATGGTCACCGCCATCGGCGTGGATATTGAACTTCGATGGTTCGGGTAGTTGGTCGATAGGGGTGGCATTCACGCGTTTGGCATAGTTGAAATCTTCCCAGAAGGTGGTGGCGCCCAAATCGAGCATCGCGCCCCAATAATCGGAAATAATATCCATCGCTTCCCGGTATTTACCGTCTTTAGCCAATGCCTCCAGCATGTAATAGCCGTAGAAGGTGGCAAAATCATTGGCTCCGTTGTTGAGTATGACCGGGGATGCCTTGGTAGGAGACAATATACCGGCCAAAGCGAGTAGTGAAGCGGCTTGTTTATTTCCATGATCAACCGGGCGATGTTTTCTCAATGATCCGGCTGTTTCTGCACATAGTTTGCTGATTTCACCGTCGTTCAGCCATCCGGCAATATCCTTTCCGGCTTCCATGGCCATAAGCGTCAGGGATTGGAGACCGGCGTGGATAACATCCTTCTCATTAGCCGTGGGCCAATCAAGGAAGCGCCCTCCATCAAGATTTTCCTTGCCGTTTTTATCTATTTTTGAAATGATCTGATTGAGCAACCCGGAGAGATAGGGCTGTTGCGCTTTCAAATAATCCAAGTCTCCGTTATAGAGGTAGAGATCGCGATGGGCGATGATCCACCATAGTGAGTAGGAGGAAATGCCGTTCATCCATCCGGGCAGGGGAGTGGTGTCCCTTCCGAAATCAAGACTTTTCCTCACCACTTCCTGATCACCGAACACGGTGCTGATGGTCATGATCTCCGGATGTATATCTCCCAGCCACACCAACCTGTCACGCTTTATCCCGTCCCACAGGTATTCCTGCATATTTAGGTGGACGGTATAGGCTCCCGTCTCCCATATTTCATTCAGTTGTTCGTTATCACATTTGAATGAACCCAAATAAGGGATGTCCCTGTACCGGAAGATTCCTCTTACAGACCGTATCGGCAGGTTGACATCCTTGTCCAAGAGGTCTATCCTGACAAATCGGAATCCGGAATTTCCCACCTCCACAGTGCCCAGCCAGGGTATCTCCAGCGTATAATCTCTTAACGAGTGGTCATTGGTGGCAGAATTCATCCCCGGTACACTATTGTCTATCGCGTTACTCATTGCTTCGGAAACCGATTCACCTAAGCGTACACGGACTTTCAACGCTTTCTTTTCTTCCCTTATCGCGGCGGCTATTTCTATTCCTCCATATATCTCCGTTCCGAAATCTAGTAGTATGGATGCCTGTGCTTCGTCATCCGACCGCAGTACGCACATGCCTGATCCATTAGTGGATAATTGCCCGTCGAATTTTGTAAGAAGCACTTCCGTATTTTTTACCTGTTGATTTTTATTGTCTGATTGCCATACGACTTTCACAGGGGTGATGTAACTCCTCGTAATTTCATCCTTGTCCAGATTATTCCGGAAATTTTCAGTCAGGACATTTTTTTGCGCATGGATACTTCCTGTAAATAATAGCGCGAAAGAGAGGGTGATAAAAATATTTTTCATATGGTTGTATATTTTTTTATTTTATTCTTTTTCTATACGGAGGTTTCCGTCTTCATTGAAATAGAGTTTGCTTATATATGCAATGCGGTCATCCGTCGGCTTCGGCGCATCGAAATCTCGATGTGCATGATATACAATAAACAACTCATTACCGTCGAATGATTCTACTATGGAGGAATGCCCGGGAGAGGAAATACGCATCTTTTCATTAGTGGAGAGTACGGGATTATTTTCGTCCTTGATCCATGGACCGAGTGGATGTTCAGCCCTCGCGGTTCCAATCCCGTAATGACTATAAGAAGTGTGGTTTGCTGAATAGGTCATGTAATAATTCCCTGCATATTTTAATACAAAAATACCTTCATTGCACCGGTTGGTTGCATAGTCCACTTTCTCCCATTCCTGTGAGGCTTCACCCACAAGCACCGGTTCACCTTCGAATCCTGATAAGTCTTTAGTTAAGCGCACAGCGTAATTTTTCCCATAGGAATAATTATCCTTTACTCCATTTTGACTGAAAAAGAGATATGGTGTTTGATTCCGGTCATCATCCACGAATATATGGCAATCGATGGCAGATTTCCCGATATTGAACCAGGGTGCGTAAAGTTCACTGAATGGCCCTTCCGGCTTGTCGCTTACGGCCAATGCGGAGAGGAGAAGACCACTCTCCTTGTCAAGGGATGAGTAGGTGAGATAAAACTTTCCCTGATAATATTTCACCTCGGGCGCCCAAAAGAATTCTTCCCCAAAATGATTTTCAGAAGGACGAAAAAGTGGCCCTTTATATTCCCATGTTGTAAGATTATTTGAGATATAGTAATCGAAGCCATTGTCGGGATTAGAAGTGCCGGTCATATAATAAGTTCCATTATGTTTGTATACAAACGGATCTCCAAGTGCGACAGATTCTCCGTCGCTTGTTTTCAATTGTATATTGAACTCAGAATGATGATTTTTACCCGTGCAATTAAGAAAAATCTGTATGATAAATAATAAAAGAGAGAAATTATAAAACTTCATTAGACATTATATTTATTCAAGAAATAAGTTAAATGATAATTGAATGATGATCGTAAATTTTTATTCAACGTTCTACTACAAAAGTCCATTTTCCTGAGCCAACATCCTCCATAACTGAAAAATTTCCTTTTTGTATATATTTCGCCGACTGGCCATTGATATATATAGTTTGGCTTCCGGTATAGAAAGGGAGGTATATCTCTGCGGTTGTATTGGCAGGAATATCCACTTCAAGCCGGAACGACTGTCCGGGATTATTGGTGAAACTGACCGTTACATCGCCTCGAATAGTGGGATGTTTGATTTCGGCCGATTTGAGTGGACCCGGCTGTGGCTTGATGCTGATCTTACGGAATCCCGGTTCCAGCGGTTCGATACCCATTAGTTTTCGCGGAATGAGGTTGGCAGGCGCGGCACCCCAGGCATGATTCCAATCCTGGTTAGGTTTGTATTTGTTGTCCCATGCTTCCAATGTGATCGTGGAACCTACCTGGATCATGTTGTACCAGCTCCTTTCTCCGGTAGATGTCAGTAGCTGCAATCCGTATTCCGGATCATTGGCATCATAGATGGCGTCAAGCAGGAATTGTGAGCCGTAAACACTGCAGGCCATCCCACGGGAACGGATAAATTTCAATACCCCGTCGATCTGTTTTTCGGGCACCAGCCCAAAAGCAAGCGGGAACATATTGGCATGAAGTGACGCATGATTCGTTCCGATGCCATCCATATACACGCCTCTTTTGTGATCGAAAAGATATGTATTAAAAGATTGCTTTAGTTTGGCGGCACGTTTGTCATAAAACTTCCGGTCATCTGTCTTACCCAATGTTTCCGCGATTTGCGCCATCAAAACCAGCGTCCTGTAATGGAAAGCATTGACTACCGTGTTGATATCGGTGAAGACAAATCCATCGGTTTCACCGCCTTCTTCCTTCTCCAACCCGAGAATGCCGGTATGGGGCCAATCGATAATATCACGTATTTCCCCGTTGAAATGGACTGATTGAAGTACTTCCGGCGTTACCTTCCCGGTACGTGTACTGATAAATCCATTCTCATCGGAGAGCGCCATCAGGGTTTTTGCCTGAAGGTCTTCATAAAAATGTGCCAAAGAGAGTGTATTACCGGTGTACATATAGTCCTCCCATGCTATGAGAACAGACTGTAGGTGCCATTCGGTCGGCCATGTCGGTTTCCGGATGAGGTATTCATGTGTGTATCGCGCCATGCTGTAGTCGCGTGCCACAGCGTAATGTGATAGTTGATTAATTAGCGCATCCGCCTCGTAGGGAATTCTTTCCCGGTCCCCATCGACATATATGCCGAGGAAAGAGGTCGCTTTAATAGAGTATTTGCTGATATCCCACACTTGGTTGAGTATGGTGTCGGAACTATGGAAGTGAGAGTCGAAATCGTTGAACGGATAAAAAACTGTCTCCCTTACCAAGTCCTTTTCCTGTAATGGATGGTTATAATTCTCAATTTCACAATAGCGGAACGGAGTTACTTCCCCGATATATTCAGGCATCAGTACCGCTTGTGCTCCGGTATTTCTTTTATCGGGACGAATGGTGACCAGATAAGTTTTCCACCCTTTATTCAATCCGATCTTGTATTGGGAGTAACGGATTGAAGCCCCCGGGGAGCGGTTCACTGCACCGTTTTTTTCTGTTTCACCCAAGTGGATGATTACACTGTCGGTTCCGGTATCAGAATAGAGATTCACCCTGATTCTGCCGAAAGCTGCTTTCCCGAAATCGGCAAAATGACGGATCTCGCCAATCCTGTTGATTTTTACGGGATATTCGTCTTGTTTCTGTATCGGGTATCGGTCTGTGGCGTAATCAGTTAGTTCCTCGGCTGTTTTAAAAGCTGAAATTTCAGAAAACCCTGATTCTTCACCCTGCTGATTCCACGTTTTCACTTTCCAGAAATAGACCTTTCCCGGTGCAAGTTGTTTACCGCTATAAAGAACATTGGCAGAACTGTTTTTATCCACTTTTCCCGAATCCCACAGATCAGCTGAATCTTTCAGTAAGAAATCCTTCCGGGAAGCAACCAGTAACCGATAAGCTGTTTGCCGAGTATTTTCTTTTTGTGCGGGCACTATCCATCCGAAGAATGGCACCCGGGCACTTATCTCTGTAAACTGGAAATTTTCCCTTTGTGAAACAGCTTTTTCTATGGGTGTAGTGGACGGATAACCGTTCAGGTACACCTTTCCGGTCCGGGATAACAGATTAACTGTTAATCCATGAGGAACAGATTGCTTCTGTGCATGAACAACAGTCAATAAGAAAAAATGTAAAGACATGAGTAATATTATTTTTTTTATGCCCATGTATGACTGATGTTAGCTGTTGTTATATTTTACCCTTCCCGCATTTCTGTATTCCATAGGGGTGACTCCGACTCTTTTTTTGAAAAATGATAAAAAGTATTCATAGGAACTAAAATTCAACTCGTAAGATATCTCCTTTATTGAATAATTGGTTTCAGCCAGTAATTCTTTCGCTTTTCTTAATTTCAACTCTTGAAAATATTGTGAGGGGGCATAACCGGTATACTCTTTGAATGATTTCCTGAATAAAGAGTAGCTGATTCCCAAATTCGTGGCGATACCTTGGATGTCAATATCTTTATGAATATTTTCGATCATAATGACTTTTGCCCGTTCAATTTTTTGTGCAGATTCCTTCGATTCGAAATTTCTGTTTTGTGCCAGCGAGAGAATGGTTCCTAAGATATTAAACACAATCCCTGCCAGATTCTGCTGGGCTGCCGTTTTATCCTCTTTCGCTACTTTGATGGCTGTAGAAAACAGGTTCACAAGATCTTCGTTCACACCTACATTCAGGATTTGATTCTCCGGAGATATGAACCCATTCTCTACAATATCATCAATGATTTTTCCTTCAAGGCCGATATAATATTCGTTCCACCCGGTTTCTTTCAACGGGCAATAGGTATGCCACTGGCCCGGGAAAAGGAAAATGACCTGCCCTTTGGCAATATTCGTCTTTTTAGTGGCATCGGAGGAGAAGACGCCTTTTCCTTTACTGATATATACGATCTGATATTCTGATAATACTCTCCCGCTATTGGGAGTGAAGTAGTAACTTTTAGGATGATCGGTGGAAGGATAGACCATATTAGGCGTTATGGGTTGAAAACCCACTGTGCTGACAGTCAATCCGAATTTTTTATCCCTTTCATTGACCAAAAGGTATTTAAAATCAATGCCGAAATCATTGTATCTCATGTTTTCTCCGTTTAGATTTGCCTTTTATTTCTATTGTGGTCGAAAGATAAAAAAAAAATCTATAAGCTAAAACATATTAGGTATCACCAAAGAGAATATCAATACCGCCATACCGATGACCAGGAAGAAGACTGCTTTTCTTCCTGCACCTTTCCATTCTTTCAGGATAATACCCCATACGTTGCTGAAAACTACATTCAGTGACATCAGTATACTCCATGAAAATGCCATCATCACGCTGCCCGGTTCAAAGAAGCTCTGTCCCATACCCAATCCGAAGAACTGGGTGTACCAGAGAAGTCCTGCCAGTGCACAAAACAGAAGATTATTTATTAAAACAGGTCGCGATGAACGTTTTATCTCACCACCGGTTTTATTTTTCCGGTTCATATAGAGGCAATAAACCAGATTGGTTATAAATCCGCCAATGGTGACCAGCAGCGTGACGGGATTCTGTGCAAATAGTCCTTTTGCTCCTGCTGCAATGGATGCTTCCTTTACCGGTGCTCCTGCACTCAATCCCAGATTGAAACAGGCACTCATTACGCCTGCAAACAACGCGATGAGAAGTCCTTTCTTGAGTGCAAAATCCTTGATTGCTTTTTTTCTTTCTTCTTCGGACATATTTTTCGAACGAAGGCTTCCGGCATACCCAACCAATGCGATACCTGCCAGGGTGACGGCAACGGCTAACAATAAAACCAATCCTTTGGGCGAGAAAAGATCCGTACCGGTAAGCATCGCAGGAATAATTGTACCGAAAGCGGCACAGGTTCCCAAAGCTACTGATTGACCGAGAGCAATGCCCAAAAAACGCATACTCAATCCAAAAGTCAATCCTCCTACACCCCAAAGTATTCCGTAACCTATAGCTTGCCATGAGGCAGAGGCGTTGGCGGTATAAATTCCGATTAAATCGGAAGGATTATTGGCCATGACTGCCCCCAAAAGAGGGAAGATCAGCCATGCGAAAACTCCCTGCATCAGCCAGAAGTTTTCCCACGACCATTCCTTTATTTTATTGATGGGGACGTATGAGCTTGATTGGCCCATACTTCCCACAGCAATAATGATTAACCCCAGAATTGTATTCATCGTTTAGACTCGTTTAGAGGTTACCCTGTCTTCATACTCCTGGATATCATTGATATATGCGTCACCGATAGGCCTTTTCTTCTGCAGGCAATAGTAGTTGTAAACAGTATTCCAAGGCATCGATTTCAATTCTTCCAGATAAGCCATCCGTTGGAAATTCTTATCCTGCTTCTCGAATTCCCTCAGCTTTTCAGTCGGTTCGAGAAACGCTTGCAGCATGGCTTTTTGTGTGGAGCGGATACCTACTACATAAGCACCCAGACGATTGATGGCCGCATCAAAATAATCAAGACCGACATGCACACGGTCGGCTTGTCCGGAGCGGATAATTTCCTGAGAGAGAGCCATTAGCTCATCGGTCAGGATTACCACATGATCACTGTCCCAGCGTTCCGGGCGACTCACATGCAGATTCAGTTCCGGAACAAAATTCAATATGGCAGAGATTTTGTCAGAAATTACCTCGGTTGGGTGGAAATGTCCTGCGTCGAGAGTCAGCATCATATTGTTTTTTACTGTGTATCCCATGTAAAATTCATGTGATCCCACCACATAACTCTCGCTGCCGATACCGAATAGCTTGCATTCCATACAATCTTTTAGATAATCGGTACTGATCTTTTCAGAAAGAACGTCATCGAGGGCTTCTTTTAAGAGTTGCCTGTGGGCGAAGCGGGAAACGGTTTTATCCTTCTCTCCGTCGGGGAGCCAGATGTTATGGACACAAGGATCCCCTTGTTGGCGTCCCATCTCTGCGGCAATGCGTCGACAACGGCGGAGGTGTTCTTTCCAGAATTCCCTGATCTCGGGGTCGAAATGCGACATGGTATATCCGCTTTCACTTTTAGGATGGGAGAAGAAGGTTGAATTGAAATCGAGTTTCACACCTACTTTCTTTGCCCAGTCGATCCATGATTGGAAATGTTTCGGTTCAATCCGGTCGCGATCCACGAACTCACCTCCAAAATCGCCATAAATGGCATGGAGGCTTATCCTGTGTGTGCCGGGAACTAATGAGACCACCTTCTCCAGATCGTTTCGTAACTCCTCTATTGTCCTGGCTCTTCCGGGATAGTTGCCGGTTGTTTGAATACCGCCGGAAAGCCCGCCGCCCGGATTTTCAAATCCCAAAACATCATCTGCTTGCCAACAATGGATGGATATGGAGAGATTGTCCAGTTTCTCCATGGCTTGCTCCACATCTACTCCTAAGGATGCATATTGTGCTTTTGCATCTTCATACGCTTTTTTCAATTGTTCTTCTTTCATACGATTATTTTATTTTTACATTCAATCATCATCACATCACCGAATCATCTATATTTCCCTGTAAACACTTAAGTAATCATTGTAGTGATTATTCCATAGTACTCTATCTTCGGGCTCGAATATGTCAAGATCAACAGAATTCCGTACGATTTGGCGCATCTCTTGTTTATTGTGGACTATGCCGGCGGCTTTAGCCTGCAGTAAAATATTTCCCATCGCCGTAGCTTCCGACGGTCCTGCTACTACCGGCATGCCGATAGCATTTGCCGTAAAGGCGTTGAGTAGTTTGTTTTGGGCGCCTCCTCCAATAATATGTACAGTATCGATAGGGAATGTGGCCAATTCTTGCAGATTTGCTAAAACCTGTCTATAACGGAAAGCCAGACTTTCGTAAATGCAACGGGCTATTTCTCCCATTGTTTGAGGAATAG
This sequence comes from Proteiniphilum sp. UBA5384, assembly GCF_002410825.1. GTDB lineage: Bacteria > Bacteroidota > Bacteroidia > Bacteroidales > Dysgonomonadaceae > Proteiniphilum. The sequence continues at coordinate 88,152 of NZ_DHOS01000032.1, read as the reverse complement.
GCTGGTTTGTATCTTTACAATAAGTCTGTATGGCGGTGGTCATAGAGCGGGGAGCTGCAAAGCAGGGTGAGTCGGGATTGATAAAACATTGAAATGGTGTTGATTGTTTTGCTGCAGCCATTATCTCCTCATACCTCACGGTTTGTTTATCTTCCCATTCCTTTTTACATTGCTCAATCAACCACATTCCACAGATATTTTTTAACAGGCGGATTGATCCGTCCGCTCCCCCTTCATTGGTGAAATTCAATGCAAAAGTCTCTTCGTTGATGACAGGCTCTTCCGATTCTATCCCCATCAGCGACCATGTTCCCGAACTTAGATAAGCGAAGTTTTCATTTCTTGCCGGTGTAGCCAGAACTGCCGAGGCGGTATCGTGACCGGCTACGGCAACGACGGATAAATCCTGTAATCCTGTAAGGCGCTGTACGGAAGAAGATATATTCCCTATTTTGTATCCCGGAAATACTTGCATGCCAAAGTGATTACTATTCAGTTGCAAGGCTTTGAGGAATGACTCTTCGAACTGTTTTGTGTAAGGATTGAGCATTTGTGCCGTGGAGGCGATCGTATATTCAGTGACCATTTCTCCTGTCAATAAATAAGAAAGCGCATCCGGCATAAATAATATCTTATTGATTATGGGGTAGATAGGTGAATTATCTCTTAGCAGGGTATCCAATTGGAACAACGTGTTGAAGTTCATGATCTGAATTCCTGTTTTTTTATATGCCTCTTCCCTGGGAATCTTGGTGAAAAAATGTGTCGGAGCATCCATTGTGTGGGGATCCCTATAACTATAAGGCATACGCAACGGCTCACCGTCCTTCCCGAAGCAAACGAAGTCTACCCCCCATGTATCAATACCCAGCGATTTGACAGGTAACTTATGTGATTTAACTTCCCGCAATGCCTCTATTATTTGATTGTACAAATGAAACAAATCCCAATATAAACGACCGTTTATTTCAATGATCGGATTGGGAAAGCGGCTTATTTCCTTCAACTCCAACTTGTCGTCCTGCATGGTTCCCAGTATGGCTCTACCGCTGCTGGCGCCTAAATCGATAGCCAAGAATGATATTGAATTATTTACGCTCATGATGAGGTTAGATTCGATTTTTTTTTTAGATTGTTTGCAAACGTACACGATAAATTGAATATATACAATCAGATAAATGATTTTATGACTGTGTTTTTTGATAATGCATCACGCATTTTTTTTATGCCAAAAATAATAGAAGAAAAATCAATTATTGAATGAACGGAAGAGCTGAATGCGATATATTTGTCAGGATTTTCACTTTTAATTATTAACTTAAAAAATCTTGGTTTTTGACTTTTGATTATAAGATATATGAAACAATTAGATGTCAATTTGATGCATCCGGTAGAACAAATCAATGTGATCATCGGAAGAATATATAGTAGAGGGATGACCACTACTTCGGGAGGAAATGTCTCTATTAGGGATAAGAACGGTGATATCTGGATCACCCCTTCGGGAGTGGACAAAGGTTCGCTCACTACCAAAGACATTATGCAGGTGAAAAGGGACGGAACCGTTCTCGGGTTGCACAAACCTTCTTCGGAACTCCCCTTTCATAAGGCTATTTATGAATCCAGACCGGAGATAACGGCCATTATCCATGCACATCCGCCGGCACTCGTCGCTTTCAGCATCGCCGGCATTGTACCGGATACCAAAATTGTCCCCCAAGCACATAATATTTGCGGTGATATCGGTTTTGCGCCTTATGGTACCCCGGGAAGTGAAGACCTGGGCGAGAAGATTGCTTTTGAATTCAAGGATAACCGTTATAAAGCGGTGATTATGGAAAATCATGGAGTGGTATTGGGTGGAACAGACATGATGGACGCCTATCAACGGTTTGAAACGCTGGAGTTTTGCTGCCGTACCATCGTGAATGCCAAAAGGCTGGGGCAGGTAATTTATCTGAGTGATGAACAGGTATCCCAATATGTAAATCACCTGCCAACCAATATTCCTGGTTTTATGGATATCGAGCATCCTTCTGAGGAGCGGGCAATCCGCACCGAAATGGTGAACATTATCCGCCGTGCTTGTGATCAGGGTTTGATGATATCAACATACGGTACGGTATCGGTACGCTGGAAGGGCAATGATTTTCTCATTACCCCCCGTAATGTGGCAAGATGGGATATTGTGCCCGGGGATATTGTGCAGGTAAAGAATGGCATGGCCGAAGCGGGGAAAACACCCAGCCGGTCGGTTGCCCTGCATCAACGTATTTATCAGTTGAACCCGCATATCAACTCTATCATCTGCACTCAGCCCATAAACTTGATGGCGCATGCGGTGAGTGGATCAAGATTTGATGTACGCACTATCCCCGAAAGTTGGATTTTCCTGCAGGACGTCCCCTCCATACCATTCGGGCTCATTTATAATGATGTGGACAGCGTGGCAAAAATGTTCAACAATAACCGGGTTATCCTGGTGGAGAACGACAGTGTTTTTGTCACCGGTGATAAATTATTGAATACTTTCGATTACCTGGAAGTGGCTGAATTCTCAGCGAACTCTCTGGTGATGGCCGCTTCAATTGGATCTCTGCAACCTATAGGTGACAAGGAGATCGATGAATTAAGAATTGCATTTAATGTAAAATGAGTGGGGACTAAGAAATATTATTACATGGAAAATCCGGTCCTACATACTTCATACTGTACGTAGGACCGGATTAAAAAATATATTTTACAAACAAGCCATGAAGGCAATAACATAAGTCTTGGGGAAATTCTTGCATTAATCTATTTATTCTATTTATTTTCGATTGGTTTCTTTTAGCGTTCACATTCATATTCTAAATATCATTTATTGCTTGCTGTTTTTTCGTATTTAGACTGTAATTTAAATTATTGTTTCGATAATCGAAATTACAAAAACTATTCATCTGTTTATTTCCTATATAAGCCATTTTTTAAGTCTGTCTGTTCCCTAAATAGAAAAATATAATTGGGGAAAACCTGAAAACCGGACGACTTATATTCTTATGGAATCATACTTTTGTGTGGCTCTATTGGAGCATGCTATGGTTGATAGAATGAGAAGATATATTCATATTCTTAATGTTTACGTGGTTATCGGTGGGTTCTCTTGTGATTAGAGATTGAAATTAAGGAATTACAGCTTTTTTATCGAAATAGAAGTTATATGTCAAGAAAGTTACGGATTTGTTTCGGAATCATATCGTTACTGATTTCGATATGTTCTAAATCCCAGACAATTGGGATAAAAACCAATATCCTTTATGATGCGTCCACCACCATTGCCGTGGGGACAGAGTTTAGAACCGGAGGAAAAACAACTTTGGATGTTCCTTTGGGGGTAAACTTATGGACTTTTTCCCAAAATAGGAAATTGAAACATCTGATGATCCAGCCGGAAATAAGATATTGGTTCTGTGAGCCTTTTATGAAACATTTTGTAGGATTACACCTTCATGGAATGCAATTTAATGTGGGTGGCATGGATATCCCGATGGGAAGATTATCCAAACTGAAGGATCATCGCTACGAAGGCTATCTCTATGGGGCAGGTGTAAGTTATGGATATCAATGGTTGATACATCCCCTGTGGAATTTAGAGTTGAGCATGGGAGGAGGATATGCCCGAATACATTATGATAAGTATCCATGTCAACATTGTGGTGCTAAAGTGAGCGAAGGAAAATATAACTATTTCGGAGTCACAAAAGCGGCTGTCTCCTTAATTTATTTTATAAAGTAAGTAACGATTATGAAACTAAAATACCTGCTTTTTCTATTATTGTTTTTTCCGATAGTTGTTCCCGGTCAAACAGGTTACTTACAGTATATTAGGGTCGATAATCAAGAATTCATTCAAGAGGAAGGAATGCTGTCGATTGCTTTCGATCTTATTCTAGACAGGTTGGAGGTTAAATCGGAGCAGATGATGTATATCACACCAAGATTAACCTCATCCCAAGGGGACCGGGAGATAATACTTAGTCCCGTGTTACTGGTTGGTTCCGCCAGAAGTAAAGTCCTGGAGAGGATGCAACGTTTACAGGGTAAGCTTGACTTGGATCCTATGCCCCGACAGATCATCAAACGGAGCAATGGGCGCCCACAACAGGTAGTGTATAGGGAAATCATTCCTTATGAGCCATGGATGAGAAAGTCTTCGCTAGACTTGTTGGCAAACCTCACAGGATGTGCTTCATGCGATGAAGGGAGTGATATCCTTCTTATCGCTGACAATTTCATAAAAGAGCCATTTATTCCAAAGATTAACTATGTATCTCCGGTAGTGCAACCGACCAAGAGGGCGGTCAATTTCTTGGGAATAATCAATTTTAGAGTAGATGAGGCGGATATACTACCTGACTATAAAAATAATGCTGTACCCATCAAGCGCGCCAACGATCTGGTGAGTGGAGTTAAAAATATTGAGGGAGCCCGGATCACAGCTGTCGAAATTGTAGGATATGCTTCTCCTGAAGCCTCGATGGATTACAACAAAAAGTTGTCGGTCAGAAGGGCTAATGCTTTTGCCGACTATATTGCCGCTGAGCATGAATTGCCAAGAAATATGATGCGTGTTTCCGGTCGCGGTGAAGATTGGGAAGAATTGAAATTGCAGATTGAGGCCTCTTCATTGAGGCACAAACAACAAGTATTGGATATTATTGACAATATCGCCAACCCCGACGAAAGAGATGAACCATTGAAAAAACTGGATGGCGGAAGTGTGTATCAAATCCTGCTTCATGATTACTACCCCCGGATAAGGCGTATTGAAATGAATATAGACTATGAGGTAGAGGAAAACTTCAACCTCGCACAAGTGAAGGAAAGATATAAGGAGAGACCGTCAGAGATGTCGCTCAACGAATACTATTTCCTGTCTCAGCAATATCAAGCCGGAAGCGACCGATTCAATGAACTCTTTGCTGAAGCTTTGAAACACCATCCCGATGATGTGATTGTCAGTCTGAATGTAGCAGTTGCCAAAATCGAGGATGGTGAATACAGTGTTGCGATAGAACGTCTGAAGCAATTCGAAAATGAACCAAAGGTATGGAACGTGTTGGGTGCAGGTTATGCGCTGATGGAAGATTATGATAAGGCCAAAGATTGTTTCTTCAAAGCGGCTGAGGAAGGGGATGCTCTTGCAAAACAGAATATGGAGCAACTGATAAAATATATAGGAGAATAGTCATTTTTATGAATTTTTATTTTGATGATTGGCTAATTTAAAAGCTTTGATAGCGTTTCGACCAATCTGATATATAGCGAATATAGAGCAATTTTAATTTTTTTAATTTTTATTTATTTATGAAAATAAGCAGATTTTTTTTGATGGGTGTCATGATTGCTGTTGCGGTATCTTGTTCCGACAAGGACGAAATCGACAACGGTGGAAATATGGCAAAAGGAACTACTTACTCCAGTGTAAGTATAACAGTGAAAAAGAATGGTACCCGTGCATTGGATGATTCTCAAGGAGACAATGCCGGAACCAATGCTGAACAGACAATGCGTACTCTCAAAATGCTGAGTACGGCAGGCAATGCAAGTTGGGCTTTCGCTGACAATGCGGGTGCCGATAATACTTTTTGGGCTGAAGGTAATACTAAATACAATACTGCCCCTTGGGCAACCAAAGAGGGTAAACACAAAATGGCCTTGGTATTTAATGACAATGGAGTTGCATTGGGGAATGCTGAAGCCACCGGTACCACCGTATATGAAGGAGAGGTAACACGGTTGATGTCTCCTAACTTCACCATGACTTCAGCTATGTTTGAAAAAGATATCCAACCGGGTATCACCAAACTGCAGGCAATGAATGGTACAAACGAAGATGATAACGTGTTTGCCGGAATAGCGGTGGAACGTGTTGTCAGCAAGGGAATCGTGAGGAAGTCGGCTGATTTTAATGGTGATATTAAACAAGGAAATACCAAAGTAGCTACTGTCAGTGATCTCACTTATGCGGCGGTGAACGGTGCTACCAAAACATATCTTTTTAAAGATAATGCAGGGGAGAGGACCTTGGGCGAAGAGGATGATAACTCATATGCGGATTTTACTTCGGCAATCCATGAGATAGCACCCGTTAAAGAAAGTGATGCAGCTTATACGGCCGGATTGGTTCGTCTTGGTGTTGATAACGTTTCTAAAGATATTTCTACTGCTAAAGAGGTAAACGCTGCGGGTGCCGCTGTAGATGCCGTTACTACCCGGGTGTTTTATTTCCTTGAAAATTCCGGCGATATCTCCGGAACCGATATGAAGGATTTGGGTTACTATCGCTTTGCGTATGCAAAAGTGTATGCTACTTATCATCCTGAATCGGTACTTACAGTCGATGGTGACGAATCGAATCTGGTATCCAAAGAGGGTACAGGGAAATATTATGTGAAGAATGATGATGGAACTTATAGTGAAGCCGGTAAAGACGACGCCGGCGCCGTTGAAGGTGTATTGGTATGGAAGTTAACGAGTGGATCAATAGAAAAAGGAAAAACCTTTTATAAAGGGGTGGAAGATGGACTGCTATATGCCTCTTCTAAGGCTGCCGAATCGAGCGTGACTGCACCGGGACAGAAATATTATACTTATACCGACGGACGTTGCGGTTACCGTACACTTTGGAATCGTCAAACGAAAGATGGTAGTAAACCCAACGTGATTGTAAATGCCGACACACGTCGTAATAATGCTTATATGCTGGATATTCTCGAGTTTGCAGGTTTAGGATTTCCTTGGGATGAATCAGATCCCAACGACCCGAACTTACCAAGACCTGAAGAAGATGAGAAAAACGATTTGCCGGATCCTACTGATCCCAATGTAGAACCTACCGAAACCTATATGAGAGTGGAAGCGGTTGTGCTTCCTTGGAATGTAGTAATACGCGAAGGTATTGTCCTGCAATAATTACTCTATTCAGATCGATACAATCAAACGGGAATTTCCCGTTTGATTGTGTTGATATTTTATCCTGTCTGCCAAATATAAACTCAAATGCGAAGAAAATTAAATATCTTGCTAATCCTGATTGGGATGCTGTTATTCACAACAGGATGCGAATCTCTTTTGTACGACGATTTAAAGGATTGTCCACAAGGTGTCTACTTTAGCTTTTATCGACAATCACCATGTGCAAGCGGGAGGGAATATCCCGAGGAAATCAAGCAGGTGAAAGTATTTGTATTTGATGAAAATGAAGTTTTGGTTGAGATGTTCCAAAGCGACAATATTAAAATTTCTGCCGATTACCGGCTTATGACATCATTCTACAGGATAGGAACATTTACATTTGTGGCATGGGGCGGAAGCGACCTGTCTACTTATGACTTTACACCATTTAAAAAGGGCGGAACAAAGAAAAATGAACTTTTGGTTGCCTTGCAAAGACAATCGTCTGAATATACCGGAAAACCTACGGTAATTTATTGGGGAGAGGCAGATCCTTTGACTATTGAAGACCGAACGGGTAAAGGAACTGTTTTCGATGAGGTCGAATTTAACATGCAGGAGCTCACAAACCGTATCCGTATTACTATTCATGGTTTATCTGAGAGTGATGATTATAGTGTGTCAATTACCGATAATAACGGAGTATATGACTTTAACGGTGATTTTGCCGAAGACTCACGTTTTGATTATTTGTCGACTGTCAGCCGTAACGGTAAATTATTAAAAACCGATTTTGTAGTGATGAAGTTAGCCGAAGGTAGGAATGTACGACTTGCCATCACGAATACTACAACCGGAAAGGTGGTATATGAGGTGAATATGGTAGACGATTTAATCATGTATCGGGGAGACTCGGGTGAACCTCCCTACAAATTGGAATGTGATCATGACTTTAATATTGTGATCGTTTTTCAGGAGAATCCTGAAAAAGGAGAAAATTATATGTTGATGAAAGTGGTCGTCAACGATTGGAATGTGATAAAAAGAGAGGTTATAGTTGAATAATATGCAAAAGAAATTGCTGCATAATTATATTTATCTTATTCTCTTTGTCTTATGTGCTTTGATTGAAGGGTGTGAAGTGGGAAGTGAGCATCTTTTGGCAGGAGAAGAGATGCCTGTCAGGATTCTTGCAACCATTGATGTCGGCTATGCGAAGCCTATGAATGGCGATGCTTCCTCTATCAGGAGTGGAATGGTGAATGAGGAGACTGCCGGATATGAAGAGCAAGAAGAAGAGGGAACTCAGCTGGAGAATAATATAGGTACTGTGCGTGTTATGGCTTTTGACCAAGACGGAGCGATACAACGTAATGTGTTGTTTAAAAAACCGGGAGTAGTAACCGACCCGGGAGAAAAATCTTATCAATATGCTGATGGTACCGGGACGACAATTACCAAGATTCAGATGGAACTGAAAATAGAACCGGCCGACTATCTCTTTGTGCTGGTTGCCAATGAGAAGAAGGAGTGGAAATTAGAGACAATTATCCACCAACAGGAATTACAAGATAATCAGCTACTGCAGAATATAGAAAATACCATTACCACAACGGAAGAATTATCTCTTGCGGTGACAGGCCGATCGGGTATCCCGATGCTGGGATTGCAAGAGATGACCATACCCTACGATCAATCGGCCTCCGAACTGACCCCGGCAGTGATAAATCCTGCCATAGAGCTCAAGCGTACGATTGCTAAGGTGGAGGTAAATATAAGTAATGTAGACACACAGACCGGAATGTTGTTCGAGACTGCCAAGTATTATACGATAAAGTCTGTCTCTCTTTTTAATGCCAACCGTCAATATGCACTACTTGAAGAGTTGACAGAACCGATAACCGAAGACAATTACGATGTGACAAATGATGTGTTCCACACAGAAGGCGCACCCTTTACCGGAAACATTCTTAACCGGTATATGGCGGAACGGAAAAATATTGATGGTAGCGAAACAGATGCCACAAAAATCAGAATCGTGGCTTCCGGTGGAGGTGAGGACTTTAATTACGATATTCCTCTATTCCAACACAGCGGAAATGGGAGGAATTATGATATCCGCAGAAACACAATTTATCGGCTGAATACATTGTTGCATGGTAAGTTGCTTACCTACGAACTGGATGTATATAATATAGTGGAAGGATGGAATAATATATATGGTGAGATTAATATTGCTGTACCCAAAGAGTCTTTCGTCGACATCAGTTCCAAATATATGCCTGTTACATCTGTAGCAAGCGGCGGCTTTTCCGGAGAAAAGCAATTCATTATATACACAAATCTTGATTTGACAGAGAGTGATTTTTATGAGGTGCAAGAGAGTGGTTTTTCATTGGAATGGACTGCGAACCCTTCCGGTCATCCCGGAGCCTCTTACCTGTTGACCGTCAAGTACCGGGGAGATGGCTTTGGAGGTAAAGAAAAAGTGCCGGTACTGGTCCATTTTTCCACAGCAGGGAAAAAAGTGTTCAGCATCACAATTGAAGCGGTTGTTGTTTGATTTTGGTTCAGACCTTTTCGAAGGTGTGCAGTATCAATCAGTCAAAAAATAATTATATGAAGATAAAAGTATTATTGATTTGGTCTTTGGCGCTACTCCTTTGCTCATGTATAAGTGAAGAAATTGACTCACCACATGTTGTGCAAAGTAATACTAATTTCAGTGTATATATTACAACTCCGGACGAGATACAGGTAGAGGGGGAAGTAAGAGCATCCCATGATGGACCTCATGACGGTGAAGGCCGAATAAACTCTTTGTGGCTGCTCGTGTTTGACGGGGCAGGGGAAGACAATACACTTTTAGAGAAAAAAGCTGTTACTTATACTACTGTAGAGGGAACGAAAATCAATGGAAAAGTTGAACTCGACAGCCCGTCGAACAATAACACGACGATTCGTTTTCTGGCAAATACGGCAACCGAAGATATATCCGTAGGACAAACCTGGACCGAAATTCGAAAATTGACCTATGCCGTTAATAATGGCAACGGACAACTCTTCCCGATGACCGGTGAGATACAAACCAATTTTCGTACCCAGACCTCGATAGGTACTGAACAGAACCGCATACGGTTAATCCGTTCATTGGCCAAAATTACTTTTAATATTCAAGAAGGAGGTGACTTTCAGTATTTGGGGAACAGGGTCTTTCGATTGAAAGATAAGGGGTTTGTTTTTCCTACCCCTGAAAATGATGCCCCCAACGAGGCGGAATTCTATAATGAGGCTGGTTATAACAAATATACTGTCACTTACTCGGCGGAACGTCTCAATGTTGCCGAGGAAGCGGAAGATGAAAAACTTCCGTTGGATAATCGCACATTCTTTATGCTGCACGGTCGTTATAAGGGAAAAGAGGGATTCTATCGCATAGATTTCTATAATGAGGCAAAAAAGGAATACCTCAATTTCACACGAAATACCAATTACAACTTAAAAGTTACTGTCAACGGATATGGGTTCGATACCGAAGCGGAAGCACTGGAGCATCCTCTCAACGGAAGTGTGGTACATATCATCGCGGATGTAAGTGATGCCTATAATTTTATTACAAACGGAGCAGGGAATTTTCTCGGGTTCTCTAATCTGGCAGTTACTATTTATGGGAAACCGACCTATTTTACCCGAGGGTTTGCGGGAAACAAGACGCGGTATGAATACGTATTGACTACCATTACCAATGAAAAAAACGGTGGATGGGATTCTTCCGACATCACAATCCTCAATGCCGGAAGTGTTTTAAACTCCCGAATAGTTGTGGTTGATAAATATGACGAATTTGGCAAACCTGTACCGGGAATGAAAGAATATCTGTTGGTGGGGAGTTTGCCTGATAATTTTAAGGCGGGAGATGAGACATCAGTGACAGTCAAATATACCACCTTGGCCAAAGATATTAAAGTCAGACGAGAGCAATATATCGATTGTCATTTTACCAATATTGCTTATCCTGCCGGTACTGCCTCTCCTTCTGTCTCTGATGTGAGGCTCATGCCAACGCGTAAAAGTGATGGAGGCTATGTGGAGAACGGCAAATTTCCTGCTGATGCCCCCACACATCTCAGCTGGGTGATGTTGGCTGATGCTCCTTCAACTTTTAATTGCAGGTCGACAGACTATAAAAATAGAACAACGGTCGAACAATGGCGCAGATCAAATAATGGACCTGTGAGAATACAATTCCATGAACATCTCAATACGATGAGGATGGGACGGTTTGCCGCAAAGAATGCCGAATTGGAAGGATTCAGATTTGCAGATGTGTATGTCTCGCTCAGTAAAGAAGGTGAGCGTCATAAATTGATTTTGGCACAAGCCAATGCCGATCTGGTGGGATTCTTCGGCCACGAAAGTATAAGACCTGATTATGCACGATTGGCGGCAAATGGCAGGTCTGTATCAGGTAATTACGGTCCGGATAAATATCAATACGATCGTTATCTGGTGGTGGAAAGAACGACTGACACTTATATCACGGGTAGTCTTAAGAATATTGCAGATTATTGTCGTTCACATTCTCCGGCCGATATAGAAAATTTGTGGTATGCACCCTCTTATTCGCAATTGTTGGGGGTGTGGGTGGCAGATAACAGTGACAGCCGTCATACCTCTCCTTTTCGAACAGAAGAAATGGCTGCCAGTGGGGATTATTCATCTCCTGCTTTCCCCTATTTTGCCAGATCTAACTTTAATAGCACACATGAAACTGCCTATCCCCAAATTAATGAACAGTTGCCCCCCCTGTTCGGTGATACAAATGTTCCTTGCGTGAACTTTGTATACGGAGAAACGATGAGGGGTTACCATTCAAAAGAATATATTGCTGTGAGGTGCGTCAGGAATTTGGATCCGAATCTGGAGCCTGACGGTTTGACCAATAACAATAGCCCTGTCAGTGCCGGGCATGAGGTGACGATGGATCCAAAAGATTTTTTGAGTGATGATTATTTTACCAATGACTCATGGAATGAACCCCAAATCAGAAACAACAAAGTTGCCCGGAAATTTTGGGTGGATCCCACACATCGCAGTGAACAAAATGTATATCGTTTTACGGCCAATCCCCCAAGATATACATCCTATTCGAGAAGAACAGAAAATGTTGAAGGAGAAGTAACTTTTAATGCGGCTACTCGAGAAGCGGGAAATGCCAACTTACGATTGCCTACAATGCGTGAGCTTAATTTGATCTACATTTATAAAGATTATTTGGAGCAAAACAGTAGATTTGAAAAATTTAATGTAGATATGCCGGATGCTTCAGGGATGTATAGTGTGGATGCAAAGTTTCCTCGTATCCTCAGGTATCCGGCAGCCGGAGCGTCCACTGCGCCTACCTATTTCTATTGGTCTTCAACGTTGAGAAATCCGGATCTTACCTATCCCATGCGCATGAGTATGGTGGTAGGATATGTAAATACAAGAGGAGCCGGTTACGGAGAAAATGACCAGTTAGATCATCGCAGATTTGTAAAAACGATCAAATAAAGGTTGAAAGATCGGTCATATTGGCGATATATTCCCTTTGGGTTTTCATGTACCTTATCCGCTCTATCTCCCCACTTTGGGAGATGAGTGTGGAGTACTTGATGAGGATATCGATCCATGATTTTTGTTTTCGGCATATATCCGGATTTTGTGACATAATCATGTTCATCGAAAAAAGCACCTGGTGACCGAAATAATAGGGGCCATATTCGATATATGCATGTGAAGAGGTGAAATCGATGTTGGAAAGATAGACCATTACCTTATTCCCATTGGGAAAACATCCTGACACAGTAAATCCTTCCAAATCATCCACTGCCCTGTTGAGTTCTTTTTGGATCTCCTTCATTTCATCCAAATTCAGTAATCCCAATTTATAAAAATGCTGTACCTCGTGGATAAATGAAGGAAATACAGTCCAGTCTATTATAAAAAAAGTGGATTTTATATTACGAAGAAGAGTGGCTATGTGATGTTGCTTCCGGCTCAGTTGACTTGGAATTGGTATCTCGGAATAAGGTGCGAACGTTGAATCCGATTTCAGCTGATATACATTCTTATATAAAAGAAAACGGAACAGCTCGTCATAATTGAGAAAACAAGAGGGTGGAAGGGAATTATAAACAATCATTAGTTTGGAGTTGTCATAAGATTCCACCTCGGTGAGTAGCTTGATATAATAGTCAAAAAAATGGGTGTAGTCTCTGACCATATCGGTCGAGTCTGGAAACTGCAATTCAAATACACCTCTGTTCTCCGACTTTACGGAGACGATTTGGTCTAATGAGATATTCAAAGCAAGGGCTATTTTGCCTGCTTCTGTAAAAGAAAAAGGCACTTCATCTCTCAATCGCCGATATACAGCTTCTTTTCCAATTGATAAGATATCAGATAACTGGTTCGCTATATTTCTGTTTGATTGAGCATGCTCAATGATGGCCTCAATAAGTCTATTATTCAGCGTCATGACTCGTAGTTCGGTTTTGCTTTAAATCAACAATATAACGGGAAAAGCGTGAAATTGTTCATAAAGGGGTTGCCACAAAATAAATACCTCTTCATCTTTTGACAATATTGAAAGGAATTCTTGTGATTGTAGATTAATTCTTTTTCTGTAGCAAAAATCACAGATAAAAAATCAATTATTTAATCGGAGTGAAGGACTAATTTCCATACTTTTGTCAATATTATCTGCAAGATTTGTATTCATATAGTGAAAGGAATGGATATGTACTTAAATCATAGTATAAATGGCAGTTGTAGTAATTATGCCCAAACAGGGCCAATCGGTGGAGAGTTGTATCATAACGGAGTTGAAGAAGAAAAAGGGCGATGCCGTTAAAAAAGGGGATATCCTTTTTTCTTATGAAACGGATAAGGCTTCCTTCGAGGAAGAATCTCCTGCGGGAGGTGTCGTGCTTGAATGCTTCTACAGGGAAGGCGACGAGGTGCCGGTTCTTGAAAATATGATGATTGTTGGGGAACCGGGAGAAGATATTTCTTCCTTGCTGATAGGGCATAAAGAGCCGAAAGAGCTGCTGAAGGAGGTAGTTGAGCCGGTTAGTATGCATTCCTCCGGAGATGATGTTACGGACCCGGAGGTAACTACTCGGTTAACCGGCGAAGTGCCGGGACAGAGGGAAAATCTTGCTCTGCAAAACGTACAGTCCGGTACAAGTCCGGTTTCACCCCGTGCCGGGAAATTGGCAGAGAAAAATGCCATTGATACTTCTGCCCTGTTAGGGAGCGGTCCCCAAGGGCGTATCATAGAAAAAGATGTACAGGCGATTTTGCAGAACCGACCGAAGATGACGTCACTGGCAAAGAAATTGGCTGCCGAAGAGGGTCTGTGTCCGCAATCATCCGGAACAGGCCTCGCCGGTACGGCTCGGGCTTCCGACCTGTCATCTTCTGTGAGCAGTGGCTACGGTAATGATTATGAAGACCGGAAAATATCCAACATGCGCAAGATTATTGCCCGGTCGATGCATGCTTCCTTGCAGCACTCGGCACAACTTACCCACCATCTGGGAGCAGATGCAAGGAATATCCTGGCATTGAGGAAAAAAATGAAAGCGATGCTGGATGAGGGTCAACTCGATACCAACATAACCCTCAATGACATGGTGTGTTTTTCGGTAATCAAAGCCTTAAAGAAGTTCTCCAGTGTAAATTCCCATTTTCTGGGTGATACCATCCGTTATTTTAATAAAGTGCATCTCGGACTGGCTGTAGATACCGAAAGAGGACTCATGGTGCCGGTGGTGCGAAATGCCGATGACCTGTCCATAACCGGTCTGGCCCGCCGGTTCAAGGAAATCGCTGCTGCCTGCAGGAATGGAAGTGTGAATCCGGATATCCTTTCCCCGGAAGCGGGCACTTTTACGGTGTCGAATCTTGGTAATTATGGGGTGGAGATGTTCACTCCTGTGATCAACCTTCCCCAATCGGCCATACTGGGCGTGAATACCGTCGTGCCGCGTCCCAAGGATATTGGCGATGGTGTGTATGCTTTTGTACCCTTTATAGGATTGAGCCTGACTTATGACCACCGTTCACTGGATGGCGGGGAAGCTACCCGTTTCCTGAAGCAAATTGCGATTGAAATAGAAAACCTGGAATTGGATATATAATGAGCCAATTTTCTTAGGAACGAGTGCATAGCCAAACTTGTTTGAGCTTTGTCGAGTGACGACAGAAAATGGACGAAGTCAATGTGACTAATGTGCCAATGTGTGAATAAGAAAATGCAAGTTTTGGTGAACAGTTTGGCGTTAGATTGTTATATATGGTAGAGCCTTTGGAAATTTTCACAATAACAAATTATGCCGATAACCAGTTTGAATATCGCTTTTAAAGTCTTGGCTCTTGATTTCTGGTTCTTGGCACTAAAGAAAATATTATGTATGATTTACTGATTATCGGTGGAGGTCCCGCCGGGTATGTGGCGGCAGAGAGAGCCGGACATAAAGGGTTGAAAGTGGCGTTATTCGAGAAAAAAGCGATGGGGGGCGTATGCCTGAATGAAGGATGTATTCCCACCAAGACCTTGCTTTACAGTGCAAAAACCTATGAAAACGCTTTGCATGGAGACTTGTATGGCGTTTTTGGGGATAATATCCGTTTTGATTATGCAAAAATGATTTCCCGCAAGAAGAAAATTGTCCGGAAGCTTGTACTCGGTGTGGAAGGTAAGATGAAATCCAATAAAGTGACGGTGATAAAAGGTGAAGCGCTTATCAACGGTCGCTCATCGGAAGGAATTGAAATAATCGGAGACGGTGAAAAATATATTGGAAAGAATCTCCTTATCTGTACCGGATCGGAAGCATCCGTACCACCCATACCGGGCCTTCAGGAAGCGGGTGAGATTATAGTGACCAATCGCGAGATATTGGAATTGACCGAACGGCCGGAATCGCTTGTGGTTATTGGCGGAGGTGTGATCGGAATGGAGTTTGCCAGTTTCTATAATAGCTTGGGGTCTAAAGTGACTGTGATAGAGATGCTTCCTGAGATACTCGGTGGTCTCGACTTCGAAATATCTGCCATGCTTCGGGGAATCTATGCAAAGAAGGGTATTACTTTCCACCTGAATGCGAAAGTAACACAGGTAGATGGTCATAAGGTCATTTTTGAGAAAGACGGGAAAACCGATACGATAGAAGGTGAAAAGATATTGCTAAGTGTCGGTCGACGCCCCGTTACACAAGGCTTCGGATTGGAAAACCTGGGGGTCGAACTGGTAAGGGGTGGCATCAAAGTGGACGAGAAGATGCGTACCAACATTCCCGGTGTGTATGCCGCGGGTGATGTGACCGGCTTTTCATTGCTGGCCCATACGGCAAGCCGCGAAGGTGAGGTAGTGGTGAATAATCTTGCAGGCAGGGCAGATATCATGCGTTATAATGCCATTCCGGGGGTGGTTTATACTAATCCCGAAGTGGCGGGAGTGGGGGAGACTGAAGAGTCGGCCAAAGCCAAAAAGATAGCGTATAAAGTACTTAAATTGCCCATGGCCTATGCCGGACGTTTTGTCGCTGAAAATGAGGGCGGAAGCGGACTCTGTAAAGTGCTGGTCGGTGAAAAGCATGGCGAGGTGATCGGTGTGCATATGCTGGGTAATCCTGTCAGTGAAATTATTTATGGAGCCTGTATCGCGATTGAGCAGGAAATGACGCTGAAAGAGATGCAGGAAGTGGTCTTTCCACACCCCACCGTGAGTGAAATTATCAGGGAAACCGTTTTCTTATGATGTGATGATAATTAAATCAATAAACCAACAAATCGAAATAAAATGCCCAAAATACAACTTATAGATCCGGCTGAAACACGCAAACCTGGATTTGTGGAGTTTCAACCGATACCTGTAAACCAGTACCGGAAAACAGTGCAGGACGAGAAAGAGAATTTTACCGCAGAGGAGTTCAAGGCGATCTATCATGATATGGTATTGATCCGTGAATTTGAAACCATGTTGAATCTGGTCAAAGTACAGGGTGAATACAATGGCACACCCTATAATCATCCCGGTCCGGCGCACTTATCCATCGGACAGGAATCGTCAGCGGTGGGTATGGCCTGGACATTGACGGTGGATGATTTTATTTTCGGGAGCCACCGTTCGCATGGAGAGATCCTGGCCAAGGGGATGTCGGCCATTCATAAACTGGATGACCGGAAGCTAACGGATATCATGGAGAATTTCTTTGATGGAGCGGTCTATAAGATTGTGAAAAAAGATTTTGAAGGATCGGTCAAGGAACTGGCGAAGAGATTCCTTGTGTATGGCACACTGGCAGAGATCTTTGCCCGTAAGACCGGGTTCAACAAGGGTTTGGGAGGGTCGATGCATGCCTTCTTCACTCCGTTCGGCGTGTATCCTAACAATGCTATTGTAGGCGGATCGGGCGATATAGCCGTCGGTGCTGCCTTGTACAAGAAAGTGAACCGGAAACCGGGGCTTGTGGTGGCCAATATCGGTGATGCCTCTCTGGCGTGCGGTCCTGTATGGGAGGGAATTACCTTCGCTGCGATGGATCAGTTTAAGCAACTCTGGGAGGGTGATATGAAGGGAGGCCTTCCGGTTATCATCAATATAGTGAATAACCAGTATGGCATGGGAGGCCAGACCTGTGGCGAGACCATGGGGTATGGTATCGCTGCACGGGTTGGGGCCGGAGTGAATCCGGAACAGATGCATGCCGAACGGGTGGATGGATATAACCCATTGGCCGTGATCGATGCTTATAAGCGTAAACGTAAAATCATAGAGGAAAAGAGAGGTCCTGTATTATTGGACGTGCTGACGTACCGTTACAGCGGTCACTCACCCTCCGACGCGTCGTCGTACCGTTCCAAGGAAGAAGTGGAAGCTTGGGAATCGCAGGATTGTATCCGCAGTTATGGCTTGCAGTTGCTTGAAGCGGGTGTCGCTACGCAGGCCGACCTCGACTTGATCTCAGACAATATACGCATGCTGGTCAACGAGATGTTCCTCAAAGCGATTGATGACGAGGTTTCTCCCAAGATGGAAAACCCGGATTTGATCGGTGATATGATGTTTTCCAACGGTTCAGTGGATAGTTTTTCCGATGAGGAGCCGGAAGTACTGATCCCGATGGAAGAAAATCCACGGGTGAAGAAAATCGCCAACAAGGAACGATTTGCTTTCGACGCCGAAGGCAAGCCTTTCAGCAAGATGAAACAATTTCATTTGCGGGACGGTATTTTTGAAGCGATCATCGATCGTTTCTATAAGGATGCTTCTTTGGTTGCTTACGGTGAAGAAAATCGCGACTGGGGCGGGGCGTTTGCCGTCTATGGGGGACTGACCGAATCGTTGCCTTATCATCGATTGTTTAATTCTCCTATTTCGGAAGCCTCCATCGTGGGAACTGCCATAGGATATGCCATGTGCGGCGGGCGGGTGATCCCCGAAATCATGTATTGCGACTTTATCGGACGTGCCGGGGATGAGATTTTTAATCAGTTACCCAAATGGCAGGCGATGAGCGGTAATGTGCTGAAAATGCCGGTGGTGGTCCGTGTGTCGGTAGGATCGAAATATGGTGCGCAGCACTCCCAGGACTGGACGTCGCTCGTAACTCATATTCCCGGCCTGAAAGTATGCTTCCCGGTGACACCTTATGATGCCAAGGGGTTGATGAATGCAGCCCTGCAGGGTACTGATCCGGTGATTTTCTTCGAAAGCCAGCGTATCTACGATATAGGCGAGCAATTCCATCAGGGAGGTGTTCCTACCGGATATTATGAGATCCCTATCGGTGAACCGGACGTGAAGAAGGAGGGTGACGATATTACTTTCCTGACTATCGGCCATACTCTTTATCCTGCTTTAAAAGCGGCGAAAGAACTGGAAGATAAATACGGCATGAGCGCGGAGGTGATCGATGCCCGCTCATTGGTGCCATTCAATTATGAAAAGGTATTGGAGTCGGTGAAGAAGACCGGAAAGATCATTGTGGCGGGCGATGCCACTGCGCGCGGCTCTTTCCTTAACGACCTTGCTGCCAATATCGGCCAGCTCGCGTTCGACTATCTCGATGCCCCTGTCTGTGTGTTGGGTTCACGCAACTGGATCACTCCGGCACACGAACTGGAAGAGTCGTTCTTCCCTCAGCCCAGCTGGTTTCTGGATATGGTCAACGAACAGATCCAACCGCTTAGGGATTATAGTCCGGTACAGAACTTTACTGGCGGGGAGTTGATAAGGAGAGCGAGAAAAGGAGTTTAAATGATGTGATGATGGTGAAAGTAAACGCGCATATGCATACGCCGTACTCGTTCAGTGCGTTTCCCAATGTGGACGATGCACTGGACAGGGCGGTGGCCGAAGAGGTGAAAGTAGTGGGGATCAATGATTTTTATACTACCGAGGGATATCAGGAGTGGGCAGATGGATGTGCCAAGAGGAAACTCTATCCACTCTTTGGGATAGAATTCATCAGTCTTAATGAGGAAGACCGGAAAGCCGGATTGCGGGTGAATGATCCCGCCAATCCGGGACGTACCTATCTCAGCGGTAAAGGATTGTCGTATCCTTTTCGGCTGGAGGAACCCTATGCAACCATCTTGTCCGATGTTCGGAATGAGGCCAATCGACAGGTGGAGGCGATGTGCGGTAAACTGAACGAATTGCTTGTACGGAAAGGGTGTAATTTTACGCTTGATTTACGTCAGATAACCGATGAATTGACCAGAGGACAAATTCGTGAACGCCATCTGGCAAAGGCGTTGCGCATAAATGTATATGAGGCTTGTGACAATGACGAATTTCGAATAAAGGAGTTGTTGGAGTCGCTTTTCGACGGAAAGTCGCTGAAGTCGCCATGGGATAATCTTGCCGGTGTGGAGAATGAAATCCGTGCCAATCTGTTGAAAACAGGTGGCGCCGCATTTGTGCCGGAAGAATCTTCTGCCTTCCTTCCAATGAAAACTGTGCAGGAAATCATCATTGCCGGCGGAGGGATCCCTACCTATCCCTTTTTAGCGGATGATGCCAACGGGAATTATACTGATTTTGAAAATGACCTGGAGCGGGTGACGATACAACTCTCTGAAAGAGACTTTCATTCGGTGGAGTTTATCACCACCCGTAATGATGTCCGGCTTTTGGAAAAATACGCTGCCTATCTCTATGACCGGGGTTTTGTGGTGACTTTCGGCAGTGAGCACAACACGCCCGCCATGGAGCCCATCGAGTTGTTTGCCCGGGGAGGTGTTCCCTTGACCGGGAAGCTTCTGGAGATTAATTACAAGGGAGCTTGTGTTATTGCCGCACATCAACATTTAATGAAGCTGGGGCTGAGCGGATATATAGACCATACCGGTCATGCCGACCGGTCTAAACGGCATGAATTAGAAACGTTGGGGGATCAACTCATTTCAAATTGAAAAAGATAAAGATGGAAGACAGTTTGGGAATACGCGATTTGATTGCTGTATCGCGGTTTTACGGACAACACAGCCGTTATGTGATAGCCGGTGGAGGTAATACATCTTACAAGAACAGGGAAAAGCTTTGGGTGAAAGCAAGTGGGGCGGCATTGTCCACAATTACTGAAGAGGGCTTTGCCGTGCTTGACAGAAACAAGCTCGACAGCATGTCGGAGAAAGCATATAGCTCTGATCCGGCGGAGCGGGAAGAGCAGGTGAAGAACGACTTGGCCGATGCAACCCTCACCAAAGGGAGACGGCCTTCGGTGGAAACATCGATGCACAATGTGATCAATTACCCTTTTGTAGTGCATCTGCACCCGACGGCAGTGAACGGATTGATGTGCGCACAAAATGTGGAATCCGAACTGAAACGGCTTTTCGGAGAAAAAGCATTGTATGTGGAATATACCGATCCCGGTTATGTGTTGTTCAAAAAGGTATATGAACGAATTAAAGAGTACCGGATTGAATATAATGAGGACCCTCAGGTAATCTGGTTACAGAACCATGGTATTTTTGTCGCCGCGCCCACCATCGCAGAGATACAAAAGATTTATTCCGATATATTTCAGACACTGGAACAGACTGTCTCTACACCGTTACCTGCCGGAGAAAGAGATACCTGCCGTTGTACCGGAGAAATTCTCCCTGCGTTGAGGATGATGCTGTCAGCGAACGGCTTGAAAACCTTGAAGGTGAGGAAAAATGAACTGATCAAATATTACTACGACAGCCCCGAGAAACAGATAGATATTGCTAAGCCGTTTACGCCGGATGCCATTGTCTATTGTAAGTCGAAAACTATTTTCCTGAACGGTGAAACACCCGGAGCGGTATTGGAAGAAGCTCAGAAAGTGATTCCTGCCTTTATAGAGAAATTGGGTTATCAACCTAAGGTGATATTGATAAAAGGAATCGGACTGGTGGCCATAGGCGATAATGCCGGGCAATGCGACATCATCTTGGATGTGTTCGAAGACGCGATGAAAGTCGCCTATCTCGCCCATTCATTCGGCGGGCCACACCCGATGACGCAGGAGCAGATCGATTTCATAGACAATTGGGAGGTGGAAAACTATCGCCGTAGTGTGGCAGCCGGGATATCCCGGGGGCGTGCGGAAAATAAAACCATCGTGATTACCGGCGCCGCCCAGGGTTTCGGAGAGGGGATCGGGCGATGCCTGTTACAGGAAGGAGCCAATATCGTGATTGCCGACCTGAATGAGGAGGCAGGTAGTGCCACAGCCGAAGAATTCAACCGTATAGCGAAAAGTAACCGGGCTTTTTTCGTAAAGACCAATGTGGCTGAAATAGCCAGTTTGGAGAATCTTGTCCACGAAACCATTTGTCAATTCGGGGCAATCGATTGTTTTATCAGCAACGCAGGAGTGCTTCGTGCCGGTGGTTTGGAGGATATGACACAAGAAAATTTTGATTTTGTTACCAAAATAAATTACAATGCCTATTTCTATTGCACGAAAATGGTCAGTAAGGTGATGAAATTGCAGACAAAATATGCTCCAGCAGATTATTATACTGATATTATCCAGATTAACTCCAAGTCCGGGCTGCAAGGCAGCAAAGCCAATTTTGCGTATGCCGGTGGAAAGTTCGGAGGCGTCGGGCTTACCCAGTCCTTCGCGCTGGAACTGGCGCCATACCGTATCAAGGTCAATGCTGTTTGTCCGGGAAACTTTTATGAAGGACCTCTCTGGAGTGATCCTGAAAACGGCCTCTTTGTGCAATACCTGAAAGCGGGTAAGGTGCCCGGAGCAAAAACTATAGAGGATGTGAAAGCGTTCTATTTATCTAAAGTCCCAATGAGAAAAGGATGTACACCCGAAGATGTGACCAAAGGTGTGCTGTATCTGATGGAGCAATGCGGCGAGACGGGGCAGGCCTTGCCGATTACCGGAGGGCAGGTGATGCTTTCGTAGACAAAAGATATAAGACCGGTTGAGATGCATAATTTTAAAAAAAATTAGACATTTGGAATAGATCCGTAGAATTTGTTGCAGATATATATCGGTTTGTAAATACGTTTTCCCAGATTGAACGTTTCGGATTGGTTGCTCAAATGCAGAGAGCGGCAGTGTCCATACCAACTAATATCGCCGAAGGTTCAGCGAAATCAAGTAATAAAGACTTTGCTCGATTTCTTGAAATATCACTGGGATCCGCTTATGAATTGGAGACAGAATTATTGATATCTTTTAAATTATCCTATATTGAAACTGGAACATACGAACAATTTCAACAAAAACTATCAGAATTGCAGCGTATGATAAATGGTTTTAAAGACACTTTGTAGTATAAATTAGTCATGGACTATCCATCGTCTTGAATCTTGAATCTTAGTTCTTGGTTCTTGACTCTAAAAAAGAAATAATGAAAACGAGGGCAGTAAGATTGTACGGTAAAAAGGATTTACGTCTGGAGGAATTTGATTTGCCTCCTGTCAGGGAGGATGAAATTCTTGCCAAGGTGGTGACCGATTCGTTGTGTATGTCGTCCTATAAGGCGTCTTCACAGGGGTCTGACCATAAGCGTGTTCCCAATGATATAGCAGAGAACCCTATTATCGTCGGACATGAGTTCGCCGGTGAACTGCTGGAAGTGGGTTCCAAATGGGCGCATAAATTCAAGATCGGGGATAAGTTCTCCATTCAGCCGGCGCTCTATTACGAAAATGGTCCCGTGGGCATCCTGAGCGCACCCGGTTACAGTTACCCCTATATCGGCGGAGATTCCACCTATGTGATTATTCCCAATGAAGTAATGGAACAGGATTGCCTGTTGAAGTTTACCGGAGAGGGATACTATCCTGCGTCGCTGGCTGAACCGCTCTCCTGTGTGATCGGTGCCATGCATGCCAACTACCATACTACTCCCGGCAGCTATGAGCACAAGATGGAGATTGTGGATGGAGGAAAGATGGCCATTCTCGCGGGTGTCGGTCCCATGGGACTTGCAGCGATCAATTACGTGCTCCATCGTGAGGATAGAAAACCGTCACTTCTGGTGGTGACCGATATGGACCAGGTGCGGTTGGACAGGGCTGCCTCTATCTATACCGTTGATTTTGCTGCTTCGCGGGGAATTGATCTCCGTTATGTCAATACGGGAGTTATGGCTGATCCTGTAAGAGGATTAAAAGCTCTGAGCGGTGGTACGGGGTATGATGATGTATTTGTCTTCGCACCGGTAAGACCGGTGGTTGAGCAGGGAGATGCTATCCTTGCATTCGATGGGTGCCTGAATTTCTTTGCCGGACCCCATGATCCCAATTTTAGCGCCGCATTCAATTTTTATAATGTACATTATGCTTACACGCATATTGTCGGTACCAGTGGTGGCAATAATGATGATATGGTGGAGGCACTCGATATAATGAGTAAAGGTCTTGATCCTGCCGGACTGATTACCCATATCGGTGGGCTGAATGCGGTGGCTGATGCGACGAATAACCTGCCCGATATCCCCGGAGGAAAGAAACTTATTTATACCCATATCGATATGCTGCTCACTCCAATATCCGACTTTGAAAAGTTGGGTAAAACCAACGAACTTTTCAGGGAACTGGCTGTTATTTGTAACCGTCATAACGGATTGTGGAGCGTGGAAGCGGAGGCTTATTTACTGGCTAACAGCAAATAATGATGTGATAATTTATTGATCTGATGATTCCGATGAATCGGGACAGGTAGTAATAGTTAATTAAATATCAATGACCTATGAATTTATTAGAACAATTGAAGCAATATACCAATGTAGTAGCTGATACAGGTGATTTTGCTTCTATTGAAGCTTACAAACCGGTCGATGCTACTACGAATCCTTCTTTGATTTATGCTGCATCACAAGACCCGAAGTATGCTTCTTTAGTAGATGATGCAGTTGCATATGGTAAGAAACAGATGACAGGAAAATCCGGTCAATTGGCAAAGGCAATGGATAAGTTGGCCGTTAATTTCGGATTGAAGATTTTAGAGATTGTGCCCGGACGGGTTTCTACCGAAGTGGATGCACGATTATCTTTCGATACGGAAGCATCAGTAGTCAAAGCCCGGGAGTTAATTGCTCTTTATGAGGCAGCCGGAAGTTCGAGAGAGCGAATATTAATAAAACTGGCATCTACTTGGGAAGGAATAAAGGCGGCCGAGATACTCGAGGAAGAGAAAATTCATTGTAATCTGACACTTCTCTTCTCAGTAGCCCAGGCGGTGGCATGTGCCGAAGCGGGGGTTCGTCTGATCTCTCCTTTTGTAGGCAGGATTCTGGATTGGTATAAAAAAGAATGGGGCATTCAGGAAATTCCTGCGCAGGAAGATCCGGGAGTACTTTCTGTAAAGAAAATCTTTAATTATTACAAGAAATTTGGCTATAAAACTCAGGTAATGGGTGCCAGTTTTCGTAATGTTGGGGAGATAATGGAACTTGCCGGATGTGAATTATTGACGATTGCTCCTAAGTTTCTCGAAGAACTGAAAAGTACTGAAGGAATTCTGGAACAGAAATTAAGTGAAGAATCGGCCATACGATCGGAAAGTGAAAAAATTACTGTCGATGAAAAAACATTCCGATGGATGATGAATGACGATGCTATGGCAACAGAAAAACTGGCTGAAGGAATTAGAGCCTTTACAAAAGACCTGGAAAAATTAGAAGAACAAATTATGAAAATATTGTAATATATCTTCTTCGGCATACCAAAACAATTACATTACCGGATATTTCCCTTTTATCCGAACCGTTCCTCTGTTTTTATAAAAATTGAAAATTAATTCGTTACTTTGTAAAACAATTATCCCTGCCTTGTTTATTTGCTAACAGGGAGGGGTGTTTTATATATTTATAAATCCACCTTATATGCAGCGAAAAGTTCGTATTAAGGATATTGCGGAAATGGCCGGCGTTTCGGCCGGTACGGTTGATCGGATACTCCATAACAGGGGGAATGTCTCTGAAGCGGCACGTATAGCCGTCGAAGGGGTATTGGAAAAAGTAAATTATAAGCCTAATATCCATATTTCCGGGTTATCTTTAAAGAGGAAATATAAAATAATTATTACCACTCCCCATGTGATGGAAGGGGAATACTGGGAAAGTATCCATGCCGGTATCCGGCATGCATTGGAAGAATTTGAGAACATCAAGATCCAATGTTTGGTATATACTTATAACCAATATGATATTTATTCCTGCCGGGATGTATATGACCAGGTTGCACAGTTAAATGCGGATGCAATTATTATTGGGGCTACTTTCAAGGAAGAAACTTTGGGTTTGACAAATCAATTGGAGAAGAAGGAAATTCCGTATGTTTTTGTAGATTCACCTTTGGACCATACGATGCCACTTGCATTCTTTACTTCTGATCATTATATTTGCGGTTATCTGGTGGCCAAACTGATTACTTCTATCATTCCGTCAGGCAGAGATATCGGAATGTTACAGGCGGTGAGGATAGGAGACCAGAGTGCCAATACGAGCATATTGAGGAAGCAGGGTTTTAACGATTATCTGAAAGACAAGAATATCGCCAACAATATACACAAAATACCATTCACTGTCATGGATCCGGAGAATGTTGATCAGCAGCTGGCGGCATTCTTTCAGAGCCAACAGAATATAGGAGGTGTAGTCGTACTCAATTCGAGGGGCGGAGTCATTTCTGATTATTTTGCCAGAAATAAGATCAATGGTATCAGATTAGTTTGCATGGATTTAACCGCATCCAACATAAGAGGATTGAAAGACGGATATATAGATTTTCTGATTGGTCAGGAGCCTGAACATCAGGGATTCATGGCAATGAAAACGTTGATCGAGTATCTTGTATACCGCAAGCCGGTAAAGACGGATAATTATACGCAACTCGATATCTTGACAAAGGAAACTGTTGATTACTATAATCAGTTTAATTTTATATGAATAAAATTATCCTGTCGGAGTCTACTTTACCTTCATTTAACCTGGCTGCTGAAGAATATCTGTTTTCAAGGCAGGGTGAAGATTTTCTATTGTTGTATGTCAATGAATCGAGTGTCATCATCGGTTCCAATCAGGCGGTATTGAATGAAGTGGATCCGGATTTTTGTATAGAGCATGATATACGGATTGTGCGTCGTTTGTCAGGTGGAGGGGCAGTATATCACGATACGGGGAATCTGAATTTCAGTTTTATTCATGGTAAGACTGGGGAGCCGTTGAGTGCCCGTTTTCTTGATCCGGTAGTGGAAGCACTTCGGGCGTTGGATATATCTGTAGAAGTAAGAAAGAGGAAAGATCTCTGGCTGGATGAACACAAGATATCGGGTACCGCATCACATCTTTCCAAAGGGAGGGAACTACATCATGGTACATTACTTTATGATACCGATCTCACACTTTTACTAAAGGCGTTGAACCCGGAGAAAAGGAATTTGGTAAGTAAAGCGACTGCCTCGGTGACCAGCCCGGTGAAAAATATCCGGTCATATTTAAGGGAAAATCAGAAGAGTGATCCTGAACCGGCGCACTTTTTTCGTCAATTTGCCCGACAAATGGGATTATTGTTCGGGAGGGAGTATATCTATACTTTTGAGGATGATGAGATCGCAAAGATCGAAGAATTGCGGAGAGATAAATATGCGCAGAGAAGCTGGAATTACAGAATGTAGGTGGTTCTTGGGGAAACCTTACAAAAAATGTTTTATTCTTTCTTATTAAACATCACCTAATTCTTTGAATATAATGGGTTACCGGTGGGATAACCTCCTCTGCAGGATCAGGTACCAGGTGAATGAAACAATCCCTTTGAAGATAGAGGTGATGGAGATGGCCCACCATACGCCGGAGACGCCCATGCGGGTGCCCAGTATCATGGCTATAGGTATCCGGAGTGTGTTGAACACAATGCTGATGATGGCGGGCGGGGTAGTCCTGCCCAAACCGTTGAACATGCCTTGGGTAGTAATCTCCAACATCATGAAGATTTGCGAAACCCCAATGATCAATAAGTATTCACCGCCGGCTTCATAAGCTGCCTGCTCAGGCACAAAAAGTGAGAAGATTCCTTTCCCGTACAATACAAAGGCCAGGGTTACAATGATTCCCAATGCTCCCATCATCGTCAGCGTATAGCGGAAAGCCCTGTTGGCACGACTCATCTTGCGCGCGGCAAAATTCTGCGCAACAAAACTGCCTAATGCTGTGGAAAATCCGTTAGAGGTATTCCATGTGATTCCTTCTATTTGCCCGCCGGTAGTCTGGCTCATCAAGCCCAGGTGCCCACCATAGATTGAAGCGGTCCGTGCCAGATTCATATTGATAAAGGCAAAATAGGCATTCATGGCGGCAACCGGTAATCCTAACTTCAGGATATTCAACGTATATTTTCTTCGGGGACGGATCAGGAACCGGAATTTTCCGAATAACCCATCCCTTCTTTTCAAATGCCGTATGAATAGGAAAAGTACGACCCCTTCTGAAAGAATAGTCGCAAGCGCTGCTCCCTTTACACCCATAGCCGGGAAAGGACCTATCCCGAAAATCAGGAGGGGATCCAGTATGATATTGGAAACAAGTCCGATGGCATTGAAATAAAAGGGGATGTCGCTTCGTCCGGAACCTATGTAAATGCCGGAAAAATTGAGAATTAAAAATATGATAGGAATCCCCAGGGAAATGATTTGCATGTATCCCGTTGCTTCTATGGCAATCTCCTCATCCAGTTTATAAAATGAGATATAAGGATCAGGGAAAAGGAGGAAGAACAGCCCGAAAGTAACTCCCAATATTATGGCGATAGTGGTTGTATGAGAAGCATATAGCGAAGCCTGATCCAATCGCCGGGCACCAATAGATTGGCCTATAGAAATTTCGGCAGATACCTTGGAAATAAGTGCCACCGAGTTCATCATCCACATAAGCATCCCCACGGCACCTATCGCTGCCACCGATTCACTTCCCAGCCGGCCAATCCAGATAATATCCACAAGGTTGTAAGCCATCTGGATAAAGCTGATTGCCATCAACGGAAGTGCCAATGAGAGCAATTGGTGGAAAATACTTCCGTTGGTAAGATCGCGTACTGCTGTAGATGTGGGTATAGAAGGGGATTCCACTAATATCTTTTTATTAAAAAAGGAAGTAACCTATTGATGTTACTCCCTTAGATTCTGTTTTCGGGTTCAAAAGTAGTTATCATTTTTTATTTGTGCAAATGTTTTTTCTTATTGCTGCGTGCCGCTTATGGGATGATCCCGGTTTCGGTTGTTTTGCCTTGTAATCGTACGCTTTTTCAAACATAAGCTGTATATTTGTAGAATATAAGATGCGCCTCAGGCAACTCAAGCATGCTTGGCTTGCCTTTCGGCTTTCATTATATTTGTAAATATAGGGTGAAAATAATTTTCATGAAGGTTTTTGTGTCTGTTTTGTATATCCTTTTATTCCTGGCCTTAACCGGTTTGTCTGCGGAAAATAATGCAACCCTGGATTCTTTATTGGTTGAGGTGGATAACGCCATAAAGAATCAGGATTCCTATATCGATCAAAAGGGAAATTATATACAAAAGATCAAATGTCAATTGAATAACTCCCTACAGACTGCCGAAAGTCGCTATGTTATATATACCCAGATCGTGAATGAATACGAAGCATTTCAGTCGGATTCCTTGAGAAAATATTCTATAGAGAGATTAACAGCCGCCGAATTGGCAAATAATGATTCCTGGTTGATAGACAGTAAAATAAATTTGGCTTTGGTGGAAGCGCAAAGAGGGTTCTTTCAGGAAGCGGTCGATATACTGGATGATTTAGACAGGAGCCTGTTTACCGGCCAACAAATAATCAATTATTATAAGGCACTTTACAGTACATATGTGTATTGGGTAGAGTACCTTGAGGATTTCGATACTTTGGCATTGCTGGAGAAAAAACAGGCAAGCCGGGATTCACTGATCGAGTTGCTTCCTCCCGACTCTTACGATTATGCTGTGTACTTCGGAGTGAAGTGTATGGAACAAGGGGAGTTTGATAAAGCTGAAGCCGTCTTCAAACCGATATATGCACAGTTCGCGTCCAATAACCGGGATTATGCCGTGCTTACTTCCCTTATGGCAAATCTCTATGAACGAAAAGGAGATGTGGAGACACAAAAGGAGTTTCTGGCCCTTTCTGCATTGGCCGATATCCGTGGAGCAATCCTTGAAAATACCTCTTTACGAACACTGGCCTTATTGCTGTTCAATGAAAATGAAATACAACGGGCAGACAGGTATATAAAGAAGAGTATGGAGGATGCGAATTTTTATAATGCCCGGCTCCGGAATTTCCAGACAGCTAAAATACTTCCGATTATCGATAGGGCGTATCAACAAGATCGGGTAAGACAGCAGAAAAAACTTACCGGTCTTCTGGTGACCATCAGCGTACTCTCTTGCATCTTGTTGGTGACGGTATTTTTCCTTATACGCCAAATGCGAAAACTGGCAAAAGCACAAAAAGAGATTATGGAGATCAACTCCCGACTGAATGTGTTGAATACCGAACTGAAAAAAGCCAATGAACAGCAGTCGCTCACGAACAAATCATTGGCAGAGGCAAACCATCTGAAAGAAAGGTTTATCAGTAGCTTTCTTGAAATATGCACGGAATATATTGAAAAACTGGAAAAATTTAAACAATCCGTTCATGTAAAACTAAAGGTGGGGCAAACCAATGATATATTGAGAATGACGAGCTCCACGGCCGATTCCTCCAAGGAATTAAAAGAACTGTACGAGAATTTTGATAAGGCATTTCTGAATATATATCCCGACTTCGTGGAAGAGTTTAATAAACTGTTGCGTCCCGAAGAACAATATACCCACACTCAAAATAATACCTTAAACCAGGAATTACGCATCTTTGCCTTTATCCGTCTCGGCATTAACGACAGCAATAAGATGGCTGTCTTTCTTCACTATTCCCTACGCACGATCTATAATTATCGCAGCAAAGTAAAGTCAAAAGCATTGGATCAAAAAGAGGACTTTGAAGAAAAAGTAAGGCAACTTTGCAGCTAAAAATCACCTTCTATATAAATGCTTTATTTACTTAGCATCTGGCAAGATGTTTAGGAAGTATTTTATTTTCAATTATTTAAAAATATTGAATATTGAAAAAGTTACATAGATGTTACCTTCGGTTGGAAAAAAACGGGCCGGCGGATATCTTTGTATCAATTCAATATTTAATACAGGCACTTATGCACACACTAATATAGATATTTTCAACGTACAATTAAATTATTTTATGTCCAAATTTTATTTAATCATGAGAAAAAACAATGGGTTCATTGTGCTTTTTCTGATCATCGGATGTCTTTTGTTCACGGCATGCGAGCATACCGATGATGGGAAATATGTAGAACCAATTACCATTAGTGAAAGGATAAATGGAACATGGAGCCTTGTCGATATCAAGCAAATTGATGAGACAGCTAAAACACTGGGCCTTTCATCCACGGAAATCAGCCTGTACGGGCAGTTCTCGTTCGACAGCTTCCAAATGACGCTGAATACTGATGAGGAAAACAAACCGACTACTTACAAAGTAGAAAGTTCTTCTCCTGAGCTATTCCCATTCGAAGGATATTGGGATCTTAGCTATTTCTATCCTCAACCCAGCGGAACAGCGTCGGTCGTGAATCTCTACTCGGATGCTGCCAAGTCTGCCCTGATAGGGCAATTGACCCTCGTTACCATTCCTGGAACCAACCCCACCATGGCATTAAAGCTGACCCGCAGCAGCGGAGGGGTTCCCTTTGTTTCTTATAATTACGAACTTACAAAAATTAATTAAGCTTCAGTATGAAACGAGCATCTAAATCATTAAACCCAAGAACATGATTAAAGCGAGTTCTATACGATACATTTGAAAATAAATAGTTTTAATCATATGAAAAAGACGATATATATACTTCTGTTTTTCGTGTCATTAGCTACCGCCTTAAAATCTCAATCGCTGCCCGACCCCGATAAGATATGGATAAGCCCGGCTGTATATGCTATGGATGAAGAGGTTACTTGGTATTTCGATATGTCATCGGCCAATATTCCTGACGATTTCCCGCTTGCATTATGGATATGGGGACCCGGATCCCCCGCATGGCAAGAGCAAGGAGAGGCAACCCCTCTTGTTTTTTGTGGTGATAAAATATGGAGTTTAACCATGACGCCAACCGTTTTCTTTAATAAGACAGCGGATGAATTATTCAATAATGGCGACGGAAACTACTGGTTTCTGCTCCGTTCAGAGGATGGCAGTAGTTTATCAGGCACACTTTCCATTCCTAAAATCGATCATGTCACTGCTTTCGAAAAGACCGGTAAAGTATTTGACTATAAACCGGTTGATTTTCAAGTAGGAAATTCATTGTCCATATTGTTCAATGCCAACGCTGTTGATGGATTTATGCCCATTTCTCATTCATTGCATTTGCATAGCGGCTTAAACGACTGGACGGATGTGCAATCTTTCGATGCTTGGGATGCGGACGCAAGAGCAAAAACGGAGTTTAAGGATTTGGGCAACGGTATTTATAAAAAAGACCTCGTACCCGAAACCTACTACGGAGTTGGCAACGAGTATAAGATGGAAAACCTGGTTTTCATTGTGGTGAAATGGGATGGTATAGCTGACTGGGGAGGTAATACGGACACCTATAAGATTTTAGCGGAAGAGGTAGAGGTTATTCCACCGGTATTTAGCATATTTCCACAAAAAATAAGTGAAAATGATATCCTGATCATTACTCGTGACAACAATGACCGCAATCAACAATTGTCCTATACCATTACCGGCGGCAGTAAAACGATAACGGGAACACTCACGGGCGACAACCCAATAAGACGTCAGCGGGCATTTATATCTGTCAGTGATGAATTTAAAGGAATGAATATTTCAAAAATAAGTTTATTGATCAACGATCAGCACAATTCTGAGATATACAAAGGCGATATTCCATTGGTGAAAGTTGATAATCTTAAATAATTAATATCGGTATGAATTTAAAAAATATATATACGAAATATCTACTCTTACTATTTGTTGTGTGTATGGGCGGCCTGCTGTCAGTTTCAGCCCAGGATAAAATAACGGTAAATGGGAATGTGGTGGACGAAAGCGACCTTCCGTTGATTGGCGTGACTGTTACCACTGAATCGGATGCTACAATAGGAACGGTTTCGGACCTGGATGGGAACTTTACACTGACGGTTTCGCCCGGTGAAGTGCTTGTTTTCAGTTATGTTGGTTTCAATTCGTTAAAAGAACCCGCGAAGGCTTCGATGAAAATTCGGATGAAAGAGAATAATGTGATGCTGGATGCGGTTACTGTCGTGGGGATTGGATATGGCTTGATGCGAAAGACCGATCTCACCGGTGCAATTTCCTCTGTGAGCGCCAAGGACCTGAAAAAAGGTGTTGTTACCTCCACCGAGCAGCTGCTGCAAGGGAAAGTGGCAGGGCTGTCGGTTACCCAAAACTCCGGCGATCCTGCAGCCGGTGCAGCTATGCGTCTGCGCGGTGGAACCTCATTATCGGCAAGCAATGCACCTTTGGTTGTGGTAGATGGTATTCCCGGGGTTGATATCAACACCGTTCAACCGTCTAACATCATTTCAATTGATGTGCTGAAAGATGCCTCGGCAGCGGCTATCTATGGTTCACGGGGAGCCAATGGGGTCATCATTGTGACTACCAATAGAGCTACCGACACCGAGCAAAAAAGCATAGAGTACAACGGCTATCTGGCAGTGGGAACGGCAGCTTCTAAAATTGACTTGCTATCAGCAAACCAATGGAGGGCCTATGTAAGAGACAACAATATAACTTCGGCAATTGATTATGGAGGCAATACCGACTGGATTGACGAGTTGCAGAAAACGGCCATAACCCATTCGCACAACCTGTCAATGAATAGCAGTAAAGCCAACAGTGGCTATCGAGCTTCATTGACTTATCAGGAAAATGGCGGAATAGTGAAGAATACCTATATGGATAGATTGGCTGGAAGCCTTTCAGCCTATCAATATGGGTTGAATAATAGGCTGAAATTAGACATGGGGGTGAGTGCTACCTACGATAAATACCGTCAGGCCGATACCGGCTTTTACGGTATCTACAACTATGCCATCAACCAAAATCCGACGATGCCGGTGAAGGACGAAGCCGGAAACTACAACCAGGTAAGCGGTACCAATACCGCCAATCCGGTGGAGTATAACGAAAATTATTATTCCCAGCAAACACGTCACCGCTTATTGGGGTACGGCAAAATGGAACTGGAAGTAATAACTGATTTAAAAGCTTCGGTAAGTGGTTCTTATGAATATAATTCGTGGCAGGAGGGTTATTATGAACCATCGTATGCTTTCAGACAAAATGATGGTGGGTATGGCAGGCGCCAACAGTACGACAATAAAAGTTTTCAATTGGAAGCTTTTCTAAATTATGACAAATCGTTTGATGAAAATAAGCATACAATAAATGCGATGGGAGGATACTCCTACTTGCAATATACAGGCGAAGGTTTCGGCGCGCAACGTCGAGGTTTCGACACCGATGCGTTTATATACAATAATCTGGGGGCAGGCTCCGATTACCGGATAAGCGATGTGTGGTCGTCAAAGACAGCGGCCAACCTGGTCTCTTTCTTCGGGCGTGTGAATTATAACTTTATGAGCCGTTACATGCTTACGGCGACTCTCCGTGCCGATGGCTCTTCTCGTTTCGGGGACAATAACAAATGGGGATATTTTCCATCGGTTTCAGCCGCCTGGCGTCTGTCCGACGAGCCATTTATAGCACCGCATATCCCGTCGTGGCTGAATAACCTCAAACTACGCTTGGGCTATGGTGTGACCGGAAATCAGGATGGAATAGGCCAATATAGGTCATTGGCCATCTTGGGACCAAGCGGAGGGGCTTATTATGATCCCGCCACCGAAACATGGAAAAACTCGTATGCGCCCACACAAAACCCGAATCCGGATTTAAAATGGGAGTCAACAGCCCAATATAACCTGGGAATTGATTTTAGTCTCTTCAACAGAGTGAATGGAACCATTGAGTTGTATCATAAGAAAACAAGTGATTTGCTTTGGACTTATCCGGTACCGCAACCCCCTTACCTGTATGGGCAGATGATGGCGAATGTGGGTGATTTATCCAATAAGGGGATTGAGCTTTCGGTCAATGCCAATGTGATGAGCCTGAAAGATTTTTCATGGGATGCCAACTTATCATTCTCCTACAACAAACAGAAGATTGAAAGCCTTTCGAATGAAGACTTCCAGGATACAGGTACTCCGGCGGGTTCTTTACAGGGTTTGTCAGGCGTATCGAATCTGAACACCCAGATGGTGAAGGCCGGCTATCCTACCGGAGCATTCTTCGGTCCTCGTTGTCTTGGTTACGATGAAGATGGAAACTTCGTACTGGCCAATGATGGAGAATATGAATATCTTGGTAGTGCTCAACCTAAATTCAACCTTGGTTTAGGGATGAACTTCACTTATAGACATTTTGACTTTGGTTTTTCCGCCTACGGGATGTACGGTCAAAAGGTGCTGAATGCCACTGATATGAGCCTTTTTGTTTCCAATCGTCTGCCGGCACTCAATGTTCCGGACGACTATCTGTCGAGCGGTCTTAAAACTGCCAACGTGGTATATTCCGATTATTGGGTAGAAAATGGCTCTTTCTTTCGTTTGCAATCGGCAACATTGGGTTATACCTTACCCGTAGGGAAGAATATTGGATTTGAAAAAATACGTTTCTACATGACCGGAGAGAATCTATTTGTGCTCACAGGCTATACGGGGCTTGACCCGGAAGTAAATACAGACGGACTCTCCAATCCGGGAATAGATATGTTGAACTTTTATCCCCGTCCCCGCACATTCTCATTCGGGGTGAATCTTATTTTTTAATGATAAAAAGTTGTATCGAAATGAAGATAAATTTAAAATCTGTCATGATGGCTTCTGCCATAACTGTGACAATGGCCGCCTGTACCAATTTAGATGAAAAGCTATACGATCAGGTGTCGATGAACGATTATGGAAAAACAGACTCGGAAATAGCCACCATCGTAGGAGGTGCCTATGCTTCGCTGCGAGGATATTCAACTCCCGAAGGGCTTAATTGTTATGTGGCTTCTGAATTTGTATTTTTCCTTGACGAATGTGCCTCTGACGAAGCTTGTATTCCGACCCGGGGGAGCGACTGGTACGATAATGGAGTGTATCAAGAAGTACAAAGACACGATTTCAAACCCGGAAACAAGCTGTTTGAATCTTATTGGAAATACTGTTACAATGGCATAACCCGTGTGAATGGGATCATCTATCAAGTAGACAAATCAACCTTGGACGACGAGTCGAAAGAGAATGTGAAAGCTGAATTAAGAGGTCTGAGAGCTTATTATTATTACTTGTTGTTGAACAATTTTGGCGCTGTGCCCATTACCACCGATTTCGAGGAGGAAGGTTTGCCCGAAAAATCAACGACTGCCGAAGTGTATGAGTTTGTGGAGAGCGAACTTCTTGAGATAATGGATAGGCTTCCGGCGGCAGTTATTTACGGACGCTTTACCCAAAATGTAGCCAATGGAGTGTTGGCCAGACTTTATCTAAACTCCGAAGTATATATTGATACGCCGCGTTGGCAAGACTGTATAGATGCCTGCAATAAAATAAATGGATATGTTCTTGAGAATGATTACTATACCAACTTCAAGCAGAAAAATGAAGTGTCGAGGGAAATCATGTTTGCCGCCACATTTGATCAGGCAATGAATACCGTAGGAAACTTTTTGGCTCGAATGACTTATCATGGCTATCAGAAGTTTGCTGTAGATCCGGCCGGAATATGGCAGTGGTCGGCAAATGGTATTTGTGCCCAGCCGGGATTATATTCTTCTTTCGATGAAAAGGATATTCGCCGGAAGTCATTACTGATCGGAGAGCAGATTAATCTTTCAACAGGCTCGGTAATCATTACCGATAGGGGAGAGCAACTGATCTATACCGAGGAGGTGAACAGCATCAGCGATGCCGGCAACGTGGAGGGAGCCCGGCTGCATAAATACGAGATACTTGCTACCGATAAATGGGAAGCCGATAATGATTGGGTGTTAATGCGTTACGGTGAAATACTGATGATGATGGCCGAAGCCAATTTCCGGTTGGGCAATACAGCTGCCGCGCTGCCGCTAATCAATCAGATACGGAATCGTGCAGGTTTAGATGATTTAACAACATTGACTATCGAAGACATAGATAACGAATGGAAACACGAATTTGTATTCGAAGGCTTGCGTCGGACAGTAAATATCCGTTTTGGAACATTCTATCAGCCGTGGTGGGAAAAAGGAGAGACCGAGGCATACAAGAAGGTTTACCCTATTCCTACAAATGTATTGGCTTTGAATCCTAAGCTGGAGCAAAATCCTGATTATCAATAAATAATAATTTGAATGAAACACCGCGGAAAAATGATGAAAAAAGTAATATATTTCTTATTAGTACCAATTACCATTATTATGGCTGTTGCCTGCGGCAACGACAAACCGGGTCTGATAACTGCTGACGAGGGAGTCATTGTCCTTGATCCGGTTCAGGTAACGAAAACCAATTCTACCAAATTGTATGTACACTACATGCCTTGGTTTGAAACCAAGGAAGTGAGCGGTGCATGGGGAATGCACTGGACGATGGCAAATAAAAATCCGGATAATATAGATGCTGCCGGCAAACGGGAAATTGCCTCGCACTTCTATCCCCTGATTGGTCCGTACGACTCAAGCGACAAGGTAGTCCTGGACTATCATTTGCTGCTGATGAAGTATGCCGGCATCGAGGGAGTGCTGGTGGATTGGTATGGCTCACGGGGCGGAGATACCGGAGTAACTGTGGCCACCGAAGCCCTGTTGGATGCAGTAGAGCGTGCCGGCATGGAAATAGCCATTGTGTATGAAGATAGGAACAATCTGGATGGTGCAAGCAGCGTGGAACAAATGGTAGCTTGGGGACAAGAAGACATGAGGTACCTTGAAAAAAACTTCTTCAGCAAGAAATGTTATGCCAAGGTTGACGGCAAACCGTTATTGATGTGCTTCGGCCCCATTGCTTTGAACATCGGAGACTATGCTGATAGCCCGGCCAGGTGGACGAAGATATTTTCGGTATTGAATACCAAGCCCTATTTCATGACGTTATTCGGTGCTGCCCCCAATGCCGGCGATGAGAATGTATCCAGCGAATTTACGTGGGTTGATGCCAATAACAGTTCTTTCTATAAAGGCTTGAAAGATAAATATGGCGAATATATGGCTTCGGCCTATCCCGGCTTCCTTGATTTTTACAAAGAAGGAGGGTGGGGTGACAGTTACTCTAACCTCGATTATCGTGATGGTGACGAACTGAGAGAGCAACTTCAAGCCACTACCACTGCCGAAGCTCCTTTTGTACAGCTTGTTACCTGGAACGATTTTGGTGAGGGAACACAGATTGAACCCACGGATGAAGACCAGTATAAGTATCTGGAAATCATCCAGAATTATTCCGGAGTAACCTACGATGTCAATGCATTGAAGCAGATATACAGGCATTACGATTTGCGGAAGGAGTACAAAACAGATATAGATGCACAAAGCAAACTGCTTCAAGCATACTATTACCTCATTTCGCTGAGAATAGACGATGCAAAACGAGAAATGGACGAAATAAAGTAAAATAGAAACAGGCTCTTAATTTTCGCACATAGGCGATTTATGAAACTTGTATAAACCAAGCGATAAGGATTATGAAGCAATTAGTGTTACTGGGATGGGTATGCGCGTTGTGCTGCTTTTACTCATGCGGCAAGATGGAACAAAACGCAAAATTAAATTCTCCCGACGGAACCATTTCGGTTCAAGCGGGTATAGAAGATGGACAGATTTATTATACTGTTTCCAAAAATAATAAGCCGATCATCGAAAAATCATTGTTAGGATTTATCCTGAAGGAGGGTGATTTCAATAAAGGCTTCAAAATAACAGATATAACCCACTCTTCGTTCAGCGAAACCTGGGACCGGCCGTGGGGGGAAGAGAAGTCCGTGGATAATACTTATAACCGGATGACGGTGAACGTAGCTGAAAACGAAGGGTTGAAGCGTAAGTTCTCGGTAGTTTTTCATGCTTTCGACGACGGGATAGGATTCCGTTATGAATTTCCCGAGCAGGAAAACCTCAAGGATTTTGTTATTATGGATGAACTGACCGAGTTCTCACTCGCGGGAAATCATACTGCCTGGTCGTTCCCGGCTTATACCACGGAATATTATGAAGGATTATATAAAAAATCCTTTGTCAGCGAGTTGGATACGGTGCCTACACCGCTGACAATGAAAACTGATGAAGGGTTGTATCTCTCTATTCATGAGGCCAACCTTACCGATTATGCTGCCATGAACCTGACTCCTGTTCAGCAGACTTCTAGGCTGAAGATCGACCTTACTCCCTGGTCGACAGGTGAGAAGGTGTTTATGAATACACCGGGTGTAACACCGTGGCGGACGCTTATAATCGCGGATAAACCGGGGGATCTGATACTCTCCCGACTGATGCTCAACCTCAACGAACCTTGCAAGATAGAAGATACGTCGTGGATAAAACCCGGCAGATATATAGGTGTCTGGTGGGGCATGCATATGGAGAAATATACATGGGCACCGGGACCTAAGCATGGTGCCACCACCGAAAATACGAAGAGGTATATCGATTTTGCCGCGGAGCACGGTTTCTCAGGCGTATTGGTAGAAGGATGGAACTATGGATGGGAAAACGATTGGACAAAAGAGGGCGACAAGTTCAGCTTCACCCGTCCCTATCCCGATTTTGATATAGAAGAAATCAGCCGGTATGCTGCCGGTAAAAATGTAAAACTGATCGGACATAACGAAACGGGCGGCGCCACCATCAATTATGAATCTCAGCTGGACAGCGCATTTGCATTTTACAACAGGCTCGGGATAGATGCGGTTAAAACCGGTTATGTTAGTCCTCTGCTCGACCATAAGGAAAGGCACAGTAGCCAGTATGGTGTAAGGCATTACCGGAAAGTGATAGAGACGGCGGCCAACTATCGGATCATGATAAATAACCATGAACCGGTTATGCCTACCGGCCTGCAGCGTACCTATCCTAACCTGATAACCCAGGAAGGGGTGAGGGGACAGGAGTATAACGCATGGTCGCCCGATGGTGGAAATCCTCCCGAACATACCACCATTCTCCCTTTTACACGGGGGCTGGCAGGACCGATGGATTATACGCCGGTAATCTTCAACTTCAATAATCCCGTATTTCCCGATACAAGACCTCAGACTACTCTGGCAAAACAACTGGCTGAATTTGTGGTGCTCTACAGCCCTTTGCAGATGGCAGCAGATATGATTGAGAATTACGAAAATAATCCGGCTTTTGAATTTATTACGTCTTGTCCTGTAAATTGGTCGAAGACAGTGGTACCCGATGCCGAAATAGGGGAATATGTGACCATAGCCCGCAAAGACCGGGAAAGTGAAAACTGGTATGTGGGAAGCATCACCAATGGCGACAGCCGTAAGTTGGCCTTATCGCTCGATTTTCTGGACAAAGGAGCCACTTATCAGGCCAAAATATTCAAAGACGGTAAAGGTGCCGACTGGAAAACCAATCCCTATGCATTGGATATAGAGGAAATGGCCGTAGATTCAGATAGCATGGTTGAACTGGATCTGGCAACAAGTGGTGGAGCGGTCATCATTCTGACGAGAAAATAATCGTTTTATTGGGAATTTTGCAATCCTTCCATTGGATATCAAGATAAGAAAAAAGAGGAGAATCTTCGGCTACGCCAAAAGATTGCTCCTCTTTTCTTTGGAGCGGAAGACGGGGCTCAAACCCGCGACCCTCAGCTTG
>NZ_DHOS01000032.1:8003-47472 GCF_002410825.1 Proteiniphilum sp. UBA5384 | reverse complement strand
GAAGGCGTAAGCCAGCTGAGTTACAGTCAGCCCCATTTGGCCACTCTGGTAACTGCCCTTTTTGCAGGTGCAAAGATATTAAAATTATTTGTATCTCGATTGAAGATCCATCATTTTTAATGCAGTGATGGCCGCTTCATCGCCTTTATTTCCGTGTTTACCGCCGGCCCTGTCCTGCGCCTGTTGAAGCGTGAGGGTGGTCAGCAATCCGAAGATTACCGGTACATCGTAATTGAGGTTCAACTGGGTAATTCCTTCTGTTACGCCATCGCAGACAAAAGTGAAATGCGGTGTCTCCCCCTGAATGACACATCCCAGGATGATCACACTATCTACTCTCGCCTTTTCGATCATCACCTTTGCCCCATAAGTCAGTTCGAAACTGCCCGGTACATGTTCAATAATGATATCCTCATCCGATACACCAAATTTAAGAAGTATTTCGGTAGCTCCGTCCAGCAGGCTGTGGGTCACCGATGAATTCCAGTCAGATACCACAATGCCTACCCGTTTCC
Organism: Proteiniphilum sp. UBA5384; assembly: GCF_002410825.1. Classification (GTDB taxonomy): domain Bacteria; phylum Bacteroidota; class Bacteroidia; order Bacteroidales; family Dysgonomonadaceae; genus Proteiniphilum. The sequence continues at coordinate 46,957 of NZ_DHOS01000032.1, read as the reverse complement.
CTTTCCCTTCGGGAACTGCCGTGGGATCGTAAGATGAGAGATTATTTAATGCTGTAGCCATGATTATTTAATTATTTCCTTTCAGAAAATGAGCCTGTTGGATAAATTTGTCTGCTTCACGCGATTCAGGTGAGTTGAGATACGTTTCCTTGATACGCGTGAATACCTCAATAGCCTTATCGTAATCAGCTTTACCCAGATATGCTTCTCCTGCTTTTTTGTAATACAAAGGACTCAACATTTCGTTGTCGGCATCCTTGGCGGCCTTAAGGAAATTGCTGATAGCCTGGTCAGTCTGTCCCATATTCATAAATACGTCACCAATGGCGCCCGTAATAGCAGGAGTAATCAAAAGATCTCCACCCTTGAATTTTTTCAGATGTTCCAGTGCTTTTTCATTATTACCCATCCGGCTATAGGAAATTCCGGCATATGCATGTGCCAAATCGGCTGTTTTGCTACCCTTGTATCGGTTGATGATGGATTCAAACCCTATATAATCATTGCCGTTTCCAAAAAGAGCCAGTGAGTCGTCCCCATTCTGAAAATAGCGTTCGCCTTTGAAAATAGCAGCATGTGCTTTTTCATTACGAGGTACCATATATAAATAATGATAGGCAAGAAAAGCCCCAACGGCAGCAATTACAATTAATAATGCTATAACGATGAGCTTTTGATTTTTTTCGAGAAACTGTTCGGAAGTAGTAAGTGCTTCCCCGATATTTTCGAAATTCTTTTCGGCTTTCGATTCTTTTGCTTTTTTTGCAGACATGTTTAATTGAAAAAATGTTACGTTTTATTTTTCGAAATGCAAAAGTAAAGTTTTTTAAGTGATAAATAAAATTTCAGCGACTGTTTTTTATAAAAGTGTATGGTCGTTTTTAATCTTTTTTGTAGGTTTGTAGTCTAATTGTATGTTTAACGTGGAAAAGTGGTTAGATGTATAGGGAGTTAGGAGAAATCCTATATCTCAAAGTCTTGGATCTTGGATCTTGGTTCTAAAAAAGAAATTGATATGAAGAAGTATATATTGATTGTGAGTACGTTGATGATTGGCCTGTTTCGTATGGCAGGCCAGGTGGATGCCAGTTTTTCGAATGTTCCGGTAGTAAATGGGAAAGTGGTTTTTGAACAGTTTATACTTATAGACCAGGACCTTTCTGCCCCTCAAAAATATGCTGTGCTGCAAAAATGGGTAAAAGAAAAATATTCCGGCAGTCCTTTAGTATCCGGTATTCGTTTCGACGATAAAAACTATTCGGTGACGGTAAGCGCCAAAAACGAATTGTCGGGTATGCAGGATAAAACAATTATGAACTACCGCTTCGATCTATCAGTAGCCAATGCAGGATGCGTGTTGGTGGTAAGGGATATTACCTACCAGAGCGCCTCAAAGCAAGGAGCATCTTCTTTTCCGAAAGTGATCACTGCCGAACAAACCATAACCGATTCGGCAGTCAATGTTCAGGGAGAAGAGGGGGAAATAAGAAGCAGTACGAAAAAAGCGACACTTGCATTTGTAAATAACTTATATAAAGAGGTGTCGGGGTTGTTTTGATAAAGTGTCATTCTTTTAAATTAAATTGCCAAAACCTTTGGTAAATTGAAATTATATGCTTAATTTTGCGCCCTGATTTATCGGGAAAAAGCCTTCCGGTAACTCTGCAGGTGTGCAATAATAACATACAACACATTATATAGCAATGTCTAAGATTTGTCAAATAACAGGAAAAAGAGCAATGGTTGGAAACAACGTTTCTCATTCTAACAAGAAGACGAAGCGGAAGTTCAACGTAAATTTGTTCACAAAGAAATTCTATTGGGTGGAAGAAGATTGCTGGATCAGCCTCAATATATCGGCATCCGGTTTGCGTACCATCAATAAGATTGGTTTGGATGCAGCCTTAAAGAAAGCCGCTGCAAATGGATATTTAAACGCTTAACGAGAGGGAGGAAGCAGCAATGGCAAAGAAGGTAAAAGGAAACAGAATACAGGTGATCCTGGAATGCACTGAACATAAGGAAAGTGGTATGCCCGGTACTTCAAGATATATCACTACCAAGAACAGGAAAAATACTACTGAGCGGTTGGAATTGAAAAAATATAATCCCATCCTCAAGAGAATGACCGTTCATAAAGAAATCAAGTAAAACAAGATAGATTATGGCAAAGAAAGCAGTAGCGGGATTCCGTGATAAAAATACAACTACCGGTCGTAGTCATACCAAAGTAATCAAAATGGTAAAATCGCCCAAAACCGGTGCGTATAGTTTTAGAGAAGAGATGATCCTGAATGATCAGGTGAAGGATTATTTTTCGAAATAAATCCGTTAAAAATATATAAAAGCTTCCCTGTGCCCAAACGCAGGGAAGTTTTTTATTGACTATTTTGTAGCTTTGTAGGTTATAATATATGTGTTATGGGTATTTTTGATAGATTCACAAAAGGTAAAAAAGAGACACTGGATAAAGGTCTCGAAAAGACAAAAGAGAATTTTTTTTCCAGGATCACCCGTGCTGTTGCCGGTAAGTCGAAAGTTGATGACGACTTGCTGGATAATCTGGAGGAAATCTTGGTGACCTCTGATGTGGGCGTGGAGACTACCCTTAAAATTATCGATCGGATAGAAGCCCGGGTGGCAAGGGATAAATATGTGGGAACAGATGAATTGACCTCTATGCTCCGTGATGAAATAGCCCTTCTACTGACCGAAAACAACAGCGACGACTTGTCGGAATTTTCTTTGCCTGCAAGCAGAAAACCTTACGTGATCATGGTCGTGGGTGTAAACGGTGTGGGAAAAACCACTACCATCGGAAAATTGGCCCACCAGTTCAAACAAAAAGGGTATTCGGTTTATCTGGGTGCTGCCGACACCTTCCGTGCTGCTGCAGTAGAACAGCTTGATATATGGGGAAAACGGGTAGGTGTACCGGTTGTCAAACAAAAGATGGGCGCCGATCCTGCTTCGGTTGCATTTGATGCGGTCAGTTCAGCCAAAGCACATGATGCAGACGTGGTGATTATTGATACTGCCGGCCGTTTACATAACAAAATCAATCTAATGAATGAGCTGACAAAGATAAAGAATGTGATGGGTAAGATTGTTCCCGGGGCTCCCGATGAAGTGCTTCTTGTGCTTGACGGTTCTACCGGACAGAATGCTTTTGAGCAAGCTAAACAATTCACAGCTGCCACTGAAGTAACAGCACTTGCGATTACCAAACTCGACGGGACTGCCAAGGGGGGGGTTGTGATTGGTATTTCAGATCAGTTCAGGATTCCAGTGAAGTATATCGGTTTGGGGGAAGGAATAGAAGACTTGCAGGTATTCAACAGAAGGGAATTTGTGGATTCCCTCTTCGGAGAGTAAAATATCTGGTTGAGAGCCGGATGATATTGAAGTAATTGTAAGAACGAATAGATGGTCAATAACAAGATAGATGTCGTTACATTGGGTTGTTCCAAAAACCTTGTCGATTCGGAACTCCTGATGCGGCAACTTGTTGCCAACGGGTATACGGTAGAGCATGATCCCGGGACTCCACGTGGCGATATCGCCGTAATCAATACCTGCGGTTTTATCGGCGATGCGAAAGAAGAGTCGATCAATATGATTCTCTCCTTTGCCGAAGCAAAAAAACGGAATAAACTCAAAAAACTGTTCGTGATGGGGTGCCTCTCCGAACGATACAAGGACGAATTATTGGAAGAAATTCCCGAAGTGGATAAGTTTTATGGTAAGTTCGACTGGAGAACACTTATTACTGATCTTGGTAAGTCTTATTATAAAGAATTGGAGTTCGATCGTTCGTTATCGACGCCGGCTCATTATGCTTATGTGAAAATATCGGAAGGATGCGACAGAACTTGCTCCTATTGTTCGATCCCGTTGATTACCGGAAAGTATAGGTCTCGCTCCATAGAGAGTATAGAGGAAGAAGTGCGGCAGTTAACAGCTAGGGGGGTAAAAGAATTCCAGTTTATTGCGCAGGATTTGACCTATTACGGATTGGACCTATACCGGCAAATGAAACTTCCCGAACTGGTAGAACGAGTGTCAAGTATAGAAGGAGTAGAGTGGATTCGTCTTCATTATGCCTATCCTGCCCATTTCCCGACTGATTTGCTGAGGGTAATCCGTGAACGGGAGAATGTATGTAATTATCTCGATATTGCATTGCAACACATCAGCGATCGTATGTTGAAAATTATGCGGCGTAACATCACCCGGCAGCAGACCATTGATCTTATTCAGCGTTTCCGTGAAGAAGTGCCCGGCATCCATTTGCGTACTACGATGATGGTAGGCCATCCCGGCGAAACGGAAGAAGATTATCTCGAATTACTCGATTTCGTGGAGAAGACCCGGTTCGAGCGGCTTGGTGCTTTCCCTTATTCGCACGAGGAAGATACCCATAACTATAAATATTATGTAGATGATGTGCCTGCGGAAGTGAAACAGGACAGGATGAACCGGCTTATGGAACTTCAGGAGGGGATAGCCCTGTCGCTGAATGAAATGAAAGTGGGCAAGTCCCTGAAGGTGATTATTGACCGGGAAGATTCCGAATATTTTGTAGGCCGTACTGAATTCGATTCTCCCGAAGTAGATGGGGAGGTATTGATTGGTAAAACGAAAAGGTTGAAAACCGGCCGGTTCTATGATGTGAAAATTGAGGAGGCAATGCCTTTCGACCTGCTGGGAACGGTTTTGATGTAAGATGTAAGATTCAGGATGTAAGATTTGAAATCATTCATTTAAAATCTCAAATCTAAAATTGAAAAGAAGGTATGACTTACGATGATTTGATTGCAGAAATAGCCAGACGGTTAGAATGGACGTATGAGAAAACGTCCGGTATAATTAAGACTATCATAGAGGTGGTGGGCACCGAATTGAAAATGAATAATCCGGTGGTTATTGATGATTTTGGCACTTTGAAAACCGATATTCAACCGGAATATATCCGGGTAAATCAGGAGACTAAAGAACGGCTTTTAATACCGCCAGCAATCGAAGTCATTTTTGAAGTTCTTTTTGAGAATAATGATGAAGACTCGTTGTTTCACGTCGGTTTTGTACCGGATGAAGCGCTTTACAATGATTTGAATAGTGCTTTTTCTCAGTTTGAACCGACACCCTTGGACGAGGATGTGCAGTTTCCCGGAATTTTAGAAATAATAGTCCGGGATTTTGAGGAGGAAAGTGATATCACCGGATTGCCTCCTTTGCCAAAAGAAAATATGGACGAGGAAGAGCTGTTGGAGTTACCGATTTTACAAGAAGAACAAAATGATTTGCTTGAGGAAGGAGCCTGCATGGAAGCGGACCCAATTACACCATTCTTTCCAAAGTCCTCTTCCTGTCTCCGTGAAGGACCGCGAAACAACAAAAGAAAGTTATCCGTTTGGATTCCCATAGCGGGAGGGATAGCCATTATAATGGCATCTCTTTTTTTTTTCAAAGAAGACGGAGGTAAATAAAGGGGAAACAGCAGCCGGGGGGGGTATCCCGATAACATTACCTTTCGGAGTAGATACTGTAACTACCCTACAAGACCTCCCGGAAGAGAAGGTCGCTTTTGTTCCAGAAAAAGAAACAGAGACGATTGTCCTGGCAGAAGGTAAGACATTGCGATTACTGGCACTGGATTTCTTTGGAGATCGGGAATTTTGGGTCTATATCTATTTTGAGAATAAAGATAAAATTTCTAATCCCAATAGGGTTCCGTCAGGAATAGAGTTGGTCTTGCCCGATAGATCCTCATATTTCATTAATGCCGCAGATCCTCAATCGGTTCTCAAAGCAAAATCACTTGGGACTGAGATCCTGAGAGCGTTTTAGTAATTTTACGTACCTTTGATATGTGGTTATGACGCACCCATCACCCCTTGCCTCTCATCCTGAATGGGTATGTTTTTTCTAAGGATCGGTTTTTATAGTGAATGTTTATGGGAGAAATTGATCAATAACAGATATTCAATATTTAAATATTTATTCAATATGACAAAAACAAATTCTTTTATTTTATTGTTACTGTTGATTTTCTTTGCAGCATGTACTCCTGCAATGCAGAAATCAGGTAATGGGTACACTATCCGTACGGATGTGCCCCAACGTCCCTCAGGACAAAAAGATGTATTGGACCTGGTTGCTCCCAAGATTGACACCGTACGTGTGGGTTTTATCGGTCTGGGTATGCGTGGACCCGGTGCGGTGAGCCGTTTTACTCATATTCCGGGCACGAAGATTGTAGCCTTGTGCGACAAGCACGAGGATAGGGTGGAGAAGGCCCAGGGAATCCTTGAAAAGGCAGGTTTGCCGCATGCTGCTTCCTATAGCGGTAGTGAGGATGCCTGGAAGGAACTATGCGAGCGGGATGATATCGACTTGGTATATATTGCTACGGATTGGAAAAATCATGTTCCCATGATGATTTATGCGATGGAGCACGGTAAGCATGTGGCTTGTGAAGTGCCGGCAGCCATGACCCTTGAAGAAATATGGAATGTGGTGAATACTGCCGAACGTACACAGAAACATTGCATGCAACTGGAAAACTGTGTATATGACTTTTTTGAGCTGACTACGTTGAATATGGCGCAACAGGGTCTTTTTGGTGAAATTCTCCATACCGAGGGGGCCTATATCCACCAGTTAGAAGAATTTTGGGATTCTTATGAGGGGGACTGGCGGATGCAGTTCAATAAGGAATTCCGTGGGGATGTATATGCGACGCATGGGTTGGGTCCGGCTGCCCAGGTATTGGATATCCACCGTGGAGACAAGATGAATACGCTGGTGTCGATGGATACTAAACCGGTAAGCATTCCCGAATACCTGATCAAGAAGAGGGGAATGGACCGTGACAGTGCTTATATGTTCGCCAACGGACAGCATACGATGACGATGATCCGCACCGAAAAAGGGAAAACAATCCATATCCAGCATGATGTGGCTTCACCACGTCCTTACAGCCGGATGTACCAGGTAAGCGGTACGAAGGGGTTTGCGAATAAGTATCCGAACCAAGGCTATGCGCTTCAGGGAGATATGCTTTCGGAAGGCGGTGTACCTGATCATGAGGACCTCAGTGCCCATAGTTATGTAACTAAAGAGGTGAGGGATGCTTTGATGGATAAGTATAAGCACCGGATTCACCGTGAGTTGGAAGAGAAGGCCAAAGAAGTGGGTGGCCACGGCGGTATGGACTTTATTATGGACTATCGTCTGGTATATTGCCTACAGAACGGCTTGCCATTAGACATGGACGTCTATGACCTGGCAGAATGGTGTAGTCTTGGCGAATTGAGCCGCCTCTCGATAGAGAATAACAATGCTCCGGTGGAAGTGCCCGATTTTACCCGGGGTAACTGGAACAGGATTCAGGGGTTCAGGCACGCATTTGCCGATTAAGCAGCAATAACCCATAATAACAACAAAGCGAGTTCCCAGTATATGGACTCGCTTTTTTGTTGAATTTTATGCCGGAGTTATCTTCTTTTCTTCAACAAATCCGGGATTTGGCTGGGCTCTTTGGCTACCGGAACCCCTGCCGCTTCGAAGGCGGCAATTTTTTCAGCGGCCGTACCACTTCCACTGGAGATGATAGCCCCCGCATGTCCCATCTGCTTGCCGGGAGGTGCTTGTTGACCGGCGATAAATACAGCTACCGGTTTGGTAATATGTTTCTTGATATATGCCGCAGCCCGTTCTTCGGCATCGCCACCAATCTCACCGATTAAAGCAATAGAGTCGGTTTCGGGATCGTTTTCAAACATCTCAAGCAATTCTATAAAATAGAGCCCTACTACCGGGTCACCTCCGACACCAATGGCCGTGGATTGCCCCATACTATGTTCGGTGAGATTATAAACGACCTCGTAAGTAAGGGTACCGCTTCGGCTGATTACACCGGTACTACCCTGTTTGAAAATCATGGAAGGCATAATTCCCACCAGACCTTTTCCCGGTGAAATCAGGCCGGGGCAGTTGGGACCAATCAGGTTGGCGCCTCTTTGCCTGATGAAATGGTATGCTTCTATTACGTCGAGCGTAGGAACGCCTTCCGTGATAGCGATAATCAGTTTTATCCCCGCATCGGCTGCTTCCATCATGGCATCTTTTGCAAAAGGAGCCGGAACAAAGATCACAGAGGTGTCAGCACCTGTCTCATTCACTGCATCTTTTACTGTGTTAAATACAGGAATGCCATCGGTTAATTCGCCTGCTTTTCCGGGGGAGGTGCCGCCTACGACATTCGTGCCATAGGCTTTCATTTTTGATGCGTGAAAACTGCCATCACGGCCGGTTATCCCCTGTACTATCAATCGGGTATTTTTATCTATAAGGATACTCATGTTTTTGTTGTTTATTCTGTTGTTGTTCAAATTTACATTGTAAATTTAGATAACATGCATAATACAAATCAGACCAGAGAAACCGCTTTCCGGGTAGCTTCACCCATAGTTTCCGCAACATACAGTCCTGTTCCCTGCAGTAATGCACGTCCCTCTTTTTCATTGGTTCCGGTAAGCCTGATTACCACAGGAACACCTGTCTTTATCTGTTTAAAAGCTTCCAGCAACCCTTTTGCTACATCGTCACAACGAGTGATGCCTCCAAAAATATTAATCAGTACCACTTTCACGTTCTGATCGCTTAACAGCAGTTTCATCGCTTCAATCACTTTTGTTGGATTTGAACTCCCTCCTATATCAAGGAAGTTGGCCGGATTACCACCATATAATTTAATCAAATCCATAGTGGCCATTGCCAGTCCGGCACCGTTTACCATACACCCGATTTCACCGCCCAGGTTCACATAGCTGAACCCTTTACTTTTGGCATTCTGCTCTTTTTTCTCTTCTTCGGTCGGTTCATTGAGAGCGGCGATTTTTGGATGACGATAAAGTGCATTGTCGTCGAATGTCATTTTTGCATCGATGGCCATCAAATTACCCTCTTTCGTCAGTACCAGAGGGTTGATCTCAGCCAGAGAAGCATCGGTTCCTACAAATAGCTTATAAAGCTTTTGAAAGATTGCGGTAGCCTGATTCACCTCTTTGATATCATCGAACAGTTTAAAAGCTGCTTCACGTGCCAGATATTCGGGTAATCCTAACGAAGGATCGATTTCAAACTTATGGATCTTTTCGGGGGTAGTACGGGCTACCTCTTCAATATCCATACCTCCCTCCCTACTCAGCATCAGAATGGTTGATTTTGAAGCTCTGTCGATGACAAAACTTACGTAATACTCTTTTTCGATGTTAACAGCCTGACCTACCAGGATCCGGTCGACGGTGAATCCCTTGATATTCATTCCAAGGATTGTCGCAGCATGTTTACGTAATTCTATCTCATCCTTGGCAAGCTTTACACCTCCGGCCTTGCCTCTACCGCCCGTATGTACCTGTGCTTTGACGATCACCCTCTGCGAATCCAGTTGGCCATAAGCTTTCACTGCATCCTCTATAGAGCGGCACACAATACTCCTGTCCACAGGTAATCCATACGATGCAAACATTTCTTTTGCCTGATATTCATGAATTTTCATATGATTAAAACTATTTATTTTCAATTAATAAGACTCTCTCTTTGTTCAACATAGTCAAAATAAAGCCTCTATGTTCACTATCGAAAAAGTTCTTGGGTGAAAACTATTATTATGCTCGTTTCATGGGGCCTTTTTACATAACTTATGATGATTAAATATTGTTGTAATGCTAATCATATATTTCGAATCGTAAAATTCGTTTGTCTTCATGAGAAACGTTTGATTGCGTTAAATTGTTTAACAAAAGTGGATTTTTTTGTTAAGTAGAAGGATTTTATTCGTTTGGTAAGTTTCGAAAATCAGATTTCTATATCTTCAATAGAGATAATTTTCTTGGAAATAGCATAGATAGTAAGCCCCGACTGGCTTCGGATGCCTGTTTTCATAGCGATGTTTTTCCTGTGCCTTACTACCGTATGGATACTGATATTGAGGGAGTCGGCAATCTCTTTGTTCAACATACCATTTACAAGACCGGTCAACACTTCAAGCTCTCTCTTGGTGAGATTCTCTTCTCCTTCTTTCTCGCCCGGTATAGACTGGCTCTTTTCATTAAGTTTGGAGAGCATGTGGATGATATGTTCGGCTGAATCGTAGAGGGTAAAAGTAATATCGGTCGTGATCGATGATTTGTGCATCATGCCCAAGTCGATTCCTGCCACTGTCAGAGAAGGGAAGTTCTTTCTCATCTTTCTGAAATCCTTTTCCCTATTTACGAATTGTACGGGATTGACTATCAGTATATCTGTCGGTTTGGATTCAAGGAGTTCGGGCAATTCATCCAAAGTCTCCAGCCTATAAATACGGCAATCCAGATCCGATTGGTATAGAACGGCCTGAATTCCTTCGAAAATTATCTTCGAAGATTCTAAAACGGCAATATGGAGAGTAGATTTATGCATGTTGTTCCCTTTCAATATCCACGCCGGACGGAATCAGAATAGTTTCTTCTATCAGGGAATGGATGTATAGATCGAACTCGAGTTCATAAAGCGACATAAACAATTTGCGACGAAGATTCAGATCATCGTTAATCTTTACGTACTTTAGCAGAAGATTTTTCAGGTCTTTCAGTTTGAGTTCTATATCGGTATGATGGTCGCTATATTCCCTCGAGGAATAAACTTCCTGGGGGTTATTCTGCTGTTCGGTTCCTAAAAGTGTAATGAAATAGGGGAAAGCTATTTCATCTTCATAGTCAAGATGTTCTCTTACTTCCGTAAAATACTCATTGAAAAATTTTTCCAACAACTTTAATTCTTTTTCCGGATGATTTTCCTGAAGTTGGCGGATGTAAGAGCTGATTTGGGGATACTTGTCGAAACGGTAATAGTTGTGGCTTCTCTTCAGAAAACCGATTACATGCAACAGATCGTTTCTGGTGAACCGTTGTTCTCCCTTTGTGATCGCACCGGTATATAGATTGGCGATACTGACGAATAGGTGTTCGCTGAGGTCGTACCGGTTGCAAAGCTGCAAAACGGTGAGGTCACTTACCCGGAAGTCGATGTCGAAGTGTTGCAACATCAACAGTAAATAAGGATTCCCGTCGATCAGATCTGCCATTTTCATATATGGCCTTACTCTTGTCCTGGAAGAATAATACATGTTTTATAATCAGTTTATTCTGAAGTTTATCTGCAAAAGTACAAAAAATAGATGATAATTTAGAATGAATCTATATTAATCTGTGGAAAATCCAGTGTGTTTTTCATTTGGAATGGTGTTTAATACCGGTTTTTTTCGTATTATTGCGATCCTAATTCAAAAACGATGTCTAATTTTCAAAATTTATTGATCCGGCGCCGCAGTATCCGGAAATTTACGGGCGAGTTATTATCTCCCGAGGAGATAAGGGTAATTATTGAGGCAGGCTTGCTTTCACCTACTTCCAAAAATAGTCACTCATGGGAATTTATAGCCGTGGAGGAGAAAGAAACCCTTGTGAAATTATCACTTTGCAAGCCAAAGAGTGCCTCATTTATTGGTGATGCTGCGTTGGCTGTTGTTGTTCTGGCAAACCCCTTGGTAAGTGTTGCCTCGGTGGAGGATGCTTCGATAGCTGCTATTAACATGCAATTGCAGGCAGAGGAGTTGGAAATAGGCAGTTGTTGGGTGCAAGTAAGGAATCGGAATTATTCAGATAATATTACGGCCGGTGAATATATTAATGACTTATTGGACATCCCAATGCCGCTGGAGGTATTATGTGTAATCGCCTTTGGAAAGAAAGAGAAAGAGAGAACGCCGGCCAATCCGGATAATCTGCCCTGGGAAAAGGTACATATTGAAAAATACTGATCCAGGCTTCGCCGTTAAACTTTTGTAGTTATTCTAAATTTGTAATGTAAATTTGAACGACGACCAAATAACAATGGAATAATAACTAAAATGATTGATTTTTCAAAAATACCTTCTCCTTGTTTTGTGATGGAAGAAGAATTGCTCCGCCGTAATCTCCGCTTGATACGATCGGTAGAGGAGCGTGCAGGAGTACAAATTATCCTGGCTTTTAAAGCGTTTGCAATGTGGAAATCATTCCCTATCATACGTGAATATATCGAATACTCTACGGCCAGTTCCGTGGCGGAAGCTCAGTTGGCATTCGAAGAAATGGGGAGCCCGGCACATACATACGCTCCTGCTTATACCGATACCGATTTTCCGTTTTTCCTTCAGTATAGCAGCCATATAACCTTTAATTCCCTTTCGCAGTTCGAGCGCTTCTATCCGCAGGTGCAGTCATCCGGGAAAAAGATAGAATGTGGAATAAGGATTAACCCGGAGTTTTCAGTAGTAGATACTGACCTGTATAATCCCAGTGCTCCCGGATCGCGCCTGGGCGTGACTTCTGACAAGATAGGAAAACAACTGCCTGAAGGTGTTACCGGATTGCATTTGCATAATTTGTGTGAAAACAATTCTTACGATCTCGAAAAGACGCTGGTAGTAGTGGAACAGAAATTCGGACATCTCTTTCCTCAGATGCAATGGCTCAATCTCGGAGGGGGGCATCTGATGACGCATAAAGATTACGATGTGGAACATCTGATAAGAGTATTGACCAGTTTAAAACAACGTTACCCCCATTTACATATTATCATGGAACCGGGTAGTGCTTTTGCTTGGGAGACGGGCGTATTGGTGGCTACCGTGGTCGATATCGTGGAGAATCATGGCGTACAAACTGCCATGCTTAATGTCTCTTTCGCCTGCCATATGCCTGATTGCCTTGAGATGCCTTATAAACCGCGGATCCGGGGAGCCAGTCAGGAGCCCTTGCCCGGTAAACCCACCTACCGGATGGGAGGCAACAGTTGCCTGAGCGGTGATTTTATGGGAGATTGGTCTTTCGAGGAGCCTTTGCAAATAGGTGACAGGATTGTCTTTGAGGATATGATCCATTATACCATTGTGAAAACCACCATGTTCAACGGTGTTTCCCATCCATCAATAGGACTTTGGACCGCAAGGGGAGAGTTTGAGCTTTATCGTGAGTTTGATTATGATGATTACAAGCAAAGGATGAGTTGATTTTGCCACTGATCTGTTTGATCACTTTTTTCTTAAAAAGGCATAATTGATTCCGTTCTCGTTCAAAATAGTAAATTAAACCTGCAGAAACGCCGATTGTATTGATTCCGGAGTTCGGCATCTTTGTAGCACCATTTGAAATATGATTGCCCGAAAGACCAAATTCCATGTCGATATGTTTTGAAAAGAATTTTGTGGAAAAGATATTGGCTGCGAAATAAATATTGACCCAGGCTCCTATATTTTTGTTGGACGGATTGGTGGCGGGATCATAAGTGTCCCAGTTAAAAGAAGCTCCGAAATTCCATTCGTATTTTGACTGCAATGAAGGTGAAAATGTTTTAGTGTGGCACCTTGTAATAAATACAGTGAGAATTGCTGCCCCGGATTGTCATAGCTGAAGTCATAAAAATCTATCTTAACTTCTGGATACCCGACAAAAGGGAATGTGTTTTACCCGTTCCCTTTAAAGATTCATTTGTTTTTAAGACCGATCCTCCGGTATGTTTTCCACTGACGAAAAATGGACTGATGAAAATGGAGTTTTAACATGAAAACTGAAAGGGTAGACTTACGATATAATTGTAAGCGACTTTGAGTATTGGTTTTCTATCATTCGACATTAAAAATAGCCGTTTCAGTAGGCTGCAAGGAGTAAACGAAGATAACATATTATAACTTTGTCTGACCCCCTAATAAATTTTATCATGAATGATAGATTTTCTCTGGATGAAATCTATTTATTTCATTACAATTTGGATGAAACGAGTAAATAAGCGAATTGATAATGGATCGGGGAAAGAGGCAAACGGAAAGTGCGTGCCATCACCTGTGCCGATGCGTTCAAACCGATTATCGGAAGAATCTTCCGATGGATTCGATAAGAATCTATTTTTTGCTTTATTGTTCATGAAGGCAATATACCTGGGCTTTTTGCCCCCCTCTATGATTTTTTAAGTATGGTAAAGGTAACGATTCAAATATACCGCTATTTCCGGAATCACAAAAGTGTGTTTTATACAATAATGCTGTCGACGCTGGTACTCTTCGCTTGTCTTAGCGCAAGAATAGAGTTTGAAGAGGATATTTCAGGTTTGCTTCCTTCCATACGGGAAAACAGGGTAGAAAAATTAGCTTTCTCGGAGTTAAAAGTAAAAGATAAGATCCATTTACAGTTTACGGCGGCAAGGGACTCTGTAACATCCCCGGAAAGGTTGTCGGCGGCATGTGACGAGTTTGTGTCATTATTACTGGAGAAAGATAGTACCCGGATATTGATAGAGAATATCTTTTTCCGGATAGATCGTCCTGTTTTACAGGATGCGATTTCGTATTTATATGAAAATGTACCCATATTTTTGACCGAAGATCAATATACGTTACTGGATTCACTCATGCAGCCTGAAATTTTAGACAGACAGATGGGAGAAAACTATGCATTACTGACCTCTCCGGCGGGAAGAGCCTACCGGGAGATGATATTCCGTGATCCGGCCGGGATGCGCAATATCTTTATGCCCGGGAGTAGCGGCAAAGAGTTTGGAGGGAAATTTGCAATGTGCGATAATCATATCTTCTCTTCAGATACTACGGTCGTTTTAGCCTTTTTAGCACCTAAATTCAGATCGTTGGACTCGAAATCGGCTAGCAAGTTGATAAATATGCTGGATAAGGAAATCGCAGCCTATACGGAATTACATCCGGAGATGGATATCTTTTTTCATGGGGCACCTGTACAAAGTGTATCTAATTCCCGGCGTATTAAACAGGATATTTTCTTTACAGTAAGCATTTCTCTGGTAATTATTTTTGTTTTTTTATTGATATGTTTCAGAGACAAACGAACCTTGTTTTATCTGACGGCACCTGTTATATATGGCGTTTTGTTCTCTTTGTCTGTGATTTATCTCATAAAAGGGAGTATGTCGTTACTAGTCCTTGGTATTGGGGCAATTGTAATGGGAGTGGCATTTAGCTATTGTCTGCATATGATTTGTCACTATAAATACCTGACAGATCCGGAAAAAATAATAGAAGACCAGACAATCCCTCTTTTTATTGCTCTCCTGACTACCCTTGGGGCCTTTGGCGGATTGCTTTTGACCGAGTCGGAAATATTACATGATTTCGGTTTGTTTGCTTCGTTGGGACTTTTGGGAACATTTGTTTTCGCATTGCTTTTTCTTCCCCAAATGTTTAATGTCAGAGATAATAAACGTTCGGAAAAAGCTTTTAGAATTTTAGAGAAGGCCAATTCTTATCCGTTATATAAACAAAAATGGCTGATTGGATTGATTCTCGGAATCAGTATTGTCTGTATTATCGTTTCGGGAAAGGTGGAGTTCGATTCTAACCTTCGTAATCTGGCTTATGATAACCAACAGGTAACCCGTTCAAAGCAATTGGCAGCTTCTAAGCGGATACAGAATGCTGATGCTCGCTATTTTGCCACGATTGCCGGAGATTTGGACTCCACAATACTTCTTACGCAAGGGTTGATCACAGGATTGGACACACTCCAACGTGCGGGTATTATAAATGGTTATACTTCTTCGCTAATGTTATTTATTCCCGAAGCCGAACAGCGTGAACGTATTGCCCGGTGGAATTCTTATTGGTCGGAAGAGAAGAAAGATATTGTCCGTCAGCGAATTGCCGAATCTGGAAAGCGGTACCATTTCTCCGAAAATACGTTTACGCCTTTTTCCCGGATACTGGATAGGGAATACCGGCCAAACTCTTTGTATGAGGCGAAAGTGTTACCTGGGGAGATCATGAGCAACCTGATTGAATATACGGACGGACATTATGTGATGTTTACTCCGGTACAGATGGATAAAAATAATATCTGGGCGGTCGCAGACAGGTTGAGGGGAGCAGGGATATCGTTTATAGTCCTCGATCCGATGTATTATGCCAACGATATGGTGAAGATGATTCACAATGATTTCAATACCCTTTTGATGATATCTTCCCTTTTTATCCTGATTGTATTACTTATATCCTATCGAAGTGTGATATTGACTGTTTTGGTTTTCCTGCCAATGGGGCTGAGCTGGTATATCGTATTGGGACTCATGGCATTCTTCGGATTGGAATTTAATCTGCTCAATATCATTATTTCCACTTTTATATTCGGAATCGGGGTCGATTATAGTATCTATATGATGGACGGCTTGTTAGAGGGAACCCGGGGAATCAAACGCGATTTGTTGGTATATCATAAGACAGCGATCTTTTTCTCGGCGATCATTCTGATTACTGTAATTATGTCTTTATTTTTTGCGGTGCACCCGGCAATCCGTTCTATCGGCATAGTTACGTTCATCGGGATGAGCGCAACAATTCTGATTACCTATGTGGTACAGCCCTTCTTTTACCATGTATTGATTACAAATCGTATAGCCAAAGGAAAGAGACCCATCTTGGAAAAGTGGGTCCGGCACAGATATATAGTTAACGGATAAAATAAATAGATAATAAAATAAATAGTAGAAAATGAAGAAGATAAAAGTATGTGTGGCATTATTATTGGCCACTGTGGCAACTGTCTCCGCACAGAATGGAAGGGAGATTTTAGATAAAATACAGAAAGCGAATGAATCTCTTACAAGCATTGTCTGTGATTTTAGGCAAACCACGCATTTTCCTTTTTTAGAAGAAGATGCACAATCAAATGGTAAGCTTTATTACAGAACCCCCGCCCGGTTATTACTTGAATACGAGCAACCTGAAGGTGATTGGATACTGGTCAGAGAGGACCAGATATCAATCTCCATGATGGATCAGTATAGAAAAATATCAGCAAAGACCGTCCCTGCTGCTAAATTCCTTCATACAATTTTTGCTTCCTGCTTGGAAGGGAATCCCCGAAGAATAGATGGTATAACGATATCCGCTTATGAAAGAGCGGATTACTACGAAGTTCTAGTTTCAATTGGAAGTGAGAAGGCGGAGAATATTAAAGAATTGAAGGTGCGGTATGATAAAAAAGACATGGCAATGTCCATGCTCTGTATGGAGGATCCGGACGGAGAATATACCCTCTATGAATTAAGAGGGAAAAAGCTGAACCAGCCTGTAGCGGATGACATTTTTATTGATCCCGGCAGATAATACTTTTTTGTATTTTAAACAATTTCCAATCCGATAACGTTTAACGAATTGAGTGAGTTTTTAATCAAAAATATTAACATTAAAAAATTATTAGTTATGGGTTGGTTATGGTGGATTATTATTGGTGCTGTGGCCGGTTGGCTTGCAGGTAATTTGATGAGAGGAGGAGGTTTCGGGTTTCTGGTAAACCTTTTGGTAGGTATTGTAGGCGCCGTTATCGGAGGTTGGGTTTTCGGCCTGTTAGGAATTAGTACCGGCGACGGAATTATAGGTAGTCTTGTTACAGCATTGATAGGTGCCATTTTGCTACTTTGGATTATCTCCTTATTTAAGAAAAGTACGTAGAAAAACTTAGAAAATAGATGAAAAATCGGTGTACAGACCCTGTGCATCGGTTTTTTCTATGTGTGAAAAGTGATTTGGTTATAGCCTTAATCGGGTTCAATATCTTAAGTATTTTATCGCTTTCAATATGCAAAAACAACAAATCGGTATTTTCTCCGGATCATTCAATCCGGTACATGTGGGCCATCTTATCTTAGCAAATTATATCTGTGAATTCACTGAAGTGGAGGAAGTGTGGTTTGTAGTGAGCCCGCATAATCCCTTTAAGAAGTCTGAAGACTTGTTGGATGACGATGTGCGTTTGGAGATGGTTCGTCTGGCGCTGGAAAAATTTGATCGTATGGTTGTGTCCGACGTAGAGTTTCATATGCCCCGCCCGTCCTATACTATCGATACACTATCCAGATTGACAAGCGAGCATCCTCATAAAGATTTTACCCTTATCATTGGCAGTGATAACTGGAAGCAATTTCATGACTGGAAAGAGTCCCGGTGTTTGATAAAAAACTATCAGGTTCTTATGTATCCGCGACTGGGGGAGGAGGCGATGATACCTGAAGAATGTAAAGCATCTGTGCGGCTTCTGGAAGCTCCTCTTGTGGAGATTTCCTCCACATTTATCAGGGAAAGCATCCGTACTGGAAAAAATATGCGTGCTTTCCTTCCCCCCAAAGTCTATGATTTTATAGTCCGGAATGGGTTATATACCAATCGGTAATGTTCCTGTTTATCTTGTGCTATCGGTTCAAACTTCCTTGTCGTACCTGATTTTATCTAAAATGATTGGCAGAATGGAAGTATTTATACCCGCCTCTTTCAGTTCATTTTCATCCTCGCCCAGCATAGTCTGGAATGTTTTAAAATTACCGGTTTTATCCAGAGAAAGCTTGTATAATTCGACCGCTTTTTTGACCTGTTCGAGGCAAAGTGCTACATGGCCTGCATTGAGATAGTCATGGGCATTGGGCTTACCTGCCAGTATGCGGGAATAATACCTGTCGGCCACATCCAGTTTACGTGAGAGGAAAGCGCACCATGCCACGGAGCGCCATGCGCGGGTATTATGATTGTCAATCAATTCTACTTTAAAGTAATAATTCAACGCTTTTTCATATTCTTTCAGCTCCAGGTAACAGTGTCCTATGTTGAGCTGGATATTGAGATCGTCTGGGCGGAATTGCTCCAGCCGACGATAATATTCCAGTGCGGTGGATGGTTCTTTCAATACCCTGTAGCAGTGGGCTATGCGTTGAAGCAACCATGTGTTATTCTCCTCCATCAGGTCGGCATGGAGGTATGCTTCTAATGCACCCTTCATATCTGCCAGCATTTGTCGGCAATATCCTATCTTCTGCCAGATCTCACTTTTGTTATTTCCTATTTCTGACAGTAATGTATAGGCACTAAGAGCTTCCGGAAAGTTATTTTTCTCGAAATAGTAGAGTGCTATTTTTTCCAGATGATTGGGTTGCATTATTACCGGTTGAAATGCCGGTAAACGATGATAATTAAGCGGAAGTTCGAAAATATCGAGAAACTCGTTCCGACGTGGAAACAATTTGAAAAACCGATAAAGATCCTGAATATATTGTTTGATCATCGTCTCTTCTTTTTGATGAGGCTTCAATGCCTCTTCTTCGGCCTGCATATTTTTGAGTTCATCGCTTTCGGCGCCTAACTGGGATACCATCATCTTCCGGTAGTTCTCCGGCATCATCATGATGCTGAGACAGAAAGAGTATTTGTCGGAATTACAGATGAGTGATGATCCGGAGAGCGCGTCAATGAGAGAAGCTTCTTCAGAACGGTCGGTAAAAAGCTGTTGTACATTACTGTGTTGGGGGGTGAACGGCAGGAACCAGTTGCTCATCTCCTGAAAGAAAGGGTAGGCTTTCAGGTTCGAAAAAGTAGAGTGAAATACATCGGCACCTTCCAATTGTAATTCGGTAAATTCCTGCAATTTATCTGTCAATCCTGTTTCATCCAGAATCTTTTGCCATTCAGGATTCTTTTCGTCGAAGCCGGTTTCACCCATCCATTCGTCGAGCTTGATCTTTTTACCGATCATCGGGCTCAGTTTCATCATCTCGGGAAGGATTTCCTCGGTCAGTTTTTTTGTGATCTTCTCCGTTTCATGCGCCTGGATGAACCCTAGCACTGCTGCCATAAAACGGCGGGCAAAGAGTTTGTCGTCTGATAAAAGTTTTATCCGGCTGCTGCATCCGGAATATAATGCCAGCCGTGCGCTATATACCTGAAAGATGGGAATAATTCCCGTAACGGCCCGTATTGCCACTTCCGGATCGTTATGCTTGCACAAGTCGAGTAGAAGTTCGATTTTTAAAGCATCAAAACGTTGAAGTATGTTCAGTGTAAGTGCTGAGATAAACAACGCTTTGACATGCCGCGGAATTGCCCCCTCCTCCATGAATTTACGCCAGGCGGTAAGGGAATCGTCGTTTGCCCTCGGAGAAACAAAAATAATATAAAACAAGTCTTGTAATGTATTCTCACTGGCAATGGTATTCTGCCTGAGTCGGGATTCCTTGTCCGGTCCTTTTTCCAATAAATCAAGGAAAGAAAGTGTGTCAGATTGCTTGGTAATAATATCCCTGTATTCGTCTATCGATATGGGGGTACGTATTTCCATCAATCTCATCTTGTCAAAAAAGAGTGACGAACTCTCCTGCAGGAGCAATCGTTCGGCTGCATCTTCTGCCAGTATATATATATCGCAAATCAGTTTATTATATATGCGTCCCTGTTCCGGGTCTTTCTCCCCCTCTATCAGGTAATGGAGCATATACTGATAATTGGTAGTCAATTCTTCCAGTTTTTCTGACACTGTCCAATTTTGTTGCATCGCATAAAGTTCCTTTATACCGTCAAGAGCATCTTTGAGTTGCCTTTGCTCGATATACAATTGGATGGTTGTCAGTTTTTTCCTTATATCGGATGGATTCATAATTCACATTCAATTTGTTCTCTCTTTAATAATCAGTGTTGAAGGGAGGCAGTGTGTCCACTCCAGCGGGGTACAGATCAACTTACTCCACCCATCCGTACCGATGATCATCAGGTCTTGCTCTCCGATGAAATCACAACTGATCTTTTTGTTGTTGTTCCAAAGATAAACACGCCCTTCGGTTTTTTTGACGATAAACTGGTGAAGTTTTTGCATTTTGGGATCGGATCCAATGATGCCGATCGCATCCCAAATCATGATCTTTACATTCTCTTGCAGCGCTATCCGGTAAAGATATGCGAAAATATGTATATCTTCTTTGTGAAGGATGGGAATAAACAGTTTCCTGAACTCAGTAATCGCACAGTCGATAAATAACCCTGTAGATACTGCATTCCGGTTGAACACTATATTGATATTCTTCAATGCTTCAACTTCCCTCTCACTGAACTGTTCAAGAATAAAAGCTTCTGAATTGGCAGGATTATTTTTCAGTTGGCTGTACTTTTTTATCAATTCAGGATTGTAATCGCTGTTACTGATACCCAACAAAATCAGATTGGCCTTTTGTTCTTCCGCCATTTTGGCTATATCTTTATGATAATCATCGGATGATTTGATGAACAGGCGTACTATAATTTTTTCCCGCTCTTCTGCCGGAATGAAGTCCGTGATGATCTTGTTTTTGTATTCATCCATCTCTTCAGAGAGACGTATTTCTTCGGCTTTGGTAATAAAATAAAGAAGCGTGATGGCCGATTTTTCCGATCTCGACCGGGTAATATTAATCGCCAGCCGTCCCAATGTTTTACCTGTTTCCAAGTTAGAGAAACAGACTAATGCGCTGTTCGGTTTCTTCATTTCAGCCTCACCGTCGAAACGGTTTAATAACATATCTGCAAAATCCATACCACCCTTTTTTAATGAACTCCTATTAACTATTCATAATCTCGCTGTCAAGCAAAGAGTCTTTATATCCTAGAAAATAAAGGATGCCATCGATTCCCACCGAGGAAAGCGATTGTTCCGCATTCCGTTTTACTTTCGGTTTTGCATGGAAGGCGATACCCAGACCGGCTATTCCAAGCATTGGCAGATCATTGGCTCCATCACCTACTGCCACTGTTTGTCGTAAGTCGATCTTTTCCACCTGTGCAATGAGGCGAAGCAGTTCTGCTTTTCGTTTCCCATCGACAATGTCGCCCAGATACCTGCCGGTGAGTTTTCCATCCACGATTTCCAGTTCATTGGCATACATATAATCAAATCCATATTTTTCTTTCAGGTAATTGCCGAAGTAAGTAAATCCTCCTGACAAAATGGCGGTTTTAAATCCCACTTTCTGTAATACTTTCATCAGCCGTTCCACGCCTTCGGTGATGGGTAGATTCTCGGCAATCTCTTTCATCACCGATACGTCTAACCCTTTCAATAGTTCCACTCTTTGTCTGAAACTTTCGTTGAAATCAATTTCACCCTGCATCGCCTGCTCGGTAATGGCTTTTACCTGACTTCCCACGCCGGACCTTTCAGCCAATTCATCAATTACTTCTGTCTGGATAAGAGTAGAGTCCATATCGAAACAGATAAGCCTACGCATACGCCTGAACATGCTTTCTTCTTGGAAGGAGATGTCGAAGTTAAGAGATGAGGAAAGCTCCAAAAATGATTGTTGCATTTGCTGACGGTCCACAGGGGTGCCCCTCACTGACAGTTCAACACAGGACTGTGCTGCACGCTGCTTCTCGTCGAGCGGGATACGACCGGTCAGGCGCACTATGTTGTCGATATTGAGTTTTTGTTCTGCAATAATCCCCGATACAGCTGCAATCTGTTTGGCGGTAAGTATTCTTCCCAAAAGGGTAATGATATACCTGTTCTTGCCTTGCATACTGACCCAGTTGGAGTAATGCTCTTCTGAAATAGGCGTGAAACGGATAGCTACATCCATTTCATAGGCTTTGAACAGTAAATCTTTCATAATCTCTCCCGAGATATGGGTTTTTGAACTGAATAAAATACCCAACGACAGGTTTCTGTGGATATCCGATTGACCGACGTCGAGGATAAAAGCATCATGCCTGGCCAGGATTTCAGTAAGTGCTGCTGTCAGACCGGGTTTATCCTCTCCGTGGATATTCAGTAAAATAAGCTCTGATTTTTCCATTATCACGATAAATTTTTTTGTCTCATTACTGCGTCAGCGTCTGTCGCCGATTATTTCTATTCAAATAATCGGCATTGAGACTTGTGAATAAATATCTTCAATATCTTGTTTAGTGATTTTCTCAAAATCTTCTTCCCTCACGCTGATTATCAATCCGGCCATATCCAGCGCCCCCGGACTGATAAGCAACTGTTTTGTCCCTTTCTCATAATAATGTCCCGGACGGTGTGCTTTGCGAGGGAAGATATGGAGTTGGTATCTGTTCTCTTCTGTGAAAGCGATTAGGTTCATCATCGGCTCCTCTTCTTCAGGCTGGAGATGATGCAGGTATTGGTAAATATCCTCAAATAATTGCTGTACCTCATTTTTATCAGTGCTTTCGATCTGAAGGCATGAACGAAGTTCATTGTCTCCCTGCATGAGTAAAGGATGTTTAAGTCCGGCCTGCAGATGGAAATGGTCTGGAGCCGATGCACCGCATTTCGGACCATTATAGAAAATCAGATAATCAGGGAGCTGTTCGGCCAATGTTAGCATGTCGCCCGTTTTCTGACGAATACGTTGTGGTACATGCGAATGAATGGGAATGGTGAGATGATTTCGCAGAATGGGATACGGATTGCAGAGAATAGTGTATTTCTCCAGAAGGGGAATTCCCCTTTGCTGTGAAGGACGGTTGATTTCACAGAGAAAGCAGGGGCGCTTTTCAATGTCCTCCTTGGTGATAGCTGCTGAGGTTGAACTCATTCGTGCCGGATTGAATTGTATTCTCACCCGGTAATCGCCTCCCCATGTAAATTCCTTTTCGCGTATGCCATCCAACTGTCGAATGCCTTTGTTTAATTGCTCCCAATCATTTTGTTGTGCGGAAAACAAATGGCTTATTTCTGTTTGAAGATCCATCCAGTATCGATTTTTTATAAAAGCAAAGATAAGTATATTTTATCAACTTTTTTTGTACCTTTGTATAATAAATAATAGACTGTTGAAAATTTGATCCAGATCAATTAAGTGTTTGTTTAGCAATGAAGATTCCGCATTGTATTCTTTTTTGTCTGTTTGCCTTGGTTCTTTTCTCCTGTACATCGGGTTCAGAAAAGAAAGGGCGTATGAACGGTAAGGGAAAGACGGCAACTGAGACAGGGCAGGCGGGCAGTGAACTGGATACTTTCTCCGGGAAGGAGAATTTCGATCAGTTTATTCGAAGATTCAGTACCCAGGAATCTTTTCAATTAAACCGTATTAAATTTCCTATCGCAGTAATCATCCCTGATACGGAACATGAAGGAATGGCTCCTACAGAGGAGACAATCGACCGGTATGAATGGGAACTCCTCGACCTGACGTATGACAGTACTTATCTTACACGCCCTTACGATCAGTATTATCAAGGGGTGCGCTATAAGAATGATACGGCCGTGGTAGAGATCCGCGGTATCAATAACGGTATTTATGCCGATTATTATTTTACGTTGATCGATGAAAAATGGTATCTGGTGACACTCTATGAGGCGTCATTTTAACATCCCATCCCCAAAACTAAGCGGCAAAAGGTCTTTGGCACTCTCCAATATATAAACGGATTCATTGCCATACATTAATATTTTCATGGGAGCATTGAACCGATTTTCGGTCTCAAGCAGCACTTGCCTGCATCCACCGCAGGGAGTGATTACATCATCGGTGAACCGGCCGTTGTGCCAGGCAGCGACGGCAATAGCCATTATACATTGGTCGGGATGAGAGGCATTGGCAAAGAAAACGGCGGTTCTTTCAGCGCATAATCCTGAAGGATAGGCCGCATTTTCCTGGTTGTTGGCGGAGATGATTTCTCCGTTTTCGAGCAGCACCGCAGCACCCACCTTAAACCCCGAATAGGGAGCGTAGGCTTTTTTTGTGGACTGTTTTGCGGCCTCTATTAACTTTTTTTCCGTCTCGGAGCATTCCTCTAACGGATAAACAGCTATCTTTGTGGTCAAATTGATTTCTTTCATAATGCAGCATTTATTTCGCAAATATAGATATATTTTATTGTTCTCTACTGTTTTTACTTTTTTATTTCTGCCCTTCCGGTTATCAGGGCAGAACAGGTTGAGTACATATGAGAATTACATTCGTAAATACAGCGATCTGGCAGTTGCACATATGGAGAAATATAAAATACCGGCTTCTATTACCTTGGCACAGGGAATCCTGGAGTCGGGGGCCGGGATGAGTGATCTGGCCCGACGTTCCAACAACCACTTTGGAATCAAATGCCATCGCGGGTGGAGAGGAGGAACGGTATATGCTGCAGATGATGGTCCCAATGACTGTTTCAGGAAATACAAAAGCGTGGAGGACTCTTATCAGGATCATTCTGAATTTCTTGTAAACAGCAGTCGATACAGTAGCTTGTTCAGACTATCCATCACTGATTACAAGGGATGGGCACGAGGGCTGCAGAAATCGGGATATGCAACTGACAGGGCTTACGCTAATAAGTTGATCAAACTGATAGAAGATTATGAATTGTATCGCTTCGACGATAAAAAGTACCGCAAAGGAGTAAGCCGTAAGGAGCGTGAAAAGGAACGCGAAAGACAGGTGGCGCAGGTAACATGGACTCACCAACCATATCTCACGCATGGATTGGTTTATGTGATTGCGGTGGAGGGGGATACATTTGCAAGTATTGCCAGGGAATTCGGTTTCAAAGAAAAGGATTTATTGAAATTCAATGAAGTTCCCGAAGATTTCCCTCTGAGTGAGGGTGATATCGTCTATTTTGAAAAGAAGAAAAAACGCGCCGATAAGCCATATGATTTTCATACGGTACAAGTGGGAGAGTCGATGTATAGTATTTCCCAGAGATACGGTATCCAGTTGCGCAACCTGTATCGGCTCAATAAGAAAAAATATGAATATATCCCTGAAGAGGGTGATGTGCTGAAACTTAGGTAAATTTACATTATGAATTTGAGTAACAATTGAACAACAATATAGTATGCAATACAATACACAATTGAAAAAACTGGCATTGCCGGAATACGGACGTAATATCCAGAATATGGTAGATCACTGTGTGGGCATTGAAGATCCGGAAGAACGCAAAAAATGTGCCTATACTGTTATTGATATTATGGGAAGTATGTTTCCCCATCTTCGTGATGTCAACAACTTCAAACATCTTCTGTGGGATCATCTGGCCATTATGTCTGATTTTAAACTCGATATAGAGTATCCCTATGAGATAATCACACGTGAGGAGTTGAACACACCTCCCGGGCATCTCGATTACAGCCGCCCAACAATGCAATATCGCCACTATGGCAAAATCATGGAACGGATGATCAAGATTGCTGCCAATATGGAGGAAGGCGACAAGAGAGACTATCTGGTGAAGTTATTGCTCAGCCAGATGAAGAGATCTTATTCTCAATGGAACAAGGAGGTAGACGATCAGAAAATATTTCATGATTTGTATGCGCTGTCGGAGGGAAAGATAAAGATTGAGGCCGAAGAATATGCTATTCCCGAGGTGAAAGTGAATGCCAGTCGTGATAAGTTGAAAAATATCAAGTATCAACGTAGAAAATAACGCAAAGTGATCTCCCGGAAAGATATCCTCCAGGTTGGAAGTACACAGAAACCTTATGGAATAAAGGGCGAAATTATTATTCGCTTCCGAAAGGAGGAGTATGCCGATATTGAAACAGAATATTATTTTCTGGAAATTGAAGGGATTCCCGTACCTTTTTTTGTAGAGGAATTCACTTATACAACTGAGGTGACCGGCCGCGTGAAATTCGAGGATGTTGACGATGAGAAAACCGCTGCACGATATGTCAATATAGCTATTTTTCTTCCACGTGAATTGGTTAGGTCTTCCGGTGAATCCGCGACGTCGGACTGGGAATACTTTACGGGATTTTCTGTGATTGACCAGTATGGAAAGCGGTTGGGGGTGATAGAAGAGGTGGACGATTCCACAATGAATGTGCTCTTTGTTGTGAGAAACGAAGATGAAGAACTTCTGATCCCTGCTGTTGAAGATTTTATTGCAGCAATCGATGAGGAGAACAACCTGATAGAGATGTATCTTCCTGAAGGGTTGATTGAAGAGTGAAACAAATATGAAAAGAAATATCGCTATTTTAGGCTCTACCGGTTCAATAGGTACCCAGGCCCTAGAGGTTATCTCACGCCATCCCGACCGGTTTGGAGTGTATGCCTTGGTGGCGAATAACCGGGTGGAATTGCTGACCGAGCAGGCACGCATTTACCAGCCGGAAGTAGTGGTGATTGCCAACGAATTGAAATATGAGCAATTAAAGCTTGCATTAAGCGATCAGCCTGTCAAGGTATGGTGTGGAAGCAAGGCGATTGAACAGGTGGTGCAGGATGAGTCGATCGATATGGTACTTACAGCGATGGTGGGTTTTTCCGGTCTGCAGCCGACAATCAATGCGATAAAAGCGGGGAAAACCATCGCTCTGGCTAATAAGGAGACATTGGTAGTGGCGGGTGAGTTGATCACTTCGCTGGCATTGAAACATAGAACTCCCATTCTTCCGGTTGATTCGGAACATTCTGCTATCTTTCAGTGCCTGAACGGAGAAGGGAGCAACAAAATCGAAAAGATATTGTTGACTGCTTCGGGTGGTCCTTTTCGCTTGTGGTCGAAAGAACAATTGCAATATGTAACCCGGAAAGAGGCGTTGGCTCATCCCAACTGGAGAATGGGTGAAAAAGTAACTATTGATTCTTCCACGCTGATCAATAAAGGTCTGGAAATGATCGAGGCGAAGTGGTTATTTGGCGTAGAACCTTCACAGATAGAAATATTGGTGCATCCCCAATCAATTGTTCATTCTATGGTGCAGTTTGAAGACCGCTCTGTGATAGCCCAATTGGGAGAGCCGGACATGCGGATGCCTATCCAGTATGCTTTTTCTTATCCGGAAAGGTTGAGTTCGTGTGTCAGGCCCCTGAACTTTCTCGAACTCTCGCAACTTACATTTGAAGCGCCAGACACGGATAGGTTTCCCGGACTTTTGTTTGCGTATGAGGCAATTGCTTCCGGAGGAAATATGCCCTGTATACTGAATGCTGCCAATGAAGTAGCGGTGGAGTTGTTCTTACAGGAAAAAATAGGTTATATGGGGATGAGCCGTCTGATAGAAAAAACCATGCAAAAAGCATCATTCGTACAGTCCCCGTCATTAAGTGACTATCTGGAGAGCGATGCCGAAGCAAGAGCAATAACGAGAGAACAAATAATTGAATTTACTAATTGATAAAAACAGCACACTGGCTTGGTGTGTGTAATGATAGCTAAATGGAGACATTTTTTATTAAGGCATTACAACTCATTTTGAGTTTGTCGATACTGGTGGTAGTCCATGAGTTCGGGCATTTTATTTTTGCGAGGATGTTCAAGATCAGGGTGGAGAAATTCTATCTCTTCTTTGATCCCTGGTTTGCACTCTTCCGCTATAAACCTAAAAACAGCTATACGGAATACG
Organism: Proteiniphilum sp. UBA5384; assembly: GCF_002410825.1. Classification (GTDB taxonomy): domain Bacteria; phylum Bacteroidota; class Bacteroidia; order Bacteroidales; family Dysgonomonadaceae; genus Proteiniphilum. Next base: position 18,758 of record NZ_DHOS01000032.1, on the reverse strand, counting down.
GTATAGGTTGGTTGCCGCTGGGCGGTTACGTGAAAATAGCGGGGATGATCGATGAGTCGATGGACAGGGAACAACTTGCGAAGCCCGCGGAACCGTGGGAGTTCCGTTCCAAACCTGCGGGGCAGCGACTGATGGTGATGGTGGCCGGAGTGTTGTTCAATCTTCTGCTGGCATTCTTTATCTACTCCATGGTACTCTTTACCTGGAACGATACTTATCTGCCTTTGAAGAACGTGACCCAGGGGATGGAATTCAGCCAGGCTGCACACCGGGCCGGATTTCAGGACGGGGATGTCTTGCTTAGGGCTGATAATAAGGAACTGGAACGTTTTGGAGTACGTACGCTACTTGATGTGGCAGATGCTGAAAAGGTGACTGTACTACGTAATGGACAAGAAGTAGTGCTGACCATGCAGGACGGGTTGATGGAAAACCTGCTGAAAGACAAAGAGGGTTTTGCCGCTTATCGGGTTCCCGCAGTGGTATATGAAACAGTAGAGGGCAGCGCCGCTGCACATGCGGGACTAATTGCCGGGGACAGTCTTGTGGGAGTGAACGGCATAGCCACACCGGCCTTAAGTGATCTAAAAACTGCCCTTGATAATAACCGTAACCAGGAGATTTTATTGGATTATTATAGAGATGGAGTGCTGCAGACTACATCGATACAGGTGGATTCGGCCGGTACTTTAGGGTATTACCCAATGAGGATATATCAGGTTTATCAGACCGTTACGGTTAAATATGGTTTCTTTGAATCTTTCCCTGCAGGGATTAGATTGGGTATACAGACGTTAAAAGATTATGTAGCCCAGTTTAAATATGTGTTCACTAAAGCAGGTGCCTCATCTTTAGGTGGATTCGGGGCAATTGGAAGCCTCTTCCCTGCGCAATGGAACTGGCAGGAATTCTGGATGATGACTGCCTTTCTTTCTGTGATTCTTGCCTTTATGAATATCCTGCCTATTCCTGCCCTTGACGGCGGCCATGTGATGTTCCTCATCTATGAGGTGATTACACGACGTAAACCCAATGAGAAATTTATGGAGTACGCTCAGGTTGCCGGGATGATCCTGCTTTTAGGTCTGGTGCTGTATGCCAACGGCATGGATGTGGTAAGAGAGATTTTTAAATAGTTGCCATCATCACATCATTACTACTTGTCCCGATTCATCGGGATTAACAAATCAATTAAAGATGAGCATTTCGGAATTAATTAACAATACAGGAAAGACTGCTTTTTCGTTCGAGCTGCTGCCTCCATTAAAAGGAAACAGCATTCAACAGGTATTCAATACGATTGACCGGCTGAAAGAGTTCGATCCAAAATATATCAATATTACTACGCACCACAGTGAGAGCATCTATAAGGAAGATGAAAATGGTACTTACCGCAAAGTGAATGTGCGGAGGCGTCCTGGTTCCGTGGCTATCGCAGCTGCCATTCAGAACAAATATGGAATAAAAGCGATACCTCATATCATCTCCCAAGGGTTTTCAAAGGAGGAGACCGAGTATGCTTTGATTGACCTCTCCTTTTTAGGGGTTACCGATCTGTTACTGCTTAGGGGCGACAGTAAAAAACTGGATACGGAACAACGTAAAATGGATAGTCACTCGCATGCAACCGGTCTTCAGGCGCAGGTGAATAATTTTAATAAAGGAATTACTTTTGATGGTTCTCCTTTCACTGCACCCGAACAACCTTTTTCTTACGGGATGGCATGTTATCCTGAGAAACATGAAGAGTCTCCCAATATGGAGTCGGAGATATACTACACCAAAATAAAGGTGGATAACGGGGCTGAATACCTTGTCACGCAAATGTTTTTTGATAACAGCAAATTTTTTGACTTCGTAAAACGTTGTCGTGAAGCGGGAATTAAGGTGCCTATCATTCCGGGAATCAAACCGATCCATCTGAAAAATCAACTTACCGTGTTACCCCGTATTTTCCGTACCGATATTCCGGAAGAACTGGCTACAGCGCTTCGCAAATGTAAGGACGATGAAGAGGCCAAAGAGGTGGGTGTAGAATGGTGTATTAGGCAATGTAAGGAACTGATATGTAATCAGGTCCCCAGTATTCATTTTTATTCGTTGATGGCTACCGAAAGTGTGTATAGGGTGGCCGGGGAGATATATTGATGTATTTTCGCGATGTAATAGGGCTTCACGACGTAAAGGGTCACCTGATTAATTCGGTACAGCAGGGACTTATTCCGCATGCCCGTATCTTTTACGGTCCGGAGGGAGTGGGGAAATTACCATTGGCAATTGCTTATGCAAGGTATCTGAATTGCAGTAATCGCGGATCTGAAGATGCTTGCGGCGAATGTCCCTCTTGCCATAAATTCGATAAACTGGCACATCCCGACCTCCATTTTGTATTTCCGGTAGTGAAATCGAAGGTGAGCGACCAATATCTGCCTGAATGGCGGGAATTCCTGTCGGAACATCATTATTTTAATCTGAACAATTGGCTCAACTTTATTGATGCGCAAAATGCACAAGGAATTATCTATTCGAAAGAGAGTGATGAGATTATCCGTAAGCTCAACCTCAAAGTATATGAAGCGCCTTATAAGATTATGGTCGTGTGGCTGCCGGAGAAGATGCATGAGGCGTGTGCCAACAAGTTATTGAAGCTAGTAGAGGAACCGCCTGAACATACCGTTTTCCTGCTGGTGTCGGAGGACAGGGAAAATGTACTGCAGACTATCTGGTCACGCTGTCAACCATTGCATATCCGTGCCATTGAAAAGGAGGAGATGGTGGTGGCATTGCAACAAAAATTTGGATTGACTCCTGAAAAAGCCTGTTCTACGGCACATATAGCCAACGGTAGTTTCACTAAAGCGGTCGAGATCATTCAGGCATCTGAACATACGGACTATTTTTTCGACTTGTTCAGGCAGATGATGCGAAACGCTTTTGCCGGTAAAATTAAAGCCATCAAAGAGATTGCCTCTGAGATTGCAGGAATTGGACGGGAGATGCAGAAAAGTTATCTGCTCTATTCGTTGAGACTCTTCAGGGAATACTTTGTGAGTAACCTCCATGAGCCGGAAATGATTTATCTGAATGATGACGAGTTGGAATTCGGCCAGCGATTTGCCCCTTTCATCAATGAAAAGAATATAGAAACGCTGAACGAGGAATTTTCGCTCGCTTACCGTCAGATTGAACAGAATGGCAATGCGAAAATTATTTTTCTTGATCTTTGTCTGAAAGTTACCATGTTATTAAGAAAATAATTTTGTAACTTGCGTTCAGATTTAGGATTTTAAATTTAGGAGTTAACAATACAGGTTTTTCATCGTGTCGATAGTTAACTCAATTCAAATTAATTCTCCCGCCGGGGAAAACAAGGCGGGTATATATATATGGACAAAGAACAATTAGCTGACAAACTGGCGGATATTGCACCATTGAGTGGAATAACCGTACGAAATACAAAAAGTTGCCTGGGATGTACCCGGCATAATAATAAACTTCATGTCTACGATTGGTTACACGACTTTCCCGAGTTGCAGAAAGCAACAAAAATGGTGGAGGTACAGTTTAAAAATACCCGTAAAGGTTATTATATCAATAGCAACGACCTCCAACTGGAATTGGGAGATGTGGTGGCAGTAGAAGCATTGCCCGGACATGATATAGGTACTGTGACGCTTACCGGAAAACTGGTGGAGTTGCAGATGAAGAAAAACAATTTCCGGGATGAAACCAACGGGGGATTGAAACGGATTTACCGTATTGCGCGCCCTACCGACCTGGAGAAGTACGAACAAGCCAAAGCACGGGAACAGTCGACCATGATCCGGTCGCGTGAGATTGCCGAGGAACTAGGATTGAAGATGAAGATCGGCGACGTGGAATATCAGGGCGATGGTAACAAAGCCATTTTCTATTATATTGCCGACGAGAGAGTCGATTTCCGTCAGCTTATCAAGGTGCTGGCCGCTGAATTCAAGGTCAAAATAGAAATGAAGCAGATCGGTGCGCGCCAGGAAGCGGGCCGTATCGGTGGTATCGGACCTTGTGGGGGAGAGTTGTGTTGTAGCAGTTGGATGTCGAGCTTCGTATCGGTTTCCACCTCTGCCGCCAGGTGCCAGGATATCTCTATCAATCCCCAGAAACTGGCCGGACAATGTGGAAAACTGAAGTGCTGCATGAATTATGAAGTGGATGCTTATGTGGAAGCACAACGCGCACTTCCCTCGCGTGAGATTGTCCTTCAGACCAAGGATGCCGACTACTATCATTTCAAAACCGATATATTTGCCGGGAAAATCACCTATTCATCCGATAAGTATAACGGAGCTAATCTGGTGACCATTTCCAAAGATCGTGCGTTTGACATCATCAAAATGAATAAACAGGGCGAGAAACCGCAAAAACTGATTGCGGAGACTGAAGATAAGTCGGCAGAAACCGGATTGTATAAGGGGGATATACTCGGTGATCAAAGTATTACCCGTTTCGATAGCAATAACGACAATCAAGGCAAAAGAAGACGGAAACCTCCACGCAAAAGACGTCCGGATAATTTTTCAGGAAACGGAAATCCCAGAAACAACAGATCTTCGGGTGAGGGCAAAAAGTGATATTTTCCCGGTTCTTATTGGCCTGCTTTTGATTGTTTTGTCTTCATGCACAGGAAAAGAGGTCTATCCCGGATTTCATCATATTCAAGACGGGAGGTGGTATCGTGATTCTCTTCTCCGGTTTACAGTGGATTCTCTACCACCCTCTTCGGGCACAAGATATGAGGTGACGATTGAACTGACCGTCAATCGCAGTTATCCCTACCGGGATATTTGGTTGCTGGTAGATCAGAATGTAACTGATTCTCTTATGCGTACCGATACGCTCCGCTATTTTCTGGCTGACGAATATGGAAAATGGTTGGGAGGGAGCGTGGGGGGGCTGACTCAGTTTTCATTGCCTTATTGTTCTTTTAACCTTCGGGATTCAGTCTGTCATTACCGCCTGTCGGTTCGCCATGCGATGGATGATGAAATACTTCGGGGAGTCGAGAAAGTGGGAATTAAACTGAATAGGGTAAACGGGAACAAACAGTAATTTCATCTAAGTTTTTATTGAACGGATATGAAAATTGTTTTTATTGGATCGGGAAATGTGGGCACTCACATGTCTTTGGCTATGAAGACCGCCGGATGTGAAATTGCTCAGGTGTACAGCCGTACGCAGGCTCACGCCCGGGAACTTGCCGACCGGGTCGGGGCTGAGCCGGTTAATGATATTGGACAGATATGTCGTAATGCCAATCTTTATATTTTTTCGGTAAAAGATGATGTCCTGCCGGAGATTATTGCCCGAATGCCAGAGACAAGCGGTGTATGGGTACATACTGCCGGTAGCGTTCCTCTCTCTGTCCTTTCCCGGCAAGAAGAGAGGGGGGTCATTTACCCATTGCAGACTTTCAGCCGGAACAGGCAGGTAAACTTTTATGATATTCCATTATTTATAGAAGCCAGTAGTAACAAAACAGAAGGTTTATTGAAGGATCTGGCGGAAACCATATCCGGAAATGTATATATCTTTCCAGGAGAGAAGCGACAGATATTACATCTTGCTGCCGTTTTTGCCTGTAATTTTACCAATCATATGTATGCGCTCGCCTCCGAGATAATGGCGAACGAGGATATTCCCTTTCATCTCTTGAATCCGTTGATCAATGAGACAGCATCTAAAGTGATTTCGATGTCTCCGCAAGATGCACAGACGGGTCCAGCTGTACGATTTGACGAAAAGGTAATCCAAAGTCATCTGGAGTTGTTAAAAGACCCTATGAGAAAGGAAATATATGCTCTCCTGAGCAAAAGTATTTATTATGTGTCGAAAGGAAAAGGTTTGAAATATAATTAATTAACATCAAACAAAAAATTAACATAAAAAAATTGAGTTCTTGAAAAACAACTGTTACTTTTGTAACAGACAATTAAAAAAACCACATCTAATAATGGCAAAAGTCAAAGGTTATGTAGAAGTAAATACCGATCGCTGTAAAGGTTGCAATCTTTGTGTTATTTCGTGTCCAAGCGATACGCTGGATTTACAACCGCGTGAGGTGAATGACCGGGGGTATCATTATGCATTTATGAAAAATCCCGATGAATGTATCGGATGCGCGAATTGTGGATTTGTATGTCCGGAAGGATGTATAACTGTCTATCGAAAGAAGGTTGGTTGAGCCTCTTTCGTAAGTGAATCGTAATAAAACTAATATTATGTCAGAAGAAATTTCTTTGATGAAGGGAAACGAAGCCATTGCCCATGCAGCTATCCGTTATGGCGTAGATGGTTATTTCGGTTATCCTATCACCCCCCAGTCGGAAATAATAGAGACGCTCATGGAACAAGCTCCCTGGAAAACGACAGGGATGGTGGTTTTACAGGCTGAAAGTGAAGTGGCTGCTATCAATATGGTATATGGTGGTGCTGCGTGCGGTAAATATGCAATGACCTCCTCTTCCAGCCCAGGTGTCAGCTTGAAGCAGGAAGGTATATCCTACATGGCAGGAGCTGAATTGCCTTGTCTGATAGTGAATGTGCAACGCGGTGGTCCCGGATTGGGAACAATTCAACCATCGCAAGCGGACTATTTCCAAACGGTGAAAGGGGGAGGGCATGGTGACTACAAATTGATCACCCTGGCGCCTGATTCTGTGCAGGAGATGGCCGATTTTGTGGGACTTGGATTCGAACTCGCGTTTAAATATCGTAATCCGGCTATGATCCTCACCGACGGGGTAATAGGGCAGATGATGGAGAAGGTAAAATTGCCCGAATTCCGGCGCAGGCGTACCGATCAGGAAGTTAGGGAGCAATGTCCGTGGGCAACACTTGGTAAAACTCCGGACAGAAAACCCAATATCATCACTTCTCTTGAACTAGACTCGGCACGGATGGAGAAGAATAATGAGCGGTTTCAGGCAAAATACAGACTCGTGGAGGAGAACGAGGTGTTATATGAGGAAGTGAAGTGTGATGATGCCGATTATCTGCTGGTCGCTTTCGGTTCTGCAGCACGCATCTGTTCGAAGACAATCGAGATGGCACGAAAGGAGGGAATCAAAGTCGGTCTTCTCAGACCTATCACGCTGTGGCCTTTTCCTTCAAAAATACTTCATCACTATGCCGATAGGGTGAAGGGGATACTCACTGTGGAACTCAATGCGGGACAGATGGTGGAGGATGTACGTCTTGCCGTGAACGGGGAAATACCCGTGGAGCATTATGGGCGATTAGGTGGAATTGTGCCTACCCCCGACAATGTGCTGAATGCTTTAAAAGAGAAAACAGTACAAAAATGATTCAAAAATAATAAATAGCGAGATATGGATCCCAAAATAAGGAATATATTCATGGTGCTGTTTATGATCGCATTTCTGGCAACCATAATAGTATACTTTTCTTCTCACCAGAATATGAAGCTTACATGGTGTTTTGGTGGAGCAGCTATCTTGTTTTATCTGATATTCCGATTCAGTAAAAAGTAAAGAATTAAAAGCAAATTTCCAACTTCTTAGTTCTTAATCCGAAATTCAAAAAACAATCATATGAATGCAAACGATATAATAAGCCCTGAAAATCTGGTGTATGCAAAGCCGGGGTTAATGAACGACAATTATATGCATTACTGTCCGGGCTGCTCACACGGAGTGGTGCATAAAGTGATTGCAGAAGTAATAAAAGAAATGGGTTTACAAGAAAAAACAATTGGCATTGCTCCGGTAGGATGTGCCGTTTTTGCGTATAACTATCTCGATATCGACTGGCAGGAAGCGGCTCACGGTCGTGCTCCGGCGTTGGCTACTGCTGTCAAACGGTTATTACCCGACAGGATGGTATTCACTTACCAGGGAGATGGTGACTTAGCCGCTATTGGTACGGCAGAGACCATCCATGCAGCCAACCGAGGTGAGAATATTGCCATTATCTTTATCAATAATGGTATTTATGGAATGACCGGAGGCCAGATGGCTCCGACAACATTGAGTAATATGGTAACATCCACCAGTCCCGATGGGCGCAATGTGCAAATGATGGGGAATCCGTTGAAGATTCTTGACATGCTGGCGCTGCTTGATGGCGTTTGTCTTGCAACCCGGACCAGTGTGCATACGGCAGCAGCGGTAAAGAGAACCAGGCGGATGATCAGGTTAGCGTTTGAAAATGCAATGGCCGGAAAAGGAACATCAATAGTGGAGGTGGTCTCTACCTGTAATGCCGGATGGAAGATGACACCTGCAGCCGCGAACGACTGGATGGTGGAAAATATGTTTCCGGTATATCCTATTGGTGATTTAAAAAATATCTAAAGCAAAGAGATATCATGTTACAGGAAATAGTCATTTCAGGTTTTGGAGGGCAAGGTGTGCTCTCAATGGGGAAGATTCTTGCCTATTCCGGAATTATGGAGGACAAGGAAGTGTCGTGGTTTCCGGCTTATGGTCCGGAACAACGGGGTGGCACAGCCAATGTCACGGTCATTATTTCTGACGAACCTATCAGTTCGCCTGTGGTGAACCAGTATGATGTTGCGATTGTATTGAACCAACCCTCGCTGGAGAAATTCGAGAGGAGAGTGAAACCGGGTGGAGCATTGATTTACGATGGGTATGGTATACATAAGAAGGTGGAACGGAATGATATCAATGTGTTCCGTATCAATGCAATGGATGAGTCCATGAAGATGGAGAACACCAAGGTGTTCAATATGATCGTGCTGGGTGGACTGCTTAAAATATCACCGATGGTGGATGTGGAACATGTGATGCTGGGATTGAAGAAATCTCTCCCCGAACGTCACCATAAACTTCTACCCATGAATGAAGAAGCTATCCTTCGGGGAATGGAAATCATTGAATTGGAGCAGAAAGCAATTACTTCCTGAATGGCCACCAACTGAAGAATTTTGATTTCTTTGTCTTGGCAGTCTGTTTAGTGCTGGTAGTGCTTTCTTTGGAAATTAATGTATTACCGGTATCAGCTGTGTTTTTTTTGACGACCTTTTTCTTTGCACCTTCGTTTACAGGAGAATTATTTTCCCGGTGGGGATTCTGTTTTCGAGCCCTATTCGAATTTCGGGTCTCCCTCGATGACGGCCCTTGTTCTCTTTGGCCGGTTGCCACCTGCGACTGTTGAGAGACTCCTTCTCTTTTCGGTCTGCGTTGTTTGTCAGCACCCTGCTTCCGTGACCTTTCCCTTTCATTAGGATTCGCTTCGGATTGAGTTCCATTCCGTTGTGGTCTGTCTCCTTGGAAATGAGGTTTTTCGTTTTTCCGTGAACCTTTTGGCTTCCCGATTTTTTCGGTTCTTTCCATATTGGCTGTATCACCTGATTTTTCAGGTCTTTCTCCTGCTTTACTATTCTTCTTCCTCATTTCTTTCCCTTTCCTTCCTCCTCCTTTTGAGGAACGAGAAGATGTACTTCTGCTGTCGCGGACAGGATTATATTCCGGTGTATCACCCAATTCTGAAGGTACCGGAATGCGATAGATTTTTTTACCAAGGAACTCTTCTATTTTGGAGAAACGATATTGTTCGTCGGGCGATACGAAAGTGATAGCCATACCTGAGTCCCCCGCACGGGCTGTCCGGCCGATACGGTGAACATAATCCTCCGCATCATAGGGTACATCGAAATTGATCACCAGGGAAATATCATCTATGTCGATTCCCCGTGCAACAATATCTGTCGCTACCAGAATATTGACCCGTTCGTTTTTGAACTCATGCATCACATGGTTGCGTTGTGACTGGTCGAGATCGGAGTGCATTTCTCCGGCGGAAAGGTCCATATGTCTTAAAATCTTGGCGATCTCCTTCACTTTCTGTTTCGATCCGGAGAAGAGAATTACCTTTTTAGGCGCTTTTTCCTTGAAGAGATGCTTTACTATATTGATTTTCTGGGCTTCATGACAGATATAAGCCGATTGAAGAATTGTTTCAGGCGGTTTAGAAACAGCAATGGTGATATCTACCGGATCATGTAATATAGTCTTTGCCAGTTGTTGTATTTTTGGGGGCATGGTAGCCGAGAACATGATAGTCTGCCTCTCTTTTGGAAGCAGCTTCTCAATCTTCATTATATCATCATAGAATCCCATATCCAGCATCCTGTCCGCTTCATCCAAGATAAAATATTTAACCCCTGAGAAATCGATATTGTATAGATTGATATGTGATAAAAGCCTTCCCGGTGTAGAAATCACCACATCGGCACCACTTTGCAACCCCCTTTTCTGCACATCCCATGCTTCACCATCATTACCACCATATACTGCCACCGAAGAGAAGGGAGTGAAATAGGAGAAGCCCTCCATCTGCTGGTCGATTTGTTGTGCCAGTTCACGGGTGGGCGCCATCACAATGGCGTTGATCTTGCCTTCATCGTGGGTATCTGTCTGCAGATTATTCAGTAGGGGAAGAAGAAAAGCGGCAGTCTTTCCTGTGCCGGTCTGGGCGCACGCAATCACATCTTTCTTTTCGAGGATAACAGGAATAGCCTGTTCCTGCACGGGTGTGGTTTCTTTGAAATTCATCGCCTGCAGACCTTCCTGCAGCGTATCACATAGGGGTAATTCAGTAAATAACATGACTCATTGATAGTTTGCACAAAGATACGATGAATAATTGGTTTTTTTGAAATCAATGAAAAATAATGTGACATAGCTATTTTTTCTTTCCGAAAATAGTTTTACCTTTGCACTCGCATTTTCA
>NZ_DHOS01000032.1:0-7788 GCF_002410825.1 Proteiniphilum sp. UBA5384 | reverse complement strand
TTCGAATCCCTCTCTCTCCGCTGGAAGGTCTGGACAAAACCAGATAACAAACGGACAAAAGCCTACAAGTCAATGATTTGTAGGCTTTTTCTTTTGTGTTTTGTCCAGTCGAAAAGACACTAAAAAGCCCCGAAAAGACACAATTTTGTGCCTAAATCGTTACCGTTTTCAAAATGGACAAAAACGGTAACGATTTGTCCGAAAATGACCACTCTTTGACCGAATTTGTATAGTCTGTATATATCTCACAATTAATACATTAAAAGTAATTTTGTAACATTAAAAAGTGAGATTATGAAGAGTACATTTAAAGTGCTTTTTTACCTGAAAAAAGGGTCTGAAAAGTGTAATGGAGAGGTAACAATTATGGCAAGAATTACCATTGACGGAAAAATCTGCCAATTCAGTACCAAACAAAGCATCCATCCCGACAACTGGAATGTGAAGGCTGGCAAAGCCACCGGAAAGGCTGCCGGGCAGTTAAACAACCTGCTGGATGATATTAAAGCATCCCTGAACCACATCTACCACGAGCAGCAACGGCGTGATAACTATGTTACCGCCGAGAAAGTAAAGAACGAGTTCTTAGGTCATACCGAAGTACACGAAACCCTGTTAAACCTCTTTGAGAAGCATAACAATGACGTGAAAGCGTTGATTGGCATATCCAAATCTGCATCTACCTATCAGAAGTACGAAGTAACCCGCAAGCACCTTGAAAATTTCATCCAGCATAAATATAATATGTCGGATATTGCGCTGAAAGAAATCAACCTGATGTTTATTACCGATTTTGAGGTGTATTTGAAGACTGTCGGCAAATGTAATTCCAATACTACTGCTAAGTTTATGCAGTTCTTCAAACGCATAATCCTGATTGCTCGCAACAACGGACTGATTACAGGCGACCCTTTTGCCAACTATAAAATCCGACTACACAGGGTTGATAGAGGGTATCTTACAGAAGAGGAAATCCAAAAGATACTGGAACTTGACCTTGTTTCCGAAAGGCTGGAACACGTTCGTGATTTATTTATCTTTTCCTGTTTCACAGATGTTGCACTAATGTATAGATATATGTATATCAAATATATACAAGGGGATAAAAAGAAATAGGTAACGATTTAGAAACTAAAACTGCATGATTATAATGTGCTGGTTTTCATCTCTCAAATAACCTGATACAAAGATAATCAAAATATTAGAATAATAACATTTTTATCTCTTTCTTATTCTTTCAATACTGCGATTTATTTTCTGTAACTCAAATACATAGGTGATTTGTGCATAATCAGAATGGAATCACTATCTTTGCATCAGAAATTAAGAATAATAACGGATTGAGTTCCGTTTATATATAACATAACGTTCGCTGAACGTCCTGGTACGTAAAACTGGTAATTTCACGAAAGACAGGATGAAAGGTGTAATGTTCATGCTATACTTTGGTATGGCGTGGACGTACAATTTTCGTCTTTCGGGTATACCAGTACCTTCGTGCCGGAATGCGTATGCTCCACGCTTTTTTTGCGTGTTACCGCATACTTTAATAGTTTTTTTAACACGTAAAAAATAGAAACATGAGAAAGATTATCCTTTACATCGCAGCATCTATTGATGGAAGAATAGCCGAACCGGATGGCGGTATCGAATGGCTTTCAGAATTTCCCATTACAGAAGAAATGAATTATGGCTATAAGGAATTCATGGATTCGATTGATACTATCATTATGGGAGGTCGCTCTTGGCGAGAGTTATCAAATCTGGATGCAATGGGAGCTTATGCCGGTAAAACAGTTTATGTAATCTCTCACCATAATTGGGGAGATAATGAAAATGTTAATTTCATAAGAGAAAACATAATCGAACAGATTATTAATCTGCGTAACGAATCGGGAAAGGACATTTGGCTATTCGGAGGTGGCGAGTTGGTTTCAATGCTGTTAGCCGCCGATTTGATAGCCGAAATGCGAATAGCTTATATTCCTGTAATTCTGGGGAATGGCATTCCTCTATTCCCCGAACAGCCCACAGAATCGAAATGGTATTTAGTGGAAAGTAAACCTCATAAATCTGGTGTATTAAGTATAACATACAAGAAACACTAATCAATAACCAGTCTCATCTTCTATTTCGAGCATTAATCTTAGAATGCAATAAGATACTGATAGAGTATAGCTTTTATGTATTTTTACATTGAATAGAATTTAATTTTTCATCTATTATGGTAGGGTATTTTTATTCTCGTGCGGTATATTATAAAAAGTTCGACGAATGCTGAATAAAACAGAGTTTAAACTTTTATTTGATACATATTTCGATGCCATTCGGAGCTTTATCTTTTATCGCTGTGGCGATACAAATGTAGCTTCGGACATTGCGCAAGATGTATTTTTGAAAGTTTGGGAAAAGCGAGAGCAATTGAACAAAGCCAACTTGAAGGCCTTGTTGTACAAAATAGCGAAGGAAATGGTTATCAGCAATTATCGAAAAGAAACAAGCAGGCATGATTATGAACAAAGCATGACATTTCATAACGAATCGGCATTATCTCCCGAAGATGAAATGCTTTTTGAAGAATTTGCTTCATCATACGCTAAAGCATTGGAGCGAATGCCTGAAACTCAACGTGTCGTATTCCTAATGAACCGGAACGATGAACTGAAGTACCACGAGATTGCGGAACGCCTTAATATAAGTGTTAAAGCCGTTGAAAAACGAATGAGTTCTGCATTACAATTTATTAGAACAGAATTTTTAATTAAACACGAAAATGAAGCCGGAGAATATTAAAATTACTCCCAAATGGAGTAAAAACAAAGAAGATATTTGGAACGAAACCTTTGCTGCTCTTGAAGATAGTGGATCTTCAAGAATTAACCGTATTTCGTTTTGGAAATTTGCTGCCGCAGTGGTTATCCTAATTGTCCTAACCGGAACGATAACAGCTCGGTTTTACAGTGTAACGGAAACTACTGCAAGGGCTACACATTTGACAGTTACGCTTCCCGACGGCTCTACAGTAAACCTCAACGCCGAAAGCGAATTGACATATAAGCCCTATTGGTGGTTGGTGTCAAGAATGGTGGAATTGAACGGAGAAGCCTATTTTGAAGTGACGCAGGGTAAACGTTTCAGTGTAATATCAAATCAGAATGAGGTAAAAGTATTGGGCACAAGTTTCAATGTGTTTGCCCGTACCGAAAAATACTGTGTAACCTGCTTAACAGGAAAGGTCGAAGTAACTGCCGCCAATGAAACTGTCCTTTTGAATCCCAATATGCGGCTTACATATCGTGGAAAAAAAATGACTCTTGAAGAAAATATCGACGCCAGACAATCAAACGAATGGACGAAAGATAAGTTTGTTTTTGTAGGGGTTCCACTTGTTGATGTTGTGCGTGAAATAGAGCGTCAATACGATATTCGTGTAAAAGCGAATAATAGTTTAGACCATTTTTATACGGGTAATTTTTCAAAAACAGAAAAACCTGACGAGATTCTTGAAATTATAGGAAAACCATTCGGAATAAAATTCAGCATCAAATAAGTGAGAAGGCTTGTAATCATTATATCCATACTACTGGCAAGTACGTCAGTCGCATTTTCACAGGAAATGCAACTAAAAGTTGTCAATAAGCCTTTGAACACGGTTCTAAATATGCTCGGAATGGAAATCTCTTTTGATGATAAGGCATTGTCCACTTACAATGTGTCTGTTTCAAAAACATTTAAAGAACCCGAAGATGCTCTTTATTACTTATTGAGTGATAAACCATTCAAAATAGAAAAGGTGAATCACGTATATATCATTGTCCCAACAGAAACAAAGATGGTAAAAAACAATCCGATAACAGTATCTCTTGAAAACAACGATAAGTTTGTTTTCACCGGAACGGTTTCCGACATCGGAACTAAAGAGCCGTTGTTGTATGCTGCCGTATGTTTGCTTAATTCGGATAATCAACCCATAGCAACAGGAATAACCAATGATAAAGGGATATTCCGGCTCATCTCTTCCCAATTTCCTCAAAAGATTAAAATCAGTTTTATCGGATATGAAACAATGACAAGGGATATACCCAATTTCAATGTGGAATTGGGATTGTTTCCGATGCAAACAGCTACAATCCCTTTAGAAGAAACAATTATTACCGCAGACAAAATCCGTCATAAAGTAGACCGCATAAGTTATCAGGTAACTTCTTCCATGCTTCAAGGGGCGACAAATGCAGAAGAACTGCTGGGTAAATTACCCGGAATCTATTTCGACAAAGTATCGAATGTTATTAAGGTAAATAACAGCAGGGATATATTGTTACTTGTGGACGGTATGCAACAATCGGCAGACTATATAAAAAATCTGCCGCCAGCAAGAATATCTTCCATTGAAGTAATTAATGAAACATCCGGCCGTTTCATTTCCGATGGTTATACAGCTATCATAAACCTTGTCCTTAAGAAGGATTATAAAGGGTCTGATATTTATGCCTCGAATTTTTCCGCTGTAAATACATCCGGCTCGAATGGGAGTGATTGGTTGGTACTGGAACAGCCTACTGTAAGAGTAGCTTATACAGATAAAAAAGTCAATATGTATGCAACTTATTCTTACAACAAGGAAAATCAAAATCTACCCGTATCTAAAGAATTGATATATAACGGGATTGAACTTATATCCAGCGATGTATCAATGGACAATCCGAACGATTCATACAAACATGAAAGTAACAATCTTACAGGAGGTTTTAACTATCAGCCTACATCCAATCAGGTGATAGGCATTCAGGGAGATTATATTTCGGGTAAAACTAATACCCATCAGGTTTATACCATGCAGCGCACAGATATAATGAACCAACAACAACGAATCATTAAAAATACGACAGCAAACATAATGAAAGACAATACGTTTGTCGGAACGTTATTCTATCAAGGGCAAATCAACAACCGCCTTCAATTGTACAGTGATTTTTCGTACAACTACTATTACAATGATATTAATAACGAATACAATCAGAATGATTCCAAAAATTTTGAGAGCGGGAATGCTTACAATGAATATAAAAACCACACCTTGTTTAATGTTGAAGGGCAATATTTGCTCTCTCCCAATGCCTCTATCAATGCGGGGTATTCCAACGCTTGGAGAAAATATGGTTCGGAGAGTAGCCACGGCAAAGGCTTTTTAGATTATCGGGAATATCGGAATAAAGCATTTGCCTATTTCTTATTCAATCCTACACAAAAAATACAGACCAAACTTGGCGTTGCAGTTGAACACATAAAGTCATATGATAGAGATTCAGCGAACAATTATGTCCGTGTTTTGCCATATGTACAAGCCAATTTCAATATAAGCAAAAAGGCAAATGTAAATGTGAGTTATAGCACAAATCAACACTATGCTTCGTTGTACCAACTTAGTCCAATGAACATGGTGATTGACACCTTTTTGACACAAATAGGAAATCCACAGTTAAAATCCGCTATCAGGCATAATGTGTTTGTTCGCGTTGCCTTATGGGATAAACTTACAATTATGCCAATGTTTAGTTATACCCATAATGAGATCAGCGAGTTGTATGTTCAAAAAGAATACAAACTGTATAGGACATTTAATAATATAGACACAAAAGAATATAGCATTCAAGCAACCTATGACCAGCCTCTCGGAAAATATTTCCGCTTCAAAAACATGATAACCTATTATTGTGGTAAAGCCTTGAATGCAGAAATTAAAAATACTCCTGACGGATGGCTGATTGATTCCGAATTAAGCTACTATCATCCCGGTAAAACCTTTGGACTCCAATTCGGATACCACCGGAATATGAAAAAGCATATTGTTAGTCAGGGATACCAAATGTTCGATAAAGACAACTGGCTGATTACGGCAAATAAAGAGCTATGGAATAAACGAATATCAGTATCTCTTTCCTATATACCTCCAATCTCTTTGGGTGTTAGATACAACCAATTAAGAGTGTTAGAAACGTCGCTCTACAAAGAAAGAACAAACCTTTATTTGAAATCATACAACAATATGTTGATGCTGAAAATAAGTATCCGTTTCGACCGTGGAAGCAGTAAGCCTGTCGAGAGACGAACAACCATTAGGAAAGATGAAAGAGAAAAGCAAACGATAGAATTTCAGTAAACTAAAAACGCATGAAAATGATATATTTTTTATCCGTAATTCTAATGAGCGTCCTTTTAAGCGGATGCCATCATGAAGATGAGACAGAGCCTCAAACTCCTTCGTCGCTAGTTTTCAGAGTGTCAGCAAATCCGGCTCCGAACGATGCGACAGACCTTGACGAACCCGTTATTTTCACAGGAAATGATGTTTTATGGTTCAATGAAACGACCAATGAAATACGATTTAAGAACAATATGTCTGAAAAACAAAAGATTACTTCCTCTCCATACCAAAGAATTCTATTCTATATCGGAGATGAATACCTGTTTTCCGCCCAAATTATTGTTTCGGATATTCATTCTCGGATATATAGTAGCCTCGTTTTCTTTTATGACCCGATAGAAAACAGATTTTATATACAAGACGGATATCCTAAGATGTCTGATTATTACAATGATCCGGATGAACAAAAGATACGAGACGAAAATATGAAAAAAATTGGAAATGAATGGAACAAGTTCATCAATCAATTGAAACAAGAAGATAGATGCAAGAAATAAAACGAATCATCATGAAAAATCTAAAAGTATTAACATTGGTATTTATTACCCTTATCTTTTCGTCATGCGATAAAGAGGAATTACAAGAGGAAATCTTTATTGGCATAGAAAACATTTCGTTTGAAAATTATCCAAAAGTGGATGGCTCCACCTCTTCAAGTGTACTCAACATGATGGTTGCCTGTAAACTGTTAGGACTTGGTTATAATTGGATGCCACCGAGTATTATGTCTGAATGGACTTTACACGCTAATTGGGAAGATCTTCCCGAACAGCATAAGTCTTTTTTCAATGAAAGGGTCAAGACTTCTCAAACGCACGGTGCATTTATGAACCTAATTGATAGAAATGCGGATATTATTCTTACACACAGAACTATTTCACCTGACGAAAAAGCTCATGCCGATGCTGTCGGAGTGACATTAATTGAAACTTCCATTGCATTGGATGCCTTTGTTTTCGTTGTTAATAAGAATAATTCTGTAAAATCGCTGACTGTAAATCAAATTCAAAAGATATACACAGAGGAGATAACTAATTGGGCACAAGTTGGTGGAAAAAATACAGATATAGCAGTTTTCACACGTCCTCGAAATTCGGGTAGCGAGGAAGTTTTTAGGGAATTGGTAATGAATGGCTTGGAACCCGCTAATCTCCCGGAAAGTGCCATTGGTGGAATGGCACAGGTTTTTGGTGAAATATTAGGGAACACAGATGGAATTTGTTATACTTTCAACAATTACAAGGAAATGCAAGCACGAGTACCAGACAAGGAAGTTCCTAAAATAGCCGTCAACGGTATTTTCCCAGATAAAAACACCATTAAAAACAGGGTTTATCCTTTCATTTCAGAAGTACGTGTAGCAATTCGTTCTGATTTAGATCATAATTCGATGGCTTACAAACTATACGAGTGGTTACAATCAGAGAATGCAGAATCAACAATTACAGAATGTGGATTTCTCCCGAAATAATATTATTAATCAAACAATTATAAATATTTTGTTTATGAAAAATTGGAATAGAATACTTTTTTAGTGATATTTTCAGTATGTATAATATCAATAGTTCGTTATTTTTTCAAAG
>NZ_DHOS01000002.1 GCF_002410825.1 Proteiniphilum sp. UBA5384 | reverse complement strand
GGTCAGGATAAAACGGAATTTGCATCAGAGATTAATTGTTTCTTGATTTCTGATTTTTTATTTTCATTTTCTGAAAAATAGGAGTATTCTATAGGGAATCTTAAGTGCCGAATATCAAATGGAATGTTATCTTGATTTTCATTAGGTGAACCAAATTTATTATTTAATATTCCAATAATTCTTTCTACTCCTAAAGAATTTACAGCTACGCCATATTCAAGAATTACATTATTGTTTTGGTGCGGTTTATATTTATCGCCAATGATATTTTTCAAATACTTTTTCCACCCCGGGACCCAATTGATCACAGACAAATCAGCTATAAAAATATCACAATTAGGTATTCGTTTATCTGTAATTACGCTTGCGACCGCTACCGAGCCAGATTCTCCAGTGACGCCTTCTTGAATCTCAAAATGAATATTTTGAAAATCGGGATTTTTTTTAATTTTGGTTATAGCCCCCTCGATACAATCATTTATGAAGTTTCGATTATATCTCCCGCCAGTTGTGGATTGCCATGAATAAAAAATTGTTATTTTCATGCTTTTGTTAAAATTTATAGAGTTGTTTCTAAATAGGGAGACTGGCTGTAGGTAGTCTTTATAACTTTTTCTAAACTTGAATGACTTATATTATCAGATATTTGTTTATAATAATTGATAGAGACCAATTTATTCAAGATACTCTTGCTTGTTGAGGGATTTTTTTAATCCCTTTCTCTAATGATTTTTGCAGGAATACCGCCTACAATGGTAAATGGCTGCACGTTTTTAGTTACCACACTTCCTGCGGCAACAACCGCTCCCTCTCCAATGTGAACTCCGGCGGTAATAACACAATTGGCACCTATCCACACATCATTTTCTATGATGATTTTAGCAGGAGCATGGCCGGCACCGAAGATTTTTCCTCTATTGGGTGGTATTACGTGATTTGCCGACAATATCTGGGTTCTGTAACCTACCAAAGTCCTCTCTCCAATTTCAACACCACCACCGGTGGTAATAATCACTCCCCAAGCTAAATCAACATTATGACCTAAAGATATATTTCTTGCTGGATTTATTTTTATTCCGGGATAAAAAGTGATGCCCTTTCCTATTGTAGCTCCCTGTATGCGTAAATAGTTACTTTTGATTAGATTAAAAAGTTTATGACGTGGAAGTGCAAAAACAAGAAAAGAGAGATCTTCGTAGGAGCAAACGAGGAAGTTTTTTATTTTAGCTTTCAATTTCATTATATATTTTCTCAATAAATTCGACTTGTTTCGTAACTTTTTTTTCGGGAGTATTAAACTCGTTCAACCTTTTATGACCTTTTGATATGAGATCGTCATATAGATTTTTATCTGATTTTAATGTCTCAATATTGTTTACAATATCTAATATATTATCTCTTTGAACATATAGGACAGCATCTTTACATTCAGATTTAGCCCAAGGTTCGTCGGCTATAATTAATGGTCGTTGAAAATAAAAGGCTTCAATGATATTACTGGAGAAACACTCAAGCTTACTTAATAATATCATTGCATTACTGTATTTTATAACCTGATGAACGTATTTTGCAGGAACTTTCCCTATAAAAGTAAAATATTCATTTACTTGAAAGTTATTAATTACATTGACTAGTTTTTTTTGTATTGCTGTATCATTTATATTTAAAGATAGAATAAATTTGACCATGATATTCCTCTTTTTTAAAATAGCTGCTACATGTGGAAGTATATGGATGTTCTTGTTTAAATGCCATGATGAAAGATATAGAATTTTAAAACTCTCATCTTCTTTTAAATATCCATAAGACGGGGAAGTTAATGATTCATCGAATAGAGTCACGCTCGGTTCTATATAGAATGTCTTTTCTGTTGGGTAATTAAATAGCTCTGATGCCCTAACCTGCATACTCTTATTTTCAAAAATCAACCCATTCGCTTTTAGAGTTCCTTGTAAACGTAATTTGTCTATAATATTCTTTTTCAGCCTAATTATGGGAGAATAGCCTTTCCAAAAATTAACTTCAGGAAAATATAAATTGCTGTAAACACTTCTTACTATTTGTGGAATCTTTTTTCTTGTCTGGAGTATGGGGGCATAATTATAAATTAAATCAATACCATTGTTATCGATAAATTCATCAACTTTTTTTTTATTTGTTAGCCGTTCAATATAGGAATATTTGGTGATGAGTAAATTTGATTTTGGTAGTATCTGATTGGCTAATATATGTAGTTCTGAATTTTCCCCCACATATACAAACCAATTATGATTGTAGTTATTATTCATAATTGTGATAAGGAAATTTGAGGCTACTTGTTGTCCTCCACCAGATTGTACGGGGAAAAAATTTAATAATATGTTCATTGTGTATAACCTTTGTTGCTAGTGAAGATTTGAAGATATTTTGAGCCTATGTTATTTATTGAAAAATCATTAGCTCGGGATATTTGAGTGTTACTATCGAATACGATCGACCCATCTAAAATTGAAATCATTGCTTTAGCCATTGACTTAGGATCTTTGACAGGCACCAAGATTCCGTATTTTCCGTTATCTAATATATATTTTGGTCCTCCGGAACAGGCGGTACTAACAATAGCTTTTCCGAATGATAACGCCTCTACAATGACATTCCCAAAGCCTTCAGATAATGAACTTAATACAAATATTGATGCATTTTTATAGAAAGTATAAGGGTTCTTCTGGAATCCAAAAAGAATGGTACAATCAGTTAATCCTAAATTATGAATTTCTTTCTCTAAAACAGATTTGAGGGGTCCATCACCCAGAATAATTAGGTTTATATTATCATATACCTCCCTTACTATTCTAAATGCATTAATGAGTGTTAGGTGATCTTTTACAGCATTTAAACGACCAACAGATAGAATATAAGGACAATCTAAAATAAAATTCTCATCTTCTGTACTTAGATATTGAAAGTGATCTGCATTAAAAATAGGATTTCCAATAACAATTATTTTATCTCGTAATTCAGTGATAAAAGTTTCTAAAGATTCTTTTGTATCGGGAGAATTGGCGACAACGAGATATGATGATCGAAAGGATTTTCCTAATATCTTTTCTTTAAGAAAACCATATTTTTTCTTGTCGAAAATACTGGCTTGTCTTACAATATGTTTCGTTTTTCTAAAACAGCCGATATTACAAATATAACCAATTATATTTGCTTCATCTAAAGTTGTTAATAAATAGTCTGGCTTTGATGTAATTAATATGTTGATTAGTTTTATTATTGAAATAAGTAATCTATGTACGGTGTTAAATAAATGGTTGCCAAAACGTGATTTCTTCAAGATGAACTTGACTTTAATGCTTCTATTCAATTGATTTATATATCCTTTATCAAAAGAAGTAATAAATATCACCTCAATATTATTTTCTATAAAATAATTAGCTAAATTTACAAATACACGTTCTGCACCACCTCCCAATAAAGTTGGCACATATAGTGCAACTTTTATCTTGTCACTCATATTTTTAAATTTATTATTTAATTAACGGTTAAAACCCCGCATTTTTAATGCGGCTACTTTCAGTTTGTATAAAGTTCTTTTTATCTTTGTTGTATGAGTGATTATCGCAGGAGCTCGCATACAGTAAGCAATCTAAGTGTGCATTTAGTTTGGATAACGAAATATCGCTATCACGTATTGAAGGGGGATATACAGGTTCGCTGTCGCGATCTACTGATTCAGATTTGTAATGCAGAGAATGTTCGTATTCTAAAAGGAGTAGTGAGCAAAGATCACGTACATCTTCATATAGAATATCCTCCATCCTTGAGCATAAGTATGTTTGTAAAGAAGCTGAAAGGGAGGAGTTCTCATTTGCTTCAACGCGAATTTCCTGAACTAGAGAAGCGTTATTGGGTTCAGCATTTCTGGGGAGTGGGCTATGGGGCTTGGAGTACAGGTCAAATAACAGATAGTATGGTCCAGGAATATCTGGAACATCATAAAGATCTGCCGAATACTCTGCACGATAATTGGTTATTGGAATAAAAAAGAATTTCATTCTTTTAGTTATTAAACCCATGCACTTTTAGTGCATGGTAATTTAGTTCCTTTACTTTAAACTTATTGAATACGTATAATAACATTAAATAGAAATGTATAGCTGCGTCAAAATAGGTTTGCATATATAATCCAACTATTATAGTTGCAATAATTGAAGATATAACGAATGAATAGGTACTAATTCTGTGTTTCTTTAAAGATTTAAAATAATCCCTTAATAGTAAGTAGTATATGCCATAGTATATTGGAAGTGCTAAGAATCCCATACCTAATATTAATTCAAGAGGTGTGTAATGGGTATAAGTGTAAAAACCTGTTTCACGTCCATATAATTCTCTAAAATTATTGATCCCATAACCCCAGAAAGGACTTTCGGCAAAATAAGACCAACCATATTCCTTTACAACAGCTCTTAACCCTTCGCCTACTGCACCCCCAGCGGCTCCTTCTACATGTCCACCAGAAGTAAGAGCTTTAATTGTTGCAAACGTTCTATTAGCGGATCCTTCAAGGATTTCAAACTCCAATAAGAAATAATATCCGATAAATACAAGCAAAACACTTAAAAAGAAATATTTTATTGACGATTTTATATTCAAAAAATATAGATTAAGGACTGTATATAAAATCAGTTCTATTGCAATGGAGAGAATCGATTTTTGAGACTGTGTCAAGAAAAGAAGGTATAAGTAAAGAGGAATCAGTAATAATATTATCTTTTTTTTATTAGTATGATATAGGAAGATTGTAATAGTAATTGATAAAAACATTAACAATGCTACAGGGTTCACTCCTCCATAAGGTAATTCTCTGAAAATACTTGGTTGATAATTTATTATATTATATATGACTAAAATTAATGTATTAAAAAGAAATAGATACATTAATTTGAATACATTATTTGAATTCTGTGTGTAAATATGAATAAAGAACATAATGAAAAGAACAGAAAAAATTTTCCATAATACATCGAGACTATATTGCATATTGATTGCATAAAAACTGGATAAAAGAGCCATAATGCATAAGAAAAAATACAATCTAATAATATTGGGTATTCTTTCTATTTTAATTTTTCTTCTGAAGAATAATACTCCTAAAATAGCAAAAGTAGAAATAGCAAATAATAATAACCCGGCTTTCTCACCTGAAAGTATTCCTACAAAAACGATACTTGAGACTAAAGTAAAAGCAAAAATATCTTCTAGTTGTATTTTTTTGATTTTCATTTATATAGAGAAGTATTTTAACAAGAGATTTATATGTCCATTAATCCTAGTAAATTTATCATATATATCGTCACATTTATTCTGATCATAGCCGGAAATAGACTGGTGATTTTTTGTTAAAAGATAATCATATACCTGCTCAACATCAAAATTTACATCTTCGTGCTTATTTTGAAATAAGGTGACCAAATCCTGAATATTATTTATTTTATATACACCATTTTGAAAGTCTCTATAACTTGAATATCCAAATACTATGACCGGCTTTTTGCGTATCAAAGATTGAATCCCAACTGTTCCGGTAATAGTTACAACAAACTGAGAAGAGTCTATTAAATTAAATGTGTCAGTTTCTATCGGCAATAACTTTACATTTGATAGGTTTGATATAGTTCTGTAAAAATTTGGATTTCTGTATTTAATATCATATTTGCCAGTAAATGTAGATGGATGCTCTTTAATATATAGAACCCAATCCTTAGGCAGAACTAAAGACAGATGTCTGATTATTAGCCATTGTTGAGAGTAAAACCCACCTTCAGGCATTGAAGTCCTTTCTGGCTGATAATGAAGAAAGAAAATAATATATTTTTGTGAATAATTAGGAACAGTCGTCAAGGATTTATATGCACAGTAGAGTTTATATTTATATAATAGAGTCAATAGCTTTTTTGGCTGCTTAATGCCATCTTTCAATTCTTTTTTCCATGACCAATATTTGCCTCCTCTCGTTTGAATTCTCTTTTTTTCGTAGCTTGGTAATGCAATATCATAATTAGCATTATTCATCTCCCAAAATTGTTGAAAAATATTTTTATCTGCTTCATTTATTTCGATTTTTTCATTTGAAAATATAGGTATTTGCTTATCTAATCCTTCAACAACCCAAAACCTCCAAGGGAGTGGAGATGTTTGAATCATATGCACTTTTATTTGTAAAAATTCAGCTGTTTTGGCCAATATCCATGAAGAAAGATTATGAGGAGTTGCCTGAAAAAAAAGTATATCTGGTTTGATTCTTTGTAAAAGATCTAAACTATTATAAATTAGTATTTCAATCTTCTGTATTCCATTAAATAGAGAGTTCCATCCGAAAATTTTCGTTACTCTCTCGTAAATAAGTAAGGTTCTGTGGTCATTTATAATCCCTTGAAGTAAGGAAGTATAATCATTTTTTAAATTTGGATTTTTATTTATAGATTCAATTGTATGTAATTGATAATAAGATATTAGTTCGCACTTTGACTCCAATTCTCCCCAATCATTTTTTCGGGGATTATCATTAATAATAATTAATTTATTGTTGGCGAGAAATGTATTAATACATTCTCTTAAAGGGGAAAAAGGAATGATACCGGGATCTAATAATATTTGTCGTTTCATAAAAATATTAATCAAGTTTAGTTGGTTTTATTCTCCTTAGATTTTCTATCAGAAAATCTCTATTCAATTTATTAAGTCCCATAAACCAATATAAAGGTACAATTAATAACAAATAAAAAAATGCATATAAAAATAAATTGAACCATTTGTCAACCATGATATATTGTGATAAGTAGGTAGAAATACCCAAGATAAACAATGAAAATAATGATATCCGTGAAAAAAATAAATTAGGAATAAAATTACTCCCGTTAACTATATCTTTGGCAATACTTGAAAAGATGACCATTCTTAATAATAGCCCTATTATTAATGAGATCAATAATCCAATTATATGAAATTGGGGAATCAGTATGATTGACATTATTATAGTCATTAATGCTGATATTGCTGAAATAATGATTTTCTTTTTTAGATTCAGATTCATTGTAATAATTGAATCATCAATGGAATACAGTGATTTTAAAAGAGCAAGCAATACAATCAAAAAAGTTTCATAAGATCCTGCAAAATAATCTTGATTTGTCCATAAACCAATAAAGGATCTGTTTAATAGTATAATAACTGAACCAAATATACCTAAAACAAACCAGTTCATTATTATCATCGACTTTCTGAAATATATAATCTTATCAAATTTATTTTCTCCTAAAAAGCGAGTAATACCTGGAACAATTGCTCCTTGGCCGCTCCTATAAATGCTCGATACGGCTTGTATGGTAAATCGAGAGATTGTATACATAGTAACATATTGAGCACTTGCGAAATATCCAAGGAGAATTAAATCTATTGATTCATTTAATAAATTTACAATTTTGTCAATCATAAACCAACCACTAAGTTTTGCAAAGCTCATAATTTGATTGAACCGTACTTTTACGAAGCCGAACCAAGGAACTATTTTTTTTACAATCAAAGCAAAAGTTAATCCAGTTGCTAATGCTATAAAAACATTGACTATTGCTAAGCCATCGATGCTAAAACCGCAACTAAGTAAAATAAAAGTGAAAACCCCTCCAAGAATTGTAATAATAGACCTGATACCTAATCTTTTATACGATAGATTCATGCCATGAAGTACGGATTCGAATAAAAAAAAGATTTGCGTAATAATAAAAGCCAATACCATTATGGCTGAGGTTTTTCTTACTAAGAAAAAATCTTCACTAGAGACTTTTGTTATATATGGTACATAATAAACTATAATCGCTCCAGTGATTAAGTACAAAGGCAGGAAGATGAAATTCGTGTAAAGAGAAGAAGATACCGATTGTTTCAGTTCGTATTCCGACTTTGTTGTTCTGTCTTTTGCTATAATCCACTTAAGAGCTGTCGCAGCTCTTAAGTCTGTTGTAGCTAAATAACTATTTAATTGATTTATAATTTGCCATATTCCGTAGTAGAAACCTCCTAAAAAAGAGATGATGAATGGATCTATGATAAAACGGACAATTAATTTAACTATGGTGTCTATCCATGCTGTTACAGAGTTTAGATAAGCCCGTTGTCTTATATTTTCTTTTTTATTTTGAGTTTCCATTCTTATCACCTTATACCTTAAAAGATTGTTAGTCTATTAAATTAAATTCTAATGATGTACCCTTTTCAACATTACAATTCATTTTTTTTCCTAAAATCTCTTTATAATATTTCGGATGTAATCCGAATCCCGGACGAATTGAGCGCACATTTTTTTCGGTAATAATTTCTCCCGCTTTTATATCTTCCACCACATATAATGATCGGCTGAAAGCACGATTGCTTTTCTGCTTCTCCGTTAGGATATAATCTATTTTTCCTATTGCTTTTTCTGCATCTCTTATAGCTTTAACCATTTCTGTAAATTCTTTTTCATTCATGGAAAAGCTTGCGTCAGGCCCACCTATTGATCGATCAATGATGAAATGCTTCTCTATCATTGTTGCTCCCAATACCGTTGCAACTATTGGAGCGGTACTTCCGATCGTATGATCTGATAAACCGGCTTTAACATCAAAACGTTTAGCTAAATCTTGAATCATAGTCAAATTTGCCTCCTCAATGGGGGCAGGATAGGATGAGGTACACTTTAGCAAAGTTATATCATTATTTCCTACAGCACGACAAGTATCCACTGCCAACTGGATATCTTCTTCCGTTGCGATGCCGGTAGAGATAACCATTGGTTTTCCTTTTGATGCAGCGTACTCAATTAAAGGGATATCAGTAATTTCAAAAGAGGCAATTTTATAGATAGGATTATCCAATGATTCTAAAAAGTCAACAGCAGTCTTATCAAAAGGAGATGAAAAGCAGATAAGTCCTTCTTCTTTGGCTGCCCGAAATAATTCTTCATGCCATTCCCAAGGGGTATACGCCTCTTTATACAAGTCGTAAAGGTATCGATCTTCCCATATCGTTCCTTTAATTCTAAAATCGTCTTTCTTGCAGTTTATCGTAATCGTATCAGCCGTGTAAGTTTGTAATTTTATTGCATCTGCTCCTGTTCTTTTTATAACTTTAATCGATTCTACGGCAGTTTTAAGACTTCCATTATGATTGGCAGATAATTCTGCAATAATAAATACTTTATTTTCTTTTATATTTGTACTCATATGCATCTATATCATTTATCTTTATATTTGTATTATAAATGAATCCCGCTTTTTCAAAAGACTTTATGGATGGGAAATTTTCTTTTTTTATATACGCAATAATGGGTAATTGTGTTTGATCTGTAACTATTTCACATGCTTTACTAAGGAATTTTGAAGATAGTCTCTTACCTCTCTGTTTTTTATCAATCGTTATTCCTATAATCAACTTATCTTCTTTTATATCAAAACGTACTAAGCCTGCAGGTTCCCCATTGAATTCACATATATAGTAGCATGCATTCTTATCAATTAATTTTTTATCAAACCAAGCAGAATGGTTATTATACGGAATTTCATTAGAATTGAAAGAGTTGAATCTAGTTTGTTCTTCGTTAGCCCATTCAAATATTAGGTTCTTATCTTCTCGTTGTATTTTTCTTAATGTTAATTGATCGTTTATAATGCTGTGAATTACAACATCTTTAAATTCGTCATTAAATAAACAATGTTCTTTTAAAACAGCTTCTTTTATATATCCACAATCTTCTAACACCTCGTACAAATGTGGACGTAAATCAAAAGCGTAAGTGAAAAGCTTATGGAATTTCAATTCCGTAAAGGCAACCTTTTCTATTAAATCAAGATAAATACTCCAGTGTTTATTGAATTCTTCCTTTTCCCGTCGAGTATCAATAATAAAAGATACTTCTGCATTCTTATCTATCCAATTAATATGTACCAATCCACCATAACCAATGCACTTTTCCCCTTCAAGATAGGAGAATAGGATTTGATCTGGCTGCTCTTGGTCAAATAATTTAGAAATGACATTCGTGAAATAATTATCCTGATCTTCTGTTGTAAGGGGTTTAGATTGGCGCAAATGGTATATCTGCTCATTCCGCCATCGCATGATGTCAAAGCGGTCTTCCATCCGTATGGGCACCAATGAATAGATCCCTTCTGTATATATTCGGTTATTTAAGATTTTGTAAGAGTCCATATTTCATTTCAGCCATTTGCCAATCTATTATAGTATCAATGTCTTGTACCTCTGATTCTGAGAGTACTATGGATTTTGAATTATCGGTAAAAAGAGAATCCGACACTTTCTTGGGATCGTACCAATACCATTGTCCTGCATCATGAAATACTTTTTCTAAATCTTGCGATCTTGAATTCGAAAATTCAGGCCAAACCATTTCTGTTTCTCCCGCTTCATTTATTTTCAATCCTCTCCATACAGGATAATTGAAAGCTACGATTGGATAAACTGATGTAAGGTGTTCCTCTTTCAATAAAGTGTATCCTGTATTTAAATGCTCCTTACTAATAAAAGGGGCGGTCGCATAGACGCAACAAATATAATCAAATTCTTTGTTGAAAATGGTCTTATACATCCCTTCTACTTCTTTTAATACATCCATTGTTGTAGCATAATCGTTGGATGTATTCTCTGTCCGCATAAAAGGAACTTTTGCCCCATATCTTATCGCAATATTAGCTATTTCTTGATCGTCCGTAGAGACCATTACTTCATCGAATAAATTAGATTGTAACGCAGACTGGATAGAATAAGCAATAATGGGTTTTCCTCGAAAATCTTTTATGTTTTTTCGGGGAATACGCTTGCTCCCTCCTCTTGCCGGTATGATAGCTAAATTTTTCACTTTGCGTAAAATTCGTCAATTTTATTAATCACATACATTTGTTCCTCTTCTGTGAGGGTAGGGAACATGGGCAGACTCAAACAGTGTTTGTAGTAAGTTTCCACAGATGGTAAATCTCCTTCTTTATATCCCAAATTGCGATAATAAGGCATCAGGTGGGCCGGTATATAATGTATTTGAGCGAAGATGTTATTTTTGCGCAAATAATTATACAAGTTCAACCTGTCTTTTACTTCCACTACATATAAATGATATGCATTTCCCTCCACATCGCCGGATTGACCTAAAATATAGGATTTACCCTCAAATGCTTTGTTATAATTTTGCGCAATTTCGTGACGACGCTCCAATCCTTTATCGGCACGTTTCAATTGGCTTATGCCAAGGGCCGCCTGAAAATCGGTAAGTCGATAATTATATCCAAGATCCTGCATCTCCATATACCATCCGGGATACTCGGATTCGTCTTTATATCCGCCAGTTGCGAATTCGATACTGTTTGTATAAGGAAATGCCGGGCTTCCTTTTGTAATGCCATGAGTACGGTAAAGCAACAATTTATTGTACAAATCCTCATCATTAGTGGTAATCATTCCACCCTCACCACAGGCAATGTGTTTCACAGGATGAAAAGAAAAAATGGCCAGATCGGCATATTTCCCGTTGCCGCAAAATTGTTTGTCATTATTGGAATCAATGAAATAGCCGCCGGGCGCATGGCAAGCATCTTCCAAAATCCAAAGGCCGTATTCGTCTGCCAGTTTTCTGAATTCTTCCAGATTCACAGCTCTTCCGGCAAAATCTACAGGGATAATCCCTTGGTAAGTTCCTTTAGGAGATGCTTCCAGCATTTTTTTTACCGCGTCGATATCTAAAAGATAAGTAGCCGGATCGATATCTGCAAATACAACCTCTCCTCCACAATATCGCACACAATTAGCTGAAGCTACAAAAGTAAGTGGAGTTACAATGACTTTGTCTCCCGGTTTTACAGTAAGAGCCATTGCGGATAGATGTAATGCTGCCGTGCCATTTGCAACCGCAACAGCATAGTTACATCCGATATAGTCTGCAAATTTATCCTCAAATTCCTTGATTTGCGGTCCTTGTGTGAGGTAGTCGGAACGTAATGCGGCATTTACAGCTTCAATATCTTCTTCTGTAATATGCTGGCAACCGTAGGGTATAGGTTTTTGTGTCATTCTGCAACGAAATTAGGATCAAGGTATTGTTTTATTTTTTCACGAATTGTGTCAACCGTTTCCCATTCTTCATTCTCCCCTGAATTATAGCTAAATCCGACAGGTACCGGCTTAGCATTAAAATGTTTTATATAGTCGTCGACATTCCAAGTGGGTATTTGAGGAAGAATGGTATAGTAGGTTCCAAGATCATACGTATGAAATGAGTCGGAAGCCGTGATCATCTCCTCATGAATTTTTTCTCCGGGCCTTATTCCAACTACTTTTGTTTGGCAATTAGGTGCAACCGCTTCGGCTAATTCCATGATTTTATAGGATGGAATTTTAGGGATAAAAATTTCACCGCCCCACGCGTTTTCCAAAGCAAACAAAATCATGTCGATACCCCCTTCGATAGGGATATTAAAACGTGTCATATTCGGATCGGTAATTGGTATTACTCCCTCTTTTTTCTTGTTTATAAAGAAAGGGATAACCGATCCATTCGAACCCATTACATTTCCGTAGCGTACCACCGAAAACTTAATAGGATTGGCACCTTTTATATTGTTCGCAGCTACAAATAATTTATCGGATGCCAGTTTGGTGGCTCCATATAAATTTATAGGCGCACAAGCCTTATCGGTAGATAGTGCCACCACATTTTTAACTCCACTGGCAAGGCATGCATCAATAACGTTTTGAGCACCTCCGATATTGGTTTTTACACATTCGTCCGGATTATATTCGGCAATATGAACATGTTTCATCGCCGCGGCATGAATGACATAATCTATGCCATTCATTGCACGGGTCAATCGTTCCTTATCCCTGACATCTCCTATAAAAAATCGAATCTGAGGATATTTTGAGACCGGATACTCCTGATTCATAATGAACTGTTTCTGTTCATCACGTGAATATATTACCAATCTTTTTACGTTTGGCCACTTTTTAAAAATAGTCTTGGTCAATGCTTTACCTAATGATCCAGTACCACCGGTTATAAGAATGCTCTTAGCATTTAAATCTAACATTTATTTTTTATTTTATAAAGTTTAACCACTTAATTCTACCTATCATTCCAATCTTGTTTTATTGACTTTAATTGTATCCATTAGAAATTGCAATCTTCGTAAATAATAAAATCATAATTTGACTTGGTCCTGCATGCCTCTTCCTTTATATTCCGTTGAATATTCTTGCAATTTCAATATCAGTTCCACTATCCTTTCTGCTGCCTTTCCGTCCCACAATTCGGGTATCCCTCCTTTTTTCCAACTACCGGCAAAGAGTTTCTCCAATGTGGGTTTTATGGCGGTTGGATTGGTGCCAATCAATTCGTTAGTGCCAATGGTGCAGGTTTCAGGCCGTTCGGTATTATCCCGCAAAGTAATACAGGGAATACCCATCACGGTGGTCTCTTCCGTAATTCCACCAGAGTCGGTAATGACCGCTTTTGCATGTTTCACCATATAATTAAATTGTAAATACCCCATGGGATCGACAATAAACAGGTTGTCGGCTTCAATTCCCAACTCCGAAAATATCTTCGCTGTGCGGGGGTGGATTGGGAAAATAACCGGAAGTCCATATACATTGTCCACAATTTCCGTCATCAGGGTCTTTAACTTCCCGGCTTCATCCACATTGGCGGGACGATGTAGGGTAAGCATGAGATATTCCTTTTCTTTTAACGAAAGAGCATCAAATATGGCAGGTTTGACCAACCGATTTATATTGGCGAGCAGGGTATCGATCATCACATTGCCCACAAAGAATATCCGATCGTCCTTTACGCCTGTATTGCGGAGGTTCTGACCGGCCAATTCGGTAGTGGTAAAATAATAATCCGCCAGACAGTCAGTCACCATCCGGTTGATCTCTTCGGGCATGGTCAGATCCCATGAACGGATTCCCGCCTCGATATGGGCTACTTTGGTGTTCAGCTTCTTTGCCACGATAGAACATGCCATGGTGGAAGTGACATCTCCCACCACCACAACTAAATCGGTGGGATTAGCCATCAACTCCTTTTCAAAGGCTACCATAATCCCGGCTGTCTGCTCCGCCTGGCTTCCTCCTCCTATACCGAGATTCACATCAGGTTTCGGAATATTCAACTCTTCGAAAAAGGTATCGCTCATATTCTTGTCGTAGTGCTGCCCGGTATGGACAAGGCGGTACGATATCTGCTTACCTTCTTTTTGAACTTTTTCTATGGCATGAATAACTGGGGCAATTTTCATAAAGTTAGGTCTTGCTCCTGCTATAATTGTCAATTTCATAGATTTTTTATTGTTATAGTCTTTCATTCGCAATTTCCTGCAATACTCCTTTCACATCATAGACCACCCCTTCCGGTTTCAGATATTGTTTCCAATCGACATCCAGGAATTCATTATGTGCCACAGTCAATACAATGGCATCATATTTCTTTTCCGGGGACAATTCTTTTAACGATTCGACTCCATATTCATGTGTCACCTCATCAGGATTTGCCCAAGGGTCATATACTGTCACCTCAATACCATACTCTTCCAAGTTTTTCACCACATCCACCGCTTTGGTATTACGCACGTCGGGGCAGTTTTCCTTAAAGGTGATCCCCAACACAAGGAGATTGGCCGCCTTTACACACATCCCTTTTTGTATCATGCACTTCACGACCTGTGATGCTACGTACTCTCCCATAGTATCGTTCATCCGCCGTCCGGCCAGGATAATCTCGGGGTGATAGCCATATTCCTGTGCCTTTTGCGCCAGGTAATAGGGATCGACACCGATACAGTGCCCACCTACCAATCCGGGTTTGAATGGCAGGAAGTTCCATTTGGTGCCCGCCGCTTCCAATACTTCGTGGGTATCGATACCCATGCGGTTAAATATTTTTGCCAGTTCGTTCACAAAAGCGATATTGATATCGCGTTGCGAGTTTTCAATTACCTTGGCTGCCTCGGCCACCTTGATGGTGGGAGCCAAATGGGTGCCGGCTGCAATTACAGACCGATAGAGTTCGTTTACTATCTTTCCGGTTTCGGGTGTAGATCCGGAAGTCACTTTCTTGATTTTTTCGACCGTATGTTCCTTGTCGCCCGGATTAATACGTTCCGGTGAATAGCCTGCAAAGAAGTCTTTATTGAATACCAAACCGGAGGTCCTTTCCACCACAGGAATACAATCTTCTTCGGTGGCTCCGGGGTAGACGGTGGATTCGTACACCACTATATCACCTTTGCCAATCACCTTGCCCACCGTCTCACTGGCTTTTATCAGCGGTGTGAGATCGGGACGGTTATTCTTGTCCACCGGCGTGGGGACAGTGACGATATAGATATTGGCTTCCCTGATATCATCAAGATTACAGGAACAATAAAGGCCCTTATGATGGTTGTTGAAAGGATTTTCCTTTACCAAAGCGGATTGAAGGATGTCATCTTCTACCTCCAAGGTCAGATCGTGTCCTTCCATCAATTCACCTACCCTTTTCCGGTTAATATCGAAGCCCACCACAGGATATTTCGTGGCAAACAAGCGGGCCAGAGGCAAACCTACATAACCCAGGCCGACTACGGCAATTGTATACTCTTGCATATATATAGTTTATTTCAAATCAAAGATTGCTCCAATACCATTGAACAGCTTCTTTCAGTCCCTGTTGCATGGAGTATTCCGGGTCATATCCCAACAACTCCCTTGCCTTATCGATATTGGCGAGGGAATGGGGAATATCCCCGGCACGGTTGGGGCCGTGGATCACTTCTATATGAGCAATTTCAGGATCGAATTCACTCAGATATTCTTTCAGGTAAGCCACCAGTTGATTGAGGGTGGTCCTTTCGCCATAGGCGGTATTATATACCTGATTAACCGCTCGCGGGTTGGCAATTTCCATCGCCAGTAAATTCATCCGGATCACATTGTCGATATAGGTGAAGTCGCGGCTGTACTCGCCATCGCCGTTGATGACGGGTGATTCATGCCGCATCAGTTTTTTCACGAAAAGAGGAATCACTGCGGCGTATGCGCCATTGGGATCCTGCCGGCGTCCGAAAACATTAAAGTAGCGCAACCCGATGCATTCCATCCCGTAGGTTTTGGCAAAGACATCGGCATAGAGTTCATTCACATATTTGGTGATAGCATAGGGGGACAACGGCTTACCAATCACATCTTCTACTTTTGGAAGGGTTTGGCTGTCACCATAGGTGGAAGAACTGGCAGCATAGATAAATCGTTTTACTCCGGCATCACGGCCGGCGACCAGCATATTCAAAAAACCGGTCACATTCACCTCGTTGGTGGTAACCGGATCTTTGATGGAGCGGGGAACGGAACCCAAAGCTGCTTCATGGAAGAGATATTCCACTCTTTCAGTTGCCTTCCTGCAATCTTCCATATTTCGGATATCACCTACCTGCAGCGTAAGGCCGTCGGGATATTTCTCCAATAGCGGCAGCAGGTTTTCAATTTTTCCGGTGGAGAAATTATCAAGCACCGTTACTTTATGCCCCCGCTGCAATAACTCCTCCGTAAGATTGGAGCCGATAAAACCAGCCCCGCCTGTCACTAAAATTTTAGACATATATTTTATATGAATTATTCCTTATCAAAATAGCCTGATCCTAAGCCGTAACCGTAACCATAGCCATAACGGGCAGACTCATAGTCCTGTTATTATTTGTTTTTTGTTCAATCACGTTGTAAGCTAGATATCTACCACTGTTATTCCGACAAGTTCCGATTCACTACAGGACGTTGTAAATCACCTTTCCCGGATGATTTCATATGCGCCGTTTTCTTTAACTTTAACCGTAAGGAGAAATCGAGCACGAACCATAGTAAGACAACACCTCCTACCAGCAGGTTAATGTTTAAATAAGGGGCCAAAAAAAGAGAAACTGAACCAAAGAAAATGACGAATGTAATCATAAACAGAGTGGCTACCTTGTGCGAGAACCCCAGTCCCAACAGCACATGATGCATATGGCTCCGATCGGGTTTAAAGGGGCTGTACCCCCTTATCATCCGAAGTAAAATTACCCGTAAAGCATCGAACACCGGCACGATCAATACCGAGAAGCCCAGCACCAACGCCGCAGAAGGTTCATTTTCCACCGTCGGGGCGTAGTGGTATACTTTCACGGCAATGGCCGCCAGCAACATGCCAATGGTCAATGAACCGCAATCTCCCATAAACATTTTGCTATGGTTAGTCGTCTTGCCGAATATATTATAGTATAAGAAAGGGATTAACATCCCTAAAGCAGCAAAGGTAAATATACTGTAAATATAAAGTTTCAGATGGATAAAGGTGATCCCGAAAAACAAAAAGGCAAGCACGGCTATACCTGCCGCCAGCCCGTCGATACCGTCGATAAAATTGAAGGCATTGATCACTGAAACGATAATGATGATGGTAAGGGGAATACCTATCACGGGGCTTATCCCATGCACGCCAAAGAGACCGTGCAAGTCGTTAATCCATATTCCCGATGCAGTAAATAACGCAGCGGAAATTACCTGGATCAACAATTTGTTCCGGTAACGTACTTCGACCAGGTCGTCCGTAAGTCCGGTGAGATACAGCAAAATGACGGCAGAAAGCAACAGCGTCCACTCCTCCATGAAGACGGCACTGATCTCCGGCACCAGAGAAGTCTGCAGAAGGATATTTGCACTTAACACAAGGAGGAAGGAAAGTATCATGGCCGGGAAAAAACTTGCTCCTCCCAGCCGGGGCACGACGCCCTTATGTACCTTTCTTTCATCGTGCGAATCAAATAATTTTTTCTGAAAACATATCCGCTGAATCTCCGAAAGAAAAATCCATGAAAATAGTCCACTACCACCTAATGCAGCAAAAAGACTGATATTTAATTCCATTCTGATAAGATTTTGGTGTATCGGTTGATTTTATTGATTTTTCCAATAAAACAGGATGGTCGATACTTTAAATTTTATGACTACATATTCTCCAACAAAGAGGGGTGTATGTAGTGTGTGGCCACGATCATCACCCCTTTGATTTCCACAACAACACGCTTGTTGTTCCTTATCCTGACCAATGTTCCCTCCACTCCTTCGAATGGACCGCCCGTAATACGAACCTTGGTACCTACCTTGAGTTTCATCTCATCCGAATCCAGATAAACAATACCCTGGTCATAATTAGTGGCAACAGCCATAAAGTGCCTCATTTCCTTCTCAGGAACCACAATAGGTTTGCCGGTGCCACGATCCATCATATAGCGGATAGGGAATTTAAGCTTCAGTTCATTGATGAGTTGCCGGGAAGCATTTATAAAGATGAGATTATGAACTACCGGCTCCAACTTCCTGACTTTAACGCCATTCCTTTCACTTATCTTATACCCCATGGGTACAAAACAAATAATCTGATTGGCATCACAGTATCGTTTAACGATCATTTCCCTGTTATAGGTAACCCGTAATGCATACCAATATGACTCAAGTTCGATTAAAGACATTCCTTGGGGACACCAGAATTACGAATAACACCGATTTTAAAAAATTTTTACTTAAATCTCTAAAATGTAAGTCCTCGCCCTGTCCCAGAAATAGGACTTACAACTTTACAAAGATAATTAAAGTCGCTTGATATTGTCTTGCAAAAAATTACATTTAACAAAACTTTTATGCAAAAATTCCTTATTATCAAGAAAGAGCAAAAAAAACATCTCAAAAAGGACAACAACTTTAAACAAAGCTAAATAAATAATCGGCGTATTTCTATTCATTACACGGCATCGGCTGGAAGGATAGCAGGCGGGTTCTATAATTACCGGAGGGAACAAAGAGGGGAAGGATATTTTTGTTACGTTGAACAGGCAAAGCCAAACCGTTGCGTTTGGGCTTTGCCTGTTCAAGAACTACTCTTTCTTTGCAGGGGGTGTGACTTTTTTGGGAGAGAGCATGATCGACATGCGCTTGCCTTCCATAATAGGCATATATTCTACTTTGGCATATTCTTCCAAGTCGTTGGCAAAACGCAGCAACAACACCTCTCCCTGCTCTTTGAACAGGATGGAGCGTCCCTTGAAGAATACGAATGCCTTCACTTTTGAGCCTTCGCTCAGGAAGTTCATGGCATGTTTCAGTTTAAAATTATAATCATGATCATCGGTCTGGGGGCCAAAACGGATTTCCTTTACCGTCACTTTTACCGATTTAGCCTTTTGCTCTTTTAGTTTTTTCTTTTGTTGGTAAACAAATTTCTGGTAGTCGATTACCCTACACACAGGCGGTTTTGCCGTGGGGGCTATTTCCACAAGGTCTAACTCCTGCTGTTCCGCAATTTTCAAAGCTTCCCGCGTGGGATAAATGCCTTCCTGCACATTGTCACCTACTAACCGGACTTCCGGTACCCGGATACGTTCATTGATCCGATGTTGCTCTTTTGAGTCTTTTCTCATTCAAAAACGATTAAATTAAAATTAAAAGTGAAAAATTCATTATTCATTATTCATCATCTCTTCCACTTCACGGGAAATATCCTCGGCAAATGTAAACAAATTTACCGAACCTTTATCTTCTCCCCCCTGTTTTCTTACCGAAACCTCTTCATTTTCCACTTCTTTTTCACCTACAATCAAGAGGTAAGGGATACGCTTCAGTTCATTGTCGCGGATCTTACGGCCTACTTTTTCGTTGCGGTCGTCCACTTCGGCACGGATATCGAATTTCTTCAATGTTTTCACCACGTTGAAAGCATAATCGTTGAATTTCTCGCTGACGGGAAGCACTACCACCTGGGTAGGGGTGAGCCACAAGGGGAATTTGCCGGCAGTATGTTCGATCAATACCGCCACAAAGCGCTCCATTGATCCGAAGGGTGCACGGTGGATCATCACCGGTCGGTGTTTCTGGTTATCGGCACCGGTATATTCCAGCTCAAACCGTTCGGGCAGGTTATAATCCACTTGGATGGTTCCCAACTGCCATCGGCGTCCCAGCGCGTCTTTCACCATAAAGTCGAGTTTGGGCCCATAGAAAGCTGCCTCACCCAATACCACTTTCGCAGGCAACCCTTTCTCCTCACAAGCCTCCACGATGGAACGCTCGGCTTTCTCCCAATTCTCATCGGAGCCGATATATTTTTCCTTGTCGTTGGGATCACGGAGGGATATCTGTGCCTCGAAATTCTCGAAATTCAACGCTTTAAAAATGATAAAGATGATATCCATCACCTTCAGGAATTCATTTTTCACCTGGTCGGGTGTACAGAATATATGGGCATCATCCTGTGTGAAGCCGCGTACGCGTGTCAGTCCGTGCAACTCTCCACTCTGCTCATAACGGTAGACCGTCCCGAATTCCGCCAATCGTAACGGCAGGTCTTTATAAGAACGGGGAAAAGCTTTAAAGATCTCACAGTGGTGCGGGCAGTTCATCGGTTTGAGGAGGAACTCTTCACCCTCTTCGGGAGTTTTGATCGGTTGGAATGAATCCTTGCCATATTTGGCATAGTGTCCCGACGTCACATACAACTGTTTATGTCCGATATGGGGAGTGATTACCTGTTCGTAATCGAACTCCCGCTGTATTTTTTTCAGGAAATCTTCGAGGCGCAGGCGCAGTTGTGTACCTTTGGGTAACCACAAGGGAAGTCCCGCTCCCACGGTCTGGGAGAAGCAGAAGAGCTGCAATTCCTTGCCGATCCGGCGGTGATCGCGCTTCTTGGCCTCTTCGAGCATAAACAGGTATTCATCGAGCATTTTCTTCTTGGGGAATGTGATGCCATAAAGCCTTGTCAGCTGCGGACGTTCTATATCGCCGCGCCAGTAAGCACCGGCCGCCGACAATATTTTTACTGCCTTGATATAGGAGGTGTTGGGCAGGTGCGGCCCTCGGCACAGGTCAGTAAAGCTCCCCTGGGTATAGGTAGTGATGGTGCCGTCTTCCAATTCGTTGATCAGCTCCACTTTATAGTTTTCATTCCGTTTGGAGAACATTTCGACAGCATCTGCCTTGGAAATACTTTTGCGTACGATATCCTCCCGGGCGGCGATCAATTCCATCATTTTCTTTTCGATGGCGGGGAAGTCAGACTCCTTGATGGTGACCCCTTCACCCGGATCCACATCGTAATAGAAACCGTTCTCGATAGCCGGTCCAATGCCAAACTTAATGCCCGGATAAAGTTCCTGCAGCGCTTCAGCCATCAGGTGTGCGGACGAGTGCCAATAGGCATGTTTGCCCTCATCATCTTCCCATTTGAGCAGACGGACAGAGGCATCCTGTTCGATGGGCCTTGTCAGGTCCCATGTCACACCATCCACGCTTGCTGCAATTACGTCCTGTGCCAGCCGCGGACTGATGCTGTTGGCTATCTCCATTCCCGTTATTCCTTTTTCATATTCCCTGACCGATCCGTCGGGAAAAGTAATTTTTATCATATCCATAATTATTCAAGAGTACAAAAATAGTGATTTTGGGCAATGTAAAGAAAAAAAGACTCATTTTCCTCGGTGCAAAATATCTATTACTCCCTACTGCATCCTTTTAATGATACTGTACGATTGCACAATGCCCAACTCTCCGGCTTTACGGAGATCATCGAGTCCTTCGCGGGTCTCACCGATGGAGAGTCGCGCTATTCCACGATTGAAATAAGCCTCAGCAAATTGTGGTTCAAGCTGGATGGCCTTGGTATAATCGGCAATGGCTGCGCGGTAATCCTTCTCAAGATTATATATCTCTGCCCGATTGTAATAGGCATATATAAATTGGGGGTCCAAGGCTATAATTTTCTCATACTCCCTGATTATATCCTCATATTCAATTGACTTTGTGGATATCTCGGGGAGTTTGACGGCAGCTCCGGGAAGATCGATGCCGGTACTTTTATCCTTCAATGCCGGCTCTGCAACCAGACGGTCGTATTCAATCTGTTTGGAGCGGATTACTGCAAGAGCAAAGTGCGCCACCAGCAGGTTGGGATCTGATTTGAGTGCGCTGCGCATATCTTTCAATGCATTTTCATAATCCTGTATCAGCATAAAATCCATTCCTCTTCCGAAATAGAGCAAGGCATTGCCCGGATCATTGTCGATTCTCGCCGAATAGAGATCGATAGATCGAAAATGAGTCTGCACCTGAAGTTCATTCAGTGGCGCCTCTTTATTCGTCACCTTCAATACCCATGCGAGGCCCAGATCCCTGTTCGCCTTATCCATCGTCTCTGAGTAATATACCGGTCGGCGCACTTCCATATCCCGTTCATAATAAGAGAGTACAAACCGCGATTCCGGCTCCACCGGTGCGCTAATATTCTGTACCCTTCCCCTGCTCTGGCGCTGGTATTTTGTTTTTTCGGATTCTCCCTTGTCGGCCACTACCAGCAGATTGAACTTTTCAATATCTTTGTCAGCCTGTTCACGGGTATTTTTACTTTCCGATGCTTCTTTCTTTGCCTGCCTGAAAGGTTCGGGATTCGCGGTAGCCACCTTGCGGGCTTTCGACTCTTCGGCACGGGCCAGCGTATAATCCTGTTCGGCTCCCCGCAGGTCGTTCAGTTCCCGTTTCAATTGCGAGCGCATATAATAGCCGGTAAAGAAGTCGGGATGTTCATTGAGTACAATATCCAGGTCGTTCATTGCCTCTCCCTTCTCCCCTATTTCATTATACAGCATCGCCCTGTTCAGGTAGGCAATCGTATTACCGGGATCCAGTTCGATCACCTTGTCGAAATCCCGTACCGCCCTGTTGTTATCAGCCACCTGTGCCCGCAATAAGCCCCGGTTGAAACGTGCGATAAGGTTGTTTTCATCCATCTCGATCACCCTGTCGTAGTCAGCCATCGCGCCGCGCAGGTCATTCAGGTGGTATTTCACCAGTCCTCGGTTGATATAATTCCCCTCGAAGTAAGGATCTAAGCGGATCGCCTCATCCAGGTCGGCCAATGCGCTGTTATAATCCTTCTGCTGAAAATAGAGTAATCCCCGTGCCGCAAAGGTCTGGGAGGTATAAGGATCTTTTTCTATCGCCAGATTCAGGTCGCCCATCGCCTTAATGGTATCTTCCATCTCAATATACATCTGAGAACGGGCCAGATAACCGGGAGTATAATCGGGAAAACGCCGCAACAACACGTCGAAGAATTTCTCCGCGATATCATATTGCTTCATCTCGATGTTGACAATACCCATGTTGACCAGGGTGAGCCTGTCCTCGGGAAAGAATTCCAGGCTCCGCTGGTAATCGGTAGCGGCTTCCGGGAATTTATCCTGATTCTGGCGCGCAGCACCCCGAAGCTGGTATGCCGCCGTATAGTAGGGATTACGCACCAGGCAGTCGGACGCATCTTCTTCTGCCCCCTGATAATCGTCGAGCATGAATTTAGCGACCGCCCTGAAATAGTAAGGCTCCGCCAGATAGGGTTTCGCTGAAATCACCTGGTTGAAATATTGTATCGCCAGCACATAATCTTCAAAATATAACGCATTCTTCCCGATCATCATCACCCGGTCGGTATTGACTTGTGCTGATGCCTGAAGGGAGGCGATCAAAAGAAAGGCTGCAATGATTGTTTTCTTCATCTTAACTCATTTTCAATGTGCGAATATAAGGGTTTTGAGTGATTTATTTTCAATTCGTTTAATGGGTTTTGCCGATTTATTCCATAATTTCCAATATCCTGCTTCCGTTACCGGTTTCACGGATCAATAATTTCACTGTATCTTCCGGCAATATCTGCTCCACTAGCTCCGGCCATTCGATAAAGCAGATATGGCCACTGTAGAGATAATCCTCATAGCCAAAATCGAACACCTCCTCGAGTTTGTGAATACGGTAAAAATCAAAATGGAAGATGGGGTTACCCTCGCCGGACTTGTATTCATTGATAATGGCAAATGTGGGACTACCCACGGTCTCATTTACTCCAAGTTCTTTACATATCGCCTTGATGAAAGTAGTCTTCCCGGCTCCCATACTCCCGTAAAAAGCAAAAACCTTCCGATCGCCCATCTGATTGATGAACTGCCGTGCTGCCGACTGTAACGCCGCTAATTTTCTTATTTCAATTTGCAACATAAATTGATGTGATGATTTACTGATCCCGATAAAAACGGGACAAGTTGTCCCGACCTTCGGGAAGTAGTGATGATGAATGTGAATAATGTGCCAATATAATAATGCAATTATCAATTGTCAATTGTCAATTTCGAACTCAAAGTGATTACCGGAATCATCATCTCCTCCATGGAAACGCCTCCATGCTGGAATGTATCTTTGTAATAGGATTGATAATGATGACTATTATTGGGATACACAAAAAAATCATCCTTCATTGCAAAGATATAGCGCGTACTCATGTTGGGAGCGGGAAGTCCGGCATTTTCCGGCCGGATAATACCGAACACGTCTTTGGGATTATACCCCAGGTTCTTTCCCAGTTTATAGCGCATACTTACTGACGTTTCCCGGTCGCCTGCCACGTTCACGCTGTTCTTCACCCGTATGGATCCATGATCGGTAGTAAGTATTGCCTTATATCCTTTTTCGGCGATCTTCTCCATGAGGTCAGGTAAGGGAGAATGGAGGAACCATGACCGGGTCAGTGACCGATAAGCCGATTCGTCCGCAGCCAACTCCCTGATCATCCTCGACTCAGTACGTGCATGGGAAAGCATATCGATAAAATTGAATACCAATATGTTCAGGTCGTATTTCTCCAACTCCGTGAACCGGGTCAACACCTTCTCTCCTTCCTGATTGCGATTGATCTTATGATAAGAGAAGCTGCGGTTTCTTTTCTTCCGCTCCAGGTGGGATTTGATAAACAACTCTTCATACCGGTTCTTCCCTTCCTCTTCCGACTCATCCACCCAACAGTCGGGAAATATTTCGGACAACTGCTTTGGCATCAAGCCCGAAAAGATGGCGTTCCTCGCATAGGGCGTCGCCGTGGGCAGGATGGAGAAATAAATATCTTCGCGATAATCGAAGAACTCACCGGCAATATCTTTCACTACCAGCCACTGGTCGAACCGGAAATTGTCAATCAGGATAAAAAAGAGTTTCTCGCCTTTATCGACAGAAGGGAATACAAACCGCTCAAACAGGGCGGGACTTAATACGGGAATGCCACCGCCGGCACCCTCATCTATATG
Source organism: Proteiniphilum sp. UBA5384 (assembly GCF_002410825.1). GTDB lineage: Bacteria > Bacteroidota > Bacteroidia > Bacteroidales > Dysgonomonadaceae > Proteiniphilum. The sequence goes on along the minus strand of NZ_DHOS01000002.1, from coordinate 223,478 downwards.
CCCCATTCGTTCACGTCCCTCGATAATCCATTTTTCGTAATTATCGCGGATAAACTTCGCAAAGAGATGGTTTGCCTCTGTTTTCTGCATCGCCAGCATTCCGCGCATCGGACTCTGCGCCTGATCCAATTTCAATTCCCAGGATACCAACTTCTTATATATCGACATCCAATCCCCTGCCGTACGACAATCCCCTATCTCGGCAATCAGAGGATTGAACAAATCCCTGTATTCCTCAGTAATGACTTCAGTCATACGTTCATCCTTTTCAAGGATCTTTTTAATGCTCATCAGCACCTGATTGGGATTGACCGGTTTGATAAGGTAATCGGTAATCTTCTTTCCGATCGCCCGGTTCATGATACCTTCATCTTCACTTTTGGTGACCATCACCACCGGCATCGAAGGGTAGGATGAATGGAGTTCGGCGAGGGTCTCCAGACCCGACAAACCCGGCATCTGCTCATCCAGGAAAATAATATCAAACCGTTGCGAGCGACATAGTTCAATGGCGTCACGGCCGTTATTGACGCACTGCGTCCCATATCCTTTCTCTTCCAGAAAAAGGAGGTACGGCTTCAGGAGATCTATCTCGTCATCCACCCAGAGCAGTCGCGCTTTTACCATCAGCTTGAATTCTTTTTAAATTCACTTTTTCAGATAGTTAATTATCTGAATCATGCTAAATAAGAAGAAACTACACCCGTTTGGAGCATGCCGTTGCGGGCGAATATCTACTTCGTGAACAAATGTATCTATTTCTGCCGTATCTTACAATTTTTTGACTTTTTTTGGGGACTTATCTCTGTTGAAAAGAATACCATATTCAAACATCCGTCTCAATTTACATGCAAAAATCTGAAGAAAATATGAAACAGGGCGGATTATTTCTCTTATTCAACCATTTTATTTAACTTTGACAGCAACTTGGTACATTATTAATATTTAAGGGAGAAGACATTGGTAAACTAAATAAAATGCAAACAACAAAACTATCTATCGTTATTTTATTCGCCCTGTTGTTGACAGGTTGCGGGCAACAAGGAGAGAAAATTTTTAACGGGAAAGACTTGAATAACTGGAACTTGGTAGTGGAGAATAACGCGGTACCGGGCGAGGAGGTGTTTTCCGTCAAAGAAGGGGTGATCTCAATAAAAGGTAACCCGTTCGGCTATATGTACACAAATGAGAAGTTCAGCAATTTCACGCTCACACTGGAATACCGGTGGCCGGAAGAAGCAAGCAACAGCGGTGTTTTCATCCTGATTGAAGAGCCGGACAATCCCTTCCCTAAAGGGATAGAATGCCAGTTAATGGCCGACAATGCCGGAGATTTCGTACTACTGAACGGCGCCGACCTGAATGAGTATTCCCTCCCCGAAGGTGTGACGAAACGCCCGAAATTTCCGATAATTCCCAAACAACAGCTATCGAGCGAAAAACCTACCGGCGAATGGAATAAGATGAAGATTACTGTAGTTAACGGCGCTATTTCAGTATATGTCAACGATATCTTACAAAACCAGGCGACCAGCACGGTGAAGGAGGGATATATCGGTCTGCAGAGTGAAGGAAATGAAGTTGAGTTCCGGAATCTGGTAATCTACTGATCCCGATAAAACGGGACAAGTTGCCCCGACTTTCGGGGAGTAGTGATGATTAATGTGAATAATGTGAATACTATGCCAATGAAAGATTTATCAGCTGCGACAAGACAATTTATTGATCTGGAAGAGAAGTACGGGGCACATAATTACCACCCTCTGCCGGTAGTATTGTCCCGGGGAAAAGGATGTTATGTATGGGATGTGAACGGGAAGAGGTATTTCGACTTCCTTTCGGCTTATTCCGCCGTGAACCAGGGACACTGTCATCCCAAGATCGTAAGTGCACTGAAAGAACAGGCGGAAAGGCTTTGCCTTACCTCACGCGCTTTTTATAACGATACCTTAGGTCCATACGAAAAATTTATCCACGACTATTTTGGATATGACAAAGTGTTGCCTATGAATAGCGGTGCCGAAGCGGTGGAGACAGCCTTAAAGCTGACACGGAAATGGGGTTACCTGAAAAAGGGAATCCCCGAAGCGGAAGCACTGATTGTGGCTTGTGAAGGTAATTTCCACGGAAGGACCATCTCTATCGTCTCGGTCTCTACCGACCCCGAAGCACGTGCCGACTACGGGCCCTATACTCCCGGCTTCGAGGTCATCCCTTACAATGATCCGGATGCTCTGGCTTCCGTCTTGGAAAAGAAAGCGAATTCCATAGCAGGATTTTTGGTGGAGCCGATCCAGGGAGAGGCGGGCGTCAATGTGCCGGACGACGGTTATCTGAAAAAATGCTACGACCTCTGTAAAAGGCATAATGTACTCTTTATTGCCGATGAAGTACAGACCGGCATTGCCCGCACCGGCAGGAAACTCTGTTGTGACCATGAAGGGATCCGTCCCGATATCGTGATCTTGGGGAAAGCTATCTCCGGAGGTGTACTTCCTGTCTCGGCGGTACTGGCTGATGATGAGATCATGCTTACCATCCAACCCGGGCAGCATGGCTCTACATTCGGGGGATTTCCCTTGGCCTGCAAGGTTGCAACCGCCGCACTGAAAGTAGTAGAAGAAGAAAAACTAACCGAGAAAGCCGAACGTCTTGGACAAATCTTCCGGGGAGAAGTAAAAAAGATTGAAAGCCCTTTTATCCGGCAAGTGAGAGGTAAAGGATTGCTTAACGCAGTGGTGATCGAACCGCATAACGGGAAAGAAGCATGGGATGTGTGCCTGAAGATGGCTGAAAACGGCCTGCTGGCAAAACCCACCCATCATCATATTATCCGTTTTGCACCCCCATTGGTGATTACAGAAGAGGAGTTACGGGAAGCAGTGGCCATTATCAAAGAATCACTCAAGTCACTGGAAACAGTTTGATGTGATGATTTTCTAAAAGTATGCAGACAACATCCAAAATATTAATGGTGCGCCCTTTCCGGTTTGCCTTCAACGAAGAGACGGCCCGCAACAATTTTTTTCAGCAGGCGACCGGGCAAGGTTCGGAGGCAAGCAGGGCACTGGAAGAATTCGACGCTTTTGTCCACCAACTGAGGGGCAAAGATGTAGATGTGTTGGTCGTACAGGATTCACCGGAACCATGGACACCTGATTCTATCTTTCCTAACAACTGGTTCTCCTCCCATATTTCAGGTGAATTGGTACTCTATCCCATGTTTGCTGAAAATCGGCGTCAGGAGAGAAAGCCGGAAGTGCTGGAATTACTGACCCGAAAAATCGACCATCGTAAAGTGATTGACCTGACTCATTGGGAAAAAGAAGGTGAATTTCTGGAAGGGACCGGCAGCATGGTACTTGACCGGGATAAGCAAATCGCCTATTGTTGCCGTTCCCCTCGGACATCGGAAAAAGTGTTGGCTGATTTCTGTGCCCGTATGAGTTATGATGCGGTAGTGTTTGATGCGACCGACAAAAACGAAAATCTTATCTATCATACCAATGTGATGATGGCTGTGGGTAGTCAAGTGGCGATTGTATGTCTCGAATCGATCAAGAATGAGGATGAGCGGCGGAAGGTGGTCCACAGACTGACCGCCACAGGTAAGATTATTGTAGATATATCCCTGGACCAAGTAGCCCGGTTCGCCGGGAACATGCTCGAGATAAAGAGCCGGAATGGCCATCCCATTATGGTGATGTCGGCTTCGGCACGAAATGCGCTGACGGCTGCACAGGAAACTGTCATATCTACCTATAGCACCATCTTGTCCGCCACATTATCCACCATCGAGACAAACGGCGGAGGGTCGGCGCGATGCATGTTGGCTGAAATTTTTTATTAAAACAGCGCTTTTTACATTTTTTTCATTTACTTTGCAGCAAGAATACTTTCTATGTAATTTTTTCATTCAATTAATCAATTCAATATGTCATTCAGATCAGAACTAAAAGAATTTTTAATGCGCGGCAGTGTGGTAGACATGGCCGTGGGTATCGTAATTGGCGGCGCTTTCGGGAAGATCGTCACATCTTTTGTGAACGACATCCTGATGCCACCCATCGCATTGATCTCCGACCAGGGGCAGTTTGGGGACCTGAAGCTTGTTTTAAGACAAGCGGTAATGGAAGGGGCAGAAGTGGTTACACCGGCTGTTACATGGAATTACGGGGCTTTCATCCAGACGATCGTCGATTTCCTGATCATCGGCACTGCCATCTTCATGGTAATCAAAGCTATGAACTCATTCAAACGGAAGAACGAGGAGGCGCCCGCAGCACCACCCGAACCGACCAAAGAAGAGACTTTATTGACTGAAATCCGCGATCTGCTGAAGGACAAATAGCAGTAATAAAATGAAATTTCTGAACGGTGCCTCAAAACGAGGTATCGTTTTTTATTACACCAAGGGGATATTTCAGCAAAACTGCATTAAATAAAGAGGCCAACTTAAAATAATTTTAGGTTGGCCCCATTCATGAAAATCTTAAACAAATTATTGTATTTTATTCAGCACAGTACCCGTAAACCGGTTGGGACCTCCTGAATACCAGCCCACATTGGCAGTATTAGCCGCATTACGGTTGAATAAAATAAACCCATCGATCACAGCGCTGGTACCACCATCACAGATAATAGTGGAAACTCCGTCAAATTTAAAATACGATGCAGACGAACCTATACCGGTATAAAAACTGGCGCCTCCACTTGCACTTGTATAAGCAGGCAAATATAATAATATGCTCCCATCCGAATTTGTAGCCAATTGTTGTGCAAAAATGGCAAGCCTTCTACCATTATTGGCAGTACTCCATTGGACTTCGATCTTCAATCCGGGCCAGGATTCCGAGGTCATGTAAAAAGATTTTTTCTCCTCTTTCACGGACAAGGTAACGATATATTTGTTACCACCATATGCCATTATTTCCCAATCTCCAAGATAATCTTCATATTCAGCCGGATCAGGATCCTGGGTGACTACAAAAGTTGTGACAGCTCCATAACTCTCATCCGTAAAAGTGACGGAAGCTGTCCTTCCGTCCCCATTCACATTAGATGCGACCGTAAATACACCTCCTTCGGCATTTTTTTCAAAGGTAAGCCAGGGAGCATCAAAGGAGACGCTATAACTCCTTTTACCGGATACGATAATATTTTGCGACCCACCCTCAAAAGCAAAATTGAGTGCTTCGGGGAAAAACCCGAAATCATATCCCTCTTGAATAACAGTAAATGTTTTCGATTTCCTTCCGGTGGGGGATTCAAGGATTACCTTTGCCGATCGTGACAAGATTGAGGACGCCGGTTCCACATCTATACTAAGCCCCTGGCTTACTATCTGAGAGGAGGTTATCCAGGTAGCTTCCGGATCAATCGTGAATGAATATTCAAGTCCGGAAGGCATTTCAAGCAGATTCACTCCTCCATCGCTGCTGATAATATATTCCTCCTTATTGGTGAACATGGCGCTTTCTTGGGCAATGATTACCGTAGAAGTAATATTCCCTGATTTGAGGAAGATTTCTGCCACACGGCTTCTTATTGAGGTGTTAGGAGTTACCGTAAAGGAGACTGTAGAACCATTCACGAGAAGGGATGTCAACCATTCTTGCTCGCACGAAGCCGATAGGGTGCCGACGATTTCCCCTATCACAATTGTACCGTTTCCTCCAAACTGGTCGAAATCATAATCAGCTGAAACCAAAGGAATCGAAGGAACCGTATAGTCCCAATCTCCTTCACCGCAACCCGAAAAAAGAGACATACCTACGATTAGCATCAATATGCTGCATGCATTCAGCAAAAAATTATCGTGTCGATATTTTATCGTACTATTCATAATTTTAATTATTTATCGGGTTAATGAAGTCTTGAGGAAACTATTCGGGTTCTGATACCAGCCCACATTGGCGCTATTGGCCGGATTACGGACATATAAAATAAAGCCGGTTATCAATGTAGTTGTTCCACCGGTACAGGTAATGGTGTTTTCACCATCATAGGTATAATAAGCGGCTGAAGAACCTATTGACGGAAAGAATGACGTACCTCCGGTATCATTAAGGTAGGCAGGCATCAGGAGCACCAGATTACCCTCGGGAGTTGTTGCCAGATGTTGGGTATAAAGGGTCAATCTCTTACCCGAGAAAGAAGAACTCCAACCCCATTCAATAGTTAATTCCGGCAGAGCTTCAGAAGTCATATAAAAACTCTTATTTTTTTCTTTCTCGGTAAAAGTGACCGTATAAGAGGTACCTGAAGTATCCTTTATAGTCCAGTCACCCAAATAATCCTTGTAAAGCACGAAATCATCAGGAACAACCGCCTTCAGTACGACATTTGATCCTCGATCGGTGGAAGTAGCGGTATCATCGGATGGGTCATATTTAAAATTTCTCACCGCCGCACCGGCAATCGTAACCACATCATACAGACGTATTACCCCATCGGGTTTATATATGAGGGCCTGGGTAAGTTTCTTTTCCTCCTCTCCCTCTGTCCAGAAGAAGGTAATATTTCTATCGGATTTGGAAGCTGTACCCACTTCTACTCCATCCACATAAAGACTATAATCTGCAAACATCCATTCTATCTCAGTTGCATTGACAGCATCGAGATACTCATCCCATACTACATTGTCGGCAAGTTTGGTCATTGTCATGTAGTTGGTCGTACGCTTCCCTTTCAGCTTCAATTCTCCTTCAGATGTATTATAATCCATCAGCATAAATTCATAATCTCCCTTGCGTCCCTGATAAAGAGCTCCACTATTCTTTCCTTCAGCATAATAATGCAGGTACTGGTTATAAGAATTAAAGGAGAGCATGGCACCAAAGTCGTACAAGATTTCATACAGTGATTGTTTCATTTCAGGGTTTCTTATATATTCAAAAGCGGCCCTCACCGTATCACCTTGTCCAAACTTCACCAGGTAATTGAATCCCCCATAGGGCCGGGTTTCATGGGGATAATAGTCGAATACCCACCCATTGGGCGCCGATTGCAATATCTTGTCATATTCCTCCACAGCAACCTGTTTTCTCACGGCTGCCGACTCGTCAAAAATATCCTTTTCCTCAAACAGGCAGGATGAGAAGAGGATTGATATGAGTACTAAAAAACTAAGTTTTCCTTTCATAATTCCACCTATTTTATTTCAATATCCGTTAAATCAATACTATTTAGTTCGCTAATACGGCTCAGAGTGATGTTGCGTACCTCATCCAGATCGAGATCCCAGTTATTCTTCATATATGTCCTGAGAATAGATAGTTTCTGATTTATCTTTGCTTTGCCCTCATCGGAAGCCTGAGCCACACGGGCTTCCCACCATGCTGCCGAATAGGTCACATACCAGGAGTACAACTCCGCAAAATCTTCATTGGCATTTTTTCTGGCATAGGTAGTGATAAATCCATTATCGAGAGCGTCCTCCAAGGTCTTATTATTCCAGTCATCCTCAATATAATCGGTCAGTGAAATAATCCTGAAGTCATCCGAGAACGGAATCTGCTGATGCATGGAGTGAGTGAACTCGTGGTGTGCTGTTTTAAAACGCCGTACAATCGCATCCTCATAATCGTCATCTATTTTTATGTTATCGAAGACATAATTATTGACTCCGTAAAAGGATATTTTTATCCCTGCTTCGGCTGTTCCCAGCACTGTCGTACCATTATTGTTATAAGCGTAATTGCCCACTATATAAAAATACTTGGGAAAATATGCCTTGGTATTGTATGTATTGCCCCAGACTTCATCGTACCCTTCGAGAATCACATGCTTGAAAGCAATGGCAAATTTGACCGAAGGCAGATAGTCTGCGGGTACCAGAAAATAACCAAGGTCAGATTCTGCATCCAACATCCTGTATTCCCATTTAATATTATAAGGTGCAATAAAGTAGTGATCCAGCCATTTATCAAACTGGGTTCTCTCCATCGTATCGTCCACGAAAATACTTTCGGAGTCGGGCCCATCTTCCGAGCAGGAGACAATAGACAGGAGAGCAAAAAACATCAGGTAATATATAATCTTTCTCATGATTTATCTGTTTTCAAGTTTATTACTATCTTGGATTTGGCTCATAACCCGCTACAAGGACATCATCAGGTATCTGCAACGCACGTCTCGGGTCATCATACGGCAATTTCACCACACTATTGGCAAAGTCCGATACCGTGGAATTGGCATCGAGGGTATACCGGAAAATATCGATTCCCCAACGTTTTACGTCAAACCACCTGAGACCCTGCGACAAGGTTTCAAGGCGACGGCAGTAGAGCAGGAGATGAATCATATTTTCTTTTGTCTTGTCGCTACTTACATCATATAACTGTGATGCAGGGTTCAGTTTATGTTTCAGAGTGGGTTTATACCCCTCTCCATCGTAATAATTTATTCCGTTGAAAAATAAATTAGCCGATTCAACGGTAAATTCCAAAGAGGATACAGTTACATTTTGTCTCCACAGGTTCACATCGGCAAGTGCTTCGTTATACCTTCCCAGCATAATGTAGGCTTCGGCACGGGAAAGCAGTGTCTCTTCCGCCCAGAATTCCACTGTTACCGTCCTGTAGAAGCCTGTACCCGCCACAGGATCGGTGTACTCAAATATATAAGGCATCCTTGGCACGAGTCTCGAGACCTGATTGGCCGAATTATAGGTGGCAATGGGCCATTTATACTGGGAGGTAGAAGAGAGGTATCCCCATGGTGCGTTGGCATAATAGGTTTCCATCTCAGCCAGTCTTGCGCCATGCCTGTAGCGTCCACTCCATGTGTATCCCGTAGCATATTGTCCCATATTAGAATAGGCCGTTTTTATAAGAAAATTGGCATTTTCATCAGCACCTATATACTTTCTGGCCCTGTCATTAGGGGCAGAAGTATAATTTACGATTGCCATCCAGTCTCTCAGGAACGGAGCTGGATTCCCTACAAAAAGTTCATCGGCATATTTTATCACTTTTTCCCATTCACCCTTGTAGAGGAAAAAACGGGCCGCGAACGCCAATGCTGCATTACGATTGAAATGATACTTGGGCACGGCATACTCGGCATCACTGATAAGAGGTAGCCCCTCCAATATATCACGTTCAATTTTTTCATAGACCTCGGCAACGCTATTACGCTTGTATTGTGGGTTAAGCGTAGTCTCAGGGGCCTCCATATAGGTGATGCCCGGGTCAACGGAAGCGGTGGAGGGATTATAATGCAATGAGAAAAGGTTTACCAGCACAAAATGACAGTATGCCCGACACAAAAGCGCTTCTCCTTTCAGGGGATTCATACTGCCATCGGCATTTCCTATTTCTTCAATTGCCTGGAGAGCCGTATTCGCTACCGATATGGCGGTATAGTTCTGAGCCCATACTCTGACCGGATTATCATTTCCGTCGGTCGCTACGGCATCCTTCCAATAAAGCAACTCCTCATTCAAGTCGCTCTTTAAAGGGAATGTATTACCATGATCGTCTACATTGTCACTGCTGAATTCTGCAAGACGGTAGTAGGTTGTTTCGGCATACGCGGAAACCAGCAATTTGGCTATTTTTTCACGTGTGTCCAATTCAGCTCTATTGTCGGGCATATCATCCAGGAAATCATCACACGACAAGATCATGCTCGTTAAAAATACCCCGATCATTATTTTATATATTATATTCTGCATATTCGTATTTTTTAATTTTTCATTCATGTCACGTAAATTGCTCTACATTCCGACCCTCAATGTCAAAGTAAATTGCTTGGGTACAGGTGCTGCTACTCCTCCGGCATTGGCAAATTCGGGGTCTTGCCCGTTAAGTTTCTTATCGGCATAGAGCAGGAAAGGATTTGTAACCTGTCCTTTCAACGATAATGCACTCATTTTTAATCCGGAAATAAGAGATTTTGGAAAATCGTATGTTAACGAAATTTCTTTCAATCTGATGAAATCTCCTTTTGCCACACGTTCCGATGAATAATTATAGGCATTATAATAATATCGAATATTTGTATCTCGGTTATTCTGACGTTTGGAAACTATAACCGGAATGGTTGTATATTTTTCGTCTCCCGCGAGTACCCATCTGTTCTTAAACTCTTTGGGGGTTGCAGTAAGGTCGGAATATGTATTGGCAAACACGGGATCGAGCCTTACCACATTCCCAAAGGAATAGGTGATAAACACGTTGAGACGAAATCCTTTCCACGTCAAGATATTACCAAAGCTGCCCAAATCGGTAGGATCACGTGTCCCCTCGTATACAAGCCATTTTTCGTTATCCGTACGATTCTGAAAATTGATCGTCCCTTTGATAATATTTCCGTCCACATCATAGAACCTGGGAATACCTTCGTCATCAAGACCGGCAAATGGGACCGACCAGACACTGTTGACGGGGTAACCCTCCGTTGCTCCCGACGCTACTCCCTGTGCCATATCAATGACCCTACCATAGTTATGAGTCTTAGTGATCTTTGTCTTGGTGTGGGAATAGATAAAGTCGGTAGTCCATGAGAAATCCTTTGTCTTTATTGCCTTGACAGAGAGGCTAAACTCCAGCCCGTTAGATTTCATGTCCGACACATTTCCATATTTCATGGTAGAACCGCCAAGTCCCTGAGTAACAATACGACCAATAAGATCAAAATTATTCCGTTTATAATAATCCATAGCCATATTGATCTTGTTATTCAAAAAACCGGCTTCCAAACCTATATTCAACTCATGTTTCTTTTCGTAGGAAAGTTCACTGTTTTCAATATCCGAGATGTATAAAGCCGATTCCTGCACATCTGCGGAAGGTCTCCATGGTGTTTTACTCCCTATCACTATATTAGAGTTGGTTACCCATGAAGGGCCACGGGTAGCCGTTAAACTGTATGAGCTTTTCAGCGTCAAGTGCGAAAGAGAGGGTTTTAATGATTCGAAAAAAGGTTCCTCATGCATGTTCCAGGCTCCGGATACGTTCCAAGTGGGAAGCCACCGAGCCGATTTCGATTTTCCAAGCTTATTGGATCCTTCGTAACGCAACGTACCGTTGAATACATATTTCATCTTCCATGAATATACGCCGTTTAACACGTAGGCAGCATCACGGGTGCGGGTATTTATATATTCATAGTATTTGTTGCCATCCTCAATTCCCTGCTTGAACAATTCATACACATAAAAGGGTATCTCACCCATAGTATATTGGAGCCCCCAGCCCCGGAACCAGGTCTGGCGCCTGTCAACCTTATTGAGTTCCATTGCACCGTAAAGATTCACAGCATGATCTTCATTGAAAACATTATTATAAGCAGCTGAAAGACGGAAGTCATAACCCAATACCCGATAGTCATCACGTCGATAAATACCTCCCTGAGGCAGTACCGTGATGGGGCCCTGCCAGACTTTATCGGGATCCTTATATAAATAAGAGTTATTATCAAGTTTAGTTTGCGTTTCCATAGCCCTATATGCTTGTGCCTGGTTCGATTGATCCATGACATGGTGTTCTTGCGAAGTTGACTGGAACTTCATCGCCCCCAATGCGGTAAGGGTAAGATTATATATGGGATTGTATTTCAACTCTCCCTGAATCTTAATATCAGGGATATTAAGTTCCATATAATTATTATTCAACTCATGGACGATGTTGAAAGGAGCATAATTTCTTTTGTAAAATTCATTACCATCAAGTGTGCGAGAGGTGTTCAAGGCAAAAGAATAAGGATTGATATCAAAATTACGTGTTACCTGTCCGAAAACTGCATTCGTCTCGGAAGAGAGCGTTCCGGGTGCATTTTGTTGACGGTAAGAAGCGCTGGTTATAAAATTAAGGTTCAACCCTTTGATAATTTCATAGTTCGCATTTAAATTGGCAGTATACCGGTTTACTTTACTGCGCAGTGACCAGCCTGGGTCAATCATCGCGCTGAAAGAAGCATAATATGACGATTTATCGTTTCCCGAAGTAATACTGATGGAGTGATTCTGTGTGAGATTTGTATCGAAAAGCAAGTCGAACCAATCCGTATTCCTCATTTCTGCCGCCCTCAGATAAGCATTCTTGTCGTTCTGGGTGTTGGGGACAATAAATTGTCCGGTTGCAGGATCAACTGTTGTCAACAACTCTACCATTTTCCCGTAAACTCCACTCTGCCGGGCATTATATACTGAAGCAATTGTCAGATATCCCTTCTGCTCCATCTCCTGATATACACTCATCTGATCCTGAGAGTTCATAATATTGAAGTTCGCATAAGAAGGTACCATCCTTACCGTAAATTCGCCGGTATAATTGATCTTGCTGATCCCGGCTTTTCCTTTTTTGGTAGTTACCACAATAACGCCCGCCATCGCACGCGCTCCATAAATAGAGGTAGCTGAGCCATCCTTGAGAATTTGAAAACTCTCAATATCGTCGGGATTCAATCCGGCAATAGCTGAACTGATAAGTGTTGTAGCATCTCCCGACGAGAGATCGTCCGTACTCACATCGATCACATCATCCATAACTATCCCATCAACCACCCATAAGGGTTTTGAATTACCGTAAATGGAAGTAGCTCCCCGTATTTTTATTTTGGGAGCAGTTCCAAACGTTCCCGACACATTCTGTACAGAAACCCCTGCGGAGCGTCCCTCAAGAGCGCGACTGATCTCCGCCATACCATCTATTTTCACTTCTTCGGCACTCAGACGGTCAGCAGCACCGGTAAACATACGTTTATCGGTCATCGTCATGCCGGTAACAACCACTTCCTGCAATACCTCTGAATCGGCAATCATGGTAACTTGCATGGTGGTTTTCACTGCCAGCTCCTGTGTTTTCATTCCCACATATGAAAACTGAAGGATCCCGTTAGAAGGTGCAGAAAAGATAAAATTTCCATCTATATCGGTTACGGTCCCCTGAGAAGTACCTTTTAACCTGATAGAAGCACCAATAACCGGTTCACCCGACTCATCCACAACCGTACCTCGCACCTGTGTCTGAGCTGTCACAATTCCTACTCCCAAAAAGAAGAAGGTCAAAAGCATCATTAGTTTTCTGTTCATACTCGGTTTGATTTATTAACATTCATATGGATTTAATTTTGCAATAAAGATAAAAGGTGCCTCATGACGGGGCTCATTGAGTCTCTCATATTACGAGAAAAAGTGTTTGACATCAATAATTTTTATTACACTAATGGAACACCTTAAATATACTGCTCTAATAAATTAAATTTAAATCTACAAAAACACTTTATTTTGGTTATTTTACTATTAAAACTAGTATTTTTATCAACAATATGATTTTATAAATATGTAAAATGAAGAAATTTAATAGTTAGTAGCTGGGCTTTATCACATCTTCATTCTGATTAACTTTTATATAATATAATTCAAAAATATATAATTATTTTCGAACCTCACTCTTTTTATTGTTAAATTTTCACTTTTCCACGAAAAAAAAATGCAGGACCTAATAAATTAAAAAAACAGGAATGAATTATACAAGACTTCTTCCCTTCATATATGACTGTAAATCAATACTTAACAATTAACACGCCATAACAACAACGAAAAAGAAAGTAGCTGAAAAAGAAAGTAGCTATACGTTCCATTTGTGAATTTAAACACCTCTCTACTCATTTTAAAAGATTATGAATAAATAACATGAAAAAATCGACTACCGAATAATAATTTTATCAAGAAATCTCAGGAAGGTACTTCCAGTAGCGCTTTGGCATATGCTGGCGTTGTAGTTTAAGGTTGATACGTTCTTTGATGGTAATACTCTGAAAGTATTCTTTCCATAATTGTTGAAAAAAAGCCTCCTCGTCCGAAAGCTTTTCATTACCCGGTTTTCCTGATTTCAATTCGGCAAGATCTTTCTGAGAGAAAGAGATTTCCTGTACCGTACGGGTATCGTAATAAAGACCGACATTTCGTACTGTATCGTAAATAATCCACGGCTGTCCTGCGTAACGAGATTTAAAATGCGGGACAATCAATGAAAGAACATTATAACGCGGCGATACGGGAGCGAACCATATACCGTCTACGGTCTCCTGAAAACGGACAAATTGAACCAGTTTGTGGGCATCCGTAGCTACTTTCTGCGCAATATCCCTGATGCGGAGTACATCATCATCACCGAAATTCATCTCTATTCCCTGTGGATGATCGATACTCTTACGGATATACCGGAACAGCAACATCGCCGTTTCCGGTAATTCCGACAGCCAGACGCTCAACATCATGTTCCGTGCAAATTTCGACAGTTTTTTCTCCAGTGCTTTCCATACCCGCTTCGATTTTTCGATTTCGGTGTCCACATAATACTGCTCTTCTATAAACAGAGGCTTCTGGTCGGATTCAGAAAAGATCAGATCAGGAAACTTCTTCTGCTCATACGCGAAAAAAACGCATGAAAGTAATCCGTCGAAAGTATGGTCGTATTCAAAAACAATCATTTTAGAAGAAAGACTTTTTATTCACATTAGCACATTAATCAGGAAATCATCACATCCACCTACTCCCCCCAATCAATGGAATACTGCAACAGTTCAGCAGCAATCTTCTTCTGTTTCCGGGATACCTGACGACGGACATATTGCGGTGTAAGTTCGTTGACAGTCTGCATTGGCAATTCGCGGCAGACAATGAAATAGCGTGCCCGCTTCATCACCACTCCTATCTTTTTGAGTTGTTCCGAGGTCAACCGTCCGTACCTTCGTGAAGTGATGATCAGTTTGGCAGACTTCACACCAATGCCGGGTATCCTCAGGATCATCTCATAAGGCGCTGTATTTACGTCGATCGGGAAGAATTCAGGATGCCGCAATGCCCATCCCATTTTAGGATCGACATCCAGGTCCAGGTCGGGATGAGCGTCATCCACCAATTCATTGGCTCTGAACTCGTAAAACCGCATCAGCCAATCGGCCTGATACAACCGGTTTTCACGTACCAATGGTGGTGTAGGCAGTATAGGCAGGCGGCTATCACCGGTATTGACAGGAATATAACCCGAATAATAAACCCGTTTGAAGGATGGACGTTTATATAAAGCCGAAGCGAGGGTGAGGATCTGTTTATCATTATCGGGTGTGGCGCCGATAATCACTTGTGTACTTTGTCCCGCAGGGACAAACCGGGGAGCTGAGCGGAATTTTTTACGGTCTTCCGCACTCTCCAACATCCCCTGCTGTATAAAGCGCATGGGAGTGAAAACGCTTGAGTAGTCCTTTTCAGGAGCCAGTAATTTCAGGTTCGTCTCCGATGGGATTTCAAGGTTCACACTCATACGGTCGACCAACCTGCCTGCCTGCGCCACCAGCTCATTACTGGCTCCGGGAATTGCTTTCATATGGATATATCCATTGAAGCGATGCACCTCCCGCAACAGTTTCACCACACGCAGCATCTGCTCCATCGTATAATCGGGATTACGCATCACACCCGAACTCAGGAAAAGCCCTTCGATATAATTTCTCCGGTAAAATTCAATGGTCAGTTCCGCCAGTTCTTCCGCTATAAAGGCCGTACGCCTCACATCGTTACTCCGCCGGTTACTGCAATAGGCACAATCATAGATACAATGGTTGGTAAGCAGTATCTTAAATAAAGAAATACAACGCCCGTCGGGAGTGAAGCTATGGCAAATACCCCACCCTGACGCCGTACCGATTCCTCCCTTCACGTTGTTACGCGAAGTACCGCTTGATGCACAGGATACGTCGTACTTGGCGGCATCGGCAAGAATTTTCAATTTTTCAAGTGTCTTTTCGTTCATTATCGAACAGTTAAGAGAAATGTCAGCAACTATACGGCTTGCAGGGGTTGAGCAACCAACCACCCCAATTACAAAGGAAAGCAATAGAACCCAGATTGACGAATTAAAAATCTTAAAAAATACAGCTTTGTCGATAAGTTAATAACAACCTGATTTTCAGCAATACTATCTTTCAACCATATAACTCCATGAGGAAAAAATAGCCTACTGACAATACCGGTCACATTTGAGATCTCAAATAGTTGATTATTTTTATAACCAATCCGAAGAGATAGGCCGGATATAACGAAACAGATATAGAAAATGCATCCCATTTATCCAGCAATCCCACAGATAGTAACATAGAGGATATTGAACAAAAAGAAAAACGATCAACAAACAAAGGAGATGAATTGACAGATTTCAGGAGTATTTTTGGAGCCATGTACATGTTGCTTTTCGTGTTATCACTGCTGACGGTCTTTTTCGGTGGAAAAGAAGCTATCCTATCGCTCCAATATATACTTACCGCCCTCCTTATTGTGATAACATCGACCTCTTTCTGGGCGCTGACACGATTGAATGCCTATTTGCGAAGGAAGAAAAAACAAGATAAGCGGGTATTTACGGCTATTCTTTTGTCAGTATTTCACGTGCTTTCTCCAGTAATTCGGGTGATTCGGCCGGGGGGAAATGTAATTCGAGCGATTTAAACAGCTCAATAATAATATCACCTACAGCCACACGGGCAAAGAATTTCTTATCGGCCGGAATCACATACCATGGTGCGTAAGGCTTTGAAGTTTTTTCCAGCATCTCCTCAAATGCACGGTCATAATCATCCCATTGCTTCCGCGCCTGCAAATCGGCCGAACTGAATTTCCAGTTCTTATCGGGCTCATCGATACGGGAGAGGAAACGTTCTCTCTGCTCTTCTTTCGAGACATTCAGGAAAAACTTAAGGATACGCATCCCGTTGCGGTAAAGATGTTGTTCGACGGCATTAATATCTTCGTAACGTTTATCCCAGAACTGCCCGTCAATCTTCTCCACCGAATCGTAACCCGGAATACGTTCATTAAGAATCCATTGGGGATTAACTTTCGTCGCCAGCACATTTTCATAATGCGAACGGTTGAAAATTTCTATCATTCCCCGCTCCGGCAAAGCAATATAATGACGCCAGAAATAATCATGTTCCAGTTCATTCCTGCCAGGGGTTTTAAAACTGTGCACCCTGCATCCCTGGGGGTTGATGCCCGACATCACGTGACGGATCACACCATCTTTTCCGGCCGCATCGCGTGCCTGCAGGATGATCAACAACGAATACCGGTCATCAGCATAGAACATCTCCTGAAATTTTTTCAACTTTTTGATGTTCCGCCTGATTTCTTCCTTCGCTGTTTTCCTGGTATACCCACCATCGTCGCAGGTAGAAAAGTCCTTCAGGTTAACCTTTACCCCTTCTTTTACCCGCAACTTGTCGTAGTCGAATTTCATAGGCATTTATATGGCTTTGTTTTGTCCTACATTACTGCCAACACCTTCTAACAATCCCTGGTAGCGGTTATCATCTGAAATAATTTTCAATCCTTCCATGAAGATATCATTCTCTTCATTGATAATCCGGAAGAATGCCGAAGAATCGTACAGGTCACGGGCGATCAGCGCTTTTAACTGTACAAATATCAGTGGGCGGGAAGTAGCGAATTGCTCGTCGTTCCATTCTATTTTTTCGTCGGTCGCCAATTTTTTCAGCTTAGACACCATTGCATCGGTCACCTGGTAATTTTTATTGAACGCGGTAGCATCGGGATATTTCTGCAGTAATGTCTTCCGGTTGTTATCCACTTCGGTGATGGATACCCTGTTGATCACACCCATCGCATTGAGTCGGGCGTGCAACATGGTTCCTCCGGTAGTATCGATCGGCACGAAATAATCCGGCATGATTCCCCCGCCACCATATACCGTACGTTTATTTACCAGGGTGGTATATTTCAGTGAATCGGGGAAATGGATACTATCGGCGGCAAACAGTTCACCATGATTGTAACGATTGATAAAATCCATGTTATATGCATCCTGATTCCCATTTTCATAGGGCTTCTGAATACTCCTTCCGGTAGGTGTATAATACCTCGCAACGGTCAGTCGGATCATGGTACCGTCAGGGAGGGGCAACTGGCGTTGCACCAATCCTTTCCCGAACGTCCTTCTTCCTACGATTACCCCCCTGTCCCAGTCCTGGACGGCGCCGGCAAGGATCTCACTTGCAGATGCCGACGATTCGTTGACCAACACCACTAACTTACCGCCTTTCAGTTCATCGCCACCTGTGGAGTTCATCGTATAGCGTGGTTGATTCTTTCCTTCGGTATAAACGATCAGGTTACCGTCACCCAGAAACTCATTCACGATATCGTTGGCAACCTGAAGGATACCTCCCCCGTTATCGGTCAGGTCCAAAAGAAGATGTTTCATCCCCTGCGACCTCAGCTCCTTTTCTGCCTGCCGGAACTCATCGGCCGAAGTAACTCCAAACCGGCTCAGTCGAATATATCCGGTATCATCGGCCACCATATAGGATGCATCAATACTGGTGATAGGAATCTTGTCTCGGACAATCCTGAACGGCATCAATTCCGGCACACCACGGCGAAGTATCTTCACGTTCACCTGTGTTCCTTTAGGCCCCCGAAGCATGGAGACCACATCCTGATTATTTTTCTTCACCCCGGCAATAAGTGTATCATTCACAAAAATAATCTTATCTCCCGGCATGATTCCTACTTTCTGTGACGGGCCACCGGCAATAACCTCCATTACATAGAGCGTATCTGTCAGCATATTGAATGAGATACCGATGCCGTCAAAATTCCCCTGTAACGGTTCATTCATGGCCTTTACCTCTTCTTTGTTCAGATAGGTAGAATGAGGATCGAGTTCTTTCAACATGCCACGTATGGCCGCTTCGGTCAGATTTCCGGCCTCCACATCATCTACATAAAGTCCTTGGATCAGTTGGAGGGTACGCTCTAACTTAACGCCCTCAGGCGAAGGTCTGAACTGGCCATACACACATCCGTTTAAAAACAGTGTAGCTAAAATAATCGGTATTATTTTTTTCAACATTTCTATTTTTTTGAGTGGTTATCATTCTGGATGAACATTCCTTTCGGGACAAAGTCGCTTACATCATGCCCGTAATGCAATAATTCCCTCACATGGGAAGAACTGATATGGGTCAGAGACGGCTCCGTGAATAATACAAACGTTTCAATTCCTGAAATAGTTCGGTTCATATCGGCGATCGTTTTTTCATATTCGAAATCGGTTACCGACCGGATACCCCTGAGGATATATTGTGCCCCGAGCTTCTGCGCGAATTCTATGGTCAATGAGTCGTAACTCTCCACGCTTACCCGGGGTTCATCTTCATATAATTTGCGGATCATGCCAAGCCGTTGATCCAACGGAAAAAAAGACCGCTTCGCCTCATTAACCCCTATGGCTATCACAATCTCGTCCATCAGGAACAAACCTCTACGCACCAGCGACTCGTGACCGACAGTGAAGGGGTCGAACGTGCCGGGAAACAAGGCGATTCTCTTTTTATCCATATATTGTCACATTACATTAGTTACGCCACCTCATCCTCTTCAACGACGAGGTTTTCAATGATGAACGACTGGCGTTCAGGCGTATTCTTACCCATATAGAATTCAAGCAGTTCCTTCAGGAGATCCTCTTTCCGCATGGTCACCCTGTCGAGCCGGATATCTTCGCCGATAAAGTTACGAAACTCATCGGGTGATATCTCTCCCAATCCTTTAAAGCGGGTTATTTCGGGATTGGGGCTCAACTCTTCAATAGCGGACAGCCGCTCCTCTTCGGAATAGCAATAGAGTGTTTTTTTCTTGTTACGCACCCTGAAAAGGGGTGTTTGAAGAATATATACATGTCCCTTCTTGATCAAGTCGGGAAAAAATTGCAGGAAGAAAGTCAGTAACAACAGTCGGATATGCATCCCGTCGGTGTCGGCATCGGTAGCGATGATTACCCTGTTATACCGCAATCCATCCATATTCTCTTCGATATTGAGGGCAGCCTGCAGGAGATTGAACTCTTCATTCTCGTATACTATCTTCTTGGTCAATCCAAAGCAGTTCAGCGGTTTCCCCCGCAAGCTGAAGACCGCCTGGAGGTTCGGATCGCGGCTTTTGGTGATTGATCCGCTGGCGGAATCCCCCTCGGTAATGAAGATAGAAGTTTTATCCCTGTCGTCCCCTTTGTTGTCATTATAGTGGATGCGGCAATCCCTCAATTTCTTATTATGGAGGTTTGCCTTCTTGGCGCGTTCACGTGCCAGTTTGGTGACACCGGCGATTGCTTTTCGCTCCTTCTCCGAGTCGAGTATCTTCTTCTGTAAGACCTCCGCCGTATCTGCATTTTTATGGAGGTAATTATCGAGTTCTTTCTTGAGGAAGTCGTTGATATGTTTGCTCACCGAGACTCCGTTGGGCGTCATTTCTTTCGATCCCAATTTGGTTTTTGTCTGCGACTCAAACACCGGCTCTTCCACCTTGATGCTGATGGCCGCCACCATCCCGTTACGGATATCGGAATATTCAAAGTTCTTATTATAGAACTCTTTGATCACCCGTGCCGTCGCCTCACGGAAAGCGGCAAGGTGTGTCCCTCCCTGGGTGGTGTGTTGCCCGTTGACAAACGAGTAGTACTCTTCCCCATACTGGTTGGTATGGGTAATGGCTACCTCAATATCCTCTCCGAACAGGTGGATAATGGGATAAAGTTCTTCTGAGGTGAGGTTTTCATTTAACAGGTCTTCCAACCCATTTTTCGAAGTGAATTTTTTACCATTAAAGACGATAGTCAAGCCGATATTCAGGAAGACATAATTTTTCAGCAATGGTTCGATATGTTCGTCGCGGTAATAGTAATCGCCAAATATCTCTTTATCGGGTGTAAAAGTCACGTAGGTACCATTAGCACTCGTAGTGGGCACAATCGCGTGATCCTTCGAGATCACACCCTGCACAAATTCCACCACCTTCATCTGCCCCTCGCGGAAACATTCCATTGCAAAAGAAGAAGAAAGCGCATTCACCGCCTTGATACCCACACCGTTCAGTCCTACCGATTTTTTAAATGCCTTGGAATCGTACTTGGCACCCGTATTCATTTTGGAGCAGACATCCTTCACCTTTCCCAGGGGTACGCCACGCCCATAATCGCGGACGGTCACGTTCCCATTTTCGATGGTCACCTCGATGGTTTTTCCGTAGCCCATCATGAACTCATCAATCGCGTTGTCGAGCACCTCTTTCAGCAACACATAAATACCATCATCATAAGAAGAGCCGTCGCCCAGTTTCCCGATATACATCCCGGGGCGCCGGCGGATATGTTCCTGCCACTCCAAGGTAACAATATTCTCTTCCTGATAATTGTTTTCAATTACTTGTATCTCTTTTTCTGTTTCGTACACTTTATTTCGTTCTCCCTATAAATTTTTAATAAACGCCCTACGTCTTTTATGTTGTTTGGTTTCCCATCCGTTCCACATGGAATGCACTTTATTGTTCATTTCCAGTTCGGGATTGCTCTCGGCATACTCAAAACCCAACCGGATACAAGCCGACATGAACTCATTGAACATCAACGCATTCAAACCTTTCCCCTGGTATTCGGGATCTACGGCGACCATCAGCAGGTCGAGCACATTGGTCCCTTTTCCTTTTAACGCCTGATAAAGATAATACCAGCCGGCAGGCATGAATTTACCTTTTGCTTTCTGTAACGCCTTGGCGATGCTGGGAAGCCCTATACCCACCCCCACCAGCTTATTGTCTTCCCTGCGGATTACCAACGTGAGGAATTCCAAACGCAGCATCGGGATATACATATCCACATAATAGTCAATTTGCCGATCGGTCAAGTCCACATATCCATACAAATCCTTATAGGCACGGTTGATCAGCCTGAAAATGTCTTTCGCGTAAGGCATCACATCTTTTTTAGTTTCAAGATGTATCACCTCTAGTCCGGAACGTTTCTTCACGATCTCCGAAGCACGTTGGAACCGTTCCGGTATCTCCTTGGGAATGGTAATAAGGAATTCCAGCCAGTCCTGATCTTTTGCATATCCCATCCTTTCCATGTGATCTACATAGTAGGGATAGTTATAAATGGTGGATAAGGTACTGAGTTGGTCGAATCCCTCTATCAGCATCCCCTCATGGTCGAGATCGGTAAAGCCGAGCGGACCGTGTATCTTTTCCATTCCACGGGAGCGCGCCCAACTTTCTGCCGCGCCGAAAAGGGCATCGACCACTTCATTGTCATCAATAAAATCGACAAAACCAAAACGGGCATTTCGTTCATTCCATCTCTCATTTGACTTGTGGTTAATGATTACACCGATGCGCCCTACAATACAGTCGTCACGATAAGCCAGGAAATAGTTGGCATCACAATGATCGAATGCCGGATTTTTATTTGCACTAAGCGTGGCTCTCTCATCGTAGATCAATGGCGGAACATAATACTCGTTCCCTTCATAGAGATCGATACCAAACTGGATGAACTTCCTCAAATCATCCTTTGTTCTGACTTTATTGATTATAACAGACATGACACTAATAATCTTTTTAATTCATTCAAGTTAGATATTTTCCCGGAAATATTTACCTTCTATCGCTTCTTTCCAACAAATAGGGGTCTGACTTTGCTGGCAAAGATAGTGATTTTTTTATTGAAAGTTCCACTGATTTTTATTCTTTCACTTTCGCCTTGTATATCTCCCAGCGATCCACTACCTCATGTACATAGTTGACTGTTTCATCGGCCCTGAAATAGCCATTTTTACAGACCGGGTCACTATAATATTGTTCCAGGCGTTTCAACTGGAGGAACCGCTCCACATTTCCTTCCCATATCTTGCTATCAGCGCCATACTTCTCAGCGAGGGCCTGGGCGTCAAACACATGACCGATACCTCCGTTATAGGCTGCCAGGGTCATTTTTATCCTTTCTGAAAAATCACCTACGGACCGGAATGAACGAAAAAGAGACCTCAGATATTCCGCCCCTGTGCGTATATTTTTTTCAGGATCCAGAAGTTGACTCTCCGCCAATCCCAGCGAAGCGGCAGTAGCCGGCATCAACCCCATCAGTCCGATAGCTCCCGCCCACGACTGTCCGTCGATATTGAAACTGGACTCCTGGTAAGAAACTGAGGCAAGTAAACGCCAGTCGATACCCGATTCCTTACCATACCGTTTAAAATAAGAGTCGTATGGTGAAATCACACCATGTCCTGAAATCTCCCTGAAGGAAGGCCTGCCGGAGTCGGAGTACCCTTTTGTCTCTTCAAAATAGCGTTTGATAATACGTAAGAAAGACGGTTCGGACGCGCTGTTCCTGATCCAGCTGTTCAACGAATCAGCCAAGAGAGGGGTATCTTTTCTTACCACCCACGACGAGCGCTGGTCGAAACTCACGGGTAGGTCCACATTCAGGTTCCTGAAATAAGTATGATTGAGCATCGCCAGGTCGTCATCAGCTACGGTATAGCTTATTTCTCCCCGGGAGACCATCCTGATAAGATCTTCTACCACGATCGTATCGCTGTCGATCGTATCTATCCGGACACCTCCTCCCATCTCATTATTCAGGTTGTTCATCCTGTCGAGGTATTTCGACTTATCAAGTACTGTCACCTGCTTACCGATCAGGCCGGTTACATCGGTCAGCACCGTGTCATTCCTCTCTGCCCTCTGGACGAGTATTTGGTGTGATATCTGCTGGAGTCCACAGTAAAGGACCGAATCCTTCAATGCGTTGGTGACCGGCATATTATAGGCGATCAGGTCGGCTTCCCCATCCTCCAGCATCTGCAGCATAGCGCCCATATTCCCTGCCACGATGATCTCGGGCACCAATCCGTGATGCTTGCAGAAATCGCGTATCACATCATAATGATAACCCATGGGTTGATCGCGATAAATGAAATAGGAAGTAGACGTGTTCAGGGTAAGGACACGTAATGTATCCGACTCGAGCATCTGTGGGAAATCGTATACATTCTCCCGGTTACTCCATTTTCCACATGACAGACACAGGATAGCGAGAAACAGCGAAAACAATATCATGCAACCCGAGTGGACAATTCTCATGATCATCGCTTCTTTTCATTAAGTTAAAATCGGGGGCAAATATAGTGAAAGCCGGAAGAAAAAACAAGCTTGCTTGAGTAAAAACAAGCCACCCCGATGGAGGCAGCTTGCAGTAAAAAGATGTCGGGACACAGCCTGTCTACTCATATGCAATTTCTCCATGCTCGGAGATATCAAGTCCTATAGACTCGTTTTCCGCACTCGCCCTGATACCGACGATAGCGTCTACAATCTTGAATAGTATCCACGTCATCACCGTACTGAATGCAATGGTAGCAGCAGTTGCCACCACCTGGATCCATAACTGGTGCCAATCACCATACAGAGCTCCCTGCGCCCCTCCATCGCCGGTGATCGCCCGGGTGGCAAAGATCCCTATCAGGACAGAACCTACAATACCCCCCATACCATGCACACCGAAAGCATCCAATGAATCATCATAACCGAATTTAGGTTTCAGATAAGCTACCATGAAGTAGCACACCAAACCGGCTGCTATCCCGATCACAAAAGCCCCTAGCACACCGGAAGAGCCGGCAGCAGGTGTGATGGCGACCAGACCGGCTATTACACCCGTACAAAAGCCTACTACCGTCGGTTTTTTATTGATAATCCAATCGAGCATGGCCCATGTCAATGCCGCCGCGGCCGCGGCTATGTTGGTAACCAGCAAAGCGCTTGCGGACAAGCCGTCCGCCGCCAGACCGCTCCCGCCATTAAAACCTAACCATCCCAGCCACAGTAATGCCGTGCCAATCATCACGAACGGCACGTTATGCGGAGTGATCGGGGCTGCTCCTTTCACATTCCAACCCTTTCTTTTTCCTATGAGGATGGCCATCACCAACGCCGATATACCGGCATTGATATGCACCACGGTACCACCGGCAAAATCGATGGCCCCCATTTCGCCTATCCAACCGCCTCCCCATACCCAGTGGGCCAGAGGGTTATAAACCACAAGTGCCCATAAGAGTGAAAAGAGCAGAAATCCGCTAAATTTGATGCGCTCGGCAAAAGCACCGACGATCAACGCAGGCGTAATCACCGCAAACATCCCTTGAAAAGAGACAAATAAGAGTTCGGGTATCCCATAACCGTCAAGCAGGCCATTGATTCCTATCCCTTGCAGGAATATTTTATCAAAACCACCGATAAAAGGATTCAACCCTCCTTCTACCGAAGTAAAGGCCAGGCTGTAGCCGACCGCAACCCATTCGACAATAATCGCGGCCGTCAGTATCAGACACTGCATCAACACACTCAACACGTTCTTGCGACGGACTAATCCCCCATAAAATAAAGCCAGTCCCGGGATAGTCATCATCATTACAAGTATAGTGGCTACTATGATCCATGCGGTATCTCCACCGTTCAGGACAGGAACCGCATTGTCCTGTGCAAAAGCAATGGCAGGCGTGACAAAGATTGCTAAAAATATCAGGATATATTTTACTGTATGTTTCATAATCTGTAAAAATTATTAGAGTTTATTTCGAATAAGATTTAGATACTTGATTATCAGTCATCTTATTCATTAGTCAATATAATATTTTATTTTTTGGGAAAATTCCCACATCCTATTGTTCCTTGTCGTACAACGACTCATCGCCACGATCACCTGTACGTATCCGGATGGATTGTTCGATGGCCGACACGAAAATCCGGCCATCACCACTTTCACCCGTATAGGCGGACTTCAGAATGGCATCTATTGATTTCTGCACGTTTACTTCCCTGACCACAAAAGAGAGGTAAATACGTTCAATGGCATTGACATCGTAGGCGATTCCCCTAAAAATAAGACCCTGTTTTGCCGTTCCCTGACCTTTCACCCCCCACCATGAGAGGAAATCGATGTCAGCCTCATGCAATGCAATCCGAACTTCGTCGAACTTCGATTTGCGAATAATAGCTTCAATTTTTTTCATATAATTAAAATTTAGATACAAGAACCAAGATACCTTGAGCCTGCTATTTAAAAACTCATACCGAAAACCAGAAAAACATCCCTTGTATCGGGATTCACTATCGCCTGAGTAAAGACGGGAAGTGAGAACGAACCGGTAACAGCTATTTCTTTACTGGCTTTTATGGATGCGTTGATCAATGCGAACCCGTCAGAATAAGCACCCTCCCAGGGAGTCGCTCCCACTATCAGGTCAATATTCACACCTTTCACGGGCACGGAATAACTAGCCTCAATATAAGTGGAATAATCATCGTCTCCGGCAAAATTGGTGTTCCATACCAACGACAGGGGGAATGATTCTCCCAATGAATAACCCAGTGTCCCCTCGAAAACATGGTCGGCATATTGGAAATAACCACGGTCTTCGCCGTCCGGAAGATTGCGGGGAAAGAAATAATCCGTCGCCAGCATTGAGAAATTACCAATCGAATAGCGGGCATACAGATCAAACTCCCGCCAGCTACTCTCGAAGCTTGTAGATCCCCATGCACCGACGGAGAAATTACCTGCTGAAAGTGAGATTCCGGGCTGAACGGCAGCCGGACCGCAATACTGCCCACGCCAGATATATGAACTCACAATGTCGGCCCCTGCCGATACACTTACTTCTTGTGCTCTGGACACACTTATGCCATCCGCCACTACATACAACACAATCAATAATCCAATTTTTTTCATACTTTTTAAATTCTAAATGAATAACCCACAATCTTTAATCTATTTGATATCCAAACCTGAAAACAATCAATCTTTTTGAAATGAAAAATGGATAAATAAAATCTTTTTGATACGTTGACGGCACAAAGATAATCAAAAAGATTATAAAACAAACAAATTTAAAACATTTTGATCTAAAATTAAGAAAAGACCCGCCATTAAGATACCGATTTATGCTTTTCTACAACAAATTGTCATATTACCAATTAATAATCAAATATTTAGGAATTTGAAAACAAATTGGTTATTTTTGTAGGAATGATGAAAATGTGCATTGAGGAGTGTAGGTGGTTACAAAACAGATGATAAAGACACCACCGGGATCGGGAAGTAAAAATTATCGGAAACGTTAAAATTAAATCAAATGAGAATGTTGCAACTAAAAATCGGGACAAATGAAAAACTATCTCTGCCTCCTTCTCTTTATTTTCTTTTTCATCTATACCGCCACCCTTCGGGCACAGCATGAAGACTGGCGGAAACTGGTGGAGCAATTGGCAGAGGAGGGGATGAATGAAGCAACCATTGAAAACATATATGAAGAGTTATTACAATTGGAGGATAACCCACTGAACCTGAATATGGTCACACGAGAACAGCTGGAAAACTTCCCATTGCTTTCCCTTAAGGAAGCAGATGCCATCTACCGTTTCCTAGAAAAAAACCGACCCCTGTATACTTTGTTTGAATTAAGGAATGTTCCTTTTATCAACATCAAAACGGTGGAAACGATCCTGCCCTTTTTTTACGTGGGCGAAGTAGAAGGAAAGAAGCTTCATCCACAGGCGGCCGATATCCTGAAAAAGGGGCGTCATGAACTGCAATTCCGCCTCGACAAAACAATGACACCCCGCGCCGGATATGGAAAGTTTCCCGATAGCGTCCTCGCACAGAAACCCAACAAGAAATATGCCGGAGAAGATTTTTATACTTCACTCCGTTATTCACTCCGTTACCGAAACAAGATACAAATGGGGTTCACAGCAGAAAAAGATGCAGGGGAACCACTGTTCAGGCCGGATTCGCTAAAGGGGTTTGACCATTATGGCATACACCTCATTATCAATGATATATGGAAACTAAAAACGGTATCCATAGGAGATTACCGTCTCTCTTTTGGACAGGGACTGGTATTGAATAACGATTTCATGATCAGTAAATCGTGGAGTACGGACAACCTTGCCCGTCGGACCCAGCAGCCAAAGCGACATTTTTCTACCGCTGAAAATGGCTTTTTCAGGGGAATCGCAACAGTAGCTGAACTGGGGGATTTTTTCTCCATCACCGCCTTTTATTCTAATAAAAAGATCGATGCCAACCTTTCCAACGAAGGGCATATCACCTCTTTCAAGGAAGACGGGCTGCATCGTACCCCGTTGGAAATTGAAAAGAAAAAAAATACCCGTGAACAGGTTACGGGTGCCAATGTCAACTTCCGAAAAGATCGCCTGCAAGTGGGTATCAGCGGGGTATATTATGCTTATAACAGAATGTATAACCCTACCCTACAGGATTATAACCTTTATTCGCTAAGAGGCTCTTCCCATTTCAATGTGGGCGTAGATTACTCGTACCAGTTTCCCGGATTGGTCTTTGCAGGAGAAACGGCTATCGCCGGAAACGGAGCGGTCGCTACATTGAACACCTTACAATACCGTTATTCCGGTAATTTGTCGTTTTCCCTGTTACACCGATACTATCCCATATCCTATAACGCACTGTATGCCAGGGTTTTCTCCGAGGGGAGCAGAGTGCAGAACGAAAATGGGCTGTATTTGGGTTCTACCTTCCGTCCTTTAGCAAAATTCTCGGTGACGGCCTATGTCGATTTTGTCCGGTTTCCATGGCCTAAATCGAATGTGAGCACTCCGTCGAATGCGGTGGATCTCTATTTTCTGGGAACCTATGCTTTCTCGCGCCAGTCGTCGCTGGAGGGGCGTTATAAATACAATCAAAAAGAAAAAAATGCCGCATGGCCCGACAAGAACAGCCGGTCAGTGCTCCCCTATGCCACCCACAAGTTCCGTCTACGGTACTCGCGGGATCTGCGTACTGGATGGAATTTCCGTACCACTGCAGATGTAGCGCACTACAAAGAGACGCACTTCTCTGCCGAAAACGGGTGGATGTTCTCGCAAAATATCGGCTACCGCGGTAAAGGAACATTCACGGGAGATGCCTATCTGGCATGGTTTCATGCCGATACTTACGCTGCACGGCTTTATTCTTACGAACGCAACCTGCTCAATACTTTCTATATGCCTTCGTTTTACGGTAAGGGTTACCGGCTGGCACTTTCCGTAAAATACGCGATCACGGCTCACCTCTCTTTCTCCGTCAAATTGGGACATACGCGCTATTTCAACCGGGACATTATCGGCAGCGGCACTGAACTAATAGAGGGAAACCACAGGACCGATCTTTTCAGTTATCTCAGGTGGGTATTTTAAGGCTGCGATTTTTTTTGTACTTTTGATCGCAAAATCAAATAAGACATGCCCAGCCCACTACTTCAGATCGATAAGCTGACCAAAAGTTTCGGAGACCTCCTGCTTTTCAGTGAACTTTCTTTCGGCATCGCCGAAGGTGAGAAAATAGGATTGATCGCCGCGAACGGCTCGGGCAAAACTACCCTGTTGAATATCCTGACCGGTAAGGAACCGTATGACAGCGGAAGGGTAGTGTTCCGCAACGATATCCGGCTGGCCTATCTGGAACAGTCGCCAGCTTTCACTCCCCAGGTGACAGTATTGGACGCCTGTTTCAGTACCGACAGCGAAACGGTGAAGCTGATTGCCCGTTACGAAGAGGTGATTGCTTCAGGCAACCACGCCCGGCTAGACGAATTGCTTGGACAGATGGACCTCCACAATGCATGGGACTATGAACAGCGGATCAAGCAGATATTGACCCAGCTAAAGATTACCGATTTTCAACAGAAGATGGGGGAACTCTCGGGTGGGCAGGCAAAGCGGGTGGCGCTGGCCAATGTATTGATCAGTGAGCCGGAGCTGCTGATCATGGACGAGCCTACCAACCATCTCGACATGGAAATGGTGGAGTGGCTCGAAGGTCATCTCACCCGCAACAACATCAGCCTGTTGATGGTCACACACGACCGTTATTTCCTCGACCGGGTCTGTAACCAGATTCTGGAAATCGATGAAAAACAACTTTTTTCTTATAAGGGCAATTACTCCTACTACCTGGAAAAAAGGGATGAACGGGTGATGGCACAAAATGCCGAGACCGACAAAGCCAGGAACCTGCTGAGGAAGGAACTGGACTGGATGCGTCGGCAACCACAGGCAAGGGGTACGAAAGCCAAGTCACGCATCGATGCGTTTTATTCGCTCGAAGAGAAGGCACAACAAAAGCAGCAGGAGCAGAGTATCCGTTTATCTGCCAAGGGGAGTTACATCGGGAAAAAGATATTCGAAGCAAAAGAAGTGAGCAAGCGGTTCAGCGACATCAGGATCACCGAGAAATTCAATTACACTTTCAGCCGGTATGAAAAGATGGGTATCGTGGGAAATAACGGTACCGGAAAATCCACCTTCGTGAAGATGCTACTGGGAATGGAGGCCCCCGACAGTGGGTATTTCGATATTGGAGAGACGGTCAATTTCGGCTATTACAGCCAGGATGGATTGCAATTCAACGAACAAACAAAAGTAATTGATGTGGTACAGGCGATTGCCGAGGTAATCGACCTGGGAGACGGGCACCACCTGACCGCATCCCAGTTCCTGCAGCACTTTCTCTTCCCGCCGGAGAAGCAGCATAATTATGTATACAAGCTGAGTGGAGGTGAAAAACGAAGACTCTATCTCTGCACCGTGCTGATCAAAAATCCCAATTTTCTGGTGCTGGATGAGCCGACCAACGACCTTGACATCCTCACGTTGAATATATTGGAAGAGTATCTTGCAGGCTTCAAGGGATGCCTGATCGTGGTGTCGCACGACCGCTATTTTATGGACAAGGTGGTGGACCACCTGCTGGTCTTCCACGGCAACGCCCAAATCCAGGATTTTCCGGGTAATTATACCCAATACCGCGATTGGAAATCGGTGAAGGAGAAAAAGGAGACTGAAGAGGCAAAGGCATACGTACCGCCACAAGAATCAACCTCCTACCGAAAAAAATCGGAAGAGAATAAAAAACTCACCTTCAAGGAAAAGCAGGAGTTTGCCTCGCTGGAGCAGGAAATTGAGCAGATGGAAACGGAAAAAGAACGAATTATCAATGAACTCTCCTCCGGCAACCTCTCCACAGAGGAGCTGATGACCAAATCTAACCGGCTGCCCACACTCATGGAACAAATAGACGAAAAAACAATGCGTTGGCTGGAATTGAGCGAACGCGAATAACTGCAATATTACAATATAGATGCATTCTTTGTTTGAGTAATTATATTACTTTTGTGCGCTATTTGAAAAAAGAATGGAGTACAACGAGTTATTTGCCCGTACGGAACTGTTGCTCGGCAAGGAAGCAATGCAGTCGCTCGCCGGGAAAAAGGTGATTCTTTTCGGTGTCGGCGGCGTCGGCAGTTGGTGCGCCGAGGGGTTAATCCGCAGTGGGATCATGCACCTGACAATGGTCGATTCCGACAGGGTGGCCGTTGCCAACATCAACCGGCAACTACCCGCCACTACCCAAACCATCGGCGAATTGAAAGTGGAAGTGTTGAAAAAACGGGTACAGGAAATCAATCCCCATGCCACCATCCACGCCATCCCGGAGATTTACAGTGAAGAATCGTCCGCTTCGTTTCATTTGGAACAATACGATTATGTGATTGATGCCATCGACTCACTCGGACATAAAGCACATCTGCTAACTACCGCCGCACAAAGCAATGCCATTGTCTTTTCCTCCATGGGAGCAGCCCTCAAAATAAACCCGCAACAGATAAAAGTCGCTGAATTCTGGAAAGTACGTGGTTGCAAACTGGCATCTGCTTTGCGTGAACGCATACGTAAAGGAAGCGGGTTGCATAAGCCTATCCTGTGCGTCTATAGCGAGGAACGGCTCTCCAACAAAGGAGAGGAAGCTCTACCCGATGCCAACGAGAATGGCAGTTTCCACAAGGCACAAACCAACGGCACCATGGTACAGGTAACTGCTGTATTCGGCTTCACCCTGTCGGGGCTGGTTATTCAGGATATTGTAAAAAACGCATAAGCGCGCACTATCTTCCTTTAAAGGCGGTCCAAGCGCCACTATGTTGTCATAGTATAGCGTTTATTTCCAACCTTGTAGAATCCCGATAATGGGACACTTCAGCATCATTGGCTCTTGCATACATCTTTCAATCGTGGTATACAAGTGATTCAAAAAGGAATCCACAATATTATTTGTAATAGAATCAGAGATAAAACATCTGAATTTTGCAATAAATGCAATTATAGAGACACTTTTGATGCTATCCCTGTTTAAGTTTACACTCCATTTTCCACAATTTGCAAAAATTTTCATACTTTTGTGTCTCTAAAACAGCAATTAAGATATGCAGATCGAGAATCATCTTCAGGAAATCATTATCCGTGCAATAAGAGAGCTTTACCATAGCGACATGGACACGTCGCAGATCACGCTTCAAAAAACAAAAAAGGAATTTAAGGGACACTATACACTGGTGACCTTCCCCCTATTAAAAATCTCCCGGAAAAAGCCGGAAGAAACGGCAGAAGAGATAGGTGCCTGGCTTGCGGAAAACGCCGGCATTGTCTCCGGATACAATGTAATCAAAGGTTTTCTGAACCTGGAGATCACATCGGGAGCATGGATCGGGTTACTCGAAGAGATAGATACACAGCCCGACTATGGTTTTACTCCTGCTACTGATGATGCCCCCCTTTATATGGTAGAATACTCCTCTCCCAATACCAATAAGCCTCTTCATCTGGGACATGTGCGGAATAACCTGTTGGGACATTCATTGTGTGAAGTACTTGTAGCCAATGGTAACCGGGTAGTAAAAACTAATATCGTCAACGACCGGGGTATCCATATATGTAAGTCGATGCTGGCATGGCAGAAGTGGGGGAACGGTGAAACACCCGAGTCCTCGGAGAAAAAAGGGGATCACCTGATCGGCGATTATTATGTGCTATTCGACAAAAAATACAAAGAAGAATTGGCGGCTTTACAGGGCAAAGGTCTGTCGAAAGAGGAAGCGGAAGAGCAGTCCCGATTGATGGCTGAAGCGCGTGAGATGCTACGGAAATGGGAGGCCGGCGACAAAGAGACCGTCGCCTTATGGAAGCGGATGAACGAATGGGTATATGCCGGGTTCGACGAGACATATCACCGTATGGGGGTTTCTTTCGATAAGATATATTACGAATCGCAAACCTACCTAGCAGGGAAAGAGGAGGTGCTGCGTGGCCTCGACGAAGGACTTTTCTACCGGAAAGAAGATGGATCGGTATGGGCCGACCTCACTCCCTACGGGCTGGATCATAAGTTACTATTACGTGCCGACGGCACCTCGGTCTATATGACCCAGGACATCGGCACTGCTAAGCTACGTTTCGACGATTATCCGATCAACACCATGATCTACGTGGTAGGAAATGAACAGAATTATCATTTCCAAGTGCTTTCAATCCTGCTTGATATGCTGGGTTTTGGGTTCGGAAAAGGGCTGGTACACTTTTCCTATGGCATGGTAGAACTTCCTGAAGGGAAAATGAAATCACGCGAAGGAACTGTAGTGGATGCCGATGACCTGATGACGGAGATGGTGGAAACCGCCCGTGAAACATCAAGGGAACTCGGTAAGCTGGAGGGTATCCCTACTGACGAAGCCGATAAGATTGCGGAAATGGTTGGCATGGGTGCCCTCAAATACTTTATCCTGAAGGTGGATCCGAAGAAGAATATGACTTTCAACCCAAAGGAATCTATCGATTTCAACGGGAATACGGGACCATTTATACAATATACACACGCCCGTATCCAATCAGTCCTGCGTAAGGCCGCCGAGCAGGGCATTGCCATTCCGGAAAAACCGGATTATACCCTTCTCCTTGCTGAAAAAGAAGAGGGATTGGTACAACTCCTTGCCGAATTCGATGCTGTTGTAAAACAGGCAGGTGCCGAATACAATGTCTCCCTTATCGGGAACTATGTCTATGACCTTGCAAAAGAGTTCAACCAGTTCTACCATGATTTTCCTATCCTTCGTGAGGAGAACACCTCCTTACGTGATTTCCGTTTGTTATTATCAAAAAATATCGCTCTTACCATAAAAAAAGGAATGGGACTATTCGGTATAGAGGTACCCGAAAGGATGTGAGATGCAGGATGCAGGATATAAAATTTACCATATTAGGGGGCATGTACAAAATAGTAATTAGCAGAGGTACGTTGTTATTCTTCTTTTTGTTCTTTGCGACGATACACAATGTGATGTCACAGATTCGTATCGATTCGGTCACCAAAAACCGGAGAACACTTATCCATAGGCTGGAGATAGAGGAACGACCGGGCTATATTATTCGTACCAATGACTTTCTGAGGGGGGTAAACGAACAATCCCGACCAATCAAATATACCCGTTCCACCCATCTCAAATACTCCTTCCAGTTTCATCCCGATAGCCGTACCGGCCAAATATACCGGGGGGCGTACCAGGGGATCGGCCTTGCCTATTATAGTTTCGGTAATTCCCGCGAGATAGGCGATCCCAAAGCGATTTATCTGTTTCAAGGCTCCACCCTTTTCAATATAGGCCGTCAATTGTCGTTCGACTACGAATGGAACTTCGGTATTTCTACGGGCTGGCATCCCTACGATTATTATAATAATTCCTATAACGGGATGGTCGGATCGAAAGTCAATGCCTATATGAATATGAATTTTTATTTCAGACAGTACCTTTCCCGTCATTTCGACCTGATTTATGGGATTACCCTTACCCATTTCTCCAACGGAAACACCAAATTCCCGAATGCAGGGTTGAATACTGCAGATGCGAAAGTGGGGATCAGCTATAATATCAACCGGCAACAGAACTCCCTTACAAACGGCCTGCGCAATGTCACTTATACACGTGATTTTCCCCACCACGTCAATTATGATATAGTTTTGTTCGGTTCCTGGCGGCGCAAAGGAGTTTTCTTCAACAATGAGCAAATGGCTTCACCCGATAAGTACACCGTACTGGGATTTAACTTCAACCCTATGTACAACCTGGGGTACAGGCTGCGGGTGGGAGCATCGCTCGACGGTGTGTATGACAGCAGTGCCAATGTATATACCGAAGATTATATCATCGGGATGGGAGAAGATAACCCCGGCTATACATTCTATAAACCCGCACTGAATAAACAGTTGGCATTGGGACTCTCTGCACGGGCCGAATACGTAATGCCCTTTTTTGACTTAGGGGTGGGTATCGGCGCCAATGTCATTCATCGTGGGGGCGACCTGAAAGGGTTATACCAAATACTGGCGCTAAAAATAAAAGTTTCACGCCACTCATTTATACATATAGGATACAACCTGCAGAATTTCGATACGCCGAATTACCTGATGTTAGGTTTCGGCATACGGTTGAATAACAAATCTCCACAGCATTGAATTAGCTGCTTTTTCTATTTCAAATATTTCGCCAGAAATCCCAGCATAGTACTATAAAAGTCCATACGGTTCTCTTCCCGATAGAAGCCATGCCCTTCGTTATATTTCACCATATAGGGAATTTCGAGTCCTTTCGCACGCAGTGCCGTCACAATCTGGTCCGACTCGTTGATATTCACACGCGGATCGTTGGCTCCCTGCACCACATAGACCGGTTTGGTGATCTTATCGATCTGGTAGACCGGTGAAGCCTCACGGGCTATAACCTTCTCTTCGGGATTATCCAGGTCGTACCATATCTGTTTCACCATCTCAGTGAGTGGTTTCCAGTACTCGGGAAATGATGAAAAGAAAGTCTCGATATTGGATACACCCACATAATCTACTCCGCAGGTATACAGGTCGGGGGTTTTCACAAGCCCCATCAGGGTAGCATAACCGCCATGGCTACCGCCATAAATCGCAATTTTGCCTTCGTCTGCCCACCCCTGGGCGATAGCGTAGCGCACACCGTCTTCCACGTCGTCCATCACTTTCCGGCCGATCTGTTTGAATCCGGCACGCAGGAATTCCTTGCCATATCCGCCGGAGATACGGAAGTTCACCTGCAGGGTGGCATAGCCACGACTGGCGAACAACTGTGTTTCAGGATTAAAACCCCATGAATCACGGATTCCCTGAGGACCGCCATGAGGATTCACCACCATAGGCACTTTTTTGCCTTGTAGCGCTTCTTTCGGGAGGGTGATATAGCCATGGATCGTCAACCCGTCACGGCTCGTAAAGGTGATAGGACGCATTTCCGCCATATCCTCTTCCTTCAGTTGCGGCATCAGGTCGTACAGCAGGCTAAACTGTTTTGTTTTTACATCATACTCGTAATAAGTCCCATAAAGCTTATCGCTCTGGAGGATGATCAGGAAGGTATTTTCGTCATCATCATAATCGGCAATACCATAAATCTTTCCGGGGAAGTTCTTTTTCACTCCGGTATCGATCTCCTTGTAGAGGTCGCTCACCGGGATAATCTCCGATTTTTCACCTTCATAACTGAAATAATCGATCTCCCAATTCCGTTTACGGGAAAGGCTCATACCGGACACATCATACTGGGGATTCGAAAAAATCTCTTTGATTTCACGGTTATTCTTCAAATCATAGAGAACGATGCGGACTTTATCTCCATCGAGATTAGTCACTACATAGGCATCGTCGGGATCGGGTGTATTGTAATTAAAAGCCACGATTCCGAAACTGTCGTCCCAGTTGGTCTTTTTCTTCAATTCGAATTCCCCCGTTTCCCTATTTTTATAATAGAACTCCATCTCCACTCCGTTTACCATCCTGGTGTATCCGCGCAAATTCCCTTCTTTATCAAAATCATACCCCTGGATAGGGTTGGCCACGTCAGTGTTTTCATAGAGTTTCTCCAGTTCTCCCGTTACCACGTTCAGTTTATACGGTTCGAATATCTGTGGATTATCTTTGTTCATCGATATGATGATATAATCTTTCTGATCTTTCAGGATAGAAATAATACCTGCCCTCACATTTTCAAAGGGAGTGAGGTCACGTGGATTTGCGCCATCGATATTTGCTGCATAAATATGATAATTCTCATTTCCACCGTTATCCATCACATAAAACAACCGCTCGTCGTTGATCCATCCGTACCCTTTGATGGGTTCTTCTTTTTCCTCAATGGCACGGATCACCTCCCCGGAGGCAATATTTTTGATATAGACATGATTCTTAAGACCATCTTTTTCCTTGTATGACAGATATTTGCCATTGGGTGAGAGCTGGAAAGCGGACGCATTCGGACGTACAAAATAATCGGCTACACTATATTTATAATTTCCCTTGTCAAGGCCGGCTAGTCTACCCAACTCCTCTTCGCTCGTCACCAGATCAGGATTACCCGGCAATTTGCTTTCAAAACGCTGCAGGATCAATGGAAGAGACGTCCCCGCCTGTTCGTAATTTCCCGTAATAGTGTCATCCCCCAGCTCCCCATTATAAACGATTTGTAGTGCTGTCACCCCCAGCTTCACCTCATTACCCGATAGTTTAATCACATCCACCGGTATGCCGCCAGCCCCCTGCGTTGGCACATCCAACGTCCCTGATAAATTCCCGTCTTCTCCAGCAAAATGGAAGATCAACTCCAGATTTATTCCTTGCACCGATAAAGTGCCTTTCCAATCCCCTGCAATAGTTTGTGCATTCAAATTCATAATTGTTACAATTGCGGCAATCAAAACACCCGTTTTTTTTATTATGTTCATGCGATTATATATTTAGATATAAAAATCAGAGCAAAAAGCCAGAAATCAGGGTTTTTAAAATTGAGTATCCCGGAACGTTTCCTCCGTTCAAAAAATGGGATGAAACAGTTGGACTTAATTTTGTTTCTTCAGAGACCCAAAACTGTTTAGAATCAATTTTTATTCTGTGGATCAATAATCCGAAACAAATATAACAAAATGTATTTAAAATTTTATTTTCAAACCGGCTTAATTCGAACGCTTTCCTGACATTTTCGGATATCTGCTTCAACACAGTATTGAGCATTGCTTCCGGAGATAATATATACAAGTGCTTTTTACACTGATAATCAGCAAATTCCTAAAAGAAGGGGTGACCTTGATTTTTTTCGATTTTTCCACACATTGAAAAAAGTATCCTGCACAATATCTTCACAGGTTTCAGGCGAAGCGATATAGCGCTGTGCAAAAACGCACTCTCTGCCATTTTATATGGACAGGTATCCGGATCTTTATTCAACCGCCGCAGGAAAATTTTTATTGTATGTCTATGATTTCTGGTTTAGAACATCAATTATTTCATTTATTGGGAGTATCCCAAATACGGGTCTTCATACAATTAACCATCGCAATCTGATCGCCCGCCTGCAGTTTAAACTCGCCCGCCTCAAGTGTCCATATGCCATTCTCATTGACAAAGGCAAGATCGTCGGCTGCCAGCTGTAATGTCACTGTCTTAGTTTCACCCGGCTCGAGCGATATCTTTTCAAATGCGCACAGACGGCGTACATCAGGTGAAAGTGAAGCCACCATATCACTGCTGAAAAGTAATACTGATTCCTTACCGGCTACGGCTCCACCATTTTTCACATCCACGGTAACGGTTAGCAGATCGCCCGACACAAAATCGGGCTTATCAACCGTCAAATTGCCGTACTCAAAGGTGGTGTAACTCAATCCAAATCCGAAGGGATACTGTACCGATGTCTGTGCCCCATAATCATAAGCACCTTCCATTTTACCATCGATATTCTGTCCCGGTTTATGGTCGTAGGTGATTAACCCCTGCTCGAATTTCGGGTAGGTATACGGCAATTTCCCACTCGGGTTGACATCTCCGGCGAGGATATCGGCCAGCGCATCTCCCCCGAAATTGCCCGGCAGGTAGAGTTGGAGCACAGCTTTAGATCCCGGTTCTATTTTGCGGATCAGGCGCGGTCGTCCTTCATTCAGGACCAGTATCACCGGTTTCCCTATTTTCTGCAATGCCAACGCAAGGGCGGTCTGGTTTTCCGACAGGGAGAGTTCATCTAGGTTACCCGGCGTTTCGCAATAGGAGTTCTCGCCCACGCACAACACAATATAATCGACACCGGCAGCGGCAGTTACAGCTTTCCCGATCTCAGGGGTATTTTCCTCATAGTACTGCCCATCCATCTTATAAGTAATACCCGGTTCATATCTCACATTCGTTGCACCGAATTTATTCTGCAACGCTTCGTAGATGGTGTTGTAGTCCTGTGCGAACTCTTCGGTCTTTTCCCCCTGCCACGAGTAACTCCATCCACCGTTGAGGGTACGCATTGAGTGCGCATTCGGCCCTGTCACCAGGATACGGGCGTTGACCGGCAGCGGAAGGATATTATTCTCATTTTTCAACAAGGTGATCGCCTCATCCGCAGCTGCTTTCGCCATAGCTTCACTCTCATTGCTACCAAAGTCAGGATATTCGGAACGCGACCAGTAGGGACGTTCAAAAAGCCCCAAACGGAATTTTAACCGCAATACCCTCCGTACTGCATCATCGATCCGCGCCATCGGGACTTCACCTTCATTCACCAATTCCACTAAAACAGGACAAAATGTAAGGTTATAGGGTTCCATTACCAAGTCGATGCCGGCATTGATCGCCGCTTTCACCGCCCCTTTATAGTCGACGGCGATCCGGTCGCGGGAGAGCAGATTCTGCACATCGGCCCAGTCGGTCACAATCACACCGTCAAAAGCGAGATCCTCTTTCACCCATTCGGTCAACAACCTATAATCAGCATGGGTAGATACACCGTTGATAATACCCGAGTTGACCATCAGCGACAGTGCTCCCCCTTCTACGATAGAAGTACGGAAAGGTTCAAAATATTTCTCGCGTAACTCACTTTCGGAGATAAGCGCCGGAGTACGGTCCTTGCCGGATACAGGAACACCATAACCCATATAATGCTTAGTACAGGCGGCAATATGATGACTTCCTACATTATTACGATCCTCACCCTGAAATCCCAGTGTAGAGGCTAGACCCATCCGGGCATTGAGATAGGCATCCTCTCCGTAACTCTCCCACTGGCGCGACCAGCGGGCATCCCTTCCCAGGTCCATCGTAGGTGCAAAAGTCCAGGGGATATTGCTGGCCCGGGCTTCATACGCTGTAATACGTGAGCCCTCCTTCATCAAGTCAGTATTAAATGAAGCGGCCATCCCAACACCCTGGGGAAAGAGAGTGGAACCTGCGGTATAGGTAGTCCCATGAATCGCATCTATACCATACAACACCGGAATACCGGTCTCCGCCAATGCCCTTCCCTGTATGGCACGAATTATGTTTTCCCATACTTCGGTAGTACGGGCTCTATTATTGGCAGTATTCAGGATCGATCCCACCTTATATTTGCCAATTACCGTATCGAGCATAGCAGGATCGATTTCAAAAGGCTCATCGCTGAAATAAAGATTCCCTCCTTTCCCGATCACATCGAGAGTGAATTGCGCCATCTGCCCCACCTTCTCCTCCAGCGTCATTTTCGCCATGATACTGTCGATCTTTTTCTCGATACCGGCATCCAGCCCCAAGCCGGATCCTTTCTTATTTCCCCCGTTACAGGCAACCAACAGGAGTACTGACACGAGTACAAAACTGATTCTTTTCATTCGATTATTATGATTAATGTGAGACTACTGAGATTGAATGGCACAATGATTTAATAATTAATTTAATTGGCATATTGAACCATTGGCACATTCATTTAATTCTTCTGAAACACCCTCACGTAATCAATCTCATACGTTGCCGGCAATTTGGTTTCATCCACATCCTGTGTTCCATTTCCACCCCAGTCGCCTCCCCAGGCGAGGTTGAGTTTCAGGTAGAACGGCGCATTGAAAGGCCAGGTATCTTTATTTCCTTTTTTATCATTATCGAAACGAAAATATTCCTCACCGTCCACAAATCCCTTTATATAGTCAGATGTCCATTCCACCGCATAGACATGGAATTCGGTTTCGGCATTGGTTATTTTTTTTGTACCGGTCTTTTGTGTGCCGATAGAGTGATAATATGCCTTGCAATGGATGGAAGAGTGCACTACGTTAGGGTCAAACCCTACATATTCCATGATATCGATCTCGCCATCATCGGGCCAATTATTGAAATTTTTGGGCATCATCCAAAAGGCAGGCCAGGTACCTTTACCACCCGGTACTTTCAGGCGGGCTTCGAAATAGCCATAGGTCCAACTTTCATTGGTATTGACGCGTGCTGAAATAACCTTGTCCCCCTGCTTCCGTGCCACAATCTTAAGCGTACCATCGTAGACAGAGGCCACCGTATCGGTACCCGAAAATCCACCGACGTAAGTCTGCAATTCATTGTTCACTGCACCCTGCGCCAAGTTTTCATACCACCATTCCTCGGTATTCAACAACGGTGCTCTTCCGTCCGACAACCGGGATTCGTTAAATTCTTCCTGCCAGACCAAGCTATAACCGGGAGGTGTAGGTATATCAACCGGCTGCACAAGCCCTTCTTGGGTAACTATGTATGGTTGTGAAAATTTGCCCGATGTAAAAGTCAGCGTGGCAATTCGCGGCTGTCCCGATGAATTCTTTTCGACCGAAACCTTCACCACGGTATTTCCGGCAACTCCCCCTGAGGGAGAAACTTTGCACCAACCCTGACCCGATGAAATACCCCATTCGGCGTTTGCATTTACAGTAATATTTTCAGTACCTGCCGAAGCGGACAAATCTAACATCTCGGGTGAAACCGTAATGGTTACATTGGATGGTGTTGGCTCCGGCTCGTTGCCGCTGTCTCCACAACCGAGCAAAACCAATAGCGGAATCAATAGTATACCAGTCATTCTATTCATTGTTTTTTTAATAAAATACCCGGATAGCGGGTTTTATCAATAACTACCCGGGTATTGGTTTATCCATTAGTCTACTTTTTTCAGACGGTATTTCCACGAAATCCCTTCACCCGTCGATGAGAGTTCCATCATGGTAGTCGTCATCTTTGTGATCTTATACTTCGGATTATCGTAGACATCATCCGAAGGCATATAAGAGAATAGGGTTTTGGGTGGGAGTTTCAAGTAATGAACTCCTGCTTCTTCCACAAGTTCATAAGTTGCCGTCTGCGGTTCTACCGGGACTAAATAGTCCTCTTCATCATCCAGATAAAGCTCGTGGTGGAACGAACAATTCATATTCACATATATTTCACCACCTTCACCCGGATCAAACAGATACGAGCCATCTGCTCCAAAAGTCATCATGTCATCATACAAGCCCCAGTCTTTTTTCTCATTGGGTGCGGCACTCCACCAGCCTGTAGGATTGTCCGAAGTTTCACCACAACCAAAGTGTCCCTGGGTAGTGGGTTCCCATGTCCATTTTCCCACGATACCTGTAGTGTATTCACCGGCATCCAGGGTACGTCCTTCATCGAAAGCATCCCGATCGGGCACTACGGTGCCGTCGTCGTTGGCATGATCTTTCAATACGATATCTTCTATTCTCACCTCGGTATCAGCCACATTGTTTCCAAAGTCGAATACCAGTTTTATAGCCGCCATGTCGATACCCGGCATATCACTCATCCAAAAACACTTGGGCTGGTTTGCTTCCAGTTCGATTTTCTCTTGAAAGAAGAAAGAATCGTCACTGGCGGCATCCGTCAGTTTAACCGTCACACCCGGATGATCCTTCGTGGAGGTCAGGATCACCGAGAAGTCATAGTTCGTGGCGGCATTGGCGCTTATGTTTGTCTTCATCATCATTTGTGCTTGCCAGGTATCGCTTGTGGCAGTCGGCAAAGTGACAGTATAGGCGGTACCGCTCAACGAGTAGGCGGGATCATCAATTGGTTCCCAACCCGGCGCATAATAGAATGTAGGATCATCTACCGTGGCGCTTTTCCAAAGGTTGTATTCCGAATCGTACACAAATCCACCGAAACCGGTTATCAACGATTTCTCGATATGGAATGTCTTGGTAACCGATCCGTCGCTTATCCCGTTACGGTTGGATACTTTCATTTCGACAGTATAATCACCCGCTTTGGGGAATATCCTTTGAAAGTCATTTTCGGCAGCATACTTATCATCTTCAAAAATCCAGACCGGACTGTACCCGGGCTTATCCAATTTGAATGTAACTGTATTGGTTTCCTCGTCCACCGTGATCACGATGGCATCTTCCAATCCCGAAACAAGAGGAATCGCGTCAGGATCCAACCGGTCGTACTCTTCAGGTGAGCATGCTCCCAGCACAAACAGGAGCAACAGGGGAAGTATTACATATATTTTTTTCATACGATTAAAATATTTATTTTCAATTTTTTTAATTCCATTGACCCACTTGTTTCAATTCAAAATCGGTATTTTTGGTTTTATCGATTTCCGACTGGGGAATAGGAATATGCTTCATCCATTCGGAAAAAGTACGCGTAGCGTTATATTCCTCATTCACTTCGGTGAGCACCTGTGTGGCATCACCCCAGCGCACCAGATCCCAGAAACGCATGCCTTCACCCAGAAATTCGCGCCTGCGCTCCAACTTTATGTTTTGGGCAGTGGCGGGGATTGAAGCTGCTTTTCCGAAAGCCCGATAACGGATTTTGTCCAGGCAATCCTGTGCTGTTATGCCGTCCACCGGCGACTGCCCGCTTAGGGTAACCAGTTCGGCATAGTTCAGTAATGTTTCGGCATACCGGAAAAGACGCAGGTTGTTGGCGTAGTTCAGGTCCTGGTCTCCCGGAGGAGGATTGTACCCTTCGCGCGCTGCATATTTGCGCATGAACAGGCCGGTATCCTGAAAGCGGGAAGTATACACAACACCACTCCAATCGTTGATGGAACCGTCGCGCCGGGTATCTCCCGGTTCGTACATGGCATAGGCTTCCGGGCGTACCGGACCAAAACTCCATCCCTCCTTGAATATTTTGTCGGGGTCTTTTAATCCGTTCGGCGAGATAAAGGCCGGGAGGTTGGTCCCATACCCTTGCCATCCGCTGTCCCATCTCTTGCCTTCGGGCAACTGGTTGCTTTCGAAAATGGATTCTTTACAAAATTCATTTTCATCGAGCCACATCGCGTCGAAATCCTCAAACAGGTCGTACTGCCCACTTTTTATGATCGCCGCCATATCCTTGGTTATTTCCGGATACCTGGCGGTATCTTTCTGGTAAAGTACCACCCGTGCTTTCAGCATCAGTACGGCTGCCCTGTTTACCCTGCCGATCACCGTGCTTTTCATCGGGAGATATCCTTCGGTAGCAGCAAAATCGATATCCGCCATGATCTTCTGATAAATCTCGTCGGCATCGAGCTGTGCTGCCATAAACGGAGATTTGTTCAATGGTTCTTCAAAATAGGGAATATTGCCCCAGAATTTCCAAAGCAGGTGCACATAATAGGCACGCAGGAAATGTGCCTCCGCCCTGTATTGGTTCAGTTGGCTCTCAGCCACACCTGTCACGTTTTCACAGGCCAACAACACATTGTTGGTACGGGCCAACCCGGTGAAATAAATACTCCAAAGCCCACCCAATGTTTCCCTGCTGTTAGAATTGAACGTAGCCAGAAGATACAATGGGCGCTGATCACCGGGATTTTCCCCGCCTTTATAGATATCATCCGAACGCAGGTCGGACATCAGCA
Organism: Proteiniphilum sp. UBA5384; assembly: GCF_002410825.1. Lineage (GTDB taxonomy): Bacteria > Bacteroidota > Bacteroidia > Bacteroidales > Dysgonomonadaceae > Proteiniphilum. Next base: position 179,042 of record NZ_DHOS01000002.1, on the reverse strand, counting down.
ACACGCTGTTATAATTCTGGTTGGCATAACTGTCGAACAGTAAGATCTGGTAAGCCGACGCCAGGTTGGCAAGGATTACCTCTTCGGTAGCCTCATCACCGGCCAATTTCTTTTCGGTGGAACCGGCCGTCAAAAAATCATCGCCGCATGAGGTCATCAAGATAAACCCCATAAGGATTATAAACGGCATTAAAAATATATATTTTTTCATTTTACTCTGATTTATAATTCGTTAAAAAGAAACATTCACCCCTAAAGAGAAGGTTCTTGCCTGCGGATAACCGCCACGGTCCACACCGATACGGTTATAATTTTCACCGGTAGCAATTTCCGGGTCGTAACCCTGGTATTTGGTAAAGGTGAGCAAGTTATCACCGGACACAAACATCCTCAACTTCTGGATAGAGACTTTTTTTGTCCACTCCACCGGCAGGGTATAACCCAATTGGGCTGTTTTCAGGCGGAGATAAGAACCGTCTTTGATATAGAGGTCCGACGAGCGCCAATTGGCGTTGGCATTCGTTTCCGTCATACGCGGAATCTTATTGGAAGTTCCCTCGCCATGCCAGCGTTCGAGCGCCCATGTGGGACGGTTCATTGGAGCGATGTCACCACGCACGGCAAAATCAAAGATGTCGTTTCCGGTCACTCCCTGGAAGAAGAGGTTCAAATCGAAATTCTTGTATTCGGCACCCAACGTCATTCCAAAAGTCCAATCGGGTGCACCCTTTCCAATTTTTGTGCGGTCATTGTCATCGATGATGCCATCCTGGTTGTAATCCACAAAACGCACATCGCCGGGAAGGGCACTGGGTTGCATTTTTTCTCCCTCCTCATTGACGTAGGCATCTATCTCCTGTCGGTTCTGGAAAAGCCCATCCGTCTTAAATCCGTAGAAGAAGGGCCACACTTCACCATTCTGGCCTTTAATGAAATCACCTACGCCCGAAGCGGCGGCATTCTCATAGACCTGTTCACCGGATTCATTCCCCAGCTTCACCAGTTTGTTTTTCATATAGGATGCATTGGCACCGATGAAATAGTTGAAATCACCGACCCGATGTTTCCAGCCGAGTTCTATTTCAATCCCGTTGTTTTCCATGGTTCCCACATTACCTACCGGCGCGCCTTGTCCCACATATGCAGGGATGGGCACATCCATCAACATGCCGATCGTTTTTTTCTTGAAATAATCGAAGCCGACATTGAGCCTGTTACGCAGGAAGTAAGCATCGAAGCCGATATCGGTCTGTTCCGATTTTTCCCACCCCAGGTAGGCATTGGGAAGTGCTGCGGGTGATTGACCGTCCTGCATGGTGCCCGATTTCGAATCGGTGGCCACATTGTATCCGCCACCGAAATAGTAGTTCTGACCGCTATCAATAAAAGCCGCATAGCGCAGGTTTCCGATATTTTCGTTTCCGTTACGCCCATAGGAGAAACGTAGTTTGAACATGTCGAACCAATCAGGCCGTACATCCTCCATAAATGGTTCGTTCATCAGATTGTACCCTACGGAGACAGCGGGGAAAAGTGCCCATTTGTTTTGCGGTCCGAATCTGGACGAGCCATCGCGGCGCAGCGTGAATTGCACCATATAACGTTCGGCATAGTTATAATCGACACGTCCGAAATAGGACGCCAACGACTCGAAATCAATCCCGCCGGTATTTCCGTAAATACGTTCTTTATCCCTGTCACCAATGGCAGAATCTATATTCGCCTTGTTGGGATCCAGTTCGAGCAGGTCATAATCACTCCCGCGCAAATGCCGCTTGGTATATTTCATGGCCGACTGTCCGAGTACAGCCGTCACGTTGTGCAGATCGCCCAACTTTTGCGTCCAGGTGAAATAGTTTTCCACTTGCCATTGATAACCGCGGTTCATTTCGCTCCATACGGAACTTTGGGTAATATGCTTACCCTGTGAGGCAAGAAAATAAGGGAACTCATGGCCGTCATTTCCCCAGAAAGCCAAATCGACACCATAGCTGCTCCTGAATTTCAGTGAGGGAAGGATGTCTATTTCCCCGAAGAAAGTACCTACAATTTTATCTGCGTTACCCCTTTCCGACCGGGGGCGGTTTAAGAAAGCGACAGGGTTAGCCAGTTCCTGGAATTTAGCGGGCGGAATTGAGTATACCCTTCCGTTTTTATCGACAATGGCAGTAGGATAGTCTGCCAGTATCTTCTCAGCCGTGGCGTCGTCGGCAAACACCGGCACTGTCGGATCAAATCCCAGCGCACTACCCAGCACGGAACCATACTCGGTGTTGGGCTCGATACCCGAACTTTTGGTCCTTGAGTACCCCACATTTACACCCACCCTCACCTTATTGAGGAAAGAACGCTCTTTGGTTTCAAATATCTGATAGTTGGAATTGGTACGGACACTGTACCGTTCGAAATTCGACACGCCGTAGTTACCGCCGACAATACCGTCCTGGCTGAAATAACCAAACGAAAGGAAATAGGATCCATGCTGGTTGCCTCCGTTCACGCTCACCTGGTGATTCTGTACCGGAGCGTCATAATTGAAGGTTTCTTTCTGCCAGTTGGTACCCTTTCCTGCATTCCTGATGGCCTCATTGGAATAAATCGGGGCATTGCCGTCATTTATCTTGTTCTCGTTCATCAGCACCATATAATCAGTAGCATTCAACACATCTTTCAACTTCCATGGTCTTTGCCATCCGTACGTCATGTCATAGTTCACTACCGGCTTTCCGGCACCACTGCCACTTTTTGTGGTAACCAATATCACACCGTTGGCAGCGCGGGTTCCATAAATGGCTGCTGAAGCGGCGTCCTTCAGGATTTCAACCGATTGTATATCAATCGGGTTGAGGTAGTCGATACCTCCTCCCACCTGCATTCCGTCCACAATATAAAGTGGGTTGCTGTTATTCACCGTACCGATACCGCGGATACGTACTTTGGAGTCGGAACCGGGTTGCCCCGAACTTTGGGTGATCTGCACACCCGACACTTTTCCTTTCAATGCATCTTCCACGCGTGAGGGCCGATTGATATTCAACTCCTCGGCCGTCACACGGCTGATGGCTGCCGTCACTACGCTCTTGCGCTGCACGCCATAACCGATTACCACCAATTCATCGAGCTGTTCAGCATCTTCCTGCAGTTGCACGTCGAGCATGGTCTGATTGGTAATTGTGAATTGTTGTTCCAGATAACCGATATACGACACGCGAAGTACAGCACCTCTCGGCACCGACAAGGAGAAATTTCCATCCACATCAGTAATCGTGCCAATAGCGGTACCCGGAATGGAAATATTGGCACCGATGACGGGATCGCCGTTCTCATCGGTCACCCGCCCGTTCAGGCGTATTTCCTGTGGCTGGGGCTGCTGCGTTTGCGTTATTGCAACAGTGGGTTTGTCAAAAATATAAATCTTATTATCCCTCAGCTCGTAACCGATATTACGGGATGTAAACAGCTGGTCTAATACCTGTATAAGATCGGTATCAGTCACTCTGATAGTTACAAGATCATTCAGATCCACTGCTTCCTTGCTAAATGCCAGGGTGTAATCTGTCTGCCGGGTTATACTTTCCAGTACAGTTCTCAGATTTGTTTGGCTGAAATTCAAGTTCACTTTTTGAGCCGGGCTGATTACAGTCCCCAGCACAAAGAGCGACATCAGAATTATCCATCGCCTTTTCATTGGAATTTTTCCCATGGTTTGTTCTACATATTAAAAATTAGACATTAAAAGAATTTGATCTCTCTAAAAATAGCCTCTTTCACAATACAATAGCTGCCTTCATCTCTTCTTTTTACAGATACTGATTTAACACTTTTGAAAGCTTATTATCGCTTCTTCATAGTAGACACGGGGAAAAAGAAAAAGGATGAGTGAAAAGGTAAAATTTAACAAAATCAGATCAAATCTGCATTTTTCAATCTCTGTAATATATAGATACGCATTTCTTCTTTGGTTACATCGTATTTAGGTTCAAGCTGTTGAAAATGCTCATCCGGCATAAGCCTGTCAGACAACAACATCATCACAATATTCTTGGTACTCAGCTTATACCTCGAATATTTCAGGGCCTTTTCAATTCCTATGGATATATCCCAACCCTCTTTGAGAATAGCATAGATGTCATAGTAGTCCCTCATTTTTGCCCGTCTCAGCATTACTTCCAATTTCATTGCCAGAATCGAATATACATCGGCAAGCCGGATATTCCCTAAATAAGAAACGGGTTCTGAGACAGGATTATAATTATCATTCACATAAAACGAGAATTTAACCCCTTTTACCACGAATTCAACCTGATCAAAGCCGAGCATATTGAAATTTTCAATTTCTCCGACTTTTTCTTTCAACTCTTTCTCTATTGAAGTCCAACGCACTTCGGGTTTCTCTTTTTTTGATATGCGCCACATCATAAAATCCAAGTCATCACTCTTGCGATGCCCTAATTGGATAGAGAGCGCGGTTCCTCCTGCAAGAATATAAGGTTTGATGTTCTCCATTCCCGCAATCGGCTCAATAATGCTCTCTATTTTTTTGTCAATCCTTTACGCATAATCCAATAAATGTTTTACATGTGCCTGTTCCGCTCTCTTCAAATATTCCTCAGGCTGCTTGATATTGAAATAATACATGGCAATCATCACATTCAAATTAAAAAGAGAATCACCTTGCACAGCCATATTTTTCCTCCATACCTTACGGATATAATCCCTATGATATAATTCAAACAGCAAGGCGATATCCTTCAGGTCGAGAAAAGTAAAAGTTTTCTCGATTAGTTCTTCATCAGGAATATTTTCTGAAGTTACATCGGCATAAGACCAGAAGGCATTGACCTTAGACAACGCGTCTACCAATTTCCGTTTAAGCTGCTTTTTGTAATCATCCACACTCTCTTCCACCTGCATTTTCAGGAGCTCTCCTTCCGGGAGATTAAAAAAGGATTCCAACTTTAGCGCTAATGGCATGGACAATTCCCGCTTTCCCACGATAATGTGGTTAAGCGACTGGCGCGATACTCCTATTTCTCTTGCCACATCGGATTGACGACATCCGTTCTTTTTAATGAGAGATTCAATATATTGTCCTATCCTGTTCATAATACAAAGACAACATTTTTGTCAACATATTTGTTTACAATATAAATATTTTCAGCCACTAATTCAACGGAGATTATATGGAAGTGAGGTGGTATAAAGGAAAATATATAAGGATTACTCTGCAGTAAAAAAACGTTTCATATTCACTTTTCTCTCCTTTACTTCGATTTTGAAAGGATCGAGCTTCATCGTTTTACCGGCTTCTATTTTTACAGCCCGGCTAAAATCTTCACAATCGGCATGTTCGGGTAATGTCTTTTTATCGAGTGTGACGGTATACGTTCCCATGGGCAGGAAAGTGATGAATTTCCCGTCCGCCCCTGTAACAGTGGTTTGTATGATTACCTCATCAGCATTCATTATCATAAACCGGACACCTTCATATCTCGGCATGATTTCCACGCTATTCTCATTGATGATGTAGGTTATCCTCCCCCGTAATGTACCGCTCTGTGTAAGGGGAATAGAAACAGATGTCCTACCACTGCTGACGGTGATGTCTTTCCGACCGAAAAACCAACGGCCCGACTGCATCGGCTTCACACTATACTCTCCATAAGGTACCTGTGAATAATGTACTTTACCATTTTTATCCGAGATAAATGCTTTATTATCAATATTCAGCAGATAACCGATGGCCGGTTCATCTCCTTCATCATAGCGATTATTGGCATTGTGGTCGTAATAGACCTGCGCGGTCACCCTACTCTTCCGTCCTTTCATGGGTTGCGCCTTACTGAAATTCCAGGTTATTCCCACCTGCACATTGAATATATTGGTAGGATTGACAAAATGATAGCGGTACCAGTAAGCATTCGCGAAAAAAGAGATGTTATCTTTCGCCATGAAATTCGCAGTAAGGTTTGCCGACGGCACGCTACCCTGGTATACATCATGGCTGAAATTAAAGCCCGAGGAAAAAGAGAGTTTTTTTGATATCTGCTGGTTGGTGGATACCGAAGCAGTAAACCGGTCGAACTGCTTGCCCTGTTGTTTCGCCATCATATACTCATACAGATAGTAAGCACCTTTCTGGTATGAAGTCTCCATCATCACTCCGCGGTATGAATAATTCAGGGTAGTCTTTCCCTGCCCCATCCGGTTATTTCCTAAAGGATCGGCATACAATCCTACTTCCAGCGTACCGAGCAGGGAATGCCTGACATTGGGGCTTTGCCATCTCCACTGCCATCCCATCCGATGGGAGGCCATCCGTACATTCCCCGAGGTATTTTCCTCTCCCAGCCATGAAGCATAAGAGGGTGAATTTTCCCCTTGATACCGGTAAGAGAGTGACGTAGAGACCCTTCTTAACTGTGGCAGTGACAGCATAAGACTTCCATAGCTGTTTTCCGAATGGTAGGTATAGTTGTAGGCATACGATTTTGGAGCTGTCCGGGTGTAACCGATACTACCGCTGAGATGTATCTTCTCCGACAATCTCTTGCTGGCCCCCTGTGTAAGGGAGAGTGTGCCTTTTCTGCTCCCGGGGAAATAACCATCGCTATAATAGCCCGATCCGTCAAGCAAGAATCCCGAAGGGAAACTACCCCTGTACCTGAATTCCGCCGCACCGGAAAATTTTGCTCCCGGCTGATTTTCATAGTCACTCAAAGCAGCATATGCAGCCAATTGGACGTTCCAATTTTTGGCTATCACATTTCTCCATTGCCATCCTCCCACATTGTAGGTTGCCTTTTCATACGGATTTTTCTGGTAGATATAGGTCGCTTTCATGCCTCTGTCGGAATTATTGGCACCCAGCGCCCCCTCCACGTAGAAAGAGTAGTAGTCAGTAAACCATGGCTGCGATCCGATCAGGTTGAAATTCTGATCGACTGCTCCAAAAGTAAGTGTCTTTTGCCGATCACCAGTCGACAACATCGCTTTGGCACCTCTTCCGAACAAGGGCAACTCCATTTGCTCACTCACATTACCGATGGTGAATTCGTTTTCATCGAGCTTATACATCAATGCGGTATTGGTAATCATGGGATCCTGCACGGTACTGTATTTATATATATTTCCTTTCAGGTGAAGATAGCCCGCAGGCAGATTTATGTATCCGCCACCCTGCAATTGCATCATATGCGATGATGAATTATACTGGCGGTAGCTGAGTGTAAGGGAATTATCGGCCGTTCCCTGTCCCGGGTACAATCTGAAAGCGGGATTGGTATCCACATACCTCCTGTTGGTAAAAATATTCTGCACTGTAAGGGTTTTGCTGCCAAAAATGGTTTTCTCCTTCCCTTTCATCCCGGTTATATGTACGGGGAACTGTCCCGATGAGAGAAGGTTAGCGCTGGGTATAAAACTGTAGGTAACCCTTTTTTGTTCCATAGGAACCATCGTAAATTTCATTTCGGTAAAAGGAGATACTTCGCGCAGGTTAGGCACATTGAATACCAATGTCACCTCCTGAGAGGTGTTGCCGCTATTATTCACCGTTACATCTATCCTTACCGAGTCCCCGTCCTGGGGAACCATCAATGGGGCATCACTGACCGAAAGGTATATCTGCTCCCTTTCTTCAATATCGATATATGTTTCCCGCGCCAATACGCTTTCCTTCTTCCCGTCAAGGATGAGGTACCTGATGGTTTTCCTTCCGGCCCCAAGATCGCGTCCCACTACTAAGCGATAAGCAATGAAAGCACTGTCTCCCGGCACCACCGAGAGCTCCTGTTCCTCCCGTGAAAGGGGATGAAGATCAGAAAGCGGATCCAACAGGACTGTGCCCTGGAACACCTTTTCCGACAGATTGGCAATCTTTAGTATATGGCTTATGACCTGTACGTTGACCGTTGACTCCTTTATCTCTAAAACGAGAGAATCCTCCGTGAAAGCCTGAGCCTTTACCCCATAAGAGGGATAAAGAATTATAAGCAGCAACCCTATGAAGCAAAGCGCCTTTCTGTCGTGGAGCATTTTTATCTGGGAGAAATTTCGTACATCAGCGATGCCTCGTACTGGTCGGAAGGCACATTAAACAGGCGAGAATCATTCGCCTCGGTAGAGTAGACAATATCAAAGTTTACAGCGCTCCCTCCGGTGGAAGCACCTTCCAGTATAGTTTGAGTTACGGTTGAGAGCGGGCGGGTATACCGTGTTCCGGAATCTCCGTTTAGTTGTAGGCGAACGACATCCAACGGCAAAGTATTTCCGGCAGCAGACGAAAAATGGGGTGTTACCGATCTTACTGTCACCTGGTAAGCAGTAGTAGCGGATACGGACAATCCGCCGGTATAGGTCACATTTTTGCCGTTGATATAATCTGCCATTGTTTTGAACTCCAACAACCCGTTGGATGCTTCCGTGGAGACCTGTATGGTATACCGGCTCTCTTCCGGTGGGGGACCCAGATTGGCCACCTGTATTTTAAACATATGTTGCAGTCGGCCTACCGGCATATTATTTCCGTCATACAGCGTATATTCTATTTGGAATTGATATTCTCTCCAAGCCTGCAAAGCATTGAGGTAGTTCCCGGGAGCGACCGTCAGGTTAAATCCCATATTCAATTCAAAATAATCATTTTGAGTTGGACTGGTATTCACTATAGGAGTATTGGAACCGGGCACAAGGAATACTTCATTGGGTCCGTTTTGGAAGGATATAGACAACGGTATACCTATCTGCCCCACACCGGGTACAGGACCCGGTTTTAAACTCCCGAATGTCCCGGTAGGGGAAAAGCTTATCTTATCAGCCGGAAATTCATTCCCTTCGTTCACCACCGGATAATTCATTATTCGGGCAGATAATTTCCAGTTTTCGAAAGTAATATTTCCATTTCCGCTAATCTTCAATTGAGCTATATCCGATTGAGAGACAGCTCCTGAATAGGAACCCACACTCAGATAGTCGGCTCCTCCCTGCCATTCTAAATTCACCTGACTATATGCGGTTAAATTTAAAAAGAGAAAAATGAAGGGCAGGTATGTGGAAAGATTACATATTTGTTTCATAATTGAACTGCAATTCTGCAGCTTCTATGGTTGTGCGGTCACCGTAATCTACCATCACGGTAGCCGTATAGCTTCCCTTTTCCATATCTTGGCTGAGAGGGATCCGCATGGAACGGTGATCACCGGGCATCGTGTAAAAATCGATTGCTTCTATATTCAACTCCTTACCGTTATCCTGATTAAACAAGCCGGCGCTTACACGACCATTCAACCAAATATTGCCACCATTACTGAATAAGAGTAATAGAGAATTGGTCTCCCTGTCATATGCAAGGTCTTCAATTTCTATCTTCTTTATTTCCGGTACGTTACCTTTACGGTATAATTTTATTCCCTGCCGCACGTTGATCCTGATAGCAGCCCCTTGTGCGTCTACGCCATCCACCGGGTTCATCTGGGTGACAAAAAGCATGGCTGTCTGCACATTATCATCGGGAGCAGACATGTTTGGCACCGTCATGGTCACCTCTATCTCCCGATTTTCACCCGGTTCGAGGGTCAAATACATCCCATCGGGCACACTTATCCAGCCGGCACAGGAATTGTCGAGCGAATCGGGCGGAAACATAAGGTTGTTTCCATAATTATCATACGCCCAGTCCCCAAGCGTAAGGGACAGATTGAGCGGATGTTCTTTACTGACATTACTGACCAACACCTTCTGCGTCCCCGTTTCTCCCGGATTCAGGGTATAATATACCCGTGGAGGGGATACCGAAATGCCCACCTGAGAGAACAAAGCGGATGGAATCATTAAATAAAGCGTACCAAGCACTAAAAGAGAGTGGAGAAAAAACTGTCTCATTGATTATATTCTTTAGTGAGTATCAACAGATATATGACAATATCCTCTGTTACTATCGAAAAAGTAAACACAAGTAGGTACAAAAACAAATTGTGCCACTTTGAAGAGTAGGAGGAATTGGAGAGAAGCAAATCAACAGAAATTGCCTCTCTCCTCCTCATGTATAGTAAGAATAGGTATTTTAAATAGCTACAATTGAATAAGTAACCGTTGCGGTATATACCGATGTTTCCTCTGGACGAACATGATTATTTATATATTTAAATTCATTTCCGGCAACTGTATTGTCGTAAGTGATATTGAAGTTAAGATTACCTCCTCCGGTTGAGGAACCAATAAGGGATTGTTCTCCTGTAGACAAATTAACCAAAGGTAATCCTCCATCTCCATAAGTCTTGTCATTACCGCTACCATTAGAGGCTTGTATTACCATATCACTTAATTGTATTGTTTCACTTCCCCCCATTCTGGTAAAAGCGGGACTTTCTGCTTTAACTTTAACCTGAAAACCACCCGAACTGAACACAGTCAAATGATCATTCTTCGTTACAGAAACCCCCTCTTGATAATTTTGTAATGTAAAATAGTCAAGATTAACCGTCTGATGCTCCTCAGCCGGGTTGACCACAATTGACTGGATTTGCTTAAATCTGATATTCACGGTTACCTCATCCGCCGTTTGTGTCGGAGGAGTTTGCCCATTCACACTGTTCACACATACTAAGCCGCAAATAATAAAAGCGGCAATTAAAAGAAAATTTTTTGTTTTCATTTTGAATCAATTGAATTAAAGTGTTTATTTCTTTATTATATTAGTCTGTTTTCGGCCGACTCTTCCGCAAATTTACATATAACGGACACTCCATTACATTTTAAAGACATACGCCCCGACTCACACCAAGACGGTATACCCAGTTAATATACTGATATACACCTGTTTCTGATTTTACCTCATCAACTAGTTACCAATAAAATAATCTTTCTATGATCCGGATATCAAATCCCAGGTAAGAATGTAGGATTTGCGATTCAATTCCATGAAGATGATTTTTTGTGAGAACTTAGCTACTTCATCCTTAGCTCCATATATAATTCACTGTTTGATTTATCGAACCTTTTACAATAAGCTTTATAAAAGCACTTCCTCAAATAACATACTATTTTACAGCGAATTACCCTATCTACCTCTTAAAACCGCGTCAAAATTACACATACTTTTCAAAACTACAAAAAAAGGACACAATTTTTTATCTATTTAATATAGACAACATTTATTTCATGATTTTGACTAAGGCTAAATTCATAAAGAATCTACATGTTAACCACTTACAGATATTACTTAAAAACAGGCCCGATCATTTTTTAACGATTGACATAATAAATCAACACACATAGCATCCTTTTTTTTACATAATATCCCCCCCGGAGCACAAACAAGCTACATATTAACACATTTCGGACTGACAAAATAACAAATAGAAGAATAGAGCCAAGAAATGAAGAAAATCTATCCGATAAAATTCATGATGGAATCAGAGGAAAACGGAGATCATGTCCCCTTCAATTTTAAACCTTACCGGAGATATTTTTTGTAATTCCTTCAATACATTTTCAATGCCGGGCTGTTTAGTTGTAAGTGTATAACTGTAATTCAATGTCGCCGGATTGTGCACCTGGAATTGCACGTCATATCTTCTTTCCAACTCTTTTATCACTTCGGCAAGCGGGGTATCATAAAAATGAAGTATATTCTTTTTCCATAATGAAGCATTAGACGGGTTGATCAGATTCCTCAAGGTAGTCTCCCCGGTTGACTTGTCATATTCGATTTTCTGCCCGGGCAGCATCGGAAAATTATTCTGATGTACGCGAAAAGTGGTCCTTCCTTCATCCAGCACCACCTCAATGGTATTGCTATTTCCATAAGCCCTCACATTGAAAGAGGTGCCCCTCACTTCTGTTTCTGTATGCTGCGCATGTACTATAAAAGGCCGACTGCGATTGGAAGTTACATTAAAATAAGCTTCTCCCTCCAGAAAAACCTCCCTCTTCTTTAATCCGAATTTGTTGGGATAACGGATCCGGGTATCGGCATTGATAAACACCTCTGTTCCATCTTGAAAAAAGAGGCGTGCATCTTCTCCTTTAGGAACGAATACTTCGGAATAGGTGGTTTCTGTAAAAATACCAGTCTGGTTATTTAAATAAAAAACCAAGCCGGAAACAAGCAATACCGGCAAAAGAACGGCAGCCACCCTGAGGAATAATTTCCTATAGTGTTTCTGGTAGATCGTTCTGTCAATTTTTTTGTACAAATTATCGGACTGTAACGGGGTAAATGATCTGCCAAGATTAGGTTCGCTCTCCATCAGATAAGCATCCTTGTCGAGCATATCCGAAAGGTATTGCTGCCCTTCTATCGTTGAAGAAAACCAATCGACAACCCCAACCGCTTCCTCTTTCGAGGCCGATTCGGCAACTACCCTGTTAATAACTTTTTTATCCGACACTTGCATTCATAAAGATTTTTCCACTTACTATATAGACACACATTCTGCCCAAAGAAATGAGTTCCGATGTATATTTTATAATAATACCATTTTAATCTGTTGAAAATAAGACCGTAATATTCTCAGAGATTCCTGATAATGGGATTTCACGGTATGCACCGATATACCCATTTTATCGGCAATTTCCTGATTACTGTCCGATGTTTCCAGTTTTCGCATGCAAATCTCCTTTTTTTGAGGAGGAAGCTGCTCTATATATTTGTATAGCATTTCATGCATTTGCTTCTCTTCCACTTCCCTGATAATATCCTCATCGGCAGGAAGATCTATCTGTGCCTTCATATAATTCAATGAAACAGCCTCTTTATGATCACGAATCATATTCAGAATATAATTTTTGGTCATCGTATAGAGATAATTTTTCAGGTTGATCTCTATATGGATACCCGCAGTAGATTCCCATAGTTTCACGAATACATGCTGTACGGCATCTTCCGCCATTTGTACACTTTTAAGATACTTCAACGCCAACGAATAGAGATATCGATGATATTTCTGATATATCATGGAAAAAGCCTCTTTATCTCTCTTTTTCAATAAGATAAATAAAGTGTGATCTTCATTTCTTTCTTGGCTTCGAAGGTCCTGTGGCATACCAGTTTTATGCTTGACGCTGTAAATATAGTAATTTTTTCTATCGAAACATTTGTACAATCCGTTCAATACCTTTTATGAGCAGATTGATTTCCTCTTTGGTATTGTAAAAGGCAAAAGAGGCACGGACAGTACCTTCCACTCCTAATTCACGCATTAGCGGCTCGGCACAATGATGCCCGGTACGGACGGCAATACCCATCTTATCGAGCAGCGTGCCCATATCGTAGGGATGGATACCATCGACCAGAAAAGAGATGACACTACTCTTATCTGCAGCATTTCCTAAAATACGTAATCCCGGTATGGAGAGCAATCTTTGGGTAGCGTACCCGAGCAATGCATGCTCATACATATCTATATCATCCAAACCAATGGAAGAGACATAACGGAGTGCCGTAGCCAAGGCTGCCGTCCCGACAAAATCAGGTGTCCCTGCTTCAAATTTGAATGGCAAGTCATTAAACGTTGTTTTCTCAAACGAGACGCTCGAAATCATCTCTCCCCCACCTTGGTAAGGGGGAAGGGCATCGAGCCATTTCTCCTTCCCATACAATACCCCGACCCCGGTCGGGCCATATATCTTATGGGAAGAGAAGACCAGAAAATCACAATCTATCTCCTGTACATTCACTTTACGGTGTTGTACGCTCTGGGCAGCATCTATCAGCACGGGGATGTCATACCGGTGTGCTGCTTCTACAATTTTGCCCACAGGGTTTACCGTACCCAATACATTGGAGATATGGGTAACGGCTATCAATCTTGTCCGGTTGGTGATCATATTTTCCAACTTATCCAGACGCAATTCACCTTCAGGGTTAATTGGCAACACTTTTAGCCTTAGCCCATAATAATCACATTGCAATTGCCAGGGAACGATATTGGAATGGTGCTCCATGGCAGTGATCAACAGTTCGTCACCCTCCCTGCAAAAATTCCTACAAAAAGAGGATGCCACCAGATTGATCGATTCAGTGGCGCCGCGGGTAAATACGATCTCATTGGGAGAAGCTGCGTGAATAAATTCCTGCACCGCCCGCCGCGATGCTTCATGTTCATCTGTGGCGGCCTGGCTAAGGAAATGCACCCCCCTGTGTACATTGGCGTTCACAGTGGTATACATCCGGTTGATCTTATCAATGACACACTGCGGCTTTTGCGTTGTAGCAGCATTATCGAAATAGACCAACGGTTTCCCGTATACTTCCCGTGAAAGTATCGGGAAATCGGCACGTATCCTATGTATATCGAGATCTTTCAATTCTATTCAGATTTTGAATTTCCCCTCTTTTCACTTTTACTACTTACACACCGCACAATTCCCGCAGCGCATCAATTCACCGCGGAAGCGTTTGTCTATAAGACTGATCAAACGTTCCTGCAGCACCGGAATACGAACCATATCCACCACATCACGCGTGAAAGCTACCATCAGCAACAGGCGTGCCTCTTCTTTATCGATACCACGCGCCCTCATATAGAACAAGGCATCTTCATCGAGTTGTCCCGTAGTGAGACCATGCGAACATTTTACATCATCGGCGTATATCTCCAATTGCGGTTTGGAGAACATCTGGGCCGTATCTGACGAGACGAGGTTACGGTTTGTCTGATAAGCCTGCGTTTTTTGTGCATCTCTCTCTACCAGTATTTTTCCGCAGAACACGCCGGTAGCCCTATCCTTTAGTACATTCTTAAATAGTTCGTTGCTGGTACAGTTCGGTACCGCGTGGTCGAGAAAGGCAAAGTTATCGATATGCTGCGTTTTATCGCAAATAGCCAATCCTCCGGCATGTGCTTCGGCATGTTCACCCAATATCCGAAACCGGTAGTTATTGCGCGTATACCCATTGTGAAGGGTAATACCGCTCGTCACCACGTTGGAGTTTTCTTTTTGTTCACTGAACAGGTTGCTCAGGCGCGTCACCTTCTCAGAATTCTCTTCCAATTCATAGAAGTCGACTTGGGCAGAAACATCGGCAGAGATCTCAGTCACCTGGGTCACCACAAAATGAACATCATCCACGGCATGGTCACAGGCTAGTATTTTGACATGGGCGTTCTCTTCGGCGATAATCAGGATTCTCCTGTTCACATTCAGGTCTACTCCTCCTCGCAGTATATTGATCAGTTGTAAAGGTTTTTCAACTTCCACATTTTTGGGGACATATACCACAAAGCCATCCTGTACAAACATGGTGTTATACGCCACTGTCCCGTTATCAGCCATATCGGCGATCTTCGCATAATGGGTTTCAAACTGTCCGGGAAATTCTTTTGAGAACTGCTGCAAGCTGCCTACGAAGACACCTTCCGGCAAGCTTTCAGACTGTGGCGCTTTATCGTAATACCTGTCGTTAATAAGAAAATAAGTATAGGTGGAAAGATTCGGGACATCGCACTTGAACGCATCGTAAGGATTAACGGGAACAGGAATATTCCGCAGGTTCAAGCCCAGTTCGGTGTCAAAACTACGTACAATGTTAGAATGCTTATATTCCTCCAGTTTAGAAGAGGGAAAACCATTCCTCTTAAATAATTCAAAAGCTGCATCCCGATGCCTGTTGATACCTTCCGTGGAATTGGCATCCAACTCCCCCCGATACTGCTCAAACAGATCTATATATTGTTGTTCAATCATTTTATTCCGAAGTTACGGGTTTACGGCTTTATCAGCCAGTCGTATCCTTTCTTTTCAAGCTCTAATGCGAGTTCCGGGCCACCGGATCTGATGATCTTACCTGCATACAATACATGCACAAAATCAGGTTTGATATATTCAAGCAGACGCTGGTAGTGCGTAATAACTATTGTAGCGTTTTCTTTGGTCTGCAGCTTATTTACGCCGGCAGCAACCACACGCAAGGCATCTATATCGAGTCCTGAGTCTGTTTCATCGAGAATGGACAGCAGCGGATTGATCATTGCCATCTGGAAAATCTCATTTTTCTTCTTCTCCCCGCCGGAAAAACCTTCATTGACCGACCGGCTGACCAACTGGCTATCCATGCCCAACAGTTCCCGCTTATCGCGCATCAGTTTCAGGAAATCGGTTGCAGATATAGGCTCTTCGTTTTTGTATTTTCGCTGTTCATTGACTGCCGCACGCATGAAATTAACCATGCTCACGCCCGGGATCTCCACGGGGTACTGGAAACTGAGGAATATCCCCTCACGGGCACGATCTTCGGGTTCCATCTCAAGCAGTTCCTTTCCCTTGAAAAGAATACTTCCACGGGTAACCTCAAATTTCGGGTTTCCTGCCAACACAGAAGCCAGGGTACTTTTCCCGGATCCGTTCGGACCCATGACAGCATGAACTTCTCCGGCATTCACTTCCAGATCGATTCCCTTCAATATCTCCTGCTCTTCTACAATTGCATGCAGGTTACTTATCTTTAACATACTATATATTGTTTATTTTTTATTGAATGACTACCGAACAAACAACGCCGACCCTAAAATTGTTCTCTTTACAGAACACTTAGGCACCTAACCACTTAACCATTTGTTTACTTAGATTCTTTCTCACTTCCCTTCTCCGGCTTCTTTGATCTTTTTAAAGAGGTCGGAAGCAAAGACGAAGTCGTTCAATTTCTCATTATTGGTACCCATGACTTGCGATTTATTGCCTTCCCATTCTTTGACTCCTTCATTGATAAAAATCACCTTATCACCAATATTGATCACAGAATTCATGTCATGCGAAACTACGATCGTCGTCATCGAGAAATCCTTGGTCAAGTCATAAATCAACTCGTCGATAAGTTGTGATGTCTTGGGATCGAGCCCCGAATTGGGTTCATCACAAAACAGGTATTTCGGATTCAGGGCAATGGCCCTTGCTATGGCCGCCCTCTTCTTCATCCCCCCGCTGATCTCCGAGGGATAAAGATTGGCTGCATCAAGCAATTCAACCCTTTCGAGACAGAATTCAGCCCGTTTTTTACGCTCCCGTTTATTCTTCCTTGAAAACATGTCGAGAGGGAACATCACATTTTCGAGGACAGTCCGGGAATCAAAGAGTGCAGCCCCCTGAAATAGCATCCCCAGATTGCGGCGAAGACGGCTTAGCTCCCTTGATTTGAGTCCTATAAAATTCTTCCCGTCGTAACGTATCTCACCTGACGTAGGGGTGATCAGTCCTACAAGACATTTAAGCAACACAGTCTTTCCCGAACCGCTCCTGCCAATAATCATATTGACCATCCCATTTTGGAAAGTAGCATTGATATTGTTGAGGACAACTTCACCGTCAAACTCCTGCCTCAGATTTTTCACTTCTATCATAACGGCATTTCTTTTATCCCAGTGCCAGCTGTGTGAACACTAAATCCCATACCAGGATCAACACACTATTGATCACCACGGAATTGGTGCTGGCCTGCCCCACTTCCAGAGCTCCCCCTTTGGCATTATATCCAAAATAAGCAGCTACCGAAGCAATAATAAAACCAAACATCATCGATTTCGCAATAGAATACCAGATAAGCGACTCCCTGAAGAATGCTTGTATACCGTACACATAAGTATCCACCGACGGAACTCCCAACACATGACAGATGATATAACCACCGATAAGCCCCATAAACATGCTAAAAACTACCAATACCGGCATAAAAGCCACGAATGAAGCAATCTTGGGTAATATCAGATAATTAGCTGAATTCACACCCATAATATCTAACGCATCAATCTGTTCGGTAATACGCATCGTCCCTATTTCTGAAGCCACGTTCGACCCTACCTTGCCGGCAAGGATAAGGCACATGATGGTAGAAGAAAACTCCAGCAGGATAATCTCCCGCGAAACAGCACCCACCGTAAACCGGGGTAACATCGGTGAATCGATATTCAACCCGATCTGCATTACGATAACGGCGCCTATGAAAAATGAGATAATTACCACAATCCAGATAGAGTTGACTCCTAAAAAAAAGACCCCCTTCATGAATTCCTTCAGAAATTCACTCATCCTATCCGGAAGGGTTAGCACCTTCTTCATCAACAGTGCATATTCTCCTACACTTTCTATGGAACTGATAAAACTCATGTGGTCTACTGGAAAAGTATTATATTGCTATAACCTGCAAAGGTAATCATTTTATTTTTTTCCGGATGCGGCAGTTCAGAGATCTTTCAGCAGTATATCTCCATCTCCACCGTGAAGTCCGCTACGGGTACTCATCAACGCCTTCCACTGCTTCTGGTAACCCCCGTCCAGATCAATCAGGAAATCTTCTGACCCCTGCTCATCCAACTGGGAAATCACCCTGTTTACGGTGATCAGGTTGATGTCCATAGCGGGCTGGAAAGCCGGCACACGCTCATCTATACCGGAAGGGGTAGTAGAAATGATTTTCAGTTCAAGCAATTGGTCCAGGATGGTGTTGGTAAGCCGTCCCGGCACCTTGCACCTGACTGAAAGCTGATCAGCAGTAAGAGGAGTCTTCTCATCGGCAAAACGTTGCACGATCAGGGAAGCGATCATCAAAGTAAAGAAGTCCCTGTACCGCCGACTGATATTGCGAGTCTCCTTCTCAAACGAGAACTTCCGCACGTTTTGTGCCGCATAGGATATCTCCGCTCCGATCAACATAATAAACCACGACATCTGTATCCACAACAACATCAACGGAATGGCAGCAAACGTACCGTAGATGGCATTATAACGTGTAATCCACATCTGTCCGCTCAGGTAAAGCATCTGGAAGAACTGAAAGGCTGTACCTGCTATTGCTCCCGCTATCAATGCATTGATAAATTTCACCTTTGTATTGGGCAAGAATTTGTAGAGCGCCGTAAACAGGAATATTATTACCACGAAAGGAACAATTTCCAACAGACGGGGAATAAAAGGATAGAGTATATAAATGACCTTGAGCGTATCATTCTGCGGATAACTGATAATATTCAGTGCGTTGACCAATATAAAGAAGAGAGGCATAAGCAATACCATCGCAGCATAATCAGTCATTTTACGTCCGATCCCCCTTCCTTTGCTCACCTGCCATATCCTGTTCAGGTTATTCTCTATATCATTAAAAAGGATCAGGATGGTATAGAGGAATAATAAAATACCTATGCCGGCAAATACGCCTCCTCCTTTTGCTTCTTCCAGAGAATTATCGATAATACCAAACAGGAGGTCGAGAAACTCGCGCGTCCTTTCTTCAGCCGAGGCATCTTCTGCAGCTATATCTTCCCCGGAGGAGAGGACCGAAGATGTCGCTGCCCGATAATTTGCGCCTATTGAATCCGGCTCGACCACGAAGGTCGACCCACTTTCGGTGGTCGACACGGGAGCAGTCACAACAACCTCTTCCTGGGGCTTGTTCCCCAACATGAAACTGAAGATGCTGCTCTCCATGAGATTTTCGATCCCGAAGCCGCGGGCAATGGCGAAGATAATAGCCAATAGCGGAACGATAGAGAGCAAGGTTCTATATGTAAGCGAGCGGGCAATGGCTGCAATATCCAGTTCCTGGACATTTCTGACAGTAAGAATTACCGTCTTTATAGCATCATACAGGATACTCCTTTTGCCGGAGAGCGTCTCGGGATTCTGTCGCCATATCTCGTACGTCAGGAAATGGATCAGCTCTTTCACCTTGATCCTCAACCGCTCAAGTTTGCCCGGTCTCTCCTCTTCAGGTTCGTCTCCTTTTCCCTTCTTTGCCATCTTTCACCATGATTTTATCCAAAAAAAGCAGCCGGTCTGTAAGCCGGGTTCTGTAACCGACGAATCGGATGTTTGTCATTTATCTACGGGAAAGTGTCACCACCTCCCTTTAGCGGCCTACCCCTCGGCATCGGGCGAGCAACCCTACGAATCCGATATACATGGCCTTGCAACCCATAATGCGTACGGCACGCCGCATTGCTGCGGCACCCGGTGAGCTCTTACCTCACCTTTTCACCCTTACCCCGGCACAAGACCGCGGCGGTCGTTTTCTGTTACGCTTATCTGCCCTCACAGACAGCTTCCCGTTAGGAAGTATGGCGCTCTGCGTTGCCCGGACTTTCCTCCTCCCACCTGGTGGGAAGCGACAAACCGACCTGCTGCCATCACAAAAGTAATACGAATTTAGCGATTTAGCCCTTATTTTATAAGGCTTTTTTTATACGGCGGAAAAGAGATGAGCTTTCAAAGTCTTGATTCTTGGCTCTTGAATCTAAAGAGAATAATGCGAAAATTTGCGCATAAATGACTCATAATAGGTCTTTGATACGGGAATATCGGGTGTACGCTCATCATCGAGTTCAAGTACAATTCCTCCTTTTATCTTCTTCAGAATCTTCACTTTATCCATATTTACGATATAGGAGCGGTGACAACGCACCAAGGGTGTACCATTGACAAGATGTTCCTCCATCCATTTCAGAGAGTTACGAAGCATGAATTGCGATAATCCTGATTTATTGAGGTAATAGATGGTAGCATAATTATCGGCCGATTCAATATAAAGTAAATTTTCCATCATGATGGAGATTTTCAGGTCGCCTTTTTCATCGGGGAACGCAATCAACGTTTTTGCGCGGGACTCCCCGGATTTCTCCTGTTCGATTTCCTCCAGCAGTGCACTCTTCTCTTTCCATGAGAAATAGAGCCAAGTGATGGCATATGGCAAAAGCAATACCAATGCTGTATTAATAAGGCTTTGGCGAAAAATCTCCGATATATCCCTTTCGATCCCATCTTTGGGAAAGAACTTTGCGAATAAGGTATAAAAAATAGCCATGGCTACTACTTCGCATAATATCCATACTGCGTATTGCCAATACAACACATCCCTTTTCTTTGAGTATGTCGTCAAAATCATCCGGCTGATTACCACCACCAACATACCGGTCAGGATGATCAGGCTCGAAAAAGCAAAATACTTGATATCGGATACGCCGGGATACCAGTCACGGGAACCGAAGGGTTGAAAGAGATTGATAAACAACAACGCAAACAACGCCGTAAAAAGAATCGTCTTTACGCTGTTTCGCTTCTCATATAAATATGCCGGAATTTTGTTGTCCATCGTAGAATGAATTATAGTTCATCCGGTACAAAAGTAAATTTTTATTGAAGATTTACCAAAATAATCAGAAATTTGCGCCCCAATTTTCACCCCTCCATACTCAATTTTACCCCACATATGGGATTCTATCCCATTTTAATCGCATTTTTCCCTTTGATTTGCACACGACACGAAAAGCCTGTTTTTTTGCACGAAAAGTCATAAAATATCCGGTTATGAAGAGTTATAATGAACGATATATTGCACTGAACTGCAGCTTCGCCCAAGGAGTAGACAGTCATTTGGACGAAACAAATATCGATATTCGTTTTTTCCGTTTCAACAGTCATTCAGTCAACGAAAAAGGAGGTACGCTACTACAGAAAGACAGTAATATCACAGAAAACTTTTCATTTGAATATCCGGTATTTTTTCCCTCGGGTAAATCCAGACATGCAGAAGCCATCTTGCTTCTTCATGGATTAAATGAACGAAATTGGAGCAAATATCTCACCTGGGCAGAGTTTTTGTGTTATAATACCGGCAAACCGGTCATTCTTTTTCCGATTGCTTTCCACATAAACAGGGCGCCAATGACATGGTCGAATCCCCGCAGTCTGATTAACCTGCTGAACTTCCGTAAAGAGAAATATACCGATGAGCGTACCATCAGCTATGCAAACGTGGCATTGAGTGACCGCATCAGTCAAAACCCGGAACGGTTCTACCTGTCGGGAAGACAGACCTGGGCCGATTTAACCGTATTATTCGAAGAGTTAAAAGCCGGCTATCATCCCTTTTTCAAAGAGGACACAAAAATCGATATTTTCGCCTATTCCATCGGAGCCTTCCTTTCACAGATAGCCCTTATGGCCAATCAAAAGGGACTTTATGGTGATTCCCGGCTCTTCATGTTTTGTGGTGGAAGCATCTTCCGATCCATGTCCGGCATTTCCCGAAGTATCATGGACAAGCCTGCTTTCGAAACCATGCAACAGTATTATATCTATCATTTCGGTAATGAAGATACCCCGGTATGGGAACATGATAATGCTTTTAATGCTTTCTTACAAATGATCACGCCGGAACGGTTCCGCGCCGAGCGTGAAAACATTTTTTCCCGCTTAAAAGGAAAAATCAGAGGAATAGCACTGACAAAAGACACAGTAATCCCGTATCACGGTGTATTAGAAGCATTGGGAGAGAAAAATGCACAATCCACTATTCAATTGCTTGATTTTTCATTTCCTTATACACACGAAAATCCATTTCCTCATAATTCAACGGATATTACATCGTTGAATAATGCATTTACCACCGTTTTTTCACGGGCAGCAGAATTTTTAGCATAACAAAGTTCATCGGTCATTATTGACTGTTCGTCTATTTTTTTTGCAAAATTGGGGGATTATATTTAATTTTGTGCTGCTGGAATAGACTGGATGAAAGGAGAGGTTATTGAGTCCATCTATTTACTCCTTTTTTAATTTGGATTATTTTATTACTTCATACGATGTGAAATCGTCAATATTATTTATGAATCATACAATAAAGAATTACGCCTGTTTTTTTTCGGCGGTACTTTTGATGACGTTATCCATAACCGCCTGTGGAAAAAAATCGAAGAATAACGCGAACGCGTTAGCGGCACGAGTTTATCCTGTACAAGAGCTTACAAAGCAAACTGCCATCCTGGAGTCGGTATTTCCCGTCACATTGAGAGGAGAAGAAGACGCAGAAATTAAACCGCGGGTAAACGGATATATAGACAAGGTCTATATCGAAGAGGGTGCTATGGTGAAAAAGGGACAACCACTGTTCTCTATTAACTCTCCCATGTCTGAACAGGATCTCGCTTCGGCAAAATCAGCGTTGGAGAGGGCAAATTCCAACCTCAACACAGCCCGGTTGAATGTGGAGCGCATACGCCCCCTCGCCGAAAAAAATATTGTGAGCGGGGTACAGCTTCAAACCTATGAGAATGCTTATACCGCAGCACAGGCGGCACACGAAGAAGCCCAAGTGGCATTAAGAGCCGCACAGGCCACTTCGGGATGGACCACTGTCACCAGCCCCATCGACGGTATTGTCGGGTCCATACCCTACCGCAGCGGAAATATGGTAACCAACGCTACCACGCTGACCACTATCTCGAAGACCCAGACGACATATGCTTATTTCTCACTGAATGAAAGGGCGTTAGCATCACTATTAGAAACACTCGAAGGAAATACACAGACCGAAAAAATAAACAATATTCCCGAGGTATCCCTCCTTCTTGCAAATGGAACCACCTATCCCGAAAAAGGAAAAATAACCGCAATCTCCGGTATTGTAAATTCCCAAACAGGCGCAATAAGCCTTCGTGCAAATTTCCCTAATAAAAATGGCATACTCAGAAGTGGAGCCAGCGCCAGGATAGCTATCCCCAGGGAATTGAACGACGTTTTTGTCATACCCCAAAAAGCCACTTTTACACAACAGGATAAAGTAGTGTTATATAAGGTGGTAAAAGATGTGGCCAATGAAAACGACTCAACCGTGCAAACAATGATATCAGTGCTTCCTTTACCTGATGGAAAGCATTATGCAGTGACCTCCGGCTTGTCCGAAGGAGACAGGATTGTGGTAGATGGTATTGCCACCTTGGGTAATGCAAGAAAAATAAAAACGGAACAACAATAATATGTTAAAGATATTTGTAGAAAGACCGGTGCTTGCCACCGTTATTTCCATCCTTATAGTAGTGCTGGGTATCATAGGTCTGGTCACGCTCCCCGTGGAGCAATATCCCAACATTTCACCTCCCACCATACGTGTATCGACCAATTACAGTGGGGCGAGTGCAGAAGTGGTGATGAACAGTGTGATCATACCCCTGGAGGAACAGATCAACGGAGTGGAAGGCATGACCTACATGACTTCCACCTCTTCAAACTCCGGCTCGGGAAGTATTACCGTGTATTTTGAACCGGGAGTCGACCAAGATATTGCGGCCGTGATGGTACAAAATAGGGTAAGCCAGGCAACGTCTCTCCTTCCCGCAGAGGTTACCCGTTCCGGAGTGAATGTTGTGAAACAACAGAGTGACAACGTATTGACAATTTCTTTTTCATCTACCAACCCGGATCATGACCAGGCGTTTATCCAGAATTATACCGACATCAACGTGCTTCCCCAAATAAAACGTGTGATGGGTGTGGGAGATGCCAGCGTAATGGGAGCAAAGACATATTCAATGCGTATCTGGCTGAATCCTAATCTAATGGCATCCTATAATCTGACCCCGGCGGAAGTGCAGGCAGCATTAAACGACCAGAACGTGGAAGCAGCCCCGGGTACCATCGGGCAAAACAGCGACCAGACATTTGAATATTCCCTGCAATATACGGGAAGATTGAAATCGGTGGAAGAATTCAAAAATATCATCATCCGTTCCCAAGACGGACATATACTCCGGTTGGGGGATGTGGCAGATGTAGAACTGGGCGCCTTATTCTATGCGGTACAGTCTGCTACTGACGGCCTCCCTTCGGTGGTGATGCAGGTAAGCCAGATTGCCGGATCCAATGCTACCGAACTGATCACCAACATAAAATCGACACTTGATGAGGCTTCACAATCGTTTCCACCGGGCTTTCAATACATTTATGTATCGGATGCCAGCGAATTTTTAGATGCTTCCATCGAGAAAGTGGTCTCCACTCTTTTTGAGGCATTCATACTGGTGTTTCTGGTAGTTTTTATCTTTTTGCAAAGTTTCCGCTCTACCCTGATCCCCGCCATTGCTGTGCCGGTAGCCATTATAGGTACTTTCTTCGTGTTACAGGTGATGGGATTTTCTATCAACCTACTGACGCTGTTCGCCCTTATCCTTGCCATAGGTATTGTGGTGGACGATGCCATTGTGGTGGTGGAAGCAGTCCATGCACAGTTGGAAAAAGGGGTAAAGAATGCAAAGGAAGCGACGCTGATAACATTGAAGGAGATTGCGCCCGCCATCATCTCCATCACGCTGGTAATGGCATCGGTATTTATTCCGGTCAGTTTTATCGGCGGGACGAGTGGTGTTTTTTACAAACAATTCGGGTTGACGCTGGCAGTAGCCATTTTTATTTCGGCCATCAACGCGCTCACATTAAGCCCTTCGTTGAGCGCTTTATTGCTCACTTCACCGCATACGGAGGAAGCCGGGAAAAAGAAGAACATATTCAAACGCTTTACCGCTTGGTTCAACAAATGGTTCCAGAAGCTGACCGATCAATATGAGAAAACATTACGTTTCCTGGGAAAGAAAAATCACCGCTGGATCACTGTGACAATCATCGCGGTATTCTCCCTGGTATTGTTCTTCCTGATGAAAACCACGCCTACCGGATTCGTACCACAGGAAGATAGTGGCTCCGTACTTTGCATGATTACCTTGCCGCCCGGATCATCCCTCGAAAGGACTGACTCGATAGTGCAGAAAGCATACGCGATCACCCAAGAGATACCGGAGGTGGCCCATATCTCCAATATCACAGGGGTCAATTTTATCAGTGGTCTGGGTAGCCCTTATGGCACATTGATGGTCAAACTGAAACCCTGGAAAGAACGCAAGAGAACCGCAGCCGATATTGTGACCGTTCTGACTGAAAAAACAAGTTCTATAGTTGGTGCCTCGTTTACGGTGTTCAGCGCCCCCACCTTGAGAGGTTTTGGGTTGAGCAGCGGCGTGGAGCTGAAGATGCAGGACAGGACAGGGGGAAATATCTACGATTTCTTCGATGTCACACAGGATTTCCTGGGCAAGCTGCAGGCCACGGACCAGGTACTGACCGCCTATACCACTTTCAATCCCAACTTTCCTCAAAAACAGATAGAAGTGGATATTGCAAAGGTAAAAGAATCGGGATTGCAACTCAATGACATCCTGGCCACCTTGCAAATGTATATCGGCAGTATGTATACCTCTAACTTCACATTATACGGGAAACCCTATCGTGTTATCGTGCAGGCCTCTCCTGAATTTCGCAAGAATATGGATGACCTGGAGGCTCTTTTTGTGAAAACAGCATCGGGCGAAATGTCACCCATCACCGAATACCTGACGATCACCGACTTTTCAGGACCGCAATCCTACACCCGGTACAATATGTACACGTCGATGGACGTCACCGTTATCCCCAATGCCAGTGCGGGATACAGCACGGGAGACGTGATAGCGCTGACCGACCGGATGGGAGCGGACGAGCTTCCGGTGGGATACGGCTTCGAATATACGGGGATGACGCGAGAGGAAGTCCATAGCGGCAATCAAACATTGCTTATCTTTATGCTCTGCCTGATATTCGTATATCTTCTCCTTTGTGCCCTTTATGAGAGTTATATTATACCGCTTGCGGTAATTCTCTCGCTGCCGGTCGGTCTGGCAGGGGTATTCATCTTTCTAAAAATATTCGGGGTACACCAAGGTATCACCAATAACATATACGTGCAGATTTCCCTGATCATGCTCATCGGCTTGCTGGCCAAGAATGCCATCCTCATTGTGGAATTCGCCATCCAGCGACGAAGGCAGGGAATGCATATCGTGGAGGCAGCCGTAAAAGGAGCGGTGGCCCGTCTGCGTCCTATCCTGATGACGTCGTTTGCTTTCATCGCCGGGTTGACACCGCTGTTTTTCGCCACGGGTGCAGGCTCGGTAGGAAACCGTTCCATTGGTATCAGTGCCATTGGCGGTATGCTGATCGGAACCATACTGGGCGTATTGGTCATTCCTTCATTGTATATCATCTTCCAGACGATGCATGATAAATTCGTAAAATCGGGGCTCGTGAACATAAGTGATGACGCTATAAACCAACCAAGCGATGAACAAGAATAAAAATAGAATACCTGCTATTTTCGTGCCGGCCATTTTCACGGGGATTGTTCTCCTGTTCCTGGGATTATCCTCCTGTCAGGTGATGAACCGCTATCAAACACCTGAAATAGATACGTCGAACCTATACCGGAATAACCATAGTGATAGTTATTCCGGAGATACAACTACCATTGCCGACATCCCCTGGCGGGAGTATTTCACCGACACATACCTGGTAGGATTGATCGAAGAAGCCCTGGAACACAATGCCGACCTACAGGTGGCCGTAACCACTATCCGTCAGGCGGAGGCAAGTTTAAATATGGCACGTGCATCCTATTTCCCCACCGTAGCGCTTACAGGGCAAGTTACCAACACCACAACGAGTAATGCCGATAAGACTCTTGGTTACAATTCACAAAACGTTTCATTGGGGATTGCCGCATCGTGGGAACTGGATATATGGGGAAAACTGAATCGACAGTCAAGGTCGAAGTATGCCTTATTCCTGCAAAGCCATTCTTATAGAAATCTCATTCAGAGTTCGCTCATCGCCAATATCGCCACCTCTTACTATTCGCTGCTGGCACTCGACGAACAACTACGTATCACTACAGAAACAGTCGGCTTATTGGACGAAAATGTGGAAACGATGATGGCCCTGAAAGAAGCAGGGATGCAAAACGTGAATGAGGCAGCCGTGGAACAGAGCCGGGCACTCATGTTAAGGACAAAATTGGGTATCTACGATTTGGAAAGTGCCATCCACCAGTTGGAAAACAGCATCTCGGTGATGCTCGGTCGTGAACCCGGGACAATAGAACGCTCTGCATTCGAAGCCCAAACAGTTCCGGCAAAACTAACGACAGGCATTCCTGCCCAATTGTTAGCAAGACGACCCGATGTAATCCAGGCGGAGCTCGACTTCCGTTCTGCATTTGAATTGACAAATGCGGCACAAGCCAGTTTTTACCCCTCTGTCACATTGAATGCCGGCTCGATGATAGGCTTCGCATCCTCAGGTTTCTCCCACTTTTTCAACAGTGAAAACTTATTGGCCAATGTGATCGGAGGCATAACCCAACCCATCTTCAACCGGGGACAGTTGAAAGGAAACCTGAAAATAGCCAAGGCACAACAGGAAGCAGCCCTTATCACTTTCAGAAATACCCTGTTAAGAGCAGGGCAAGAAGTTTCGGATATCTTGTATTCTTATGAATCATCGGTCAAGAAAAATAGCGTCCGTCAGGAACAAGTAAACTCATCACAAAACGCTGTGGAGTATACGAAAGAGCTATTGATTGCAGGCGAAGCCAACTACACCGAAGTGCTCACGGCAGAACAAAACTTCCTCTCCGCACAACTTGGAGAGGTAACTGATAAACTCGAGCAATTGCAATATTCTGTCAATTTATACCGTGCATTGGGAGGAGGAGCGGAATAACTCTTATAAAACCACCCCCACAGTATTACCCGGATTTTACAGGGAAAGGGCGGTTGGTTGTTAAATAATAGCTGATTGATCCGGGTATGATATTTTTTTGTATTTTTGACTTCCAGTATATCGAAAAAAATGCAAAAACTTTTATTCTGTGCAGGCCACTCCTATATATAAGGTTCAATTTGAAAAAGTGTATCTCTCTTTCTATTCGAAGATGAATCGCTTTGCCCGACAATATGTGATCCGTGAAGAAGATGCGGAAAATATTGTGCAGGATATTTTCTTTGAGCTATGGGAAAAACAGTTGGAATTCACCTCTTTTGTCAACCTCAACGGCTTTCTGTTTATGATGTTAAAAAACAGGTGCATCGACTTTCTCCGCCGAAAAACATTAGAGCAACAGGCCGCAGAAGAAATACAATCTGAATATATCCGTACGCTGAGACTAAAATTTGAATCGCTCGAAGCATTGGACAATAAGTTCCTCAATGAATCCAATATCGATACCATTATCCAAGATGCCATAGAGAGCCTACCCGAGAAATGCCGGAAAATTTTTGTGATGAACAAACTCGAAGGAAAGAAACAAAAAGTAATCGCCCATGAACTCAATATCTCCATCAACACTGTCGAGAGCCAAATGGCCATTGCCTACAAAAAACTAAAAGAAGCATTAAAAGATTATGTGCTGCTCTTCCTTTTCTTTTTTGTTTGATGATATTTATAAAAAAGATGTATATCTTTGCTCTTCTGACAAATACAGGGTAAAGAGCTTATTATAAACACAATACAGATCAAATTAAAGGAAAAGGAATTGATCCAAGAAATCAAGAGTGATGCTGTTCTACTTGAGTCCGCTTTGAAGTACGTTTGTGAATTAAAAAAATCACAACTAAAATACCCCTGCCAATATTCTGTTAAGGAATTAAAGGTAAGATTAAAAGAAGGGCGCAAAACTGTCAAGACAGGAAATTACAAAACTCAATCAGAAATGAGAAGCAAATAAGCAAACACTTATACAAATATTAGCACGACCAAATAAACCATAAAGCACAAAAAATAAAATACTTAAAGATTTCATTTTACATTTATCGGAGCAGAAACCTTCTGAATCAATAAAAAATTGATTTTCTTTAGCGGATTTTTATTATCCATTCGTCTTATGTATAACAAGCATTAATATGGACGAACAACTTTTGCGATATTTTTTAGGCGAAATACCGGTCGAAGAACGATTGGAATTACTTCACCGTATTGAAAATGACAGTCGGTTAAAAGCTGAGTTTATCCACCTGCAGAACTTGAATGCGGTTTCACAACTCGCACCCCATTCTTCTGACAGGAATGAAGGTGTGAAACATTACAAGAAATTTACTGACCGGATCAAGCAAAACGCCCGAAGAAAACTTTTTGAGAATATCGCAAAATATGCTGCCATAGCACTTATTCTCATCACCTCCACCGTTTGGACAACATTGCATTTGTCTGATACAGTCATGGATTCAACTATGAATAGACTATATGTTCCTGTCGGACAACGTGCCCAAATAACATTGCAGGACGGAACGGAGATTTGGTTGAATGCCCAGTCTACTTTGAAATATCCTTCCCATTTTTCTAAAAAAAACAGAAAGGTGGAAATTCTGGGAGAAGCTTTTTTTGATGTGGCAAAGGATAGAAACAGACCGTTTATCGTTTCCTCTCAGTATATAGATATGGAAGTGCTGGGAACGCAGTTCAATGTATATAGTTATCCTGACGCAGATTACATTCAGACTGAATTGATAGAAGGTTCCTTAAGGGTGTATCGGACAAACGATAAAAGTGAAAGTGTCATCCTCAAACCGGATGAACAGGTAGTGATAAGAGGAAACAATATGACTGTCAGCAATATCAGTGATCCTGATCATATCCTTTGGAAAAATGGGATTTACTCGTTCAATAACGAGCGTTTAATCGTTATCATTGAGAAATTACAACTCTATTACGATGTGAAAATTGTAGTAGAAGACCCGGAAATTTTTGATGTAAGATATACCGGAAAATTCCGTCAGCGCGACGGTATCGATGAAATCTTACGTATATTACAAAAAATTCAATCCTTTAAAATAAAGAGCGATAGGGAAAACAACCTTATCACATTAACAAAATAAACATATAACAACTTTTTAAATAATTGAATGCCTATGATAGATAAACCAGAAAAATAAGAGCGACAACTGCGCCAACAGTTATCGCCCAGAATAAAGCAAACACTTGACAATTTATTTAGTATTCACTCTAAACACACAAATATATGAAAATAAACATTTCATCAAATTACTTTTTGCTTAAAAAAAGTGATTATAATGAACTTATTAAGATCATGAAAATCTGTCTACTATTTTTATTTGCCTTCACTTTTCAGCTGATGGCGATTAACACCAATGCACAGGATGCGGTTATTGAGTTAAAGAATAACTCTATCACCGTCGGACAATTAATCAACGAAATCGAAAGACAAACCGATTATCTGGTGGTTTACAGCAACCGGGAAATAGACACCAAGCGGGAGGTAGATTTTCGGCAAAGTTCAGATAAAGTATCTTCTTACCTCAATACAGCATTCTCAAACACCGATATTGGTTATAACTTTGAAAATGACTATATTATACTTTCAAAGAAGGCACAACAGAACAAAGCAGATATAACCCGCTTGATGGAAGTTACTCAACAGCAGACCAAGACAATAACGGGTAAAGTAACCGATGAAGATGGAGAACCGGTTATTGGAGCAAACATTATTGAGAAAGGAACAACTAACGGAACGGTAACAGATATTGACGGAACTTTTTCATTAAACATAGGCAAAGATGCCATACTTCAGGTTTCTTATATCGGATACCTTGGTCAGGATATTCCCATTGCCGGTAAAACAAAATTAGAGATTGTTCTGAAGGAGGATGCAAGGACTCTGGATGACGTCGTTGTTGTGGGATATGGTGTCCTGAAAAAAAGAAATATCGTTGGTGCAGTAGAAAATCTTGGAGGTGATGCTATCGAAAACAGACCCAATCCCAATATCACCCGATCGCTACAGGGACAAATACCGGGGCTTAATATCGTTCAGGTAGACGGAAAACCGGGACATGAAGGGCGGGTAAGTATCCGGCAGCAAAACACAAGTTTCAAAGCACGAAAGATAGGTGGCGGAGAGCATAACAACTCGTTAGGTCAAGGAGGTAGCGCATTGGTACTTATTGATGGCGCTGAAGGAGATTTGTCCAGCATCAATCCCGACGACATTGCCAATATCTCTGTTTTGAAAGATGCCTCCTCTGCTGCAGTTTATGGTGCACGCGGGGCATTCGGAGTTATATTGGTTACCACAAAGGATCCCCAAAAAGGAAAAATCCGAGTAAATTATAGTGGATCCGTATCCGCTCTTAGTCGTACGACACTATGGGAAGACCATATCGTGAGCGATCCGGTAGAATGGGTGGAAGGCTTTCGCCAGGCATACCTGAACTCTACTCCTACATCGACAGTTCCTCCGATGATGAATAACTATTTCCCTTATTCAGATGCATGGTACGAAGAATTGAAACGACGGCAGGCTGATCCGACAATGGATAATTATAATATTGATGAGAATGGCAATTATATCTATTATGGGAATACGAACTGGCTTAAGGAATTTTATAAAAGAAGAAATTTCTCTACAGCCCATTCCATTACGGTTCAAGGAGGACAGGATAATATAAATTACTATGTATCAGGACGCTATTATGGGCAGAATGGAATTTATAAAGTGGGAAAAGAAGATTTTAATAAATATAACATGCGAGCCAAAGGTTCGGTAAAGATACGTCCGTGGCTGACCCTTGAAAACAATACAAGCTTTGTGAAAGATTTCTATAAACAGCCAATGGTACACTACGGACAAAATGTAGTGGGAAAGCAATTAGAAATGTTCGGCTTTCCCGTGGCAAACATTAAAAATCCGGACGGTACATGGACACACACAGCTGCTAGGACAGGTTATGCAGCATTTGCAGAAGGAACCTCCTGGCAGGAAGACAATAATCTTGAAATAGCCAATACCACTATATTGAGAATGGATATTGTGCCCAAGGTGTTGAAGGTTACTGCCGACTTCACCTATAAAGGAATACGTGCACAACGACGTAGAATGGAAAACCTGTATACTTATTATACAGGAATCGATGTTTCCGGGCAGAATAATATTGATTCTTCACTCGAAGATTGGAGATACGACACGAACTATATGTCTTCAAATATAGTCGGAACATATACGCCAAAACTGACAGAAAAGCATGACCTCAATATTGTAGCAGGATGGAATATTGAAGACAGGGAATACAAAAACCAGAAAACCTACCGAAAAGGCAATTTATACCCATCCAATCCTTCATTTACATTGATGGATGGAGATTATATTTCCGCCACGTCAGGAGGTAATACATGGGGATTGGTAGGTCTATTTTCACGTGTAAATTACGCTTATGATGGCCGTTACCTGGCTGAGTTAAGCGCACGTTACGATGGATCTTCCAAATTTCCCTCCAATTCCCAATGGGGATTTTTCCCATCGGCTTCGCTCGGCTGGAGGTTATCTGAAGAACCCTGGTTCAAGGACCCAACTGAAAAATGGTTGGATAATTTAAAAATAAGAGCCAGTATCGGTTCTCTGGGAAATGCCAATATCTCCCCTTATCAGTTCCTCGAAACAATGTCTATCAAAAAATCTTCCGTACTTATCAATGGCGTTCAATCTCCTTATACGGATGTCCCCGACCTTATTCCCGATGATATAACATGGGAAAAAGTAGTTACATACAACCTCGGCCTCGACCTAGAATTCCTGAATAGCCGGTTAAACATCACCGGAGATGTATATAGACGCAATACCGAAGACTTGTACACTGTAGGACCTAACCTACCTCACGTTTTAGGGAGTGCAGCTCCTAAGGGCAACTATGCCAGCTTGAAAACCAAAGGTTGGGAATTGAGTGTGAACTGGAGAGACTCATTTATATTAGGCGGGAAACCATTCAATTATGGAATAAGAGGGATGGTATGGGATAGCCGAAGTTGGATTACCGACTATTTTAACGAAACCGGCGATCTGACCACATATTATAAAGGAATGGAAATAGGAGAAATATGGGGCTTCAGGACAGCAGGCATTTATGCCAGCAATGCCGAAGCAAAAAATGGTCCTGCCTATAACTTTTTCAAAAATGGAGAAATGTTCGAAGCCTTTGCAGGAGACCTGCGGTTTGTCGACTTAGATGGGGATGGTATAATGACCAAAGGAAGCCGTACACTCTCCGATCATGGCGATATGGATATCATAGGGAATGCTTCTCCCCGTTATCATTTCAGTCTTAACCTATCTGCTAACTGGAATAACATAGGCTTATCCATGCTGTTTCAGGGAGTAGGCAAAAGAGACTGGTATCCATGGACCGAGAGCGGTTTCTTCTGGGGTCAACATAACCGTTCGTATAGTTTTTTAATGAAATCTCAAACGGGGAACAAAATTGTAAATGTGGACAAGACGAATGAAAACTGGGTGGTAACAAATATGGACAAAAATCCCTATTGGTCGCGACGCGTTTCCCTTGCGGCAAACAGAAATGATGGACCGCTGACTTGGGAGAATACGCACTATCTGCAAAATGCGGCTTATGTACGTTTGAAAAATGTAACTGTTGATTACACTTTCAATAGAAATATTTGTAGCAAGATCGGACTCGAAGCACTTAAAATCTATGTTTCGGGAGAAAACTTGTTTACTTTCTCTCCATTATTCAAGCATACAGATATGTTCGACCCGGAAGTCATAGAATCGGGCGATTCCGACTTCGCTGCCTCTACCTCTGGAGGATTGAGTGGCACAGGACAAGGATACTCCTACCCCATGCTGAAAAATGTAACATTCGGAATAAATCTTACATTTTGATTAACGGCTTAAATTAATTAGATATGAAAAATTTTATATATATAATATTACTTGGTATGGCAACATTGTTGGCCATATCCTCTTGCGATGATTTTCTGGATAGGGAAACATACGACTCAATAAACGCTGGAGCTTTTTTTCAAAAAGAGGCTGATTTGGTATTATACACAAATGGATTCCTCAACAAGATGACACCGGCATATGAAACGATCGGACATAATTCTTATGATATCAACGCCGACAATTGTGCTATACAGTTGTCAACCGATCTGCTTCGTCCCGACGGAAATGTATCCCCCGGAAATCAAGGAGGATGGGCCGAAGGTTCATGGAGTAATCTTCGAAATATCAATTATTTCCTGGTCAATATGGTAAGTTGCAAAAATAATGTGAATCCCGAAATATATAATCACTATGAAGGAGTGGGCCGTTTCTGGAGAGCATGGTTTTATTATGACAAAGTACAAACATTCGGAGCTGTTCCGTTCTATGATTTTGTCGTCCAATCAAGTGATACAGAAGCATTATACAAAGCTAGGGACTCACGCGAATATGTGATGGATAAGATATTGGAAGATCTTACTTTTGCAGCCAATAACTGCCTTTCCACTGAAAAATATATCGCCGGAGGAACAGGTATCAGCAAATGGACCGTATTGGCATTCAAATCAAGAGTTTGTCTTTTCGAAGGCACCTACCGTAAATACCATTCAGTGGATCCTTCCACCGGTAAGCAATGGGAAGACCGAGAGGCCAATATTAAGAAATTTCTGAACGAAGCAGTATCTGCCGCAGAAGAAATCATGGACAGTAGGGTATATTCACTGGTTGACGATGATGTACAAACAGCCTATCGCAGTCTTTTTGTAAGTGCTGACATCAAAACCAAAGAAGTAATATGGGGACGAAAATACAGTACAGATTTGTCTGCTTTACACAATTTAAGCGGAGTATACTATTCTGCGACTTATGGCAATAAAACATCGTTGACAAAACGGTTCATGAATACCTACCTGATGCTTGACGGTACACCTTTCACCAATAAATCAGATTATAAAACTACTGAATTTAAAGATGAATTTAATAACAGGGATTACCGTATGAAACAAACAGTCATTAGTCCTGATTATAAGATGACTATCAACAATATTGAACAACCTTACGCTCCTAATTGGCTGAATACCCGTACAGGTTACAAGCCTATAAAATTCACCATTGACAACAATAATGTATTATCAAGTCATGTCAGTTGGAATTCATTACCTATACTGCGTTATGCCGAAGTGTTGCTCAACTATGCTGAAGCAAAAGCTGAATTGGGGGAAATGGGACAAGCAGAATGGAACAGGTCAATCGCCTTATTAAGACACAGAGCCGGCGTCACTTCAGTTATTCCTACTTCAGTTGACCCATATATGATGGAATATTTCAATAACACCATTGATGATACCTATATACTGGAAGTGCGCAGAGAACGTGGGATAGAATTGTGTCTCGAAATGGGGCTTCGCTGGGACGACCTGATGCGCTGGCACATGGGAGAATTATTAAACAGTGCTGAAAAACCATGGACAGGTATTTATATTCCCGACACAAATGCCGAATACGATTTCAATGGTGACGGGATTGTAGATTTCAAGATCGATGCTACAGAAACAGCTACCTCCGTTGCTATTTCGAGTAGTTTGGCAAATTTAACATTTTCTATCAATTCCGATAATAATCTGGTTTGGAATTTCAACCGGGTATGGAGTGAATATAAATATTTACGTCCTATCCCCACTAATGCTATTACAAGAAATCCTAATCTGACACAAAATTATTTATGGGAAAACAGATAGATTGAAATAAAAAATTATCAAACTAATATATTATGATTACAAAAAAGAAATATTTATTATTAATATTATCCCTCTTCGTATTTGCTTGTTCGGAAAGCAACAATAACATAATAAATCCCGATACTGATGAAACGGTAGTCAATAATACCGAATTGAAGGCCGAAACAACGTTATATGGGGTAATTACCGATACACAAAATAAAGGTGTTAGCGATATTGTTGTTACCGATGGATTCTCTTGTGTGAAGACAGATCAGAATGGTGTCTATCAACTTGTACGAAATAAGAAAGCTAAATTCGTATATTACAGCACACCTTCCGATTGCAAAATAATAGTAGATGAGGATAATTATCCTAAATTCTTTGAGAAGTTAATTTCCAAGGATAAAAAGATTCGTCAGGACTTCAAAGTTGAAAAGCAATCAATAGAAAATGAATTTGCATTGTTCTGCGTGGCTGATCCTCAATGCAGGAATTCCAGTGAAGTGAACAGGTATAAAGGGGAAACCATTCCGGATATCAACCGGATGACAGCCCAATATCAAAATGTATATGCCATTACCCTGGGTGATATAATTTTCGACTCGCCTGAGTTATGGAGCGATATGAAAGCTTCCATGGCAAAACAATCACTACCCTTTTTTCAAACCATTGGTAACCATGATCATCTGGAAACAGCCGCCAACGATGAAAAAAGTGTGGAAAACTTTCAAGACCTGTTCGGTCCCACCGATTACTCTTTCAATCGAGGCAATGTACATATTATCTCGATGGACAATGTGATTTATACAGGCAAGCAGCAATATTCGGGAGGTTTTACTGCCAGCCAGTGGAAATGGCTACAAGAAGACTTATCTTACGTATCCAAGGATAAAATGGTCATCTTGTGTACTCATATGCCGTTCCGAACAGGAGGGACAAGCGACCACCAGGCATATTACAGGGAAGTGCTGGACCTACTATCTACTTTTGCAGAAGCCCACCTGATGATAGGTCATACCCATTACCAAATCAATTACCTGCATAGCGTGAATGGTAAAACTGTATATGAACATGTACATGGTGCGGCATGTGGAGCATGGTGGAATTCAGATCTTTGTGCCGATGGGGCGCCAAACGGATATGGGATATACGAAATAAAAGGAAATACGATGAAGAGCTGGTATTATAAAGCAACCAGTCTTCCAGCAGATTTTCAGATCAGAGCGTATGACGCATCGAAAGCGTTTGGACCGACCAACAAATATACTTATGTCTTTGGAGCTCCTGTTAACCTTAGTCTGGCAGGTGACGGGTGGATTGTCGCTAATATCTGGAATGCCGATAACCGTTGGACCGTGAAATTGTACCAAGATGGAACCGAAGTAGGAAATATGACACCGGTTTCCAGCAGAGATTACTGGGCATTATATCATCATTTGGAAGAATTGGGAAAAGCAAAAGGATCTAATTTCGATAAATCGACCAATCATTTCTACAAAGGTCAACTAACAGGAAAGGCATCTGAAGCCAATTTCAAGATTGAAGCACGGGATCCGTTTGGCAATGTATACACTACTTCCGAATTGAAATAATCAATTATATGAACCACCTATAAAATAGCACATTATGAATGTACGTAATATTACAATTATAATAATATCTCTTCTCTCAACTATCCTGTTCTTCAGTTGTGATGACAAAGATGAATTCCTCAAACGGAATTTGGAAGAGCTGTATTTTGATTATACGGAATCAACATTAGAATTTACAGTACGCGCAACAGGAAATTGGGTCATTACAATTCCATCGGAATATCCTTGGATACATGCAGATCCGGCTTCCGGTACCGGTAATGCGGAAGAATATCAGAAAATAAGAGTTACTTGTGACCGTAATATCGGGAATGTTAGAGAAGGAGCAATCTTTCTGAATGGTTCCGGAGAAAATAATATCGAAATTAAAATTTATCAGAAAGATGGTCTCTTTGAATGGTCTGTATTCCCTAACGGTGAAAAACTGTCTTTGGATGGTATATTGCAGGTCGGAAGCCCTTCTTCTGCCTCTATCAAGATTCCTTACCTGAAAGCGACCGGCTTGGAATCTTTTGCGATAGCAGCTACTTTGTCGGGAAAGGGGGCTGATGGATTGAAAATCAATCAATCTGAGATACAAGTTCCGGAAGAAGGAGACGGATTTGCTCTTATTCCTATCTCCGGCACACCTACCCAGCAAGGGGCAATAGCGATTCAACTCAATTTACAGAATGAAGATTTTGGTATTATAAATACCATTACCAGAGTGGGAAATACGATACTGACCAAAAAATTCGATGAATTTATTTGGGGAGGAGACTGTATCGGGAACAAAGCAGGGATAAGCACCATTAACCCGACAGCAACCATGACTTTGAGTGATGAAACTCAGGAATGTGCTGTGGGTACCAATGGCGCTAATGGCTCTGGAGTTACCTCCACCATCAGAAATCAAAATGTCCCATTTTATGCTGAGATTGGCATGACCAATTGGTTGGGAGTGCGAAATTACATGCGTCCCGGTTATATTCAATTGGGAGCAGCCAGTGCCACCTCCACTGAATACGGATCGTTAATCACTCCCGGACTGGATATCCCGGAAGGAGAAAAAGTCGATCTTATAGTCACTTTTAAAGGGGCCACTTACAACGATCCGTCCCCCAAAAAGATTTTATTGGGATTATTTCCAAAAGGCGTGGAAGGAATAAAGGTTGCTAACATATCAAGTATGACACAAAAGGTATATGTTCCATTTGAAATCGGTCATCAAAAATGGGTAGAATTTAGTTGTATCATTGAAAATGCTACGAACCAATCAGCCATAGCTTTCTCTTTACCGGAAGATTGGGTGCAAGATGGCGCTGTACAAGCCGGACGGTTTTATATTGATGATATTGTAGTTTCTTACTAATCTAAAAATCAACGAAATGAAAAAAAATATATTTTTATTCTTGTGTCTCCTGGCATATTCATTGATTGGTATGTCATCGTGTGACAACGATAGGGAAACAACGATCTCGACAATTCATGAAAATGATGTTCCTACGAACGTCGAGCTGATGGAATATACAAACACATCCATCACCGTGGCATGGGATTTTGTGGAAGGAGCAACTTCTTATACGGTTCAATTACTCAGTAATGTCGACTCCGATTATCCTCAACACATGTACACTACTTCAACCGATGATTATTACGAGTTTACCGGATTATCACCACGGGGCAATTATTATGCTAGGGTAAGGGCCAATTTTCCCTATTCCGCCACATCTAAATGGGTGTACGTGATGAATGAAGATGAGTATGCTCGTATCATGCCGGCCTATGGAATCGTTAATGGTGATTTTGAAATAGTAGAGGTGCAACTTATCGCCAAATCATCCTCCACTTTGACGGTCGGCTGGTCTTTCACCGACTTTCTCGATATGGCATCGGAAATCAACAATACTTTTTCATTGGAACTTTTTAACGATGAAGCATGTGAAGATCTATACATCAGTTGGGAAGATATCAAAGGATTATTTTCAGCATCATTGCTCCGGTTTACATTTACCGGCCTGGAACCGGGTAAAGATTATTACGCAAGAGTTACCGATGCTACCGCTAATACCCAAACCAGGGCCTATAAACTCACTACAGATGTGGCTGCACCGGCTGTGGGAGGAAATGTGATCCTCTCCCAGGATTTCTCCAACTTTATTCATGGTGGGGATCAGCTCTACACCGCAGCAGGATATACGGTAGGGACAGCAGCAGGAAGAGCAACCTGGGAGAAGGCAGCAGGTAAAAATCCTGTAGATGCCACAAAAGGACAAGCGGCCTGCGCTGTTTCTACGGAATTTAATGTATTTGACGGAGGAAATGTGACGGTTGCTTACACCGAAGGTGCAGGCATGAAAGATTGGGGGAAAAATGGAAATACCTCCACACGACCCGGTTATATTAAAATTGGAGGTGGCAGCGCCGGAGCTACACTGTATACTCCCCAATTATTATCATTGTCGGAAACTTCTACCGTCACAGTTAGCTTTAAGGCTGCCATTTATAAAGAAGGCTCTACTGGTTATTGCGAGGATATAGTTATCCAGGTTGTGGATGGAGCTGAATTTAATGCCAAAGGTGGAATTACCAATTTTTCATCTGTGACTGTACGTGAAGAGAAAAAGATTTCTATCCTGGAAGCCGATAGTGATTTCGAGAGTTATGAAGTGACCCTGACCAATGTAACTCCGGAGAGCCGGATCGCATTTTCTTCGGATTATACAAGGACTGGAGATAATAAAACACGATTCTTCCTCGATAATATTGTGATTAGAAATGGGGCTAATTAGCCTTAATAGAATGTGCCAATTTAGCAAGAATATCTATGTTCCTAACAGATGATATATAGGTATTCTTGCTTCTTTTCCTTATCAAATCAACGTTCATCAGCATAAAAAGAAATGAAACAAAGCATACAATTCGGGGCCGGGAATATCGGCCGGGGGTTTATCAGCGCCCTGTTAAGACAATCCAATTATGAGGTGATTTTCGCGGATATCAACATCCAGATGGTCGATGCGCTCCGGGAACGCGGGCAGTATACGGTTTTCATCACCGACCATGAACCCGACAGTTTCGTGATTGACAATGTGAGCGCGTTGGAGACTTCCGATCCGGCACTTATCGAAAAGATATGCGACAGTGACGTGATAACCACTGCCGTTGGACTCTCTGTCCTGCCAAAGATAGCTCCCGTTATCGCCGGGGGAATAGAAAAACGGGCCGGGAGGAGAAAAGAGGCTTTCCTCAATATCATCGCCTGTGAAAACGGGGTACGCGCAACGAGCGAATTGAAAAAAGAAGTCCTGCCCCTGCTGTCGGACGAAGGGAAACAGTACTGCGAACAGTGGGTGGGTTTTGTCGATTGCTCGGTTGACCGGATAGTGCCTCCATTCAAAACGGACAAGACGGGGGATGTGTGCGTGGAACGATTTTACGAATGGAACATGGACTGTACGCAAATCAAAGGTGAATTACATATAGAAGGCGTTCACCTGGTGGATAACCTGCCGGCCTATATCGAACGTAAATTATTCACACTCAATACGGGCCATGCCATCATAGCCTACTTGGGATATATGAAAGGGTATGACACCATCGAGCAGAGCATTGCCGACCCTGACATCCTCAGTATAGTGCGGGCCGCCATGCATGAAAGCGGGGCGGCACTCTCCCGCAAGTTCGGACTGGATATCGATGAACATGTTGCTTACTGCGAAAAGATCATCAAGCGTTTCCGCAACTATTACCTGAACGATACGGTAGTACGTATTGGGCGGGATCCACTGCGTAAACTTTCGCCCGGCGACAGGCTCATAGCCCCCCTGACCACGGCCTACGGGTATGGATTGCCCGTCGACAATTTATTGCTGGGGACAGGCGCGGCGTTGCACTTCCAATATCCGGGTGATCCCCAGAGCGTCCGGATGCAAGAGATGATACGGGAGACGGGGCTCTCCGGAGCGATAGGGGAGATAACGGGAATCGCTGCCGATTCCGACCTGAACAATAAAATGATAAAAGCTTATAAAGACGTCGCTGCATTTTCCCCCCTCGCAGTAAAAAAGATGGAGATAATCTCCACCGCGGGTATCGACGCCAAACTCGTATCCGACCTTCTCAAGAAAGCCCGGGAATATAATTATGATATTTTACTGAAATACATATCCTGATATTTTTTCAATGAAAAATTCATTGCGCACACATGTACAGTCTTTTGGCAGCAAACTCTCGTCAATGATCATGCCCAACATAGGGGCGTTCATTGCATGGGGGCTCATCACTGCCATCTTCATTCCCGCCGGGTGGTGGCCGAATACCGAACTGGCAAAGCTCGTCGCCCCGATGCTCCGGTACCTCTTACCATTGCTGATAGCATATACTGCCGGAAGTAATGTGGCCGGTGTGCGCGGGGGTATTATGGGAACAATTGCCACTATCGGGGTTATAGAGGGAAGCAGTGTTCCCATGTTTCTGGGTGCCATGGTAATGGGACCTTTGGCCGGTTACGTTATAAAATGGTTTGACCGAGCCACTAAAAATAAAGTAAAGTCGGGGTTTGAAATGCTGGTCAATAATTTTTCGATCGGTATTCTCGGCATGGCATGTGCGATAACCGGATTCCTGGTGGTTGGTCCGGTCATGCTCGGGTTGACGGGGATACTCAATTCCGGGGTTGAATTCGTATTGAATGAGGGCGTGCTTCCACTGGTGGCTGTATTTATAGAACCGGGAAAGATCCTATTCCTGAACAATGCCATCAACCATGGTATATTGACACCATTGGGAATAGAGCAAGCACGGGAAACAGGCTACTCGGTGCTGTTTTTACTGGAAGCTAATCCCGGTCCCGGACTGGGGATTTTACTTGCCTACATGTTGCGGGGAGATGCGGAGGCAAGAAAAACCGCACCGGCTTCCTCAGTGATTTTACTTTTTGGTGGCATCCATGAAATATATTTCCCCTATGTGCTTATGCGTCCCGCCTTGATCATTGCCGCCATACTGGGATCGGCAAGTGCGATGGCCTATTACCAGATAATCGGCGGTGGACTTGTCTCCGCGGCATCCCCGGGCAGTATCATTTCCATCATGGCCATGTCGCCACGCGGGATGACATTACAGATAGTGCTGGGAATTGTAATTGCCGCGGCAGTTTCTTTCCTTGTGGCCTATCCCCTTGTTGGCGGTAAAAGCAGGAAATCGTTGCAGGAAGCGGAAAAAGAAAAGAAGATGTTAAAGGATTACGGGAAGAGCCCATGCAAAATCGTCTTTGCGTGTGAAGCGGGAATGGGTTCGAGTGCGATGGGTGCCACCGGTTTCATGAACAGGATAAAACAGGAAGGGATAACAGTGATCAATACTTCCATCGATACCATTCCGGCGGATACTGATATTGTTGTTTGCCAGTCTGTTTTTGTAGACAGGGTTTCAGACAAAATCCCCAATGCGGAAATCGTGGTCATACACCAATTTCTGTCCGATCCCGCCCTGGATGAACTGGCAAACCGCCTTTCACCTGTCAAGCAGGTATTGACCCCCGGAATGATTGTCCTCGGAGCTGCAGGTGACACTAGGAAAGAAGCTATAAAACGGGCCGGAAAATTATTGGTCGACGCAGGTTATGTAAACAATAAATATGTAGATAAAATGTTGGAAAGGGAACAAATTATATCCACCTATATCGGTATGGGTATTGCGGTTCCCCATGGTACATCCGGATCCCACGAATATGTTATTAGCAGCGGCATATCAATTATACAATATCCCGAAGGTGTCGACTTTGATGGAGAAAAGGCCTATCTAGTAATAGGAATAGCCGGCAAGGATGGCAAACATTTGGATATTCTTTCTTCATTAAGCTCCATCTTAAGTGATGAAGAGATTTTGGAAAAGGTAAAAAATACTGACGATAAAATGATAATATACAATGTATTGTCAAATATAAATTGAAATGGCATGTTAAGGGAAGCTATAATAGAAATCAAAGAAAGTAGCGGTCTCCACGCGCGGCCGGCAGCCGAATTGGCCGTATTGGCAAAAAAATTCAAAAGCAGCATTACTTTACAATTCGAATCAAAAGAAGCAAACGCAAAAAGCGTTATAAACTTGCTCACTTTGGGATTAAAAAAAGGGAGTGTCATAAACCTAAAAGTGGAAGGGGATGATTGTGAAGACGCAATACGGGAAGTAATTCAATTTTTTAAATATATCCATCCATGAAAAAAATAACGGGCACGCCTGCATCACCGGGGAAGGTTGCCGGAAAGACCTTTAGAGTCAAGTATCCCCCTGCATGGGATAATACAGAAAGCCGGCCGGATGTTATTTCGAAAGATGTTGAAATCAAACGGTTTTCGGATGCACGTTCTTTTGTAAGGAACCGGTTAACCCTACATTTAGATGAGAGTTCCATATTTGCGGCTCATATAGCAATATTGGAGGATATATCAGAACAGGTTATCTCCAAAATCAAGCAGGGACCCATGGATGCCGTAAGTGCGGTAGAAGAGTCCGGAAGGGAAATATGCTTCCTATTTGCCGATATGGAAGATGAATACCTAAGTAGCCGTTCCGATGATATCGTCGACATCAGCCGGCAACTGGTACAAGCATTGACGCAGGATAACAGGAACCCTTTTTCTTCTATGCCATACAACAGTATACTCATAGCCGACAACCTACTGGTTTCGGATACCCTACTGATTGACAGATCGAAGTTGGCAGGAATTG
Organism: Proteiniphilum sp. UBA5384; assembly: GCF_002410825.1. Classification (GTDB taxonomy): domain Bacteria; phylum Bacteroidota; class Bacteroidia; order Bacteroidales; family Dysgonomonadaceae; genus Proteiniphilum. Next base: position 134,598 of record NZ_DHOS01000002.1, on the reverse strand, counting down.
CATTACGGAAAGGCAGTAAGACCAGCCATATCGCCATACTGGCACGGGACAATGAAATACCGCTGGTTTTAGGCTTGGGGGAAGGTACCGACTCCATCCCCGATAATAAAACGATCATTATCGATGGTGGAAAGGGAGAGATAATCATTGAATTCGAAGAGGAACTACTATCAGAAATCATGCGGCAAGGTAGCAAAAAAAAAGAGGACATGAATCCCGCTATTACCAAAGATGGTGTCGAAATAAAGGTATATGGCAATGCAGGGAACCTGGACGACGTGAAAAAAGCCATTTCCAAGGGGGCAGACGGTATCGGGCTCCTGCGCACGGAGTTCATATTCATGGAAGGGAGCGTTTTCCCGGATGAAGATACGCAGTATGCGACGTATCTGGAATGTGCCAGGACCTGCCAAGGAAAAAACATCACTATACGAACCCTGGACATAGGTGCGGACAAGCAACTGCCCTACCATACGTTCGCGAAAGAAGAAAATCCACTTCTCGGACTTCGGGGAATACGCTTTTCCCTCGCATACCCCAAAATTTTCAAGGTGCAGCTACGGGCCATCCTACGAGCATCGGTACTCGGAAACATACGTATAATGTTCCCGATGGTCACTTCCATTGATGAATACAATTCTGCCTCTGCCCTGCTTGAAGAATGCAAGATCGAATTAAAAGATAAAGGGGTAGGATTCGATAACAGACTCCATGCAGGAATAATGGTCGAAACCCCCGCATCGGTGATGCTGGCCGACGATTTTGCCCGGACAGTGGCCTTCTTCAGCATAGGCACCAACGACTTGACCCAGTATATGCTTGCCGTGGACAGGAATAATCCTTACTCCATGAATGTATGTGACTACTTCAACAGCGCCGTAGTAAAAGGTATATCGGAGGTTGCAACCTCGTCTAGAAGATATGCCATAGACGTTTCGGTATGCGGAGAGATGGCTTCCGACCCCTATGCGACGGAACTGCTTCTCAAACTCGGGATAAGGAAACTCAGCGTTGCCAGTAGCCAGGTACCTTCCTTAAAAGAACAAATCAGAAAACAATCAATCAATTAAAATACAAAACATTATGAAACATTCATTAAACCTTTTGGTTATTTGCGGCATGGTTTGCTTTTACTCGTGCAGGATAGCGGATCAAAAGCCTGACCAAAACCCCAATTATGTTCATATCCAAAACATGGAGGAGCTTCAGGAATATTTCAGGTACTCTCCGGAAAAAGACATCATTATAAGCGGGCACAGAGGCGGGATGCTCGAAGGGTACCCCGAAAACTGTATCGCTTCATGTGAAAAGACATTAAGCCTGATGCCCTCCTTCTTTGAGATAGACCCCCGGCTAACAAAAGACAGTGTGCTGGTACTGATGCACGATGCCACAATAGACAGGACAACGACGGGTAAGGGAAAAGTGTCGGATTACACATACGAGGAACTGCAACAGTTTTTTCTCAAGGACAGGCAAAACAACGTGACAGAATATAGAATACTCACGCTGGACGAGATACTGGAATGGGGAAAAGACAAGACTGTCTTCAACTTCGACAATAAGGGGGTACCCTGGCAAATATATGTGGATAATCTGAAAGGAAAGTGGAGTAAATATCACAATATAATACTGTCGGTTCGTTCACTTGAGGAATGTCTCTTCTATTATGAAAGGGTCAACAATGTGATGTTCTGTTGTGAGATAAGCAACATGGAAATGTATGAGGCGTATAAAAATTCCGGGATACCCTGGAACCGGATCATGGCTTATGTGAAGTATACTATGGAGCCGGAACAACAGGAGGTTTACGACCTTTTACGCAGCCATGGGGTCATGTGCATGACCTCGATCCACCCGACAGCAGATAGGGTGAAACCTTACGAGGCAAGGATAGAGGCATATAAGAAAGAACTTGCGGTCAACCCTGATATTATCGAGACTGATTACCCTGCCGATTTTGTAGGACTTGATATGAAAAGGGGAAAATAACAGTTGCAATTTATGGAAAAGAATTATTCGGTAGCAGCTGCGCAGAAAATGACAGGACAAGAACAGAAAAGGTTCAAATATTGGGAAACACGCACGATCATAGCTTGCATAGTGGGATATGCCATGTTCTATTTCGTAAGGAAGAACATCAGCATCGCCATGCCTTACATGAACCAGGAGCTGGGTATTTCGAAGACCGACCTCGGGCTGTTCCTTACCCTGCACGGATTGATATATGGCCTCTCCAAATTTATCAACGGGATTTGGGGGGACAGGAGCAATGCCCGTTACTTTTTGGTCTCTGGACTTATATTATGCGCCATTGCCAACATACTGTTCGGGCTCTCTTCTTCAATAGTGGTATTGGGTATATTCTGGGTTATTAACGGCTGGTTCCAGGGAATGGGGGTCCCCCCCTGCACCCGCCTGATGACGCATTGGATACAACCCGAGAAACTGGCCACGAAAATGTCCCTGTGGAATACTTCTCACTCCATTGGGGCAGGGCTGGCCATCATATTCTGTGGATATGTAGTGAGTATCAACTGGGGAAACTATTTTGCCCCTGAATCCATATTCTCACAGCATTGGCGCTGGTGTTTCATCATACCGGCGATTGTGGTGCTGATTGTGGCCATATTCGTTTTCATGCTGGTCAGGGATACGCCTTCTTCGGTGGGATTACCTGAATTGAAAGGTGGAAAATCTGACGGCAAGCAATCAAAGAAGGAGGAATCGGCCGAATTCAAGGCGTTCGTCAAAGAGAACGTATTCATGAATCCCACGATATGGATTATCGCCTTAGGAAATTTCTTCCTCTATATAACCCGTTTCGCCATACTGGATTGGGGACCTACCATGCTCAAGGAACACCTGCATCTGGATATAAGCCATGCCGGATGGTCGGTGGCCGCATTTGAAATTGCGGGCATAGCCGGAATGCTGGCGGCAGGATGGTCGACCGACAAATTTTTCGGGGGAAGGGCCCCGCGCACCTGCGTGATATGCATGTCGATGGCAACTATATGCCTCGTCTGCCTGAGCATGCTTAACGAAGGCAGCCCACTCATTTACGCCAACCTGATACTCGTGGCCGCGGGATTTTTTATCTACGGGCCACAAGCGTTAGTGGGCATTGCGGCAGCCAATATTGCCACCAAACGTGCCGCCGCCACTGCCGGAGGTTTTTGTGGCCTGTTCGGTTATGCGAGCACTATTGTTTCCGGCTGGGGAATCGGCTTGCTGGTAGAAAAAACAGGATGGTCAATCGCTATCTATGCCCTGATTGGTGTATCCATTATATCCGCATTGATTTTTGCCCTGGCATGGAAAGCCAAACCGAACGGATATGATAATGTAGCCACTCAATAATAAACGAATTCAATTACACACCAACAACCATGTATAGAAGAAGATTTATCAAAATAGCCGGTACCGGAATTATTGGAGCTCCATTTTATAGTTTATTCTCAAAGAACGGTATTGATTTGAGTCTTACCGATGGGAATGATAAACTGTTTCAGGCTTTTCAAAATCCGGACGGGCAGGCAAAACCATTTGTGCGTTGGTGGTGGAATGGTCTGAGAATAACGAAAGAAGAAATAGTCAGAGAACTTGATATGCTTCAACAAATGGGCATTGGAGGAGTTGAAATCAACTCCATCCGATTCCCGGAGACAGCCGAGCCTATGGCACACGCGCCTATCCAATGGCTCGGTGAAGAATGGCTCGAAATGGTGGAATTTACGGTGAAAGAAGCCCGCGAGAAAGGAATAGTCTGTGATATTCTGGTCGGATCCGGATTCCCATTCGGTGGAGAGTTCCTCCCCAGGGAGGACCAAACGGTGCTCATGGCATTAGGCACCATGGAATTGACTGGTCCCCGGACAATCACCCTCACCAAGGAAGAGTTGGAAAACAATGTCAATCCTCCTATTGGCTTTAAGTATAAAAATCCACTCAAAGAATTGGCTGCGGTGAGACTGGTTCCAAAAGAGCTTGCCGGTCTACATCAGGTAAAGGATCTGGACACGGAAATAGTATCGGGAAAGATCACGATTGATATTCCGGAGGGATCACATGTCCTTTATTCCTTGGTGAAAATCACCGGTTTTATGGCTGTCATTCATGGAGCTCCCGGAGCAGATGGCCCCGTATTGAATCATTATAAAAAAGACGCCGTAGAGCGGTATCTGCACAGGATGTCCGATACGATTACGGCTAAAATAGGTAGCCTGGGCGACAATTTTCGCTCCATTTTTATTGATAGTATCGAATTGGAAGGAGCGAACTGGGTCGATGATTTTTACGAGGAATTCGAGAAAAGAAGAAAATACTCCCTCATTCCTTATCTCCCGTTCATTCTTTTTAAAACGGGGAAAATGGGGAAAGCACTCGAGGAAGAGTATGGCGCTGATTTCACCAATGATTTTAGAGCAGAAACCGAAAGGGTTCGTTACGATTTTGAAGTCACGAAGCAGGAGCTTTTTACCGAACGGTTTATCAATACATTTCTGGAATGGTGTAAAAAGAACAATGTCAAATCCAGGTTACAACCTTATGGTCAAGAAATGCATCCTCTGGACGCAAGCTTGGATGTCGACATACCGGAATGCGAGACATGGATAACCCGGGCGACGGGTTCGGAACCTCAGGAATTTAATTTCACGTATGCGACCCCACCTTGTATGGTCAACCGGTTCGTCTCTTCTGCGGCAAGGTTTTCAGGTAAAAATTTGATTAGCTGTGAAGAAATAACCAATACACAGTTTGTGTTTGGCGCTTCACTGGAACATATCAAAGTATGTGGAGACCAGAGTAATCTGTCCGGGGTGACACATAGCATACTGCATGGGTTCAATTATAGCCCGCCGGATGTCCCGTTCCCGGGATGGATACGGTATGGAACCTATTTCAATGAGCAGAATCCCTGGTGGCCTTATTTGAACAGGTGGATTAACTATAAATCAAGGCTTTCTGCTGTTTTTCAAAGAGCCAATTTAATGTCGGATGTTGTCTTGTTCCACCCTCTTGCAGACCTATGGAGCAAGTATGGCATACAAAGAGATCCATGGCCGGATCGTAGATATCCTGATTATATACATAATATCTGGCAGGCCGTTCATCAATGTGGCAACGGATGTGACTATATCAGTGACCAGATTCTTCAGAAGTCGGATTTCTCGGACGGTAAGATTAACTTCAATGATAGAAGCTATTCATTGTTGCTGGTAGTGGAAGCCGAAACGATGCACGAGGATACCGCCAGAGCATTGAAGGAATATGCTGATGCCGGAGGTCGTTTGGTTTTTATTGGTAAGACACCGCACAAATCCCCTGGATTCAGTCAGCATGAGCAAAGAGACAAGGAAGTAAAGCAAATTATTGCTAAGGTTGAGAAAGGAGAGCGTGTGAAACACTATCCGGTCCCTCAGAAAGAAACCGGATTAATCTCATGGTTTCAAGGCATACAGGAAATGTACAATTTACCACGGTATGTCAGCTTTGAAAAATCAGTAAATACACTCAGTCAAGTGTATTACAAATATGGAGACCTGGATATCTTCTTTATTTGCAACAGCCACATCAGCAAGACGGAGACTCTGATGGCTGAGTTTCATGTGGCGAAAGATAAAACTGCATGGCTTTGGGATACTGAAACGGGCAATCGCTCGGTCTACAAATCGGAAGGAGTACCTAACAGATTGAAATTAAGATTGAGCCCCGCGCAGTCTCTACTGATTGTTTTTGACAAAAATACACCCGGCAGAAAAGCTGAAGTGTACAATTATCCACATCGAAGACAGCTACAAGCGCTGGATGGTTTTTGGAATCTGACATTGAATTATGTTGACGGGAAAAAAGAAGTCATACAGAACTTCAAATTGACCGATTTCAAAGAAGACGAAAACCTCAAGAAATTTTCCGGTAATGCAGTCTATGAACTATCGGTCAGGATCGATGATGTGGCAAACTATAACTACCTCGACTTGGGTAAGGTTTTTGGCATCAGTGAAGTGATGGTCAATGGAAAAAATATAGGCGTATGTTGGTACGGTGATCATATATACAATGTGAAAAACGTTCTGAAGAAAGGGGATAACAGCATACGCATTAAGCTCACTACCACATTGGCCAATTTTATGAATGCCCATCCCGAGATCAAGGATGCAAAGAAATGGGTGGTGGATAGAAAACAACCGGTGTATTCCTGTGGTATCACCGGGCCGGTAAGCTTTTTGGCGTAGGCAATGAAATGAAGTAACCGTTCCCACTAAAAGGCAGAAAATATCCTTATTATGAATTATAAACTATAATATTATGAGAGTTATTATTGAATCAAATTCGTCTTCAGTAGGCGTTTGGACAGCCAGCACATTACAGATGCATTCTGATGTCAATATCATTTGTGACGAACAGGCTTGTATGAACCTTAGAGTCGGAACGTATAAATATTTTAAAGAAAACGAACGATAAAGATGACTCCAATCACTCATGAAAGCTCTTTCTTAGAAAAGAATTTGAAGTTAATAAGTTTTTTTGACTAACTTGCCAGAAAAATATCAATCATTAAAATATATATACAAATGAAAAATCGATTATTTCTACTCTCATTCTTTATCGTGTCGCTATGCCTACAGGGTATCGCACAACCTGCCAGGCAGTTAGTGCAGGTAATCGTAACACCCGACAAAGCTGATTGGACTTACAAAAAAGGCGAACAGGCAGAATTCCAAATTATGGTGTTGAAAAACAATGTGCCGTTAGAGGGTATCGATGTGAAATACAGTATCGGTCCCGAAATGATGGAGGCATCGGAAGCAAATACCGTCACACTTAAAAAGGGTATCGCCACGGTAAAAGCCAAGAGGTTTAATGATGCCGGCTTCCTGCGCTGTACCGCCTCGGTGCAGGTCGACGGAAAAAATTATTCGTCCTACGCGACTGCCGGGTTTTCACCCGAACAGATCCAGCCAACCACCACATTACCCTCCGATTTTGAACAATTCTGGGAAAACGCGAAAGCAGAACTGGCCAAAGTACCGGTAAAACCGGTATTGACGCTGATGCCGGAACGATGCACAGACAAAGTGGATGTGTACCACGTAAGCATCGACAATATCAAGGGAAAAATCTATGGGATCTTATGCAGACCCAAAGCCGAAGGTAAATATCCGGCTATCCTGCATGTCCCCGGAGCAGGCGTGCGGCCTTATTACGGCGATGTGGCAAGTGCGGAGAAAGGAATCGTCACTTTCCAGATCGGCATTCACGGCGTGCCGGTAAATATGGAGCAACGGGTTTATGATAACTTGCGCACCGGCCCTCTCGACGGCTACCAGACCGCCAACCTGGACGACAAGGACAATTACTATTACAAACGAGTATATCTTGGTTGCGTAAGGGCTGTCGATTTCATTGAGTCACTCGACTGCTTCAACGGCAGGGACATAGCGGTAACAGGAGGGAGCCAGGGTGGAGCCCTTTCCATTATCACGGCGGCACTTGACAGCCGAATTGATTACCTGGCAGCTTTTTATCCTGCTCTTTCCGATTTGACGGGCTATTTACATGGCCGCGCAGGAGGATGGCCGCATATGTTTCGTAACAATTTCACCAATAAGCCTGAAAAAATAGAGACTTCAAGCTATTACGATGTGGCAAACTTCGCCCGTTTCGTTAAAATTTCAGGTTGGTATAGCTGGGGATATAATGACAATGTATGTCCGCCCACATCTATGTACGCCGCCTACAATGTGATTTCTGCACCCAAGGAATTGCATCTTTTCCAGGAAACCCAGCACTGGACGTTTCCCGAACAACAGGAGCAGAAAAATAACTGGCTATATGACAAACTGTTGAAATAAATTTTTCATACTCTATTTCTATGCTTTGCTGTTCGGTCATTTTTCAGGAATAAAATTCGTAGACGGTTCTCTAAACAAATATTTGCTCTTCCCGCGAATTGCGCAAAATGCGTAATGCATTTTGCGCAATTCTTCGTCAATACATTCATAAAATCTTGAAAATCTTATGGAAAAAAATATCATTGAGATGATTGCAACAAAGAATTTATTACCACGTTGATCAACTGGTATTGCTCGATGATGCTGAACTACGGCAAATTCAACAACAACCGCATTCTGGGACGCCGCACAATCGAGATCATGGCGAAAAACCAACTGCAGTACCATGAAGGGAGTGACAAGAACTTCCGCTTCGGCCTGGGCTTCTAGATCTACCCCGGTGGGAACGAGAACTGGGATGTCAGTCACGGCTCCTCTCCGATGGTCTCGCCTGGAGTTCTGTCGTGGGGAGGGATGGCCAATACGGATTACATTATCGACTATCAGGAAGATATGATTATATTACTCTATACAAACCGGATACCGGATACTCTCGTATGGGAAAAATTCTTAAATACGGTCTATCAGGCACTCGAATGAAAGAAACATATTAAAAATCACAGGGTAATGTCAGCAGTTGATATTGTATCGTTTTGGCGATTCTGTAACCAACGCATCAGGAATTTATCTTCAACTTCATAATATGGGTTCTCTACGAACAAATTATTATAGATGATTGTCTTGTCTACAAGTGCTTCCAAATTACGCTGTAATGTTGAGACAGTACCCAAACCATACTTCTTTGTAAATTTTTGAGAATAAGGCTGATAAACAACTTCTTCTGCAGCAACTGCTTTTAAAGTTTTCCATTGAGATTTTGTCAATAAATTTCTATATTGAAAATAAACAGACTCATTCTGTTGAATTAATTTATAAAGAATATCCACAATATCTTTTTCTTCTACATAGGACATTCGGTCAGCATAAACCTCATGGCATAGCCGTTGTGTATAATATGTATGAGCGCATGTAAGATCTAATATCATTTCAAGAACTTTTTCATCTGTCTCCACTCCTACCGTATGAAATAAATTCTTGATAAAAGAGGTATATTCCGCCCTAGGTATTTTCCTCAGTGTCAGAAAGTTAGTATTCCCGTAAAAGGGTCTTTTGGTATTATTGAAAATTTCGATCATTAACCGACTATCACTCCCTAAAAATATAAAGGAGATATTGTGTAGGTTTTGTATGATTGTTCTCAATAAAGCTTCCACATTTTTTTCAGGATATGAAAGTATCTGTTGAAACTCATCAATAGCAATTACTATCTTTTTTTCCTGTTGGTCTAGAAAAGAAAAAAGTTGAGGAAGGCTTTTTTCTATCTGCTCAGGATGAGAGATATCCAACGTTAATTCAGGTTCACCGCTCAATGCATTTATTTTAAGTATAGGCCGCAATAATTTGATATGTTCCCAAAATTTTCTTCCTGTACTTTTATGTATGGGGAATTCTTTGTAAATTGCCGTAGCTAAGTAATCTGTAAACTCTTTTAATGATGAAGTAGGGAAAATATCCAAATAAATGGTACTTTGTTTTTTTTTCAAAAGATAAAAGACATGTTTGACAAGTGCTGTCTTTCCAAGTCTGCGTTGAGAGAACACTGCTATATTGCTCTTATTATTTATGTTCTTCAATAAAATTTCTGTTTCTACATGTCTATCACAGAAATAATCAGGACTTAGATAATTATATAGTAAAAACGGATTCATATTATTATATTGATTTTAATTTCGTACAAATATATACAACTTTTTATTATTACGCAAAATGCGTAACGCAAAATGCGTAATTCACAAGAGTAAGGGGAGGAAGTGTATTCCAACTATCCGAAACTGAAATTGACTTTTTGGTATTGCAAAATGCGATACCTTCAAAACAACCTGTAGACGCAGGACATACGAAACTTCAATTTTTCTTTCAAAATAACCGTAAAAATCACTTTTTTTGCTTACTTTGCTAAAAAATAATAAAGCGGAAAGGAAACTCAAAAACATACGATAAAATGAAAAAAACGGTCTTTTTATTATTTTTCTGCCTGGCACTGTTTCACGTCCAGGCACAAACATTTCCGCAACGGGAAAATACACACCGCCTGATGAGTTATAATATCCATCACGGCGAAGGGATGGACGGTAAAATGGATATTGATCGAATCGGCAGGCTAATCCTCGACACCAATCCCGAAGTTGTGGGATTACAGGAGGTGGACAGCGTGGTGGCAAGAAGCGGCAATATCGATATCATGCAGATGCTTGCGGAGCAGACCGGCATGCACGCTACCTTTGGTTATTCTATCCTGCACGATGGGGGAAAATATGGCAATGGTGTCCTCACACGCGAAAAGCCGATTGCGGTAAGCAAGATATCCCTCCCGGGTGCCAAAGAAGCACGCACGGCTCTGATAGTGGAACTCGAGAAATATGTGGTGGTCAATACACACCTTTCGCTCACCAACGAAGAGCGCCTCGAATCGGTAAAAATAATAACCGAAGCCGTAAAAAAACAGGACAAACCGGTATTCCTCATGGGAGACCTCAATGCTGCTCCCGATTCCGATCCGGTTATATATCTCCAGGATCAATGGCAGATTCTTTCCAGCCCGAAACAGTTCACATTCCCTTCCGGAAAACCAACAGGGACAATCGATTATATATTGGGATATACCGCCAAAGGGCAGACCTATGCAAAATACAGGGCTCACGTGGTTGATGAGCAGGTGGCATCTGACCACAGGCCTATTTTTGTGGATATCCGCCTGAAAACACCAGCCTCTGAAGTGATGCGCACCATGCCCTACCTGCAAAATCCCGGTACCGACGAGATGACCGTGATGTGGTTGACCAATGTTCCGGCACGCAGTTGGGTGGAATACGGCACCGATCCCGATAACCTGAAACGGGCACGTACATTCCTTGAAGGAGTGATGGTGGCGAACAACAAAATCAACCGGGTGCGCCTTACCGACCTCCAACCGGGCACAAAATATTATTACCGGGTGGTGTCGCAGGAAATCACCCGATACTCCAGCTACTACAAGGAGTTTGGAGACACCGTCAGATCGGATATCAAAACATTCACTACCTGGAATGATGATATGAAAGATTTCCGGGTAATCGTATACAATGACATCCACAGTAATATGGAGATGTTCAAAAAATTGCATTCTTTGGTAGATGACAAGCCCTATGACCTGGTTATCTTTAATGGCGACTGTTTCGATGATGTGGAAGTTGAAAGCGATATTGTAGACAGGTTGATCACCTACACTCCCCGGATCAAAAGCGATGAGATACCCTCCATCTTTATCAGGGGAAACCACGAAACGCGTGGCGAGTATTCCCTTCACCTATGGGATTACCTGGGCAGAATGCGTGGCCATTCATACAGTGCTTTCTCCTTGGGTGACACCCGTTTTGTCCTTCTCGATTGCGGAGAAGACAAACCGGACGACCATTGGGTATATTACGATATGAATGATTATACCCAGCACCGGATCGACCAGGCCGAATTCCTGAAGGAAGAAGTACAATCGACATCTTTTAAGAATGCCAATAAAAGGATACTGATCCATCATATCCCCATTTTCGGTGTGAAACCTGATAGTTTCTCCCCCTGTTCCGACCTGTGGATACCGGTACTCAAGGACGTTCCATTCGATATTTCCCTCAATGGACATACCCACCGTTACCGGGTCATTGAAAAAGGTGAGGCAGGCAATAATTTCCCTGTCATTATCGGCGGAGGTAACCGGGAACCGGGCGGCACGGTGATGGTGCTTGAAAAAAGAGGCGATAAACTGACACTCGAAGTGTACAATGCAGCAGGAGAAAAGTTACTGGAGAGGGAATTATAAATAAAAACTTATCATTGAAATGAAAAAAGTGCTTTTATGGATGGCGGGAGTCCTACTATTATCCGCCTGTATGAATAACAAAGGGAATGACGACAAGATCCAATATTCAGGAAACCCAATTTTTGAGGGGTGGTACGCCGATCCCGAAGGGATTATATATAATGACCAGTATTGGATATTTCCCACTTATTCAGACTTATACGAGAATCAGGTAAAGTTTGATTGCTTTTCATCGCCCGATCTGATAAACTGGACCAAACATGAGAATATCCTGGATACAGCAGAAATAAAATGGGCAAAAATAGCCATGTGGGCTCCGGGTGTAATTGAAAAAGAAGGGAAATACTATTTCTTTTTTGCAGCAAACGATATCCATAGTGAGGACGAAACAGGAGGCATTGGCGTAGCAGTCAGTGACAGGCCTGAAGGACCTTATAAGGATTTGATCGGCAAACCCTTGGTCAATGAGATTGTACACGGCGCCCAACCTATCGACCAGTTTGTTTTCAGAGAGAATGATAGTACCTATTACATGTTTTATGGAGGATGGGGTCATTGCAATGTAGTATTGCTTCATAACGATTTTACCGGACTAAGACCTTTCCCCGACGGTGATATTTATAAAGATATTACTCCCGAAGGATACACCGAAGGACCTTTTATGTTCAAAGAGAATGGCAAGTATTACTTCATGTGGTCCGAAGGCGGTTGGGGCAGCCCCGATTACCGGGTAGCTTACGCCATTGCCGATAATCCATTGGGACCTTTTGAACGCATCGGTACTATCCTGGAACAGAACCCGGAAGTTGCTACCAGTGCAGGACACCATTCGGTGATCCACAAACCGGGAAGCGACGACTGGTATATCGTGTACCACCGCCGCCCATTAGGAGACAACCACCGTGATCATCGGGCAACCTGCATTGAAAAGATGGAGTTTGACGAAAACGGATATATCAAACCGGTAGAAATCACTTTTAAGGGGGTAGCAGCGAATCCACTCTAAAACACGACGAACCGGGATGTGAAATAATAATCACATTCCGGTTTTTTCACCTTTTAAACCTTTTATGCACTTATTTGTTTAATATCTAACCAAAGCCGGTTAACAAGCGAAAAGAACCTTCCATTATGGAAAGTTTTGTATAATGCGTTACGGCAACTTTTCATCATTAAAAAATAGCATTATGAAAGTTACTTTTTTAACAAAACAGTTGTCTGTTTTATTATCAATAGCACTCTTTTCTGTAGCATGTGGAAGTAAAAAAACAGGACAAATGAGTAATGTATCTCCATTATACACATTAGACGGATACCAGGTACATACCTTATCTGTTCCTACTCCGAAAGAGGGATCCTCTAATCCCATAAAAATAGAGATCATTCCCGGAAAGACAATGGAAGTGGACTGTAATCACCACTCATTGATGGGTAATTTTGAACAAAAGACATTAAGTGACGGTATTAGTTATTATGTTTTTGAATCAAATGGAGACGCTATTTCTACTTTGATGGCTTGTCCCGATAACACCAAACATACCGAATTTGTACAGGGGCAAAGTATTATTATCAATAGTGACGAAGTAATCCCCCCTATGGTCTTTGCTTCGGAAGGAATAGAGATAAAACAACGGATATGGAATCCTTCTGCTCCCTATGTAATGGATAAAGAACTCAATAATACAGTGGAGACAGAAGCAACCGAAGCATTAAATGCATATCCCGAATCGATGGAGGGATATGACCGTTACGTGTTATTACTTCCCGAAATAAAAAATTCGCAGAAAGATCGGAAAATAGAAATTATTCCCGGCATAACAACAGAAGTGGACTGTAATAAGTATGGGTTAATGGGAGCGTTCGTCAAAAAAGATATCGAAGGGTGGGGTTATAGCTATCTCATCTTTGAATCTGATGGTGAAGTTCGTTCCACACGGATGGCTTGTCCGGAGAATACCCGCCGCACCGAGGTGGTTACCGGGACTACCTATCTGTTGAATTATAACAGCCGCCTCCCGGTAGTAGTGTTTATTCCTAAAAAAGATAATTTCTCGGTACAATACAAAGTTTGGGAAGCAGGAGATTTGAAATAATATATACTTATCTGCCTGACAAAAATATTTTCCGGGAATTGTTCTTCATAATGAAGAACAATTCCCGGTTTTATTTCATTTTATCAATTATTGCGTTATCTTTGCAGCAAATTTATATGTTCTCCATGCAGAGATTGTATCCAACATACCTCCACAGCACTACTACAATGACCATGACCCCTTAGGGGGTTATGTAAATTCTTCGCACCGGATTTGTCCGTTTTTTGACGGTAACAACATTAGACAGAAGTCGAATGGCGTTCGAATAAATTCAATTTCCACACACAACAGTTCAAATAATAAAAAAACAGTAAGGAATCCTCATTTAACAACCGGTTTCTTTACTTCAGGCTTCTAAAAAAATAATCATATGAAGGTGATGAAATTTGGAGGGACATCCGTTGGAGACCCCGCCAGTTTGGAACGAGTCAGGAAAATCATAGAAACAGAAAGGGAACCCGTCATTGTGGTGGTTTCCGCTTTGGGTGGCGTAACAGATCGATTGTTACTTGCCGCCGACTTCGCATTGAACAGCAATCCCGGTTATAAGCCGCTGATTGATGAAATAATCGCCCGTCATAATGAGATCATCGACAAGATGATCACCTCACCGGACGACATCCGGGAAATAAAGCAAAAAACACAGCAACTATTCGATGAGTTGCGTAATATCTTACAAGGGGTTTACCTTATAGGCGATCTGTCCCAAAAGACCTCTGACAAGATCGTCAGCTACGGTGAACGTCTCTCTTCACTGATCATCAGCAAGATAATAGACTGTTCACAACTCTATGACGCTACAAAATTCATTAAGACCGATAAACAATTCCGTAACCATATCCCCGATCTGGCACGGTCCAATGATTTGATCCGTAAGACATTTTCCGAGATGCCGCCTCCCCATGTGGCGATTGTGCCGGGATTTATCTCATCGAGCAACTATAATAACGATGTCACCAATTTGGGCCGGGGTGGATCGGATTACACGGCAGCCATCATAGCAGCGGCCATGAATGCCTCGGTACTGGAGATATGGACCGACGTGGACGGGTTTATGACAGCAGATCCAAAAATCATTAATTCGGCTTATGTCATCGAAGAGTTATCATTTACCGAAGCGATCGAATTATCCAATTTCGGCGCAAAAGTAATCTATCCTCCTACCATCTTTCCCGTCTATCACAAGGATATCCCCATACGTGTAAAGAATACATTCCACCCCGAAGCAGAGGGAACCCTTATCCGGAATATCCAGCCCACACCAAACGGGAAGATCATTAAAGGGATTTCATCAATCAATGATACTGCGCTAATCACTATCCAAGGATTGGGTATGGTGGGGGTAATCGGCGTGAACAAACGTATCTTCTCCGCACTGGCCGACAACGGCATCAGCGTTTTCATCGTCTCACAGGCATCTTCAGAGAACAGTTCATCCATCGGCGTGCGATCACAAGACGCACTCCTTTCACAACAAGTACTCAGGAAAGAGTTTGCCCATGAGATCGGGATGGGAAGCATCAATGATATCATTGTGGAGTATGACCTTGCAACTATTGCCATCGTAGGGCAGAATATGAAACATGTGCCCGGTATTGCCGGAAAATTCTTCGGCGCTTTGGGACGGAACGGTATCAGTATTGTTGCATTGGCACAAGGGGGGGGGGAAACCAATATCTCATGTGTAATCGCCAAATCCGATTTAAAAAAGTCTCTCAATGTAATCCATGATTCCTTTTTCCTCTCACAGTACCAGGAATTAAATCTTTTCATTGTCGGTACCGGTACGGTAGGGGGTAACCTGCTGGAACAGATCAAACAACAGCAAAGCACGCTGAAAGAACAAAATAAGCTACGAATCAATATAGTAGGAATCGCCAACGGACGCAAAGCATTGTTCACCCGCGACGGAATACCGCTGGACGGGTATTTCGACAAGCTGATGACCAACGGCGTGCAAAGTTCACCGGAACGCATTCGGGACGAAATCATCAAGATGAATATCTTCAATTCCGTATTTGTCGATTGTACCGCAAGTGCGGACATTGCAAAACTATACGGCGAATTGATGGCAAAAAATATTTCGGTAGTTACTGCTAATAAAATTGCCGCCTCATCTGATTATGAAAGTTACCGTCACCTGAAAGAAACCGCCCGTAAAGCAGGGGTCAAATTCCTTTTTGAAACAAACGTGGGAGCCGGTCTTCCCATTATTAACACGATGAACTCCCTGATCAATTCGGGAGATAAGATCGTGAAACTGGAAGCGGTACTTTCCGGCACATTAAACTTTATCTTTAATACGCTGAGTGAAGATATCCAGTTCAGCAAAGCCATCCGGATGGCGGTCGACGCACAGTTTGCCGAACCCGATCCCCGCATTGACCTGAGCGGATTGGATGTGACACGGAAGTTAGTCATTCTCTCCCGTGAAGCAGGTGCCCATGTAAACCAATCGGATGTAAAGAAAAATCTCTTCGTACCCCAGAAATATTTCGACGGTTCCCTTCAGGAATTCTGGCAAACCATTCCCGAGATGGATGCATCTTTCGAATCCCGCCGCCAGGAACTGGAGAAAGAAGGAAAACGGCTCCGTTTTGTAGCATCGTACGACAATGGGAAATGTGAAGTAGGATTGCGGGAAGTACAGCAGGGACACCCTTTCTACGATCTGGAAGGCAGCAACAACATCATCATGATCACTACCGAACGCTACAACGAATATCCGATGGTAATCAAAGGATATGGTGCCGGTGCCGGCGTAACAGCCGCAGGTGTATTTTCAGATATCATCTCAATTGCAAATATCAGATAAATATTTTATTGAAAATAAAATGAAATATATAATAATTCTTGGCGACGGCATGGCCGATGAGCCCATTACCTCATTGGAAAATAAAACAACCATTCAGGCGGCTGCCACACCCTATATGGATCTCCTGGCCCGAAAAGGCAGGAATGGACTGCTGGACACTGTCCCCGAAGGGTTTGCCCCCGGAAGTGAAATAGCCAACCTTTCAGTCATGGGCTACCATATCCCTTCGGTATATGAAGGGCGTGGCGTACTGGAAGCGGCAAGCATGGGGGTGGATATCCTCCCCGGAGAAATGGGCATGCGTTGTAACCTGGTATGTATGGAAGGTGACCTGCTAAAGAACCATTCGGCAGGACATATATCTACCTCCGAAGCAACTGAACTGATCCGGTTCCTCAACAATGAGTTGGGTGACGATATCTTCAGTTTTTACCCGGGTGTCTCCTACCGTCATCTGTTAAAAATGAAAGGAGGAGACAAGTATCTCCATTGCACCCCGCCCCACGATATTCCGGAACAGCCATTCCGTCCACACCTGGTACAACCGGGGAATGACGAAGCAAGGGGCACTGCAGAAGCATTGAACAGATTGATCTTGGCATCACAAGAGATATTGAGTGATCATCCTGTCAACAAAAAAAGGATAGCAGAAGGAAAGTCTCCCGCCAACAGTATCTGGCCCTGGTCTCCCGGATTCCGTCCTAAAATGAAACCGTTCAACGAAATGTTCCCCATCAAAACCGGCTCCGTGATCTCAGCAGTTGACCTGATCAGGGGGATTGGTGTATATGCCGGATTGGAGGTGATCATGGTAGAGGGTGCTACAGGATTGTATGACACCAATTATGAGGGGAAAGCGCAAGCCGCCCTCAAGGCCTTGAAAGAAAAAGATTTTGTATATCTACACATCGAAGCGAGTGACGAAGCGGGGCATGAAGGTGATGCCGCATTGAAAGTAAGAACAATAGAGAACCTGGATACACGTATTGTAAAGACGATCTACGAAGAGACCACACAATGGGACGAACCGGTCACTATTGCCATCCTACCCGACCATCCTACTCCTTGTGCCATACGGACACATACACGTGCACCAATTCCTTTCCTTATCTATCATAGGGATATTAAACCCGACAGCGTAGAGGTATATGATGAGTTTGCCGCCCGGGAAGGGAGTTATGGCCTCCTCCATGGGGATCAGTTTATGAAAGCAGTATTTGAAAGTGGAAAATAAGTCCATATACCATTGAAAAGAAATAATTTTAGTCGTATGAAATATTACAGTACAAATAAAAAAGCACCCGTGGTGTCCTTGCAGGAAGCAGTTGTTAAGGGACTGGCACCTGACAGGGGACTTTATATGCCTGAACGGATTGACCGGCTCCCGGCCGGTTTTTTCGAAGAGATCGAAAATTATGAATTGCATGAAATTGCTAAAACCGTTGCGGAAGTATTTTTTGGTGAAGATATTCCAAAAGAAAAACTGGATGCTATCGTTTCTGATACATTGAACTTTGAAATTCCACTCAAAGAAGTGGAAGAGGGAGTTTATGTATTGGAATTGTTCCATGGTCCCACATTTGCGTTCAAGGATGTGGGAGCCCGTTTCATGGCACGAATGCTTTCCCACTTCGTACAGGAAGGGAAGGAAGAGGTAAATGTGCTTGTAGCTACATCTGGGGATACCGGTAGTGCGGTGGCCAACGGTTTCCTGGGAGTAGAAGGAATTAAAGTATTTGTATTATATCCTTCAGGAAAAGTGAGTGAGATGCAGGAAGCCCAATTTACTACACTGGGACAAAATATCACTGCTTTAGAGGTGGACGGCACTTTTGACGATTGTCAGACATTGGTCAAATCGGCATTTATGGATGAAGAGCTGAACAGCCGGTTGAAACTCACTTCTGCAAATTCTATCAATGTGGCCCGCTTCCTACCACAGTCATTTTATTATTTTTGGGCTTATGCACAATTGAAAAGAGAACTGCAAGACGCAAAAGTGGTGGTATCAGTGCCGAGTGGTAACTTGGGTAACCTTACCGCCGGCCTTTTCGCCAAACGGATGGGACTTTCGGTAGACAAATTCATTGCGGTCAATAACCGGAATGATGTATTCAGGGAATATCTTCAAACCGGAAAGTATATCCCGAGAACATCTGTACAAACTATTGCCAATGCCATGGACGTGGGGGCACCCAGTAATTTTGAGCGCATCCTCGATTTATATGGGCATTCACATGAGGCAATCACCGCCGATGTGTCATCGTACAAATATAGCGACGAAGAGATTAGAATGGCTATCAGTAATGTCTATGCCAAATCAGATTACCTTCTGGATCCGCACGGTGCATGCGCTTACCTGGCATTGAAAGAAGGGAAAAAACCGGATGAAACGGGAATTTTCCTCGCTACCGCACATCCGGCTAAATTCAGAGAGACAGTCGGTTCATGTATCAGAGGTTCTTTGCAGATACCGGACGCCCTCGCAGCTTTTATGAAAAATAAAAAACAGTCCATCTCATTGCCAAAAGACTTCAATCTGTTTAAAAAGCAGCTAATCGACCAGTCTTAAGTTTCTTTTTATTATTTTTGCTGCGAATTAATCCATTAATGTGTAGTTTTGCGTTCAAAACCACACACTAACTGCTGATTTCCCAATGAGGCAATTATTACGATATATATATATTTGTTTCATGCTGAGTATCTTATTCTCAGGCTTCTTTATCCATAAAGCAGCTGCAGCAACAGATATAGCAGTACGAATCGCCACATCGGAATCCATCCTCTCCACCAAGATAAGACAAATCACTGATTCTGTCGGCCCCCCACAAGTACAAGATTCCCTTAAAGCTGCTCCCGATACTGTTGCCACAAAAAAAGAGGTATTGGAAACTACTGTTTATTATACAGCCAAGGATTCTATGGTATTTACAGGCAATAATATGGGTTACCTTTATGGAGACGCCGATGTCAAGTATGGAGACTTGGCGATCAAGGGGGAATATATCACTATGGATCTGGACAGTAGTATTATCTCCTCTACTTTCGGGATCGACTCTGCCGGAAAAGAATTCGGCCATCCCGTTTTCTCGGAGGGAGGAACAGAATATGAAATGAAAGGGGTACGATATAATTTCGATACCCGCAAAGCATTTATCCACAATGTCATCACGCAACAGGGAGAGGGTCACATCGTGGCCAATGAGGCGAAAATGAACCCCGACAATTCTTTCTACATGCGAAATGCGAAATATACTACCTGCGACCAGCATGACCACCCCCACTTCTACCTCAACCTGTCGAAAGCCAAGGTACGACCAGACAAGGACGTAGTTACCGGTCCGGCATGGTTAGTAGTAGCCGATGTGCCGCTATTTCCCATAGTATTACCTTTTGCCTTCTTCCCCTTTACAAAAAGCTATTCATCAGGTATCATCATGCCGAGTTATGGTGAAGAAATGACCCGTGGGTTCTATCTTCATAATGGGGGTTATTACTTTGCCCTGAGCGATTATATCGATCTTGCCGTCACGGGGGAGATTTACACAAAAGGTTCATGGGGCGCCGGTGCCCGCTCCAATTATCGTAAAAGATATAAATACTCAGGCAATTTTAATTTTTACTACCTGAACACCGTAACCGGCGAGAAAGAATTGAAAGATGTGGCTCCTGACGCTTATTCTGTAGCGAAAGACCTTCGCATCAACTGGACCCATTCACAGGACCCAAAAGCCAATATGTACCGGACCCTGTCGGCCAGTGTGAACTTCTCTACCAGCAGGAACAACCATAGGGATCTCGGCCGCCTCTACCAGCGTGAATCCGCCCAAAACACAAAAAGTTCGAGTGTAAACATTACACAGCGTTTCCCTGATTCACCATGGAGTCTCTCGGCAACGATGAGTTTTAACCAAGTATCGCGCGATTCCACCATCGCCGCCACACTTCCCAACCTATCGGCGAATATGAGCCGCATCTACCCCTTTAAGAGGAAGAATGTGGTGGGCAGCGAACGGTGGTATGAAAAAATATCGATGAGCTATTCCGGTGAATTTCGAAACTCTATCACTACAAAAGAAGATCGTTTCCTGAAATCAGACCTTATACGCGACTGGACAAACGGAATGAAACATAATATTCCCGTAAGTGCCACCTTTACCCTTTTTGATTTTATCCAGGTATCACCTTCATTCAATTATACCGAACGCTGGTATACAGGTGCGCATAAGCAAGCCTGGGACCCCGTCGTCAAGAGGCATGTTCCCGTAGATACCGTATATGGATTTAAACGGGTGTATGATTACTCCACATCCATCAGCGCTCAAACAAAATTCTATGGGATGTACACTCCCTGGAAAATGTTCGGAGACAAGGTGCAAGCCATCCGCCACGTGTTTTCTCCCAGTATCAGCCTGAGTTACCGACCCGATTTCGGCGATCCGAAATATAATTTCTATGAGACTTATACTTATAAGAACGAGTATGGCGAAGATGTGGAATATACCTATTCCCCCTACTCCTCTATGATGTTTGGAACCGCTCCCACAGGGAAAAGCGGAAGTATCGGCTTCGACTTCAAGAACAACCTCGAAATGAAAGTCAAAAGTGACAAGGACTCAACAGGAATTAAAAAGATAAGCCTGATAGATGACCTGGGGATTAATTTCAGCTATAACATGATGGCCGACTCGATGAAATGGAGCAACATCAATACAAATCTACGCCTGAAGTTATCCAAATCATACACCCTTAGCCTGAATGCCACATGGGATCCCTATCTTTACGAACTGGACCATAACGACAGACCGGTGAGGGTAGATAAACTCAGGGCATTCAATGGCAAAGGAATCGGCAAACTGATGAATACCGGCACCTCTTTCTCCTACTCGTTGAACCAGGATACCTTCAAGAAGCTGTTCGGCCGTGGCGGCGATAATAAGGATGAAAAAGAACAGGATCCGGATGCGAACCTGCCCGACGATGGTACAATCGGGGCAAACCCCTATGAAGAGGCAAGTAAAAGAAGTTCATTTGCTCCGAACGAGGACAATTCCATGGGAGAATTCGACAGCGATGGTTATCTGAAAAATGCGGTGAACTGGAATCTTTCTTTCAATTATTCGTTACGATATGGATATGGGGAATTCAACAAGAATCGTATGGAATATGAGGGAAAACTTACCCATAATTTCGGTTTAAGCGGGTCCTTGCAACCGACGAAGAACTGGAATTTCACTTTCAATACCGATTATAATTTCGACCTGAAGAAATTTACCAATATCAATTGTACACTCACCCGTAACCTGCACTGCTGGAGCATGTCAGCCAGTTTTATACCTATCGGTCCTTATAAATCCTATAACTTTACAATACGCGCCAGCTCCTCACTGTTGCAAGACTTGAAATGGGATGAACGAAGTTCGCCCTATGACAGAGGAACGAACTGGTATTAATAAAGTGGAAAGGAGGTTAGGTGATTGAGTGGGTGTATTATTCTTTCCCTTCCCGGAGTTTTTTCATAAGATCATTCATTTTGGTTTCGGCAGGATTGGGTTGGGGTTCCCAAAAACGACTATTCTTCAACTCTTTGGGAAGATATTCCTGATTCACAAAATTATTTTCGTAGTCGTGGGCATACTTGTATTCCTTGCCATAATTAAGCTCTTTCATTAGCGAAGTAGGAGCATTGCGCAGATGTAACGGTACAGGCAGGTTACCCGTCTGTTCCACTTTCGAGATAGCACTGCCTATGGCCAGATAAGCGGAATTGCTTTTAGGGGATGCAGCAAGATAAATGGTGGTTTCCGCCAATACGATACGTCCTTCCGGCCAACCGATCTTTTGCAATGTCTCAAAACAGGCATTGGCCAATAACAACGCATTGGGATTCGCCAAACCAATATCCTCGGCAGCAGAAATAACCAACCTGCGGGCTATAAATTTGGGATCTTCTCCTCCTGCCACCATCCGTGCCAGCCAGTAGATTGCCGCATCGGGATCGCTTCCCCTTATCGACTTGATAAATGCGGAAATGATATCATAATGCATCTCTCCTCCCTTGTCATACGCCGCCGGATTTTCCTGAAGCCGTTCAGTCACCATCTTGTCCGTAATAACAATCTTTTCATCACCATCTGAAGAAACCGTCAACTCTAAAATATTAAGCAGTTTCCGGGCATCCCCTCCTGAAAACCGGAATAAGGCATCGGTCTCCTTAACCTCTATATTTTTCTCTTTTAGGATGTGGTCCTCCGTAAGGGCACGGTTTAACAACTGCTCCAGCTCTTTCTTCTCCAGCGGTTTCAATACATAAACCTGACAACGGGAAAGCAACGGACGGATCACCTCGAACGAAGGATTCTCGGTAGTGGCGCCAATCAACGTGACAATACCCGTCTCCACGGCATTCAGCAAGGAATCCTGTTGCGACTTGCTGAACCGGTGGATTTCATCGATAAAAAGGATGGGGGCAGTAGTCTCGAAAAAGCGGTTGTTCTTTGCCTTTTCAATCACTTCCCTTACATCTTTTACACCCGAATTGATGGCACTCAACTTGTAAAAAGGAGCATTTAACGTGTTGGCGATAATATTGGCAAGGGTGGTCTTCCCTACACCGGGAGGTCCCCAGAGGATGATGGACGGTATCCTTCCCGAGTCGATCATCCGGCGCAATACGGCACCTTTACCGATCAGGTGCGATTGACCGATCAGTTCATCAAGGTGTTGCGGTCGTAACCGTTCGGCAAGAGGTGAACTCATATAAATTCAGTTTAGATCTTTTACAAAGTTAGTATTTCTTACAGGAAATGCTAACTTTGCAGCTAAAATCAATCAGTCATCCAATGCAATTTACTCCGTTATTGTCCCTTTTCGGGAATCTGGAACAACTTGACACGATCCGGCTGAACTTTAACAGGGAGAGTGTCAACCTGATGAATATCGCCATCGCATTTATCATGTTTGGCGTAGCGCTAAGCATCAAGCCACAGCATTTTAAAACATTGGTGTTCAACCCCAAACCGGTGATATTAGGGGTGATCGCACAATATATATTACTGCCGGCACTCACTTTTGTGTTGGTAATCATCCTGCGCCCCAGTACCGCCGTGGCTATGGGGATGATCCTCATAGCTGCCTGTCCGGGCGGGAATGTATCGAATCTGATTTCTTCCATTTCAAAATCGAATGTCACCCTGTCAGTGAGCCTCACGGCCATCACTACTGTCATGAGTCTTTTTATGACGCCATTTAATTTTGCATTCTGGGGCGGGCTTTATGCCAGACATTCGCCCTTATTGGTTCCCATCACTATTGACCCGGTGGAGATGTTCCGGACGGTTTTTCTGATCCTGGGTATTCCCGTGATTTTAGGCATGATTGTGGGAATGAAATTCCCTAAATTCACCGCCAAAGTCGACAAGCCGATACAGGCAGCTTCTGTCATCTTTTTCGTAGGTTTTATCGTAGCGGCATTGGCAGGTAATTTCGACCTGTTCCTTCGCTATATCCATCTGATATTCTTTCTGGTGCTTATCCATAACGGGTTGGCTTTTCTGAGTGGATATTTTTTACCAAAGTCATTAGGAGTAAGTGAAATCAACTGCAGAACTATCTCTATCGAAACCGGTATCCAGAATTCCGGATTAGGACTCGCGCTGATTTTTAATCCAAGGATATTTCCTCCAGAGCTTAATTTGGGAGGGATGGCTTTCATTGCCGCATGGTGGGGTATATGGCATATCGTGGCCGGACTCATGCTGGCGTTTTACTGGAGAAGCCACATAGTCACTCCTGAAGGAATCCAATAAATTTGTCTGATGAAAATATGCATTAAAACCTTCAATATATGATATACCGTTACGATTTTCGATATACGCTGGCCAAGTTAACGGTGAGCATCCCTTTGAGGCTGAATTTCAGGAGGATGATATTTGTCGGGAAAAAGGAAAATGTTTCCAAAGACAGGGCGGTCATCCTGGCGCCCAACCACCGTAACGCACTGTTAGACGCATTGCTGTTGGTATTCTCCAGCTATCACCGTAAACAAATCGTTTTTTTGGCCCGTGCCGATATCTTCAAACAAAAGTTTGTAGCATGGCTACTGAAAGGAATGCGTATTATGCCGGTCTTCCGCATTCGCGACGGCAAGGACAATCTTGACAAGAACAGTGAGATATTCGACAATGCTGCACGCATCCTACGGAAAAATAATCCCATCGCACTCTTTCCCGAAGCAAGACATAACCCGAAACAGTCATTACTCCCTATACAAAAAGCGGTGCCACGCATTGTATTACCCACCGAAGCATCGGTCGACTTTCAGCTCCAAAGCCAGATTATTCCCATATCTATTTACTACAGGGATATGTTTGGTTTCTTATCGGATGCCTACGTTACTTTCGGCGCTCCCATTGAAGTATCCGATTATAGGGATGTTTATATTGAGAATCCCGTTTTGGCCGTCAACCAATTAAGGCAGGAACTGGAAAACCGGCTCAAGTCGATGGTGGTGAACATATGGAATGATGATTTTTACAACGAATATATCTATGCCATTGACTGGAATGGCGACCGGATAGCACATGAAAAATACCCGAAAAGAAAAGATAATTTTCTTCAGGCAGCACTCTATATCGTCAGGAAACTGGATGAGCTGTATGAAAATGACCGGGACGAATTCGACCGAAAAACAGACGGTTTCCGTGAAGCGCATACCCTATTGAAAAAATACGGGCTCAATTCAAAAGATCGGATAGAGAAAATTCCCTCTGCAAGTAATCTCTTTGTCCGTTATGCAGCACTTATCCTTTCCGGTCCGGTGGCGTTTTTCGGATTGCTGAACGGTATCTTCCCCATCCTGCTCAATAAGAAGCTGACCGGGATTTTCAAGGACAAGCAGTTTATCCCATCGGTAAGATACGCATCGGGGCTTCTTTTCGTCCCCATATTCGACCTGATCCAGTCGCTGACCATCGGAGCCATTACAAAGGAACGGATTTTGGCGCTCGGTTATTTTATCCTGATGCCGATTACTTTCTATTTCGCCCTCTACTGGCGCAAATGGCTTAAAACAGCCCGGCGGGACAGCAAAGTGCGGAGGTTTAAAAAACAACACCCTGATACATGGAAGAGGCTACTGGAACTTATCCGGTTGTGATTCGGTTTTTTGTCTGATAAATTATTGTATTATAGCATAGCCTATCCTTGTTCTTTAATACCCATAAATTCATTCGGCAGTGTGCCAAATTGCTTCTGAAAGCATTTGGAAAAATAGGAAGGTGTATTAAATCCGACCATATAGCAAACCTCTTTGATCCGGTAATTATCCTCGTATAATAATTGGGCAGCTTTTTTTAATCGCCTTAAGCGGATATAGTCGTTCGGAGTCATGTCCAAAGAGCCTTTCATTTTCCGATGCAAACTCGAAAGGCTCATATGGAGTAAATCGGCCAATTTCTCGAGATTGAATTCGGGATCCTGCATATTTTCGTCTATTATCTGAGTAATTGTTTTTAGGAATTCGCGTTCTACCTCCCCTCCTCCCATCGAGTTGATCTGTACAAGAGGCGAATGAATAAATGAATGACGAAGTTTTTCTCTGTTAGTCAATAGATTGGCGATTGTTATTTTCAGTAATTCTACGGAAAAAGGTTTTTCGATATAAGCATCTGCACCTGATTGCAATCCGTCTATTTTAGATTGCAACGTAACCTTCGCCGTCAATAATATGATGGGGATATGACTGAAAGTCAGATTCGTTTTCAATCGCATACAAAGCTCCAGACCATCTACTTCGGGCATCATCACATCAGAAACAATCAGGTTGACCATCTGCCCTTCCAATATATCCAGAGCCCGGGCACCATTCTTCGCCTTTAATATCCGATAGGAGGATGACAACTGCCGGCTAATATACGAGAGCATCTCCGGATTATCCTCCACCAATAATATCATCGGTTTTTGTTTGTCTCCTGCCTCTTTTTGTTTTTCTTCAACTTCTTCATCAAGGATCAAATCTTCAGTATAGGGAATTGCCTTATCCTCCTGAATATGTCTTATGGGTATTGTCAATATGAAACAATTCTGATCAGCAGAATCATCCATCTTCAGACTCCCGTCATGCAATTCAGTCAAAGAGCGGGCCAATGCCAAACCGATACCAGTTCCTAAGGTAGGATACATTTGTGCATTTTCATATTGCTCAAAAGGTTTAAATATTTCCTCCCTTTTATCAGGTGGAATAATTTCACCATCATTGGCAATCGACAATAAGAAAGCATTATTCTCCGACCAAAGGCTTAGATGTATATAAGTAGCCGAATATTTGATGGCGTTTGTCAACAAGTTACTTATGATCTTGGTCAGTGCTTCCCGGTCGCATGCCGTATAAACATCCTCCGTTTGCCTGATCACATATTCCAGCTTCTTCTGCCGGGCGAGGGAGGTAAAACGTTGATATATATCCTGCACGATATCGTTGATATTGCAGTTTTCAAACGTCAGCTGAAACCCTTGAATTTCAGCCTTCCGAAAATCAAGCAATTGATTCACCAAATCCAACAAACGATTGGTATTCATATCCATAATTTCCATATCCTTTTTGATCTTGCCTGGAATTTCTTCCGACGTCAGGATATTTTCAAGCGGTGTCTTGATCAGGGTTAACGGAGTACGTATCTCATGCGTTACATTGGTAAAAAAGTTAATCTTGGAAGCATATAAATCCTTTTCCTTTTCCAATTTTATCTTTTCAATCAACCTTTGCTGTTTATTTTTGTTTTTCTTCTGATAAAAAAGGAATAAGGTAACCACCATCACCAAGCCAAAAAGGGTATAGAAGAAATAAGCCCATCCCGTCAAATAAACCGGAGGAACGACACGGATCTCCAGCATCCGTTCATTGCTCCCTTTTATATCACTCCTGATCCGCAACTTGTACGTGCCGTAAGGTAAATGGGAAAAATTAATGATACGGCTTTTTTCAACGGGATGCCATTCGTTATTAAACCCTTCAAGGGTATAAAACAGCGGATGTGAAGAAATGGATTGATAGCCTAACGTGGAGACATGAAGGGAAAATGAATTTTGCACCGGCTTTAAAACTATTCTGTCGGTGAAAAGAATACTTTTATCCAGCGGGGAACCGGTTGCTCCTACGCGGGCCGGTTTGTTATACAGGAAAAGATCCGTAATTACGATTGGAGGATCTCCCTTTTTTTCAGTGAAGGTCGCCGGATCAAAAATGATAAATCCGTTGATGCCGCCAAAATAAATGCACCCTTTCTTATCCTTGTAACTGGATTGATAATTAAACTGGTTGGACAAAAGGCCGTCTTCGGTAGTATAAATCTGCCGGTAATCTTCTTCGGGATTAAAAAGGACCAATCCTTGGTTCGTTGTAAGCCATAAGTTCTTCTTGGTATCCTCTTCCATCCTATAAACAGTATTTCCCGGGAATCCATAGGCGCTGTCGTAACAAGTGAATCCCGGGCCATCAGGATTATACAAACAGGCTCCTCCTCCCTGGGTCAGCACCCAGATTCTTTTTTTACTATCTTCAAATACACTGGTAACTTTATCACTTTGTAAGGAAGAAGAATCGTTTTTACGGTAACAAAAATTTTTCCACGATTTTTGCCTGACATTATATTGATACACCCCATTGGCATAGGTAGACACCCATAGATCACCTCTTGAATCTTCCAATATATGATTGATATTTCTATTACTCAGCGGCAAAACCGGTATAAAATCATCGGTACCGTAGTTGAAACGAAATAATCCCTGGATAGTACCGATCAATAAGGTGCCGGAACTTGTCTTACAGATCGACATCACGTTCTCTTTGGGGTATTGCTTGAGTCGTTTGGTGGGCAAATGAATACGGCACAAGTTGCCCGAAAATGTTCCCACCCACAGATAATCCCCGTCCAGGCATAAACCATGTACGTTATGGAAAATTGAAGGATGTTCAAACGGCTCGATGACCCCGCTCTCCGGATCAAAATGGAAAAGACCTTTATCTTCCGTTCCGATCCATACGGAACCATCGTTGCTCTCGCAGAATTCCCGTATCCTTTTCCCAAAATTTCCGTTTCGTTCCGAATAATATTTTTCGAAATAGGTATAAGGGTATGGATAATAGTTTATCCCCCCAAAGTAGGATCCTACCCACATGGAGCCTTCATTATCCCGAAAAAGGGAATAAATGACATTATCACTTAAAGCATAAGGATCGGCCGACTTGGAATCGGTAAGATGGATAAAAATATTGATATCCAGATAATAGATATAAAGACCGGTCTCTGTTCCGATCCATAATTCATTATCCGCATTAAACTGCAATGCCCTTACATACTCGTTCAACAAACGTCTGGATCTTCCGGTAGTCATATTGATCTCGACAAGTCCTTTCGCAGAGCCCACATACCAGCAATTATGATTTCCCTGTATTTGTGATGTAATTATATCTCCTTTGAATAACTCATCGCCATGGATATCCTTAAACGTTTGTCTGCTTTTAAAGTCATCCGTATAATATAAGTTATCTCCATACAGGGCCATCCAGCAGACATCACCTTCAAACCAGAAGTGAGAAATATTCGCCAACGAATCGGCATGTATGTCATAATTTACCGGATGGTATAAATGTGAATTTATATAATCATATTGAAATAAACCCTGATAATCTACTGAAATCCAGATCGTACTATCTTTCCATTCTTCTATCCGGGTAACGGTGTGCTGTATTGATTCTCCCTGCGCTGTTTGCAGATCAAAAGGAGTAAACAATTCTTTTACAGGATTATAAATATACACACCGGCATCCGTCCCTACCCAAAGGTCACCATTTGAAGCTTCAAATAATGTGGTAATAAAATCATTCTCCAAACCGGCAGATCCTTTGTTAAAGACCCGAAATTGTTGCCCGTCAAAACGATTGAGCCCATCTTTTGTCCCAAACCACATAAATCCCTGATAATCCTGCAAGATGCAAGAAACGGTATTCTGCGACAGACCATTCTCTATGTTAAGCCTTTTAAAGTAGTATTCTATCTTATCCTTCGCGTGGAGAGGGGGGATAATATAAAAAAAACAAAAAAGAAAAAGTAAAGCAAGCCGCATCTGTGGAGAAATTCCCTTTTTTATCGTTAAAAACCGTCTTTATGTATAACAGGAATTACTGCTTTCGTTGAAGAAATCCCTCCTTGAATATAAGGCCAATCCTGATCGTCCCAGAAGACTTTATCCAGAAAAACGTACCGTCCTTTCTTCGTCTGACGCTCATAGCCGTGATAAAACATCCATGTCTGACCGGCGTCATCCTCTACCAGACCGGCATTATGACCCAAACCATAAAACTGCTCACTGTTTCCCATGACAACTTCATATCCATTGTCAAGCATCAACTTTCCTTCCTTATCCGCATAGGGTCCTAATAAATTGGAGGAACGACCGACCACCGTCCGATAGGTATCATTGGTAAAATCACCGATCGAAGCAAAAAGATAATAATATCCCTTGTATCGATAGATATTGGTTCCTTCAAAGGCATTTCCTGCTATTTGCTGTTTGGTCTCTTCTTTCACCGTGATCACCAACTCATCCGTGATATCAAGTTCCACGGCATAAATATTCCTGAAGCTGCCCCAAAACAGATAAGACTTACCCTTATCCTCAATATAATATTGATCGATAGATTGCTCTACCCCAATATCCCGGCTTTTTATGACAGCTCCCTTATCCATAAAAGGACCTTGAGGAGAATCAGCAACCGCGTAGCCAATGAGACTGGTCCATACATCGCCATTCCAGAGAGAATAAAACAACACGTATTTATCCTTGATACGACAGATTTCCGGTGCCCAAAGGTTTCCTTTAGGCCGCACCTCATCGGTGAAGACAGTCCCTGTCAATGTCCAGTCGACCAGGTTTTCAGACCGGTATATGGGAATATTACGTGTATCTTCCGTCCCATATAAAAAATAAAGACCTGTTTGGAGATCCCTGATCACAGTCGGATCGGGTGTAGATTGACTGATGACCGGATTGACATAATACCGGGCGGGAGGATCCGGAACGGTTGAGGAAACCGTCGCCGTTCTACTCCTCCCACAATGGCTGAAAACGCTGATAAAGCATATCATCAGCATGAATGTAAGATATTTTCTCATAAATTTATTTTCTCAAAAATATTGAAATAAATCCATTCAACAAAAAGAGTTGTTCTTTATTTCTAATCATTCAATTCGAGATGCATGAACGTAGGAAAATGATCGGATCCTGTTCTTGTGTATGAAACATTCAATATATCAAAAAAATCACATCTGGGAGCAAGCGCCGGAGTCAACAGCATATAATCGAGTCTCAGTCCAAGCTGATCCAGAGTAGCATAATCCCTGTCTGCAGGAAAACTCGCCTTGTATGTCGTAGAAGCAAGCCAGAATGCATCTTTCAGTCCGGCATCCAGGAATTTATCCATAACACTGTATTCGTTCACCCGCTCATACCAATGATTACTCTGAAAATATCCGTTCGGAACAAATGACTCATCGATCCTGCTATCCGTATTCATATCTCCGGAGACAACTGCATAAGAAACAAGACTCGCCCGCCGTGCTATTTCTTCTGCTTCAATCTCCCGAGTTCTTTTATCCTGGGAAGACAAATGGGCTGCAAAAAGATCCAATCCCTCACATTTGGCCTGAATAAATCCATGCACTCTATATCCCGTTTCCGGCTGCGTATTTAGTTGCACTTTCTCGATATCCGTTATCTCATACCGTGAAGTTATCCCTGTTGGATAACCCCAATCTTTTAGAATCGTTGCATAATCGTGTCCCCACTGTTTCGACAAGGCGAGCAGTTCTTCATCCGTACGGATAGCGGTTTCATCCTGCACATTATTATTTAATTCGCAAAACAGAATAATATCGGGATCATACTTTTTTACCCAATTAGTGAAATTCTCTATCTGTAATTCAGAATGCTTCCATCCGTCCTGCACATTATAGCCCATCAGGCGTAAACCCGAACGGGGGTGCATGACAATATCTATCGTTATATTTTCCTCCGAAGAGGGCTCCAGTAGCAATTCCTTACGTACCGGATTATAATTGGGAGCCACTGCGCTCACAACCATCCTTGAAGTCATATAAATAGAGAAAGTATAGCTTCCGCTTGTCTCCGTTCGTTCTATAAAGGGAGCAACCGAATTAAAATCGGTTCGGATGCTGGAAACCGTCAATGAGACATTCTCACGGATCAACTGTCCGTTTGAATCTACCAGTCGAATCATAACTTTTTGAACACCGGAATTTTTGATTTCATTCTCAGATGAGCAGCCGAAAGACAAGATTGCCAACATTAAAAAGAAAGTCATTAATTTTTTCATTACTTGCATCATTTTGATAGATTATTCGTCAACATTATTTTCCCCACACCCTAAATCCTGAAAGAGCGCTAGAAGCTCCTGAATCGATTCCGCATCTACCATTATTAGATTTCATGATAGAAAAGCGCAGATGGGTAATCGGTGAAATCAGGCTTTCATAAGCCGGGGAAAGCCAGCTGCTTGCAATACCGCAAAGATCACTGCTACGCTGATCTACAACCGTCCAGGTTTCACCATTATCCGTACTGGTACATATTTTGATTTCGATAGGCAAGACCGGATTATAGTTTCGTGTCCAATATTTAAGCCGAAAGCCATACTTTAGGGGGGTGTCAAATTTTATCTGGAACCAATGTCCATATTCACTATTATAATACTTGGGTTCTTTCCATGGAGTATGCCAAAAAGTATCCCAATCGTTATCTAACAGTCCCGTCCACCAGGAACCATCGTAAGTGACGGTAAATGGAGCATACAACATGTCTTCCCTAAGATTCACCCTGTTCTCAAGCACGATATAGTAGACCTCACTCTGGAAAGTCTCGCTTTGCGCTTCAATGGGGACTAAATAGAGTCCTGCTCCATTAAAATCAGGATTATTAATCTTCAGTTTAGGGTTCACATCTCCATTACCCTCTCCTTTTGTGAATTCTACCTCACTGTTCTCGATCAAGATATTATCCGGAAAAGGCAACGGTTGAAATGATGTGCCATACTTGGCATTATAAGCTTCTATCAGATCAGGATTGTACACCAAATGACATCTGAAGTTCCAGTTATTAGCAATATCCAATTTTAAGGAGAATGAAATTTCAGGATTTGTGGCTATATCAATCCATGTAGGATTATCCTCCTTACTATCAACACTTCCGACTATTTGAACGGAGGGTTGTGTAATAGTAACTTTCCGTAAAATATAATTCTTTTCCTCATAAACCGCACCGTGCCCTATATCTTTAATTTTCAATGCAATATAGCACTTCTCATCCGATTCCAACGCACTGATCAATTCCTTCAGACGAACGATATTCTCTGCCGTAAAAGTTACCACGATGTCCTTATATCGCTCGTCGGGAGCAAATGAGACTGTTTTTGGGACGGTATACAACGAAGGATCTACCAACTGGAAATCGGCATTATAACTTTCAAGTTCTTCCTGTGTCATTGTCTCAATTCCCACCTCAGCCGGCAACGAAGGATCGCTACCGGTGCGTAAGACGGAAAATGTCATTTGACCGTCATCTCCGCTTTCATAGAGAATAATGTCACCGTCAGGTTTATCCTGGATACTTGTCATCCTATGATACGCTGAAGGAAAAAGATTGTCCATCTCGTATTCTGAATTATCGCAGGCGGCAAATACCAGCAGCACAATAGCAATAATTCCTATCTTATTGATTAATTGTTTCATCGTTAATAGATTTTAATTGATAATTAATACCAGGGTGCTTGCATCATTTGCGGGTTCGAGTAAAGTTCATCTTGACTGATAGGTAACAGATAAAGCTTATTATCCCATTTATAATCACCTTCCACCTTCACTCGTTGGTTAAAGGTCTCGATGGAAGGATTTTTTACCCGTCCGACAAAACTGTTCAGTCCCTCTCTGACACCCTTACTTAAGTATTGGTCAGCAACGACCCAACGACGCAGGTCGTAATACCTGTGACCTTCCATAAAAAGTTCATTGCGGCGCTCGGCACGTACCCAATCGCGGATTGTCATTATATCCGTACAATCAGCAGTGGAAAGAGGAGCAATTCCGGCACGGGTCCTTACTATATTGAGATTGGCAAGTGCATTTTGTAATTCAGCATTATCACCGTTGGCCATATATAGTTCGGCACTACATTCAGCCAGATTCAGATAGAGTTCAGCCATGCGGATATAAGGCCAAAGATTGCCCTTTAATTCCTGACTGCTAGCTGTCCAATTGGTACGGGGACTGAACCATTTATTGACTAAGTAACCCGTTTGACACTGGTCCCTGACAGCATCGGTGGGATTATACCCGCTTTTTTCCGAATCACGCAAATCGACACGGAAAGACTTACCGGCGTTCAACTTAGGACCAATATCCGCGCCATCATAAGTAATCCATGCGTAAAAACGAGGCTCTCTATCCACGTTCAAATTGATAATTTCCGGTCGATCGCTTATCCCTGCCGATTTCAACCAATTATCAGAAGAGGTAAAGTTATCATCCCTTGCAGGTAATTTTCCACTTTTTGTATAAAAAGCTTCTACCGCCTGTAAAGTCGGACTAAGTCCACTGTAACCACCGACCCAAGTATTGGAATTATTTTTAATGATACGGCGAGGCATCCCTGCCCGATAAGTTTCAAGCGTATTTCTATCATTATCAGGATTACGCATTGTCATGATTATTTCCCTGTTTCCGTCCAAGGGGTCGGAAGCCGACACATAACGCATCAGCAATACCCGTTTGGCAAACTCTTCCCCCTCGGGAGTTGAAATATCAACCCCGGGAAGCCAGCAACCGGTTACCGGCACATCTTGCCTTTGGGCAATCAATGCCGCATCTTCCAGTTCCATTAATTTAAATCCATTATCCTTTGCAATCGCAATTGCCTCTTCAGCAGCGGTCTTGGCGTGCTTCCATTTCTCTACGTCAAATTGATAGCTGACCAACTCTTTACCATAACCAGGAGTCTCAAAAGTTGTATTTTTCCAGTTTCGGGAAGGAAAGTCTCCATTCCAGAGAGGAGAAGCGGCATAAAGCAACAGACGTGATTTTAGCGCCGCACAGATAGCCTTGTTCCCGGCACCATATTCCTGGTCTACGGATGGTGATCCGGGAAGCCTTTTGGCCGCTTCATCCAATTCGTTACAAATATAATCGACACAATAATCGAAATGGGAACGTCCGGGAAATTCTGACTTAGACGTAGAGGTCGATATATATTCATCAATAATAGGTACGGGGCCAAAAGCCTCAAGCAACCGGAAATAATAATATCCCTTTAGAAAATGCGCATGTCCCCTGTAAAGTTCTTTATCCTCTTCAGTCAGGAATGAAGGATTTTGATTTTCCAGTTCACGCAGGAACAAGTGTACATTTCCGATGGATCCATAATAAGTACGCCAACGGTGATCCGACACATTACTGGAATTAATCGTACCATAGGCTATTGATCGACGCTTGTGTTCATTCCATAAATCGGGAGTAACAAACTCATCGGTAGAACCTTCATAAGAACGCATGTCAAGTGGAATATCCTGGGTGCTAAATAGTCCACCAACAGAATGATAACAGCCATAAATCCAATTCTCCACCGCTGCCTTATCTTTCATGGCATCTACCAGGCTAGCTTTCCTGGCAGGTGCCACATCGAGAAAGTCACATGCTGAAAGTGTCAATAACAATACAACCCCACAGATTGTCTTTATATTTTTTATTGTCTTCATTGTCTTGTATAAGTTTTATTATTTTCCTGATTAAAAATGAAACTGCATTCCCAGGGTAAATGTCCTGGACAGAGGATAGGCATTCCAGGCCAACTCAGGATCCCAAAGTTTGAAAGGGCTCCAGACAGCGATATTATCACCATTAAGATAAAGCCTGCCTAATTTAAAGTTATACCCCACTTCCAACGTTTTGAAACGGATGAAATTTCCGTTACGCAGCCAATAGGTACTCGTTACGGTATTATTTTTTACATCGCTGTCGGTGATCCCCAATCGAGGATAAGCGGCATCGGGATTCGGATTGATCATAGACCAGTGGTCCTTGGAGATAAACTTCATCACATTGTTCAAGTCATTGCCGAACGGTGTTATACCACTGATATAAATAGAACGTTTAGCCGATCCGTTAAAGAAAACACCCAGATCCCATTTCTTCCAACGGACAGTTGACCCGATTCCGTATTGGATGCGTGGTCGCCAGCCATACGGAGAAATCATTACTTCATCCAAGCTGTTAATAATTCCGTTGCCATCCACATCCCGATATTTGATGTCACCCGGTCGTACCTGGCTCCCCAATTGTTGATCCGGACTATGGGCAATTTCTTCTTCACTGGCAAATAACCCTTCGGCAATGTAACCCATTACCCGGTAACCATCAAGGGGTTTTCCTTTGCGAGTCTGCCAGACATACGGATAATCAGGCTCGTCGTATTCCAGGTATTTGTTTTGTGTATAAGTAAAATTAGAACGTAAATCAACTTCCCAATCCTTATTAAACTTATGCGTCCAATTCACACTGAATTCCACTCCATGATTTTCAGCTTCTCCAACTTGTCCCCAGGGTACGGCACTCCAATATCCCGCTATATCGGGCCATGAACCTCTTTTAAGCATGATACGCTCCCGACGGTCCTTGAAATAATCAAACGTCACGTTTACCTCCCGGAACAAGGAAAAATCAACCCCGATGTCGAGTTTCTTCACCCGTTCCCAGGTGGCTCCATCAACGGCATATGCTGTCACCCCGGGAGATGTAAATTGAATCTTCGTATCTACCGCCGGTCCGAAAATATACTTACCGCCTCCGTTAAGAGAAACTTCGTCAAAATAGGTGAAATGAGAGAAATTCTGAAAACCGTCGCTTCCAACCAACCCGTAAGATCCTCTAATTTTCAGGTAATCAACAATATTGCCAAGCGGCTCCCAGAAAGCCTCGTTGCTGGGTACCCAACCGGCGGATACGGCAGGGAATAGTTCAAATCTATTTTCTTTCGCCAAACGCTCTGTTCCGTTATAGCCAAAATTAACCTCAGCAAAATAACGTTGTGCAAAATCATAAGTAACACGTCCGGAAAGTCCCTGGTTACGCTCAGACAGGGCTTTGTTTGGACGATAATCCCGCATCATATACATTAAAAGTCCTCCCAATGTATGATCTCCAAATTTACGGTTATAGTTCAACCGCGTATCAAAATAAAATACCTGATCAGAAAAAGGCTCATTATATTTCTCAGTAATAAACTGATCTCCCGGCTTATGCAATACAGCGTCATAGACGGAAGGATCAGTTTCAGATATGTTGTCTACAAGATAATAATAAGGAGTTCTCGATTGGTAAAAATTGGCCCTCGAATAATTATTCCAGTTAACTAGACCATTCACGGCCAATCCTTGTGTGATAAAATCAAGCTTTTGGTCCAATTTGAGTAAGACGTTCAATTTGTTATCCTTTGTTACGCTATAATCATCCATCATTGCCGCATAAGGATTCCGGTAATCGGTATTTCCCGATTTCTTGATCGTTCCAAACCTGATATGATCGTCACTCTCTTCCGATGGCAAGGTTGCGGGGAATAAAACAGGATTGGCGTTATACATGTAATTAAACAGGTCGGCAGGATTTTCACTAAGTCCCCGCTTCTCTCCTATCTGGGCATTAAGGTTCAATGAGATTTTAGTGATATTCGACAATTTGTAAGACAGATTATTCTGGAAATTATAGTTATAATGATGAATATTATTGTTGAAAACATAATCACCGGGAGCATTCACAATACCGGTATCATGGCTAAAGTTCAAACTCATGTAATATGTGATCCGGTTTCCACCTCCCGTAATGTTGATATTGGCCCGTTGATTCATATTGAAATCACGAAACAGTACTTTTGCCCAATCCACATCAGGATAGGTATAGGGATATTGATGGCTCCGCGTCAAATCGATCTGATCCTGGGTATACCTGGGCGTAGAACCTCCACGTGCGAGTAAGCCTTCATTATAAAGTTCCATCCAGGTCCCTCCGTCTACAAACTCGGGGAAACGCATGGGTTGTTGAAAGGAATTCTCGATAGAAACTCCAATCTTGGCACGGGTATTTTCCTCACCGTTCTTGGTGGTAATCAACATCACACCGTTCGCACCTCGTACACCATAGATAGCCGTGGCCGAAGCATCTTTCAGTACAGTAAAGCTCGCAATGGTTTCAGCAGGGATACGGTTCAGATCACCCGATGAGATTTCAACATCATCCAACAAGATAAGCGGTGTAGAGCGGCCTCCAAACGTACCAATTCCTCTGATATAAAACTCCGAAGCCCTTCCCGGCTCTCCCGAGTTAGTCATCGAGATGACACCAGCCAACTTACCCGCCAGATTAGTGGTAAGTGAAGAGCTGGACGTTTTTAACTGCTCTCCGGTCACGGAGTTGATGGCTCCCGTCACAGAAATCTTTTTCTGTGATCCTGCCCCGACAATAACAACTTCTTCGAGTTCGTTATCAGATTGAAGTTTGACCTCGATAAAAGAGATATTAGAGACATCCAATATCGCTTTCTTATACCCGATATAAGAAACTTCAATTTCGTTTTTCCCAATTAAATTGATACTAAATTCACCATCCATATTGGTGACGGCTCCATTAGTTGTATTTAGCTCCACAACGGTAGCCCCGATAAGAGTTTCTCCGGTAGCAGCATCAATCACCACACCGGTCAATAAACGGGTATTCTTTTGCTGTTGTACATTAGTGTCTTTCCCGATCGGTGTTGCCGAAACAGACAGCATCCCAAACAATGCCAACAAGAAACAACATGACAGTTTTAAATTTAACATAAATAATGAATTAAAATAATTAATCTTTTATAGTATCTGGATTTATTTCAAAATAAAGTCTACAATTGCGGGGAAAAGTCAAAACCGAATACGCAAGCCTCATAATTGCCGCATTAAAATCTTCAATTGACAACAGTTTATGGTCTATCATAGTACTTATTCGCTAATAGAATAATACTATTTCGTTAAATTGAATCATATTATTGGGATGCAAATGTACAGGATAGCCTTTAATGATGATGCAAAAATTCAGTCAAAACACCGAACAATACTGTCATCCCTGAAAGATTTTTTACAAAAAAAAGTATACAACTCACTAATTTCCAAATATTTTATTTTAAAATAAAAGGAGTCGTTTTTATAAAAATCTTATAATCCTTAATCATGCCCGGCTTATTTGCTTCAGCCCGCGGAAGATAGGAAAACCCGGTTATCTTCCTGTCTTCCCCAAGATCAATGACGATATGATGCGGATATGTAGGATGAGACGAAGAATAATTCGTATACCAGAAAGTAGATTCCTGAAGGTCAAAAATATTGGTGGCTACGTGATTAGCATCATCCAATTCTTCGCTATCGGCATATATAACTTTCCAATGTTGACGGGATACCTTTTTACCATCTTCACCCAATAATTCCAATTCGGCAATCGCTGCATAATCATCGCCTCCATGAGAAGTCAAAGCCTCAAGACAGAAGAATCGCGCTTCAATTTCCTTGCCAAATTCGACGTGTTGCCAACCGTTACCGGATTTAAATGCACTTTGAAAAACAGGAGTTTCTTCCCTCAGATTCAGGATTTCCCCCAGTTTTCGATGTGCATAAGCTCCGTGTCCCCTGAGCATATCAAGTATCGGTTTTCTTAATCCTTGGGTTTCAGGTTTTGAAGGAGATGCCATATCGAGTATGATAATTTCGTTCTCTCCTTTTTTAAGCCAGCACCCCGGCATATACAATGTCTGTTGAGGGCCTATCTCCCAATAACGACCTATGGTGCAACCGTTGACCCAGACCATCCCCTTGCTCCAATTAGTCATATCAAAAAAAGTATCACCCACTTCATCGAGCATAAACGTACCTTTGTAATATGCCGGATGATTTGTAGTATTCGCTTCTTTTTTGAATTGCTTATTTTTCACAAATGCATAATCAACCGGAATACTATATATCTGCCAGTTCTTTAATTCTTTCGTCTCTTTGCCGTTCTGTATCTCAACTTTTTCGGTAATGCCTTTCCAGTCATAGATTCCTTTTCCGAAATTCATGCGTCCCATTGCTTCCACCAAAATATCAAGCTGCGCTCCTTCTTTTAAGGGAGGTAGTTTTACTGTTCCCTCCCCTTTCAAACGACTAAGGGTTGCGATCTTCTCACCATCGAGAAATACCTGCGCCCAGTCATGCGCCTCGGTGATTATCAATGTTTGTTCCTCATCAGAAACGTCAAGGGCAGTACGATAAAGAATGCTTCCCCAGCCTTGATCAAAAAACTCCATCGACTGAATATTCTCACTTTGTTTAGCTTCCGACAGATTATCAAATAACAAGGCCGTTTCGGTTAGTGCAAATGCCGGGATATGTATAGTCGGAATAGAATCGGGCACCTCCGGAAGTATCTGCCCTTCCGGCAAATAATTCTTCAGCAGGTTTCTCACTTCGTGATATTTAGGTGTGATATTTCCCGATTCACCTATGGGTGCATCGTAATCATAAGAAGTGCAAGTCGGGGAAAAGTTGGGGAAATTGGCACCGCCCCAATGGCCGAAGCTTGTTCCTCCATGTGTCATGTATAAGCTGAACGAGATATTCTGATCGAGCATCTCTTTCAATCCCGCTACCAATGACTCGGCGCTGCGCGTTTCATGGTTAGCACCCCAATGGTCAAACCAACCCGACCAGAATTCACTACACATAAGTGGAGCATTGGGCCGAAGCTCTTTTAAACGTCTGAACTGGTCATCAATATTGGCTCCTGTTCCAAAATTGATTGTCCATACTAAATCTTCGAGCGCATTGTTCTCAAAGTTGGAATTCCAATCGCACTGGAACAATGGTATACCGGTAAATCCGGCGTCTTTGACAATATCACGAATTGCGGCCACATAAGGTTTATCTGTACCAAATGCGCCGTATTCGTTTTCAACTTGCACCATGATGATATTTCCACCATGGTTGATTTGTAAGCTTGCGAGTTGTTTGCCTACCTCATTCATGAACAATCTGGTACGTTCCATAAAATAAGGATTCTGTTCACGAAGTCCGATACCATGTTTTTTCAACAGCCACCAAGGAAGCCCGCCCATTTCCCATTCCGCACACACATACGGACCGGGACGGACAATTACATACATACCATGCTTTTGTGCCAAACGGCAAAAAGCAGCAATATCTTTCTGTCCGGAAAAGTCATATAGACCTTCCTCCGGCTCATGATAGTTCCAAAAAACATATAGACAAATAGTATTCATGCCCAATGCTTTAGTCGCCTGAATACGATGCTCCCAATACTCTTTGGGGATACGGGGATAGTGTAATTCGGCCGCTTTGATCACAAAGGGCTCTCCATTAAGTAAGAAAGTATTGTCACCTGCTTCAAAGGAGCCTTTTGTAATACAGCCACCTAATAATATCGACAAAAACATTGCCAGTAATACCAGTTTATTCAATTTCATAATTAATCTTGATATGTACTAAAGTAAAGCCTATAGTCACGGAGAGATGATCAGATCCAAGTTTACTGATTATCAAGAAAAATAAACTATTAGATATGAGGATACAAATGTAAATGATAGCATTTAATGAGGATACAAAAATTCAGTCAAAACAGAGAATAATACTGTCAATCCGAAAAAAGAGTTCCCGAAGCAACAATATCGCTACCTTATTATTCATGTTTTTGAGTACAAATCCTACAATATTCATACCCTATCCATCGTGAATGGATCATGTGTTTTTCAATTCCAATATTATCAGCACAGCCATTATCGCACGAAGCACTAATAATCATTCAGTTTTTGCACAATAGATTCTACTGCCTCAATCAGTCCATCAGTTTTTTTTCCTCCTGCAGTAGCAAAGTGGGGTTGTCCTCCTCCACCTCCCTGAATATATTTGGCAGCTTCACGCACCATATTTCCTGCATGAAGGCCAGTAGCCACCAGGTCGTCGGTAAGCATCACCGTAAGGTTGGGTTTATCCTCTGTAGAAGTCCCCGCGACAAACATCATCTTTTCCGGGAATTGTCCTTTCAATTGATAAGCGATATTCTTCATCACATCAACCGGCCCTATCGGCATGACCACCTTAAAGAGAGTGATTCCATGTATATCCTGTTTTTTATCAATGATCCATCGCTTCAACTGTTCGGTCTTCTCTTGCACATACTCCTGCAACTCTTTCTCCTTCTCCTCATTGTCGGCAATTAACCGACGGATACCCAACATCACATCGGG
This sequence comes from Proteiniphilum sp. UBA5384, assembly GCF_002410825.1. Taxonomy (GTDB): domain Bacteria; phylum Bacteroidota; class Bacteroidia; order Bacteroidales; family Dysgonomonadaceae; genus Proteiniphilum. Next base: position 92,553 of record NZ_DHOS01000002.1, on the reverse strand, counting down.
TGCATTATGCAGGAGATTCTTTATCTCTGCCATCACATCTTCTTTGGCATAGAGATAATCTTCACACGCTTTCGCCGTGATTGCTTCAATGCGGCGTACACCGGCAGAAATAGCGCTTTCGGTAATGATGCGAAATGTACCGATACGACCTGTAGAAGAGATATGCGTACCCCCACATAATTCGATAGAGGAGCCGAAACGCACCGTACGTACATCATCGCCATATTTCTCGCCGAACAGAGCCATCGCTCCCTGGGCTTTCGCCTCTTCAATCGGCACATGTCGATGTTCTTCAATAGGATAATCACTCCGTATCCCGGCCGTTACCCGTCGTTCTACCTGACGGATCTCTTCAGGTGTCATCTTTGCAAAGTGGGAGAAATCGAACCGCAACAGATTGGGAGACACATACGATCCTTTTTGCTCCACATGGGTTCCCAACACCTCACGGAGTGCTTCATGCATCAGGTGGGTGGCAGTATGGTTACACTCAGTAGCCGTTCTCTTTTCCGTATCAATACGTGCAGTAAAAGTTCCTTCTATATTTGCGGGCAATTTACGTGTAAAATGGACTGCAAGATTATTCTCCCGCTTGGTATTAAAGACTTCTATCTTCTCCCCTTCTTCAGGAATCAACCAGCCGGTATCCCCTACCTGTCCCCCCATTTCGGCATAAAAGGGTGAACGGGAAAGTACGATCTGGAAGAATTCGCGATTTTTTTGTTTTACCACACGATAACGGAGAATCCGGGTTCCGGCAGTTTCCGTCTCGTCGTATCCGGTAAATTCCGGCTCGCCGTCACATACCTTTGTCCAGTCGCCTGTCTCTACGGCAGCGGCATTTCGTGCACGTTGTTTCTGCTTCTCCATTTCGGTATTGAAACCTGCCACATCCACCGTCATACCGTATTCACGCAGGATCAACTCCGTCAGATCTAATGGGAAGCCAAAAGTATCATACAACTGGAAAGCCACCTCACCATTTAACTCCCCACCCTCCTGTTCGGGCAGGTTTTTCTCTAATAAACGGATACCGGTCTCCAGCGTGCGCAAAAAGGATTCCTCCTCTTCCTTCATCACCTTCTCAATAAGCCCCTGTTGTGCAGGCAGTTCAGGATAAGCCTCTCCCATCACTTCAATAAGCGTAGGGATTAACCGGTACATGAACGGCTCGTGCATACCCAGGAAAGTATAACCGTAGCGCACTGCCCGTCGCAAGATACGGCGGATTACATAGCCTGCTTTGGCATTCGAGGGGAGTTGCCCGTCCGTGATGGAGAAAGCAATAGTGCGCAAATGATCCGCCACAACGCGCATCGCCACATCTTTGGCAGGATCTTCGCCGTAGAGCGTATTGCATATCTCTCCTATTTTACGGATTACAGGCTGGAAAAGGTCGGTATCGTAGTTCGACAATTTCCCTTGTACTGCCATGCAAAGCCGCTCAAACCCCATTCCGGTATCAATCACTTTCGCCGGTAGCGGTTCTAACGAGCCGTCCGCCTTACGGTTATATTGCATGAATACCAGGTTCCAAATTTCGATTACCTGTGGGTGATTCCGGTTCACTAGCCGCAAACCGTCTATTTTAGTCCGTTCCTCTTCAGGACGGAGATCGATATGGATTTCGGAGCAGGGGCCGCAAGGACCTGTATCCCCCATCTCCCAGAAATTATCGTGTTTATTACCATTAACGATGCGTTCTTTAGAAAGATATTTTTCCCAATAAGCGGCCGCTTCATTATCCCTCTCGAGGCCTTCGTCGGAAGCCCCTTCAAATACGGTTACATATAGTCGGTCTTCAGGCAGTTCAAGTACCTCCGTCAGATATTCCCATGCCCATCCAATTGCCTCTTTCTTGAAATAATCGCCGAATGACCAGTTACCCAGCATCTCAAACATGGTGTGGTGATAGGTATCATGTCCCACCTCCTCAAGGTCGTTATGCTTACCGCTCACTCGGAGACATTTTTGCGAATCTGCCACACGGGAATATTTTGCCGGCGCATTACCCAGAATGATATCCTTGAACTGGTTCATACCCGCATTGGTAAACATCAGTGTAGGGTCATCCTTTATCACCATGGGAGCCGATGGCACGATATGGTGTTCTTTCGACTGGAAAAAATCTTTAAACGATTGTCTAATCTCTTTGGAAGTGATCATATAAATATTCTGTTACGCATTCATTGTACGGCGTTAAGAAATCCTCTAACCCGGACAAGATGCAAAATTACATGAAAAACTTCGTATCCCCAAGCAGGAAAGTGAAAACCCGACATTATGAAGGATTTAAAAAATAAATTATTTTTTACCGTAATCTGAAGGTCGGGGATTTAATCATAACCCCCGATAGCCATCATTTTACAAATGGAGCTTTCAGCAGATAATCAGCGCACCCTTTCACTCCTTCAAATTGTGTTCCCGAAGAGATTCCTTCCAATTCAACAAAATAGTCTTCTATCCCATTTTTATAGGCCTGGACAAAAATCTGTTCGAAGTTCATCATCCCCGACTGTCCCAATACCTCTTTATCTTTGATATGTAATAACCGAATACGCTCTGGATACTTTTTCATATATTCCAGCGGATCGTTTTGTCCTATTACAGTCCAATAGACATCCAATTCGAATATGACCAGATCCGGATCCGTTTGCCTGAGGAATCCATCATATATAACCTCCGTACCTTTAGGCATGTCTCTACCGAACGCCCTACGACCGAAAACCATTTCCTTCCCTCCAGGAACCACCCGTGAAAATTCCATATCATGGTTGTGATACCCAAAAATAAGTCCGTTGGCTTTGGCAATTCTACCCGCTTCATTAAAAACTTCACAGACAATGGATACCTCTTCCGTACTACGGGTAACAGGCTGTCCCGGTTGCACAATATAGCGCACTCCTATTTTGGCATGATCATCCGCTGCCTTTTTCCAGAAATCAACTATTGCACCCTTGTTAGAGGAATTGTACTCACGCACCGGCGGATTCATATGCGAACTGATAATCTTCAGGCCGGCATCATCTGTCATCTTGCGGAATTCTCCCATTTCAATATTATTTATCTTTCCATCCCGGTAACCGGCCAACTCCAGGGTAGAATAGCCCATCCTGCTTATCCGTTGTAACCCTTCAGGAAGATTTTCATAAAGTTCTTTTCCTAAAGAGTAAATCTGCAATCCGAACTTCTTCCCCGCGCTTGTTAAAAATTTTGACATTATGGAAGCATTTGCCAAATCGGATTTCCCCATCAGTATTCCCCCTAATGAGAAAAGGGATACATTTTTGATAAAACTTCTTCTGTTTTGCATAAGGCAATAAATTTCATATTTGATTTTAATAAATTGTAAATCGGATTATTATAGAAATACCACTCCGTTCATGCCTCTAAATTACAAAATATAACGATACATGATAACAAATACCTCCAAAATGCCATTCTTGGAATTCTCCATTGAACGACCTCCTGGAGGTATATCTAATTATTAAAAAACAGCAATCGCTTACCAGAATATAGCTTGGTCTTCGTCGGGTATTAATGTACTTATATTCCGCTGCATAAGCATGGTACCCTTACATCTGTAAGGAAAATCCATATTCTCGCTGGAGACCGTGTCTTTATACTTATACTCCATCGTCAGGGTGAAAATACGTTTAATGATATGTGGCCTGTCGATATCCAGTTCTTCCTTGATCTCATACTTGGGTTCTCCCACCACTTCAAATTCTAAATCCGGATTTTCGGCACTTAGCACCAGTTCCCCCCTTTTCAGATAAAGGGGAGTGCCATCTGCCGTATGCACATTCTCTATTTCGGATACTTCATCGGGTGCTCGAAACTCACATTTTACTTTAAATGCACCTCTGTTTTCAGCCAATTCCTCGGTTATGCCGGCATAGAAGAAAACGGTGTTATCATCCACTACCCAGGCTTCGCGGGTGCTGGCAGTCATATACTTTGTGGTATTATCGCCAAAATATACATACATACTGGCGGCGTTATAAGAACCGGAATAATCGTTGAATGGCATCACCCATAGCAAAGCTTTCTGGCGGCCTTTATAAGTGTTCATTGTATAGGACGCATCGGGCAGGATAGTCACCGGCAAAACCCATTTTTCCACCAGATCCAATTCCGAAAAATTGAAATCTATATTAAAAAAGCCTACATCTTCGCCTGACGAAATATGGCAGGTTTGCGACGGAAATTCATAGAAACCGGCTGGCAATTGCTTGTAATATAAATCAGTACGTGAGGCATACCTGGCGATATTCAGGAAGTTCAACGTGTCGTTGTCTACATCAATGCGCACATTATAATCGCGATCATTGGTACTCGACCCGCTCACGATAATAGGAAGTTTATATGTGGAAGATTCACCATTGGATTTATATCTCAGGTAAATAACTGACACATCATCTTTATTGATGGGCGCTTTCAAGGAGACCATCCGGGTATATAGCTCTTCTTTCCATTCATCATTACAGCCGGGAAGAAGAAAAAGTGCTCCAATCAGTACAGTCAAATATATATATAATCGTTTCATACTAACTTTATTTTTTATTACTGGATTAATCAAATGACGGCCATCCGGGCGCTTGCGTCAAACGGGCGTTTCTTTTCAACTCATTATAAGCAACTGGCCAGAAGTATTGTTTGATGGACCATGAGGTTTGGATGCTCGACACCACTACCTGCTCATAGAAATGCTCTCGGTATTCCTTCGGAACAGTAGTATTGCATCCGTAAATCATCTGGCTTTCTTCCTCCGGTGCATCTTTCCAACGTCGAAGGTCGTAATAGCGTTGATTCTCACCCAAAAATTCAATCTGGCGTTCACGTTTAAGTAATGTTCTCAGTTCATCGGGAGAATTATATGGATTACCCAAGCCTACTTCATCGTAATTGGGCACACCACCACGCAGGCGCACCGGAAGCACGGCTGCTTTCATTGCCGGGACATCCCTTGTGATGGTATATATTTCATTACCATCCCACGACAAAACTGAATGAGTTGTTGTCAGTTCATTCAACGCTTCGGCATACATCAGCAAGATATCAGCATAGCGGATAGCTGGGTCAACTTTAGGATATGCCGTTCCACCACTCGCGTAACTCTCTTTCGGATTCACAAATTTCATCATCCCGATACCGGTCGGTATCCAACGATCCTGCGTGCTCACAATTTTTCTACCATCATCTTCACCATAATAGTAAAATGTCTGGAATTCACGATTGGTGGCATCCGATGCGCTTATTCCTCCCCACAGTGCGCCACTAAAAGCAACCGAGGCATAGAAGCGCGGTTCGCGGTTGGCATATTCCAGCCATACATCTTTTTTCAGATAAGGATATTCACCATCTTTCGTAGTAAATCCTTTCAGGCTGGTAGTCCGGTCGAACGGCTTTCCATCACTCATACCGTAAGCGTCGCATTGTTTACCGGTAATCCCATGGCAATTGAATCCACCTCCTTTACTCACCGGAATCTGGTGACGCGACATGGATTGTATCCCAAATCGATAGTCCAGTTGGTTATCGCCGCGTGAAAAGATCAATTCGGGATTTTCGGTCACATACAAGTCACCATTGAACAGGGCACGATACGAATCCAACGGGTCAATGTCACTCCATCCACCTTCTTTCCAGGTCTTCTCGGAATATATCGGATGGTAGGGGGGCTCGATGGTTTGCGGATAAGCACCCCAAAGTCCGCCAGTTTGGCGTTTTGGAGCTATATAAAGTTCATATTCATCCAATTCTATCACATCACGGGCTGCAGCCGCGGCTTTTGCCCATTTTCCTTCATCGTATTCTTGGGAGATGAGGTTCCTTCCCTGATCATCTACGAAATCGTCCATTTCCAGATTACCGTTCGCCAGCGGGCTTGCCGCATAAAGATATACTTTGGCGCGGACGGCCAGAGCGGCACCCTTGGTAGGGCGTGAAGCGGACAAAGTACTTCGATCCTGTCCCAAAAGTCCTGCAGCCAACAGCATCTGTTCTGAAATATATTCCACACACTCGTCATATGTATTTCTCGGACGAGCCAATTCCGAATAGGGTGCTTCATAATCGAGCCCTTCTTCAGGAAGGATGGGTACCGGCCCATATTTCCGCAATAATAACCAGTAGAGATAACCACGAATAAAATAAGCCTGTCCTTTGAGGTCTCGATACATGGCTTCGGTGATCTCATCACCCGGATGCACATTTTGTATAAAAATAGATGCCTGGCGGATACCTTCATAAGATTGGTCCCAGGGACGGGCTATAAGATTTGACGGATTGCCAGAGGTATATTGCGGTCCATATTCACCAGCTTTATATTTAGCAAAACTTATGCCTGCACCTCCCTCAGTAAAAATCATATCATCCGAGAAATTAGTAATCGTGAACTGAACGTGTCCTATCTCCAGGTTATAATTCAACAGTTGGTAATAAGCATTGGCCAGCCACTGTTCGGTATAATCCCGGCTATTGAAAATACGTTCCAGACTCTGACGGTCATTGAAATAGCGCTCCACATCCAGATGATCGGAGCAGGATTGGAGAAATGTTCCCAAACCTATAAGGGCGCTCAGTAAGATATATATTTTTTTCATCTGATTAAAGTTGTTTCTTTTCAAAAATTTGTGATTAAGCATGTTAAATATTAACGGTTAGTCCGACAGTTATGGTTTTTCCTAACGGATATTTTTGTCCATTGGAACTGCCCATTTCTGGATCCCATAGTTTAAATTTCGAAAATGTCAGTAAGTTTTGACCTACCAGATGGAATCTTACTTTTTCCAAATGTATCTTGGTCGTAATTACTTTGGGCAATGTATACCCTATTTCAAGTGTTTTTAATCGTAAATAAGAACCGTCACGCAACCAATAGGTAGATGCGCGGTAGTTGTTGGCGTTTCCGCCATAACTCAACCGTGGGTATTCGGCATTGGGGTCTTCATTGACACCTAAAATCCAACGGTTACCTTTGGCTACGTCTTCCAGAATGTTCCCCCATTCTCCGTTGGTAAACGGATATACGGTGAAACCATTAATGAAGAAACTCGATCTGCCGGCACCCTGGAAGTGGACGTTCACATCAAACCCTTTCCACGTGGCAGAAACTCCCAGACCATAAATCAGGTTAGGTTTCGAGGTAGCGCCAATGGGTACAATGTCGTCATTGTTGACAATACCATCACCGTTTATGTCCTTGTATTTGATATCTCCGGGCATTACGTCCCGGGCGTTGCCGAAGTCCTGCCGTGGGCTGTTGCGGATATCTTCGTAATCTTTAAACAAGCCTAAAGCAACCAATCCTTTTGCCTGATTGACTCGATAGCCCGTTTTGCGAAGATAGGGATAGCGGTTTACCATTTCATCGGCCTCGGTAATCTTATTTTTACTGTAGGTGAAGTTGCCCCGTACCTGTAAATTGACGTTGCCCGCCTTTTGTGAAAGTTTAAAGTTACCATCGAACCCGTGTGTTTTCACGCTTCCTACATTTGCCGACGGATTAGTTCCCTGAATACCCACCATATCAGACAAAAAGTCCCTGGACATGTAAATTCCGTCACGACGTTCGTTAAAGTAATCCACCGTAAGGCCAAATTTATCGCCCATGAGGTATACATCTACCCCAAGGTCATGCTTCTTGGCGACTTCCCAGGTCACATTATTGGATGACACTTTTGTGTAAGTCAATCCCTCGTACCCGAATTTACTGTTCAAGTCTCCCCAATTATAATATACAGGGTCTTCCACATCTTTGACATAAGTAGTATTATAATTTCCAAAATTCGCCAAATAGGGGAAACGGGTAGCAGATTTTTTCGGATCTACACCGTCCACACCCACCTCGCCATAGGAATACCGGATTTTAAACATGCCGATCCAGTCAATATGGTCTCTGATGAATTTTTCTTCCGCAATGTTCCATGCTGCCGAATAGGATGGAAAAAAACCAAATTGATGCCCTTTAGCAAAATTTTCTGAACCGTTATATCCGAAATTGAAATTGAAGAAGTAGCGACTCTGGTATCCGTAAGATATATTTCCGGCTACTCCCTGGTGGCTGCGGGCAATTCCGGACATGATTTCCCCACCGATATCGGAGGTATTCACATAGCGGTCCTGTGTATATTTGAAGACACTGGCGAGATTATGATCACCAAACGTCCTACCATAAGCCAATTCTGCTTCCAGAAATTCTTTCCGGTCACCCGACGCAGTGGAAAATTGCTCCAGCAAACGCTCGGGTACCAATCGGTTGAATACGATCTTCCCGTTGGAATCGCGTAGCCGTTCAGCCCTCCACATTTCAGGGTTTTTCCGGCGTTGAATATAATTTTCATTATAGGTATCGTAACCGAAACGTCCGGTAAATCTCAACCCTTCGGTGACAAAATCGAGTTTTTGTTCCAGCGTGATGTTTGAGTTGATGGTATTTTTCCAGACTTCCGAATATCCGGTTTGCGTAGCGGCTGTCCATGGATTGTATCTTCTTTCCATTCTCTCGCTTTCTTCTTTCTGTATAACAGGTACATATCCGTTTGAGTACATCACCGGCATAGAGACAGGGTTATAACCGAATACGGAATACCAAATATTGTCAGAAGTGGTCCCGGCATGGTTTGTTTTTTCAAGCGCACCACCGATACCGACCTGAATCAGTGTGGAGTTAGTAATATTCATATCCATGTTCATACGGTAATTGTACCGTTGATAATTGGCATTGGTATCGTATTCCTTCATAGTCTTATCCACATTATACATTCCACCCTCATCAAGGAAGCTACCGGACAAATAATACCGGGCTTTTGATCCGCCACCTTTCACACTTACTGAAGCACGATAAGTGGGGGCACCATCTTTCAACAAAAGATCCATCCAGTCAACATTGGGATAAATATCAGGGTCTAATTGATCTTCAATCATTATCAGTTCCTGATCTGTATAAATAGGTCTTTGATTACGGGACAGGCGCGCTTCATTCGCCATAGATGCATAAGTCAGTCCATCGGCGAATTTGGGTGTTCGGGTACGGGTGGTATAGGTATATTCGGCTTTAGCGGTCACATCCACCTTTCCCTCCTTCCCTCTTTTGGTGGTAATCAAAATAACCCCATTGGCACCACGAGATCCATAGATAGCTGTGGCAGAGGCATCTTTTAATACGGAGAATGTTTCTATATCTTCGATATTGAGTTCATCCATATTTCGTTCGAACCCATCTACCAGGACCAATGCGCTGGAACTGCCTCCAAAGGTGGAAATACCACGTATCCAGAATTCGGAAGTGTTCTGTCCCGGTTGTCCTGAACTCTGCATGGCCATCACTCCGGCAACCTGACCAGCCAAAGCATTGCTGACACTTGAAACCGGCGTTACCAAAGTCTCCACATCCACGGTGGTAATTGCTCCGGTTACAGTTACTTTCTTCTGCGGTCCCATTCCAGTAACGGTCACTTCTTCGAGCACATTCGTTGTCGATTCCTTCATAGTGATATTCAAGACCATATTTTCATCTTTCACCAAATGCTCCTGACTATCATAACCAATGTAGGAGAAAACAAGGTATTGAAAGGCTTCGAGTTTTATCTTGTAATTGCCATCAATGTCGGAAACCGCACCTAATCCCGGTTTTTCCTTTACGACTACAGTGGCTCCAATCAGGGGAAGTCCATCTGCATCAAGAATGGTGCCGGAGACTTCCACGGTCTTTTGTTGAGCAAACAGGTTCGTTGTACATATCAACAAGCATACAACGGCGAGAATATATTTCTTCATTTTTTTCATGTTTAGTATTTCTTATTCTACGGAAATGGTACGTATTCGTTTATTATCATTGTCGGCTACGTAAAAAACCTCTTCTTCTTCGTCGTAACAAATACCCGTTGGTTTGTTAAAACGAGCCGTTTCACGTGCGTCACCGTCAATCCAACCGTTTACATTTCCGTCGGAACCTATACTCCCGCGTCCGGCAAATGTGCTAACCTGACCGTCGGGCGTAATTTTCCGAATACAATGGTTTAGATTATCACACACATAAAAATCATACACATCGGCTTTACCCTGTGCCACATATTCTTTGTTTTTCACAAAAACTCCCTGTCGCGGATAATTGAAACGAGCGGAAGTACCTGGAAGATCTGCATAACCCGTTGCCGCAGTTAAAGATCCTACATGAACGGCAGGTGATTCAAGAGTTTTTGTTTGCTTATTGTAGGCACATTTATACACAGCATGAAATACCCCAGTAATATATACATACAAATCATCCGGATGTTTTGACATGAAAGTATGTCCACTACTATTTGCCTTGATACTGAACAGTGATTCTCCGTCCCACATTTTGGCGGCAGCATCCCATACCTGGCGAGCTTTATACACTACTGAATTAGTGTAAGTGTTATAAAACAGCGTGCCATCGTTCATAGATACAGCAGAATAAGAAGTTTGTGCATATAGATAGGGATATACTTTCCTAAAATTTTCCCTACGGAGCGTATAAAATATATTTGGTAGCGCATGCCGGTCGTTCCAGTTTCCCTTTCCGTTGTCATCCACAAAAAACAGAGTATCGCGGGTGGGAGTATCGAATAACATCGATTTTATTTTCTTCGCGCCCGACTGTCCTTTCATGAATACGGTTGAAACCTCCTCGCTATTCAAGTTTATTTTCCGCAGTGCGGCCAAGTCTTCCGCATCAATACAATAAATAGATTTTTCACCCGTTTCGGGGTCTATATCAAATTCCAGCCACCAAGGTGCTTGAAACTCCGCTTCTTCGAACGTCCCATTAATGATACTGGACTTATTGGTTTGAGGGTCCACTTTTCCTACCAATGTGTTTACCTGCAAGGCCACATGAAGATCAAACAGATCTTCAAATTCATACTCCTTTACCACTTTATCGGCTGCGTCCATAATCTTAACAACGACATCACCCCTGTTGGAGCGCCTGGGAGCCATTACTGCGATCCTCGTACCCGTAGAACCAATCACCGGAGCCATTATTCCTCCAATAGTTACTTCTATTTTTGAAATATCTGTTCCGAAATTTGATCCTTCAATAAATATCAAAGTCCGCACAGGGCCTTCTTTCGGAGAATAATCGGTAAAAGTTACCGGCTTCGAAGGATCAGAGGGTATCACCGGTTTGGCACCTTGATACCCACCATCCTCACTACAACTTGTAGCGACAAGACTTATCACAAATAAAATCGCAATAAATCCCAAGAACTTTTTTTTGATTTGTTTTAGCATTGCTGGTTATAATTAGATTATTAAATATTCATACATTATCACCCCTGATTAATTAAAAATATATCTTAATCGATTGAAGATAAAAAATATATTAATATATAAAATAGTTTACTATGCGCCTTTTTGTAATATATTACAGAAGTGCAATTCACAATAAAAAGAATATGGGGCCAAAATTAAAGTATTTATTTATAATTTCAAAACTTTTCAAAACTTTTTGTAAGAAAATAAAACCAATCTACGTTGATACGCAAGCCAATCCATGTTTATTCAGAATTTATATTACTACTGTCCAAAGAAATTTTTCCATACGTTCAGTTGCACTGGATTGGAATCATTCATCGGACGTTTTGGGTTACAGACTCATGGTTTTGGAGTCATGGACTGCAGTGTTTTTTTCCATCTTCGAAGTCTATTGCTTATTTTTGCAGCAGACTGATATTCAATTTTTTATTTTTCGTGAAATCGATCTCAGTTGTATAAGGTTCGTAAGAAATCAATTCAACTTTTACTTTGTATTTACCCGGAGTTACATCAGTAATGGTAAATTGCCCGTCAAGGTCGGTATAATATTTCTTTCCGTCCACGATAATAGCAGCACCAGCAAGCGTTTCCTTATTCTTCCCGTCTACCACTGAGCCGGTAAGTTGTAAGATAGAGATGAATTCTTTGCTTTTATTTTCGCTTTTTTTGTCGGTTGAAGCAAAGGCAGACGAGATTAGTAAAGCACAAGCAAACATTAATAAAGTTCTCATAATGGATATTATTTTGTATTTTTAATTTAAAACCGTACAAAAGTATGGAGTAACCGCAAATAAGCCGTTGCGTTTTGATTAAGATGTGGTTAAGTTTTTATTACGATAAGATATTGTTCATTGAATTTATTTGTTTTCTGCGCTCGACAAAACAAATAAATCTGTTCTGCTCATATTGCTTAACAAAATAGTTCAATATTTTTTTTCGTCCAACAACTCTCCCTCCTCATTCCACATTCTCCAGATACCAGATTTTTGCCCGTTGTAGTAATTCATTTCATACCGTTGGGTTCCCAGTTCATCCCAGATCCGCCAAGTACCGTGCTTTTGTCCGTTCTTGTATTCCGCTTCGGAGAGCAGTTGTCCTGATATATCATAATTCCTCCAAAGCCCATGCAGCTTCCCATCTTTATAGGAACGCACCTCTTTGGGCTTTCGGTTTTCGAAATAAACAATATAAGTACCTTCGGGCAGACCGTTTTTAATCTGCATTTCCAATTTGATCGTATTGTTATCATAATACTCCCTATAATCGCCAGTATAGAGCTCTGTCTGTGCCCTGTCGCGATAATAGACACCATCCGACTGGTATAATTGCGGTGTGTCCTGTCGTTTCTGCGCCAGCACTCCTACTATTATAAGCAGGCCGGTCAATATCAGCAATACTTTAACTTTCATTCGAATTTTCTTTTGTAATGTTATATTCATTTGGTAACAAGGTATACTTTAATCTACGTACAGATAGCAAAAAACACCTTGACTTTCACCAAGGTATTTTTTATCTCTTCATAAAATAATATTCTGCCTTAGGCCTTAGAACTGGTATCCCGTCCAGGAAAAGATATCGGTTGGACAACCGGCATTACCGTCTTCGATTTTTACATTCGCCAATCCGGCCTCCGGATTTATTAACTTGTCTGTTACCGACGTCAGTTGGTTCGTCAAGCTGATGGCCGTAGCAGCATTTGCCCCATTCAAGTCAATTACATCCTGTGTAGTACCCGTACCTTTTACCAAGGCATTCTCAATTGTTGCCTTGGCTCCACGGCGAATGAGAATTACATCCTGCATCGTCTTTTTCTTGAAATCGGGGTGTTCTTTATCATTGAGTGCCGCCAATTTGAGTTCGATTGTCATATTCTTGATGGTAAAATCGGACTGTCCTGTGTGATCAGGGAAATTACCATCCATGTTACCGTCCGCTTCTACACCACGAGGATCCGACTCAGTACTGGAATAATCACTTTCCCAGATTCCATAAGCATTTTCCAATGTTCCGGTATAACCTTGTGTAAAGTCGAACATATCATCATCGGAATTCACAACCAACAGGTTCTTCACATTTACCGAACCACCAAAGAATTCGATACCGTCATCGGCTCCGTTCGGGATAAAAATATTTTCGATGGTAGTACCGTTGCCCACACCGTTCAATGTAAGGCCGTTGTGTTCTACGTCGGCATTCGAACGTGCTCCGGTATATTCCAGCTTCAAGTAGGTGATCGATCCTGAATTATCGGCCACATTTGTACCACCGTATTTATAATCAGTATTGATTTCAGTCGTGCCGGTAGTACCGCCTGCAAGGGGTGCGCGCCCATTGATGATCAGTCCGCCCCAATGGCCTTGTGCCGCATTCGCTTTATTGGCAGTCATAGTAACCGGTGCTTGTGCTGTTCCATTTACAAAGATCTTACCGCCCTGCAGCACCAGGATATAATTTCCAAAACCTTCATTGGCTTTAATAACCGTACCGGCAGGAATATGCAATTCTCCATTCTCTTCCACAATAAAACTACCTGTCAATGCATATTCAGTACCGGCTTTCAATTCTAATTTGTCTTTCAATTTGCCCAAAAGAACACCTTCTTCGGCAAGCTTGTGCACAAGTTCCCTGTCATCCCCATTCTCCGGATCGTCATCCCCGCAAGAAGTCAACACCACGGGTGCCAACATAACAGCGAACATCATAAAACTTAAAAAAATCTTTTTCATCTTGTTTGATTAATTAATAAATTTAGTGTGAAAATATTCAGTAATTAAAATTCATAGCTTACGCCTAAGCTTATATTCTGTCCTTTCTTAAACTCGTTCAAAACAAGGCTTTCCGTTGTAGAACTACTTTCTCGAGTCAATCGATAGGTCGGATTCAATAAGTTGGAAGCTTTGGCTTTTAACGAAAAATATTTGTTGAATTTATACGACGCAACAAAATCGAGTGTAGCCACTCCTTCCTCAATAATATCATTATAACCTCCTGCACCGATTGTATGAATTCGATTGCTGAAGTAGTTAAAGATAAGTGAAGCAATGAGGCTTTTCTCTTGTTTGGTATAACTATACGACAGGTCGCAATTCATAAGGAAAGGCGAGGCACCCTCCAACCCACTATTTCTGGGATTGGTATTGAGAATACTCAGTTCGAGATTGGTGTAGATATAAGAAGCATTCAATCCGGCAGAAAGCCTGTTCATCTGCTCCGTCTGTGTATTGAACCGGTTAAAGATATTCTTCCTAAGTTCCAGTTCCACACCACCCACCAAAGCATGATCGCTAATATTGTCATAAGTTAGTAATCCTGCCGAATTTCCCTGATCGACACGGCCGATTGGATTGTCAATATATTTATAGAAACCCGTTATGGAAACCAATTCATTAGGACTGATATAATAATCCCATTTCAAATCGGCATTGTAATTATCGGATGGTTGAAGATTCGGATTACCCTGACTGGTAAATGACACATTTACATACTGGTAAGGGGAAATTTCTTTTGATTGGGGCAATGTATAGGTTTTATTTAACCCCAGGCGTATGGTATTCTTACCATTCAAATCATATTTCAGGTTCAGGCTAGGCAAGAAATAGTTTTTCCTGAGCGTTTTTTTTCCCGGTGAAACATGTTCCACGTTATACTCTACTGTCATATCTACCGCATCGACTCTGAAACCGGCATTGGCCGTAAGATTTTCTAATAACTGGTACGATGCTTCCCCAAATCCCGAATGGATATATTTGGTTACATGATACGTATTAGAAGAACCCAGAGTCATCGTGAATAGTCCCTCTTCCAAGTTCCGTGCATTGTAAAGATCGTCCAACTTCAAACTTTCAATCGGATAGATCCCACCAATTGCCCCGAAATTGTATTCAATTGCTTCAAATTCATCATCCACAAAACGACCGTTATATCCCACTTTCAACACCGAGTTACCACTATTAAAACGGTCACCCAACTTGTAAGTCAAACTCGTTTTTACATTTATATCACTACCTTGTAGTGTAGAGAAAAAACGCTTTTGTCGGTTGCTACCGGTGAAACCGTAAGTTCCATCACCCTGTTGTGAGAGATAATTCTCCCTCCTATCGGGTTCCTCACCTTTCACACTATTATAAGAAACACCGGCGCTTAACTTGAGTGGTTTCGACAGTTCCCAGTCCGACATTAATTGATTTACCACCAATAAATTATCATTTGCCTGCTGTCTCCTCAGAAAACCCAAAAAATCGGGGCTATCCTGATGCCGTTCAGAATTGAATCCCTTGTATTCGCTCACATATTGATCGTTGGCATGAACCAACATAAAATTATATTGTAGATTGTGTTTGCGGTGAATATCGTATGTCACATTTCCAAGCAAAAGCTGATTGATATTTTGGGAATGCTTATCCCCTTTTTGATCTTGCTTGATCTCTCCATTTGTAGAAGATTTTCGCACTTGTTCTTCCGTATATGAGTAGTCGGTACTATAAGAAGCAACTATAAAGAATGATAAAGGATTTTCTCCCAGCCGCAGTAATTTTCCTCCCGAAATCCCGTAACTATGGTTAAACGGCAACGACACTTTTTTCGGATCGAGGCTGTTTTGGAACCTGAATTGATCGGCAGCAGGCCTTTTAGTACCGGCAAATCCAAAATAACCGGATCCATCCTGACGCAAAAAATCACTCCCGAAAGTCGAAGTATTAAATCCTCCCGAAAGATCAAGATTGAGGGCATAATCGCCAATCAATTCCTTAGAAGCAATATTGATACCGGCCCCCCCCACATCGGAGTAGTCACTTCCACTAAATACTTTGTTGACACTTATATTTTGAATGACATCGGTTCCAAAAAAATCGAGTGCTATATTTTTGTATTCCGGATCGTCCGAAGGAATGGCAAACCCATTGAGCAAGGTCACATTATAGCGGTCTCCCAATCCGCGGACAAACACATTCTTTACTCCTTCCTGTTTGGAAATTCCGGATACTTGGGCAACAGCCGCCCGGGCATCTCCAATTCCCTTTCTCGACAGTTCACGTGCTCCGACCGCCTGCGTGGCAACCAACGCCTGACGTTGCTCCATCAACAGGATATTCTCACTTTCACGGTTTGCCCGTGCAACTACTTCCACCTCCTGTAAGTTGATATCATCGGTGTGCAGCAAAAAATCAACCGTCATTTCGTTGTTTCCTTTAACAACAATTCCAGTTCTTGTCTCACTTTGGTAGGCCACATACGACGCAATAAGCGTATAACTGCCCGCTTCCACATTCCGGATAATATAATTTCCGTCCAGATCAGCAGCAGCGCCGTTGGTGGTCCCTTCGATCAGTACCGATGCACCTATCAACGGTTCATTGGTCTGGGCGTCTATTATTTTCCCCTTGATAGTACTTGCCTGACTATATAAGTACACCGGAAAGACAAGGAAAAACAATAAAACGAACAATATTGACAAAACAAATCTATGTCTCACAAATTTCTATTTACGTTAGATTTTCGGGACAAAGGTCATTTATAAATGTTACAGATCAATTACAGTTTGGTTACGATGTTATTAAGATTTAAGTTATAATGTGGGCATACTAACAAAAAAAACGGGGTAAAAACCCCGTCTATACATATTTAATATTCCAGTTGCCGAGTTGATGGGCATCAACCGACTGCTATCTTTTCTGCTTATGTTTTTTCTTCTTTTTCCCTTCAAAAGACTCATAGAATTGCCTTTTTTCCTTTTGTGGTTTATTTTCATCTCGAGAGACTTCCACAACCAGTTTCCGGTCTTCGATATACATTCCTCTGAAAGACTTCACCACTTTTGACGCCAACTCTTCCGGTATTTCAAAAAAAGAAAAATTCTTCATCAGGTCGATTCGACCTACCGGCACTTTCCCTTTTACATGTTCATTGATAAAACCCATCAAGGTAGCCGGATTTACTCCGTCCATCTTCCCAATATTGATAAACAGCCGGGCATATCCTTTTTCAGGTTGCACTACTCCACCACCCTTCTGGCGCCTGCTTGTCCTATCCGTCCATGTATCCTCTCTCCTACCCTTCGATGACCTCTCTTCGGGTTCATAGATATCCTCGGCCTGTTTATAGTATTCAATCAGCCGATTGAACTCAAGTGATACTATCCGTTTAATGATATCCTCTTTTCCGAGCCATTCCAACTTACGGAAAATGGAGGGCAATAACCGGTCGATCTCCTCTTCGTTGACTTTTACTTTCTCTATCTTATCCACAAAATTGAACAATTGTTTCTCGCAGATCAGGTCTCCCTTGGGGATAGAGCGCTTTTCAAATTGCTTGTGAATCAATTTCTCAATCTGGGTAATCTTCCCTTTTTCCTTTATGTGGATAATGGAGATGGAGGTTCCCGTTTTACCGGCACGGCCAGTCCTGCCGCTACGGTGAGTATATACTTCATAATCATCGGGTAACCCATAATTGATAATATGGGTTACGTCATCCACATCCAGTCCCCGCGCAGCAACGTCGGTAGCTACTAAAATCTGGAGATTATGATTCCTGTATTTACTCATCACATAATCACGCTGCACCTGCGACAAGTCACCGTGCAGAGCATCAGCATCATAACCGTCCTGCATAAGTTTATCTGCGATCTCCTGCGTTTCTTTTCTGGTACGGCAAAAGACAATTCCGTATATATTGGGATAATAGTCGACAATCCTTTTTAATGCGAGGTATTTGTCCTTGGCATGCACCATGTAATAGAGATGCCGTACATTTTGGGCGCCTTCATTTTTTCGTCCGATGGTAATCTCCACCGGATCATTCATATATTTGCGGGTAATCTTCTCTATCTCCTTCGGCATTGTAGCGGAGAAGAGTAACATGGATCGATTCTCGGGCACACTGGAAAGAATCTCATCGATACTTTCCGAAAAACCCATATTGAGCATCTCGTCGGCTTCATCCAACACAATCGTATGCACATGTTTCAATGAAACTGTTTTACGGTTGATCAGATCAATCAGTCGACCGGGAGTCGCTACTATAATATGTACCCCTCTCTTTAAAGTCCGTATCTGACTTTCAATGCTTGACCCTCCATATACAGGAAGTATTTTAATATCTTCAACGTAAGTAGAGAAATCGGTAAGGTCCCCTGCTATCTGCAGGCACAATTCTCTGGTAGGGCAAAGAATGACCGTTTGAGGGGATACTAAACTTATATCTGTTTTTTGTATTACAGGAATACCGAATGCGGCTGTTTTACCTGTACCTGTCTGAGCCAAGGCGATAATGTCCCTCTTCTGAGAAAGTAGTTGTGGAATCACTTCCGCCTGTACCGGCATGGGGTTTTCAAAGCCTAATTCCTCAATAGCCTGCCGGATCTCCGGAATTACTCCCAATTCTTCAAATGTGTTCATTTTCTAAATAATTTTAATGTATTATGGGTATTGATACTTCTCCTTACCCATAACCACTAACACTAAAGATGAGAGAGAATTCAAAAACACCTTATTTTAAAATCGGGTGCAAAGGTATGAAAATAAATTGAATATCTAACTTTGCAAAATAATCAAGTTTACCGTTCTATGCTAATAAATATCAGAATTGATAAAGCAGATATTTACGTAATAAATTTTTCTTGCCTGAAGTAACACGAAGTTCTTTTTCGAGATAGGTATCTACCGATCCGTATTTCTGTTTTATATAGTCAATAACATAATTCAGATATGCATTATTGACAGACAGCATAGCCGTAACGGCTTCCTGTAGGGGTTCAGGAAGATTCCTGGCGTCAATATTCGCTTTAGCAGGGTCTATTTCCTGATTGGATAGCATATAATCTTCTTCCAAAATACTGTGTGGAATACCTAAAGCATACAGTATGAAATAAGAAGCCAACCCTACCCCATCCTTACCCAAGGATTCTGTCAAAAGAATCGGATAATTGCTATCATTAGTCAACAGGTCAAACATTTCACCAAATTGTTCCTTGTGATTTTCAACAATATCCACATACGATTCCTGTACATAATGGATGGCATCACTCCGGTTGAAATCTCCGTCCCTCACTTGTTCATCCAGTTTTTCAGCATCCATCGGGGTTAACGGCAACGATATTTTACGGATGGATGGATGAAGTAATAAAGGATATTTCTTAGCAGTTCTTTCTGATCTGAAATCGATAACAGTCTTGATATCCAACCTTCGTATTTTCTCCTGATCGTACAAAGTGGCATTGCTCACATCTGCCGAACGGTATATTTGGCCCCATTTTACCTGACGATTATCCGAAGTAAAATATCCACCTATATCTCTGAAATTTTTGATATTATTCATTTCGATGACTCTGTTTGCCACCACACCTGAATAAACACCCGCCGTACGAAGTATAAAATACTCTCTTAACCCCGAGCCGGTAGGACTCACTCTTAACACCTGATCGGTAATCCTTTTGGAAGTGAGAGGCGTAAAATTTGTAAGGGAACTGTCGGTCAGGGAAGAATAAATATCTATATCTCCTTCCTGATCAGGGCTCACTTCCCATTTTAACAGAAAATCACCTTCCCTGTCCTTTTCTACGACAGAAGTTATTTTTACTGTGGACATACAGGAGTTTCCCAGCACCAACAGTAAAAACAGATAGATTATAGAATACTGCTTTTTCACTCCCTCTTTCTATAAATACTACAAACGAACAAATATACAAAAAACTTTATTTGAATAGAGAAATATTCGAGACTGATTAACAATATATAATTATTCATTTTCCTTTTTAATACTCAATGGTTCAATAGATATTCAGTAGTTATTCAATGGATATCTGATTATAATAACGGCGAAACCGAATAACTATAAAATAATATGAATCATGAATTGTTGATAACTTGTAAAATGGGTGTAAATAAAATTTGACAAATTAATTTGGAAAAGAGAAAAACAATCCCCTTGTAAAAAAAATCCGACTAACCTAAAAAAGTTACTTTTTTTATTGGAAAGATTTCATTCATTTTTCAACAGGAAAAATGTCTTGTAATAGAAATAAATTATTAACTTTGCCCTTTGTAAACAATTTATGATAACATTTGTAATTATCACATTTACAGAAAGAAAAATAAAATTTTCCTGTGGATAAGTTTTGATAATATAGGTATTAATTTTGATAATGTCATAATCAACTTTTACTTGAAAAAGTCATCAACAGTTTCAACAGGTATTCATCAACATCATATATTTTTTGAATTTAAAAGTATATTATAATAAATATAAGTGCGGTTGAAAATTTAATTTTAAAGGGTTTTGTAACTTTGGACGGAAAGATATAATTATATGACAAATAATATAGAACTTATTCAGAATATAAATGTGCTGAAAAAAGAAAAGAATGCCATTATTTTAGCACATTTTTACCAGGAACCTGAAATACAGGATATCGCTGATTTTGTGGGTGACAGTCTTGCCTTGGCACAATGGGCTACAAAAACTTCTGCTGATATTATTGTCTTGTGTGGTGTGCATTTCATGGGGGAAACGGCTAAAATACTCAGTCCTGAAAAACGGGTTTTTATACCTGATCTGAATGCCGGATGTTCCTTGGCTGATAGTTGCCCGGCCGGACCTTTTGCTGAATTTATACATGCACACCCCGGTTATACTGTGATTTCTTATGTGAATACAACTGCCGCCGTAAAGGCACTTACAGATATTGTTGTTACTTCTACCAACGCCAGGCAGATTGTGGAATCTCTTCCCGAAGATGAAAAGATAATTTTTGGTCCGGATAAGAATCTGGGAGATTATATCAATAAATTGACAGGAAGAAATATGCTTTTATGGGATGGAGTATGCCATGTACATGCACAGTTTTCTATTGAAAGAATTTTGGAATTGAAAAAAAAGTATTCTAATGCTTTGTTACTGGCTCATCCTGAGTGTCCTAAATATTTATTGGAAATTGCGGATCATGTGGGTTCTACTTCTTCTCTTTTGAAATTTTCTACTCAATCGGACAATAAACAGTTTATAGTAGCCACTGAATCAGGGATTTTACACCAAATGCAGAAAGAGAATCCTGATAAGGAATTTATTCCTGCTCCGCCGGAAGATGCGACTTGTGCCTGTAATGAATGTTTCTATATGAAAATGAATACGCTGGAGAAACTTTATTTATGTCTGAAAAATGAAAAACCTGAAATTTTTGTAGATGAAGAGATAAGATTACAAGCAGTAAAACCAATTGAGCGAATGTTGGAGATATCTGCACGCTACGGTTTGTAACTGCTTTCTTTTTTGTACCTTTGCATCCGCAAAATATAAATTTCAGCTTTGTCTTCACTCTTTTGCCTTGATTTATGGCTTTGGAATCTTGTTTTTGGGCAAAGCGATCTTAAAGTCTTAAAAAATGGCGCTGCAATGTGGTATTGTAGGACTTCCCAACGTGGGGAAATCCACTCTTTTTAACTGTTTGTCGAATGCGAAAGCGCAGGCGGCAAATTTCCCCTTTTGTACTATTGAACCTAATGTCGGAGTGATTACTGTTCCAGATGAGAGGTTAAATAAATTGGCTGAATTGATTCATCCTCATAAAATTGTACCTACTACTGTAGAAATTGTAGATATTGCAGGATTGGTAAAAGGTGCCAGTAAGGGAGAAGGATTGGGTAATAAATTTTTAGCCAATATCCGTGAGACAGACGCCATATTACATGTCCTCCGTTGTTTTGATGATGAAAATGTAACACATGTGGATGGTAATGTAGATCCAGTGAGGGATAAGGAAATTATTGATGCTGAATTGCAATTAAAGGATTTGGAAACAATTGAATCTCGTATCAGTAGGGTAGAGAAGCAGGCAAAAACCGGTGGGGACAAGGATGCCAAACTTGCTTTCGAAGTTTTTTCCAGGATTCGTGAAGCTTTATTACGGGGTCAATCAGCCCGAAGTGTTATTTTCGATACCAAAGACGAAAAGAAGATGGCACGAGAACTTTTTCTTTTGACGGCAAAACCTGTATTGTATGTTTGCAACGTCGATGAAGCGAGTGCTGTAAACGGTAATCAATATGTAGAAGCAGTTCATGAAGCAGTTAAAAATGAAAATGCCCAGATATTGGTTGTAGCAGCTAAAATTGAGTCAGAAATTGCTGAATTTGATACCTATGAAGAGCGTGAAATGTTTTTGAAAGAGATAGGATTAGAAGAGTCCGGTGTAAGCCGTTTGGTAAAAACTGCTTATAGTCTGTTGGATTTACAGACATTCCTCACTGCCGGTGTCCAGGAAGTACGTGCATGGACTTTTCAAAAAGGATGGAAAGCTCCACAATGTGCCGGAGTAATCCACACCGATTTTGAGAAAGGATTTATTCGTGCGGAAGTAATCAAATACGAGGACTTTATTGCGTATGGTTCGGAAAATGCCGTGAAAGAAGCAGGTAAAATGAGTGTAGAAGGAAAAGAATATGTAGTGCAGGATGGTGATATCATGCATTTTAGATTTAATGTGTAGAAATTTCACGTTATTTAGAATTAATATAAATAAAGGATAACTGCCTTAAATATGTTATAAAACATACAAAATAATTTTTAATTAATCGATTAACCTTTTACTTTTGCGTTAAGTTACGTTATAAACATCTATGAAGGTGGAAAAAGTTTCTTTGAAAATAATTGCGAAAGAACTAGGAGTTTCCGCAGCAACCGTCTCACTTGTTTTGAATGGAAAGAACAAAAATGGACGGGTAAGTGAAGAAATGTCCAAAAGAATCATAGATAAAGCAGCAGAATTGAATTATATACCCAATAGTCTTGCCAAAGGTTTGAAAATGGGTCATTCCAAGTCGATCGGATTAATAGTGGCTGATATTTCAAACGTATTTTTTGGTACGTTGGCGTTGCATATTCAAAATTATGCGGAGAAAGAAGGATATACCGTGATTATAGGAAATACCAATGAAAAATTGGAAGAGATGGAGAAGATTATCGCTTTCCTTAATTCACGACAAGTAGATGGACTGATTATTACTCCGGCTGAAGGGAGTGAAGAATTAATAGAATCACTTTTAAAAGTGAATAAGCCTTTAGTTTTAGTGGATAGGGGATTCCCTAAATTAAATGTGCCTTCTGTTTTGATCAATAATTATGAAATTTGTTATCGTTCTGTAAAACAATTGATAGGACAAGGGTATAAAAATCCTGCATTTATCACTTATCGGCAGGATCAGTATCATACCAACGAACGTAAAAGAGGATTTATAGAGGCGGTAAAAGACGCAGATTTATATAAGCCGGATAATGTACAGGAGGTAAGTTATCAAATGTTGGAGAAAGATATGGATGAGGCTATTATACGCCTGTTACACAGTAAAAATAGGGTAGATGCTATTTTTTTTGCCACCAATACAATTTCGATGGCCGGCATAAAATCTCTGCTCAAACATGAAATCCTTATCCAAAAAGACATACAGGTTATGTGCTTTGATGAAACAGATGCCATCAATCTGTTTCCCTTTAGAGTGCCATTTATAAAACAACCCATTGAAGAAATGGCAAAAAGATCCTTGGAATTGCTTATTGAGCGGATAGAAAATAAAAATGCCAAAATCAGAAAACAGTTTTTAGAGGCAGAACTGATAGCATAAAAAATTTCCCAAAGTTAGTTAAACGATTAATCAATTTTGAAAGTTCTATAATGGAAATCATTGAATAAATTAAGTAAAATAGTATAGTTAAACGATTAATCAAATCCTATATTATATATAAAAAGTAAAAATAGATCGTATGCAACAAATTTACCCAAAAATCGGCATCCGCCCTGTAATCGACGGACGTCGGGGAGGTATCAGGGAATCCCTTGAAGGGACCACCATGAATCTGGCAAGAAGTGTGGAAAAACTCTACCGTGAGAACCTGCGTTATCCCGACGGCTCCCCGGTGGAGTGTGTGATAGCCGATACCTGTATCGGTGGAGTGAAGGAGGCGGCCGACTGTGCCGCGAAATTTGAAAGGGAGAATGTGGGCCTTTCCCTGTCCGTCACCCCCTGCTGGTGTTACGGTTCGGAAACCATCGACATGAACCCCAACATTCCCAAGGCCATCTGGGGTTTCAACGGCACCGAACGCCCCGGCGCGGTGTATCTTGCAGCCGCCTTGGCAGTCCATAACCAGAAGGGCCTGCCTGCATTCGGTATTTATGGACGGGAAGTGCAGGACATGAATGACCCGGCCATACCCGATGACGTAAAGGATAAACTGCTCCGCTTTGCCCGTGCCGGCCTTGCAGTAGCCATCATGCGGGGTAAATCATACCTCTCCATCGGTTCGGTGTCGATGGGCATCGGGGGTTCCATGACCAATCCCGACTTCCTGCAGGAATACCTGGGCATGCGTACCGAATTCGTGGATGCCAGCGAGATACTGCGGCGCATTCAGCTGGGTATCTACGACCATGACGAGTTTGAAAGGGCGATGCGGTGGACCCGTGAAAACTGCATGCCCCGTGAAGGGGAGGATTTCAACCCCGCTCACCTGAAGCATAGCCGTGAACAGAAAGACCGGGATTGGGAATTCGTGGTGAAGATGACACTCATCATGCGCGACCTTATGGAAGGCAATCCCGTATTAGACAAAATGGGACGTGGAGAAGAGGCGCTCGGACATAATGCTATAGCGGGCGGTTTCCAGGGACAGCGCCAATGGACAGATTTTCTGCCCGACGGCGACTTCCCGGAAGCAATCCTGAACTCTTCTTTCGATTGGAACGGCATCCGCAAACCCTATACCTTCGCCACCGAGGATGACCACCTGAACGGTATCAGCATGCTGTTCAACCAGCTGCTGACCAACAGGGCACAGATCTTTGCCGACGTGCGCACCTACTGGAGCCCCGAGGCGATAGAGCGTGTAAGCGGCTGGAAACCGGAGGGGATTTTGAAAGACGGCGCGATCCATCTTATCAACTCCGGCTCCTGTACCCTCGACGGTACCGGCCAACAATCGGATCAGGACGGCAATCCGGTGATGAAACCCTTCTGGGAAATCAACGGGGAGGAAGTGGAAAAGATGCTCGGTGCCACCACCTGGTATCCCGCGTCGCTGGAATATATGCGCGGTGGAGGCTATTCCTCGCAATTCCTGACAAAAGCGGGTATGCCGGTGACCATGTGCCGTCTGAACCTGATCAAGGGACTGGGACCCGTGCTGCAGATCGCCGAAGGATGGACCGCTACCTTCCCCGATGAGGTGTTCGACATCATCAACAGGCGGACCGACAAGACCTGGCCGTCGACCTTCTTTGTACCGCGTATCACCGGTAAAGGACGCTTCACCGATATCTACTCGGTAATGAATTACTGGGGTGCCAACCACGGCGCGATCAGTTACGGTCATATCGGCGCAGATCTGATCACACTGGCTGCCGCCTTGTCCATCCCCGTGAACATGCACAACGTGGATGATGACAAGATCTTCCGTCCCGATGCATGGTCGGCCTTCGGTTCCGACAACGAGGGGGCCGATTACCGTGCTTGTAAGGCTTATGGACCGTTGTATAAATAGAATGAGTAAGAACTTTATGTACTCTATAGTTATTTGTGTAATAGTCATATATCAATTATACTTTTTAAAAAAGAATGGGATATTTAATTATTGAAACATGAAAAATAGAAAATTAAAAAAGTGTTTTTCGGAAAAGACACAAAAGTGGTTTCTTTTCTTATTGATCCTTTGCATGGGAAACACGATCTCTGTTTTTGCTGATAGTGAGGATGTTTCACAGTCACAGCGAAAAATAACCGGGCGTGTAATGGATACAAGTGGTGAACTCCTGATTGGAGTGAATGTAATGGAAGTCGGGACTTCTAATGGTACAGTAACGGATATTAACGGTACATATACAGTAAATGTGACATCTAAAAATCCTGTATTGAAGTTTACTTACGTAGGATTTAAAGAGAAGATGATTGAAGTGGGGAATAAAGGAATTGTCGATGTCTCTATGGAGGAAGATATAGAAGCGTTGGACGAAGTGGTAATTGTGGGATTTGGAGCACAGAAAAAGGCATCCGTAGTAGGATCCATAACAAACGTAGAACCCGGAAAATTGTCGTTGACGCCCAGCAGATCAATAAGTAATAATCTCGCAGGGATGGTGTCCGGTGTGATTGCCGTGCAACGAAGCGGTAATCCATGGTTTAATAATTCGGACTTTTGGATCAGGGGTATCAGTACCTTTACTGGAAATGCCAATCCAATGGTATTGGTAGACGGTGTAGAACGGTCTATCCACGACATTGACCCCGAAGAGATAGAATCTTTCTCCGTATTGAAAGATGCTGCCGCCAGTGCCGTATATGGCGTAAGGGGTGCCAACGGTGTGATAATGATCAATACGAAACGGGGAAAAATTGGAAAACCCCAGGTAGATGTACGTTTTGAGCAGTCGTTTACGTCCCCTATCCGGTTATTGGATTATGTAGGGAGCGTGAAATACATAGAGCTGATGAATGAAATGAATGCCGAAAATGGAGAAGTACCTTTCATGACAGAAGCCGAATTATTGAATTACAAATATCAAACCGATCCGGAACTTTATCCGGATGTCGATTGGTGGAATGTAATTGCAAAAGATCACGCACAGCAAACCAAAGCTAACCTCAGCGTAAACGGTGGGTCGGATATACTCCGTTATTCACTGGTATTGGGTTATTTTACTGAAGATGGTATTCTTCGCAGAGATAAAACCCAGGATTGGGACTCATCACTCAAAGTGAACAGATATACAGTTCGCTCCAATGTGGATGTAAATGTAACTCCCTCTACCCTTCTTAGAGTAAACTTAGGAGGATTCCTGCAAACAAAAAATGCGCCTCCCGGAAATGATGAAAGCAATTTTGGAATTTTTTACCAGGCCATGCGTATCCCTCCTTATATCCATCCTCCTGTATACTCAGGCGGGCGCCTTCCACGCATATTCGCCAAGGAAAATCCATGGGCATGGTCTACGCAACGGGGTTTTGAGAAGATGAATAACAGTAAGATAGAAGCACTCACTTCTGTAGAGCAGGATTTAAAATTTATTACTGACGGTTTAAAGGCAAAATTGACTTTTGCATTCGACAAGTTTTCAGGTAACTCCGTAACCAGAGCGAAAACTCCGGATTATTACAGTCCTGCGACAGGTCGTGATGCAGACGGGAATCTTATTACTTCTATCTCGAATCCCGGAGAACAATATTTAGGTCATAGCAAGGGTGCGGATTGGGGAGACCAAAGTATCTATCTTGAAGGAATGCTCTCCTACAACCGGATATTTGATGACCTGCATGATGTGAATACCATGTTCTTGTATAATCAAAAAGAGTACGACAGGGGTGATAAACAGCCTTACCGGAACCAGGGAATCGCCGGGCGCTTCTCCTATACGTATGATCGGCGTTATGTGGGAGAGTTCAACTTTGGTTATAACGGTTCGGAAAATTTTGCCAAGGGAAAACGATTTGGCTTCTTTCCGGCGGTGGCAGCGGGATGGATTATTTCTCAGGAAGGGTTTATGGAACCCATACAAGATGTTGTCTCCAATCTTAAAATCAGAGGATCTATTGGAAAAGCCGGTAACAGTATTTTAGGTACAAATATATGGGACCATCGTTTTGCTTATATATCGACTATTGAGAATACCGGCAAATATTGGTGGGGACCCGAAGGAAACACATACCGTCTCGGTCGTGCAGAGGGAGACGTTGGCGTGGCCGATCTTACCTGGGAAACTGTGACAAAAAAGAATTTAGGATTGGAAATCGGTCTGTGGAATAATACGATCAGTTATACGGTAGATATTTTTAAGGAGAGCCGTAAAGATATATTTATGGAACGCTACAATGTGCCGGGATCAGCCGGATTTAACCGTTCCGTTTGGGCTAATTTCGGAAAAGTGGATAACCAGGGAGTAGATATGTCTCTTAACATCAACAAGCAACTCAATAAGGATTGGTTTGTATCAGCCATCGCGAACTATACCTATGCCCATAACAAAGTGGTGGAAATCGATGAACCCCTATCTAAAAGGGGAACTTACCGATCGGTTACAGGCAAGCCTGTAGGACAATTGTTTGGCTTGATTGCCGAAAGGCTATTTACTGAGGATGATTTCGATGAAAACGGCTTGTTGAAAGAAGGTATCCCCGTGCAAAATTTTAGTGATATAAGAAATTTGCGCCCCGGCGATATCAAATACAAGGATATGAATGGCGATGGTGAGATCAATTCATTGGATGAGACAGCAATCGGAAAAACACGTACTCCCGAAATTATTTATGGCTTTGGAGCAAATGTGAAGTACAGGGCATTCGATTTTGGATTTTTCTTCCAGGGGGCCGGTAATACATACCAGATTTTAAAGGGTGAAAGCTGGCTTCCCGGATCGGTGGCAGGTGCCGGCAATATTTTTTCAAATATCGATGACCGGTGGACGCCTGATAATCCTAGCCAAGATGTCTTCTGGCCCAGATTGGGGAATAAGGCCGTGGCAAATAATGAACGTGCCTCCACATGGTGGTTAAAGGATATGAGTTTTTTGCGACTGAAAAATATTGAATTTGGATACAGTTTCCCCCATATATGGACCAATAAAATAGGAGTGCGTGACTGCCGGTTCTTCGTCAGGGGCTCAAACTTGCTGACCTTCTCCAAATTTAAATTATGGGATCCTGAACTGGAAACAACCGACGGATTAAAATACCCTCAAATGAAGTCTGTATCATTGGGGCTGAGTATTAATTTCAATAATTAAAAAACGACATGAAAAAGAATATATATACAATTATATTGTTGAGTTCCTTGTTATTCTTCGGGATAAGTTGTTCAGACTATCTGGACTATCAACCCGATGATTTCCTGACCATGGACAAGGTTTTTTCCGACAAGATACGTACTGAGGATTGGTTGGCAAGTGTCTATTCATCCATACCGGCTCCTCTTTGGGGATATTATAAGGACCAGGGATTCAATATTATGGGAGATGATATTACCATTCCTCAGGAATGGCGCGATTTTGGCTGGAAAAATGTATATGATTATACTACCGCCAACTGGAATCCAAATTCAGCATGGAATCCCAGTTATTGGACTGAATTGCCCAAACGTATCCGTACCGGATTGGTATTCATTGAAAATGTGAGAGTTATACCGGAAGCGGGCCTTACCCAGGAATATGTGGATCAGATGAAAAATGAGGTGCGTTTCCTTATTGCCTATTACTATTCGTTGATGATAGAAATGTATGGTTCCATTCCGTTTGCACCCGGGGTAATTTATGATGTGACTGCACCCACTGAGGAATTATTGATTGGTCAAACACCTTATGCTGAAATTGTAGACTGGATTGATCAGGAATTAATAGAGGTATCAAAAAAGTTGCCCGATGTATATCCCAACAATAATGATTGGGGTAGGGCTACAAGCATTATGGCACTCGCAGTCCGTGCAAAAATGCTTTTAACTGCGGCAAGTCCCCTTTTTAATGGTAATCCTGATCTTGTGGATTGGAAAAATAACGAAGAGGTGAATCTCTTTCAATCGGAATATGATGCACAAAAATGGACGCGGGCCGCAAACGCACATAAGGACTTGATAGATGCGGCACATAAAGCCGGGCATGAGTTATACAAAGAGTACAACAACGATGGCTCTATCGATCCTTTCATGTCATATTACAATTTATCACTCAAGTCAATCAATAGCGGGAATAAAGAGATTCTCTTTGTCAGGCCTGTCGATGGAAGTAGTGACGATATGCACTGGTGGCAGTCGCATCACCTTCCCAAAGGAATCAATGGAAATGCGGCAATGGGTGTGACCCAGGAATTGGTAGATGCTTTTTATATGGCAAACGGAATCGCTCCCATTTTGGGATACAACGCCGATGCTTCTCCAATCATCAATCCTGAATCGGGATATGTGGAAAAAGGTTTTTCTGTCCAAGCTGAAATGAGGCAAACAAAATGGCCGGGCGGCGGACCAAGCAGTATGGCTGATAATGCCACAGGCATGAGACCTGTAACGCTTGACGGTACATACAACATGTATTGTAATCGAGAGCCACGTTTTTATGTATCGGTAATTTTCAATGAAAAATGGTTGAGCGTGGCCAATAGGAGGGTTAACTTTTTAAGTGGAGGAGTAGATACGGGACCTACTTTTGACTCTCCGCAAAACGGATATAATATCAGGAAAAGGGTGAGTTTGGATGTGGATCCGAAGAATGGAAAGTATTACGCTAATCAACCCGGAATTTTGTATAGGCTTGCCGAAGCTTATCTCGGATATGCCGAAGCAATCAATGAATCTCAAGGTCCCAATGACGAAGTGTATGAATATGTGAACCTGGTGAGGGAACGTGCCGGAATTCCTGATTTGAAAGAGGGCTTAAGTAAAGAGGAAATGAGAGAAGCTATCCAGCATGAACGTAGGATAGAGTTCAATTGTGAAGGAGTTCGTTTTAATGATCTAAGAAGATGGAAGTTGGGAGAAAAGTATCTTAATGTAGGTCTCTATGGAATGAATAAAAATGGCACGAAAAAAAGTGAAGATGTAAGTGATCCTCTCGCTTTTTATAAACGTACTTTCTATAAAAACCGTTACTTTAACAAGAAGATGTACCTGTGGCCGGTCCCCCAGAATCAGATGGATATTAATCCTAATCTGAGACAGGCACCCGGATATTAATATTCTATTTCATTAAATAAGATGGAAATTATGAAGAAAATAAAAATATTATTAACCCTGCTGACC
Organism: Proteiniphilum sp. UBA5384; assembly: GCF_002410825.1. Lineage (GTDB taxonomy): Bacteria > Bacteroidota > Bacteroidia > Bacteroidales > Dysgonomonadaceae > Proteiniphilum. Next base: position 61,506 of record NZ_DHOS01000002.1, on the reverse strand, counting down.
GTTTTATTCAGCAGTTTGGCTTGTAATGATGATTTTTCGGTGGATTTGTCGGGCAGACAATTTGTGAGCCTGAATAAAACCGCCATCTCTATTACACCCGGTGAAAAGTTTGTAATTAAAGCTGCTACAGACAGTTTGGGCGGTGAGTCCAAGACCTTTGAATGGACAATCCTGGATGCCGATATTGCCTCTATTGAGCCTCTCGATAACCATACGGCCATCATTACCGGATTGTCTGAAGGGACCTCTGTGATCAAGATTGAATCTACCGATGGTAATCTGAAGTATTTTTCTGATTTAACGGTAGGAAAGGAGCGTGTTTTCAAGATATTGACGATAGGGAATAGTTTCTCGGAAGATGCGGTGGAAAATTATCTCTATGACCTGGCGGCCGCGTCAGGCCGCAAAGTAATGATTGGAAACATGTATATTGGCGGACAGTCGCTGGAAGGGCACTGGAAAAATATTTCAGAAGACAACCCTGCATACCAGTTGAGGTTGATAAGTCCGGACGGTTCCAAGAACAGTTTTAATGAACAGACTATTTTGAACGCCCTTACACGCGAGAATTGGGATTATATCAGTTTTCAGGAAGTCAGCCAGTTATCGGGAATATTTGACGGATATCAGGAATACCTGCCGAAATTGGTGGAATATGCCCAAAATTATTCTACCAATCCCGACATACAATATATTCTCCACCAAACATGGGCGTATGCAGAAGATTCCAACCATTCCGGATTTCCCAACTACGACAATGACCAGATGAAAATGTACAATGCCATCGTGGAGACAGCATGGAAAGCAAAAGAATTGACGGATATTGATATCATAGTGCCGGCAGGCACTGCCATACAAAATGGCCGAACCAGCTATATAGGAGATAAGTTTACTCGTGACGGTTACCATCTGAACTTGCTTATAGGTCGTTTTACGGCAGCCTCCGCTTGGTTTGAAGCTCTCTTCGGTGGTATCAGGGAAAATGATTTTGAACCGGACGGCTTATTGAAATTTGATATAGAACTGGCAAAAGAAGCAGCCTATTATGCGGTGAGTAACCCCAAACAGATAACTGAATTGGAAGATTTCAAAGAACCGGGTCCCAATGAATTTATTCTGCAGGCTCCGATATTTATAGACTTCGGTCCGGTGGAATCACCGGCACCATTTAATAATTTCAAATCCCCTAATGATGTCAAATTGGGAGGGCTGAAAGATATAGATGGGAACAATTCCAATTTCGCCATTGAAGTTTCAGAACGATTTACCGGTACCTTGTCCAGAGGGTTGGAGAATGTCCTCGGATTACCAAAGACTGCTTCGGAAGATATGTTCTTTACGGATGGAAAAGTTACACCTCAAAGTAGCCTGACTCTCTCAAACCTGAATAGAGATATAAAATATACCTTGGTTTTATATGGTTCTATCAATGATAATAACACCGAGACAGAGTTCAATGTAGTGGGTAAGAATCAGAAAACAGGCTTGCTCGATAACGATAACAATCTGGGTAAAATTGTTGTGATAGAAGGTATTGAACCGGCTGATGATGCAACCATTGCCATTAAAATGAAGCCGGGCCCCAATAATACCCATTGGAACGGTTTCTTTGGTATCAATGCAATGATGCTTTTGCCGGACGGTATGGAAGTACCGATAGAGAAGAGTACATTCGAATTGCAACAACCTATCTATGTTGATTTCGGTATGCTACAGGCTTCTGCACCATTCCTTCATTTTCCTGACAACGGCAATGCACCGCTTCTGGATATGGCAGATGCCAACGGTAGCTTTACCGGTATAGCGATGAGTATTACTGCGCGGTTTACCAATAGAAACGAATCGGGTGAATTGAGTACCACGATCGGTCTTCCCCAACAGGTATGCCAGGATGCTTTTTATGGTGATAAAAATACTCCTGTATCCGGATTTACGATCTATAATTTGAATCCGGATAAGAAATACCAGTTTGTGTTCTATGGTTCAAGAAGAGATGCAACTGATAAGAGGGAAACAAAGTATGAAGCAATAGGTGATAACAGTGGCTTTGATCTGCTTGAAACATCAAAAAACAGATCAGAGGTCGCTATCGTGGACGGTATTAAGCCCACAGAATTTGGTACTATAGATATCAGAATTTCTGCCGGTCCCAATAATAACAATCCCGATGGATTTTATTATATCAATGCAATGATTGTCACTCCCGAAGGATTTGTCCTACCCGGGATATAATATCTGTTTTAACCTTTGCCGGGGCATTTATGCTTCGGCAAAGGTTACTATTTTATTTATAATGTAAATTAATTCGTTAAACTAAAAGACTCTTATGTATTTAACTGACGGATTATCTGTTCTTTTCATTTTTGTTCTTTTGTTGGGATGCCAAAATTCTCACCCGGAAGAGGAAACTGAAATTGTCACCAAGGATGAAATCGTCCTCAATTTATTAATGCCCAGCATAGGAATACCGGGAGATACGATTACTCTACGTGGAAAGAATTTTCCCTCTTTACCCAAAGTGAATTTCGGCATTCATCCCGCAACAATACTCGAATCAAATAAGGAAAAAGTGGTTGTCATTGTTCCTGAAAAGGTGGATGGAAACATAGATGTTACTGTTGTGAGCGATGAAAAACGATCGAATATAGTGATTTTTAATTTCCAGTTAATGGAAAAAATAGAACTGGCTGACCCTACCATTTTCCTTTATAATAATATTTATTATCTGTATGGCACGGGAGGCAAAGGCGGCGATGTTGATCAGGGATTTTTGGTGTATAAATCAAATGATTTGAGAAAATGGGATGGTCCATCCGGTACACTTCAGGGGTTTGCATTGAAGAAGGGAAATGTTTTTGGTTCTTCCGGATTCTGGGCACCTCAGGTTTTTTTATATAACGATGAAATTTACATGGCTTATACAGCAGACGAAAATATAGCCATCGCAAAAAGTAATTCACCTTTAGGTCCTTTCAAACAACATACAGTTCTTTCAGGGGACACCCGGCAAATTGATCCATATATTTTTATTGATGATGATGGAAAAGCATATATTTACTTTGTAAAATTGTTGACAGGAAATAAAATTTATGTGGCACAATTAAACGAAAACCTGTCCGATATTAAAAAAGAAACACTGAAACTTTGTATCTCTGCAGAAACAGGATGGGAGGACACTCAACAGATAAATTGGAAGGTTGCAGAGGGACCTACAGTCTTGAAAAATAATGACCTTTATTATTTGTTTTATTCTGCAAATCATTTTGAAAATAAAGACTATGCACTGGGGTATGCCGTGAGTGAATCCCCATTTGGTCCTTGGGAAAAACATGACGAGAACCCTATTTTAAGCCGTAATCTTATAGGATTAAACGGTACGGGACATGGGGATTTTTTTAAAGATAAAAATGATAACTGGTTTTATGTTTTTCATACTCACTTTAATAACTCAACAATTCATCCCCGGTTGACAGGAATGATAAATGGAGATTTTTTTAAAAGTAAAGAAATGATATATCCGGAAATGTCATTTAAGAAAGAAACATTTCAATATTTAATGGTAAAATGAAAATACAATTTCCACATGCAAATGGTGATAAATCTATGGATGTGGAAAAATATAATATCTTTGAGATAAGAAATTAATCAATAGAATAAGAATATCATAATTTTTAATTTGTTTATTATGCGTTTAAAGCCAACTTTCATTTTTCTTTTTTGTATCGCACTTACAACAAGTATTTTCTCCCAAAACCGAGATTTCAACGGATTGGATATGAATATGGGAAACCTATATCGGCTATCTAATGCGGAAACACGTTCTATCAGTCCCGAAAACTTTACCGGGGAAAAAGGAAAGGGGGGGATGGCTATTCCGGATTCCAATGCACCCCGCAATACGGCCAATGCCACGACTCCTGCCCGTGATTTGGGGCAGGGCTGGAAAGTGAATCCGTTTGTGACCATCAATCCGGGAGAAACATTTACCATGGCCGAAATTGAAGGACCGGGTGCCATTCAGCATATCTGGATGACACCGACCGGTAACTGGCGTTTTTCCATTATACGTATCTATTGGGATGATGAAATGGAACCATCAGTAGAGGTACCTGTGGGTGATTTCTTTGGCATGGGGTGGAATGAATATGCCCATCTGAATTCTCTGCCGGTAACCGTTAATCCGGGAAGTGCATTCAATTGCTATTGGGTGATGCCATTCCGTAAAAAATGCAGGATCACCATGACCAATATCAATGATGATGAGCCGATGAACCTTTACTACCAGGTCGATTATACATTGACGGATGTACCCGACGATGCTGCCTATTTCCATGCACAATTCCGTCGCACAAAAGTGAATGAAACCTCCGATTATACCATTATCGACGGAATAAAGGGAGAAGGGCACTATGTAGGTGTCTATATGGCCTGGCAAGTGAATAACAATGGTTGGTGGGGTGAAGGAGAGATCAAATTCTTCATGGATGGAGATAAGCAATTCCCTACCATCATAGGAACCGGGACTGAGGATTATTTCTGCGGATCGTATAATTTCGACCGGCACGGGAAGTACGTTACTTTTACAACACCTTATGCCGGATTGGTGCAGGTATTGCCTCCCGAAATTACCTACAGATCCGGGCAGCGATTCGGAATGTATCGCTGGCACGTGATGGATCCGATACGGTTTAAAAAAGACTTGAGAATCACAATTCAGGATTTAGGTTGGCGGCATGGACACCGTTACCTGCCACAGCAATCGGATATCTCATCTACTACTTTCTGGTATCAGAAAGAGCCTCATGCCTCGTTCCCCAAGCTTCCTTCCTGGGAAGAGTTAGAAGTGAATTGATTATATGCGCTTAATTATAAAATGGATACAAAAATCATAAATATAATGAAAGGAATTACGAGGAGAACGGGAGTTAAGACATTATTACTTATCCTCATGTTTTTATCAGGGCTCTTTCAGGTAAACGGTCAAAATAAAACCTACCGGTGGAGTGACGAAGTAGAGCTTTTGAAAAGAGTGGACCGGTTGCCTTCATATCGACATAATCAATTGATAGAACAGGAGTCAAGTTACGACCGGACAGGAGGGAATGACGATGGCTTCAATGGTACTTATTCCTTTATCCGTAAGGAAAAAGAGGGACTAGTGCTGGCAGAATTTGAAGGACCGGGTGTAGTAAACCGTATATGGACTCCTACACCTACCGAAGACACATTGTTGTTTTATTTTGATGGAGAGCGGATTCCACGTTTGAAAATCCGCTTTATGGATCTTTTTTCCGGAGAAGTTTATCCCTTCGTAAAACCGGTTTGTGGTAACGAAATAGGTGGGTATTACAGCTATATCCCCATTCCCTTTGCAAAATCACTGAAGATTGTATTTCAGGGAGAGCAAATTATGTTCCATCAAATTCAATACCGGATGCTACCCGGAAAACAAGTGGAAAGCTGGACAGGCAATTTTTCTACTTCCGATAAGGAAGTATTGGCAGAGGTGAGTGACGTGTGGGCTGATATATCACCTACAGTAAACCGCTATGCTACTGGTCGCTCGGCCGATTATCTCACCCAGGAAATGTCGTTTATTCTTGAACCGGGAAAAGAAGTTTCCTTGGAGAGAACAATCGGCGGTCGTATCATCGGTTTTGAAATTGATGGCGGCACTGCTTTCGAAGGCTCCTATAAGGATATCATCCTTTCCGTAAAATGGGATGATGAAGAAGTTGAGGCGATTTATGCCCCGCTTGCCGATTTCTTTGGGTATGCTTATGGAAAACCGGCGATGCGCAGTATCGTAATGGGGCGGCAGGGCACATCCAACTACTGTTACCTGCCCATGCCTTTCGATCAATCGGCTTCAATGAAGTTTATCTATAGAAAGAGAGACGGTGTACAACAAAATGCCGTTACAGCAAATGTAAAAGTCTATTATAACAATAATCCGAGGGATATAGAAGAAGAAGGAAAATTATATACCGTATGGAGAAGGGAGAGGCCTGAACCGGGACAGTTCTATACTTTTATGGAAACCAAAGGAAAAGGGCATTACGTGGGAACAGTCCATCAGGCACAGGGTTTGCGACCGGGTATGACTCTATTCTTCGAAGGTGATGATACTACTTATGTGGATGGAAAAATGCGCCTGCATGGTACCGGATCGGAAGATTATTATAACGGAGGGTGGTATGCGCTGCTCGATCGGTGGGACAGGGGAATCAGCATGCCGATACACGGTTCGCTTGATTATTCCTTGCCGATGGCACGTACCGGAGGTTATCGTTTTTTCCTTTCGGATAAGATGCCGTTTGAAAAAGAGTTCTATCATGGCATGGAACACGGCGAAGTAGGAAATAATTTTCCGGTGGATTATACTTCGGTGGCATTCTTTTATGCAGACCAGCCTCTGAAAGAGCGAATGGAACCCACTGCGGAGTTAAGAGAGGTTTATTTTCCAACTACCCATATCTATTTCCCGCAATTAATGGAAATTACTCCTGAGAGAGGGATACAGGTCATTCAGGACAGAGGGTTGATGCTTACCTCTTTTGGACAGGGAGCCGTAAGAGTGATGCTCTCAGACGTACCCGAAGGAAAATACAAAGTGTTGGTCAACTATCATGAGAAGCCGAACGGTGCCGATTTTCAGGTTTGGCAACGGCAGAATCGACTGTCGGAGTGGATTTCGACAAAATCCGACAAAGAAACCTTCAGGGAGAATGTCCATGTGGGAGATATACAACTTACGCCACAGACAAACTCCATTACGTTTCATGTGAGAAATAACGGTAAAGCCGACCAGTTCGAACTCAATTTGATCACGCTTGAGAGGGTGAATTGATTAACTGATTAATTGATTTGGTGATAAAGAGGATTATTTATACGGTATTGGGCATGGTCATGATTTTCTCTAGTGTATTATATGCACAAGAGATAGAGATGGGGAATAGCCACTATCCCATAGTACTAGAATTGCCCCAATCATTAAAAAATGCTGTCCGAAGAATCCAATATGACCTGCTAGGTAGTGAAAAAGGTACTAGCCGGATCAGGGCGGTGGATGAGAATTGCCTGTATATACAATTCACTTTCCCGATCGATAAAACAGTGAAGCAGGATGATTGGCAAGTATCGGTGACTCCCGGCTTCTTTCCCTCTTTCCATTGGGCGCCTCATATCACTCCTACGGGCCGTCATATCATTGACCAGCATGTATTCCGCTCTCCGGCACTGATCATGGCCGATGGGAGGCAGGTGATTACCCTGATTCCCGATCTGGATATTATGAAAAAAGGAACGCCGGTAAGGTGGTATCTTGATCTCGATGCGAAAGGAAACCGACTTATCTTGGGGATGAGTAATGGCAGGGTCGACGATCATGTGCTGTTTGTACGTGAGCCGGGAGCCGAATATCCTGCCGGGGAAGTGAAAATCGGTTTTTACCTGATGGTGGACAGGGATGAATCATCATTGAAAAATCCTTTCCGCAGACCCCTTGAATTCCTATGGAACCATTGGGGGCATGATCTTTATCAAACCGGAAACCCGGGAGATGCCGATCTGGACCGATATGTGGAGCATACTTATAACTGGGCTTTTAATAGTTGGGCGGAGAATGTCTGGCAGGAATTTAGATTGAAAGGCAATAAGGTGGGTGCACCGGTCTTTATCGTGAATTATACCCAAAGCCCCAACTATCCGGGAGAAATCAACGAAAGGGAATTCCGTTCGGTATGGAATCAGGCATGGTTCAGCTCCCTGCGCTCGGCAAGCGGATTATACCGGTATGCCAGAAGAATGGGCAACACAGACCTGATGGAAAAGGCACTACTCACCAAAGAACTGGCGCTTTCCTTTCCGCAAGTCGAAGGTTTCTTTTACGGTTTGATCGGAACAGAGATGCAGGAGGTAGAGATAGACGGTAAGAAATATAACCGCAGCAAGGGATGGGATACCCATTTTTGGGGAAACTCAAATAGGAATCCCTATACCTGGAATGCGGCCGAATCGCCTTTCCATATCCTTGATATGAGTTGGACAGCACTGTTGATGCTTCGATGGTATGATGAACTGGAAAAAGATGAACGGCTACTTCGTTACGCCGAGCAATATGCCGAATCACTACTCGATATCCAGTCGGAGAACGGTTTTTTCCCCGGATGGCTCGACCTGCATACTTTGCAACCAATGGCTCACCTGAATGAATCATCTGAAACTTCTATGTCGGCAACTTTTCTTTTGAAACTCTATGAGTTGACGGGAAAGCAGAAGTACAAAGAGGCCGGATTCAAAGCTATTGATGCGGTGATCCGGGATATCATCCCCGTCGGGAGATGGGAAGATTTTGAGACCTACTGGTCCTGTTCGCGATATGGATCAGATTATTTGGTCGGGAAAAAAGTAAGCCGGAATAATATGTACAAACAGAACAATTTCTCCATGTTCTGGGCGGCAGAGGCGCTTCTTGAGAGTTATCGGCTGACCGGCGACCGGCAATATCTGGAATGGGGACAGCGTACGCTCGATGAAATGTTGATGACACAGGCTTCCTGGCAGCCGCCCTACATGTATGTGAATGTACTTGGCGGCTTCGGTGTGCTGAATGCCGATGGCGAATGGAACGACTCGCGCCAGAGCCTTTTCTCAGAGCTTATCCTGCAGTATGGAAAACTATTAAGCAATGATGAGTATAATGAAAGAGGGTGGGCGGCGCTGAAAGCATCGTTTGTAATGATGTACAGTCCTTTGAACCCTGTCACAAAAGTACAATGGGAGAGAGTATACCCCTTCTTTGGTGAGGAGGACTACGGATTTATGATGGAAAATTACGGCCATGGAGGACGGACAAGTCCCGAAGGTGAAGGAATAGGGGAATTTACCATATACGATTGGGGAAATGGTGCAGCAGCAGAGGCCTATAACCGTATCCTCGATAAATTTGGAAAAATCAAATAAAATTATTCAATAATCGATTCAGCCAATTATGAAGTAACCGATATTGTCAATAAAATGTCTTGGTTCTTGACTCTTGGCGCTTGTATCTAATTTTTATCTTATGCAACTAAAACAAATCTATCGCACTATGTTGCCCGTCATGATGGGAGGAGCAATTTTATTCTCTTGTACAGGCAATAAAAAAACATCAGAAAACATGGAAAAGGAATATGAAAAAGGAACTTTTGGATATGATTTGAATTATCTATCCGAAAAAGATGAAGGATTAATCGTACTAAAGTCGGAAGATGAAAAAGCACAGATAATCTTGTCGGCCAGGTATCAGGGAAAAGTGTTTACTTCCACGGCCAACGGTCTTGGAGGAGAAAGTCACGGGTTTGTGAACTACAATTTTTTTGATGCTGGTATAGTGGATGAACATATGAACGGCTTCGGTGGCGAGGATCGTTTCTGGCTCGGACCGGAAGGCGGAAAGTATTCTATCTACTTTGAACAGGGGAAAGAACAGGTGTATGATAACTGGCATACTCCAAAAGCAATTGATATTGAAGAGTGGGAAGTAAACGGAGTGACTGGAAAAGAGGCTGTCTTCACCAAAGAAATGACACAGAGAAACTACCTGGGAAATCTTCTGAATATTGGGATTGAACGAAAAATTTCACTGCTCTCTCCATCCGGAATAGCCGGCAAGTTGCAGGTTGAGATACCGCAGGGAGTGAAGGGAGTGGCTTATGAGACAACCAATAAGATCACCAACAAAAATGATTTCGAGTGGACACCCGAGACGGGAACGGTCTGCATCTGGATGCTCGATATGTTCAACCCTTCCGAAACGGCAGTAACGGTAATTCCCTATAATGCCGGTGAGGAGAAAGATTTAGGAAAAGTGGTGACGTCCGATTATTTTGGAGAAATCCCGGCTGATCGCCTTAAAGACGATAACGGTATCCTTTATCTTAAAACCGATGGAAAATCAAGAGGAAAACTGGGAATGAATCCCAAACGTACCAAAGCAATCGCAGGGAATTACGATCCGCTTGCCAGGCGATTGACCATTATCACATTCGATACGAACCCTGATGCTACCTATTTGAATCAGGAATGGAATCCCGATCGCGATCCGCTGATAGGAGACGCACTCAACGCTTATAACGACGGTCCGCTGGAAGATGGAAGTATTATGGGGCCTTTCCTCGAACTGGAGAGTTGCTCGCCCGCCGCATTCCTGAAACCGGGAGAGTCATTGTCACACAGGCATGACGTATTCCATTTCACAGGCGAAGAGACTAACCTTTCCCCCATCGCGGAAAAATTGCTGGGAGTAAATCTTGAGAAAGTCAGAAACATCTTTTGACCCCGTTTTACTTCGAATTTATAGATTCCATAATTTTTAAATAATAATATAAAGCAAGAAAGGAACCAACACTGATACTAGACGTCTTGGCTCTTGATTCTTGGCTCTTGATTCTCAATAAATATGAATACAAATAATGTAGAAAAGCAGCGATTGATCCCCCCCGGGATACTGTTCCCCTTTATTCTTCTTACTTCCCTCTTTTTTATTTGGGCAGTACCCAACAATATGACTGATACCATGTTGGCGGCATTCAAGCGAATTATGAGCATGAATGATACGCAAACAGCCTGGATACAGGTGGTATGCTATCTCTTGGGTTATGGTTGTTTTGCCCTTCCGGGTGCCATTTACATCAAAAAGAGAACTTTTAAATCGGGTGTGCAGCTGGGGTTGTTGCTCTGTATCATAGGATCGATGCTCTTTTATCCGGCTATGTTGGTTAATGAGATCAGTTCACCACTAAGTTTTGCAACTTATCTCTTTGCTATTTTTGTGTTGTTTGCCGGCCTCTCGGTGCTTGAAACAGCTACCAATGCGTATGTATATGCACTTGGCGATCCGAGGACAGCCACCCGAAGGTTGAATTTTTCACAGTCGTTCAACCCTTTTGGCGCATTGACCGGTGTGTTGGCTAGCCAGATATTTGTTCTCTCACAGCTAAATACCCTGACGGCTGGAGAAAGAGCTATGTTAAGTAGTTCTGAATTAGTTGATATTCAGAGAGGTGAACTGAGTGCCGTTACGACCGCCTATTTGATCTTGGGCATGGTAATGTTGGTGTTGTTTTTGTTGATCATTTTCACCAAAATGCCCAAAGCACAGGATGATGACAAGAGTTTAGATTTAAAAGCTACTTGGGGGAGGTTGAAAAGGAATAAAAATTATGTCTGGGGTGTCGTGGCACAGTTCTTCTATGTGGGTTCGCAAATCGCTGTCTGGTCGTTCATTATCCGTTATGCGATGCAGCAACTTGATCTGGATGTGGTGATCGCCGGACTGGGTGTCAACCCTTCACAAGAAGCAATTATTGGAGCATTGCGCAGCGTGGAACCGGTGGCAGGTTCTTTTTATTCGTTGAGTGAATACCTCGGACTGGACGCACTGCTACCTCGTACGGCGGAGCAGGCCGGAGCTACTTATTATATCTTGTCGCTGATATTATTCGTAGTGGGGCGATTTATTTGTACTTGGCTGATGAAATATACCCGTCCGGTGAACATATTATCAGGATTGGGTATTTTGGCATTAATCTGCTCCCTTGTGACGATTTATGGAGAAGGATTTATGGGTGTATATGCTTTGATGGGTATTTCGGGTTGCATGTCGGCCATGTTCCCCACAATCTATGGATTGGGCATGAGGGGATTGGGTGATGATACCAAAATTGCCGGTTCGGGTATGGTGATGGCCATCGCAGGAGCAGCGCTGCTGACACAGATTCAGGGTATCCTTTCGGATCAGGCGGGAAGCATTAAGTTTGCCTATTGGGTACCTGCTATCGCATTTATTATTATCACTTATTACAGTTTTACAATAGCACGCAGCAAAAAGCTGGGTAACGGAAAATAAATGAAATGGAAAAACTAGTCATAGGAATTGATTATGGCACCGATTCATGTCGGGCAGTAGCCTTAAATGCCGCATCAGGAAAAGAAGTAGGTGTAGCAGTATCTTATTATCCCCGTTGGAGGGAGGGTTTGTATTGCAATTCTTCGGCCAACCGATACCGGCAACATCCGCAGGATTATATCGATTCGCTGGTGGAAGTGATGCATGATTTATTGTCGCAACTATCAGTCGATGGGATAAAAAATATTGTCGCCCTGGGGATAGATACAACCGGAAGTACACCTTGTCTGACTGACAGGGACGGTACACCGTTGGCGCTCCTGCCCGAGTTGGCAGATGAGCCCGATGCGATGTTTATTCTTTGGAAAGACCATACTTCAATACGAGAGGCGGATGAAATCAATACACTTGCACATAGCTGGGAGATCGATTTTACATCCCGTTCAGGAGGTATTTATTCTTCAGAATGGTTTTGGGCGAAGGCACTGCATGTGCTTCGGGAAAATAAAAAAATCAGGTCTAAGGCTTATTCTATCATTGAACATTGTGACTGGATGCCGGCATTATTGACCGGAAACCTGAAGCCTGAGAAGGTAAGGCGCAGTCGTTGCGCTGCGGGACATAAAGGGATGTGGGCAGCAGAATGGGGTGGTTACCCTTCGCAGGAGTTTCTCTCGGCGCTTGACCCCCTGTTAGATGGGTTTGGAGCCCGTTTAAAGAACGAAACATATACCAGTGACATCTCTGCCGGGAAACTGACGCAGGAGTGGACAGAGAGGTTGGGATTGCCTCAAAACGTGAATGTGTCCGTCGGAATCATCGACGCGCATGCCGGGGCTATTGGAGCCGGTATTACGGCGCACACGATGGTGAAAATCATCGGGACATCTACCTGCGATATTGTGGTCACCCCCAAAGAGGATATCGCAGAGAAGCTGATTTCCGGGATCAGTGGACAGGTAGACGGATCGGTTATCCCCGGATTGGTAGGGCTGGAGGCGGGTCAATCCGCCTTTGGCGACGTATACGCCTGGTGGAAGGGAATACTTTCCTGGTCGCTGAACCTCTTGCCGGAAAGAGAGAGGGCAGAGGCGGCAGCACGAATATTGCCGCAGCTGAACGAGGCGGCTGAAATACTGCCGATAACAGCGTTGGACCCGGTGGCGACCGACTGGTTGAATGGTCGTCGTACCCCTTTCGCCGATCTTACGTTGAAAGGTGGAATTGCAGGAATTACTTTGGCTACTACCCCCGCGCAAATTTTTAAGAGTCTGGTAGAAGCCACTGCTTTCGGATCCCGTGCCATTATGGAGCATCTCGAAAGAGAGGGTGTACGGGTGGATAAGGTGATTGGGGTGGGAGGGATCTCCCTAAAATCACCCTATGTAATGCAGACGCTTTCCGATATAATGGGCGTACCTATTAAAGTGGCGGCAGCACAGCAGGCCGGAGCTCTGGGTGCCGCCATGTGTGCTGCTGTTGCCGCGAAGGTCTTTCCTTCCATGGAAAGCGCCCTTGAAACAATGGGGCAGGGGTATATGGTGGAATATATGCCCCGTGCGGAGAATCGGAAAACTTATGACCTATTGTACACAAAATATAGGCAATTAAACTATTTTTTGGAAGGGATATAAACAATCCCTTCCAATGTTACTTGGGGTGGTTATAATCCTTGCTGTAATATTCTTCGTGCACCGTCATCACTATCAAATAGGCGATCAGGTAAGCCAGTGTACTTTCTGCTTTTTGGTTGAGGCTTACTCCTTCTTTCTCGAGCCGGTTGCAACAGCCACCTGTCTCTTAGTCGCTGTTTTTCCGGTACTCCTTCACCAGCCACGGCAGTGAGTTTCCTAGGATATGCTGATCATTATGTTGGCGAGGAGCTCGGTCCGGTAAGGCGTAATATAAATATCTGCTGCATAATGGTATGCAACGTAACGACAATCGGAATTTTTATCTAATGTGGCGATTCCGCAAGAGATTTACAGTAGATATGGTAGCGTCATCGTACAGGCTCGATTAACTAAAGACTAACCGGCGAGTTTCATCATCCTGAGGAGGCTTTTTAATTCTACCGTGGCTACCCGCGTGGTGATATCCGACATGGCGTAGGGGATAATCAGGTGCCCGTTGAGGAGCATCGCCCCGCAGGTATATATTACATTGGGTACGTATCCCACCCGCTCTTCCTCGTTGGGTGACAGCAATGGTTCTGCCAATCGTCCGATAATCTTTGTGGGATCGTTGAGGTCGAGCAATATGGCGCTGATGCAATATTGACGCATGGGCCCCACGCCATGTGTCAGTACCAGCCAGCCTTCCTTTAATTCAATAGGGGAGCCGCAATTCCCGATTTGTACGAATTCCCACGGGTAGAGTGGTTCCTGGATGACCTGGGAGGTATGCCAGAAGTGCAGGTTGTCGGAAAACATGATATGGTTATTTTCGCCGTCCTGCCTCGACAGCATGGCGTACATTCCGTTTATCTTACGGGGGAACAATGCCAGACCTTTGTTTTGTATGGCTTTACCGTTCAGGGTGGAAATATTGAAGGTGACGAAATCTTTTGTTTTGATCAGTTGCGGCAGGATGTGTTCACCGTTATAGGCAGTGTAAGTGGCATAGTAGACAGTTTTCCCGTTGTCTCTGGTAAATTGGACGAAACGGGCGTCCTCGATGCCTTTGCTTTCATTCTCTGAAACCGGATATATCACCCGTTCCGATAATTGGGTTTTATCGTTGAACTTTATCTTGTAATTCGAATTGGCCAGCCAGTTGATGGCATTGATGGTAGTATCGTCGCTTTGATCGGGATTTTTCTTGTATACTTCATGAATACTGAATTTAAGGTCCTGATAAGTAAAAAAGGGCTGTAACCGGCTCAGGATTTTTTCGGAGGTATCGTTCCAGACACCCATTTCCTGAAGGCTAAGGCAGAAAAGATGATTGTCGTAAAAGGGATCATGCAGCATGGCAGGTGTTTCCACGAAATCCGGCACACTGTCGAATATGAACGAAAAGTCGCTATCGATGATGCCGCTTCGGAACACGATCGATGAGATATGCCCTTCTCCCGTCGCGCGCAGGCTCATGACAAACCGTGCGCCACCCTTCGGGACATTGCTCTGGTCGGGGTGAAGGACGATGGAGGGATTGAAGAGGGCTGCCGACTCAATGGAATATTCCATGGTAAAATAAGACCCTATAAGCATTTTCTTGGTAAGTGAAATGTGGATCGTATGGGGAATATATTCGGCTACCTTGTCGAAATTTACCATTAATAATTCATCCAGGTTCCGGTGCCGGTCGGCGAAATCATGATGGAGTTGCAGCAATATTTTTTTAGCCGTGGATTCGGATAACCCCAATACTTTAGAAAGCAAGTTGTTTATCCTCGAAAGATCTCCCGGGATATATGGCCGGGTAATCACCCGGGAAGGATCCCTTTCTATCCTTGCCCTTTTTCTTTTTACAATTTCTTGCATAACAATTCATTCTTTTTACATATTACTCATCCATTGCTTGTTAAGTTATCCGTTTGGTGCTGTTGCCAGTCTTTGCTGTAATACTCTTCGTGAGCTTCCAGCACCACAAGGTAAGAGATCAGGTAGGCGAGGGTGCTCTCCGCCCCCTGGTTGCGGCTGAGGCCATCCCGTTCCAAACCGTCGAAACATCCTTCGGTTTCATAATTATAGAGGTTGAGCCGGAGGTCGTTTTCTCCTAAGAACCACATGAAGGAAGCAAAAAGCTTTTTAAGGTAGTCGATATTGTCGGTCATTTTATATGCCTGATAAAACATCAATACCATGCACATGGCGTCCACCGGTTGTTGGGCAAAATCAGAGCGGGTGTCTTCCCGGTGATACCATTTTTCGTTTCCGATAATCGACAAATACCCCTCTTTCAGGGTGATATCCGAGAGGAATTGCATCGATTCGAAGGCGATCCTCCGGACTTCTTCATCCTTCAGGATATCTGCGGCATGCAACATGGCGAGCGGCAGCAAGCCGTTGTCATAGGCAAATAGGATTTCATACCATTTCCAGTCGGCGCGGGTATTTTGGCGGTATTCTTCCACCAGAAAAGCAGTGAGTTTGCGCAACCGTTCAATCATCACATCATCTCCCATGTTGTTCTTCAAATAGTAAGAAATGCCGAGGATGACATTGGCTATGCTGCGTACCGAACGAAGGTTGTCGAATACGGGGACGGATTTGTCCAGCATATATTTCCCGATTTGAGAGTACGAGTCGTTCGGGGCATTGTCCAACATATATCCCAACGCCCATATAGCACGCCCGAAAGAGTCTTCAGAGCCTTGTTCCTCGACAAAAGTCCGGTCAAAGTTCAGGAAATTATGAAAGGTCCCGTCGTCATTTTGCATATAATAGATGAAACTCAGATAAACGGGGCAGAACTCCAGTGCTTTTTGGCTTTTGGTTTCTTTATAAGCCATCAGGGCCATGATGAGCGCCCGTGCGTTATCATCCAGGCAATAGCCTTCCTTTAAGTTGGGGATACCGAATTTGGTATGCTGGATGATTCCCGTATGGTCGGTCAGCCGCTTTACATGCGCCAGTGAAAAGGGCGGCAGGATTTTTATGTCGAAGGGAATGGTTTCTTTCCTGGGGATTTTTAGCTGCTCTGCCGTTACTTCTTTGACGAGGTTGTTGTATTTGGCACCGATTTTGGGCCAGGTGATCTCACGTCCATATTCATAGGCATTCCTACTAAGCCGGAGCCGCTTTTCAGGGTGGTCCAGCAAATCGATCAGGATATCGGCCAGTTGCACATGGTTGCTGAAATCGAAGAGTATACCCCTGTCGTCGGCCAGCAATTCCACCGCATGCCAGTAGGGGGTTGAAACCACCGGGCATCCTACGCCCACAGCATACGAAAGCGTGCCGCTGGTAATCTGCGCTTCGTTGAGGTAAGGCGTAAGGTAAATGTCTGCCGCATAGAGATATTTGAATAATTCCGGTTGGCTGGCGAATTTATCAATGAACACCACATTATTTTCGAGATCCAATTCCGATACCAGTTGGATAAGATAGTTACGGTATTCCTCACCCACATAATGGAGCACGTGCGGATGCGTCTTCCCCAGCACGACATACAATACTTCGGGATGTTTTTTAACGACTTCGGGCAAAGCTTTTATCGCCGTCTCGATGCCTTTGTTCCGGCTGACAAAACCGAAAGTCAGGAGTACCTTACGTTTATCGAGTTTAAATTCCTTTTTGGCCTCCGGCTGTGAAAATTTGTAATCGGGTACGCCATGCTCGATATAGGCTATCTTCTCCTTCGGCACATCATAAATATCTTCCAGGAATTCTACGGCGTGATGGCTCATCACCACTACGCGGTTAGCCGTCCTGCAAATACGTTGCAGGATTTCTTTCTGGTCATAAGAAGGCGTCTTCAATACGGTATGCAGTGTTACGATAAGAGGTATCTTGAGGCGATGAAGGAGTGAAAGGATATATACGCCGTTACGGCCGCCGAAAATTCCGAATTCATGTTCCAGAATGCAACAGTCGGCGCCACTGAGGTTGATGTACTCCGCAGCCTCCTGATAATCGCGCTGATTCTCCTGCCGGATAGTAAATACAACCTCCTCGGGATAATCGTATTCCTGGTCGAAATCGTTCATGGCAACAACAAAAAATCCCTTTTTGTTGTCCGGGGAATCATCTTTGCCGGACATGGCCTTCAGCAGGTTTTGGGTAAAGGTTCCGATACCACACCTGCGCGGTGGATAGGTTCCGATATATACAGTCTTCATTGCCTTATGATATTTATTTGTGGTTGGAGGACATATAAAGAACGTTTTCGTCAAGCAAGAGCAGAACAAATTTATTTGTTTTGCCGAGCGCAGAAAGCGACTAAAGTAATTGAACAGCTATATACGGCTCTTTGTTTGGTAGGGGCTATAACTGCATCTAATGGTTGATGCAATCTTTTCCATTGATATTTAAGGTGATTCCCCCCGGATGACTATAATTGCATGCAATGATCGATGCAATCGGGGATCTCTTCTTTGTGGTGGGTTACATAGATCAGCGACTTGCCGGTTTGCTGTGCGAAAGACTCGACAATGGAGGTACACTGCTGTTTGTGATGGTTATCTAATCCGTGGAAAGGCTCGTCGAGTATCAGTAGTTCAGGATTTTTAATCAGGGCCCTTGCAAAGAACAGCAACCGTTGTTCGCCCGAAGAAACCCTCAGGAACGGCCTCTCTTTCAAATGCGCTATTTGTAGTATTTCCAGTAGTTTTTCTGCGAGGCGGACCTGTTGATCATTGCACTTGCGGTATAACCCGATACTGTCAAAAAAACCGGAGGCAACCACTGCCGTGCAATTCACGTTTTCCCTGTAATAGAGGTGCAGTTCTGAGGAGCTGAATCCGATACGCCTTTTGATATCCCAAATACTTTCCCCGGTACCTCTTTTGCGTCCGAAGAGACGTATATTCTTGGCATAAGCCTGCGGGTTGTCGGCAAAGATATAGCTGAGCAGGGTCGATTTTCCGGAGCCATTGGGTCCTAATAGCGCCCATTTCTCATCTTTGAGGATTGTCCAGTTCACATCTTTTTGTATGATCCGTTCTCCGTAAGAAATTTCCACGTTGGTCATCGATACCAGTTCGTTACTTTCGCAGGTGCGGTCTTCAAGTGTGAAATCATCCCAGTTTATTCCGGATGCCGGAATACCTGTCGCCCCGTTCTCAGGGGTAAAACCGGATTTCTCCCCACGGTAATTGACCATACAGTCCCGCATCTCCAGGATATGCGTCGTGCAGTCAGGCAGGTCTTCCATTGAAGGAGCAATGAACAAAAGACGGATATTGCAGTGGTTCAGCAGAAACAGAAACATATCGTTGAGAATGTTGCGCGACGCTTCATCCAGGCCGATAAAGGGATTGTCGAAGATCAACATCTTTGGATTATCAAGCAATACCCTGGCAATAAGAAATTTTCGTAATTCACCACTGGATAAGTGGATCAGTTTCCGGTCCATCCAATCGAATAGGTGGAAAGTCTCGAAGATAAGCCGGTTTTCCCCGGAGATATTCTCAAGTGGTAATAAGTCGCTTACCAGCGGTATATCCTCATTTTCGGAGTTGTTGAATCGCTGCTGGTAGAACAGCTTACGGTAGTCGAGTAGGGTATAGGCGGCATTGAACTCGATCTTCCGGATCTGCTGGGAAGGTAGCAGGGGGCGGGTATTTTTATCCGGATCTTCCGGAAAATGGTACCGGATATCACCCGATTGAATAGCTATTTTTCCGCATATCAGTTCCGACAGGAGCGACTTTCCGCTTCCATTGCGGCCTACAATACCCCATGTCTCATCACTGTTGATTTGCCAGTTGATTGGTTGGGTGAAAGGTGAATCGGGCATCCTCGGGACAACATTCTCGCACGCAATATAATGAGACATAATTTTTGAATAGAGAGCCATTATCCCGCCACATTGGTTTGTATTCCGAGTTCCTCTACCCTGGCAGCTATTTTCTGCAAATCGGCGAGAGGCGCTTTTTCAAGCGCTGAGGCGGGCGTTTCCCGGTCGATGGTGTAGATCATCACCTCGCGGGGATTAAGCGCCCTGACGACCTCTAACCATGCTGAAACCTCCTCTTCGGTGGTGTTGTCGATTTCGTGTCCTTCAAACCGGCCTCTTAAGAACAGGGTCTGCAGGATAAAATTACCCTGAAAACGTTGATAGAGGGCTACCTGTCTCGCTACTGAATAACCGGGCGCATTGGGACGGTCGATCAGCCGGACGGTCTCATCGATTGCCGAATCGAGTTTCACGATGGGGTTTTCTATTTTCTGAAGTGCTTCAAATACTTCCGGTTTATTGAGGTGCATGCCGTTGGTGAGCACGCTTATTTTTGCATTGGGGAAATATTGGTCGCGTAATTCAATCGTATCTTCAATAATACCTTTGAATTCGGGGTGCATCGTTGGTTCGCCATTACCGGCAAAAGTGATGACATCGGGTGTGACTCCCTCCCCGCGGAGGGATAGCAATTTATCTTCCAGCGCCGCCCGTACATTTTCCCGGTCGGGCAACTTCGTTTTGGTCCGGAAATCTTTATTAAAACCACATTCGCAGTAAATACAGTCGAATGAACAGAGTTTGCCGTCATATGGCAACAGGTTCATTCCGAGCGATATCCCCAATCGCCTGCTGTGGATGGGGCCAAAAACAATTTCATGAAAAAGTATAGTGGACATATGATTGATAACTAAGAACTAAAAGTGAAAAACTAAAAATTAAGAATGAGAAATACAGCCATTAAAACCATGACAGGATCCGATCGGTACCGAAAGCGATCACAAAATACCGCAGAAATTTCCCGACAGTCATCGATATCATTACGATAGGTGCGCTGGCCCGCATAAAACCTAATGCGACCAGCATCAGGTCTCCTACGGCGGGAAGGAAACCGAAAAAACCCATGGCCGCTCCCCTGGTTTGCAGGAGGGCAATCATCCGGTCGATCTTCTCCCGGTCGATCTTGAACCATCTTTCGAGCCACTCTATTTTACCTAACCGGCCCAGATAATAACAGGTGGCACCGCCGATCGAGTTACCTATGGTAGCATAGGCGATGCTCGTACCAATATCCGATCCGGCCGCGATCAATGCCGCGAATACCACTTCTGAACTGAACGGCAGGATAGTAGCTGCCAGGAAAGATGCCAGTAGAAGTCCCCAATAACCGTATTCCGCTAATCCGTCAAGCATAAGATAATCTGCTAATCATCACATCACCACATCGACTAATGTGCTGCCAGCCAATTCTCACCCACACCAATATCGGTCTTCAGCGGAATCGACAACCGGCAGGCATTTTCCATCTCCTCCGTCACGATGGCTTTTACTTTTCCCAATTCATCAGGAAACACATTGAAATTCAATTCATCATGTACCTGGAGGATCATTTTGGATTGTAGTTTCTCTTCCTGCAACCTATTGAAAATGCGGATCATCGCTATTTTGATGATATCCGCCGCGCTTCCCTGGATAGGTGCGTTGATGGCATTCCGTTCTGCATATCCACGTACGACCGCATTGCGCGAGTTGATATCGACAAGATACCGTTTACGTCCCAGAAGTGTTTCCACAAAGCCTTTATCACGTGCCCGGGAAATGCTTTCATCCATATATTGTTTCACCTGCGGGAAAGTATCAAAATAACCGTCTATCAGTTCTTTGGCTTCGGTACGGGAGATGGTAAGCCGCTCCGACAGGCCGAAGGGGGTGATGCCGTAGATAATCCCGAAATTGGCCGTTTTTGCTTTGCGCCGCATATCACCGGTCACCTCTTCGAGGGGTACCTTGTAAATTTTGGCGGCAGTGGCGGCATGGATATCCTGCCCTTTGTTAAATGCTTCCGTCATATTTTTATCGCCACTCAGGTGCGCCATGATACGCAATTCGATCTGTGAATAGTCCGATGAAACAAACAGGCATCCTTCGTCGGGAATAAATACTTTACGCATCTCCTTGCCCCGTTCATCGCGGATGGGGATATTCTGCAGGTTGGGGTTGGTGCTGCTCAGGCGTCCTGTGGCGGCTACCGTCTGGTTGAACGAAGTATGTATCTTTCCGGTACGGGGATTGATAAGGAGGGGGAACGCATCGATATAAGTACCGAGGAGTTTTTTCAGGCCCCTCTGTTCCAGTATCTTTTCTATGATAGGATGCCTCGACCGGATCTTCTCCAACTCCTCTTCACTGGTCTTATACTGTCCCGTCTTGGTTTTTTTCGGTTTGTCTACGATCATCAATCGGTCAAAAAGGATTTCCCCTATCTGTTTGGGAGAGTTGACATTGAACTCGATACCGGCCATATCGGTGATTTCTTTTTCAATCCGTTGCAGTTCGGCCGTGTATTGGGTGGAGAGCTCTTCCAACGCTTTCAGGTCGAGCCGCACTCCGGTCCATTCCATATCAGCCAGCACATAGACAAGGGGGCATTCAATCTCGTAGAACAGTTTCTCCAGCTTGTTTTCGTGGATTTCCCGCTCCAGTATATTCTTCAGCTTCAACGTGATGTCGGCATCTTCTGCCGCATAATCGGATACGATTTCCGGATCCACATCACGCATACACTTTTGATTTTTACCCCTCGGCCCGATCAATTCTTCGATATGGATTGTCCGGTATTTGAGGTAAGTCTCCGCCATATAGTCCATCCCGTGCCTGATCTCCGGGTTGAGGAGATAATGAGCGATCATGGTGTCGAAGAGTTTTCCTTTCACCCGGATATCGTAATTGCGGAGCGAGAGGATATCGTATTTGAGGTTCTGACCGATTTTGCCGATAGACTCATTTTCGAAAAAAGGCTTGAAGATTGCAGTCTGACGACAGGCTTCTTCGCGGTCTGCAGAAATGGGCACATAGTAAGCTTCTCCCTCTTTAAAGGCAAAGGAAAGTCCTACCAGGTCGCTCAACAGGGGATCCATGTCGGTAGTCTCCGTATCGAAGCAGACCTCTTTTTCCCGTGACAACTTTTCACACAATTCAGTCATTTCCTTTTCCGACCGTATCATTGTGTATTGATGAGAGGTTGTGCGGATGTCGGTATATCCGGCAAAGAGGGTCTCCGCAGGTACAACTTCTTGTATAATTTCTTCTTCGATGGTAGCGAAGAGATTGCCCTGTATAGGCCCTTTAGGGGTAGCGACCACCGTTGTCCGGCTGAACATGCGGTTCAGGAATGTGCGAAATTCCAACGCCTCGAAAAGTATTTTCATCGCCTCTTCGTCCATCTCTTTCCGGGCAAGATCGTCCTCTTTTACTTCAATGGGAACATCGGTTTTGATGGTGGCGAGGAATTTTGAGAAAAGTATCTGTTCCCGGTTCTCTTCTACCTTCTTTTGCAATGCCCCTTTCAATTGACGGCTTTGCGCCAGGAGGTTTTCAATGGAACCGAACTCGTTGAGCAGTTTTACGGCCGTCTTTTCTCCCACTCCCGGGCAGCCCGGAATATTATCGGAAGCATCCCCCATCAGCCCCAGCAGGTCGATCATCTGGGCAGGGCTGGAAAGTCCATATCTCTCCATTACCTTTTTGTCGTCTAGAATATCAAAATCGTTGCTGCCGTATTTGGGTTTGTATATAAAGATATGAGGTTCGGCGAGCTGCCCGTAGTCTTTATCCGGTGTCATCATATACACATCAAAACGGTCTTTGTCTGCCCGTTTGGCAATGGTACCGATCACATCGTCGGCCTCATAACCGGGTACTTCCAATATGGGAATATTGTAAGCAGTGATAATCTGTTTGATGATGGGCACCGACCGCTTGATATCCTCCGGGGTTGCTTCACGCTGTGCCTTATAGGCTTCGTATTCCTGATGCCGGAAAGTGGGGCCGTCGGGATCGAAGGCGACGGCGATATGCGACGGGTTTTCCTTATGGAGTACTTCTTCCAGCGTATTGACAAATCCGAAGATAGCGGATGTGTTCTCGCCCTTTGAGTTTACCCTCGGGTTTCTGATAAACGCGTAATAAGAACGGTAAATGAGTGCGTATGCGTCCAGAAGGAAAAGTTTGTTTTTGCTCATATCTATCTTTAAAATCTGATTAAGAAGCGTAAAGTTACGAATATTTGTTGCGGGAAGGAGAATAATTTCTAAATTTGTGGAATTAAATATAGGATGCGATGGATCAAAGTCAGATCATAAAAGACTTCCTACATGATGAATTGGGTCTTTTTGATAATTATTTGCGAAAATCAATAAAAACCGACAATCCCCGCATTTCAGGAATTATCGATTATGTTTTTGGGGCTGATGGTAAGCGGTTGAGACCCACGTTAGTACTTCTGGCTGCAAAAGCCTGTGGACAAATTATCCCGGAAACATACCATGGAGCTGTGACTGTTGAATTGTTACATACGGCCACGCTTGTACACGATGATGTGATCGATAAGTCCGACATGCGTAGAGGGAAACGTTCAGTGAATGCTGTGTATGATAATACCCGGGCGGTATTGGTGGGCGATTATCTTTTGTCGACCGCTTTGGCGGAGAGCGTGAAAACAAGGGATCTTGAAATTGTACGGATTATCTCGGAACTGGGACAGAGCCTTTCCGAAGGAGAATTGGTGCAGTTTTCACTTGCCGAAGAGGTTGTCATAGATGAAACCTCCTATTTTGAGGTAATTGAGAAGAAGACAGCCTCTTTATTACGTGCCAGCATTACGATCGGGGCAATTACCGGAGGTGCTACACAGGAAACAGTGGAAATATTCAGCCGCTTAGGAGGAATTCTGGGTATTTGTTTCCAAATACGGGATGATATATTTGATTATTATAAAACCAATGTAGGGAAACCTACCGGTAACGATATCAGGGAAGGGAAGGTGACGCT
Organism: Proteiniphilum sp. UBA5384; assembly: GCF_002410825.1. GTDB lineage: Bacteria > Bacteroidota > Bacteroidia > Bacteroidales > Dysgonomonadaceae > Proteiniphilum. Next base: position 37,223 of record NZ_DHOS01000002.1, on the reverse strand, counting down.
CCCGTTGATATATGCATTGCGGCGGGCACCTGAGGCCAAGTCGGATCAAGTATTGAAAATCATCCGCTCACGCGATTATTCTGAGGAAAACATAGAAGACATACTTCGTTTTGCCAAAGAATATGAGGGAATAGAGTATGCTAATAGAAAGATAAGAGAGTTGCTGGATGAGGCGGAATCGATTATATCTGAACTCTCGATTGATAATCAGATCAAGGATCTTTTACGTCTATTTCTTTCTTATTTGTTTGAACGAAATTATTAAAAAAAGAGAGTGAACCCGATGTACGGTTCACTCTCCTGTTTTATTGCCTGTCCCTCTCGAATTATTGTACTTCAATTAATTTAGAGGCAGATACTTTTCCTTCTTCTCGGGTAGGAATTTCAACGGTCAATACACCATTTTCCACCTTTGCAGAAATTTTATCCTTTTCTATATTCTCAGGTAATACCATCCTTCTTTGGAATTGCGTGTAAGAGAATTCGCGTCTTAGATAAGCTCCCTTTTTGTCTTTTTCTTCTTGTTCATTCTTTTTCTCGAAGGAGATTACCAGGTTATTGTCGTCATCAATTCTGACTACACAATCTTCTTTGGTCATACCCGGAGCCGCTACTTCCACGGTAAATCCGTTTTCGCTTTGCTGAATATTGATGGCAGGCACTGATCTGCTGCTGTTTTCCATCCATTCATTACCGAAAAAATCATTGAAAATACTCGGTAACCAGTTGTTGGTACGTCTAATAATTGCCATAATTTTATTCCTTTCCTTATCTTTAATCCTTTTAATTTATCAATTCTTACACTATTGAATAGGCAAAAGATATGCCGAAAGGAGTATTTCTCTTATCCGTACTTTGTGAATGACAAAATGGCTTAAAATGATGTAAAAGTAATGTAAATATAAGACATTATGTCAGTAATCGTAAAAAATAATAGTGATCAATGAGGGCAGTTTAGTCATATTTTAGCACTGATTTTTCCGCAATTTCAGCTTCACTCTTCACCGGAATCAATGTAAATCCCCACTTGTAATCCTGGTTGGCCGGGATGCTATATTCGGGTAGGGGGCGTGCTCCCCAACTATTGTATCCTGCTACGCCCTGTTGTTTCATATCGATACATACCTCTACAAAGTTTTGGGGGATAATATCATTGATATGAGTTTGTCGGGGGCGTTTATCCTTTGCTTCCTCATTGGAGTGTGCAGCAATTTCCTCACTGTTGAAGTTGTTCCACTGATAGGGCTTGTCTTTGTTTTCTTCAGAATCAAAATCTTCCACGCTGTGGCGAAGTGCGTTAAACCCTATCGTACTATCGGCAACTACCAGTAATCCACCGGGTCCACCGGTGAGTGTTAGCCATCGGACATCAGTTCTATGGCCGTTTTCTTGGGGTCGGGAGTAAGGGACATACATACTTTCTGCCGTGGTGCTATAAACACCTACTTTCGATCCGGAAGCACGGTCGACATAATTCTCTCCGGGACCCCGACCATAATATTTCACATCATTCATAGATGGGGAGAGACGAAAACGCACTCCAATGCGAGGCACATTTAAAGTTGATGATGCTTTACGTGCTGCTGATGCTTCCGGGGAAAACGTGGCAGTCAGCGTAGCCTCTGATACTTCGACTTCTGTCTCTTGCATATCGGTGGAATGGAACTGTACACTGACTTTCACGATTCCCGACGGGTATATATTGTATTTTAGAGTGTAGAGATTCCCGGCGGCAAGCAGATAAGTAGTTTCTACCACTACGTTTTTATCTTCCGGGTAGCTTTTCACATCGGTTACCTTGAAATCCTTACTCGATTGCTTCCAGACTTGAAGTCGATAAGGATTGCCGTTTCCGTAGTCATTGTCGTTGGGGCCACGCCAGAAGTTGGGTTGTACGCCAAACCCTTTGTCGAAATATTGGATGCCATCCACCTCATAAGAGGTGGGCATACCGCTTGCCTTGTCGAACTGAAATTCCAGTCGGGTAGAGCTTACCCGGAGAATATTTCCTTTTTGTTCTATTTTTAATGCAGGATAATTTGAGGTTTCGGTATAGGCTTGTTTCGGCACGTAAATCGGTAGCTTGAATTGTTCGATGGCCACGATATAGCCTGAGGGTATAGGCGATTGCGCCTCTTTTTGGACTACTTCAAAATTGACAAAATATTCTGTTCCCGGTTTGGGTTGAAGGTTACCAAACGGTACCTTTACCTCTGCTGTTTGCTGTGGTAAGAGAGCAATATCCAACACTCCTTCATCGAAGGTTGCTCCACCTTCTGTGATGATGTAGCGGAAGATATAATTATCAGTATTGGTAAAATATTGGCGGTTTATAACCCTGAAAATACCTTTCTCCGAATCAACTGCCTCAAATCCAAAATTCTGGTGTACATATTGTATTTCTGCCATAGCGGGGTGGGGAGTTCTTGCCGGGTCAACCACACCGTCACATACGAAATTCCCATCACTTCCCATATCTACACCATAGTCACCTCCATAAGCCCAAAAGGGTGTTCCATTTTCATCGTGTTTCAATAAGGCGTGTTCCACCCATTCCCAGATATACCCTCCTTGCAGGTTCGGGTATTTGTAGATGGCTTCCCATTGGATATCAAGATTACCGTTGGAATTACCCATCGCGTGTGAATATTCCGATGGGATCACGGGACGGTCACTTCCTTTTCTGCCGATTTCTTCCAACCAGGCCGCACTGGGGTATTGGGGCACGTACATATCTGTATTGGAATCCCATAATGCCCGTTCATAGTTTACCGGTCGATTCATCAGGCTACGTTCCTGGTCTTTCAGGTATTTGTAAGTATGGAAGAAATTGATGCCGTTTCCGGCCTCATTTCCCAATGACCAGATAAAAATGGAGGGTTGATTTTTATTTCGTTCGAACATATTTACAGTTCTGTCCATATGTACTTGTTCCCATTCCGGATGTTTGGCAAGGGATCTCTCGCCATAATAGAGCCCGTGTGATTCGATATTGGCTTCGTCATATACATAGAGCCCATATTCGTTACAAAGTTCGTAAAAGCGGCGCGATTGAGGATAATGGGAGAGTCGGACACTGTTGATATTGTGTAGTTTCATCAGTTCAAAATCTTTTCGCATCAATTCCTCCGTGACGTAGTGTCCTGTTTCGGGATTAGTCTCATGTATATTCACACCTTTTATCTTGATGGGTTGTCCGTTCACAAGGAACAACCGGTCGATCCGGTGACCTGTTTTTACAGGTTTGATCTCAAAACGGCGAAAGCCGACAGGATAGGGGACTACCTCTTCAGATTCTTCCCCTTCTTTTTTCACTGTAATAAGTAATTTGTAAAGATGTGGTTGCTCCGAAGTCCAAGTAGTTACATACGGCAATTGCGCACTGAAACGGATACTATTCTCTCCATGGCTTTGTACAGCTATCGGCTTTGTTTGGGAAGCGACGACCTTACCGTAGGGATCGAGCAGTTCGTATGATACGTTGGCATAAGAAGCACCGGATTGATAATTGCTTACTGTAGTTTCCAATTCGAAGATACCATTTAAGTAATCATCGTCAAGCGTCGATTTCACTCTGAAATCCCGCAATGAAGTCTTGGGTTGTGACCATAGGAAGACATCTCTCTCGATGCCACTGATACGCCAGAAGTCTTGACATTCTAAATAGGAACCGGTGCTCCACCGGAATATTTTTAATACGAGTGAGTTTTTTCCGGGTTGTATATAGGAATTAATCCTGAACTCGGCGGGTGTTTTGGAATCCTCACTATATCCCACCTCTTCGCCGTTGATATACACATATACGCCCGATTTGACACCGTCTATCGTTAGGAATATCTCCCGATCCTCCCACTCTTCCGGTATATCTATTTCACGACGATACACACCCACCGGATTCTTTTCTGGGAGATAGGGTGGTTCCATTTTAGGGAAACGGGTTTTTGGATCACGTTCTACAAATTCATAAGGATGGTTCACATAGATCGGAGTGCCAAATCCCTGAATTTCCCAATTACCGGGCACTTTGATATCTTTCCAGTCTGCTAATGCTACAACAGAATCAGTGATGTTTTCGGGTAATTGTTTATAGGACTCCACGAAATAGAATTTCCATGTTCCGTTAAGGGATTGATAATATCTGCTCTTTTCGTAAGGTGTGTTAAGCGCTTCTGTTTTGTTTGCATAGGTCATAAATTGCGTGCGCGGATACTCCCTGTTTACCTGCACTACGTTTATATCCTGCCAGTAGGGAAGCGTCCGGCGAGGGGAAATTGATTTATATTCCTGGGCAGGCAATGTATTTATACTTGATATACAGGCAATTGTCGCCAGTATCAACTGTTTGATCTGCATCATATTATATAGTTGAAAATTAAGAATGATTGTTCACATTATTCCCATCCCGACACATCGGGATTTTTGCTACGCTTCGATTGGCATATTAGTCATATTATCACAGAACATCAATTTTGGAGAGCAGGTTCTCGGCCAATCGGCTTGCACCTATGCGAAAGAAGGCATTGTTGCACCATTCCTCCCCCAGCATCTCTTTCACTATAGTGTAATATTTTATCGCATCCTCCGCCGTGGCAATTCCTCCGGCCATTTTCAAACCTACTTTCCTTCCGGTTTTAGCATGATAGGAGCGGATGGCATGGCACATCACGTATGCTGCTTCGGGAGAGGCTCCCGGATATCCTTTTCCCGTGGATGTTTTAAGGAAGTCTGCTCCGGAATAGAGGGCTAAAACGGCTGCATTATGGATATTCTTTACATTCTGTAATGCGCCGGTTTCGAGGATTATCTTTAGAGAAGCATGACGGCAAGCATCTTTTATTTCGGTGAGTTCTTCACACATTCCTTCGTATTCACCATCTAAAAAATTTCCTACATTGATGACCACATCGATTTCATCTGCCCCATCTGCTACGGCCAGTGATGTTTCTACCACTTTGATTTCGCTGAAAGTCTGAGATGAAGGGAATCCTCCTGCTACACAGGCGATCTTCACATCGGCTGTGAGTGCTTCTTTTACTGTACGGACAAAGTTGGGATATACACAAACGGCTGCTACATTATCCATTTCCGGATTCGAACCATCGAACTTGTTTACCTTTTCGGTAAATTTCCAGATACTTTCATTTGAATCGGTGCTGTTCAATGAAGTGAGATCTATGCAGCTATATAATTTTTTATAGACTTTCGCATTATTATTCTCATTGTATTTTTCATTGAGCAAGTCATTTACTTTTTTTGAAACCTCCTCGTCTGTCAATCTGAACGGATGGGTGTTGATTGCTGTAGTGTATTTACTTGTTTCCATTGATTCTATCTTATTCTTTAATTATTATGCATCTACCAAATATTAGTTTAATGAATGATGTATTTATAATTTTTCATTATTCAAATGTCTATTCACGTCTCTCTGTGTCTTTTTCTCGAAATTCTTATGTAACGCGTCTTCCAAATCTACTCCGGTTTGGTTTGCTAAACATACTAATACCCAAAGTACATCGGCCATCTCGTCCGCCAGATTTTTCGATAAATCCGATTTTTTGAAGGATTGGTCGCCATACGTACGAGCCATAATCCGGGCCAATTCACCTACCTCTTCAGTGAGAATAGCCATATTGGTCAATTCGCTGAAATAGCGTACGCCATAAGTCCTTATCCACTGGTCTACCTGATGCTGTACCTCCTGTATCGTCATGTTATTTCTTTTTCTTTTTCTCACCTTCTCCCAAGCCTCTCAGTTATTATTCTCTGTTCTTTGAATCGATCCAGATGGTGACAGGGCCGTTATTTGTTAACTCTACCTCCATATCTGCTCCGAACTCTCCGGTAGCTACCGGCTTTTGTAGCATTTGTGACAGAGTGCTGCAGAATTGATCATACAACGGTTTGGATACGTCCGGCCTGGCAGCACGTATATAAGAAGGGCGGTTTCCTTTTTTTGTACTTGCATGCAATGTGAATTGGGAAACCACTAAAATATCTCCGCCTGTTTCCCGTATCGAGCGGTTCATTACTCCTTTCTCATCATCAAATATACGTAAATTAACTGTCTTTTTACATAAAAATGTAATATCTTCTTCATTATCGGTTTCCTCGATACCTATAAAGAGCAGCATGCCTTCTCTGATACTGCTTATTTTCTGTCGGCTGATATAAACGACCGCTTTTTTTACACGTTGAATAAGTAACCTCATAGATTTGATATATAAAGAAAATAGTATTTCATCCGTGAATCCACTTCCATATAATTTCCCCTTTATTTTTTCCTATCACTGAGACAATCTCCTCCTTGTTGGCTTCCTTTATCCGTTTGATACTTTTGAAATGGACAAGTAACTTCTTTTTTGTTTCAGATCCGATGCCTTTCACTTGATCGAGTTCGGATGTTGTTTGTGATTTACTCCTTTTTTGTCGATGGAAAGTAATCCCGAACCGATGTGCTTCATCCCGTAATTGCTGAATAAGCTTTAACGTCTCGGAATTTTTATCGATATAGAGAGGAACCGGATCTTCGGGAAAATATATTTCTTCTAAACGCTTGGCAATCCCTATCACGGCAATTTTTCCATATAATCCGATTTTCTGAAGTGATTCTACAGCAGCGTGTAATTGCCCCTTACCTCCGTCAATTACAATGAGTTGGGGCAGTGAAGCGCCTTCGTTAAGCAGCCGAGAGTAGCGTCTTTCCACAATCTCTCGCATAGATGCGAAATCATCAGGGCCTACGACGGTTTTAACGTTGTAATGACGGTAATCTTTTTTGGATGGTTTGGCTTTTTTGAAAACCACACATGCGGCAACCGGATTTGTTCCCTGTATATTGGAATTATCAAAACACTCGATATGCCATGGAATTTCTTTTAACTGAAGATCATTTTGCACCCCCTTCAATATTCTGGTCGCCCGTTGGTCGGGATTGAGCATCTCTGCTTTTTTCAGTTTGTCGATCTTGTATTGTTTTACATTTTTTTCCGACAAACTGAGAAGCGTTCTCTTTTCTCCCCGTTGAGGGATGGTAAATTCTACATTGGGGACTTTTAGGTCCGGAGTAAAAGGTACAATAATTTCTTTCATCTCACTGCCGAATCGCTGACGCATTTCCACAATCCCCATGCCTAATAGTTCTTCCGGCGTCTCATCAAGCCTTTTTTTATATTCGAAAGTATAGGCCTGATTTACGGCTCCGTTCACTACATGCAGGTAATTGATATAGGCTGATTGTTCGGATTCTTCAATGGAAAATACATCCAGATTATAATGAATATTACTGACCACTTGAGACCTTTCCCTGAAATTATGGATTAGTTGTAGCTTTTCTTTTAGTTCATGCGCTTCTTCAAATTTTAATTGTTCGGCCAGCAGTTGCATCTCTGTAAGAATTTGCTTTTCTATGATGGCGACATTCCCTTTTAAAATCTCAATAATCTCCGCAATATTCTTGTTATAATCTTCTAATGATTGTAATCCTTCGCACGGCCCCTTGCATCGTTTTATATGATATTCGAGACAGACATTGAATTTGCCGGCTGCAATATTTTCGGGTGTAAGGTTGAGGCGGCATGTACGGACTTTATATACTTTCCTGAAAATATCCAATAAGGCATCTACGGATTGTACCGAAGTGTAAGGGCCAAAGTATTTTGATCCGTCTTTTACCACATTGCGTGTCTTGTATACACGTGGGAAATACTCATTTCTTATTACGATAAAAGGATAAGATTTATCGTCTTTCAGCATCACATTGTACCGAGGCTTTAATTGCTTTATCAGGTTATTTTCGAGCAGAAAAGTATCCTCTTCTGAATTGACAACAATATATTTTATTTGCCTTATATGACGGACCAGTATGCGGGTCTTTGGATGCTCGTGGTGTTTATTGAAATAGGAAGAGACTCTTTTTTTTAGGCTTTTGGCCTTTCCGACATAAATAACTGTACCCTTCTCATCCAGGAATTGATAACATCCGGGTTGATGGGGAATAACAGCCAATGTATTTTTTACTTCGTCGGTCATGACAGGGGATAAAATCTCTTTTAATTTTCAGAATAGGATATCTCCGGGAAATGGTGAGAAATTTGTATCATTTAGCCGGAGATTCCGGGGTTTAAAATTTAATTATTGAATTTATTTCTACCTCTTTCGGAAAATGTTGCCGACCGTTCAACTCTTCTAATTCGATAAGGAAATTGATATAAATTTTTTTTACCCCCAATTTTTTTACAAGGTTGTAAGCAGCTACCATTGTTCCCCCGGTGGCTAGTAAATCATCATGCAACAATACCACATCGTCGCTCGATAATGCATCCTCGTGAATCTGGATCGCGTCTTCTCCATATTCTTTTGTGTAGGTTTCCTCTATTACTTTATAGGGGAGTTTCCCTGGTTTACGGACGGGGACGAACCCGGCTCCTAATCGGATTGCTGCAACCGGACCCATAAAAAAGCCTCTGGATTCTATTCCTACCACTTTGGTAATTCCCTTGTTTTGGTACCTTTGGTACAGGATGTCCGAAAGTTCTTTTAAATGTGTAGGCGATTGGAACAAGGTGGTAATGTCCCTGAACAAGACTCCCGGTATGGGGAAATCCTGGATATTCCTAACGGAGGAAGTAAGTGTTTCAATACTCATTTTTATATTCTTTTTTTAATGTTCCACGTGAAACATTCTATTTTTTATCGCCCCAATAGTACAAGCAGCACAGAGATATCATTGGGTGAAACACCCGGAATCCTGCTTGCCTGCGCGATGGTCTCGGGATTTATTTTAGTCAGTTTCTGCCGTGCTTCTGTGGAGAGCGATTGTATTTCGTTGTAGTTGAATTTATCTTTGATACGGATGTCTTCCAGCCGTGTGATTTTGTCGGCCATTATCCGCTCGCGTTTGATATATCCATTGTATTTTATTTCTATATCGGCTGATTCTATTATTTCGTCTTTGCGCTCTTGGATGGATTCCAGCAATTCTTTCAGAGGAATTATTTCCTGTGACATTAGTGACAGGTCGATGTGAGGCCTTGTCAGTAGGTCGTACAGCTTCACTCCATGCTTTAGTGGCGCTGTCCCGATATGTTCCAAAAATGGATTAATTCGCTCCGATTTGATAGAAAAATTATGCACAAAATTGATGATTTCGGTTACTTTTTCCTCCTTGTCATTGAGTAATTGTAATCTTTCCTGCGTAGCCAAACCTAATTCATTGGATTTTTTTGTGAGTCGCTCGTCTGCGTTATCCTGACGGAGGAGAATACGGTATTCCGCACGGGAGGTGAACATCCGGTAGGGCTCATCCACTCCTTTCGTAATCAGGTCATCGATCAGCACCCCAATATAAGCCTCATCTCTGCGCAATATAAAAGGAGTTCCTCCATGGCAGCTGACATGGGCATTGATGCCTGCGATCAGTCCTTGTCCTGCCGCTTCTTCATATCCCGTTGTTCCGTTGATCTGTCCCGCGAAAAAAAGGTTCTTCACCGGTTTTGTTTCTAATGTCGGATGCAGTTGGCGTGGGTCAAAAAAATCATACTCGATTGCATATCCCGGCCGGAAAATATGTACATTCCGAAAGGCGGGGATAAGTTGCAGGGCTTTCAATTGTGTCTGCAAGGGGAGGGAAGAGGAGAACCCGTTGAGATAATATTCGTGGGTTGTTTCTCCTTCCGGTTCGAGGAAAAGCTGATGACTTGTCTTGTCTGAGAAAGTGACAATTTTGGTTTCTATACTGGGACAATACCTCGGCCCGATACTCTGAATCTGCCCATTGTAGAGGGGGGAATCATGAAGTCCCTCCCGTAAAGCTTGATGTACCTCTTCAGAGGTGTAGGCTATCCAGCAGCTTCGCTGTTGAAGCGTCCGTTGTACCTCCGGAAGATAGGAGAACTTATGAAAATCTATATCTCCTTCCTGTTCTTCCAGCAGGGAGAAATCGACCGTTCTTCCGTCAATACGTACGGGTGTGCCGGTTTTCATTCTGTCAGTAGTGAATCCCAAATCCCGCAACTGCTCCGTCATTCCAGTAGAAGCCGGTTCAGAGATACGTCCTCCGCTGATCTGTACCTTGCCGATATGGATCAATCCGTTCAGGAAAGTACCGTTGGTAAGGATCACCGCTTTGGAGAAGAACTCCACGCCCATGCCGGTCTTTACGCCGTTGAGGGTAGAATTGTTATACAGGAGTTCGGTCACCACATCCTGCCACATATCTAAGTTCGGCGTGTTCTCGATGATCTTCCGCCATGTCTCGATAAACTTCATCCGATCACTTTGCACCCGGGGGCTCCACATGGCGGGCCCTTTGGAGCGGTTGAGCATCCGGAACTGGATGGCCGTCTTGTCACTCACGATCCCCGTCTGTCCACCTAATGCATCAATTTCACGTACAATCTGTCCCTTTGCAATACCACCTACGGCAGGATTGCAGCTCATCTGGGCAATCTTGTTCATGTCCATGGTGATCAACAGCGTTCTGGATCCCAAATTGGCTGCAGCCATCGCCGCTTCGCATCCGGCATGGCCTGCTCCCACCACTATGATGTCGTAATTGAATGTCATTTTATTGTTTTGAGGAAGCAAAGATACTAAAAAAGAAAAAGTTACCTGTCGCTGTGATGTTAATTACCGATAAGAAATAGTCAATTGTCTTTTTTCCAGGTCAATAGATGAATACATTCTATTCTATCCGGTGGAAATGTACAATTAAATTCTGCTTCCCTTTCGTGAACTTAGGGCTTTTTCCTCTGCCTCTTTCATCTGTTTGCTTTCGGCTTCCGACTTATCGTTGATGCCACACAGGTGGAGAACGCCATGGATTATAACACGGTGCAGCTCTTCGATGAAATCGGTGTCATATTGAATTGAATTGGACAGCACCGTATCGAGGCTGATAAAAATATCCCCTGAGATGCAATCTCCTTCGGAATAATCGAAGGTGATGATATCGGTATAAAAATCATGTTGCAGGTATTGCCGGTTGACCTCTAAAATTTTGTCATCGGTACAAAAAAGATAGGAGATATCACCGGTTTGTTTTCCATAATTTTTTGCGACGGATTTTATCCAGTCGGCTGTTTCCCTTTTTTTAATCTTAGGAAAATCGATATTTTCAGCATTGAAAGTGACTGCCATTTTATTAACATTTATTAGCTTGGAGAATCCTTTATTTTTTATCCGAAAAAGAGATAGGTCACGAAAATAGCAGCAATAATACCTGCTAAATCGGCCAAAAGTGCATAGGGAACGGTATAGCGTGAATTTTTTATGTTCACCGCTCCGTAGTAAACAGCTACAATATAGAAAGTAGTATCGGTGGCTCCCTGAAAGACGGCCGATAATCGCCCGGCAAACGAATCGGCGCCAAAAGTCTGCATGGCGTCGATCATCATTCCGCGTGCGCCACTTCCGCTCAGCGGTTTCATGAGGGCTGTAGGCATACCGTCCACCCACCGAGTATCGAAGCCTGTCATTGCTACCAGGTCGCGCAACCCTTCCATCAGAAAGTCCATGGCACCGGAAGCGCGGAACACCCCAATGCCTACCAGTATGGCGATAAGGAAAGGGATAATGGTCACGGCAGTTTTAAATCCTTCTTTTGCTCCGTCGATAAAAGCATCGAAGATATTAATCTTACGTCGTAGTGCCTTCACGATGAAAAGGACGATGATGGTGAAGAGAAAAATATTGGCGGCAAGCCCCGAAACAATATTAATCTGTTCCTGAGGCATGGATTGAAAGAGTACGATCGTACCTCCTATAATCCCCGCCATGGCCAATAAAAAGCCCATGATTGCCTTATTGAAAATATTGATGTGCTGTTTGAGACAGACGGCAATCATACCCACGAGGGTGGCGGCAAAAGTGGCAATCATGATGGGGATAAAGACATCTGCAGGGTTAGCGGCGCCCATCTGCGCCCGGTATACCATGATAGTGACGGGAATCAGGGTCAGCCCAGAAGCATTCAGCACTAGGAACATGATCATGGGATTAGATGCTTCCCCTGTCTTTGGATTGATCTCCTGTAGTTCCTGCATTGCCTTCAGTCCGAACGGGGTGGCGGCATTGTCAAGCCCCAGCATATTGGCAGATATATTCATTAACATCGAACCATAAGCCGGGTGATTCTTGGGTATATCGGGAAAGAGACGGGTAAAAAGAGGAGCGACAGCTCTGGAAAAAAGCGTCACCATCCCGCCCCGTTCACCTATTTTCATCACGCCGAGCCATAGGGATAGTACTCCCGTTAACCCGAGTGATATCTCGAAGCCGGTTTTAGCCGATGCATAAGTGGAATTCATGATCTCGGTAAAGACATCCACATCCCCAAAGAAGATGAGTCTTACTAAAGCCACCACGAAAGCGATTAGGAAAAATGCAATCCAAATGTAATTCAATACCATACCTTGCGAGAAATCATTAATAAGACCTATAGCGGACAAAGAATTATCAAAGATACAATTTATGGCTATTTATCGAAAAGAAAACAATATATTTTCTATCTTTAAGGTTCGGGAAGGCAATTAAAGGCTTAGGAGGTTAGGTGGACAAGTAGTTACTTTATTTTCACTTACTAAATCCTGACTCTTGGTTCTTGACTCTAAAAGTCCAAAGATATGTATTGGAAGGATTTTCTATATTTCCAAAGAAATTCGAAGACGGCGGTAATCCTGTTGCTCATCTTGATTGTGTTGACCCTTATCTTGAACATACTCCTCAGTTATCGTAACTCTTCAGATATTGTACTGCAACAGAACGACTCTCTGGTGCGGGAATTTGAGGAATTCAAACGGTCGCTGACGGTAGGGGGGCCATCTTCAAACGGAAATGTTAAGGAGGAGTATGGGAGTGATACAGGACAATTATCCGGAAAGGGTAGTTCTGATGAAGGTGTATATGATCAGAATGATAGGTCCTTATCACAACAATATATGTCCCGGAATATAGATAAATCCTCGTCCCGTACAATTTACCCGACGACAGAAAAATTATCTGCGGGAGAAACCATATCTTTGAATAAGGGTGATACAGCCGAATGGAAAAAAATTCCCGGTATCGGTAGTGCCTATGCTTCCCGTATCGTGAAGTATAGGGAACTTCTGGGAGGCTTTGTGCAAGCCGAACAACTATTGGAGGTATATGGTATCGATCAGGAACTTTTCTCCGGTATCATTGTTTATATTGAGCCGGATGGCGATATCCGCAGGTTGCAGGTTAACCGGTCGGATTTTAAGGAATTATTACGTCATCCATACCTAAATTATAAACAGGTGCAAGCTATTATGGGACTTCGCCGTAAAAAGGGAGATATTTCTTCCATACGCGAACTATCTATTCTTGATGAGTTTACACCGGAAGATATCTTCCGCCTTGAACCTTATCTGGAATTTAAATAGTCACTTAAATAACTAATAAAGCAGCACATCAGCACATCAGCACATCAGTAAATCAAATAATCATATGAAACGAATACTTGTCCGTCTTCTTTCAGCCTTATTCATGGCTATTTTATTATTATCGATTGGTTGCAATACAAAAAAATCGAAAGAGATTGATCCTGAATTTGCCCGGTATATCTCTGCATTTACCTATGGAAATGTGTCAACCGATGCATTTATCCAGATTGAACTGGTACAGGAAATCCCTGCCGTGGAACTGAATGCGGAGGTAAAAGAGAATTTATTCTCATTTTCTCCTTCATTGAAAGGTCAGACTTTCTGGGTGAACGGGAATACCGTGCGTTTTGTGCCTGATGCAGGGGAACTTAAGCCGGGAAAAGAATACCGGGTTAGATTTCAATTGGGAAAAGTATTCAAGGTGGAGGAGAAATTCAAGCATTTCGATTTCTCTGTTCGTGTGAATGAACAAAGTTTTACTGCCGATATGCTTCCGTTTTCACCGATGAACTCCTCCAACCTAACATGGAACGGGGTAGAGGTAACAATGAATGTATCTAATCCGGTTTCGGTGGATGATGTAAGCAAAATGTTCAATGTAAAAGGGGAATCACAACCAAAAATCCGGATAACACCTGCCGGCGCCACATCATTCAGGGTGCAGATTGACAGTCTGAAACGGATGGATAAGTCCGGACAATATATATTAACCATTGACGGGAAAGCGATCGATTCGAAAAAGAAACTGGAATATACCATTGATATTCCTGCGTTTTCAAAAGATCATTTTGTAGTGACGGATGTACGGATGGTACAGGCGCCATCCCCCCATATCCGGCTGACTTTCAGTGATCCGGTTTCACAAACACAGGATATGACGGGATTGATCGTTCCCTCCGGGGTGAATAATTTCACTTATCGGATCGATAAAAATGTGATCAAGATATATCCCGAAACTTTTCCAAAAGGGCAAATCGACCTGCAAATCTATCAAGGGATTCAGAATAACTCCGGATTGATGCTAGATAAGACCTATCTTTACCAACTGCAGGTAGAAGATGATAAACCGCTGATAAAATTTGAAAAGAGCGGAAATATCCTTCCCGATGCGGACCATCTGTTGCTACCCTTCAGCGCTGTAAATCTTTGGGCAGTGGATGTGAAGGTCGTGAAAGTGTATCGTAATAATCTGCTGTATTACCTGCAAAGTTCATCCTTGAACAATAACCAATCCGGCAGTGAGTTACGCCGGTTTGGCCGCCTGGTAATGAAGAAACGGATTCGCCTTGACGGCGATAAGAAACTGGATCTCTCAAAATGGAATAACTTTTCCATCGATCTCTCCGATATGATGGAAAAAGATCCGGGAGCACTTTACATGGTACAGCTCTCGATGCAGCCGGAGTATTCGCTCTATGCCTGCGAGGGAATGAGGCCGCAGATTCCTGATGATGTGAATATGAACCGGTTTTCCGATAACGAAATCTCTGAAGAGGAGGAGGCTGTGTGGGATGAAACATCTCCCTATTACTATGAGCCGATGGATTGGAGCAATTATAAATGGGAAGAGCGGGATGATCCTTGTAAGCCCACTTATTACATGAATTATGAACGTAGGGTGCAGACCATGGTGATGACCTCCAATGTGGGTATTATTGCCAAAGCGGGACAAGACCATACCATGACGGTGGTGGTGACCGATATTCTCACTACTCAGCCTATGTCCGGAGCTGAAGTGACCGTATATAATTTCCAGATGCAGGTAATGGGATCGGGTAAGACCGATGAGAGTGGTTTCGCTGAAATCGACTATAAGAAAGGAAAACCGTTTGTGGTGACTGCCTCCAAAGGTGATGATACCGGCTATCTGGAAGTATCTGACCAGGCATCGTTATCACTTAGCCGGTTCGATGTAAGCGGGAAGGAAATGCAAAAAGGATTGAAAGGGTATGTCTATGCCGAGCGGGGTGTCTGGCGCCCCGGGGATTCGCTTTATGTATCTTTTATCCTTGAAGACAGAGAGAAGAAATTGCCTGCAGGACATCCTGTCACCCTCGAAGTCTATACACCGCGAGGTCAATTCTATCAAAGACACGTGAAGAGCGATGGCTTGAATGGCTTCTATACTTTTATTGTTCCGACAGATCCCGCTGTGGAGACCGGTGTATGGCAGGGGCAAATCAAAGTGGGAGGTACCACTTTCTATAAGTCCCTTCGTATAGAGACTATTAAACCCAATCGCTTAAGGGTCCGTATGGATACAGACTCCATTATCGATGCGACGAGCGGTGTAATTTCCGGTACCCTCGCTTCACAGTGGTTGCACGGAGCACCGGCTTCTAACCTGAAAGCGGATGTGGACCTGACACTTTATGCTTCGGATAATCCTTTCAAGGGATATACCGGCTATTCATTCAATAATCCGGTAGTGAAGTTCGAGTCAAGCAAGACAAAAATATTTGAAGGGGTGTTGAATGCTTCCGGCGTGGCAGGTGTGAATGCCAAAGTCCCTGTGGCCGAGAATGCACCGGGCATGCTGCGCGGGAATATCCTTTCACGGGTATATGAGGCCGGGGGCGATATGAGTTTTTATGCCCAGACGGTATTTTATTCGCCCTATAAGACTTATGTGGGGGTGAAAGCACCGGCATTGCGTCCCGGCGAGTTCCATGAGACCGACAGCCCGGTTCACTTCGACGTGGTCACGGTAGATGCTTACGGTAAACCGGTTTCGGGAAATGTGGAATATACTGTCTACAAGCTCAACTGGAGTTGGTGGTGGAACAGTACCGGTGAAGACCTGGGTTCGTATGTGAATAATACCGCCGCCAACGTAGTGGCAAAAGGGGATGTGACGCTCTCCAACGGCAAGGGGAAAGTCGATTTTCAGGTGGATTATCCCGATTGGGGACGTTACCTGCTGCTGGTGAAAGATAAATCGGGCAAGCATGCTACCGGAACGATTTTTTATGTGGATTGGCCTTACTGGCGGGGTCGTTCGGCCAAGACCGATCCGGAAGGGTTGACCATGCTGGCGTTCTCTACCGATAAGCCAACCTATGAGGTGGGTGAGAAAGCAACGGTCATCATACCGAAGAGTTCGGACGGACGTGTGCTGGTCAGTATCGAAAACGGATCGGGAATCCTCCATCGTGAATGGGTGAAGACTTCCGCCGAAGGTGATACCAAATATGTGATAGAGGTGGCCGATAAGATGGCACCCAACTTCTACGTGTTTGCGACCATGCTGCAACCGCACGCGCAGACGGTGAACGACTTGCCCATCCGGATGTATGGCGTGGTGAATGTGGGTGTGGAGAATAAGAAGAGTATCCTTGAGCCGGTAATCCGGATGCCGGATACCCTCCATCCTGAAAAAGAATTCACGGTGTCGGTATCGGAAAAATCAAAGAAACCGATGACGTATACCCTCGCTATTGTGGATGAAGGATTGCTCGACCTGACCGCATTCAAGACACCCAATGCGTGGAGCGAGTTCTATGCCCGTGAAGCACTCGGTGTGCGTACCTGGGACTTGTTCGACCGTGTGCTGGGGGCCAACACCGGCCTTATGGGATCGTTGCTGAGCATCGGCGGTGATGAGGCGCTAAGACCGTCCCGAGACAATGTGAACCGTTTCAAGCCGGTGGTGAAGTTTATCGGGCCGTTTGCTTTGAAGGGCGGTGAGACAAAAACACATACGATCAAACTGCCGCAATATGTCGGATCGGTGCGGGTGATGGTAGTAGCGGGAGGAGATGGCGCCTACGGCAACGCCGAGAAAACCGTGGCTGTGAAAAACGAACTGATGACACTCTCCACGCTTCCCCGCATATTGGGTCCGGGAGAAGAGGTATGGTTGCCGGTGAATGTGTTCGCGATGGAAAATAGCGTGAAGAACGTGCAGGTGTCCATCCAGACGAAGGGACTGTTGACACCTGCCGACGGAAAGTCTAAAACCGTCTCGTTTGATAAGCCGGGAGATAAAACCGTCTTCTTTAAATTGATATCCGCCAAAAAAACAGGAGCCGAGCAGGTGACGATAACCACATCCGGCAATGGTGCTTCATTCACCGAGACCATTGATATCGATATCCGTAATCCGAACCCGCCTGTGGTGCTCACCCAGGCTCAACTTGTTGAACCGGGGGCATCTGCTATATTTACGATCCAAACCGATGGCGTACAACCGGATGACTGGGCTACCCTCGAGCTCTCGCGTTTGCCGGGTGTGAATTTCAGTCAAAATATGAATTACCTCCTGGAGTATCCGCATGGATGTTCGGAACAAATCACTTCACAGGCATTCCCTATACTCTATGTGGAAGAATTTACCGTGTTGAAGGAAGACGAAAAGGAACGGATGACCGCCAAAGTGGATGAGGTGATCCGGATGCTTGCGTCACGGCAGACGGCGGATGGCGGTTTTGTATACTGGTATGGCGATCATTACGCGTCGGAATGGGTGACCACCTATGCGGGGCATTTCCTCCTTGAGGCGAGAAACAAAGGGTATGAAGTACCTGAAAGCGTGCTGTCGCGATGGATCCAGTTCCAGAGAAGGCTCGCACAGAACTGGTTGCCTACCAATCCCAATCCTACTTATTACGCCGTGTCGATGATAGAATTACAACAGGCTTATCGTCTATATACGCTGGCCCTTAGCGGAAATACCGAGCTGGGAGCCATGAACCGTATGCGGGAACTTCCTAATTTGTCGCTGCAGGCACGCTGGCGGTTGGCCGCGGCTTATGCGTTGGCCGGCAGGAAAGAGGTGGCTAATTCGCTTGTTTTCAATGTGGCGGATGAGGTTGAACCGTATGGCTTTAATAACGACACTTACGGGACATCGGAACGGGATAGGGCAATGATACTGGAAACTTACCTGCTACTCGACAATGTGGAGAAAGCGATGTCGTTGGCTCCATCCGTGGCAGAATCATTGTCGTCGGGTTATATCTCCACGCAAACCGCGGCTTTTGGGTTGATAGCCATGGCAAAACTCGCCGAGAAGATGGGTACGGGTAATATCGATATCGACTGGACACTGAACGGTAAAAAGATGGAGGGGGTAAATACACCCAAGGCGATCTACCAGGTAGATGTGAAGCCGGATGCCAACCTTGCGGTCAACCTGACCAATAAGGGGAATGGCAAACTCTATGCCCGTCTTTCCGGGCGGACACAACCGCAGGTCGATTCGGAATACGAACCGGTACAAGGGAAATTCAGATTGTCGGTGCGGTATGTCGATTTGAACGCCAATCCGGTGAATGTGGAATCGCTCCGGCAGGGAACGGAGTTCACGGCGGTGGTCACTGTGCAGAATGGGGTGGAGGAGGCATTCACCGATCTCGCCTTGACACAGGTATTCCCCTCCGGATGGGAAATTTTCAATGATCGGGTACTCGAAGCGGATGCTTCCTCTGCCGGCGCTGGTTACAATTACCGGGATATCCGGGACGACCGGGTACTGACTTATTTCAACCTGGGTGCCGGACAAATCAAAACATTCCGGGTGCGCCTGCAGGCTGCTTACCGGGGTAATTACTACCTCCCGGCGGTATCATGCCAGGCGATGTATGCGCCGCAGGAAGAGGCGAGGAACCGGGGAATGTGGGTGAAAGTCGTGGAATGATGAGGAGATGGTTTCACGCATTAAGCCGATGGAAAAAGATCTTTTTAGTGCTCCTTGCTTTCCTGCTGGTCTGGTATCTTTTCTCCCTGCCCCGTACGTTGTTCAACTCGCCTTATAGTACGCTGGTATCGGACCGGAACGGGGAGCTGTTGGGTGCGCGTATTGCTGCCGATGGGCAATGGCGATTTCCTCCGGCCGACAGTATCCCGGAGAAATATAAGATATGCCTTGTCCAGTTTGAGGACAGGCATTTCCGGTATCATCCGGGAGTCAATCCGCTGTCGCTGGGTAGGGCGATGGCACAGAATATAAAGGCTGGCCGAATCGTGAGTGGCGGAAGCACCATCACCATGCAGACTGTACGGTTGATGCGTCGGAACAAACGTACCTATTTCGAAAAGTTTATCGAAGTTATCCTCGCTACAAGGCTCGAATTATCACGTTCTAAAAATGATATCCTGGTCCTCTATGCTTCCCATGCACCGATGGGTGGAAATGTGGTGGGTATAGATGCTGCTTCGTGGCGTTATTTCGGGCATAGTGCCGGATCGCTTTCCTGGGCGGAGGCGGCAGTGTTGGCCGTATTACCCAATTCGCCTTCGATGATGCACTTCGGCCGTGACCGGGACGGGTTGTTGAAGAAACGCGACCGTCTTTTGAGGCAATTATACGATAACAATATCATTGACCAAACAGACTATGAGTTGGCTTTATTGGAGCCGTTACCCAACCATCCGCATCCTCTGCCACAGATTGCGCCCCATCTGGTAACTCAAGCCTATCTACAGCGCCCGGGCAACCATATTCAATCCACGATCGATAAACATTTGCAGGTGCGTACCGAAGAGGTGCTGAATCACTGGAATAAGGAATTCTCGCAAAATGGTATTTTCAACCTTGCGGCATTGATCGTCAATCTGGAGACGAATGAAGTACTCTCTTACAACGGAAATGCAGGTTTTGGTACCAATGCTTATGGTAGTCAGGTCGATATTATCCGGTCACCCCGGAGTACGGGTAGTATTTTAAAACCCTTTCTCTATTGTGCCATGTTGCAGGAAGGCGTGTTGCTTCCCTCGGAATTACTTCCCGATGTCCCCATTAATATCAACGGTTTTGCCCCCAAGAATTTCAGCCTTGGATACGATGGGGCAGTGCATGCCGATGAGGCGCTAGCCCGTTCGTTGAATGTGCCATCAGTGGTTTCACTACGGAAATATGGGGTGCCGAAATTCTATGACTTTTTGAAAAAAGCCGGGATGACCACCCTCAACCGGCCTGCCGATCATTATGGTCTTTCCCTGATCCTCGGCGGCACCGAAGGAACGCTATGGGATATCGCCAACGCTTATGCGCGAATGGCACATACTGTGATGGATTATAACCGGGATGGGAAGTATTATGCGTGGGAGAGTTTCAATTTGGTGTGTGATGAACATCCATCCGGAGAACGTAGACCGGATGAATCGCCTCTGTTCAATGCAGGAGCCGCATGGCTTACCTTACAGGCATTGACCAATGTGAACCGGCCGGAAGAGTTGAACCGCGACTTTGTACCTTCTGTCAGGAGAGTCGCATGGAAAACAGGTACCAGTTATGGATTTAGGGATGCATGGGCAGTGGGAGTGACACCCAAATACCTGGTTGCCGTGTGGACCGGAAACGCGAGCGGCGAAGGCCGTCCGGGCCTCACAGGCGCACGGACGTCTGCCGAGGTGATGTTCGACCTGTTCAACATCCTGCCTGCGACGGGATGGTTTGGTACGCCCTACGGAGAGCTTGTCGAAGCGGCCATTTGTCGTGAAAGCGGCCAACTGAAAGGACTGTACTGCCCCGAAACTTCTATCGATACATTGCTTGTGCCCGCACGGGGTTTGCAGGGCTCTGTTTGCAGTTATCACAGTTGGGTTCATCTGTCGGATGACGGTCAATACAGGGTATACGAACAATGCGCGGGGGACCGTGGAATCCGTACTGTTTCATGGTTCCGATTACCTCCCTCCTGGGAATGGTATTACAAACAGCGACATCCCGGTTATCGTTCCCTCCCTCCTTATTCACCCGAATGCGCTTCCGGGAACCTCTCCGATGCGGTGATGCAGTTTATCTATCCCTATCCGGGAGCAATACTCCGGATAACCAAGCAAATGGACGGTTCACGTGGCAAAGCTGTTTTCGAACTGGCGCACCGTAACCCTTCCACACGTGTTTTCTGGCATCTCGGCGCAGATTATCTGGGAGAGACATCTAATATCCACCAGATGGAACTCTCTCCCGATCCGGGAGAATATATCCTCACCGTTGTCGATGAAAATGGTGTCTCGGTATCAATACGGTTTACAGTTGAATAATCAATCTGCCAATATCTGCCCTGCTCCAATGTTATATAACTCAAAAGATAGGGATATTGGAGGCGCTTTGTAAATTGTATATTGTATAATGCTACTGTAAAAAGGTGAATAATTTTACATATTCAAAAAAATGCGTTGTCTTTATGCAGGTTTGAAATATCAAAATCATAACAATTATGCAAGTTACAGATTGCGGATTTGTTCACTACCTGTACGGGGTAATTCCTTGAGAAAACCGGCTGATAGGGCTTATTGGGGCAAAAGGAACGGGTAAAACAATCTCGAACAGATCAATCTTGCATTGCTGACCTCTTGCGGGAGTGGACTTCCCTTATGGTATCAAATACTTCCGGGAAGCATGTCCGACAAGGTGGTGCTGAACCACGTCCTGTCGACGATGAAAAGGATGGATATCCCGAAGTTCGTTGACGACCGGGGCTTCTACAGCGAGCACAACCTCGGGATACTCTCCTCGGGAGGTTACAAGTTCACCATACTGGTTCCCTCCCATATAGCCTGGCAAAAGGAGCTGATCGCTGAACACCGGGATTCCCTGATGCGGCCGGACCATCTCCTGGAGGAAAACGGCAGCCTCATTTACGGGAAAACCGTTTACAGGAAAACCGATCATAGTCGGAGATGGCATCATATATACTTCGCTCCGGCCAGGAAGGACAAGGTGATCGCCTCCTTCATGCAGAAGCTCAGGGGATTGAAGGACGAGCTGGACGGGGAAAAGCCGGTAGAATCTCACAAATCCCTGTATGACAAATACTTTATCATCAAGGAGACGACAGAGCGGGGACGTAAGGTTATCTATAACGACGAAGCGATACAGGAGTTTATCAACAGCGACAACTACTATTGGGTATTGCTCTCCACCTCGGCCAAAACGGCTCGTGAAGGACTGGAGGAATATAAGGATGTCCACACCACGACTACCTCCGCCTAGAGGCTCGTCTTCGACATCTTCGGCATACCCTACACCTTCAATGGAAAGGAGAGTGTCCCGGAAACCGACGGGCAATAAATATGGTTACAAATTTGCGGAAATTTCGGTCTTTAAATCCTGTTTACATCTGGTTTACCCTTGGCACAGCGAAGATACAATATTGTTTCAAATTTTGTTAGATAGATATGCTTTTGCTGGTTTGGTTTTTAATAAAGAAGACAAATTGTCGAACATAATTCAAGCCTATATCTTCAAAAATTTGAACAGTTGCATTTTTATCGTTCAGTTCTTCTTCCTCTAATCTCCCAAGTCTATTTAAAATGTCTGGTTGGTTCGCAAATCTAAATTCTTGTAGAATGTTTTCAAGCATATCTCTTCTTTTTAATAGAATCTCTTCATATACAAAGATCATGTAAACATGAGTCGGTAATGATAATTCAGCTAAAACATGGAAGGTATTTCTTTGCGATTCTTGCGCATCTTTTAAGAGTTGAATTTCTGTTGTTACGTTATTCATTAAATAGTCAACAGCCACTTTGTGTAACAGTTTCATTCAATTAAATATTTCATGATCTGTTGGAGGATTTTTGAAATAGAGATAATTTTCATAAACGGGATGGTTGGTGGGTAGTCCGAAATTTTCCAATATTCTTTCTTGAATTTCTAATATTTCCTCGAATAAGTCTCCATTATTTTCAGGCCCACCTTCTTGATTTAATATTACCTGCTTTTCCGATAATTTCCTTAATTGGTGACGCAATTGAATGTTTTTATCCATAATTATATTTTTAATATGTTTTATACCTCATGTTCCTGATGGTTGAGTGCTTATCAAACTGATTAGATCAAAATCACTGAAATCCAATACTATTTTCCTCCCAATCTAATTTACCCGCTGACCAAAAAATAAAGTCTAGTTTTTTAGTTGTTCCTAAATTGTTTCCTTGAAATTTTTCGTCAAAGAGTGTTATTACTTTTTGGATGCTATTATTCTTAATGAGTAATTTATAAGTATCTTCAATTTCTTGTAATTGTTTTTTGTAAAAATCTACTTTTTCATCAAAGCTTAGAACTGGTTTTGCTCGGCTGAATGCAAACACCTTAGCCACTTTACTATCATAAATTGGTTTGTTGCTATGGATGGTATTTTGCATCTTGGAAACAAAAGAAAATTGAATAGTACGTTGCTTTTTATAATTTTCAATGTCATTGAGTTTCTTCAGTATTGTATGAAAATCAAAAAAATGGTCAGGTTTGCTATATCTTTCTAAAAGATTGAAGTATTCGGTTTTGAATTCCGCTGGTAGTCCCGCATTATCAAGTCGATAAAAGCTTCTGTAGACAAACTGAAATAAATAATTATCAGTTATATTTTTTTTCTCATACTCCTTTCTTAGAAAATTGTAAACTTCAATACTTTCGTATGAAATATTGTCTATGATTGCTTGAGTATGGTTGTTGATTATTCTTGCTATTTCGTCTGTTGTTCTCATATTTGTGGTTTTTTGGAAATTATTCATTCATTGGTTGCTATTATTTTTATATTGATTTATAATGGTTTAGCATTAGTCTATATGGTGACATGGAGATAACGAATTATCGAAAAATTATCGAAAAAAGCAACAGGTATTTATATAAATATCAGTTGGTCGGAGTAATTATTCATGATATTTTTCCCAGAATTCTTCAGTTGTCATCTTTTTTTCTTGCAGAGATAGCTTTTTCTCCCGTGAACAGATTAATTGAAAGTTATCTCAAAAATACCTTTTCAGGATGGAGGCGACGGAAGGATAGCAACTGCTGCCAAAGAGGTTGAGATGCACCAGCAGGTAATAGAGCTGGTATAGTTCGATCTGTATATTGTATTGAGGTGATTGTGGGATGATCTCGTGATAGGCTTCGTAGAAGCCGGGGCCAAAGCCACCGAAGAGACGGGACAGGGCGATATCTACCATTGAATGGCCCCAATAAACCGCCGGATCGATCAGGTAAGGTGTGCCGTCTGTTGCGATCAGGTAGTTGCCGCCCCAAAGGTCTCCATGCAGCAATGATGGGTTTATATCGCCGGATATTTCTTGAAACAGGGATATGGCTTTCCTTTCTTCCGGCATCATGTTTTTCTGTATTAATCCATCTTTAAGTGCCATTTGAAGCTGGGGAAGAATACGTTCAAACCAATAGAATTCCGGCCAGTTGACATGAGGATTATTTTGTTGGGGCAGGCTGCCGATAAAATTATCAGTGGGAAACCCGAAATCAGCGTGTGAATATTGATGCAATCGGGCCAATTGACTTCCGAGGCGTTGATAGTCGGAGTTATCGGGCCGTTTGCTTTTCACATAATCCATCAATAGGAAGGATTGACCTTCAAAGGAGTCCACAAAATGCACATGGGGTACGGCAATGGTTTTGGTTTCTTTAATTGCCTGGAGTCCTTCTTGTTCTGCAAGGAACATTTTCAAAGCAAAAGAGGCATGGTTTGTTTTCAAGAAATATTCTCTCTTTGCTGTGTCGATATGATATGCTGAGGAGATATCTCCACCGGAAACAGGTCTGGCAGAGATGATTTCCTCAGAAATTTTATCGGCAATATAAGGTATCCAATTGACCATGTTTTTCTATGTCTAATCAAAAGTGATCTTTGATTGATAGATACACTTTTTGCTATTTTCCGGAAGATAACGCCGCGATGTTCTCTTTCAATAGGGTGATTTTGCTTTCAGCGTCGGCTTGTTTTTTGCGCTCTCCTTCCACGATTTCCGGTTTGGCATTCTGTACAAACCGTTCGTTGCTTAGTTTCTTCATGACCGACTGTAAAAATCCTTCGGTATAGGTGAGTTCGGCTTTCAACTTTTGAAGCTCAGCCTCTACATCTATTTTTTCTGCCAGGGGAATGCTGTATTCTGTAGTTCCGATCAGGAAGCCGACCGCCCCGGGCTGCTTTTCCAAAACCGATGTGATGGATGCGAGGTGACACACCTTGGCAATCACACAGTCATATTGATGATTGTGCGGGCCAATTGCTTGTAGTTCCAATTCATCCTTGTTAGGGATATTTTTTTCCAGACGGATGGTGCGTATGCCGGCAACAACCTCTTTCAATGTTTCGAAATCCGCCAGTAGAGTGTTGTCTGTCACAGTTTGCTTTGGTTGAAGAGAGGTCATGATGCTTTCGCCTGCTTCCCTGTCATATAGAGCCTGCCACAGCTCTTCTGTAATAAACGGCATAAAGGGATGCAACAAGCGCATCAATGCATCGAAATATTGCAGTGTTACCTTGTATGTTTCCGTATCGATAGGTTGTTGATAGGCGGGTTTGATCATTTCGAGGTACCAGGCCGAGAACTCATCCCAAAAGAGTTTATAGAGCAGCATCAACGCTTCGGAGAGACGGTATTTTGAGAAGAGGTCGTCTAGCTCGATAATGGTTTCGGAGAGTTTGCTTTGGAACCACTCCGCGGCAACCTTCGCCGTCTCCGGTTGGGGAATGTTTTCATCGATTTCCCATCCTTTGATAAGTCGGAAAGCATTCCATATCTTGTTGTTGAAATTACGTCCCTGTTCACACATCGACTCATCGAAAGGCAAGTCGTTCCCTGCCGGTGAGGTGAGTAACATCCCCATACGCACTCCGTCGGCGCCGTATTTCTCCATCAGTTCGATGGGGTCGGGTGAGTTGCCGAGCGATTTGGACATCTTTCGTCCCAGTTTATCGCGTACGATCCCCGTGAAATATACATTCCGGAAGCAGGGCTCTTTTCGGTATTCATATCCCGCCATGATCATGCGTGCTACCCAGAAAAAAATAATCTCGGGGGCAGTTACCAGGTCACTTGTGGGGTAGTAGTAGTTGATCTCTTTGTTATCAGGATGGTTGATACCATCGAATACCGAGATTGGCCACAACCACGAGGAGAACCAGGTGTCGAGTACATCCTCATCCTGTTTCAGCTCGTCGATCGTCAGCGGGTAGTCCACTTTGGCCAACGCTTTTTTGAGGGCTTCTTCACGGGTCATCGCTACCACATATCCCCCTTGCGGCAGGAAATAGGCCGGTATCCGGTGTCCCCACCACAACTGGCGACTGATGCACCAGTCCTTGATGTTCTCCATCCAGTGGCGGTAAGTATTCTTATATTTTTCGGGATAAAAGTGGATGGTGCCATCTTCTACCGCTTCGAGTGCAGGACGTGCGAGATCATCCATCTTCAGGAACCATTGCATCGAGAGTTTGGGTTCGATGATGGCATCGGTACGTTCCGAAAAGCCCACCTTGTTGGTGTAAGGTTCCACTTTTTCCAACAGTCCGGCTGCTTCCAGATCTTTTTCAATCTGCTTGCGCACTTCGAAGCGATCCAATCCTACGTATCGGTCGCCATTTTCATTGAGTGTGCCGTCCTGATTGAAGATGTCGATAGAAGGCAGGTTGTATTTCTCACCCAGCATATAGTCGTTCACATCGTGTGCCGGCGTCACTTTCAGACAGCCGGTACCGAATTCGATATCCACATATTTATCCTCAATTACGGGAATGGCACGTCCGACTAACGGGACGATCACTTTTTTCCCTTTCAGATGGCTGTTTTTGGGATCTTCGGGATGGATGCATATGGCTGTATCACCCATAATCGTTTCCGGGCGGGTGGTGGCAACCACGGCATAATCCCCGTCGGGGTCCCCTTCGATTTCATATCTGAGATAATAGAGTTTTCCGGTCACTTCCTTATGGATCACCTCTTCGTCGGAAAGGGCGGTGAGGGCTTTCGGATCCCAGTTGACCATACGCACTCCGCGGTAAATCAATCCTTTGTCATGCAAATCACAAAACACTTTCAATACGCTCTCTGAGCGAGTTTCATCCATGGTGAAAGCAGTCCTGTCCCAGTCACATGATGCACCCAGTTTTTTTAGTTGTTCGAGGATGATTCCTCCGTGCTCGTGTGTCCAGTCCCATGCATGTTTTAGGAATTCGTCCCTATTGAGGTCATTTTTTTTGATACCCTGTGCGGCCAGCCTGTTCACCACCTTTGCTTCGGTAGCGATGGAGGCATGGTCGGTACCGGGCACCCAGCAGGCATTCTTGCCCTGCATCCGAGCCCTTCGGACCAGCACATCCTGTATAGTGTTGTTGAGCATGTGTCCCATGTGCAATACGCCGGTCACATTGGGCGGTGGAATGACAACGGTAAAAGGGTCACGTTCATCCGGTTCGGAATGGAACAATTTGTTCTCCATCCAGTACCTGTACCATTTCTCCTCTACCTCTGCAGGGTTATATTTGCTTGCAATCTCCATAATTTATATCTAAATGAAGTGCAAAAATACAAAAAGTATTTCACTTCACTCTTCGTATAGGAGATAAGGTTTTCGCTGCTGTTTGAATACTTCCACATCAAGAGCCCATTTTTTTCTGATCTCTTCAGTCGTTTTTCCGGCGATGATATCTTTACGGATGTAGTCTACCCCTACCAGTTTTTCGAAGAAAGAGGTGAAGAATTTCTCCCCCATATTCAGGTTATTATATGCGTCGATTACATAAGAAAGGTCGAATTGTTTTTCCCATATCAGTTCATTGGGAATCTCCCGCAGGTCTACCCCATAGCATCTTTTGTTGAGCAACGGCGGATTCTTGGCGCCGGGGATACTCCGTGGGGTGAATGAAAAACCGGATCCTTTGTATTGTGGATGGCCATATACTTCAAAAGGGAATGAAGTGCCCCGCCCCAGGCTCATCACCGTACCTTCAAAAAGGCATGTGGAAGGATAGAGGTAGATAGAATGGATATTGGGTAGATTGGGAGAAGGAGCGATAGGTAATTCGTAAAGGGTCTGATGGGTATAATTCTCACACGGCACCACTGTTATATCGCATATCCTGCCTCCGGGAAGCCACATCTCACCATTAATCATCAATGCCAGTTCCCCCAAAGTCATGCCATGCACTACGGGAATAGGTAACCATCCTACACCCGATTTATATTGCATGTCAAGGATGGGACCATCTACATAAAATCCGTTTGGATTGGGGCGATCCAGCACGATCATCTTTTTATCATGCTCCGCGCAGGCATCCATCAGGCGAGCCATGCTGGCATAATAAGTATAGAAACGGAGCCCCACATCCTGCAGGTCGAACAGCAGTACATCGAATTGTTTCATATTGTCTGGTGATGGTTTACCGTTCCCACTGTCATACAGCGACCAGATGGGGATGCCTGTTTTTTTATCAATTGAACTGGCTATATGTTCCCCTGCATCGGCGGTGCCACGAAATCCGTGTTCAGGAGAGAAGATCCCTACAATATTGAACCGGTGTTTGACCAGCATATCCACCAAGTGTTCATCCCCTGCCATTCCTGTCTGGTTGGTCATTACGGCAATTCGTTTCCCTTTTAGCAGGGAAAAATAAAGATCGATCCGCTCTGCTCCTACCTTTAAAGGTTTTTCATTTTGAGCTAGAATGGAGGCTGAAAAAAGTAAAATCGCGAGGAATAGATATTTTTTCATATTGGCATATTAGTCTTGTTACTCACATTGATTATTCCGTTTTTATTTTAGAGTATTTTTGTTTTTCATGGAGCTGGTCGAATTCTGTCTCCAGCGAAAGTAATTCTTTTTTGATTTCTGTAAGCCTGGAAAGTAGTTCTACCCGTTTCTCCTCCTCATCTTTTTTAGATTTCAGTGTATGCCGGGCTCCTTCCAACGTCATTCCTTTTTCTTTTACCAGATGATATACGATTTCCAGTTGTTGTATATCTTCACGAGTATATTGGCGGGTACCGCCGGCAGTTTTTTTAGGATTGATATTCTCGAATTCCTTTTCCCAGAAACGTAAGAGTGATATATTGACTGCAAAGTGGTCGGCTACTTCCTGAATAGAATAGAAGAGACGCTTGTCAGCAAATTGAATTGGTTTCTTTCTTTTTCCCATGATAATCTCTTTATAAATGGTTTTGGATGGAACAATTAGCCGGATAAATGTTGTCCGTTTCAAAAATAATACTTTCCGTCAGTAAGAACAAGTTTTTCTTTGTCATTCGTCATAATTCACTCTCATCATAAGTTCCCATTATCGGGTTTTGATTTATTTTCCTTTATTTTTGCAATATAGATGATAGAACTCGATTGCTCAATGTTGCCGAGCGAGCATAAAAAACCTATCGTACCTATTCCAAATGCCCTGCCGTAGCGTATAAAGAAGTTGCTTCCCTTGTATTTTTCACTCAGTAGGGAGATATAAAATGCATCCAATGGCATACATACTTTCTGTATGACTTTCAGACCATGTTTGTCGAGCAATTTTTCCAAGGGACCAGGGGAGAAATGCCAGAGATGTCGTGGAATATCATATGCCGCCCACCATTTTTTGTAAAACCTTGCATCATAGGATCGGCAGTTAGGGAGCGCGAGTACTACAATTCCTTCCGGCGTAATGATTTCCTTTATTTTTTGGATAGTTTCATTTAGTTTTTCCAGATGTTCCAATACGTGCCATAGAGTAACAACATTGTAAGATGAATTTTTTATTTCCCACAGGTTATTTTCATCATGTACTGGCAGCCCGGAACGGATGGCTGCATTCTCCCGTGCTTTTTCATCTTTTTCAATACCCGAAACAATCCATCCCCGCTCCTTTGCTGCCTGTAGGAAATAGCCTGTGCCGCAGCCTATATCCAGCAACCGAATAGGGCTATCCTTTTCAGGGACGTAGCTCGCTACCAGGCTGACTTTCTTTCTTAGCATCCGTTTCCGGAAATGGTGGTATAGCCGGTTGACTAACCCTTCGTTGGAATCGGAGTGGGAAATATAGTTGGGTGAGTCGTAATATCTGCCAATGGTATCTTCGGAAGGAAAATGATTGGTGAATCGAAATCCGCAATGATCGCAATCATATATAGGGAACATCTCTCCGCTTGAAAAATGATCTGCTGCATCAAAAATTTTTTTCAAATTGCCGGCGCCGCAAACCGGACATTTCATCAGAGTGATAGTAGTCATATGATAATATTCGGACATGAATATGGAACGTACCAGCCGTTAATCCGGACAGAATGATAACAACCAAATAATAATATTCGTATACAAACATTCAATTTTGTATACCCATGAAGCAACAAAGATAAGATTTCTAATGAATATTCCGGTGAACAGTACAAGGTTATTTTTGTTTTTCAAATCTTAACAATATTGTAACCAAAATGTAACCATTTTGTAACATTTATAGGAGACCTTTGTGCGGAATTTTTTTAGCATAAGATGGATCCTATTTACCTTATTATTGTAATTATCCTTTTAGGCCTTGCAGCATTAGATCTTGTTGTAGGAGTCGCAAACGATGCAGTAAACTTTCTTAATTCCAGTATTGGATCAAAAGTAGCTCCTCTTTGGGTTATTCTTACTGTAGCCTCTGTGGGTGTCATTATCGGAACAATGTTCTCAAGCGGTATGATGGAGATTGCAAGGAGCGGGGTATTTTACCCGGAGAAATTCACATTCCCGGCCATTATGATGTTGTTCCTGGCGGTGATGCTGACGGATATCATTCTCCTTGACCTTTTTAATACATTTGGATTACCTACTTCCACTACTGTTTCCCTGGTATTTGAACTATTAGGCGCTGCTGTGGCGATAGCACTTTTTTCCGTTGGGACTTCCGGGTCGGGCGAGCATATCGGGGAATTTATTAATAGTGGAAAAGCACTGGCTATTATAGGTGGTATATTTATTTCCATTGCTATTGCTTTTCTTGCTGGTAGCATTATCATGTATATATCCCGTTTGATATTCTCTTTTAACTATAATAAGGTATTTAAATATCTGGGGGCTGTTTGGGGGGGGATTGCTCTTACGGCTATCACTTATTTTGCCATTTTCAAAGGATTGAAAGGCAGTGTGCTAGTGAGTACTGATATGCTTCACTATCTGGAATACAACATGGCGACGGCTCTTCTGTATACTTTTGTCGGCTGGACGTTGTTCATGGGTATATTGCAACATCTTTTCCGGGTAAAGATATTAAAGGTGATCGTATTGACCGGAACAGCCGCACTGGCGATGGCCTTTGCAGGGAATGACCTGGTGAATTTTATCGGTGTGTTCATGGCCGGCTACGATTCATTCAATATAGCACAGGAAGTGGCTGCAACGGGCGGTGATATCAGCCAACTCCATATGGGGCGTTTATCGGAACCTGTGGTCGCCAGTATCTGGTGGTTGTTGGGTGCAGGTGTAATTATGGTACTGGCGCTTTGGTTTTCCAAAAAATCCCGCTCCGTCACCGAAACGGAAGTGAATTTAGCTCGCAAAGGGGATGGAGTAGAGCGATTTTCCTCATCACCTCTCTCCCGTAGTATGGTAAGGAGCAGCCTCAATCTCAGCAAATCTATCGACAAGATAATGCCGGTATCGGTAAAAGAATTTATTGACAGGCAATTTGAACCGGTAAAATTGGAAAATAGCGCTTCGTTCGACTTGATACGGGCATCCGTCAACCTTACCATTGCCGCCTTGCTGATCTCACTCGGAACCTCATTGAAATTGCCCTTGTCTACCACTTATGTGACTTTTATGGTGGCGATGGGTAGTTCGCTGGCCGACCGAGCCTGGGGACGTGAGAGCGCTGTGTATCGTATCAATGGAGTGCTTACCGTGGTAGCCGGTTGGCTCCTGACGGCACTGGTGGCATTTACCGCATCTATGCTTGTAGGGTTGTTCCTGATGTGGGGAGGGAAGATCGCGGTAGCAGTGATGGTACTATTGGTTATCTTTATCCTGTTTAAATCCGGAAGATTACACACTAAATTAAAGTCCAAAGAGCAACAACAGCAACAAATCCTTTCCAGTGAACAGCAATTAGTCACTTCCTGTAATGATGAGGTCCACCTAATGTTGGACAAGACACTCTTTATCTATAGAAGTATTGTGAAAGGGCTGAAAGAAGAGGATAGGAAGGTTGTCAAAAAAGCGATGGGCGAAGCCTATGGCCTTTATGAAAAATTCAAGGATAAACGGGATTATGAAGTGGTTCCCACATTGGAAAGTATACAGATGAATGCGCTGGATCTCGAACAGGAATATGTCCAACTGGTAGATTATTCCTATGAGATTACCAAATCGTTGAAAGCAATTTCGGAGGTGACTTTCCGCTACATCGACAACAATCATACCGCATTCTCAGAAGAGCAAATCGATGACTTGAAAGTTATGTATAAAATTCTCTCCGAAGCATTTATAGTATATGAGAAGATGGAAAAATCGGATGATTATAGCCAGTTCAGTCTGATTGTAAATATGAGGGAAGCAATTCTTGACTTGAATCCAAAACTGACCAAGCGTCAAATAAAACGGGTAAAGGCAGGTGAATCGACTACCCGGAGCAGCATTCTCTTCCTGAATCTGGTCAATGAATCGAAGATTATCACTTTGCAATCGAGCAATCTGATGAAATCTCACCGTAATTTTAAAGAGCAATATACCAAATCCATATCGAGCAGGGGAGGCAATTCACTTCTTGATACTTATTCAACCGTGACCGATTTCGCCAAGTTACGTGGCTGATCCACATCACATCCTTTCACCACTGCAATATGATAGGCCAGTAGCTGGAGAGGAATCACTGAAAGCAAGGGAGCCAGGCAGGGGACTGTCTCAGGGACTTCAACCGTATGAGATGATATATTTTTTATTATTTTGTCTCCCTCGGTGACTATCGAAACGATCCTCCCTTTGCGGGCTTTTATTTCCTGTATATTACTCAATACTTTTTCGTAAGTTTCCGATTGAGTCGCAATAGCTATTACAGGCATATCATTACTGATAAGCGCTATCGGGCCATGCTTCATTTCTGCTGCAGGGTAACCTTCTGCATGTATATAGGAGATTTCTTTCAGTTTCAGTGCACCTTCCAGGGCAATCGGAAAATTATATCCCCTACCCAGATAAATACAGTTGCTGGCATAGGTGAAAGTCTTTGCCAGTTCCGCGATCTGGTCGTTCTTTTTTAATACCTTATCTATCTTATCGGGTATCAGGCTTAATTCCCTGATCAGCTCCAGATATTTATCCTGTGAAATTGTCCCATTCTCCTTTCCGATAAGGATGGCCAGCATGGTCAGCACCGTGACCTGTGCCGTAAACGCCTTGGTGGAGGCTACGCCGATTTCAGGTCCCACATGAGTGTAACAACCAGAATGTGTATTCCTGGGTATGGAAGAACCGACAACGTTACAGATGCCGAAGATAAACGCCCCGTGTTGTTTGGCAAGCTCTACCGCCGCCAGTGTATCAGCTGTTTCACCTGATTGGGAGAGGGCGATGACAATGTCATCTTTGTGTATGACCGGCTTCCGGTAACGGAATTCCGATGAATATTCTACTTCTACCGGAATGCGAGCATACTCTTCAATGGCATACATACCGATCTGTGCGGCATGCCAGGAAGTGCCGCAGGCAGTGATAATGATTCGCTTGGCATTTAAAAATTTTTCCTTGTTGTCGATAAAACCTGCCAGAGTGATATTATCCTTGTCCACATTCACTCTTCCTCGCATACAATCACTTAATGAGTGAGGTTGCTCGAATATCTCCTTCAACATGAAATGAGGATAGCCTCCCTTCTCAAGCTGACTCAATGTCATCTCGAGTTGCTGGATTTGCGGAGTTTTCTCAATATTGGTTATCGTTCTGATCCTCAATGGTTCATTCCGAAGAATAGTAACAATCTCTTCCTCGCCAATATAAGTAACCTTATTGGTGTATTCAATAATGGGTGTTGCGTCTGAACCGATAAAATATTCATCTTCCCCTATGCCTACTACTAGAGGACTTCCTTTTCTGGCAGCGACGATCAGATCGGGATTATGTTTGTCGAGAACGGCAATGGCATAGGCTCCGACGACCTGTCCCAAAGCCAATTGTACGGCAGTCGGTAGATCTGTACCGTTGGTTTTTTTCATATATTCTATCAATTGTACCAGTACTTCAGTATCGGTTTCACTTTGGAATGTGTACCCCTCTTTTGTCAACCCTTCTTTTAGCACGGCATAGTTTTCAATGATTCCATTATGAATAATGGCGATCTCTTCCGATTGCGAATAATGAGGGTGTGCGTTATTATGCGTCGGTTCGCCGTGAGTTGCCCAACGGGTATGTGCAATTCCGATTGTTCCTGTGATATCTTTTTGTTGGGCAAATTGTTCCAGCTCTTCTACCTTCCCTTTCGCCTTGTACACTTTGAGATGCTCATTGTCGATCAACGCAATTCCGGCACTGTCATATCCACGGTATTCCAGCCGGTGGAGTCCTTTTATTAAGATGGGGTAAGCTTGCCTGTTACCTATATATCCGACTATTCCACACATAGTTGATTAATTTTAAATGGAAAATAATGAAAAAACAAATTGTAAGCGTGCAAAAGTGCATTATCTTTTTGAAATTTCAAAGAAAAAAGGAACTTAATGCATGTTCTTATGTGTCAATGATGTGAAATTATGCTTATGTGTGTCATTTTAATATTGTATTCAATTATTATAAGTCAAAATGATCGAAAAAACATAGATGATCTATCCTTAAAATTTTACAGGATTATTTTGCATGGAATGAAGGAGATCGTACCTTTGTGATATTATAAAGATTTTTCAAGAAATATGGAAAGAAGAAAACTTTCTACCACCCAGATTGCATGTATCATTATCCTTTGGATTATATTGGTAGCCTATATCCTTTTATATGCACAAATTACCACATTTACTATTATTTCTATTCTGATGTCGGGAGCCATCGTTTTTATTCCTGTTTACAGAAATCTAAAAAAATAGCTGTTTTTGTGACAGTTTTAATAAAAAAGTGTATAATATTTTTGTTTTAGAAATTTATTTATACCTTTGCATTTCAAAGTGGTTATTTGATAACAATATTTAATTGTGAGGTTTTCAGAAAACCGGACTCTGACAGATGAGGGTCCGGACTCGTGATTATTGTGAGGATTGCGTTTTATTCCCGTGTATCGGAGTTCCCTTCCATACAAACCTTAGTGTAAAAAATTACATTGACGCATGAAACAAGCATCTAAATCATTAGGTAAACGTGACATGATTTAAGCGAGTTCCATATGGATACATTTGAACTCTTTCGATAAGTGGATACAGAGACAAAACTTGTTTTGACTTCTGTTGAGCGCAGACAAGGTCTAATAAATTAAAAATAAATAGTTGAATCAGATGAAATCTTCAGAAGTTTTAGGTCTTCTAAAAAGGCGTTTTCCCAATGAGCCGGAATATCATCAGGCTGTAGAAGAAGTTGTTGAGTCCATTGAGGATGTTTATAATGAACATCCCGAATTTGAAAAAGCAAACCTGATCGAGCGGTTGGTCATTCCCGACAAAATCCATACCTTCCGGGTTACATGGGTAGATGATAAGGGTAACGTACAGACTAACATGGGTTACCGGGTGCAGCATAACAATGCGATTGGTCCGTATAAGGGTGGGATTCGCTTTCATGCTTCGGTATCGCCTTCCATCCTGAAGTTCCTTGCTTTTGAACAGACATTTAAAAACGCACTCACTACCTTGCCGATGGGCGGAGCCAAGGGAGGTTCCGATTTTTCACCACGCGGCAAATCAGATGGCGAGGTGATGCGTTTCTGCCAGGCTTTTGTGGAAGGCTTGTGGAAGGTAATCGGACCCAATACCGATGTGCCGGCCGGCGATATCGGTGTGGGGGGGCGTGAAGTGGGTTATATGTTCGGTAAATACAAGAAGCTGGCAGAGGAGTTCACCGGCACTTTTACCGGTAAGGGGCGGGAGTTCGGAGGATCGCTTATCCGTCCCGAAGCCACCGGTTATGGGAATGTTTATTTCCTGTTGGAGATGTTGAAAACCAAAAATATTGATATCAAAGGAAAGAAATGCCTTGTTTCCGGCGCGGGTAACGTGGCGCAGTATACCTGCGAAAAATTACTGGAGTTAGGTGCTATTCCTGTCACCCTATCCGATTCCGACGGTTATATTTATGATTCCGATGGTATCACTAAGGAGAAGCTTGAATTTGTGATGGAATTAAAGAATCTCTACCGTGGGCGTATTCGTGAATACGCTGAGGAGTATGGTTGTAAATATGTTCCCGGAGCACGTCCATGGTGTGAAAAAGGAGATATTGCCCTTCCTTCGGCCACACAGAACGAGATCGACCAGGCAGATGCCGAAACACTTGTGAGGAACGGTGTTCTCGCCGTCTCCGAAGGTGCCAATATGCCTAGCACCCCCGAAGCTATCGCAGTGTTTCAGCGCAGTAAGATATTATACGCTCCCGGCAAAGCCGCCAATGCGGGAGGAGTATCGGTTTCCGGATTGGAAATGACCCAAAATTCAGAACGTTACAGTTGGTCTGCAGAAGAAGTAGATGAGAAACTGAAATGGATTATGGGTAATATCCACGAGAATTGCGTGAAGTACGGTACCGAAAGTGATGGTTATATCAATTATGTAAAAGGCGCCAATATCGCCGGTTTTATGAAAGTTGCCAAAGCGATGATGAGTCAGGGAATTTTATAATATGAATACTTTGACATACAGGAAAATGAATTGACCTTCAAAAGTTGGCGAAAACTTTTGAGGATCATTTAACCAACTTCAATGAGATAGGTGCAATGAATTTTAAGGGACAATAAGCCCACGCAGCCCAAATCCTGAGAAGATATATAAATTAGCGATTCAGATATTTTTTTTATTCTGAGAATTGCGTTATTTTTGCAGCCTGATTCAAAAGGATGGTCCGGTAGCTCAGCTGGATAGAGCAACAGCCTTCTAAGCTGTGGGTCGGGGGTTCGAATCCCGCTCGGATCACTGATTGGGACAAGTCTGAAAATAACAGATTTGTCCCCT
>NZ_DHOS01000026.1 GCF_002410825.1 Proteiniphilum sp. UBA5384 | reverse complement strand
AGTTTCTGTCCGTAGTTTCGAGCGAACGAATTTCTTCATATCCTCATCCATCCATTCGCCTAAGCCATTCAACATTCCCCGGTCACTCTTGCTTTCGAGATGCCCGATACATTTCTGTATGTAGTCAGCCAGTGGCATTTCCATACGAGTTTCAACAATATCTTTGTTTATCGGTGTTCGTTTTTGCATGAAAAACCAACTGTCAAAGATATCGCGATTCGTCACTTCTCCACGGTCAAGCATAGCGCAGAGTTTATGGGCAAACATTTCAGAAGCGACTGTAAAGACCTGTCGAAAGACGAATTTATTGAAATGACAAACGAAGTAATCCCGTTTTTGGGACGTTCAGGGTTACGGATGGAAGTGAAGGACAAAGAGAACCCAAAACTAACGGCCTTTCGGCGTAATATCCATTTTCCTGAATTGTTGTTAGTTGATTTGCCCTTTGCTTAAACTCGATGAGCATAATAGGTTTGCCGTCTTTCAATGTTGCGTAGTCTATCTTTCCCCCTTTTTTGTGCCGATATCACAGGTGAACTCGGGCATTACTCCCATTGGATTGAACACGTCATATCCAGGTGCATTCAATAACGGTATTACAAAAGCATTTTCGTTTAACTGACGATTAGAATATGACCAATCTTGATGATACATTTTAAATGTTTATCTTTGTGCATTTCAATGCAGTAAAAGGGTATTTGTTAAAAATTAATAGCATGATATGGTTTTGGGCAATAGTAGGGATGGTAGTTTTATTAGTGGTTGGAGTTCCGTTCTGGGTAAGTATACTCATCACGTCAATTGTCTGGATTATCTCGGTTATTGCACAAACATCGACCAAGAAAGGAAATGCGTCACGCGTGTCACGCGAAAGCAACTGGCTTGAAAGGGATGATAAAAGAGATGATTCTGTGATCGATATTTCTGGAGAATCTATCAGGATTCCTCCTTCAACCGATCAAGACAGTGAGATATTTAATTGTGATTATGTGCCCTATTGGTCAAAGGAATATATCTACTCTACCCGTTCTTTAGAATATGCCAGCGCGAGGGTCAAAGCGTTCTACAAGAGGTTCAAAAACAGTTTTATATCAGGGGAGTATCTTAGTCTGGACGAAAATGAAAATTATGCGTTTACCTTGATGTTTGATTTCCTGGATGAATATGACAACCAACCGGATCTTACGCGACTCACTACACAGATGCAGGCACTTATAGAGCATTACCCGGTAACGAAACCTTATGCAGAGCTAAAACTGATACAAAGGGCAAAGAAATCGGGACAATGGAAGAAAGTTTGCACGAATGGAGAGACGAGCATCGAGGATATCATGGAGCAGTTCCCTCATTCAAGAGAATGGAGCTTTTCAGATAGATATTCAGAAAAATTGAGACTTTCTAAGTCAGAGCAGATTCTCTTTGATTATTTTGAATCGAAATGGGATTCTATGTGCTCGGGTTTCGAGTTTATGAAGATCAGACAGGTGGAATTATTTCGCGAGGTGATGAAAGATGTGAAGGAACAATTAATATACAATACAGCCATTTCATTTAATTTCAAAAGTCAAAATGGCGCGTATGATCATAGCCAATCGGTGTTTACCTATCACGACCTGACGATAGAAGAAAAGGTAAGAATGGTGAAGAATTGTATCTTCAGGCTTTGTCGCAATAAACTTTATGAAAGGTATGAACTAAACAGGAGTGTTGACATTTTCACGTACGAGCATAACGAACGAAGTAAAAAGGAGATAACCGGGTTATTGGAACTGGTGGGACCACTTATTGATCCCCTTGCGAAGAAGCTACCCGAGTTTACCGATGAGGAAGAAACGGAAGTTAACACTGTTTACAGAACTCGCTGGAGAATTGTCCACGAGGAGGTTAAAGCTGCTTTCAATCAAAACATGGATGTGCAATATTATTTACAAAACATCCACAGGCTCACGAAAATAAACAAAGAAAATCCGGGTGTACAGCATTTACTTTTTGATGCCGCAAAATTGCTTGCCGGGATCAACAATGTTGCGGCTTTGAAAGTCTATTTGCAGTATATTGATGTATATCACCACTTTTTCAATGACGAAGAGAAGCCTTTGCCTAAATGTACCTGTAAAAAACTGTTCAGGAAGGAGGGGCTTCAGAGCCTGTTTGAAGATATCGTTAACCAGTATAAAAAAGATAAGGACCGGGAAAAAGCGTATGAGGCTATCCATGATTTGTACCTGCCGGTACGCAGAAAAATCAACTTGGATAAGAAGGAGATTGAGAAGATAACGAGACTCCATTCGGAAACGGTGCAATTGCTAAATGAAGTGATGGATGAGGAAGAGGATGAAGAGGAGGTAGTAGAGAAAATGCCGGTAGTAAACAATTTGCAATCGGCGCATCATTTATTGGACGGGCATCAGTTAGAATTATTGGGTCTTTTTAAACAGAGTGACTACTGCATGACAAAAACAGAAGTAGAGGATTTTGCCAAATCGAAGGGATTCATGGCAAACGGGTTGATTGAAAAAATCAACGATCTGTGCTATGAAACGCTGGATGATGTCCTGATTGAAGACGACGAGGATTGCTTTGTTGTTTCGGATGACTACTTAAAAACAATAATATATGGGAATCAAAGTTAAACCTAAGGAAGCTACTGAAATTATCAACTCTTTAATAGGCGGAATTGTGCCGAGATCGGGGGTTCAACATATTGCTGTTGGACGAGACGATGAGATTGCTGCTGTAATGGATGCGCTTGAGGATGTGAAAAACGGGCATAACGTGATGAAGTTTTGGATCGGGGATTTCGGTTCCGGAAAATCGTTCATGTTTCACCTTATTAAATCGGTTGCCTTAAAAAAGAAATTCGTGGTGGCGGGAGCTGATTTCACCCCCGATAACCGTTTGTACTCGTACGACGGCAAAGCGGTGGCTCTCTATTCAGCCATAATCGATAATATTTCTATTAACACGAAGCCCGATGGCGGTGCGCTTCCCTCGTTGCTCGAAAAATGGATTGAGCAGGTGATGGAATTCACGGCGAAAGAGTCTGATGTCTCGCTGACTGAAATCCGAAACGAACAATATTTGCCGTTGATACAACAGAATATTTTCAAAACAATCAACGAGATAACAGAAGTTGGCGGATATGATTTTGGAGTGATCGTGATGAAATATTACGAGGGGTATATACAGGGGGACGATTATTTGCGACGTAATGCGCTGCGCTGGTTGAAGGGAGAATACCGAACAAAAACCGAAGCCCGCCAGGATCTGGGAGTGAGGGAGATCATTAACGACCAGAATTATTATGATATGCTGAAGAATTTCACAAAGTTATTCGTCTCCATGGGATACAGTGGTTTTATGATTAACCTGGATGAAGCAGTAAATCTTTACAAGATTTCGAACTCGCTGACAAGGGAAAAAAATTACGAGAAACTGCTTGCGATCTATAACGATTGCTACCAGGGAAAAGTTTCCAACATGTTCTTCAATATTGCCGGAACAAGGGAGTTTCTAGAGAACGAACGAAGAGGGTTGTATTGCTACAACGCATTGAAAACAAGGCTAGAGCCCAATAAGTATGCGGTGGATGGAATGAAAGACCTTGCACAGCCGGTTATCAAGCTTACTCCTATCAATCATAATGAAATATTCGTGCTGCTGAAAAACCTCAAGGGTATTTTCGATTTCAACTATAAAACAAATATCGACCTAAGCGAAAGGGATATCCGGTTTTTCATGGAGGAGATGTATAATAAGCCTGGCGCGTCGGAGTTTTTACTTCCAAGAGAGGTGATACGTGGTTTTCTGAATATATTAAGCACGCTTCGGCAAAATCCAGGGGTTACTTTTAAAAAACTTGTGGGCGGCATTGAGATAAAAGATGAACGGCCGGCAGATGATGTGCTTGACATTATAGAGGTTTTGTAATGGCAGCGGATGCTTTTTCTTTACTATCGGAGCCAATCAGGCGTTATATTCATGAAAAACGGTGGACGGAGCTTCGGCCCATCCAACATAGCGCGATACGATATATTCTGGGTGATAACGATAATTATATTCTGGCGGCCAGAACGGCTTCTGGAAAAACGGAGGCAGCTTTTTTACCTATTCTTTCTTCCGTTGATTTTTCATCCGAGGGAATTCAAGTCCTGTATATCTCTCCCCTGATCGCTTTGATCAACGATCAGTTTGCACGGGTGGAAGATCTATGCAAGTATATGGATGTGCCGGTCACTAAATGGCACGGAGAAGCCAATCGAGCTGCCAAGGACCGAATACTGAAAGAGCCGCGGGGTATCGTGCTTATTACACCGGAATCCCTGGAAGCGATGTTCGTTACAAAACCGTATAACGTGACGTATCTTTTTTCGAACCTCAAATTTGTGGTAATCGATGAGATTCACTCTTTCATTGGAACGGACAGAGGTATTCAATTAAAGTCAATTCTCTACAGGCTCCAGGAAAAGAATGGCACGCCGTTCCGGATTATTGGATTATCCGCAACCATAGGAGATTATGACGAAGCGAAAAAGATCACGGGCAATGAAGCAAGGACAAAAGTGCTGCTCGATAGGAGTAAAAAGCCCTTGCACACCGAATTTCGTTATTTTGACGGGAAAGATGAGACAGAATTGCCACCAGATCTTATCAAAGATATCTATCGGCACGTGCATGCCAATAAAACCCTTATATTTCCTAACAGCCGGGGACGTGTTGAAGAGGTTGCGGTAAAATTGAAAAAGATTTCAGAACGAGTGGGGGGGCACGGGAACTTCTTTGCTCATCACTCTTCGATAGATAAGGGAATCAGGGAATATGTGGAGTTTTTCGCCAAAAATAGCCAGCGAGAGAATTTCTCAATTTCTTGCACTTCTACCCTGGAGCTTGGTATAGATATTGGGTCGGTGGATGAGATTATTCAGGTGGATGCTACTCACAGCGTTTCTTCGCTTATTCAACGAGCCGGACGAAGTGGACGAAAAAATGAAGAAGAGAGCAACTTAACGCTCTACGCGACTTCTCCTTGGTCGATGCTCCAGGCGCTTGCCTGTTGGAGCTTGTATGAAAAGGATTGCATCGAGTCGCCGGATATTGTTGAACGGCCATACGATATCCTTGCTCATCAGGCCCTTTCCATTATTAAAGGGCATAACGGGATAGATTATCGGGTTCTAATCGAAAAATTATCCTCAAACTTTGCCTTCAGGAATATACAGCGATCTGAAATTGCCGAAATAATAGATTATTTTATTGGAATCGATTTTATTGAAAAGATTGGCCATGAATTGATTGTTGGGATCGAGGGAGAGAGGATTGTCAATAACAGGGAGTTTTTTAGCACGTTTGAGCGGGAAATTAATTTTAATGTCGTCCATAACTCCAAAGTGATCGGCAACCTGCCCTTTACGCCCCAGGTGCAATCGGATAATAATATACTTTTGGCCGCCAAAATATGGAAAATAGTGGAAGTGGATACAGAAGCGGGGAAAATTTTTGTTGTCCCTGCTCTGGACGGGAAAAAGCCCACTTTTATCGGCAGCGGGGTGAACGTGCATCCACTCATTCATGGGGAAATGTTTAGGATCCTTTTTTCCGATGAGGAGTTTTCGGTGCTGGACGAGAAATCCAACCAAGCCTTGAAAGAGTTGCGTAAAGATTTCAGGCCCATGAGTATTCAGAATCCAACCACCGAGCGACCGCTACTATGTATGAATAATCGCTCGATAATTCATCTGTTCGCGGGAACAAAAGTAACAGAGACCTTGAGGTACTTGATGTCTAAACGTAATATTTCTGCTTTGATCACGAATAACGGATGCTCTATGGAGTTATCAGACATGGATGAATCTAATTCTCTTGCTATCTGGCACTCCTTGTTGCTGTTAAAGGATGATTTAGATTCCCTTTTGTACAGTAGTTTAGAAGAGACACCTCATCTTATTCATATTCCGAAATGGGGAAAGCACCTTCCTGAAAAATATAAAGTGGCCTTGATCAAACAAAAGACTTTCGATTTTGAAGGGACATTCCAATTTATTGCCAATACAAAATTAGTAACTACTAAGGTACTCCGGTCATAGACAGAGAGTCCTGACTATTAGTCAATAACTATGCTATACTCGAAACTACGCTTGCGCAAGGGTTGCAATAACCCGAAGGACCTCAAAGGGGTTCTGTCCGTTCCCCGTCGCCATTTGGATGACGGAGGCAACGGTGGCATAGTTCCCAGCTCCTTCCTCGGAGCGGAAGCACCCGCTGACTTTCAATAGGGTCTTAACAAGGGCTCCGTTGGCCTTCGTCTTCGCCTGCACCATTAGCCACTCTGGCAGTTCTTTGAAGTTAGGATCTTCGGAAAGTCCGGGTTCCCGAAGTACCTGCCTGTGCCGCCGGGAGAGCTTTGCCCGGTCTGCTTCGACACTCTTTCCAAGTCCTGTAGTAAAGTCCTTTTTCATCCATCCACAAAGAGGGAAAAAATTATGGATCTGCGCAAATTTATCGATTTGTGCATCAGCGCATTAAAGGCTGCCCTGGGCATTTTGGAGAGA
The DNA here is from genome assembly GCF_002410825.1 of Proteiniphilum sp. UBA5384. GTDB lineage: Bacteria > Bacteroidota > Bacteroidia > Bacteroidales > Dysgonomonadaceae > Proteiniphilum. The sequence goes on along the minus strand of NZ_DHOS01000026.1, from coordinate 543 downwards.
CCCGTGCCCCTTCTTTCGGAGGGCCATTTCTGAAATTTCTAAAGGCCGACAATGCCTTCCAAATAGCCATCAATAAGCTGATATATAACAATTTCAATATAGGGATAGCAGCATGAGGAAAAATTCAAAAAAAGTTACAACAGGATGTCAACAACCCTGCGAAATTCTTTATCATTGGTCAGGAAAAGGGTACCTGAGTAGTTAAGATTTTTCTCATATTCTGACATTTTTTGTGGTGAAAAATCATCGAATATATAAAGAATCAGGTACTTTTGTCAAAAACTACCCACGTATGCAGGTTTAGTTCAACAACTGTTAGACGTAATTGAATTTGAGGATTGAGGATTGAGGAAAAACTGTTATCTTTAATACTATCAAATGATACTATCATAAATGCATGACGCCTCCATACAAAATAACACCTGATATTTTGAAGCGAACCACTTCTGTTTCCGAAAAAACAGTAGAAGTGAATGCTAAATATTTGGACAAGCAAAGTCCTCAATCAAGGAAACAGAATAGGATAAAAACAATCCATTCGTC
>NZ_DHOS01000006.1:112321-112576 GCF_002410825.1 Proteiniphilum sp. UBA5384 | reverse complement strand
AAATAAATTCAAAACAGGTTCTAAGTTCAACGTCTTATTATTATTTTCATCATAAGGGTCTTGGCTTATGACAAGCTCTTTTTGAGTTAGCTTGTATATCCACCAATTACCATTTAATAAATCTGTTTGAATGCATGAGAGATGAAGTATTTTATCTTCCTTTTTCAGTTCTCTCTTGATGAAACTCCTCAATCATTTCTTTCAGGCATTTGGCACAGATACATTCGCTGTAGATGGAATCGATCTGGAATGCCA
>NZ_DHOS01000006.1:82027-112142 GCF_002410825.1 Proteiniphilum sp. UBA5384 | reverse complement strand
AGATGGAATCGATCTGGAATGCCAAGTTCGGTGGAATATAGATATCGGCACATTCGCACGAGAAAATATCATCGGGCTTACATTCAAATTTATTTCCGCATCGGGGGCATTTCTTTTCCATTATAGAAGAATATTTTATCAGCAACAAATTTAATATCAGTAATTTATCACACTTTCAGATAAGTAACGGTATTGAATCCCCGTTTTAATTTTCCGAAGTGATTCCGGAGAGATTTCTATCCCTTACTATGCTGAATTTTTTCCATGGCTTTCAGGACTTTCTCTGAAGTAACGGCTTGTCAATTTCTATAATCATATCACAATTAATTTAGATTGAATTGTTCAAAACAAAAATAGAAAAATTTCAGATACAATACAAAAATAAAACCGGAGGATAGTCAAAGGTTCACTTTAACATATTCTCCGGTTCTATTATGTGCTATCCTGTGAAGGATAAAAGAAGTTATTCTCTTAGGCGTTTACCTTTTCAGCACCGGAAAACGGCGAGCGCTCAGCTCGAATGCCCCGAAAAGGACTGCCGTATAGCATAGGTCGCCCATTACTATATTTTTGAAAAATGGATTCTCAATTTTCTGATAAGAGAATTAATTTTATTGCTTCTTGATAATATTAAAATCCTGAACGCCGAACACTTCAGTTGAATTCTCTCCCAACCATCCGGCTTTTATATTCAGTCCGGTATGCACCTTTACAAAATCTATATATTGCAGATTTGCAGGTTTACCATCATGACGTACTGCATGGCTAATCTTCATGTGATTACCCATAACATTGGCATTGGTATTTTCATCATTGGTCAGACGGTCTATCGGACTGAAATTATCTACATACCCCCACTCGAACTCTCCGTTAGCCCAATAGCCCGGAGATGTCTCCACTGTTTTATGTTTCAACCGGCTGCCGACAATGGTGTATGAATCAGGTTTTACCCATAGGGGATAATAGTAATCCTGTGTATGGAAGCCTAAATAATCAACCTGCCCGCTCTGACCGAGATTGTCTGTCCATGCTACCGGACGGTGTGTATTGTCCGGGCGATAGTACGTTACGGCATAATCCTGTACGCTTGTATCATAGTCGCTGCCTTTCAATTCGTACCAGGTATCGTTTGGCAATCCATCTCCGTTTTCGTCCTGCATGACCCATACAATGCCCGGTTCCGAGGAGCCTCGAAATGCATTGCCGAGTATTTGCAGATTGTAGTCCCCATCGTTGGCGATACTATGGTCAAATCCGACCACAATGTAACCGCCCCAGTTTCCCAATGATACGTAACCACGACCATTCATGCGATTAGTCGCGTAAAGACATGCCTCCGCATCAGTGTACACGGTATAACCTTCATTGACGAACTGTCCCGGTGCTGCTGTAAACTCGTAGACTTTGTTGCAATCTTCTGCACCAGTGGTTACTCTTTTATATGTGCCTTCGGGAGGACAAGCATTCACTATGAAATTGTAAGACAGGGTTATATATTTGTTTTTAACCTTCAACTCAACTTTGTGTTCTCCTTGTGTTGCCGGTGTATAAGGGAAAGTGCATTTCGCACACTCAGCCATGGCTACCCTTGGATTTGAAAACTCCGGCACATCTGTAATCTCTACACCATCTACAAACCAGGTATAGGTGGCATCAAAAACGTTTTCGATCCAATATGGACGAATGAAGGCGGTACGTCCGAGTGAAATATTATAAACCGTTTTTTCAAATTTTGCAGTGAATGGCATATCTTCAGGAGCGCAGACTTTCACATTGAATTCCAATTTATCAGATCCATCTTCGTTGGTAGCGGTTAAAGCCAGTTTATATGTTCCGGCTTTTGTCGAGGAGAATGAATAATCTTTTGAAGAGGCCTTTTCCTGACCATCCACAGTCCACTTGTAAGTAGCATTTTCATCATAGGTAATCTCCGGAACGAGTTTCAGTTCGTCATCTATCATTATGATGTGTCCGCCCTCCGGAACGCCCATCGTTATCTGAGGAGCTAACAGCGAAACCACCTCCAAACAGATCTCCTTGCTATCAGAGCCGTAATCGGTAGCTACTTCAAACATTAGATACATCATCTCCGGCTCGTCTCCGGCGTCATAAGTGAAATCTCTCTTTTCACTGACGATTTTTCCATCCACTTTCCAAAGATAGATAGCGCTATTTGTCTCATTTTCTATAGTAGGCGTGATGGTAATAGATTTTCCTACTTTTACCCTGTATATCAGCGATTCATGATCGAACGATATAGCTGGAGGATTTGAGTTCTTGACAGTATCGTCTTTACTGCACCCTGCCATTACCAATAGGGCAATGACAGAAATCATATATAATAATTTTTCCATTTCAAATATCTTATTACAATGTTGGATCGATATATTTGCCGTCTTTGACCAAGTCGTCGTAACTCGGCATATAACCTATATTAGCAAGATTCCAATAATCTGCCGAAAAAGAGGTGAGCGCCTTTTTCAATCCTGTATAGTTGCGTAGGGCTGCTTGCCTGTAGATATCAACACCACTCACTTTCTCCAGAGTACTGAACCCATCCAGATTCGCCAGTCGGTTGCTTGGACGAGTCGATGTCGAAGGGTTTTCGTGAGTGTGAATTTTAAGTATCCCGGTGATAGTAGTCAGCGAAGGCATCTTAATATCGAAAGGAATCCCTTGGTCTTGAGGATAGTTTAACCCAGCCATCGTGTGTCCTATATAAATTGCAAAGTCTCCGTTTATCTTACTTAATTTTGGCAGTGTAAACTCCGGTACTATGCCGGTGTCGTTTGCACCTCCCTTGTTATAGATAAAGTCTGCTCCGGCTTCTGCGAATTTTGGCATAGTCACAATCGCCTTTGTATTTATTCTGCATATACCATTTACTTTTGTCAATGCCGGTATATTCAGGCTTCCCGTGGTGTAGTTGTAGGTAAGGGTAAAGTTTCCGTGTACTGTCTCCATGTTAGGTATCAACTCGACGGCCGTATTGGTGTTGGCAACAATGATCTCAACGTCTCCTTTTACTTCTTTCATGCCCGAAAGTTCGAACAATCCATTTAACGAGAGTGATCCCTCCATAATGTCGTCAGCAGTAAGTTTAAACGGAGTGTTCGAATTTGAGGTTATACCAACGCCTTTAATACCCGTATCTCGTATATCCAGTTCCGTCAATCCCGGCAGATTTGCGATATCCAATTTGCCAATGCTGGTGAGAGTTGTCGGCAAGGCGAAGCTCTCGGTCAACCCGCTTAGATTTTGCAGAGTGAGGGTTTCGATAACCTCATTCAACGTTCCCAAGCACTCTAGGTTAGATAGCTTTACGAGAGAGTTGAAATTAATATTTTTAGCTGATTTTAATTCAGGCATATCGATATCTTCAAGGCTTCTCAGACCTGATAGTTCGATATTTTCAATATAGGTAATCTTAGGGAAAGATATTCTGGTCACTTCAATACCATTTCGGAAATTAGATGAGCCGAATAACTGCTCCAGTGCAGGAGCTTCAATACTTTCAATTTTATTGAGGCCGTCCCAATCAAATCCCCCGCAGGTTTTAAGCACGGGTATTTCGATAGAGGTTCCTACGAAAGCGTATAGATCCATTACATCTCCAACCTGTTCGAGTTTGGGGAAGGATAACGTTGAGATTGTTCCCATTGCTCCATTAGCGCGCAGCGACAGCTTACCCATCACTTGCTTCAATTCCGGCACAGAGAATGATGCAAGCGACATAAGTCCTCCAAGTTCAAAATTACCGCCTACCGAAACTAATTTTGGCAGGTACACGGTCGTTACCATCGAGGCATTATATTGTGGATAATAAAGGTCTCCATAAACCTCTTCAAGTGAAGGGAAGATGAAATCTTTGAGTCGATACTTGGTCTGTGGTATTTTTATTGATCCTACCTTTTTCAGGTTACTGAAACCGACCGAGTAATCATCAGGACAGACATAGATTATTATTTCTCCTTTTACTTCGGTGAGTGAAGCTAAAGGAGCAAGCGTTACGATAGGATCATCGGCATCGGTCATGTCGTCCCCAACATAGTCTTGGCTTTGTATGCCGACACTGAGGTTGCCATCGAGTTTTTTTATGCCCAGAGCAGCAAAATTATTAACATCGGTTTGTGAAAATAGAACAAAGTTACCCGTTTTTTCTTCTTCGATTTTTTCGCGACGAACAGTATAGCGATAAATATTCTGACTCCCGTTGTAAGATGAAACAACAAACGATTGGTCTTCATCCCAATTAGTTATTTCGGCAGGATTGGGATAGATAGTAGCATGTTCACTGATTGCAACCGTGGCTTGCGCGCCGGCAAAAGAGAAGTCTTCAGGTACCATTACAATAATCTCCCCCTCCGCGATGGCACCTGTAACTACGCCTCCGTCAGAATCTGCCAGTAACAATTTGAATGAAGTGATAAAGTTATCGTTTCCTTCGAATGCCCAATCGTTATCCTTGCTGCATCCAACCAACAACAGCATGGCGGAGCAAATGATACTAAATGCTATAAATATTTTTTTCATTTTTCCTGTTTTAATCTAAATTGGTTACTGTTTGTCCCATTTACCGGCTTTCATGTCAGCAAGTGTAGGATTGTAATTATTGTCAATCATTTTCCATTGCCCCTCATCGGTCAGGACAGGCAGACAGTTTTTAAGCCCCTCGAAACTAGTGATAGCTTTCATTTTTTCAATATGAACATACTTCACGCTCGTAAGTTTCGCGAGGCCGTCGAAGTTGATAAGTGCCGTATTTCCGGGATTTATGTTCGTTCCAACCGCTACTCTAAGTGTATCGGTAATGGTCTCCAGTTTCGGCATCGAGATATTTTTCACGTTACCGCTTAGTTTCAAGCAAACATTCTTTGCTGTTGTCAGGTTTGGAAACGATAGTTCTTCACCGCTAAAACCGTAATACGAATTTATTTCGCCCACGCGAATCCCGCCGACCTTGGTTACCGAGGCAAATTCAAGCTTTCGATCGGTTGTGCCACCACACATCTCTGTGAGGATATCGCCGGCGATTTCTGTAACATCATGCATCTCGAATGATTTCATGTTGCTATTATCTCTTATAATCACATCGCCGTTTATTTTGGTCAATCCCTCTATTTTTATACCTCCGAAATATACTATGGATTGAAGTTCTAAATTTCGAATCTGTTTGATTCCTGAGAATGTAGGGGCTGAATATTCGTAAGGTCTCGAAGCCGTAATACTTGCTTCCCCATTAAGAACAACGTCGCCATTAAATACTACATCACCTTTCACTGTAAGGCCAATAAGGGTTGCGCGTTGAAGTTCCAAACGTCCGACCTCTACACCGGTCAGGTTGAGAGTCGTCAGAGAATTTATATCCCATACTGCCAGCGTTCCAATTTTTTTCAACTGCGCGGGTAGCAGTAGTTCGGTCATGTTTGTTTGCAGGCTAGCACGAATGTTTAGCGTACCGTCCAGAGATTTCAGACCTCCAAAACCTTTCAATCCTTCTCCATTAAGATTACCGATGCTAAGTAAATTTATATCGCCCTTTACTGTTTCAAGTTTTGGCAACTCGATTTTCTCCGTATTACAGTAATTTGCAGTCAAATCTCCTCCGATGTATGTAAGCATCGGAGCAACAATGTCTGTCATTGCTGCTAGTTGGTGGAAAGTGACATCACCTTCGCATCTTTCGAGCTTTGGCAATTCTAATTGGATAAAGTCGGGTGTCGATGAGTTGACACCAAATACTAGTTTGCCTGCTGTTCGGAGAGCAGGTAATGAAATGGATTTCAAAAGGTTCGACTCACCGAAACCAAATCGTCCGCCCACCTCTTCAAGCGCTGGAAAAATGATAGTTTCCAGTGCCGTAGGGTCGCGTTGTACGGGCACGCTGAAGAAGACTTCGCCCTCCACTTTTCGCAGTTTAGGCATCATAACTTCTGTTAGGGTCGTAACAGCAAAAGTCAGATTTCCTGACATTTCGGTTAGTTTCGGGCAGTTAATCGATTCCAACGATTTTGAAGCAACTTCTATATGCATGGCCGATTTCAAGGCCGGGAATGTGGCTTCTTTTAGTCCGGAGGTTTCGATTCTTAGCAATCCTCCGATTTTTTCGAGCGAAGTAAGTCCACCAAGCGTTTCTCCGGAGAAAGTTCCTTTGATGATAACGCTTTGCGACACCTCTTTTAACTTGTTGAGAGGTTCTAATGAAGATACAGTCTCAATTCCCGAAGCTGTACCTATGATAAGATTACCATTGATGGATGTGATGCCTCTGGCACCGAAAGCCTCTACCTCTTCCTGCGTAGTTAGCAAAACGGATGAATTTTCGTTCAATCCGCTGTTTTCAACCTTGTAGCGGTATGATTTCGTCTTACCGTTATACGAAGTGATCACAAACAGATATTCACTGCTCCAGTCGGTAATCGTTGCCGGATTCGGTTTTATCGACGAATTCTCGCTCATTTTCACCTCAGCGGTGGCATTGATCAGTTGAAAATCGACAGGTGCATTCACTACAATCGTATCATCTACAATCATAGCCTTTATAGTTTGCCCCTCATTAACCAACGAGAAAGAAACGATATAATTATCGTCCCCGGAAAATGGGTCGTCTTCTTTGTTGCAAGACCACAGCAACACCGAAAACATCATCAGGAGTAAATACTTCATTGTTTTTGTAAGATTCATATTTTGGGGTTTTATTGATTCGAGTTTATATCGAATAAGATTTTAGATATCTGATTGTCATAGGATGTTGTTTTATGGTTTTATCCAGTTTTCATCAATCATTTGCTGGTAGGTGGGGTTATAGCTGCATCCTTCCACTTTCCAGTTTTCCGAGGTTATCCTCGGAAAGATATTTCTAAGCCCGGAAAAATCGGTCATGCTTCCCCACCATTTAATATCCACGGCATCTACTTCTTTAAGGGAGATGAAGTCATTCAAATCGGTGAGTTTCATCTGGTTTGCCACGCCGGCATAAGTTCCGCCATAGAAACTGAATTTACCAATCTTTGTCAATTTGGGAACCTGAATGTCACCACTTTGCACATTGGTCATAAAGTTGGTATCCCATAGATCGGTAACAGTTGTCAATTCAGGGGCAATTAATTTTTTCAGATATGAACAGCTCGACAATCTCAAGGTCCCTATGGTTTCCAGGTCGGGAAAAGAGATGGTTGATTGTCCGTTTGCCAAACCTGTGGATTGCCTATATATCCCTATATGTTTTATTCCCGGGAAATCAAAGTCTCCGTTTTGAGTATAATTGGACATTTCCAAAGTACCGGGAATAGTTTCAATTCCTTCGAACCGGATAGGGGCACAGACTCTGGAACCCGCATTGAGGATGATATTGGTTATATTATTGTTACCTTTTAACAACGCTAATTTGTAACATGCGATTAAATCCGCTTTCTCCATTTGTTTTACTTTAGAGAAATCTAATGATGTAATCAAGGGTAGGGTATAGGCATAAATATTATTACACTCTTCCAGTACCGGTATGTTGATGGCGGTCAACGATTCACAAAAACGGATATCTAGTTGTTTTCTGATCTTTTTCAAAGCCGGAAGATTCAGTTGGTCCATTTTCAGGTAAGATAGCTTCATATCGCCATCTACTGTTTCCAAGGCCGAGAAATCAAGTGATTGCAGCAACTCCTTGCTGGATACAGGGTCATATTCAAATGCACCCATATAGGAGAGTTTCGGAAAAGATAAGCTGGTCAACGCATCTACATTTTTAAGCGAGAATGATTGTTTGATGGCTCCTAATAAGGGCGCATCTATTTTGTCCAGTGCTACCACGTTTACTGTAAAATGAGATCCGATATCCTCCAGGCTGGATATATCAAGCTTTTCCAACGCCGGCAATCCTCTGAGGTTAAAAGCGCCCCTGATCTCTTGCAGGTTCTTCAGGGAGAGTTCTTTCAGTTTCTTATTGGTGGTCGTCGCATAGCTTGTAAAACTTGTTCCCGACTCGATACTGAAATCGGTAATTACCGTTTCCAATTCCGGGAGGGTTATCCCGGAGAGAGACTGGCTATTGACATAGAGTGAAAAAGCCGATTTCAGCTTCGGCAATAATACTTCGCGAATCAAAGTACTATTGACGTAAAAATCACCTATTTCCACCAAATTAGGGAATGACAGATTTAACGAATCCGTCACAGCTCTTCTGGTAGTCAGGTTTTTGATATAGATACTGCCTGCACTTTCTAAAGCGGCTAATCCAGTTACATTTTCACCTGCAAAAGTGTTATAGATAAGAATGCTGTTTGTCACTTTCCTCAGATTTTGGAGCCCGTCCAGATTTTTAATAGAATCAAGTCCTGCAACTCCTTCGTTGGCGCCTATCACCAAATTGCCATCTATTACTTCTATGTTGGATGCCGCAAATTTGTCCACATCGGACTGGGTCAACAGCACAACTGATCCGGGTTCCGTTATCTCAGTGAATGAAGGCCGGTAACTGTATTTTCGTTCGCTTTTATTGTACGATGTTACAGTAAACTCATGGTTTTCGTCCCATTTCTCAATCTGAGATGGATCAGGAGTGATGGATGCCTGTTCCGTCAGTTTATAATCAACTTTGGCACCTTGAAGATCAACATTCTTCGGAATTGATATTGTCACTTTATCCCCGGTGACAGAGGCCTTATAAGTTATTCCGTCTTTTGTCAACGAGAAGGAGGTGATATAATTGTCGGTTCCTGCAAAGGGGTCATCTTCATCAGAACAACCGGCAAAAGCTATCCCTGCCAGTAAAAGACCCAATACAAACAATTTTGATAATATATTTTTCATTTTTGTTGCTCTTTTAATTCGTATATTTACCATCTTTCATATCCTGCAGCGTCGGGTTGTATTCACAATCCGAAACCATCCAGTTGCTGCTCTCCAGTCCGTTCACAACGTTTTTCAGCCCTGTAAAGTCATTTAACCGCCTGGCATACTGGATCGACACACTGCCGACTGAAGTCAATGCCGCGAAATCATCCAAGTGAGTGATTACATATTCGTCATACCAACGTGCCCCTTGCAATTTCAGTTGGCCTTCTATCTTTTTCAATAACGGAACAGTGATATTGTCCAATACGGGACATTCTATGACAGAGAATGATTTGGCTTGTGTCAAGAGAGGCATCGACAATGATTCTATAACATCGAAGCTGTTTATCGTCAAGTCGCCACATTCTGTCAATGATGGAAAGCTTACAGACTCGATGACGTAATTCCATCGGGTGAATGAGATAGTACCAACCTTCTTTATCTTTTTTATTTCAAGGTTGGGTTTGGTGAAACTTTCAACGCTGAAAGTTCCTCCAATGGACTCCAGATTACCAAAATCGATAAAGGATTCATTATTCCCGGAATTTGATATGGTAAGGTTTCCTGAAACTTCTTTTGGAAGGGAGAAACTCTCCATTGCACCGCAGGTGTAGATCTCTGCCTTTTCCAGGTTTTCGATCTTGCTAAAATCTGAAGACTTTAACTGGTTAATAGCGGTGAAACGGATCGACTTACAGGCAATCAACCGGGGTGCTGTGAAAGATAAAAGGTCGGGTGCTGTTTGCAGTACAAGTGATTCGCCTACTTCTTCCAACATCGGCAATTCTACCTTTTCACATCCCAGGTATGCCAGGGTAATACCATTTTGTACATTCGTGAGTTTTGACAAAATAATATCCTTCACTTTGATAGAGTAGTTGCTTCCATTGCTAAAATCAATGGACCTGGCGGATATCAACTCAGGAGCAACTATTTTCGTTATGGCTGTATTGCCACTCATGATAAAATCTCCGTCCACTCGTTGCAGCAGAGGAAAATTAATCAGTTCAATGGCATTCAGGGACTTGATTTCACAATTACCATAGACTGTCTGTAATGCACCAATGCCTGTTACAGAGAGACCCATAAAGCTGTTCAATGAAAAATTACCGGAGACAGTGCTGAGTTTGGGCAATAAAATAGCATTCAAAGAGCGGTTTGAATTCTGGGCAGAGGGATATTGCTGGCGTGAACCATTCATGACAAAATTACCGTAGCAGTTCTGCAGATTGGGTAATTCAATATCTGCCAGAAACTGGGAACCGATATACAAGTCGGAGATTTCCTGCACCTTGGGCAAGGATATTGCGGTGACGCTGTCCGAATTGGCGATAAAATTACCAATCGATTCCAGATTGGGAAGTGCTATTTCAATCCGCCTCTTAGGGTCCGCACCGTTGGCAGTAGAGCCTATGTAAAATCCACCTATCTTTTTCAGATTGGATAATCCCTCCGTATCACCACCGGCATAACTATTATTGATGACGATATTGTAGTTCACTGAAGTCAAGCTGGAAAGCCCGTCCAGACTTGTTATCACATCCTCTTCACTGACAGAGCTTACCTTTTCCCCGATGATCAGGTTGCCATCAATCCTGTTGATATTTTTACCGGCAAACTCATCCACATCGGCCTGTGTCAATAGGATCACATTTTCGTTAGCGGCAACATCCGTATAAGAGAATGAATAGGTGAAACTGCTAAAATTGTTGTTATATGCCTGTACACGGAACAATTGATCTACCTTCCAATCCTTCACCGAAGCCGGATCCGGCAGGACAGTCGCATTTTCATTCAGACTGTAACTGACTTGCGCCTGGGATATATCAATTCCATAAGGAATTTCGAGTAGAATCTTATTGTCAATAATTTTCGCGGGATACACCACGCCATCGACCGTCAACGAAAAGGAGACAAAATAACAATCTTCCCCGGTAAAGTCGCTGTCGTCATTCGAGCATCCGCCCAAAGCTAGGAGGCCTACAGCCAATAGCACGATGCATATATAAAGTTTATTTTTCATTTTTATTTCTTGATTAAGTTATAATCTTTTATACCAAATACTTCGGTAGAGTTTTCGCCCAGCCATCCGGCTTTGACGTTCACACCTGTTTGAATTTTCACAAAGTCGATATACTTGAGATTGGCCGGTTTGCCGTCGAATGTGACAGCATCGCTTATCTTGAAGTGGTTGCCATTGGCCGCAGCCCCGGCGTTCTCGTCGTCGGTAAGGCGGTCGATAGGACTGTAATTATCGGCGTACCCCCAATCGAATGACTCATTCACCCAGTAGGTGCCATTGCCGGATTGGTCATACGTCCTGCTTTTAAGGCATGTCCCGTGGAGAGTATAGGTCTCTTCGGCTACCCATGAAGGATAGTAGTAATCTTGGAAATGGTATGCCGACATATAATCTACTACGCCTGATTTTCCCTGGTTATCAGTCCATTGTACATTCATCTTAGGCGCTTTGGGCTTATAATAGGTCACCGAGTAATCCTGGATGGTTTCCGGCTTTCCATATTCCGATCCTTTCAACTCATACCAGGTGTCATCCGGCAGGCCGTTCCCATTTTCATCCTGCATTACCCAGACAATCCCCGGTTCGGACGACCCGGCAAAGGAGTTACCCAATACCTGGATATTGTACGAACCATCGTTCACCACACTATGGTCGAAGCCCACGGTGACATATCCTCCCCATCCGCCAAGCGACACATAGGCTTCCGTTTTTAGTCTTTCTTCCGCATATGCTATGGCTTCAGCCATTGTTGTGGCGGTATAATACTCGTTCACAAACTGTCCCGGAGCAGGTAAAAATTCGTAGACTTTGTTCCAGTCTTTGTTGCTGCCGCCTGTGACAGCCCTCTGGTGAGTCCCTTCGGGTTCGCACACATTGACCTCCAATGTTTTCGAGACTTCCATATATTGATTCTTCATCGTCACCTTTACCTGATAGGAACCCATTGTACTTTCTCCGAAAATAAACCGGCTCTCTTTGCCTTCTTGTTTCTTTTCCCCATTGACTTGCCATATATAGGTCGCATCGAAGTCATTCTCTATATCCCATATTTTTATTCGGATATTCCTGCCTTGCGACAAGGAGAAGGTCTCACGTTCAAAAGTCCATTTGAAGGGAAGGTCCTCGGGTTTGCAAACTTCCACAGGGAACTCAATCGTGTCATCCCCGTCTTCGGTCGATGCTACTACTTTCAATTGAAAGATTCCGGTTGTCCCTGAAGAAAAAGTGTAATTTTTGGTATTGGCCATTTCTTTATCGTTTACATACCATTTATAGCCTATTTCTTCACTGGCTTCCTCCACTTCGGGAGCCAGTTCCAGTTCGCTGTCGAACACAATTTTATAGCCATCGGGAGGAACCGGCAGGGAAAGGGTGGGGATCACCAAAGAAGCGACGGTGATTTTCATTTCTTTAAAAGCCAGACCCGCTTCATTGATTACCTCCAGTGTAATAAAGACGTCCTGTGCTTCGTCGCTCTTATAAGTGAAAGTGGGGTTAGTACTCACGATCTTGTGGTCTATTTTCCACGCGAAAGAAGCTCTTTCCACATTCTCATAGGTGGGTTCGATGGTTATTTCCTTACCCACTTTTGTGATGAAAGTAGTATTCTCCTGCTCGATGGTAATTTGGGGAGGATTTACCGCCTCTACTTTATCATCACTACAGGAAGTCATCGAAAAAGATACAAAAAAAGCAATGTAGATTGCCATCTTCGTAAAAAATCTTGTACTCATGTTGCTGTTTTTAAAAATGATTATATATAATTTTATTGTTTAGTATTCAAGTGTATGCAACTAAACCGTGAACTTTTAGAGGCAATTATGCGAGTGGCATTATTTGTTTTTTGATAATAAATCCAAGTTTTGTAATCTTTTAGTGGTAAACACGATATGCGCAGGAATATCGCCCGTCACAACGCTCCATTTCTTTTTACCTGTTCTCTGGTCGAAGCAGTATAATGTTCCAGGGGTGACATAATCTTTGGCATCAGTGGTGAAAAACTCTTTGGTTTCGGGGTTGATGGCTATGCCATACGGAATTTTGATCTTTTTTTCCGTACCATCCGTAATGAAATTACGGGAGACAGTACGCCTGAGTTTTGTATCATAAATAGCGTAAGTGATGGTATTCCTTTGTGTGATATGGCTCCATTCCACACTATAGACATATAGTGAATCACCGGAGAGTGCCATATTGGAGTTGGGAAGTAGCGGCAGCTCTTCTATCACTTTATCGGTATTGGTATCGATGATAAAGGTTTTCGAGCCTGTTGTCTTATAATCTCCACGGGAAGAGACATAAAGATTGCCATAATTATCCAGTTCCAGGCGATGCAGGTTGATGGCCACATCTATTTTCTTTGTTTCAGTAAATGTAACCAGGTCGATTACCGACACCGTCCTGTCGTAATAGGGTACCCTGTACCCTCCGGAGTTGGCCACATAAAGCTTGTTTCCCTTGATCACCATTTCATCGGGTTGATAACCGACAGTGCAACTGCCCACAATTGACATATCGGTTGTATCTACTTTCACCACCGTTCCTATGGGTGCGTTCTGGTCGATTTTAACAGGTCCATTATAGGAACTGACATAGGCATATTTATCTTTGAAAACAATGTACCGGCAGTTGGTGATATTGATCGTATGCAAATGCTCGGCGGTATGTACGTCCATTACTTCTATCAGGTGGGAGCAGTTTATTACAGCATAAAGTTTGTCGCCATATATCTGGATATCATTCCCCACATCGCCCAGATTGTGGGGAATATTAGGGTTGACCGTCGGAAAAATATTACGGTAATAGGTGCCGCTTTCATAATCGAAATAATCGAGGGTCGATTTATTGCTGCCCATATTGGCCTCATTCAGTAGAAAGAAACCCTTGATCGACTCCGTCTGTTGTCCCGGCGCAATCTGTTCTCCTTCAGCCCATAACAGGTATTCGTCATCTCCTCGACAACTGTTGAGTAAGAGAACTGGAATAAACAGGAATAAAAGTCCATATAATAACCTATATTTTTTCATCTGAATTAAAAATTAGCCCTGAAAATAAACTTGAAGTTTGTGCCCGGCATAGGGTAGCGACTGACCACCTCATAGCGTTGATTGAAAAGATTATTCACCTCCATGGTAACTTTGTAACGATTGTCTCTCCAGTTGAATTGCCGACTCAATGCAATATCATTGGTGTACCATGCCAACACCTTGTTTATGGGTATGTTGGCACTGCTACTATAGCGTTCACCTGAATAGATAAAACTATAATTTAATTCCCATTGCAGATATTCTCCACTTAAGATAGCCGAACCGCTATGCTTTGGGATATAGGGTATCTGATTCTTATAGGTCAGCGGCTCTTCCGGATCGGAATAATCGAGTGCTTCCTGATAGGTATAAGAGAACCGCCCTGTTACCGTACAGTCGTGGTAAGGGGTGATGGTAAGTGCCGAAGTGACATCGATCCCTTTAATTTTCACTAAGCCAAGGTTCATCATCGACCATCGCTGCAGGCTTACCGTCGGCACTGCCACTATTTTGTCGATTACCTCATTGTAATAGACATCCACCTGTCCTTCCACATTCTTCAACAAGGAACCATTGAAATTCTTGCTGTACGTCGCCCCTATATCATATTGGGTTGTATATTCAGGCCGTAAAGCCGATTTTCCGCTTCCGATAATGGCGTAATAGACCTCATTGAAGGTGGGCAACCGGAATATCTTTTTATAGAAAGAGCGCAAATGGAAATCCTGTGCAATAAATGGTTTATAGGAGACAATCAGAGAGGGTGTATATTTATCCCAGTTCTTTGTAACCTTCTCTTTTCCTGTGCGCAGGCCGGTGAAAGGATCGATAATGTTTTCGGTGAAAGTCTCGTCGAAGATAGAGGAGAGCAGGCTTCCTTGTATCTTGATGTGATCGAAGTACAACGATGTCGCCGCTGCTATCCACAAAGAATGCCTGTCGGGATATGAAAAATCTTCCAGGTTGGCATCCAGTTTATTCCATTGATAATCCACCGACAAGTTGACATTCCAGAATGGCAGGATGTTGAATAGATTGGCAGAGGAGATATAGGCTTCCTGCAGGTGGTATTTATTGTCCACTTTGATGACTACCTGCTCATCCTTTTCCGGATCAGACAAATAGTGCATATAGTCATAGGCATATTTAGCCAATAGCTGGGTTGAATATCTTCTACTTGGCCGCTTCTTGAGTGATGTCTGGAAAAAAAAATTCCTGTCCCATAGGCGGTCTTCGTTAGAATAGCGTCCCGGTGTCTCCCGGACAATCGCCCCGGGAACTCCCCGTTCGGAATGATAGTAATAGAGTTTTGTTTTCCAATCTCCCCCTTTTATTTTTCCAAACAGGGACTGTTCCAGCCGAAGATATTCTATATCCCCGTTTTTCCTCACTTCAGTGGTATCGAATCCGCCTCTGTCATCTTCCTTGTTCACAACCTTATAACGGAACTTGTATTTACCGGAGGAGTTTGTGTAATCTACATTGAGGGACGAACTTATGGCAGGTGATAATTGCTGTTCCCAAAGGATAGAAGGATTGACCAGATCGAAAGAGCCTGTCTTGTACACCAGGTTTATATTGTGTTTTTTATCCTTCTTGAATGACGGCTCTTTGGCTTGCATATACAAGGCACTGGCCGAAGCATAATCCTTCGCCGCCTGGAAAATGGCACTTTTCTGCCCGTTATAGAGGGACAGCATCTCCATATTTTCAAGGGAAAACCGTCCTAAATCCACGATCCCATTCTGCGCATTCCCTATTTCAATTCCATCATAGAAAACACCGACATGCTCGCTTCCCATACTGCGGACATTGATTGTCTTCAATCCACCCACACCTCCGTAATCTTTGAGTTGCACACCCGAAAAATAACGTAAGGCGTCGGCCACAG
The DNA here is from genome assembly GCF_002410825.1 of Proteiniphilum sp. UBA5384. Taxonomy (GTDB): domain Bacteria; phylum Bacteroidota; class Bacteroidia; order Bacteroidales; family Dysgonomonadaceae; genus Proteiniphilum. The sequence continues at coordinate 96,373 of NZ_DHOS01000006.1, read as the reverse complement.
AATGCGCATTCAGCTTTTCTAATTCCTTTCCGGTAAGGGTTTGGACAGGAATAATATCTTTAGGTATAAATTTCTCTGTCACAACCACCTCCTGCAGCAGTTGTACACTGTCGAGTTTATTCTGGCCATTGACAGATTGAATAACGAACAAAAGAAAAAGGTTCAAGCAAAGACTTGAAACACGGACGTAGTGCATCTTCTCCGACAATTGATAATGATCAAATAGCTAAGCCGGAAATAAATTAATAAGGATTGCGCAAATAAAACCTATCACCCTAAAAAGTAGAGATTGACTTCACACCAGTGTCCTTCAGCTTTATTTCCCGAAAGCTTAAAACTTAGTGGTCTTGGCAGGTCTTCTGACTTACTCCCGTGTCCGGACGCCTTCCCATCCCTTTTATCGGAACAGTGGCATTGAGGTGTTTATCCAGCACGTAAGCGGAGCTTACAGCAGCGGGTCTGTTCAGGATTTGCACCTGATTCCCTTTTCATCGTTCACTTCGAAGCCGTTGAAGTGAATGACACCAAAATTCAATACAAAGATAGTGTTTTTATTTTGTATTTAGTTTGATAAATTTTAAAAAGGATGGTATATATTTTCCCTTTTTTACATCTTCGATTGCAAACAGAATGCAGGCACGTAAAGGGTTTTTTCATATACAAAAATAGGGCAGAATAGGTGAAGGATAAAATAAGTTATTTTAGCACTTATATGGAGTGAATAATCTTGTTTTGCCTTAATATTTTACACTCATAAATGCTGTTTTCTCGGGTCATAAAATAGATTTGGGTGATTTTGTTTCAGTTCTCTCTTGATGAAACTCCTCAATCATTTCTTTCAGGCATTTGGCACAGATACATTCGCTGTAGATGGAATCGATCTGGAATGCCAGGTTCGGTGGAATATAGATATCGGCACATTCGCACGAGAAAATATCATCGGGCTTACGCCTTTCTGTTTCCCGTATCAGGACACGGATTTAAAATCCGCACCGGCGGGGTGGATGATTCGAGAATGAGTCGGTTTAGGCATGAGGTTTGCAGTTTATTCCGGTGGCGGGAGATGGTAATTTTTTCTTATAGTTTTCAGCTGATACTATTGTTAACCGGCAGACCTTTAATTGCCAGATTTGGAAAAATTTTATTTGTCGGAACAGCCAATGAAGAAACTTATGGTCAACAAGATAATTGTGATCATGAATAATTTTTTTTGTTTCATAATTAATAAATTCTTTTTAAGTTCAACGTCTTTTTATTATTTTCATCATAAGGATTTTGGCTTATGACAAGCTCTTTTTGAGTTAGCTTGTATATCCACCAATTACCATTTAATAAATCTGTTTGAATGCATGAGAAATTAAGTATTTTGTCTTCCTTTTTGTAGCTAAAGCTATCTTCTTTTTTAGAATCTTCACCAAAGATAAAATAGCCGTTCTTAATACCGGTGAAGACAAGGATGATATCGTGGGTTTTGCCGGCATTCTGATAAGAACCTTTCCAATGTGTTTGCGCCAGACTTTCAATCGCCATGTCGCTATTATTGTCGCTGCAACTAATCCACAATGAAATCAAGGATAGTGATAAAAAAATAAAAAGATGCTTTTTCATAATTTATTTCGTTTAAAGAAATGTACATAAAAGTTCAGACATATACACAGATCCATAAAAATTGACAATCAAATTTATAGAAGAAAAATATAAAATTCTCAAATGTAATACAAGCATAGAATCGGAGAACAGCCAAAGGTTTCCTTTAGCATATTTTCCGGTCTATTCTATCCCGCTACAGGATAAAAGAGATATTTACTGTCTCAGGCGTTCACATTCACCTTTTTCAGTACCGGGAAGCGGCGCGCGCTCAGTTCGAATGCGCCGAAAAGGAGGGCCGTATAAAACAGGTCGCCCATCACCGTATTTTTGAAGAAAGGTATTCCCGCCGTATAGCAAGCCATCAATCCGCCGAAATCTTTCGGGTATAGGGTGCCGGAGAACCAGACACCGAAGTTCGATACCAGAAAGAAGATAACCGACGCTCCCAGAGCGGAGAATAGCAGGTTCGGCACCTTTATTTTCCGCAGGGTAAACATCCCCATCAGCACGATCAGGACAAATGCACCGTAAGTGAACCATGCACCGCTATAAAACCATACAAATCCATCGAAATAGGCACCGTATACCACATTATTCAGTATCAGATCGCTGATCCACATCGAAACGACGGGAACCACGAATGCCCATACACGCCGATTGTAATATGCCGCGCCAAAAAGTGCCATCCCGCCTATGGGGGCGAAATTGGCAGGGTGGGGGATCAGCCGGCTCAATGCGGCCAGTAGGATTAACAGCGTTATCACGCTGAAACGAAGGATTATTTTGTTTTTTGCCATTATTTTTGTTTTTAGATTATTTTTTAACCCAAGATGCAGTGTCATCTTTAGTATAGCATTTTCTGGATATTGTAGAACCTGTCGTATGATCTACGATAAGTTGATTGCAATCCTCTTTAAAGTCACTCCAGACCAATATACTTTTCAGGTCGGGATTGCCCTCTAAATCTAAACGGCTTAAGCTTAAATGAGACAAATCAATAGTGCCGCTCAACTTATTGTTTGTTGCCTGTACTTCCCAGATATGGGTTATGTTTGAAATATTGAGTGTGGATACTTTATTATTGTTCAACAATACTCCTCCCAGATTTGTACAACTCGAAATATCCAGACTTGTCAACTCATTATTATTAATCTCTAACCATGCCAAGTTTACTTGTTTACTGACATCAATAGACGATATTTTGTTATTATTCAGTTTCAAATATAAATAAGGCTTCTTGTCATTACCGCCCGGGGTATCAAAAACTTTATTACCGAGATTGAACTCGGTGATGTTATTATTATTTCCAAGCAAATAACTCATTCTGGTATTGCTTATATCTAATTTATCAATTTGATTGTTGGCGCAGTCCAAATGTTCCAAAGAACTACTTTTCGACAAATCCAGGCTTGATAATTTATTCCAATCACAAACCAATTTTTCCAGCTTATCATTATAAGTAACATCCAGATCTTCTATGTAGTTATGGGAACAATTCAGGGATGTTAATTTCAAATTCTTGGATAAATCTATATTCTTAATACTATTTCCCGGGAAGCTAAGAGATTGCAATTCAGACAACATTGATACATCCATTTTACTTAGACCCACTCTGTCCTCCACTAAATTTCCATCCATATCATATGTCCTGATCATGGCTTCACAACCTATATGCTCGAGTTTCAGATTATTTGAAAAATCTATCTTGGTGATAGGTTGGGTGTTTGGCGATGTATATGATGTAAGTCCGAAATCTATCCATTTTAATTCGGTATTCTTACTGAGGTCCAATTCTGACACATTGGTGTAATTTAGATCTAGTTTCTCTAATTTGGTGTTGTGGGTTACATCTAATTCTGTTATTCCGGAATTATTACCCCTACCCTCATGATTCAATGATATATCCAGCATCTTCAGATTGGGGTTGTTTGTCACATCAATAGCAGAAAGCCGGTTTGCACTGCAATTCAGTTCCTGTAAAAGTTCCAAATCTGACACATCCAATGTTTCGATTATATTGCTGTGCAGATAAACGTAAGTTAGTTTCTTATTTGCAGATAAATCAACCGAAGTTAGTTGGTTCCCGGGAGCTGATAGCAACACCAGATTTTCCAGATTTTCCAACCCTTTCAGACTTTTTATATTGCTAAAACCAACAAGCAGTTCCCTTATCATCAACGCTTCTTTAAATTGAAGCTTTCCATCATTGTTGGAGTCGTACTTTAACATCAAAATAGACAGGAGAGGATCCTCAAATTCCACGATTCTGTTATAATCCACTCCTTCTTCTTTCTCCTCATCCGTCACAGTGACAAGACACTCGGATCTCACATTGGAGTTTCTAACCAATTCGACCGAGACAACAGCTTCTCCAACCTTCAAAGCGGATAACCTACCTGTCTGGTCTACTGCCACTACCGATTCATCTGACGATTTCCATACCAGTTTAGCCTCCTCTGCACTGTTTTCAGGTAATACTTGCACACTCAAAGTACTTCCTTCTTCCACTTTGATTTCTAATGAAGAAGATATCTTTATCTCCTTTATCAAAGTACCATTATCGCTATCCGAGCAGCCGGCCAAAAACACCAGGCACAGCATCCATACAATTGTCTGTAATTTTCTCATTTTAATATATCAAGTTCATATTTTACTTAAACATCCATGTAGGAACAACGTTTCCTTCACCCTGCTTCAACCTGGAATAACTGGTTGTTAGCAAATCTCCAGTTTTTACATCATAAGCGATGATAGCCTCGTTTTGATATGAATACTGACCGCTAAGCGGCACAAATAAGATGCCCTTCGAATCTATGCCCATATATCCATTCATGGCGGTAGCCCTCGCGTTGTTTTTCACATCAGCGAACAGTTCCACCTCTTGGGAGGTATAATTGTACTTATATATTTCAGAACTGGAAGACCATGCATTAGGACCCGCTACAGAGAAAAGTATATCGTCACTTACCGGAGAAACGGCAACCCGGGCATTGGTCATCCCCCCACTGTTGAAAGTGATGTTTTTACTATTGTATGCCAGTTCTGTTCTTGTATCCACGGCAAATGTCTCTTTATTAATCGCTGCAATGGTTGCAGGAGACCCGGATGCTTTCGGATTCACGAGAGCGTAAATTGTGTTGTCGCGTCCCTTGACAATATCTACCACCTGACCGGCTTCAAAATCGATTGTTTTTTCAACTTTGTCTGTAGCATTGTTAATTACTTGTACTTTAGGGCCACATGCAACCAGAGTGCGTTCACCGATGGTAAGCATCCGTGCCCATGCAGGACCTTCGCTGCCTATTTTTCCGGAAGTACCTTCTATTTCAGCCTCAGCCATCATCTTCTCTTTCATATCGAGTACCTTGACACTGGAAATATTGCCACCGGCTATCTTATTACTGCCGATATATGCTTTATTTTCATTTATAATTGCAAGATTATAAATTGTGCCAAGATCGGCAGATGAAAATCCGGTGGCTGTGATCGCATCTATTTTTTTCATTGTTTGCGCGTCTGCTACCACAATTTGCGCTCTCTTATCAGAATAGGAAATTGATGGTATTAGTATGTAGACCTTGTTGTTGTATATTACAAAATCATTGATGCCGCTGTCCCCCAATTTTTCTCCTTCATTTACAGTTTCATAGATATTATCTTTTTCCTGCACCCCATCTTCACTTATAAAACAAAGTCCGGTGTAGGAGGTCCCAAAAATATATACTCCATTCTTATATGGCCCGACGAGTTCCACATCTTTGCTAACCGAAACATTATCTTTATTTTCAATAGTTACGGTCAGTTTTCCAGAAATTCCCAAATCATATTCTAATGCAGGCTCATTTGCATCCTGAATAGTATCACCATTGATCAACCAGTAGTAGATGGCATCAGACGCTTTATCGGCTTTCACCTCAAAAGAGTGTTTGGAGGTAGCTGTAATTTCTATTTCTCCGGAGATCTCCTTATCCTCAGAAAACAGACCGGTAATTACAGGTATTGGATGAATGACCTCTATTACTCCCACTTCTTTTGGAGTAGCTATCCCATCTTTGTTTGTCAGGACAACGTTCAATTGATACTCTCCTGTTTTGTCGGGTGTAAATACGAACTTTTCGGCCGTACTTACTTCTTTTTCATCAAGTAGCCAACTGTACGTAACATCCATTTGTTCTTTCAAATTCAGTGAGAAAGACAAGGTTTCTCCAAGCTCTATCCGGAGAGGAGTATCTTCAGAAGAGCCGTCAATAACCACATCCGTAATCTCAGGTGCGGGAATAAACGTTTTTTCATTATCAGAGCAGGCATAGAATACCAACACTGATGCCAATACAAGAAGAAATTTTTTCATCATGTCTTTTAATTTTACGGTGTGTACAATCTTTTATTATTATATAACTTAAAATAAATATCACTCATATACCGGCAATAGTGCGAAGTGGCCGGGAATATTACCGGTAACTACGCTCCACTTTCTTTTACCTTTCTTGTCATAACAATGGAGTGCACCGGGAGTAACATAATTCCCGGCATCGGTAATATATACATCTTTTGTTTCAGGGTCCACCATGATACCATAGGGCTTTTCAATCTCTTTATCTGTTCCGTCGGTAATGATTTTTCGGACGCTGACCTTTCGCGTACGGGTATCCACCATAGAGTAGGAATTTGTCCATTCACGGGTAACAGAACTGAACTCCGACCCATAGACATATAATATATCATCGTCTATCCAATAATTGGAAGCAGCGATCGGAATAGTGTCGGTCACTTTTTGCAGTTTCCTGTCTAGAAAGAAAAGACGTGACGGAAGGTTTTTGTAATCCCCTCTTGAACTCACCCATAAATCTCCACGGCTGTCGGCTTTAATGCGCTCCAGGTTATAGGCTACATCAATGCGTTTCTCCTCTTTAAATGAAGCAATATCGATTACAGAGACCGTACGTTCATACCCCTCCGTATTATCGGCTCCCATATATCCACCTGAATTGGCCACATAGATTTTTCCATCCACAATTTCGAGTTCATCGGGTTGAAAACCCACCAGGCAGCGGTTCACCATTTTCAACGTAGCTGTATCTATTTTCGCCACATAGCCTATTTGCGTATAATCGGGGTCGATCACAACCGGTCCGGCATAAGAGGTGACATAGGCATAACCTCCATGAAACTTAATAAAGCGGCAGTTTGGAATATCGATCTGTCCGATGCGTTTCACCGTTTCGATATCCATCACCTCTATTTTATTCGAAACGTTGATAACGGCATAGAGTCTACTCCCATAAATACCCAGATCATTTCCAACATCGCCCAATTCCTTGGGCACATGTGGATTCCTTTCAGCATAAATATTCTTTGTGTAGGTTCCAGTCGCAAAATTATAATAGTCGAGGGTGGCTTTGTTACTACCCATATTCCCTTCGTTAAGCAGGTAAAACCCTTTGTAATCTTTTATAGTCCCCGGGGGGCTCACTTCAATCTCTTCAGAGAGATGCGCCTCTACATCCCCCCTGCATCCTGAAAATAGAATGAGAAGCAGCACAAGAGTAGCGGCAAGGCTTCTCATTCCAAAGAAAATTACAGCTTCCAACTTCTTCCTCATAATTCCAGCGTTAACGCGAGTTTATAATTCCGTTTTGGCATCGGGTAGTTAAGCACCACCTCGTAGTCCTGATTGAAAATATTGTTGATTTCGGCACTCACTCGAAAATCCATCGACTTATACCTTAGTTTCTTCACTACAGTCATGTCGTTGGTATACCAAGGCTGCTCATATTCCTCAGAAATATTGGCAGAAGAGTGGTAACGTTCTCCCACATAAATGAAACTATAGTTGAGTTGCCAGCTTTTATAATCTATATTGAAAATGACAGAACCGCTATGCCAGGGGATATAAGGTATTTGCCCCCCAAAAGTCGTTTCTTCCAATATAGGACTTTCTCGTAATGTGAAATCTTGCGCTTTTTGATAAGTATAGTTCAACTTTATATCCAGGAACAGGTCTTTTACCGGCTCCGAAAGCAATGATGCCGTCATGTCGATCCCTCTTATCTCCACATATCCCAAATTGATCATCATCCAGCGGTATTGTCCACTACCTTTGGGCACCGCTATTATCTTGTCGGTCACTTCATTGTAATAAGCATCAGCTTGGAGGTGCCATCGTTTTACAAAACCGTTTGAGAACTCCTTGTCGTATTGGAATCCCAGATTGTATTGGTGTGTATATTCAGGCTTGAGATGGGTATTGCCAATATCGGTATAATAGAGGTCGTTGAATGTAGGCATCCTGAAAATGTGCTTATAAAAAGCACGAAGATTGAATTGGTGATTTTTGAACGGTTTGTATGACAGGAAAAGAGCCGGTGTGAATTCTTTTTTATCGGGAGCAGCCTTCACTGAATTATCGGCGGTGGTGTTGCCCGAATTGATTCGTTCCCGCACAAAAGTAGCCAGGATACTTCCCTGCATCTTCACTTTACCTAGGTCGGCGGCACTTGCCAGGGCAACCAGTGACGTGAGCCGTTTGGGAAAGACAAAACCGTCCAAATCGGATGTCAAGGTATTGTACTGGAAGTCGACGGATAACACAGCATCCCATTTGTTAGTGATACTATACCTGTTGGCAGCGGAGACATAAGCCTCTTTCTGGTCGAATGTATTGTCAATCAACATCAGCGTGGTATCGGGGTTGAGGTAACGCATATGGTCGTAGGCATACTTGGCGTTGACTAATAGATCATATTTAGGCGCCAGTGTTTTTTGGAAGACACCTTGGGTGAAGAAGCTGCGGTCCCATTGCCGTTGTGAGTTCTTCCACTTGTTGTTCACGATGGCGCCCGGGATTCCTCTTTCCGAATCATAGAAGTAACTCTTCACCCTCCATGATCCTTGTGGAATCGAGCCGAATAAACCGGCTTCCAGACGGGAGGAATAGATATCGCCATTATATCGGGTGGCAGTGGTGTCGTACATCACTTCATGCGTATGAGGATGAACCCGCTTATAACGGTATTTGTATTTTCCCGATGAATTGATAAACTCACCATTGATGGATGCGCTCAGATTGTCATTGATTTTATATTCATAGAGGAGGGAAGGATTGATCAAGTCGAAAGCCCCTCCTTTCACGGTCGCTTTCAGGTTATGATTTTTGCCTTCTTTAAAGCGTGGAGTACGGGAGCGCAGGTATACGGTCGCAGATGAACCGAAGTCTTTTCCCGGCTGAAAGATATTGCTCTTCTGACCGTTGTAAAGCGATACTTCTTCAATATTCTCCAGCGAGAATTTCCCCAAGTCGATCTGGCCGTTCTGCGCGTTGCCCAACTGGATACCATCGTAGAACACCCCTACGTGGTGGGTACCCATACTCCTTACGTTTACCGTTTTAAGACCGCCAATCCCCCCATAATCCTTAAGTTGTACTCCTGAGAAATAACGGATGGCGTCGGCCACCGAGAAAGCACTCAGATTTTTTAATTGTTCTCCCGACAGTTTTTGGACAGGAATTACCTCTCTCATCAGGGGACTTCCATACACAATGAACTCATCGAGTTCAAGACTCATAGCCGTTGAATCTTTATCCAGCGTCGTTGAGTCTTTAAGCCACTGTTGTGCATGAATATTCCCGGCATTAAGAAGGAATATACCTATTGCAAATGTATATATAAAACGAATATTAGACATGTCACTTCTGTTTTAGAAGGCTTTGAAGAGAAAATATCAAACAATAGGAGAAGGGTTTGAATAACCCCCGAAAACCTATATAATAAATTTTTGGGGGTCAATTCTTTTTACCAATAAGTTATGATATACAACGTACTATTTTACAAATATAACTGAATTGACGTTTGCAACGCCGTTCTGTATAGTTTCTACCGGTCCGGTTCCATTGGATTCATAAATATATAAATCTTCTCCCATTTGCCCAAAACATACGTTTCCATTATAGGGATTAATGGAAACTGTGTAACCTAACATAAATTCGGGAACATCGTCAACATTAAAATCAGTAACCCCACCTGTGAGTGCTGCTTTCTGTAAATATGTATCATAATCCATTGAAGTCCAATCTACTCCTACCGTATATACAGCACTGTCTCCGATTGCGAAACTTCCTACGTGTTCGGTAACTTGTGAATAACTGGAACCTGTCAGCGTATATAAAGCAGAGTTCTCCATAAAATAATCTCCGAGAGCATTGAAGTAAATGGTTCCGTTGGATGCTTGATCAATTAGTTTTGGATTCAATGCAACTGTAATCTGGGTTTCAGCACTTAGGTTGAGAGGAAGAACAGAAATTGTATTTCCATCTCCGGCATATGTATCACCAAGATTTCCGGAATTACACACATACACTTGGTTGTTCGCAACACAGATACCTTCTGAAAAGGTTGCGGCCAGCGAAATAGTATCTTGCACAGCATAAGTGAGTGTATCGATAGACATCACCGCTCCGGAGTAAAGACTGATATAAATCTTATCACCGGAAGCAGCTAAATTGCGTGGCATAATCTTATGCCCGCTTTTCGGATCATTATATTGAAGCATAGAGGTGGTTAAAGGAGTGCCATTACTGGCATCGAAAACCCATATTCCTCCATCGTCGGAAATAAGGTCATGCCCGCTCACAGCACAATATAACTTTGAGCCGTATCTGATCAAGTCATTACCGGTATCTCCTACAGGAAAGGCTGATACCTCATCCCAATCATTGTCATAAGTTATTAAATACCCCGGCAGAGATGGGGGAGTTACTCGCCAGGTTCCTTCACATAGTACATAAGCATACGTCCAGTCATTCGAATAAGCAGAACGTGGATATCCATTGGACGACTGAACGGTTTCCAGAACATCGTCCGTACAACTGACTAACGCAACAATAATTGTGCAAGCAACACTGAAAAGGATTTTTGTTTTCATAATTGCAAATTTTAATTATTACTAAAATCACCGGTTGGTGAATCTTTCATCTGTTGCAAAGTGGGATTAAAACCGCAGTTTCTTACTGTCCATAAATTCACATGATCAATGAGTGATTTGAATGGACTGAAGTCATATAATTGTCTAAAACCTCTGATGTCTATATCCTTTACAGAACTTAACTTTGGGAAGCAATCTATTTGGGTAATATTCTGCTGAGAATTTAATTTACCGGATATATTTAAAGCTCCACCTACTGTTGTCAGTTCAGGCAAAACAATATACGAAAGATCCGGCTGATCTGTATAAACCGTAAGATCTAGATTTCCTGTTACTGTGGTTAACTTAGGAGCTTTTAATGAAATTGAGATACTGCTGCTGCCTAAATGGCTTTTCAAGTTACCTACCGATTCAAGATCAGGCAGTACCAACTCATCAAGAACTCCAAACCTGGTAGCACTAATAGTTAAGCTTCCAGTGATTTTTTTTATTCCGTCCAATGAAATAAATGACCGTTCTGTTTTGATGGAATAATTGTCTAATGTATTAATTCCATTTAGAATAGGTAACGGAGCCTGATCAATATTGGCAAATTCGATGTTACCAAAAGTCTCATTCCCCGTCAAAGTGAATTGCGTTGTACCGATGGGAGTAATAATCAATTCTTCTATACCCTTGCTTGATGCATCCAGTTCTAAAACGTTTGTGGAGGTGAGCCTGATGGATGCGATACTTTCCATATCCTTTATAACAGTATCGATATCATCGAAAGACGGACAACTTCCAAAAGACAGTAGATCCATGTTTCTTAGCATTGGAATCCTGAGAGTTTCTAATTTTTCAGCATTTTCAATTCTGATAGCGGGACAATTAACGAGTGCAGGAAGGTTAACCGCTTTCAAATTAGAAAATTCTGTAGAAAATTTATATAGTCTGTATTCATTTCCTACATATTCTAATGAAGGAAATTCCATTTGATCCAATAGATTGCCGTCAAATACTATACTTCCTCCTACTTTTTTGAGAGAATTCATATTAAAGGATATTGCACCTCTTGCACGAATTTCCGAGCTCCCAAGAATTGTTTCCAAAAGAGGTATTGAAATTGTTTCAACGTTATCTCCATTGAATATTTGCAAATCTTTGCGAATAAATGTAAGTGAGGGAAAAGAAACATCATTGAGATTTTCTGCGATATCCCTATTAGTTATAGTGATTAAAATACTACCTGCTTTTTTGATTTTGTCCAACCCCTTAAGATTTTCACCCTTATAATAACTTCCAATACGAAGCTCGTCTACAATTTCGGTTAGTTTAGACAAGCCATTCAAGTTAGTAATCGGATCATCTTCGTTTGCCTGAAACCCAATGTGGAGGCTCCCCTCAATGATATTCACTCCGCGCTGGGCGAAAGCATCAACATCAGCTTGTGAGTTGAGGACGATATTAGCCGTTTCACTGATGGCAACATATTGTACAGTGTATTTATAAGTGCGGGGCGTTTGGTTATATGAAGTCACCACAAACTGTTGTTCTTCATTCCATTGGGTGATACCGGCAGGATCGGGAGAGATGCCGGCTTGTTCACTTAGATGATAGGCAACAGTAGACCCAGTCAATTCAGTACCCTCGGGAACGGTTATCACGATCTCATTATCGGCAATAGAAGCCTGCCACGTGTTTTCTCCTTTAGAAAGAGAGAATGAAAGTACATTGTTATCCATCCCCACAAAAGGGTTATTGTCGTCGTCACCACATGCGGTGATTAAGCTTGCGCTACAAAGAACCATCAAGAGGGTTCTCCATAAGTTTTTTACTGTCATATATTCTATTCGTTATAAATATTATGTGAATTATTATTCTTTTATTGAAGAGTAGCAGGAGCCTTCTCCATCTGGTTATCTACGAATCCAAATACTTCCGTAGATACTTCCCCGAGCACTCCGGCCTGGGATTGGACACCAGTTTGCACCTTGATGAAATCGACGTATCGCAGATCGACCTTCTGTCCGTTGGGGTACATGGCATTCTCTATCTTAAATCCGTTTCCGGCGACGTCAGCATTGGGATTCTCTCCGCCATCAAAGTCAGTACCCCAGTTATCGGCATATCCCCATGGGTAGGCATCATTGATCCATATACCTTGATGACGTGTGTTTGCTTTCAAGCGGGTACCGCGCAAGGTATATTCGTTCTCCTTCATCCATGCGGGGAATGAAGGTCCCAAATCTATGGTGCCGTAATTGAGACGGTTGTCCATCCATTGCACTGGCATATTAGCCCTTGAAGGTCGGTAGTAAGTCACTTCATAGTTCTGGTATGTTTCCGCTTTTCCGGTCTCACTACCACGCAATTCGTACCATGTATCATCGGGTTTTCCGTTACCGTTCTCGTCTTGCATCACATAAACGATGCCCGGTTCCGAACTACCGTTGAAGGCGTTGCCCAATATATAAAAGTCATAACCATCATCTTTATTATAAATACTGTGATCAAGACCTACTACAATATAGCCACCCCATGCCCCCAACGATATATAATTCCGGTCTTCATTGATCCGCTTCTCTGCAAAACGATTGGCTTCTGCTTGGGTAGAACCGCTAATTTGACCGACAAATTGTCCGGGTGCAGGCATCAGGTCGAAGACGGTAATACGTGTATCCGAGCTGCCGGAAGTCGGTGCGCGGTAATATCTAGCTTCATCCGACTCCAGACAAATGACTGTCTGGGTAGCGCTTTTCTCCACTTCACCGTCTGTTCCCGTTACCTTTACCTGGTAATTTCCGGGTTGGGAGGGTGTAAAAGTAAAGGTGGGCTGCGTTTCTCCTTGTTGTATCACTCCATCCAGTTGCCATACATAAGTGGCATTGGATGTGGTGTCGGTAATGATGGGGGCCACGCAGGCGGCACGACCTTGGGGTACGGTCATGCTTTCACTGGTGAAGACGATATTTATTTCGGGCTTATCCGACACCAGTATGGAGGTGGTTGCTTTTCCGCTGCCATCTTCATTGGTAACGACAAGCTGAATATTGAATTGTCCCTTTTCCGTAGCTTCAAAAGTGTATGCCGCTTCACTTCCCACCGTCTTACCATTCAATGTCCATTGGTATTCGGCACCTTCGGTGAAATTTATCGATGGTTCGATGGTCACATCTTTTCCTATATATGTAGTGTAAAGAGGTATCAACGACACGGAAGGAACCATTTTGTCCACTACATCTATGCGTAACTCTTCCTCGGCAGATCCGTTTTTAGAATCCACCCGAAACTTTAAGTAGACTTCTCCGGTCACTTTAGGCGAATAGGTATATGAAAGATCGCTACCGACGATTTTCCCGTTATCATCTTTCCATGTATAAACTGGATCGGTTGCACCGGTCACAACGGGAGTGATGGTGATACTTTTCAATACCTTTACGGTGTAAATCCCTGTTCCGTTATCAAAAGTGATGACAGGCGGATGTGTTTCTAACTTCTCATCGTCCTGATTATTTGAACAGGATGTAACAAATAGAAGTATACTACAGAGGAATAAACTGATAACTGTTTTCCAAAATCCATTGATCATAATCATTATATAAATTAGGTTTTCTAAATTGATTATAATGGATTTTACATCGGAGCCTTCTGGGAAGTGTATAGATAGATGTTTGCTATACACTCGAAAAATATAGAAGAAGTCTTGATTTACTTCCCGAACGCCGCAGGAGTAAAATCCAAACAAATTTCGGCAGGTCTTCTGACTTACTCCCGTGTCCGGACGCCTTCCCATTCCTTTTATCGGAACAGTGGCATGAGGTATTTGTCCGGCACGTAAGCGGAGCTTACAGC
>NZ_DHOS01000006.1:23405-81885 GCF_002410825.1 Proteiniphilum sp. UBA5384 | reverse complement strand
TTACAGCAGCGGGTCTGTTCAGGATTTACACCTGATTCCCTTTTCATCATTCATTTCGAAGCCGTTGAAGTGAATGACACCAAAATTCGGTACAAAGATAGTGTTTTAATTTGTATTTTGTTTGATAAATTTAAAAAAGAAGGGGGGACCACTCACTGTTTCTTACTCTCTAAATACCTGATTAACGCTTCGCTTTTCTCCTTTTCCATTTTCAGTTGCTCAATATCGAGCAGGAGGGCAGAGAGCTCAAAGGAATCGCTGACTCCTTTTTTTGCGGCAGTGGGCATGGTGACGGTAATGGTACGGTTACCGACAAACTGAAGGGAGATCGGTTGGTCACGGAATGTATAAATAAAACTCGCAACTCCATTTTCACTATTACCGCTGTAACGGACAATTTCATAAGATTTATCGAGTGTGTTAAAGCGGTAATTCAATCCGTCGGAGGTCACGGCAAGCGTTTCCGCAAAATTACCATCTTGGGTGCTTACCCTTATCTTGTTATGCTTTATGGCGCTCCCGGAAAGTATACTTTCTATAAAAAGTATCCCTTTCTCGCGTACACCCGAGCGGAGACTGTTTTGGTTTAAAGAAGAGTGATAGGAATAGGACTTGGGATAATAATCGCCGAACTCCTGATAACGCTCATCCCGTATATATTCAAACCGGGTAAGCATCCCTTTAAGTTCC
The DNA here is from genome assembly GCF_002410825.1 of Proteiniphilum sp. UBA5384. Classification (GTDB taxonomy): domain Bacteria; phylum Bacteroidota; class Bacteroidia; order Bacteroidales; family Dysgonomonadaceae; genus Proteiniphilum. The sequence continues at coordinate 81,195 of NZ_DHOS01000006.1, read as the reverse complement.
ACATACTTTTCCTGCAGCATGGAGTCACAATAGACAATGTTTCTCCGGTTTTCTGCCATCCGTATTTCCTGCATTAGCGCAAACCCAGCATTGATCTCATCAAAAGATTTAGGAAAAAGTATTTTAATGCTGTCTATCTTTAATTTAGCCAATGAATAGTTCCCTTCCTGATATGCCTTCCCGGCATCGGAAAGATACTCTTTGGCTCCTTTATTTCCCGCGCAGGAAATCAGGAGCAATGAAGAGAAGAATAGCACTGTGGTTTTAGTAGAAAAACGCATTTCAATAATAGCATTTTATGTATGCGGGAGGTTATCCTCCCACCTGTTTACACTTTACAAAATTACGAATATATTCCTTTTAAAGGCGGTTTTAAAGCACAATTATTGTAATTTTGCAATTCGTAACAGATAAGACGCTGTGATGTAATAACTTTGGTTGAAAGAATATGTTGATATACAATTTGGAATATATATGATAGAAGTACCGCGGGAGGATATACTGACGCATTTAGACAGGAAAATATTCAAATTGATTTCGGAAATTGCCGATGAGATGGGACTTCGATGTTACCTCATCGGCGGTTATGTGCGTGATTTTTTTCTCTACCGCCCGTCGAAAGATATCGATGTGGTGGCGGTCGGACAGGGGATTGACCTGGCGAAGGCGGTGTCGGATAAATTGGGAAAAAAAAGCCGGATTTCTGTCTTTAAAAATTTTGGTACCGCTCAGATAAAATACAAGGAGTATGAAATTGAATTTGTAGGTGCCAGGAAAGAGTCTTACCGCCTGGATTCCCGAAAACCGATCGTAGAGGATGGTACGCTGGAGGACGACCAGAAACGGCGTGACTTTACCATCAACGCAATGGCTTTCTGCCTGAACAAAGACCGGTTCGGCGAGTTGTTGGATCCTTTTAACGGGATGCAGGACCTGGAAGACCTGATTATCCGCACGCCGCTCGACCCGGATATCACTTTCAGTGATGATCCCCTGCGGATGATGCGTGCCATACGGTTCGCTACCCAACTGGGCTTTGACATCTATCCCGATACTTTTGATGCGATCAAAAGAAATAACGAACGGATCGGCATTGTCTCGATGGAAAGGGTGGTGGATGAGCTTAACAAGATCATCTTGTCTCCCAAGCCATCCGTCGGTTTTATCCTATTGGAAAAAACTGGAATACTCGATGTCATCTTTCCCGAATTAACCGCACTGAAGGGTGCCGAAACTAAAGACGGGGTAGGGCATAAAGATAATTTTTACCATACACTCACCGTGCTGGACAATATCTCACGGCAGACGGATAACCTCTGGTTGCGCTGGGCGGCTATTCTCCACGATATTGCAAAACCCGCCACCAAAAGATGGGACCCGAAATTGGGATGGACTTTCCATAACCATAATTATATAGGTGAGAAGATGGTACCCAAAATATTCAGGCGATTGAAGCTGCCACAGAATGAAAAAATGAAATATGTCCAGAAAATGGTATCGCTCCACATGCGGCCCATGCAACTGGTGGAGGAAGAGGTGACCGACTCGGCGGTGCGCCGGCTGCTTTTTGATGCCGGAGACGGTATAGACGACCTGATGACACTCTGTGAGGCGGATATCACGTCAAAAAATCCTGAAAAGGTACGACGCTTTCTGAATAATTTCAAGATCGTGCGGAGAAAACTGCAAGAGATCGAGGAGAAAGACCGGGTACGTAACTTCCAGCCTCCGATAGACGGTAATGAAATCATGGAGATATTCGGACTTCCACAATGTAGGGAGATCGGTTTACTAAAATCGACCATTAAGGAGGCGATATTAGAAGGTGAAATTCCGAATGAACGCGAAGCAGCATTCCGGTTTATGTTGGAAAAAGCGGAAGAGTTGGGATTAAAAGTAAAAAATTAAAAATGAAAAGTGGATTATGAAATCCATGTTAGTGAAAAGAACTTAATGTTTTTACATTCACCTCTTATTCTCCGATAATTTTTATTACTTTGCAATTTATTTGGAAAATAGTATTTTGCACTGTTTATATACTCACTATCTGTAACTCATATGGCTGGCAAAAAAAAGGTCTCCACAGCACGGTTCTTGAACGCTAAGATCACGTCTACCATCAGCATTTCGCTGGTATTGGTGCTGTTGGGGATTACCATCCTGATCCTTTTTATGGGAAACGGCCTGTCGCGGTTTGTGAAAGAAAATATGAGTTTCAATGTGATGCTTTCCATGGATGTGACAGACGCCGCAGTCACAAAGATCAGGAAGAACCTGGACGCACAACCTTTTGTGAGATCATCGCGGTTTATCAGTAAGGAGGAAGCGAAAGAGCAATTGATCAGGGATTTGGGTGAAGACCCCGAAGAACTGTTGGGGTATAATCCGGCACAAGACTGTATTGAAATCTTTCTTCATTCGGAATATGCCAACAGCGACAGTATTGCAATGATCAATGCCATAATCAGGCAGGAGAGCAATGTGACGGACCTGTTATACCAACAGGAAGCCATCGATCTTATCAATAATAATCTCTCGAAAGTGACGACTATCCTGTTGATACTTGCCGCCATACTTCTGTTGATTTCATTTACGCTTATCCGTAATACGATCAGATTGAGCGTCTACTCGAAACGATTTCTCATCAATACGATGAAATTAGTGGGGGCAACTGATGGTTTTATCAGAAAACCGTTTGTGGTAAATAATATTTTTACAGGGATCATCGCGGGGATTTTGGCAGACCTGATCATCTTCGCGATCATTACGTATTTCAGTAAGGAGTATAGTGAAATAAAATCGATTATCGGCATGGCAGATATGATTATTATATTCTCTATCGTTGTTTTACTGGGTGTAATTATATCTACCATATCTACCGCTTTTGCAGTAAACCGGTATGTAAAGATGAGGTCTGAACAACTGTATTATGTATAAAAAATTATAACTTGATATGTCTCAAAAAAGTATTGCTTTAGGTAAAAGAAACCTGATTATCTGTGGTATTGCCATTCTTCTTATTATTGCCGGTTTTATCCTGATGACGGGGCCGGCCACCACTTTCGAGAACGGATTTGAACCCGATATTTTCAGCGCCAGGCGTATAAAAGTGGCACCCGTGGTTTGTCTTGCCGGATTTGTATTGATGGTGGTGGGTATATTATATCCTTCCAAAGAAAAAAAGAACAAGCCGGAAAAATAGTTTTATCAGCAAATACTGACAAATATATTATTTATGAGCATATTAGAGGCAATTATTATTGCAATTGTTGAGGGACTCACCGAGTTTCTGCCGGTATCGTCCACCGGACATATGATTATCACACAGGCTCTTCTGGGAATAGAGAGCACCAGTTTTGTGAGAGCATTTACGGTAATTATTCAGTTGGGTGCTATTTTATCGGTAGTGGTGCTTTACTGGGAACGGTTCTTTCATAATTTTGATTTTTACTGGAAATTATTCATTGCTGTCATTCCGGCCGGTGTGATAGGATTATTGTTTGGTGATCAAATCGATGCACTCCTTGAAAATGTGACAGTGGTAGCATCGATGTTGGTTGTGGGTGGTATTTTGATGCTCTTCGTCGACAAATGGTTCAACAAACCATCGCAAGATCAATCGATAGGATGGAGAAGAGCTGTTACTATTGGCTTTTTTCAGTGTATCGCCATGATTCCCGGTGTATCGCGTTCAATGGCCACCATAGTGGGAGGAATGAGTACCAAACTCACCCGCAAGAATGCCGCTGAATTCTCGTTTTTCCTGGCGGTGCCCACCATGGCAGCAGCAGCTGGTTATAAGTTGTATCAATTATTGAAAGATCCGATCAGCACCGAAATGTTGAAAGATAATATCGGGTTGCTTGTGATTGGTAACGTTGTGGCATTTGGTGTGGCAATCCTTGCCATCCGGTTTTTTATTGATTTTCTTACCCGCTATGGGTTCAAGGCGTTTGGTGTATACCGTATTATCGTAGGGACCATATTGCTAGTCCTGATCTTCTCAGGGGTGAGCCTTAGCATGGTATAAAAAGTATGGATTTTATTGAAGGTGAGATTATTTATATTGATAAACCGCTTCACTGGACTTCCTTCCGGGTGGTGAATGTTGTCCGTGCAAAGTTGTGCCGGCAGTTGGGAATAAAGAAATTGAAGGTGGGGCATGCGGGAACGCTCGATCCTTTGGCTACAGGGGTAATGATTCTTTGTACAGGGAGAAAGACAAAACTTATCGAATCCTTGCAGGCCGGAACAAAAGAATATATTGCGGAGATCCGGCTCGGAGCAACGACCCCATCATTTGACCTCGAAACAGAAATTGATGCAGAATATCCTATCGCACATATCCACAAGGCTGCGGTAGAAAAGGTATTGCAACGCTTTACGGGTACTATAGAGCAGGTGCCGCCAATTTTTTCAGCTGTCAAGGTCGATGGGAAAAGAGCGTATGAACTGGCCCGTAAAAATGAAGATATTGAACTAAAACCCAAAATATTGGTTATAGAGGATGTCGAATTAACTTCTTGTGATTTACCTGATATCACTATTCGTGTGGTATGCAGCAAAGGCACCTATATAAGGGCGCTGGCAAGGGATATTGGAGTTGCACTTGGTAGTGGGGCGCACCTTACCGGATTACGGCGTACGAGGGTGGGGGATATCACTGTGGCGGACTGCCTGCAAATGGAGGATATAGATTGGTTTTTGGAAAATAATATACAAATATAATTGATACAGGATTTTTTTATTTATGAAGCTTTCTCAATTTAAATTTAATTTACCGGATGAGTTTATTGCGAAATACCCTGCGGTGCATCGCGATGAGTCCCGGCTATTGGTAGTGCACAGAAAATCGGATGCACTGGAACATAAAACTTTTAAAGAGGTATTAGATTACTTCGATAAAGGAGATTTTTTTGTTTTTAACGATACAAAAGTATTTCCGGCAAGGTTATTCGGGAATAAAGAAAAGACGGGGGCGAAGATAGAGGTTTTTTTATTGAGGGAGTTAAATGCAGAACAGCATCTATGGGATGTGTTAGTCAATCCGGCACGTAAGATCCGTATCGGCAATAAACTCTATTTTGGAGAAAATGAAGAGTTGGTGGCCGAGGTGATCGATAATACCACTTCCCGTGGACGTACATTGCGGTTTCTCTATGACGGTCCCTATGATGAATTCAAGAGCCAGTTATTTTCTATTGGCGAAACACCCATCCCTGAATATCTGGAACGGGATGCCGAGCCTGAAGATGTGGAGAGATACCAGAATATATTCGCCCAGCATGAAGGAGCGGTAGTTGCCCCCGCTGCCGGTCTGCATTTCAGCCGTGAATTGATGAAGAGGATGGAAATCCGGGATATTGATTTCGGCTACCTTACCCTTCATAACGGTCTGGGAGCTTATAGGATGATTGATGTGGAAGACCTGACGAAACACAAGATGGAATCGGAACAGATGGTCATTACGGGGGAATTGTGCGAAAGGGTAAACAATGCCAAAGACGAAGGTAAAAATATCTGCGCAGTTGGTACATCCGTTCTTCGGGCAATAGAAACCACCGTAAGTACGGACGGGCACCTGAAACCGAAAGATGGCTGGACCAATAAGTTCATTTTTCCACCCTATGATTTCACGCTCAACAATAGCCTGATTACGAATTTCCACCTTCCTTATTCCACATTGCTGATGATGGCTTGTGCATTCGGTGGATATGAAAAGGTGATGAGTGCTTACGAAGAAGCTATTAAAGAGAAATATTCCTTTGGGGCATATGGTGACGCAATGCTCATTGTAGATTGATAATTCGATAGTTATCCGGTTCCGCATGTAATGCAACCGGATAACTATTAAATTGAATAACAGCGAAGCCGAACACGAAGTGAACAATATGAGCGAAGAGAATGAATATATTATTTATTTAGCATTAGGGTCTAATCTGGGAGATAAGCAGAAAAATATCGAAGAAGCATTGGACAGGATAGAGGAGCGGATTGGGAATATTACAGCCCTTTCCGCTTTTTACTTAACAGCCCCTATTGGCTTCCAATCGGACAATATTTTTGCCAACTGCGTATGCGAAGTACTTACTTCTGTGAATATTTACGATCTATTCGCTACTACGCAATTAATTGAAAAAGAGATTGGGAGACATGGGAAAACTAAAAATGGATATTATACGGACAGGCTTATCGATATTGATCTGATATTGGCCGGTGACCGGGTGATTGACACACCGGAACTGATTTTACCGCATCCGCGATTTCACAACCGTTCTTTTGTGCTGGATCCTCTGTGTGAAATTGCACCCGACCTTGTCCATCCGGTATTGGGCAAAACCATGCGGGAAATGAGAGATGAAATAGTCAAAAAAAAATATCATATTTGTAGTACAAAACGTTAGAAAGGAGACAAAAGTATGGCTGTTTTCAGTAAAAGTTACGATCATTTTTTAGGGTATGCTCTGAGTGGCGGCGGAGCCAAAGGTTTTGCCCATCTGGGTGCACTGAAGATATTGGAGAAATGCGGATTGAAACCGGATGTAATAGCCGGTACCAGTGCCGGGGCACTTGCCGGGGTTTTTTATGCTGATGGTTACCATCCTGATGAGATTGTAGAGTTGTTCCACAGGAAAGAGTTTCGTGAGTTTGTAGAATTCACGTTACCCACTTCCGGATTCTTTAAAAGTACGGGACTGCACAATTTCCTCAAGAGAAACCTGAGGGCTAAACGCTTTGAGGAGTTGCAGATACCTTTTTATGCAGTTACAACCGACTGGGACAGAGCAGCTACTGTTATATTCTCCAATGGCGATGACTTGGTGGATGCTGTCGTTGCCTCCTGTTCCGTTCCCATTGTATTCTATCCACAGATAATCCATGGCGTGCCTTATGTAGATGGAGGATTACTAAAGAATTTTCCTGTTTCGGTCATTCGAAAGAAATGCAAATATGTAATCGGCGTGAATGTCTCCCTGATCCTCCCGGCGCCGGAAAAAAATAATATCCGCAGGATGATGGAACGGACGTTCAACTTGATGTCCAATTCCAATACGTTGATTGATAAGGCATACTGCGACATACTTATCGAGACGGAAGGAATAGAAAAATTTTCCATGTTCGACCTGCAGAATCAGATAAAAATCATGGATGCTGGATATCATTGTGCCGCTTTAGCGATGAGCAAGAAGGAATCATGGGAAGTGGTAAGGAAATGCCACAGACATTATGAACTGACAAAACAGATACGTGGTCAGATCGATCGCGTCAAAGGATGGATGTAATTGTCAAATCCGGAAATTCCATAGATATAATGAACCAGAAACTGTTTATCTATCAGCTATTGCCCCGCTTATTCGGTAACAGGATTACTGCCAATAAAAAAAATGGAACCATTGAAGAAAATGGGAGTGGAAAATTCAATGACATCTCCGATAAGGTATTATATGCAATAAAAGCAAACGGTTATACACATATCTGGTATATTGGTATATTGGCTCATGCTTCCGTCACGAATTATACCGACTACGGATTGCCGGAAGAATATCCGGAAATTATCAAAGGCAAAGCAGGTTCACCTTATGCTGTGCGGGATTACTATGATGTGGATCCCGATCTGGCGGTGAATGTGCAGGAAAGGATGGCTGAGTTTGAAGCACTGATCCGACGAACACATGCTGCCGGCTTGAAAATGATTATCGATAATATACCCAATCATGTGGCCAGGAATTACCGTTCGCTCAATAAACCGCAGGAAACAAAGGATTTTGGGGAAGGAGACAACAATTCATTGGCTTTTTCCCAAAAAAACAATTACTATTATATTCCCGGACAGTCGCTGGAAATACAAACCTCTCATAAAAAAGAGACCCACTCCTCCTATAGAGAATTCCCGGCAAAAGCGACCGGCAACGACTGCTTTTCGCACAGGCCGACTCAATTTGACTGGTATGAAACAGTGAAACTCAATTACGGTGTGGACTACCTGAGGGGAAAACAGGAGCATTTCGATCCCATACCTGATACTTGGATAAAAATGAAGGATATTCTCCTTTACTGGGCTGAAAAGGGAATAGATGGCTTCCGCTGTGATATGGCAGAGATGGTGCCCTTGGCATTCTGGCGGTGGGCTATCCCGCAGGTAAAGCAAAAATTTACCGGTATCCTCTTCCTGGCAGAGATATATAATCCATCTGCCTACCGCAATTTTCTGGCTGATAATGTGTTCGATTATCTCTATGACAAGGTGGGATTGTATGATATACTACGTGATGTTTCCTGTGGTTACAAACCTTCTTCCGATATCACTTTCGTCCTGAATAGTGTGGGAGATATCCAACATAGGATGCTTAACTTCATGGAGAATCACGATGAACAACGACTGGCATCGGATTTCTTCCTGAAAACGGGAAGCAGGGGAATGGCTGCCATGATCGTTTCTTGCTGTGTGAATACCAATCCGGTAATGGTGTATGCAGGGCAAGAGTTTGGTGAAAAGGGAATGGATGAAGAGGGTTTCAGTGGACGGGATGGACGTACCACTATTTTCGACTATTGGTCGGTAGACACCCTGCGACGATGGAATAATGACGGCCGGTGGAATGATATCTTGCTTTCAGACCGGGAGAAAGAACTGGCCCAATTTTACAAATGGCTGATTACTCTCTGTAACAATGAACCGGCACTCGCTAAAGGACTTTTCTATGATTTGATGCCGGCCAATTACGGGAATCCGGAGTTCGATTCTACCCGTCTCTTTGCATTTTTACGCAGCGACAAAAGAGATTTGATCTTGATTGTAGCCAATTTCGATGATAAAGCACAGGATTGTACGGTGATTATTCCTCAGCATGCATTCGATTTTCTGGGAGCAGTACCAACCGCAAAAGGTATATTACAGCCCTTATTGCAAAGAGAAAGTGAATCATTGCCTTTCCATCATACTACACTTCCCATAATTTCAGTCAATTCCTGTTCGGGCGAAATTTATAAGATAACGTTTTTATAGTATATTCTTTTAATATTCCTATTTTTGCACCATGAAAAGATATTTTAGTTTGATTTTCAACATTTTTCTATTTATAATGGGGACTTACGCTCGACAGTATGTACCCGATACAATAGGGAATTCGACAAATTATAATCTTGACGAGGTGATCGTAACGGGAACCCGTGTACCTGTTTCACGTAATATTTTTCCGGTGCCGGTAAGTGTTGTGCAACGGGGAATGATTGAACAAAGTGAAGAAATCAACCTGATGCCGGTCCTTGCAAAACATGTTCCGGGCCTGTTCATAACGTCACGGGGCATCACAGGATATGGCGTATCCGGCGGTGCTGCCGGAGGAATTAACCTACGTGGTCTTTCGGGCGGTTCAGGGCGTGTGCTTATCCTTATCGACGGGCATCCCCAATACGCTACAATCTTCGGACATCCAGTGGCTGATGCCTACATAGCTTCAGACGCACAACGGGTAGAAGTGTCACATGGTGCCGCATCTATTTTATATGGCTCCAATGCAATGGGTGGAGCGATAAATATCATTACACGCGAAGCACAGGAAAAAGGCAATCATATGTCCGTACGGTTAATGGGCGGTTCGTACGGGACTCAACGTTATTCGTTAACAGATAGTTACCGGAAAGGAAAATTATCGGCTGTGCTAAGTGGTAATTATGATAAAACTGACGGTCATCGGAAAAATATAAGCTTCGACATGTGGGCGGGTTATGCCAAATTAGGTTATGAATTTTCAGACCAATGGAGAGTGACCGGAAATGTAAATATAGCCCACGCCAATTCGCAGAATCCCGGTACCATAAACAGTCCGCTGCTGGATGCCACGGCGGATGTGCTACGGGGAATGAGTGGTTTATCTTTCGAAAATAATTATGGAAGAACAAACGGGGCTATGAACTTCTATTACAATTGGGGTAATCACAAAATTAACGACGGCCACACTCCTGGTGCCAATCCGCAGGCATTTTTATTCCGTTCGACCGATTATATGGGTGGAGTAAATATATACCAGTCTGTTCATCCCTTCACAGGAAATACCGTTACGGGAGGATTTGACGTGAAACTGTATGGCGGGAATGCCTACCGTAATCCCGAAACAGAAAAATTTGTCGACCACATAAAATTGAATGAAGTGGCAGGTTACCTGTTTGTGCAACAGAAAATAGGACCATGCATGGCAAACGCCGGAATAAGGCTCGAAAACCATAAATTATATGGTAACGAATGGGTTCCACAGGTCGGTTTATCCTATAGGGCGGCCACACAAACACACCTGAAATTCTCCGTATCCAAGGGGTTTCGTGCGCCGAATATGCGTGAATTATATATGTATATGATTGCCAACGAAAATTTGTTACCGGAAAGAAGTATGAGTTATGATTTCACTGTTTCCCAGGGGCTACTGGAAAACCATATGACAACAGAATTAACCTTTTATTATATCACAGGCGATAATATCATTACTCCCATACAGGTGGATGGACACCAACAAAACATGAACGTCGGTGACTTTACCAATAAAGGTATAGAGTTTACATTGAAATATAATATAATCAATGATTTACAATTACATGGTAATTACAGTTACCTTCATATGGATAAGCCGATCGCGGGTGCTCCCCGCCATAAAGCATATGCGGGGCTGACATACAAGGCGGGCAGGTTTTCTTTGGACCTGGGCGCACAGGTGATAAATAAGTTGTATCTGATAGCGGAAAAAGAGGATGTGCAGACCGACAATTTTACGCTGGTGGATGCACGTGTTTCCTATAAAGTACGGGAATGGATTGATTTTTTTATGAAAGGTGACAACCTGCTGGCGCAAAAGTACCAGACAATGGCAGGCTATCCTATGCCCCGTACTACATTTATGGGAGGCGTAAGCATAAACCTTTATTAGAATCCGCAAAATTTTTATTACTTTTGTCCCGGCTTACTTAATGTTATGTAAGAATTATATCAAGATCCAAATAAATATTTTTTCAGAAAATTATACAGAATGCAGGAGAAACCATTTAAAATCTTTTCAGGTACGAAGTCGCGCTACTTCGCAGAAAAGGTATGTAACAGTCTGGGTTGCCCATTGGGTAATATGATTATTGAACATTTTGCCGACGGTGAATTCGCTGTTTCTTATGAAGAGTCGATTCGTGGTAAACAGGTATTTCTCATACAATCCACTTTTCCCAACTCTGACAACCTGATGGAGCTGTTATTGATGATTGATGCGGCAAAACGCGCGTCAGCCAAATCCATTGTGGCGGTAATCCCTTATTTCGGATGGGCCAGGCAGGATAGGAAAGATAAACCCCGTGTGAGCATAGGGGCAAAACTGATTGCTGATATGCTGGCTGCCGCCGGAATCAGCCGGCTGATTACCATGGATTTGCATGCCGACCAGATCCAGGGATTTTTTGATGTGCCGGTAGATCATCTTTATGCCTCCGGCGTTTTTATTGAGCATATTAAGCAACTCGACCTGAGCAATATGGTGATTGCCACTCCTGACGTGGGAGGGACTAAGCGCGCCAGTGCCTATTCCAAGTTCCTCGGTTGTCCGATGGTGATCTGTTATAAACTCAGGAAGAAAGCCAACGAGATCTCGGATATGCAAATCATCGGGGACGTGCAGGGGATGGATGTACTGCTGATTGATGATATTGTAGATACTGCCGGTACCATTACCAAGGCGGCTGATCTGATCATGGAAAACGGCGCGAATTCGGTGAGAGCCATTGCCAGTCATGCGGTGATGTCGGATCCTGCATCATTGAGAGTCGATCAATCGAAATTGACGGAGATCATTTTTACGGATAGTATTCCCTATTCTCAAAAGTCGGAGAAAGTCAAAATCCTTTCCGTAGCAGAAATGTTCGCCAATTCCATTATGCGGGTGTGTAACAATGAATCTATCAGTTCGTTGTATATAGTATAGAAAGTTAGGTATTTTTTCCACACATTGGGTAGGTTACTCTAAAGATATGCCTATATTTGGAGTAGAAAATTATTTATATTTTATAAACCTATAAAAAATTATTCGTATGTCTTACAAAATTGAAGAGATCGAAGGTATCGGTCCCGTTTATGGTGAGAAATTGAGAGCAGCTGGTGTGAATACTACCGAAGCTTTACTAGAAAAATGTGCCGCTAAATCCGGTCGTTCGGCGTTGGCGAAGGAAACCGACATTGAAGAAAAATTAATTTTGAGATGGACCAATCATGCAGACCTTTTCCGTGTTAACGGTGTTGGTTCGCAATTTTCGGAACTATTGGAAGCTGCCGGTGTAGACACCGTAAAAGAGTTCCGTAACCGGAATGCTGAAAACCTGTACGCTAAAATGCAGGAAGTAAACGAAGCCAAAAAATTGGTTCGTCGCCTTCCATCGTTGGAGCAACTCGCCGCGATGATTGAAGAGGCCGGAAAACTAGAACCTAAGATGACTTATTAATTTCCCAAAAGTAGGGAAAATAAAAACGGCCGAAGAAAAATCGGTCGTTTTTTATTTATCCGGAAGAAAGATTTTTAGCCCAAATTATATCTCTTCTTGATCGTTTGTAATAATCCCTCACAGGCATCTTCAAGCAGATCGAGTACCAGTTCGAATCCCGATGCACCGCCGTAATAAGGGTCTGGAACATGGTCATAGGCATACTGTCGGGAGAACTCGGTTATCATATGGATTTTCTCTTTTTGCTCCTGACCCGTAGCCATCGCTCTTACATTGGCGAAATTCTGCAGGTCCATTACCAGAATATAATCGAAATCATCGAAATCTGATTTTTTGAATTTCCGGGCACGACTATTAAAATTGTATCCTCTTCCTTCACCATGCGACCGCATACGCTCATCCGGAAGCTCTCCTTCATGCCATCCCGAAGTACCCGCAGAGTCCACATCTACTACATCCCGCAGGTCATTCTTCTCTACTATACCGGACATAATACCTTCGGCGGCCGGTGAACGGCAGATATTTCCAAGACAAACAAAAAGTAGGCGGATCTTTTTTCTTATTCCCTCTGTAGAAGCCATCACAAATTATTTAAATCAGATTTTTTATAACCTTAACAATAACTGCAAAGATAGTGGAAATTAAGAGAAGTACAAAAATAATATTTCTGATTATTTTGTTATCTTTGTGTTTTAGGTTAAATAAGACTTATAGGACTTTCTTATATGGATAAAAATATAAATCTGCATGATCGTCCCGTTGCACAGGATACGACTTTTACTCTTTCCGAAAAAGAGGTTCAGTTGGAGATCAAAAAAAATAGGATTATACGTGCTCTTTATATTATCGGGGGTACCATCTCGCTTGCTCTTGCTATCCTGGGAATTGCGGTACCGGGACTTCCGACAACGCCTTTGGCCCTCCTGTCGGCCTTTCTTTATGCCAAAAGCTCTCCGAAATTATATAACTGGTTGTTAAGCAATAAAGTGCTTGGCCCCCGTATCAGAAACTACCAGCGGAGGAAAGGAGTTACCCCCAAAGGCAAGGTAGGTATCATTACTTTCATGTCGATCATGGTATTATTCTCTTCATTTGTAGTAGTCGGCCCCGGTGCTGTGAGATGGGTAATCTTATCACTCGGCCTTATCGGCGGTGTCGTAGTAGCATTTTTTGTACCCAATGCCAAGGGAGAAGGGTGACCAAGAGTCTTGATGACGGAGAGATCATGGGGTATTAGTCTCTTAGATAGGCGAAATAATATTTTTGTATCTTTTTCGATAACAACTCTATATTGAGCATATCCGAAGCCTTGGAGATATCTTTCACTTCGCTGTTCTTGTAGATTATACCGATGCTATCGTCCTCTTCGCGATACATATCGGTAGTCATCATATCCGACGAAAAGAAATAGGATGCTTCATGGGCAGAAACACCAAATTTCGTCATATACAAATCGACAAGATGCGATACTCTTTCTTCATCGACATCATTTTCAGTAATTTCTATTTTGAATAGCTTTCGGTTAACCATTCCGTTGCTGAGCACTGATAGTACCGTATCAGGATGTGACGTCCATACTTTCAGGGCGGTCCAGATATCGTTATCGTCCAAATTGACGAAATGATGTAATGCTTCTCCATTATTTTCAAAATCGGACAACGTGCTTTCTTTGCACAGAAAATAGGAAAGGGCAGGAGAGGCAAACAATTGTTCACCCTTTAAGGATAGTTCTCTGGCACGGCGGAGTGTGTTGATCATCATCTTTTCTGCTGCCACCGCTGTTTTGTGCAAGTAGACCTGCCAATACATTAGTCGACGTGACATCAGGAAATTCTCTATGGAATAAATTCCTTTGGATTCAACGACCAACTTATCATTTTTCACATCCAACATTTTAATGATACGGGCAGAACTGGTATTACCTTCCACTACTCCGGTAAAAAAACTGTCGCGGCATAAGTAATCGAGGCGATCCACGTCCAGTTGCCCACTTACCAGTTGATGAAGAAAACTTTTGGAATAAGCATCAGTAAAGACATCAATCGCGGTTTGTAGTTTACCTTTCCATTCCACGTTCATCTGTTTCATCAGTAGTAACGAGATAGTCTCATGATGGATATTCGTGACCAACGTTCGTTCCAATACATGAGAGAAAGGCCCATGCCCGATATCGTGCAACAGGATGGCCACCAATGCTGCATCGCTTTCCTCTTTCGAGATAAGGTGTCCTTTTTCTTTCAATGTTTTGAGCGCTTCATCCATCAGATACATTGCCCCGATGGAATGGTGGAAACGGGTATGCTGTGCACCGGGATATACAAACGCAGCCAGACCCAGTTGCCGAATCCGGTTAAGGCGTTGCATAAAAGGATGCTGAATAATTTTGTATATAAAATCATTCGGTATATTAATAAATCCGAAGACCGGATCATTGATTATTTTCCGCTTCTTCTCCATAATCATCATTTCCTGTTCCGATTTATCGGGATCAGCACATCATTAAAGATACATTTCCAGCATCTCCCGCATCTCCTGCTGCAGCTTCCGGGCTTCCTGTTCCGCCGTATAGGCAAAATCCTCGCTGCTATCGGCGTAGATAATTCCCCGTGAGGAATTCACCAGCAGGCCACAACTTTTATTCATTCCGTAACGGCATACCTCTTCCAGTGAGCCTCCCTGTGCACCCACACCGGGAACCAGCAGAAAATGGTCGGGTACGATCTTCCGCACATCCTCAAACAGTTTACCCCGGGTAGCACCTACCACGTACATCATTTGTCCATCAGAGGCCCATTGCTGCGACACACGCAATACTTTCTCGAACAATCGCTCACCATTACGGTCTTCGGTCAACTGAAAATCGTGCGATCCCTTATTACTGGTGAGCGCAAGCAGTATCACCCACCGTTCGGGATAGACCAGGAAAGGCTTCACACTATCTTCACCCATATAGGGAGCAACGGTCACAGCATTGACTTTCATTTCATCAAAAAAGGTGCGTGCATACATCTCGCTGGTGTTGCCTATATCTCCCCGTTTGGCATCGGCTATGATAAATTGTTCAGGAAAGCGTTGTTGTATGTAGGCCACAGTTTTTTCGAAGGACATCCATCCTTTTACTCCTTCACTTTCATAAAAAGCGAGGTTAGGCTTATAGGCTACGCAGTAGGGTGCAGTAGCATTGATGATGGCTTTATTGAATTCATAAACCGGATCTTCCGTCTCCAGCAGATGTTCGGGGATTT
Source organism: Proteiniphilum sp. UBA5384 (assembly GCF_002410825.1). Classification (GTDB taxonomy): domain Bacteria; phylum Bacteroidota; class Bacteroidia; order Bacteroidales; family Dysgonomonadaceae; genus Proteiniphilum. The sequence goes on along the minus strand of NZ_DHOS01000006.1, from coordinate 65,482 downwards.
TATTTATATCCGTATCCAGTCCCACGCAGAGGAAGGATTGCTTCTTTTTTATTTGTTCAAATAATTGCTGTTTAGTCATATATTTCTTCATTTCATTTCACATCTCAGCCTCTTTCATCCTTTCAGCATTTTCGCTCACCATCAACTGGTCGATTACTCCCTGTATATCGCCCTCCATAAATGCGGAGAGATTATAAATAGTATAATTGATACGATGATCGGTGATACGCCCCTGCGGATAGTTGTAAGTACGTATCTTGGCGGAGCGGTCACCCGTGGATACCATTGTCTTGCGCCGTGAGGCAATATCTCCCTGTCGCTTGGATAATTCGATATCGTAAAGTTTGGTACGTAACATTTGCATGGCGATCTCCCTATTTTTAAGTTGAGAACGCGCCTGCTGGCAGACAACCACGATACCCGACGGTCTGTGGGTAAGCTGCACCTTCGTTTCCACCTTATTCACATTCTGTCCGCCGGCACCGCTCGAACGGGCGGTATGAAAATCGATGTCAGCGGGATTCAGTTCCACATCAAACTCTTCTGCTTCCGGCAATACGGCTACTGTAGCAGCCGATGTATGTACGCGGCCCTGAGTCTCTGTTTGCGGTACCCGTTGTACGCGATGTACTCCCGATTCATACTTCAACGTGCCGTAGACATCGCTTCCGCTCACGGTAAAAATAATTTCTTTATAACCACCGGACGTTCCTTCGGTAAAGCTAACCAATTCAGTAGTCCAGCCTTTGCTCTCGCAATATTTGGCATACATCTTATAGAGGTCTCCCGCAAAAATAGCTGCTTCGTCACCACCGGTCCCCCCACGTATTTCCATCACCACGTTCTTGGCATCTTCAGGATCGGCGGGAATGAGCAACAGTTTGATTTTCTCTTCCAATTGGGGAAGTTTTTCAGAATTGATGGCCAGTTCTTCATTGGCAAGCTGTTTTAGATCAGTATCCGACTCATTGGCCAGGATATTTTTTGCTTCAGTTACGCTGTCCAGTGCAGTTTTATATTCATTGCGCACTTCCACAATCTTCTGGAGATCACTATATTCTTTATTCAGTTTTACATAACGATCCATATCCGAAATCACTTCCGGGGCAGTGATCAATATGGCCACTTCTTCGAAGCGGGTCACTAAATGTGATAATTTATCGAGTAATGAGTTTTCTGGCATACAAACTGTTTATATGTAACGGAATTGTCCGAATTCACTTTCGATCACTAACTCCCGGACATCCGATTTCTCAACATGCCCCACGATCCGGGCATCCACGTTGAATGAACGGGCTATATCGATTACTCGTTGCGCATATGCGGAAGGCAAGTAAATTTCCATGCGATGCCCCATATTGAATACTTTATACATCTCGTTCCATGTCGTGCCGGATTGTTTTTGTATCAGATTGAAGAGAGGTGGGATAGGGAATAGGTTATTTTTTACCACTTTAAGTTTATTGCCCAGAAAATGGAGTATCTTGGTCTGGGCACCGCCTGAGCAATGTACTATTCCATGAATTTCCCAATTCAATTCACTGATTATAAGCGATATAATCGGAGCATAAGTTCGGGTGGGGGAGAGTACCAGTTTTCCGGCATCAATACCCAAATTATCAATTTCATCGGTCAGTTTCATCCGGCCGGAATAAATCAGGTCGGAAGGGATAGCAGCATCATAGCTTTCGGGATACTTTTGTGCCAGATAATTGGCAAATACGTCGTGGCGTGCCGAAGTAAGACCGTTACTTCCCATACCACCATTGTATTCTTTCTCGTAGGTTGCCTGTCCTGTTGACGAAAGTCCCACGATTACATCTCCGGCCTGAATACAGGCATTATCGATAATATCAGCACGCTTCATGCGGCAGGTGACCGTACTATCTACAATAATTGTACGAACCAGATCGCCCACATCGGCTGTTTCGCCGCCCGTAGGATAAATATGCACGCCAAGCTCTGAAAGTTCTTCGCACAACTCATTGGTTCCACTGATGATAGCTGATATCACTTCTCCCGGGATCAGATTCTTGTTCCTGCCGATGGTGGAAGAAAGAAGAATATTATCAGTGGCACCCACGCAAAGGAGATCATCTATATTCATAATCAACGCGTCCTGTGCAATGCCTTTCCATACGGAAATATCTCCGGTTTCACGCCAATAAATATAGGCGAGGGATGACTTGGTGCCGGCTCCGTCGGCATGCATGATATTGCAGTATTCCGGATCGTTTCCTAAATAATCGGGGACAATCTTGCAAAAAGCCTTCGGAAATATACCTTTATCTACCGACTTGATGGCATTATGCACATCTTCTTTGGAGGCTGACACTCCACGCCGGATATATCGCTGATTATCAGTCATTAATTTAAATTTATCTGGATTATTGAGTACAAAAGTAATAAAAATATGCCAATAATATAATAGAATATGGAATATACCAATCTTGCTAACCTCTCTGAGATCGCAGATAGTTTTTCCTATAATTACTATTATGTTTAATTAAATTGTCTATTTTTTCTCGTCCTTTATTCTTTTACTGAAAAAAGGAAGGAAAACGCCAATGGATTTCCTTCCTTTCATCATTATCGATTGCTATCTGAATTTATTCAAGGTTCAGTTGACTTTCTATTACTTTCAATTCTTCTGATTTATCGACGCCCAATACACTCAAGTTATAGTATGCGTTCCTAAGCAGCAAAAGAACGCTATTGATTTCTTCCTGGGAAGCACTTCTGCTTTTCAGCGCCTGTTCCAGTTTTTCCAGATAAGGAAGTGATTGCTGATACAGTTCCACTGTTTTTTTGTCGTTCTCAACCTGTTGTTGCCTATTGGTCAAGGTGGCGGTTGTTTCTTTTATATTCTGAGCCTGGATGATGTAATTTCTTGCAAGGTTTTCCAATGCCCTTTCGCAATTGGGATCTTGAGCAAGAGCTTTCTTGTATTCCGCTTCAGCTCCGGTATAATCTTCTTTTTCTGCCAAGAGCGCTCCTTTCACACTATTCAGGTCGCAAGCATTGGAAGGGTCATTGGCAATCGCCTGGTCGAGATACTCCATTGCCTTGTCTGACTCTCCATTACGAATAAACACGTTAATCAGATTGGGAATAAAATACTTGCTGTTAGGAAATTTATCCGCACCGAGATTGAGAGCTTCTAAAAATTTGACAGAATCACCCAGATTGAGGTATTCGCTTGCCAATAATTCATAGATATCACTTTCCTTATAAGCGCTGTTGTCGATAAATGGTTCTTTAGCAGCACGGTTCAGCAATGCTACCGCCCTATCATGCTGTTCAGCCTGGATGGCAGTAATAATAGCATAATACTTGATAGTCTGAAAGGTACTGTCAATCACGAATGCATCTTTCTGACCTTCAAACATCGGTAGAGAGGGTATATTCCAGTAAGTTTCAAAGAAATCGGCAGCTTTCTTGTAATTGTTCTGTTCATTGTAAAAAACTCCACCATTGATATAGAACGGATGATTGGCCCGCAGGACACCGGCAATATCTTTGCGGAATTTGTTCTTTACTTTCCCTTTGTCATCCGGTAATTCTCCCAGTGAATCGGCTTTCAAATAAGGATTGTAAGACTCCAGCAATCCATCATACATCACTTTCTCATTGGCGTTCTGGTTCAGCATCGTTTTAGTTCTTTCATTATCGAAAGCTTTATTGCCAATATCCCCCATCACCTTCCAGGTTTCGGGATCGTTAGCAGTCTCCGCATTGGTGGATGCTTGTTTGATCAGAGTGCGCGCTTCATTCAAATCGTCACGTCCCAATGCCCTTTTAGCATCTCTAAGAGCCGATTTCTGTGCGAGGATGCTTCCCGTGGAGAAAATGGCAATCATAGTAAGGAATAGGATTCTTTTCATTTTGTCATATTTTTGTGATTAAACTAATTTGTATATTCTCTTCTAATTAGTGTCCTGCGTATTTATTGACTAAATCAATTCAAAAAGTTTAATTAAATAATAATTTTTATGGTGTATGATACCCATTACAACCAATTATTCCTCATCAGTTTCTTCTGCTTCATCAATATTTTCTATTTCGTCTTCCTGCGCATTTACTTTGCATACAGAGGCAATTTGATCATTCCTTTTTTCCAGATTGATCAGACGAACGCCTTGTGTAGCCCGTCCCATAATACGAAGGTCGGAAATTTTCACACGAATTGTAACGCCTGACTTGTTAATTATCATTAAATCATTGTCATCTGTTACACTTTTGATAGCGACGAGTTTACCGGTCTTTTCGGTTACGTTGAGCGTCTTTACTCCTTTACCGCCTCTACGGGTAATCCGGTATATCGGTTCACCGTCGTCATCGTTTAGTTTTGTCCTCTTTCCGAAGCCCTGTTCAGACACTACCAGGATGGTATCTTCCGAATCGGGTTTCATGCATATCATGCCTATTACACAATCCTGTCCATCTTCATCGAGTGTCATTCCCCTCACCCCTGTGGCAGTACGTCCCATTGGTCGGACGTCTGTTTCTGCAAATCGGATTGCACGTCCATTGCGGTTGGCAAGGATTACATGTTGGTTACCGTCGGTAAGTCGCACTCCGATTACCCGGTCGTCCTCCCTTATAGTGATAGCATTCACCCCGTTTTGCCTTGGTCTTGAATACGCTTCGAGCGGTGTTTTCTTCACGACTCCCTGTTGGGTACAGAAGAGGAGGTTATGGGAGTTGATATACTCTTTATCCTGCAGTGTTTCTACCCGCACAAAGGCATTTACTGCGTCATCCGAATCAATATTCAGTAAGTTTTGAATGGCACGTCCTTTCGAGTTCCTGGTTCCTTCGGGAATTTCAAATACCCTCAGCCAATAACATTTTCCCTTCTGGGTAAAGAAAAGCATATAATTGTGGGTAGTGGCAGGATAGATATGCTCCACAAAATCCTCTTCCCGGGTATCGGTTCCCCTCACCCCTACTCCACCCCGGTTTTGGGTATGGAAATCGGCCAGAGGTGTACGTTTAATATAACCCATATGGGAAATGGTGATTACCATATCGTCATTGGCATAGAAATCCTCGGGATTCATCTCTTCTGAAGAGAAAATGATTTCCGAACGGCGTTCGTCGCCATATTTATTCCGGACCTCGATCAACTCATCCTTGATTACATTCATCCTAAGTTCCTCATTGACCAGTATTTCATTAAGATAAGCAATCAGCTTCTGGATTTCCTCGTATTCAGCATGCAGTTTATCCTGTTCAAGACCGGTCAGTTGCCTTAATCGCATTTCAACGATGGCACGGGACTGGATTTCGCTGAGTGAGAACCGTTCCATCAGTCGCTGTATGGCTTCCTGAGGGGTGGATGAACTACGGATAATAGCTATCACTTCGTCGATATTATCGGAAGCAATAATTAATCCTTCAAGGATATGTGCCCGTTCCTCGGCTTTCCGTAACTCGTATCTGGTACGACGGGTCACCACATCGATACGGTGTTCCACAAAGAGTTCTATCATCCTTTTGAGTGAGAGCAACTCCGGACGTCCTTTCACCAACGCGATATTATTCACGCTGAACGACGACTGCAAGGCGGTAAGCTTATATAGTTTGTTGAGAACGACATTGGCGTTGCCATCTCTTTTGATATCTACCACGATACGCATCCCCTCCCTGTCCGATTCATCATTGACATTGGATATGCCATCAATCCTCTTCTCCGACACCAGATCAGCGATATGCTTGATCAGATCGGCTTTGTTGACCAGATAAGGTATTTCCGAAATAATAATTTTATCGTGGGTCTTACCGCTTTCAATTTCTGCTTTTCCACGCATCACAATACGTCCCCTGCCCGTCTCAAAAGCTTCTTCCACTCCTTTATAACCGTAGATATAACCTCCTGTAGGGAAATCGGGTGCTTTGATATAATGCATCAGTCCCTGGGTATCAATATCTTTGTCATCGATATAGGCAATGATGCCGTTGATACATTCTGTAAGGTTGTGGGGGGCAATATTGGTAGCCATACCCACTGCGATTCCCGATGAGCCGTTGATAAGCAGGTTGGGGATACGGGTGGGCAGTACCGAAGGCTCCTGCAAGGTATCATCGAAGTTCAATTGAAAATCGACCGTTTCTTTATCGATATCCCTGAGCATTTCCTCAGCCAATCTGTTCAAACGCGCTTCGGTATACCTCATGGCGGCGGGACTGTCTCCATCGACACTACCCATATTTCCCTGACCGTCTACCAGCGTGTAGCGCATACTCCAATGCTGCGCGAGGCGCACCATGGCATTATACACCGAAGAATCGCCATGAGGATGGTATTTACCCAATACCTCTCCGACGATTCTCGCCGATTTCTTATGGGGCTTATCGGCCGTATTGCCCAATTCCGACATACCGTAAAGGATGCGTCGGTGTACCGGTTTGAAACCATCACGTACATCGGGTAAGGCCCGCGAAACAATTACCGACATCGAATAGTCGATGTACGACGACTTCATTTCATCTTCGATATTAATCTTGATGATTCTGTCTTCCTGATCAATCATATTACAAAGTGATTTTTCTCTTCAACTAATATTTCTATGCAGCTTATAAACAGCTTAGTAAGTATTTTCAATTTTCCAATATTTGGACAGACTAAGGTACTGCTTTTTTCCGGATTTAACAAAAAAAACAGGAAGTTTATTAAGCTTCCTGTTTTAATCTTTTATAACGGTTTAAGCACCATGACAATTTTTATATTTTTTTCCACTCCCACAAGGACAGGGATCATTTCTTCCCACCTTTTTCTCCACACGGATAGGCTCTAATTTCTGGGATTGTCTCTGTTGCGGACTGTTATCGCCTCCACCTGCAGGTATCCCGTCCGACTCCTCTTTCTGGGTGCGGTATTTGCTGTAATCGGTCTTTTGTTCGGGGGCAGCCCTGCGAACGCTTGCCGGATCCTGTACCGGTATCTGGCCTCTCATCAGTATAGATACCGATTTTGAATTGATATTATTAACCATGGTCCTGAAGAGCTCAAACGACTCTAGTTTATAGATCAATAACGGGTCCTTCTGTTCATAGCTTGCATTCTGCACAGATTGGCGCAATTCATCCATCTCCCGGAGATGCTCTTTCCAGTCTTCATCGATGGTATGCAGCAGGATTGATTTTTCAAATGCTTTTACCAATGCCTTAGAGCCACTTTCATATGCTTCTTTCAGATTACACGAGATATTATATACCCTCTTTCCATCCGTAATGGGAATCAGGATATTTTCATACATGGCTCCTTGGTTCTCATAGACTTGCTTAATCACCGGTTGGGCAATTTCGGCCAGCCTATCCGATTTACGCTTGAATGTTTCAAAGGACTGTGTAGTAACCGCTTCCAACTGATCATTCAGCTTCATCCGTTTCATTTCTTCTTCTTTGAAAGGGATATCGAGTGCCATGACACGAAGCAGGTCGAATTTCATGCCTTCGTAATTGTCTTCATTGACTTCCACAATATTCTTCGAAGTCTCCGTAATCATGTTGGCCACGTCGTTATCGATCCGTTCGCCCATCAAGGCATGACGACGGCGTTTGTAGATTACTTCACGCTGTGCGTTCATCACATCGTCGTATTCAAGCAGACGTTTACGGATACCGAAGTTGTTCTCTTCTACCTTCTTCTGAGCACGTTCTACTGATTTACTCAACATATTGTGCTCTAATACATCTCCCTCTTTAAATCCCATCCGGTCCATCAGTCCGGCAATCCTCTCGGTGGCGAAGAGACGCATCAAGTCGTCTTCCAACGAAACGAAGAATACACTCGATCCCGGATCTCCCTGACGTCCGGCACGCCCTCTCAACTGGCGGTCTACACGGCGCGACTCATGCCGCTCTGTACCGATGATAGCCAGCCCTCCAGCTTCCCTCACTTCAGGAGTAAGCTTGATGTCGGTACCACGACCGGCCATATTGGTGGCAATAGTGACCATCCCTTTCTGTCCGGCATTGGCAACGATCTCAGCCTCACGTTGGTGTAATTTGGCGTTCAATACGTTATGTTTGAGTTTACGAAGGGTAAGCATACGACTCAGCAATTCCGAAATTTCCACGGAAGTGGTACCCACCAGGACGGGTCGCCCTTGATCTGTAAGTTTTACCACCTCTTCGATCACAGCCGTATATTTCTCTCGTTTGGTCTTATAGATACGGTCGTTCTGGTCATCCCGGATAATAGGCCTGTTGGTAGGTATTACCACCACATCCAGTTTATAAATATCCCAGAACTCGCCCGCCTCAGTCTCAGCCGTACCGGTCATCCCGGCCAGCTTGCTATACATCCTGAAGAAGTTCTGCAGGGTGATCGTGGCAAATGTCTGGGTGGCCGCTTCCACTTTTACGCGTTCCTTTGCTTCGATTGCCTGATGGAGACCGTCGGAATAGCGGCGCCCTTCCATCACACGGCCGGTCTGTTCATCCACAATTTTCACCTTATTGTCGATCACCACATACTCATCATCTTTTTCGAACAACGTATATGCTTTCAGCAACTGGTTGACGGTATGCACACGTTCCGATTTCACGGCATAGTTCTGCATCAATTCGTCTTTTTTTGCGGCCCTTTCTTCGTCAGAAAGTGAAGCACTTTCGAGTTCCGACATCTCGGCACCGATATCGGGAAGGACAAAGAATAGAGGGTCGTCCGACTTCCCTGTCAGCAGATCAATTCCCTTGTCCGTCAGTTCGATACTGTTTTGCTTTTCATCAATGACGAAATACAGAGGATCGGTTACAATATGCATGTTTCGCATCTGCTCTTGCATGTAGAATGCCTCCACCTTCAACATGGCAGCCCTTACCCCCTGTTCACTGAGGAACTTGATAAGTGGTTTATATTTTGGCATCCCTTTATAAGAACGGAAAAGCAACAGTGCACCTTCCTCCTGCTCCTTAGGATCGGAAGAGGCCATCTTTGCCTTCGCTTCGGCAAGTAGATGGGTCGTCAATTCCCGTTGTGCCTTAACGATCATTTCCACCCTTGGACGGAACTGGTCGTATAGCTGGTCGTCACCTTTGGGTACCGGACCTGAGATAATCAGCGGGGTACGGGCATCGTCAATCAATACCGAGTCCACCTCATCCACAATGGCATAGTTATGCTTGCGTTGTACCAGGTCTTTCGGTGAGACAGCCATATTATCACGCAGGTAATCGAACCCGAACTCGTTATTGGTACCGAAAGTAATATCCGATTCATATGCTTTACGGCGGGCATCAGAATTGGGTTCATGCTTATCGATACAATCAACCGACAAGCCATGGAACATATACATGGGGCCCATCCATTCCGAGTCACGCTTCGCCAGGTAATCATTCACTGTCACTACATGTACCCCCTCATGAGTGAGTGCATTCAGGAAAACAGGAAGGGTTGCTACCAATGTTTTACCTTCTCCTGTCGCCATTTCGGCAATTTTTCCACGGTGCAATACAACTCCACCAAAAAGCTGTACATCATAATGCACCATGTCCCAGGTAATCTCGTTCCCTCCGGCGATCCAGTGGTTCTGGTAAATTGCCTTGTCTCCTTCAATACGGACAAAGTCGTGGGTGGCCGCCAAATCCTTGTCGAAATCAGTAGCAGTCACTACAATCTCCCGGTCCTCTGTGAAACGACGTGCCGTATCCTTCATAATGGAGAATGCTTCCGGCAACACTTCGTCCAGCACTTTCTCATATTTATCAATTACATCTTTCTCCAGCTTATCGACTTGGGACCAGACTGTTTCTCGTTTGTCCATGTCAATTGCCTCTATGCCGGCTTTGAGTTCTGCTATTTGTGCCTTCTCTGCCGCTACATATTCCTGAATGCGAGCTTCCAGCTCCTTCGTCTTGTTACGTAATTCATCATGAGAGAGCTTCTCTATTTCGGCATAGGCTGCCTTGACTCTTTTCACGGCCGGATTTATTTCGTTCAGGTCGCGTTGTGCCTTATTGCCGACTATCTTTGATATAAAATTATTCCATCCCATAGTAGGTATATTTTTTACAATCCATTTTGTGTATATTCTTGAATTTTTCTTATCGCTTATCGAAAAAGTTCAACTTCGTAAGACTTTTTCTCGCAACGGCATAGCTCAAACGAGTTTGATCTCTGTTCATTACTTATCGAAAAAGTTCAACTCCGTCATATTATTCCTTCGCTCGACATGGTCAAAACTTGTTTTGTCTCTGTCCTCGCTTATCGAAATAATTCTCTCAGTATTTTGCTTTGGGCTGCATTAGGTGCCCGGATACGCAATCGGTATGCAACGCTGGGAGCTATTTCTGTGGCTTCAATGGTTCTCTCGATCTTCTGTGGCTTTATATTAGTACCGAAGAAGATTACCGGTGCCACCACAGCATTATTCCGTACTTTTTCGTATTGGTCCGATTGAGGGTCTACTACCCTCCAACCGGGTTGCAAGCGAAGGAACAGGTCTCCCGACATTCCTTTATAATAACCATTCCTGTAATACTGCACATCCTGGTTATAGGCCCCATGCAGCATTTGATAGGAAGTGACTACATCTTGGATACCGGACGAAAGCACCAGGAATTCAGCTGCTTTTTGTTGAAATTCCCTTAAATCGATCTTTTTGTCTTCAAGCAATTTCCTGTCGAAGAAGAATTGCTCATTATAATATTTTTTTATCCACTGCTCCCTACCATAAAGCGCCATTAAATACATATTGAGTAACGCCTGGGTCCTGTCGGGGTAAAAATCGCCACCGGAGGTAACCATCCCTTCGGGGATAATCTCCTGTTCATAGAAATAACCGGTGGAAGCCACGAAAATCAACGCATTTTTAAGTCCCACCGCAGCATCGATAGCATCGAGTAACCTTTCCAATTCCTGGTCGAGACGGTAATAAGTATCCTGTATCTCTACCGAGTAGTTTTTATCGAGTGCTTTTTCAAAATTTCCCGCATAAAAGGTAAGCGCAAGAAAGTCGGGGTTCATCCGTTTCCCCAATGATCCTGATTCAAGCATCCTGATCGCCATGTCGTTTACCTCCTTATTCACATAAGGAGATTGCTTGAACAGATGGATACTGTTTTTCTTATCAGTGGCAAAATAGTGCTGAAAATTATAGCGGTTACGGGTATAGGGAAAAGCATCATACCGGTTTACGTCAATGGCCGGACGCCATGTGAGGCTGTTGATGGTATAAGTAAGTGATTGTCCGCCGCGGTTATGCTGGTCCACAACCGGTTGCTTTGCCTTGTAAAAAGTGGACGTCGCCCATTTTCCATTCTCATCCTCTATCCAGAATGCACCGCTGGCACCATGTCCACCGGAGGCAAATGCCTGTGAAGCATCGGGAGCAAAGGCAAAAATATCGGATTGCCCTCCCGAAGCGATTTTCAGCTCATCGGCAATAGTGGATACCTTGATAGGAAGCGGAGAAAGCTTTTCGGTAGTAAAATTTCCCAGATAATTATCGTCGAAAAAAGAGGATATTTCACGGTTCGACTCTACCAAATACCTGTTTTCAGCCATAATACCGTGAAAGGACGGGTTAGCTCCGGTATAGATGGTGGTGATGGCAGATGCTTTATTCAGGTTGGGAAAGTCGTAATATATATTACTGTATACCAGTCCCTCGTTCAACAACCGGTTGAACCCTCTGGCTCCGAATTTATGCCTGAACATCTCAAGATAATCACCACGGAACTGGTCAATGGTAATACCCACCACCAATTTCGGTATTTCTCCCGAAGGCGTTTGCGCGAAGAGCGTGGTGATTGAAAAAAAAGCAACCAGCGAAGATAATAATTTTACCATGTGTTTCTATCTGACTTTTACCGATCTACAGACCTCCCCACCCTGCTTTCATATACCTGCTCGTGGTGAACTGCCTATTTTTTAAACGTCCTTTTCTAAACATATAGATATTTGCGCCCGACCTGAGCCACAAACTCGCTGAAAGTGGGATTGTGGCCAGCGGTAACTGCTGGGGAATAAACCACCATGACAGGAGGAAAAGCGTTAAGAGCGCAAAGTTAATAAAATGATAGTAAAAAACCGCTTTATTTGCTGATTTCATCCAAAAGCATAAAGCGGCCACCAGCATTACCGGATTTAACCATGCAAAATTCCAGTTGGGATTAGTGGCGGGATGCTCTGAGAAGTACATCAGCACCAACAATACTATTCCTGCCAGCCCTGCCACTCCAAACAGGATAGTATCATAGAGCCTGGATAGTTTCGTCTTATTTAATTTGATTCTTTGCAGCAGACTGACTATTATTGTCAGGAGGAATAGAGCAATGCCTACTATCAATGGGGTGAAGGGTGTAGGATGATTCTTTTTATTGATTTCGTTATTGACATGTAACAAAACTTTGGTATGTTTTACCAAAGGATCGCTCAAGGTGTCATTCCTTTGGATGACCGCCCCATCAAAAGAGTCCATCAGATAAGCGGGGATATACATTTTTTCCCTTACACCGATGATACTGTCGGCAGGACTTCCTATCAGCAGGTCTATTCCGAATTGAATCCATGGATAACTCTCCACACATTCATGCACCAAATCACGATATGACTGGCCGGGTTTTGTCGGTGGATATTGAATGGATCCATGTGTGAATTCTTCAACCAGATCGCGGGGACGGGTTGTGCAATTATCGTAGAAATAGTTGTAACGGTATTCCCTGTTTTGCGGTAGTGCGTTGGTAAACAGCGATTCAAATAATTGTTGTTTTTCTTCCGGCAAAAGGTTCAGCTCCTGTTCTGTCACTTGTTGTCCCCTGTATCCGTACTCATGAAGAAAATCAGCCATTGTCTCAACCCCAAGTATATAATCTGTTTTACCCCGTACAAAATTATAGATGAAATAGGGTTGTGAAGAATCGAAAAAACCATAATTAAAAACGGCATTCACACCGGTTGAATCATCATGCACGTAGATTGCCGTATGGCCAAACAGGGCGTATACCGCTCCGGACCATGGAGAAGCAGTCAACAGGCTGATCTTTGCATTGTCACTCAGTTGTATCTGCGCTGATACCGGTAACGACAGTAATAGAATGGATAAAGGGACTAATATTCTTTTCTGCCGAATGAAAGTCAAAAGGTTTATTTTTATTGATAATATGGTAACGCTTCGTTTCATAAGGCAAAAATACACATTTTTATGCAAAATCTATTCTTGGTAATGACAAATAGCGACGATCCTTACCGGACCGCCGCTATTTATCACACTTTTTAAACCTGTAGAATACAGGATTATTTTTTCTTATTACGGTTACCGTAACGGCTCATAAATTTGTCAACCCGTCCTGCCGTATCTACCAGTTTCTGTTTCCCGGTATAGAATGGATGGGAAGAACTGGTAATTTCAAGTTTCACCAATGGGTAGGTAACGCCATCAACTTCAATAGTCTCTTTGGCATTAATAGTAGATCGCGAAATGAAAATTTCTTCATTCGACATATCTTTGAAAACTACCGGACGGTAATTGTCGGGATGAATCTCTTTCTTCATACTGGTTTTTATTTTTTCCGGATCCTGAAGCCGGCAGTCATCAATAACCTCTTGTTTCTGACGTCGTACAGACTTTTCCGATCCTACTGTTTGAATATTCTCAATTTTGGTGTGCAAAGATACAACAATCCTTTAAAATAAAAAATAAATGCTGTTCTTTTTTGAAGATTGGCTCAATATCTTCCGAATTAATCGATTAGGTCGAAACCACAATAAGGAACCAAGACAAGGGGAATCCTGATTCCTTCAGCTGTCTGGTTATTCTCCAGCAATGCTGCCAGGATACGCGGTAAAGCAAGTGCACTGCCGTTGAGTGTATGGCATAGTTCTGTTTTGCGGTCTACGTTCCTGTAGCGGCATTTCAACCGGTTGGCCTGATAACTTTCGAAATTGGAGACCGAGCTGACCTCTAACCATCGTTTCTGGGCAGTGGAAAAGACTTCGAAGTCGAATGTCAATGCCGAAGTAAAACTCAGGTCCCCACCACAAAGGCGAAGGATACGCCACGGAAGTTCCAGTTTTTCCACCAGCGTTTGTACATATCGTACCATTTCGTCGAGACGTTCATAAGAGTTCCCGGGTTTATCGATACAAACGATTTCTACTTTATCAAACTGGTGCAGGCGGTTCAGGCCGCGCACATCCTTGCCGTAAGATCCTGCTTCACGGCGGAAACAGGCCGAATAGGCTGTATTCTTTACCGGTAACTCCTTCTCATCAAGAATCACATCGCGGTAAATATTGGTAACCGGTACTTCCGCGGTAGGGATCAGGTAAAGATCGTCCAACCCCACATGATACATTTGTCCTTCTTTATCAGGCAACTGTCCCGTACCAAATCCTGAATCACTGTTAACCATATAGGGCGGTTGTACCTCGGTGAATCCGGCATCGCGAGCACTGTCCAGGAAAAAGTTGATGAGCGCACGTTGTAACCGTGCGCCCTTTCCTTTATAGACCGGAAATCCGGCTCCCGTAATCTTTACACCCAATTCAAAATCGATAAGGTCATATTTTTTCGCCAACTCCCAATGCGGAAGGGCATCATCGCCCAACAATGGAATTTCACCTCCGCTTCGCTCAATCAGATTGTCTTCGGCGGTCCTTCCCGGCGGCACGGACTCATGCGGTAAATTTGGAATAGTGACCAATAGGCCCTCAATCTCTTGTTCAGTAACTTTAAGGGTAGTGCTCAATTGCCCGGATGTCTCTTTTAGCAATCGCACCTTTTCCTGGACCGTTGCCGCTTCCTCCTTATTGCCATCTTTCATTAACTGGCCAATGGACCGGGATATAGTTTTAATCTCGCCCAAAAGAGCATCAAGATCAGTTTGGGTCTTACGGCGTATATTATCCAGTTCGATAATCTGACGGATGATTCCACTGCCATCGAAATTCTTTTTCGACAAGCGGTGTATAACCTCCTCCGGATTTTCATTGATAGTTCTGAGTGTAAGCATAAAAATTGTTTTTCGACCTGCAAAGGTACAAAAAATCCGGCATGAGAGACTGCCGGAATAAAATTTTATTCAGATGTCAATGGGAAAGATTTAAAATAACTGAAAGTGGAGTGTTTCCCGTAACTCTCTCTCTCTCTGCTTTTTTTGACTATAACGCCGAGATACATAATAGGCAAACCCCACGAAAATTCCCACAATCAGCACATCCTTAATTACATCTACATCATTCTTCATATTGACTATATATTATTAATTTGGTTGAGTATTTAAAAATTTAAGAATCCAAGAAGTTTAAAAGTCTTGGTTCTTGGTTTTTATGTCTATACTATATAGATGCAGAAAAGAGGAAAAAGTTGCATCAATTTTAAAATATTTTTCACTTATATTCCATTATCGATTATCTCAACAATGAGAATTCTTTTACTTTTTTCTGTCACTTTAAAACGGTCATCGGTACGCTCTCCGACTATCCACACAATTCCATCCCCCGAAAGCAATAACCAGGCCTCTTTTTTTTCCTTCAGATTATACTTCCGGTCGGTAAAATAGTCGCTCAACTTTTTTTTCCCTTTCATGCCGAAAGGTATAAACCAATCTCCCTCCTGCCATCTTCTCAATTTCAAGGGAAATTCCAATTTGTCCGCATCAGCATATAACCAGCGGTTGTTTTTTTTGATTTCGACAGGCATCTCTTCCTTTCGGATTATCAGGTGGATGGGTTCCGTAATTTCTTTCGTCTCCCGGTCTATATAAATTATTTCTGTCTCTTGCTGTGCGGCGCATATCTGGTCGAGGATGAAATAATCACGATCTTTTATGAGCTGGTGTGATTTGGAAACGAAAACTTTTCCGGAAGAGGCCACCATTGCATTATATGCATCTTCCACCACCGATGCACTGAAACCCAGAGGGGAAAGTATCTCGAACAGTACAGATTGCGGTGATGGGGTTTTACAGAGCTTCAGAATATCGATTTTGTCGTCTTTGAACACTTCCTTTATTGCTTCTGCTACAGATATCCTGTATATCTTTTCTGCTTCGGAAAGATTTAGGGAAGTACGGTAAATGGCTTCTTTGGCGGAGGGATTTAATTTTTCAAGTTGGGGAATGACATGCAATCTGAGAGCATTCCGCAAGTACACATCATCACTATTCGTACTGTCATACACGTACGGTATTTCCTTTTCTGTGATATAGGCTTCAATTTCGGCACGTGTTACACACAATAGCGGACGCGCCACATCCTTGTTTCTTGACATGATACCTGTCAACCCTCTGATACCGGTACCCCGAATAAGGTTTAGCAAAACAGTCTCTACCGAATCGTCCTTATGGTGTGCAACAGCCACCGTTTCAGCATCATACTGTCGACGTACGGTTTCAAACCAGTCATAACGCAATTCACGTGCCGCCATCTCAATAGAAATCTTTCTGTTTGCAGCATATCGGGTTGTATCGAAGTCGACGGAAATAAAAGGGACATTGATTTTCTTGCACCACTTCCTGGCAAATGTGGCATCCCTGTCCGACTCGTTGCCACGCAAATGGAAATTACAATGGGCGGCTATGCATCGATACCCCAGAAGCACCAGCACATCAAGCAATGCCATCGAATCCAATCCCCCACTCAACCCCACTATAACCGAGGCATTGGGTGTGAACAATTTTTCCTTTTCAATGAACTTACGTACCGTTTCGATCATCTTTTGAAAACGCTTTGTCGAAACAAAAGTACAAATTTAACCTTAATCCACATCCGTTTCTGTTAAATCTTTAGTCGAAAACAGGGATAAATAGCAATAAAATACCTATTTTTGTACTGTTTATAGGAATATAAGATTCAATAAAATGATAGACAAGATAAAGATTCTCCTTTCCGAAATAGAGCAGCTGATAGTTTCTGCTCCGGAAGAGGTAGAAGCGGCACGTATAAAATACTTGGGTAAAAAAGGAACTATATCCTCCCTAATGGATGATTTCCGCACTATAGCACCGGAGCAGAAACGGGAGGTGGGTATGCGTCTGAACGAGTTGAAACAAAAAGCAACCGAGAAAATTGAATCGTTGAAAAAACAATTCGAGGACAGTAGTACCGGATATGGCGATGTCGACTTGTCGCGTACATCCTATCCCATACCGTTGGGTACACGCCACCCTCTCTCGATTGTAAAAGAAGAGATATGCGATATTTTCAAACGGCTTGGATTTTCTATTGCCGAAGGACCGGAAGTAGAAGATGACTGGCATGTGTTTTCATCACTCAATTTTGCGGACGATCATCCGGCACGCGATATGCAGGATACTTTTTTTATCCAGAGCGATCCCCAGATCGTATTGCGTACGCACACCTCTTCGGTTCAGACAAGGGTGATGGAAAAAACAGCACCTCCCATCCGTATTATCTGTCCGGGGCGTGTCTACAGGAATGAGGCAATCTCTTACCGTGCCCATTGTTTCTTTCATCAGGTAGAGGCGTTGTATATCGACAAGGATGTATCTTTTGCCGACCTGAAACAAGCATTGCTTTTCTTTGCAAGGGAGATGTTTGGTGAAAAAACCAGGATACGTCTGCGCCCTTCTTATTTTCCTTTCACTGAACCCAGTGCAGAGATGGATATCTCTTGTAATATTTGTGGGGGAAAAGGATGCCCATTCTGTAAACATACCGGATGGGTGGAGATATTGGGATGTGGAATGGTAGATCCTAATGTATTGGAAAATTGCGGCATTGACAGCAAGACCTATTCAGGTTATGCGCTTGGGATGGGGATTGAACGGATCACCAACCTCAAGTACCAGGTGAAAGATTTAAGGATGTTCTCAGAAAACGACGTGCGTTTTCTGGAGCAATTCCAATCGGCCCACTAATTCGTGCTTCGGACGCAGTGCAACTGAATATCTGGGATAAGCAAACGCAGAAGTAAAACAAGTTTTAATTATGCCGAGCATGGCAAACATCTAAGTTTACAACGTAAATTTGAATAACAACTGAAATATGATAAAAGCAAAATATCTGATCCTGTTACTTTTAATAACGGTCGTGCCGACCACGTTTGCCCAGAGAACTACTCGTGTGAATGCGGTAAAAGCCAATAATTACGGCGTTACTTATTCATTGCCCAAAACATCATTTGAAGTAATCTTTCTGGTAAAGAAAACTACTTACCGTAAAGGAGATTTCTATCCCTATGCCCAGCGTTATCTTGGAATTGAAAATCCGGTCACACAGGACAATGTACTTTATTCGCTGGAAGATGTATCTATAATCAATAAAGGAGTAGCCGATAAAGAGAACTCTTTTATGGTAGAATTCCGTACCCGTTCGGTAGAACTTTTCGTCTCCCTGAGAGAGGATGGAGTAATCGTTGCCATTAATGCCGATCCTGAATTACAGGTATTGCAGAAGATGGATGTTCCTCAGGGAAAATCATCATCTGTCAATCCGCGCAGTTACTTGTCGCAAGAAGCATTGATGGCCGGCTCTACTGCCCGTCAGGCAGAACTGGTAGCCCGACAGATATTTGGTTTAAGAAGCAACAGGTCGGATATCCTGTCCGGAGAAGCGGATAACATGCCTCCCGACGGAAATGCCTATAAAATGGTGATGGAAGAGATCAACCTGCAGGAAAAAGCATTGACGGGGTTATTCGCCGGTAGTGAAGAGACAGAATATTTTACCCGCACCTATACCATTGTTCCCGACCAAGGAAATATAGAACGCAAAGTGATTGCGCGCTTCTCCGAAAAGCTTGGCGTAGTAGATGCCGATAACCTGGCCGGAGAACCCGTTTACTTCTCATTGGTCAATAAAACACAGCAAGTGGAAAACCAACTTTCCGACCGTGATCTGCAACGGTTGGAAAACAAATTCAAGGAAGGGATTGTGTATAATATACCCGGAAAAGCCAATTTGACGGTTGAATTCAAAAATAAAGAACTACAGAATCATGAGGTAGATGTGGTACAATATGGAACCCGGGATGTATTGGTAAGGAAGACGTTAGATAACACAAAACAACCGGTAAAAGTGTATTTTTATCCCGAATTAGGTGCAATCAAACAGATTATTCAATAAGACTAATAGGCCAATGTGATGATGTGGTAATATTATAAAATATTAAAAATCAATACAATAATCAAAACAGTATGCAAATCAAAACTAAATTTTCAATCCTTGTCCTCTTGGCGGGGATCATGCTGGTAGCGTGCAACGATAGAAGAGGGGGAGCAAGATCATCCAAGATTGATTTTGACAGTATCGTGGTGGCGCACCACATTCCACTTTTACAGGAGAATGATACCACCCTCCCTTATGCCGACGTAAAAGTCTCTTTTACTTATCCAGTGAAGTTCAGGGATAACGAAAGTCTGGCCCGCCTGCAACAGATATTCAATGGAACATTTTTTGCCAACAGCGATTATGATACTTTTACTCCCCAAGAAGCACTAGACCGATACCTGAATGAATATACCGAGCGCTACCAGTCGCTATCGAATAGTTTTTACGAAGACAAGGCACGCATAGGAGGAGAAAAAATGCCGTCGTGGTACTGGTACTTTATGAATAACAGCAACAAGATACTCTTTCGGAATGATTCACTGCTCAGTTACGCCGTAGAATACAGCGATTATGAGGGAGGTGCCCATGGCTCCTACCGTATCACATACACCAATATCGACCTGAATAATCTTGTCACTCTTTCGGAAGAAGATTTATTCATTCCCGGTTACTTTAAACCCCTTACGGAAAGAATTATTGCCCGTTTGATGAAAGCTTATGAAGCCTCAGCTCCCGATTCTCTCCTTCTGAGAGGTTTCTTCAACCTCGAGGATATTGTCCCTAACAATAATTTCTGGCTTGATAAGGAAAATATCCATTATTCCTATAACCAATATGAAATTGCCCCTTATGCCATGGGCGTAATTGATGTCTCTGTACCCTATTCAGAGTTGTCGGATATATTATTGCCGGACGGTATTGTGACCAGGTTTTTTAAGGAACAATAAAAAACATATGTGATAAAAAAAGGTCTGCCGACATTCTATCGACAGACCTTCTTTGCATCATAACCAAAAAAGAATTAATTATTTTTGAATTCAAGAAAAAGGGTAATAAAAATATCCTTCCCAATTCCCGCTCCATCGGGGTCAAAAGCAATGTTGTAATCCAGCCGGTTGATCTTATTTTTAGCAGTGAATCCGATAACCTCCACTCCGTTTTCTCCCTTCACCAATCCTCCATACATTACGTCAAATGTAACATCTTTAGTAACATCTTTGATTTGTAACTTGCCGTGAAGTTTATATTTGTGATCATCTACCTTTTCAATAGCCGTACTTTCGAACGACATGGTAGGAAATTTTTCTACTTCAAAGAAATCTGAACTCCGCAGATGATTATCCCGCATGGGCACACCGGTATTGATACTTTCCACGTTCACATTAAAAAAGACCCTTGTCGATTCCAATTGGTAGGGGCTGCCAATGATGGCACCGTCGAATTTGTCGAAACGGCCCTGTACAAACGTTATACCGTTATGCTTTACTTTAAAATTTACCGAAGCATGTGCCGGATCTACTTTATAATTGGATTGTGCCATTACGCCGACAGCTGTAGCAAAGATGATTGAAAAAAGTGTTATTCTCTTCATAAGATAATTTTTTAGAATTAATGACGACTGATCGATTTACAGACTAATGAATAATCACTACTAATCCCAAGATTTGTCGAGATCGTTGAATCATCGAAATTAATCAATATGTACGTTTATTTAACATTTTGAAAGGAACAATTGTTCAGTTTTTTATAAAAAAAGGGAAGTAATAATCAGAAATAAGGCAAAAATACCGAAAAACACTATCTTTGTACAACAAAAGCAACCGCTTGGTTGTTAGTAAAGGCTGGAAGGTAACTTCCATCCTGAAATGATTTTAATAAGTTATGCAAGAGTTAGATCAAGATCAAATATTAAATGAGTTAACAACTCAGGATTACAAATTCGGCTTCACCACCGATGTAGAGACAGAAGTGATTGAAAAAGGGCTGAACGAAGATGTTATACGGTTGATTTCAGCGAAAAAGGAAGAACCCGGGTGGTTGCTTGAATTCCGGTTGAAGGCTTATCGCCATTGGCTGACAATGAAAATGCCGGACTGGCCGCACCTGGAGATCCCTGAAATCGATTATCAGGATATTATTTATTATGCTGATCCTACAAAAAAGAAAACACCGAAAAACCTGGATGAGGTAGATCCTGAATTGCTGAAGACGTTCGAACGTTTGGGAATTCCCCTCGAAGAACAGAAACAACTTACCGGTGTGGCGGTCGATGCCGTAATGGACAGTGTATCCATTAAAACCACATTCAAGGAGGTATTGGCCGAGAAAGGAATTATATTTTGTTCATTCAGTGAAGCGGTAAGGCACCACCCGGATCTGGTGAGGAAATACCTGGGCTCGGTCGTTCCTTACAAAGATAACTATTTCGCCGCATTGAATTCAGCGGTATTCAGTGACGGTTCGTTCGTCTATATTCCGGAAGGAGTACGCTGCCCGATGGAACTTTCCACCTATTTCCGTATCAACACTGCCAATACCGGCCAGTTTGAGCGGACACTTATCGTAGCCGATAACAATGCCTATGTGAGTTACCTCGAGGGATGTACCGCTCCCATGCGTGACGAAAACCAGCTCCATGCGGCTATCGTTGAGATCGTCGCCCTCGATCATGCCGAAGTGAAATATTCTACAGTGCAGAATTGGTATCCGGGAGATAAAAACGGAAAAGGTGGTGTATATAATTTTGTCACCAAGCGGGGGCTCTGTAAAGGTGTCCACTCAAAGATCTCATGGACACAGGTGGAAACCGGTTCAGCGATCACCTGGAAATACCCATCCTGCGTGCTGGCGGGTGATTATTCAGTAGGGGAATTTTATTCGGTGGCGGTTACCAATAATTACCAACAAGCCGATACGGGTACCAAAATGATCCATATAGGAAAGAATACCCGGAGCCGTATTGTCTCCAAAGGTATCTCAGCAGGAAGCAGCCAAAACAGCTACAGGGGATTGGTAAAGGTGACACAGAAAGCGGAAAATGCCCGTAACCATTCCCAATGCGATAGCCTGCTGTTGACCGACCACTGCGGGGCACATACTTTCCCCTATACAGATATCCAAAACCCGTCGGCAGTACTCGAGCATGAGGCTACCACTTCCAAAATCAGTGAAGATCAGATTTTCTATTGTAACCAACGGGGATTGGGAGAAGAAGAAGCCGTCGGACTGATCGTGAACGGATATGTGAAAGAGGTAGTGAACAAACTCCCTATGGAATTTGCCGTAGAGGCACAGAAATTACTTCAGATCAGCTTAGAAGGGAGTGTGGGATAATCACCAGTTAATGGGCGCTATATTATGGGCGGCCAGATAATCGTTTGTTTTACTAAAATGCTTATTACCAAAGAATCCCCTATGCGCCGACAATGGCGAAGGATGTGGTGATTTTAGAGTAAGATGCCTATTCGTATCAATGGTCTCTCCTTTCCGCTGGGCATATGCACCCCACAACATAAAAACCAGATGCTCGCACTCTTCGGAGAGGTGTTTGATTACGGCATCGGTGAATTCCTCCCATCCCTTTCCCTGGTGGGAGCCGGCACGATGGGCCTGTACCGTGAGTGTGGCATTGAGTAGAAGTACTCCCTGTTCTGCCCAGCGCGTGAGATTTCCTGAACGGGGTTCGGTTATTCCCAGATCGTCTTCAATTTCCTTGTAAATATTTATCAGTGAAGGAGGTATTTGTATGCCTTCATTTACCGAAAAGCAGAGACCATGCGCCTGGCCCGGTTCATGATAAGGATCCTGCCCTACTATCACCACTTTCACTTTATCAAAAGGGCAACTGTCAAATGCATTGAAAATTAGTTTTGCCGGAGGATAAATTGTCTTGGTAGCATATTCATGCCGTACGAAATCGGTCAATTTTCCGAAATAAGGTTTCTCAAACTCCTGCAGTAGATGGTTCTTCCAACTTTCCTCAATTCTTACATCCATAACTATATCTATGATGGTTATTCTTCGCAAAGGTAATCAGATCAGAAATACTCCTTGCTTCCTAGCTTCATCCTTCATTTCACGTGGCCAGAGGCTGGCCTGTATTTCCCCGATATGTGCTTTGCGGAGATAGTACATACACAGTCTGGATTGGCCAATCCCTCCGCCGATAGAAAGGGGTAATTCCCCATCTATCAAACGTTGATGGAAATAGAGGGACAAACGATCCTGTTTGCCGCATAAACCCAATTGCCGTTTCAACGCCGCAGGGTCTACCCGGATACCCATCGAAGACAGTTCTACCGACTTTTCCAATACCGGATTCCAAACCAACAAATCGCCGTTTAACCCCAAAAAACCGTCCGCATTTGGTGTACTCCAATCATCATAGTCAGGAGCTCGTCCATCATGGGGTTCGCCATTCGATAACGTAGCTCCTATCCCAAACACGAAGACGGCGCCGTGCGCCCGGGTAATGGTATCTTCCCGCTGCTTGGCATCCAGACCGGGATACTTTTGCAACAATTCTTCTGAATGAATGAAAAATATTTCGCCGGGGAGTTGTGGTTTTATAACGGGGAATAATTCATAAACAAGGTATTCAGTACGAAGCATCGCCGCATAAATCCTTCTTACAACCTGCTTCAGGAATTCAATCGTACGGTCTTTTTCACCAATTACCAGTTCCCAATCCCATTGATCCACATAAAGTGAATGAAGGTTATCCAGTTCCTCATCAGCCCGGATAGCATTCATATCAGTATAAATGCCAAAACCTTCCTCTATCTCATAATCAGCCAATGTCAACCGTTTCCATTTTGCCAGCGAATGCACTATCTCCGCATTCCGATCGTCCATGTCTTTGATGGGAAACCTTACCGGACGTTCCACACCATTCAGGTCATCGTTTATGCCTGTCCCGCTCTCCACAAAAAGAGGAGCGGTAACACGGCGGAGGCGCAATTCGGAGGAGAGATTAGCCTGAAAAAAATCTTTGATACTCTTAATTCCCAGTTCTGTTTGTTTCAGATTTAGAAGCGGAGTATAATCCACGGGTATTTGCAGTTTTGACATATTTCTTGTAAAAGAATTTCAATTTTGAGTACACAAAGATACTATTTTTATTCATTTTGTCAAACAAAAACCAGATTAAAATATCATTATGACAGGTTTAAGGCTATAATAAAATCAATAATTAAAATAATACTCTCTTATTAAACAATCATTTTCCCGATCAAATCATTTACCGAAGTAATATGGTTACGATCCAGATAACTATTGATGCCTTCCACTATTTTAACAGATGCCGCGGGATCGATAAAATTGTAAGTACCCACTTGAATTGCCGTAGCACCAGCGAGTATGAACTCAATAGCATCCTTCCAGTTACAGATTCCTCCCATTCCGATAATAGGTATCTTTACCGCATGGAAAACCTCCCATACCATCCGCAGGGCAATCGGCTTTATACATGGACCTGAAAGTCCCCCCGTGATAGTGGAGAGTTTCGGTTTTCTGGTTTCCACATCAATAGCCATCCCGAGGAATGTATTGACCAGCGACACAGCATCTGCACCTTCTGCTTCTACGCTACGGGCAATTTCAGAGATATCGGTTACATTAGGCGACAATTTCACTATCAATGTTTTGGGAAATACTTTACGGACTTCCCGTGTCACCTGTGCCGCCGATTGGCAGGAAGTACCGAATGCCATCCCTCCCTCTTTTACGTTGGGACAAGAGATATTCAACTCTATAGCGGGCATCTTGTCCAGATCGGCCAATTTTTCAGCACATGCCACGTAATCTTCTATGGTTGAACCCGATACGTTTACGATCATGTAGGTATCGTAATTTCTTATCACCGGATAGAGATGTTCCACGAAATAATCTACTCCTTTGTTCTGAAGCCCAACCGCGTTGAGCATGCCTGAGGGTGTCTCAGCCATCCTGGGGTAATCATTCCCCTGCCTGGGGGTAAGGGTGGTGCCCTTTACAAAAATACCGCCGAGGCGTTCCAGATCAATAAAATCGGCATATTCGGTTCCGTAACCAAAAGTCCCGGAAGCGGTCATCACCGGGTTCTTCAGTTTTAAATTGCCTATATGTACTTCTAATCCAGCCATGTGGGTTTAATTATATTACCAGAATAGTTCAGTTATATTAAAAACGGGCCCTTCGGTACAGGTGCAGATATTTCCTCTGACAGTCTTCTCCACACAACAAAGGCAAGCGCCAAAACCGCAGGCCATCAAATTTTCAAGCGAAACCTCACATCCCACGCCATGATCCCGGGCATACCCTGCTACAGTCACCATCATTGGTTTCGGACCACAGGCATAAATGAAATCGTATTTTTTTTCATTGAGTACGGAGTGGTGAGTCACAAATCCTTTCTCGCCCATAGAACCGTCTTCCGTAGTGCAATAGAGTGTACCGTATCGTTCAAAGTCTGTCCGTTGGAGGATATCTTTTCCGGAGCGTCCTCCCAGCAGGAATTCGGGATCCAAATCATTATCCTTCATCTTTTTACCTAAAAAAAGCAGGGGCGCGGTACCCACTCCTCCTCCCACAAGCAGAAATTTACCTTTTTTTTCCGGTAAGGTAAACGAATTCCCCAGTGGGAAGATTAGATTGATAATTCCCCCTACATGCACTGAACATATCTTTTGGGAGCCTTCACCCACCTTCTGGATCAGAAGCCAGATTTCATTTTTTTCAGGATCGACAAAATTGATGGATATGGGCCTCCGTAAAAAGACATGGGATGATTGGTCGACCAGAATTTGTACGAATTGTCCGGGAAACATCTCCGGCAACGTTACACCATCAGCAGGTGCAACCTTTAGCAGATGATTCTGATCATTCAGGGCTTCGTTAGTGCGCACAATGAAATCGAGTACTTGCATGTGAATTATTTAAAGTACAAAAATACATTTAAATTTCTATTCCGGCAAAAACCGTTTATTCATGATTCACATGTAGTGCAACCAAACAGCAATAGATTTTTAGTGTGATCCGAATATTTCAAAAGTGTTGTCATTGTAATATACAATTATCTGTGTTATTTTTCTGTTACTCGGTATAGCCGGATCAATAACCTTATTTTCAGTTGAATGATTCTCATTATATAGAGATTTAAACGTAGTTTCCTTCGGATTATCCTTTGTTTCCTGTGCTTTGTCCGTATCCGTGACAACCTGATGGAATAAATCAGGTTCGCTGAAAGGAGATGGAGCATTGCCGGATCCGTTTTTATACATACTACCCGTACCATTGAGGAGCCATTCCGGATTGATGTAATCCATTTCGCTCAAAATCCTTGTTACTACTTCCAGACTGGGATTATTTCTGCCATTCAGAATATGGGAGATTATAGCCCGGTTAATCTGTAACCGGTCCGCAAATTTAGCCGGCGTCAGATTCTCTTTTTCCATGATAAGTCTGATACGATCCTTCATACATTTGTATTTTAGACGTTGTTTATTTCGAAATAATGGATAATCATGCTACAAATTTCCGATACAAATGTAAAACAAATTATTTACAAATGAGAATGGATTGTTAATACATTTGTAATTTACATTTGTTCATCTCATTGATTACTTTTGTATTTTATGGGGAATATATAAATCTAAATATAAATATAATCACTAAATTTAAACTATATATATTTTCTATATTAATCTGATATATATATATATATAATTATTAATATTTATATTTTTAACCCAAATTGAATGTATTTGATGGTATTTCAGCAAGAATCTATTTTTTAAGTTTACATAATAAGATTAATATATTGATATATAGTAATATAATATGCATATATTTAGCTTGAAATAGAATGTTAACAATATCGATGTATTTATGTAAATCGGTATATTTGATGATTCCAAACAATGCGTAAACAAATGTTCATTTTCATATTATTTACTTTTGTAATTTTTCTCTGCCTGCCTGTTTTATTACATTTGTATATGATTGCACCCTACTTTATAATTTATACCGCAAAATTGCCACAGAATAGCACAAATCTGTAGTGGGTTAGTGATAAATAAATATATTCCACTCCTGAGGGTCTAAAATAAGTTTATATATTTGATACATAATATTTTATAGTGTTTCTTGATGATCAATATTTTTTATGTAAAAAATATTGACCGGAATGAACTGTTATTCTTCAGGACTGTTTAAATATAATATATAAAGTGAATGAAGTTATGGGATTATCTACTATAAAATTTTGCAGTATTCTATTATTGAGTTTTGCCACGCTTCAATGCAGCGGTCAGAATAAACATCATAAAAAAGAGCTGGAAATAGAAAAACAGACAGAAAACAAACAAGATATGGAAGGAAAAAAGGTTTTATACGATTTTAGCGTGAATGATATTAACGGAAATAACTTTAGACTGGACTCCCTGAGAGGAAAAAAAGTGCTGATAGTGAATGTAGCTTCAAAATGTGGATTAACGCCCCAATATAAGGAATTACAGGAGCTCTATGATAAATACAAAGATATGAATTTCGTGATAATTGGTTTCCCGGCCAATAATTTTCTTGGTCAGGAACCCGGCAGCAATCAGGAAATCAAGGAGTTTTGTACAGTAAATTATGGAGTGACTTTTCCTATGATGGAAAAGATCAGTGTGAAAGGAAAAGATCAGGCTCCACTGTACCGGTGGCTCACAAAAAAGTCGGAGAATGGAGTTTTGGACCAGAAGGTAACATGGAATTTCCAGAAGTATTTAATTAACGAAGAGGGACAATTGGTAGATGTCGTAATGCCAAAAGAGAGTCCTTTGAGTAATAAGATAGTGGATTGGATTACAAAAAATTAATTTAAGCCGACTGCTGTATTTATAGAGATTAAGAGATGAATTTTCATTCAACCGGACTTTTTGAATTAGTGCATAATCCTGTAAATCAACTCTCTTAAAAGGTATCCTTGTGATGCAGATATATTATCAACACCTTTCGACCGGGCATCAAATGTCCTCAGGTCTGATATGATTTGCATCACTTTTTGGGCACTGTAATTTTTCAGTCCTATCATATAATCACGGACAAAAAAAGCCGATCTCATATTCAAGGCATTCATAACGCTCTGCTCATCTTTATTGGGTAGCCAGAAGCATTCCAGTAGATTACTGAAATAATTGAAGAGTATGGCAATTGTGGCCATCATTGGATTTTCTTTCGGATTTTTGTCAAAGTAATCTACGATCCGATTGGCAGCTACTACATTTTTCGTGATAATGGCTTTCTGCAGTTCAAAGTTATTATAATCCTTGCTGATACCTACATTCTTCTCGATAAGCTCCGAGGTGATCCGCCGCTGCCCTTCAGGAAGTGAAACTTCTAATTTCTGAAGTTGAGGGATAAGCTTACTGATATCGTTACCCACAAAATCTGTCAACATCTGGGCCGATTTCTCGTCGATACCTATTTCTTTTTCTTTCAGCCACGACTGTATAAAAGTCGGTATTTGGTTTTCGTACAATTTTTTTGATTCGAATACTTCCCCTATCTTGAGGATACTTTTTACTACCGCTTTCCTTTTATCTATGGATCCATGTTTATAGTTGATCACCAGGATAGTAGAAGGCATCGGATTTTTAGCATAAAGATCGAGCAACTCGAACTTATCGAGGTTTTGCGCTTCTTTCACTATAACCAGCTGGTATTTCGCCATCATAGGGAATCGGCGTGCAGAGGCAATAATAAGATTCACATCGGCATCCACTCCATAGAAAGTAAGCATATTAAAATCTTTCTCCGTTTCGGTAAGTACGGTATCAGAAAGTAAATCAGTAAGTACATCTATGAAATAGGATTCCTCGCCCATAAAAAGATATACAGGCTTGAATCGACGTTGCAATATATCGTTCCGGATAGCGTTGAAAGATGATTGTGTGGTTGCAGCCATTGAAATTGATATGATGATTTACTGATTTGTTGATTACCAGTCGAACCGAAGATGTTTGATGGTAGAACCTCTGTTCATGATGGATGAAAGTGATTTGATACCGATCTTCACATGTTCCTCTACAAAATTTTCGGTAATATGCTGGTCGCTTTTCTCTGTTTTCACTCCTGTGGAGATAAGAGGCTGGTCGGATACAAGCAACAACGCTCCGGTAGAAATACGGTTGGCAAAGCCACAGGTAAAAAGAGTGGCTGTCTCCATATCTACTGCCATTGCACGTATTTGGCGCAGATAATTCTTGAAATCATCGTCATACTCCCATACGCGCCGGTTAGTAGTGTATACTGTGCCAGTCCAGTAATCGTGGTTAAAATCACGCACATTGGAAGAGACTGCACGCAATAAGCTGAATGCAGGCAAAGAAGGTACTTCGGGGGGGAAATAGTCGTTCGATGTACCCTCGCCACGGATGGCGGCAATAGGTAAAATATAATCGCCCAGGCTACTCCTTGATTTCAATGCGCCACATTTTCCCAGGAAAAGTACAGCCGTTGGAGATACCGCACTCAGCAGATCCATGATAGTAGCAGCATTGGCACTACCCATTCCAAAATTAATGATAGTGATTCCCTCCGCAGAAGCATTGGGCATATTGGCATCCAGACCGATGATGGGAGTATTGAAATGATTTGCAAAAATTTCGACGTATTTTTGAAAATTAGTCAGCAGGATAAATTTCGAAAACTCGGTCAGCGGTCTTTTCGTGTATCGGGGTAGCCAATTCTCCACTATTTCCTGTTTCGTTCTCATATAAAAAAGGTAATTTTGTGTCCGTTACGATTGTTCTAAAAGCAAAGATACAAATGCACAATTTAAATTTGCCATCATTCAATACAAAAATACGCAAAAAAGGCGAAGTGTTGGAGATTTTCGATCCATTACGAAAAAAATATGTAATGCTCACACCCGAGGAGTGGGTACGCCAGCATTTTGTCCACTATCTTATTTCTGAGAAACAGTTTCCCGCTTCGCTTATCGCGAATGAAGCAGGCATCAAACTCAATTCCCTCTCCAGGAGATGTGATACGGTAGTCTATAACCGACAACTGACCCCGGTGATGATTGTGGAATATAAAAGACCTGACATCTCTATCACCCAGGAGGTTTTCGACCAGATTACCCGCTACAACAGTGTACTGAAAGTACCCTATATCATCGTCTCTAACGGCCTAAAGCATCATTGCTGCCGGATGGACTATCAACAGC
The DNA here is from genome assembly GCF_002410825.1 of Proteiniphilum sp. UBA5384. GTDB lineage: Bacteria > Bacteroidota > Bacteroidia > Bacteroidales > Dysgonomonadaceae > Proteiniphilum. The sequence continues at coordinate 35,264 of NZ_DHOS01000006.1, read as the reverse complement.
AGTCATACCATTACCTCACTGAAGTCCCTCTTTACCGGCAAATTGTTCAATAGTTGTTTCGTTGCATCAGTAGCTTTCTTCTGCCGAGGGGAAACCGGACGATTTCACATCCTGTACATATTGCTGCACGGCTGAGGTAACCACACCGAAAAGATCGGCGTATCTGCGTAGAAAACGGGGTGAAAATCCCTTATTAAGACCCAGCATATCCTGCATCACCAGCACTTGTCCGTCCACATAAGGGCCAGCACCAATTCCGATGGTAGGGACAACCAGTTCTGCAGTTACTTTACCGGCCAGTTCTGCCGGAATTTTCTCCAATACAATGGCGCAACATCCTACTTTCTGTAACATGCGGGCATCTTCTAACAGTTTACCGGCTTCGTCCTCTTCTTTTGCCCTTACGGCGTAAGTCCCATATTTGTTGATCGATTGCGGCATCAGTCCCAGGTGCCCCATGACCGGGATTCCCGCATGCAGGATAGCCCTGATCGATTCGATGACTTCTTTTCCTCCTTCCAGCTTCAAACAGTCGGCCTGCGTCTCTTTCATCATCCTTACGGCATTGGTTACAGCTTCATAAGGATTACCCTGATAACTGCCGAAAGGCATATCTACCACCACCATGGCTCTTTTTACGCCGTTCATCACCGATTTACCATGATAAATCATCTGGTCTACCGTGATCGGTAAAGTTGTAGTATTTCCCGCCATCACGTTCGAAGCAGAGTCTCCCACCAGAATTACGTCTATTCCTGCCTGGTCGATCACCGATGCCATGGAATAATCATAAGCTGTGAGCATCGATATTTTTTCGCCATGCTGCTTCATCTCTTGCAGGCGATGCGTGGTCACTTTCTTTTGGTTTCCGGCAGAGAGATACCCTTTTTTGTCTTCTGACATCTCTTATAAAGTTTAAATGATTTATATAAAATGGAATTGCTCTATTGTGCAAAGGTAGTGCTTTTACAGATTACTTTCCACTTTTTCTTCAGTAAACCTTCATTGTCCACACACACCAAAAAAAGCCGGGAACTATACCACATCTAAAGATGGAGATACGGCAATCATCTAAACGCTAATATTACCTCTGGGATGCATTCTAAAGAAATCGTGGAAAAATCAGAAAAGTTCGCCAAATCCAATGAAAGGAATCGGGCGAACTTTATTTTTAGTAGAGCCAAAAAGGACTAGGCTGAAATATTGAACCTTTTTCAGTTCCCTCACTGGATTGTCCCGGCTTTTTTTTGACAGAAATTTTATTATTTCACAAGAATATTAAAATCTATACCCTAAGGTAAGCAATCCTCTGATGGAATTATTTTTCAGGGAAAAGGGAGTTGCGTCAATAATCTGCTGGCTCCCTTCGTATGTATTCGGGAAAGGATACAAGTCATCCTTCTGGGTTTTATACACCAATGCCATATCAAGATAAAAGTTCCTGTTGAAACGATAACCGAGTCCGCCGGTAAAATAATTGGTGTCACCCTCTATTCGGAAAATAGTATTTGAAGTATTAGCACCCAGGTAGGGCTCTCCAAACTGACTTAAACCTCCGTTATCCTTATAAGGATTCTGCATCCATGCATAGCCGAGCCTTGCGGAGAATTGGGGTGTAATTCGATATTCCATTCCAATTTTTACTGTCGATGCCGTGGTATGATCTTCCTTGATATATTCATTGCTTTGATCATACCATGACGGATCGATCAACGAATTTTCCTTTAACTTCATCTTACTATAATTTACCAACTCATAATCGACGCTGGCAATAAAATTATTACTCAATACTGTAGCGATACTGGCAACAATCTTACCGGGGATCTTCAGATCATAATCATTACTATATCTGGCAGAAAACGTTGTTCCTCCCGGTTTATAATTCTCATCGTCTACCAATCCAGCCAGATAATCAGTGGTTTGTGCGGCAAATTCTTCCGTCAGTAAATATCTGATGGGAGTATGCCAGGCAAATCCGATGCGCAACGCATTGATAGGCCGGTAGATCGCTCCCAGTTTGGCACCTACTCCTGCGCCACTGACAGTTGTAAAATTGGTCAGGGTATAAGAGTTTCCTCCTCCAAAATCTTCCTGAAGATCACTCGCCAGTTTATAATAAATGTCCTTTACCGAAAGAGATAATCCAATGTTCAGCACATTATTGATGGTAGTTCCCACCGTGAAGTCGTAATTATCTATATATCCCTTTTCATACGAGCGGATCAGATTTTCGACCTTACCGTTTGTTATCGGCTTATAATCGTAGAAACCATCACTGCTCTTTACAGGATTAAGCAAATAGGAATTAAAACCCAACACCGTCAACCAATGTTGGTCCCTGAACGGATCAGGAAGATCATCTCCCAATTCAAGATAGGAAGGATCAACGCCTATATCTGTACTCTTTTGAGCCATATAATCAATCATCCTGCCATTGGGCCTCCCCTGTGCATATATATCTTTATCAAATGATTTCAGGCGATTAAAAGAAAAACCGAAATTGATCAGCGGCATCACATCGTTTCGTAATGGGAAATAGCCTACAAATCCAATATTATCCATGTTGAATTGAAATTTATTGGCATCCCTGCTACCGACCTTCGATTTCTCATTCGATAAATTCAGTGTGCCAATTACTTCCGAACTCCGATAAACCGCTATGCCCGCGGGGTTAATGGATACACCGGTCATATCTCCTCCCAGCGCACCGAAGGCTCCCCCCATTGACATGGCACGTGCCGTACCATATATATCTTCACGTGAAAAACGCAATGCATCTATTTCACCTTGCTCTTGGGAGAATAAGGCAGGAAACGATATGAATAATGAAAAAATGATATAAACAAGCTTCTTCATAATAATTAAGCTATTAATTTTCACATGGTTTATCTGCGTCCACCACTGGAACGACCACTGCTGCTCCCACCGGAACTGCTACGTCCACTGCTTCCGCTACTACCTCCAAAAGAACCGGAGGATGAACTGCTTCTGCTGGGCGTGGAGTAAGAAGAAGAACTTCTGGATGAAGAACTACTGCTTCTCGATGGCGTTGAATAGCTGCTGCTACTCCTTCCGGAAGCACTGCCGGAACTTCTTTCATAGGTAGAACTGCTCCTTGACGGGGTACTTGAATTCCTCTGATAAGTTGAACTGCTACGGGAAGGAGTAGTTGTACCCCTTTCATAAGTAGTACCGGATGAAGTCCTTCCACTATTGTAAGTACCTGAAGAACGAGTCGATTGGTTATTGTCGCGGTTGACAGCACTCGACCTTGAGGAACTACCGGATGAACGGTTGATGGCTTGGCCGGTTCTGGAGTCATAGGTCCTGCCGGCACTATCAACGATCCTGGTTCTGGGCGTAGAGGCGGAACTTCTGCTGCTTACCGAAGAACTGCTCCTTCCGGATACTGCACTTCTGGTACTCGCAGACGAACTCCTTCCGGATACGCTACCGGTAGCACTCCTCCTGGAGGATGAGGTACTCCGTGATAGGTTAGCCATGGAGGTCCTACTGTCCGAACTCCTTCTATAGGCTCCTCCCGTCCTGCCAGAGCGATTGCGGGTCACGCTACTATAATATCCATCATAAAACCCGTGATGATATCCGCCGCCCCAGTATCCACCGTAATACCATGGATCATACCATCCACTGTAATACCACGGAGAATACCATCTGCTATAGTACCATGGGCTGTTCCAACCATAATACCAAGGTGAATACCAGGGGCTATACCAGCCACCATAATACCATGGATCGTACCAGGGGTAATAAGAGGCTCCCCATCCAACACCAAAATATACATTGGTATTCCATCCACGGTTATTGTAGTTTTCATAAAGATCATCGCCTACATAGACAATCACCTCGTCCGCGCCGGTAATCTTAATGCTTGATTCCGGATCATGGAACCGGACAATCCGGTCAGTATATGTATAGTCTTCGTAATTATTTAATTCCTGATCAGCCATAGAATCAGCCGACAAATTATTGTTACCACGACGATTATACTCGTCTACATCCCTGCCGTTGGCTGTTACCTGCATGTTCGATGCATCTCCCTGCACAATTACCACTCTCTTTTTTTGTGGCTCTTCTGCTTTTATCTGAACCTTTGATGATTCTTTTTGGGTAGGATCCGCATAAATATCATCCCATTCCTGGGCGAAACTGAACAACGGTACCGCAACCAGTAAGACCGTAAGTAAGTTTTTTATAGTATTCATAGTTTCTCCCTCTTTATACTTGTTTGTAAATAATTTTATCTATTACCCTTATGACTGAAAAAATAGGGAAAAGTTTAATCGCCCCTTCATTCTTCGTCCATTACACAAAAGTAGCAAATGTTACACAATAAAGACGACTCCGGCATCAAAACGCTGCACATCATTAGGTTAAAAAAACAAAACAGTATGCCGATTTTCAGAAAGATATTTCCAGACCATCATACGCCAATGCAACATGGTCGGGAAGTTCGTCGTTCACCTTTGCATGCAGGCCGATTTCGTGACTCATATGAATTAAGTAGGCGTTATTCGGTTTTATCTTTTCTATCAATGTCAGCGCCTGGTACAATGTCTGATGGGAGATGTGTTCCGTTTTTCTGAGTGCATTCACTACCAGATAATCCACACCTTTAAGTTTGTCTATTTCCGCTTCTTCTATTGTTTTCACATCTGTAAGGTAAGCAAAATTCCGAATACGGAATCCAAGGATAGGCAACCGGTAATGCATGACCCGGATAGGCGTCACCTGTACCGTCCCTACCTGAAAATCCTCGTTTGCATTGATCCTCCGGACGATAAGGTCGGGGACCCCTCCGTACTTATGTTCTGCGAAGCAATAAGGCATCCTCTCTCTGAGCCTGTTTTCCAGATGCTCCTCCATATACAGGTTGACCGGTCCGAAAATAGAAAAAGGACGCAAATCATCTATTCCACCTACATGATCATAGTGTTCATGGGTAAAAAGAATCGCATCAATTTTCCGAAAAGGGAGGGACAGCATCTGCTGCCTGAAGTCGGGCGTACAGTCAATTGTAATCACCACCTCATCAATTTCGATCATCACGGAAGTACGGAGACGTTTGTCTCTGCTATCTCCGGAGCTGCAGACTTCACATCTGCATCCAATTTGAGGTACACCGGTAGAAGTTCCGGTACCCAAGAATTTCACTTTCATACGGTCAAGTAATCAAGAAAAAAGCTGCCTCATTTTGTAAAAAGGGGCAGCTTTTCGGTTCATACATTTTCAGCACCACAAAAAGAATAATTCGGCTATTGACTGCTGATTATCAGTATTGTCTTTCCAGTATCCAAAGATCGTTGAAAGGCACTCCATAAGTTTTTCTCAAATAATCGGTATCTCCTTTGGCGGAATAGTTGCGGTAGAGCTCGTCACGTTTGGCTGCTGCTTGTTCCTTATCGTCATAACTGGCCACAATCACGCGATACATTCCCTGCTCATTTTGCGCCAGAATAACCTGATAACCTTCATTCTCCATTCGGCCTTTCAGTGATTCGGCGTTTAACTTCACACTAAGTGAGGCAATCACGACACTGAATTTCTTTAATCCCGCAGCATCAGTCGGATAAACCGGTTCCACTTTTTCTTTCCGAACGGAGACCTCTACCGGAGGAAGAGGGCTTGCATCTTTTACGACCGAAGTAGGTTGCGATGCTGTTTCTTGCATTTCTTTTTCTTTAGCTGCTTCATACACCTGTTTATAAGCGCTTTGCTTAGGTTTGCACGATACCCCTACAAGTAGCAGGGTAACTAAAACCAATGCGTAATGGAATTTCTTCATGCCAGTTTATTGTTTAAATTATTGAATCATTATACCAACTCGTCCTTCGTTTATATTGTCACGAAATCATGCAACAAAGATAATAAAGATGCCTATGATTGCACCTTTGCGCATGTGAAAATAAATTAAATCACTCTTCAGGCTCCGGATCCGGGTCAGGATCAGGCACTGAGGGCGTCTTTAACTGGATAGGGATGGGGGTAATACTATTTGTCTTCCCGGCTTCAACCGTGAAATTGAATACCGTATCCAAATAGGCGGTTTGCGGATCGGCCAGGACATGTATCTCCCACTCCCCTTCTTTCAGTCCTACAAACTGGAACATCGCCATCCTATCGTCTTGTTTTTCCCTTACCGGAAGGGAGAAAAGAGTATCCTTATCATAAACGATGGCAACCAATGGATTGGCAATAAGGGGAGCAACGTAGCCTTTCAGTTTGCCCCCAAAGGTTTCGGGAAAAGCTCTCACCATTGGTGTCAGAAAATAGGTACCATCAGATTCTACGAATGAGAAGGCGGCATTTACATCAATAACCATGCTGGAAATAGTGTTGAGCCGCATTTCCATATTGACGGCGTCAATCTCTAAACCATCCTGTAATTCCGGAGGTATATGCAACGGTATTTCCTCTTTTTTAGTTTCCGATATCAATGTTATACTGCTGCCGCCACCAAATAACAGTTTGATTTTCTGTAACTCCGTACCCGCAGGTACGTACTGGTCAACCATTTGCACCATTTTTCCATTGGTCAGCGTTAAAATATCATATGTCCTCCCTGAAAAATCAAGAGATACCCACTCCCCTTCATTGGTGGACAAATCCAGCAGAAAAACGGATATTTCTCTTATATCCAAGTGAAACTCCGATAAAACCGTAGCTGTGGCATCGGTCAGTTTAATGCGCAACCGTGAAGAATTGACACTGGGATCATCCTCTTTGCAGGACTGCCATGAGAAAATAATAGCTAAAAACAGAATATATCGGAAAATCCTTTTGAGCATACAGGTAATTCTTTGTTTAATGATGTATAATCCACAAAATTACACAAATCCCACTCGCATTCGCCATAAAAAACAATTAATTTTACTGAATTACTTTAAACAGACCGTTTTCATATCTATTTACAAGAGTATTTCGATAATTTGTCACCCAAAGACAATATTTATAAGTAAATCGAAAAAGTTCCCTAATTCAAGGAAAATAAGTAAAATAATCCGGGGATAAATAGGTTTTTTCCCTGTTTTATTCTATTTTCGTCTAAAAGTTTTTTGCGATCCAAAGTCACCGGCTTATGAATAAACTGATTATTTATCTTTTTTTTATTTCTACCCTCTATATTTTTTCTGCCACAATGTGTAAGGAACAGCCGAAAAAAAGGGAAGAAGGGGTAATCTCTCCATCAGCAAACGCAATCCACCAAACAAATCAATCTGCTGAAAAATTATTCGAGCGGTTAATGGCATCTTTTAGTGACGACTGGATGGAAAGGGAGGCTGATCCCAACCTTTACCCTGCCTATTATGGTGGCTCTTTTATTGATAATGAAGGTGTATTCGTGATTACGGTAACCGGTAATAGCGGAGAACATAAAAAACAACTGAGCGAAGTTCTCGGTACCGACAATTTTAATATAGAAACCGTGCAATATTCTTACCGCCAGATGATGGAGGTAATGGATAAGATAGATATTTTCCTGATGAATAGTACTGTTCCTGAAGATCATCCGTTAATGAGCAGTTTTGCAGGTGCTTATCCTGAAGTGACTGAAAACAGGGTAAAAGTGCTCCTCACTCAAGTAGATGAACCCACTATCCGGCTTTTTCGGAAAGATATCATCAACTCGCCTTTGATCATTTTCGAACAGGGTAATTTACCGGACTGGAATCAACCCGAGCAATAAACCTTGCGCTATGTCCACACAACAAAAAATATTGTATACTTTTGCATAGAGTTCAGAATAAAGATACAACATTATTATGAAACAAATCACCTTCTTTACCCTGTTACTTTTGGGCTGTTTTCTCTGGAATTGCGAAGATGAAGACAAAGGCATTCTCACACTAGATAAAAACGAGCTCACTTTAGGGCATCAGCAGAATTACGAAACAATAAAACTCACTACCAATAAAAAATGGTATGTAAAGGGGGTGCCGGACTGGATCACTTTCAACAATTCATCCATTGATGAACTGACTGAAGATATCCACCTGTCGGTAGATGAAAACGACACTTTCGAGCAACGGTCGGCCACGCTTACGTTCACCAACGGGCATGCTAGCCAGGAATTACTCCTCACGCAATTGAGTTTGAAGGAAGCCAATCCTTTTATAAGGCTTGACAAGCAGTATGTTTCTGTTTCCAAAGGCGAGAGCACCGTTGACCTGATCACCAACCGCCCCTGGGAAATCAGCAATCTCCTTGATATTCCCGAATGGTTGACGGTCAGCCCCTTGTCGGGAGATAAGTCTGAGACTATCACTTTTAAAGCCGACGAAAACCGTAATATTAAACAACGTTATTTCTCCCTTTCATTTACCGCAGGAGGGGTTCATCAAACGTTATCAGTCGGACAATACGGCTTAAAAGATATTCTCCGGGGACCATCTTTAGAAATTTTCAGGCCGATAGAGAGTGGATTTACGATCCAAACAGATAAAATAATCGCTTGCGACGTAAAGACAAGCCAACTATTTGTCAACCCCGGCATTACGGATAAAATATTTTTAGGAAATCTGGTGGGTCACAATATCGAAAATAGTGTGGATATCCCCCAATTCACCGGATACACCTTTAAACCGGTCACAATATCCACTTCGGCGGAGGATGAAAAACGTGAATTTATACCGTCTCTTTCCGACCAAAAACAATTTGCGGACGATATTATTGCCGGGAAACCCCAAGAACCTGTTTCTTTCAAAGAAGCCGATAACGCTGAATTTTATACCTACCGGCTGCTGCATGCAATCGGCATGGTCAACTTCGGCGTGAAACTGGATGAAATTGTAACAGGCAGTTCCTACGCCCAAAAAGAGATGGAAGACACCTACGGGCTAATCTTCAGCTTCAGGAGAACCGCCTTTACCCTCGACCTGAACTTACCCAACAACGGGACTATCATCGATGAACCATTGAAAGAGACCGACCGGAGCAAAGGTGTTTCCTACGTGGAATCAGTGGAATATGGCAACGTAGGATTGTTAGTGGTACAATCAAAGACCGACTCAGAGTATGTGAAAACAGCCATTAATAAATTTCTGGACAACTCCACCCTATCACCTGATGAGACGGCACTGATTGAATCATCCGAGATATGCTATGTTTATTTCGACAATGACAATCAGGCACAAAGCGAGAAGGACACATCAAAAGCACTGGACGCCTATAAAGAAGCGAGGAACACTACAGATTTCGGGAATATTTATCCCGTCTGTTTCAGTGTCGCTGATTTTACAACCCACAAAAGAAATACGCTCTCCTATAAAATGGACTTCCCATAACAGGAGAGACAATAATCATTATCGGCAGAGGCAAGAAACAAGGTTTCTGTCACCATAAGCATTGTCCACACGTGCCACATCTACCCAGAACTTGTTCTCCGCCACAAAAGGTAGCGGGTAAGCCGCTTTGCTCCGCGGATAGGCATGTTTCCACTCGTCGGCGGTAACTTCATACTGGGGATGCGGGGCATTCACCAACACATTGTCTTGCGCCGTATATTCACCGCGCGATACCTCGATGATCTCTTCGTGGATCTGGTCCATCACCGCCACAAAACGGTCGAGTTCCGCCAAGCTCTCACTTTCCGTAGGTTCTACCATCAGCGTGCCATGCACGGGGAAAGAGAGCGTGGGTGCATGATAACCATAATCGATCAGGCGTTTGGCAATATCGGTTTCGGTAATGCCCGACACCTCTTTAAGTCCACGACAATCGAGAATGAGTTCATGCCCTACCCTGCCATTGGCTCCCCGATAAACAATACCATAGGAATCCATCAGTTTTTCAGCTACATAATTGGCATTGAGGATAGCTGCTTCAGTAGCTTCTCTCAGTCCGTCAGCACCCATCATACGAATATAGGCATAAGTGATCTCCAGCACTCCGGCGCTACCGTAGGCTGATCCTGACACTGTATTCTTGTTATTCGACAAGGTTACCGGATGTCCGGGCAGGAACGAGACAAGGTGTTCAGCCACACAAATGGGTCCTACGCCGGGTCCCCCGCCCCCATGAGGAATGGCAAATGTCTTGTGCAGATTGAGATGGCATACATCGGCTCCGATGGTGCCAGGATTGGTCAATCCCACTTGTGCATTCATATTCGCACCATCCATATATACCTGTCCTCCTGCATCGTGGATCAGGCGGCACATCTCTTTTATCTCCGTCTCAAAAATACCATGGGTAGACGGATAAGTAATCATATAAGCTGCCAAATCATTTCTATACTGAGTGATCTTGGCACGTAAATCTCCCATATCCACATTCCCATTCGCATCACTGGCCACAGTAACGGGTTGAAATCCTGCCTGAACCGCGCTGGCAGGATTGGTGCCGTGTGCCGATGCAGGAATCAGTACCACTTTACGATGCCCTTCTCCATTACTTTCAAGGTAACCGGCAATGGTAATCAGTCCGGCATACTCCCCTGCCGCTCCCGAATTAGGTTGCAGGCTGGTAGCCGCAAATCCGGTAATTTCTGCCAGCATCCCTTCCAGTTCACTGATCATCTGTGTGTATCCTCCCACCTGTTCCAATGGTGCAAACGGATGGACACGCTGGAAGCCGGCAAGCCCCAGCGGAAGTAATTCAGACGCCGCATTCAGCTTCATCGTGCAGGAGCCGAGCGAGATCATGGAATGGGCCAGCGATATATCTTTCCGTTCAAGCCTTTTAATATAACGCATCAGTTCTGTCTCGGTATGATAGCGGTTGAAAGTGGGATGCGTAAGAAAATCGGATTTTCTGAGTTGGGATTCTTTTAACGTGCTCTTCTCCGGGAGATCTTCAAGCAGGTATACTTTTGAACTACCCGCCGTCATGGCAAATGCCGCCAGCAATTCATGCACCCGGTGAGCATTGGTTGTCTCATCAATGCTGATGCCCACTTCACCGCTTTCGAAGTAACGCAGGTTGATGCCTCTCATTTCCGCATTGTCCCGGATATCCTGCACCGAGATACCTTCGGGCAGGCTGATTTTGAGTGTGTCAAAATAGCTGCTGTTTACCTGCTTATATCCCATCTCCTTCAACTCCTCGCTCACATGCGAAGCGATGGAATGGATGCGGCGCGCAATACTTTTAAGTCCTTCCGGGCCGTGGTATACGGCATAGAAAGACGACATGGTGGCCAGCAGGGCCTGCGCGGTGCAGATATTGGAGGTAGCTTTCTCCCTTTTGATATGTTGTTCGCGCGTCTGCAAGGCCATGCGGAGTGCTTCTTTACCGTATGCGTCTTTAGAAATACCGATGATACGTCCGGGTATGGAGCGTTTATATTCATCCATGGTGGCGAAAAACGCCGCGGAAGGACCTCCATAAAACATCGGGATACCGAAACGCTGGCTGCTTCCGAAAGCGATATCGGCCCCCCATTCACCCGGTGGGGAAAGGAGAGTTAAAGCCATCAAATCGGTGGCTACGGCCACTTTACAACCCGCTTCATGTGCCTGCTCTGTAAATTCTCGGTAATCCTCCACATTGCCGTTACTATTGGGATACTGAATGATCGCACCAAAATAAGATTTTTCGAAAGTAACTGTTTTATAGTCTCCCACAACAATATCAATTCCGGTATAGTGCATTCTTGTCTTCAATACGGCCAATGTTTGAGGAAAAATATTTTTATCCACGAAAAGTGTTTCCACTCCGTTTTTCACCTGTTCACGACTACGAAGACCATACATCATGGTCGCGGCTTCAGCGGCAGCGGTCGCTTCGTCCAATAACGAACAGTTGGCTAACGGCAATGCGGTAAGTTCACTTACTACTGTCTGGAAATTGATCAATGCTTCCAGCCGGCCCTGCGAAATCTCTGCCTGATAAGGAGTA
>NZ_DHOS01000006.1:0-23218 GCF_002410825.1 Proteiniphilum sp. UBA5384 | reverse complement strand
AATCTCTGCCTGATAAGGAGTATAAGAAGTATACCATACCGGATTCTCAAACACATTCCGGTAAATCACGGCAGGTGTGACCGTATCATACCAGCCCATGCCTATATAGGATGTAAAGAGATTATTCTGAGAAGCGATGCGGGCAATTTCCTCAGCATACTCATGCTCCGACAGTGCCTCGGGCAAAGAGAGCGGTTTCGTCAAACGGATATCTGAAGGAATTGTCTGGTCGATCAGTTCACCCATCGAAGAAACATTGATTGCTTCGAGCATTTTCTTTTTATCGGATTCGGTTATACCGATATGCCGGTTCTTAAATTGTTCCATTTTTATCATAAAGCAAGAGAGGAATTTAATTATATTTTTTATTGTCCAACAAAAGGATTGTTCTTTTTCTCGAAGCCGATGGTAGTGGCAGGTCCATGCCCGGAATAAACAACAGTGCTGTCAGGCAGGGTAAACATCTTGGTTTCTATACTGTGTACCAACTCTTCGTAGCTTCCGCCCGGCAAGTCGGTCCTCCCTACTCCCGAATAAAAGAGCAGGTCGCCACTGAATACACAACCATCCGCTTCATGATAAAACGCCACACTGCCAGGAGAATGACCGGGGGTATGGAATACCCTCAGCGACTGATTTCCAAACGTGATGATATCGCCTTCATTCAAATAATTCACATTTGCGGGCTTAAAGTCAATATTCCCAGTTGACAACCCGAATAACTGCATCTGCCCGGGAATATCCTCCAAGAGAAAAAGATCGTCGGGATGACATTCTACCGTAAGCCCGAATTGAGAGGTAAGCATATTGATGCCAAAAATATGATCAAAATGCAGGTGAGTATTCAATAGGTGCTTTACTTTAAAACCGTAGTCAAGAAGATAACTGAGCAGGAGTTCCTTTTCATCGGGATAAAAAGGAGCGGGATCAATGACCACACATTCGTTGGTTTCGTCTGACAACACGTATGTATTTTCTCCTAACGGATTGAATTCGAATGTTTTTATATTCATACAATTATTTTATTTTTTTGTCGGTGTATGGAACTCGCAATAATCATGAACTCAGCGGTACATACACCAGCTTTTTAGTCTCAAAAAACGGCTCTGAGAAATAATCAGAGAGGGAAACAATTTCCGCTACCTGCCTGAAAGGATGTACCTCCGCCGAGAGGTCTCCTCCTTTCAGGCATATAATGCCATTAGGCAAAGCATTGATCTGTTCTCCGGAAATATTTTTATGCGTAATCCTGGCAAGTTCAGGCAATGGCATCACTGCCCGGCTCACGACAAAATGAAATTTCCTTTTCTCTTGCTCTACCCGTGAATGCACGGTTTCCACATTTTCCAATCCGATTGCTTCGGAAATTTCTTCCGCCACTTTCACCTTCTTACCAATACTATCGAGCAATACGAACTTCACCTCCGGGAAAAATATTGCAAGAGGAAGACCGGGAAAACCGCCTCCTGTGCCCACATCCAGAATAGTGGAGCCGGAAGTAAACCGGATATACCGGGCAACAGACAGTGAGTGCAATACATGATGCGGATAGAGATTTTGAATATCCTTACGGGATATCACGTTAATTCTGGCATTCCATTCCGCATATAAATCAGGCAGAGCATTAAACTGCTGTTTCTGATGCTCAGTAAGTCTCGGAAAATAAGTTTCAATACTTTTCACTACAAATTAGCTAATTTAGCAGCGATACTGTTTTCCTTTAATAAGGAAAGAATCGTTTCATATGGAATGAATATAACAGGTGCGTCCAATTGATAAGCTGAATATTCACCCTTGTTAAAAGTATAAATAATTCCTTTATCGTTTAGTAAAAAATTTTGATTGGGCATAATCTCCCTCACGCCAAAAAAACCAATATCCTCTAATTCTTCCACACTGTCCACATTGCATTGTTCCTGTAGCGCCGCCACGATAAAACGTTGCATCAACAGATCATATCCCGGATTGAAGATATCATTCTCCGTGACCGGTTTTCCTGTTCCTAGATTCAACACATAATTACGGTAGGAATCATATGAAACCGCGCCGTCCTTATTATTCGATTGCTTCACCTGGAATGAAAGGACCCCATGTCGGTTATAGACTATTGAGTCCGAAAGAGTCTCGTAATAGGAATAAAAAAAATCCTGTACATAATGTTCGCTCTCGGTAACATTCATACCGGAAATAAGACTGTTGAACTCTTTGATTTCATCCACACTTTCCCGGTATGTATTGGCATCGGCGGTATAATTTTCGATATAATCCCGCACATACGCCCCGACGGCATCGGAAGGAGACAATGTATCGTACGGCACTCCCAACACGTTCCGGATAAAAAATTTCTGCAGTCCCTCCAGATTCATCTTATTACTGGTAACAGGATAAACAAAATCTACTAAAATATTACAGTAAGGATTTGCCGTGTCCCCCTCGAGATGGTGATGGGCAACTACGCTGACCGTATCGAATTCAACGTTATTTTCACTTCTGAACATACTGCTTTTGCCCCGTTGGTTACAACAGGTGGCAAATAATAACGCAGCCACAGGCAACATGAAAACAGATATTCTACGATACATACCCATAGAGAAAGACTTTAAAAATGACCGGTACAAATTTACACATTTTATCGGGAATATCATCCCGCAATGATTTTACTTTTATAATAAATGAGGATACCGGGTATTCGTATCCTCATTTATTATACTAATAGAAATAAAAATTTCCCTCAGGAATCAGTAAGCATGCCCATCTGATTCCAGATCGTTCAAATTCAGCTTCTTTTTTTCCAACGATCTCCATGCATAAAATATATAACCAATCACAAAGGGAACAAGTAGTGATACTACTGCCATTACCGACAGTGTAAAATAGCTTGATGATGAATTTTGTAACGTAAGCGAACTCTGCAGGTCAATCGATGAGGGATAATATGCAGTATTATTATATCCTGCCACCAGCAACAGCATGGTCACCGTCACGATTGTTCCCGCACCGGCAAACCAGATTCCTTTTTTAAAGCCGGGATTAAAGACCGTATTGAAAGTTCCATACAGCACTGCTAATACCCCTAACACAAAAAATATGAGTATGACCGGCATATCGATAAAATTATGCAGGTATTTCATCTTTTCCATATATACCTGACCTGTATCAGGATTCACAGCATATCCTTCGGCCAGAAGAGTCCAGATTAGAAATATAAGGAAGAAAACCACAAAGGGTATCCCATTGTATAGTGTAAATTTGCGGGATCTCTTTTCGAGAACCTCATGATCGAGGCGATTCACAAAGAAGAGGCTCGCAAGGGTACGGGCAAGGAAAAGTACCGCCAGCCCAAGGCAGAGGTTTCTTACATTCGCCAATAATTCAAGTCCGTGGAGTGGATTCTGCCACTGACTGATGGTAAAGCCTGAAGTGCCCATTCCGGCAATATTACCTTTCCCTATTGTAAATTCGGATCCGGTAAAAAAAGAAGCTACCACTACTCCCAGCAGGAATGTACCCAATACGCCGTTCAAAAATAAAAATGCCCTATAGGTCTTTGCACCGAAAATATTACCCGGTTTGGATTGATATTCATAGGATATGGCCTGTAATACAAAACAAAACAACAGGATCATCCAGGCCCAGTAGGCACCCCCGAAACTGGTAGAATAAAAAAGGGGAAACGAAGCAAAGAAAGCCCCTCCAAAAGTAACCAATGTGGTGAAAGTATATTCCCATTTGCGTCCCAGTGCATTGATCAGCAATCTTTTCTCATCTTCTTTCTTAGAGAGGGAATTCAACATGGACTGGCCGCCCTGAACAAACATCAGGAATACCAGTAATCCGCCCAGGAGCGACATTACCAACCACCAGTATTTCTGTAGAAAATCGTAAGTTATCATTGTATTTTTCTTTTAGTCTGTTTAATTATCTTATTAGGATCAGGCTTCTTCTCCGGCAATCGGATCGGGCCCTTTCTTAATCTGTTTTACCATAATGGTCGCCTCCGCAATAAGCATCCCCGTGAATAACACCGTGAAAATGACGAATGTAGCAGCAATATTTCCGGCCGAAACAGCAGATGCGGCTATTTGTACCGGAAGAATGTCCTGGATAGTCCATGGCTGCCGCCCCACTTCGGCCACAGCCCATCCTGCCTGTCCTGCAATAAAAGGCAGAGGTATGCTCCATAATGCTATATATAACAACCATTTCGTATTATGGAGTTCTTTCTTATAAACAAAATAAAGAAGGATAGCGAAGAAAAGAATGGAGTAGAGTCCTATGATCACCATAAGGTGAAAAGAATAGAACGTAAGAGGTAGATTGGGAATCAGGTCGGTTCCGGTTTCAAGATAACCATATCCAAAATGTGCGTAATTTTCCTTCAGGATAGTCTCATGATTAGCTGCTGCTTCACTTGCGGCGGTCGCTTTATCCCTATCTCCCGCTGCTATCGCCTCCTTTTCTTCTGCCTTTGCCGTCTGATAATCGGCCAACGCCTGAATAGCCATCTCACCGCGGGCCTTTCTTTCTTCAAAAGAAAGGGCTGTGGCGCCGTCCTGAAGCGTATAACCTCCATCTATAATATCTTTGACTCCCGGCACAAATGCATTCAGGTTCCGGTATCCGAGGAAAGACAAGAGTTTGGGTATCTCCAACTTAAAAATATAAGGATTTATCTCATCGTCGTAAGCTTGCTTGGCAGGATTTAACATACCGATAGCAACCAACCCAGCGCCTTCTTTCCCTTTATAAAGACCTTCCATAGCTGCCAGTTTCATCGGTTGTTTCTGCGATACTTCGTGGGCAGAACCGTCGCCGGTAACTGCCAACATTACAAATGCCAGCAGTCCCACAATGGCGCCGACTTTCATACTTTTCAGTGCAAAATCATGATGGCGCCTTTTCAACAGGTACCAGGCGGCAACACCCGCCACTAGACCGGCTCCTATAGCCCAGCCGGAAAAAACGGCATGCAGAAATTTATTGACCGCTACCGGTGAAACTACTACCGACCAAAAATCGACCATTTCATTGCGCACTGTATCAGGATTGAATTCCATCCCCACCGGATATTGCATCCAGGCATTGGCAACCAGAATCCAGAAGGCAGATAAAGTAGCGCCAAGAAATACTAACCAGGTAGACGCCAAGTGCATTCTTTTACTTACTCTGTTCCACCCAAAAAGCATAACTGAAATAAATGTAGCTTCCAGAAAAAAAGCAACAATCCCTTCAATGGCAAGGGGAGCTCCAAAAATATCTCCTACAAACCAACTGTAATTCGACCAGTTGGTACCGAATTGAAATTCAAGGATAATGCCCGTAGCCACACCGATGACAAAATTGATACTGAAAATCTTTTGCCAGAACTTGGTCACATTTTTCCACTTTATATCTCCCGTCCTCACATACATCGTTTCCATGATGGCCATAATAAGCCCTAAACCAAGAGTGATCGGGACAAATATCCAGTGATAACCGGCCGTAAGAGCAAATTGTGCCCTCGACCAATTGACAGTAGAAATACTTAGTAAATCCATAAGTTTTGAGTATTTAGTCTTGATTAATCTGTTAATTAAGCTTCCACGTATAGCTAAATATATACATGCCCTGCATTTTTGTGATTTTTAAATTAAATAATAAGTCTTCGTCTAAAAAATACAACACATCTAAGCCTGTCCAATTCCCCCGAGAGGAGGCAGGAATCCGGGATCATTCTGGATCCTGATCGTGCCATTTTGCTGTTCAAATTTATCAATATTGTCTTTCAACGCCATCAACAACCTTTTGGCATGTTCAGGCGTAAGAATGATTCTGGATTTGACTTTTGCCTTGGGAACCCCCGGCACAATACGAATAAAATCAATAACAAACTCCGACGTGGAGTGAGATATAATTGCCAGATTGGAATAGACACCCTGTGCAATCTCATCGCTTAATTCAATTTGGATTTCGCTGTTCTTATTGAAATTTTCCATTGTCAATGACTATAAATTGGGGGTTACTTATAAATGTTTTTAATAAGGATAAACAAAGAAAAATAAATTTTTCATATTTTCAAAAAAAGGAGAGAGGAATTATCACTAATTGATAAAAAATACCCCAATTCCTCTCTCCATTCCTGTGATTTAAGCTTGATGACTCGGGACTACCCTCATTCTACATAGGATTGCCCGGTCCGATCTGGTCAATAATCCTGCCCAATGAATCTTTTGCATCCCCTATCAGTAGATGAATACCATGATTCCGTTTGTATAATGGATTATCTACACCCGCATAACCGGGATTCAAATCGTAATTACAGATAAAAACTTCCCTGGCATGATCTACGTTCAATACCGGCATTCCATATATGGGCGTGTCCTTGGCATCCCTAGCTGCAGGATTGATTACGTCATTAGCACCGATTACGATCACTATATCAGTTTCCACAAATTGATCATTGATAGCCTCCATTTCGTAGAGTTGTTCATAGGGTACATCCGCCTCCGCCAATAATACGTTCATATGGCCGGGCATACGTCCGGCTACAGGGTGAATTGCATATTTAACGTTTGTTCCATTGGCTTCCAACTTATCAGCCAACTGGCGTACTAAAAGCTGTGCCTGGGCCAACGCCATCCCGTAGCCGGGAACAATAATGGCCGTCTTGGCCGATTTCAGGATTTCGGCGTCCGTTTCTTGTGTAACTTCAGCTTTCTCTTCTGTTTCAGGTAATTCAGTGGTTGGTTTCGCTACTGACGTTTTACCAGTAAGGATATCAACCAGTTTTCGATTCATCGCGCGACACATAATCTGAGTGAGAAGCAGCCCCGAGGCGCCGACAATACCGCCTACCGATACCAACAACAGATCATTGAGCGCCATCCCGGCAATGGCACCGGCCACTCCGCTCAGCGAAATCAACAGGGAGATGGTGATGGGCATATCCGCACCACCTACCCTGATGGTAAAAGCATAACCGAAGAAGGAACTCACTACGATGCTTACGATCAGTACAACCGCAATCCAAAAAGTATTATCTATCGGAAAAGCAGAAAAAAGAATTACCCCAATCATTATCACAAGGCTTATCTTCAACAATGCTTCATGATTTTTCAGGATAACCGGCTTTTGTGGTAAGAGTTTATGGAGTTTACCGGCCGCGACCATACTTCCGGTAAAGGTGACCAGCCCTACCACTACTGCCAACATTGCAGTGAATCTTTCGAAAGCGGGATATCCTCCATCAGGGACACCAATACCAAGCAGGGACAAGATCCCCACCAGAGCCGCGGCTATTCCACCTATACCATTGAGTAATGCCACAAGTTGTGGCATCTGGATCATTTTCACCCTGACCGCTAATACACTCCCTATCAATACTCCTATTAGTATATAGAGGTAAATACTCCATACCGATACAATATTGTAATGAAGCAATGTGACAACCATCCCTGCAAAAACACTCAATGCGCTGAGCAGGTTACCGGCCACTGCGGTCTTTACTTTACTCATGAGCGAAATACCTACCAATACGGCTATCGACAGAATGACACAGATTACTATATATATGGTATTACTCATGATTTACCCGATTTTTTCTTTTTGTCAAACATCTTCAACATCCTGTGGGTTACGCCGAAGCCCCCTACTACATTCACGATGGAGCCTATCACTGCCAGTCCCCCCAGCACTTGCCCCGCAAGCCTTGCACCTGTGGCCTCAGAATCTGAAAGACCCACCACTACCAGAGCACCAAGGATGATGATGCCGGCGAGGGCATTCATTCCCGACATGAGGGGTGTATGCAGTAAACTCGGCACATTCCTGATGATCAGGTAACCGACAACAGAGGCAACTATAAAAACCAGTACCAAGATAACAGGGTTCATATTGTTCATTTTTAGTTATATCCCCATTGCTTCACGCGTACCTTCATGCACGATCTTGTCATCATGAGTTACCAGGATGGAACGAGTAATTTCATCGTTCATATCGAGCGTGATCCGACCTTCTTTCACCAGATAATTCACCAGGTGATAAACATTGTGGGCAAACATCCATGTAGAACTTGTAGGAATTAACCCGGGTATATTTTTTATTCCATTGATAGTCACATTATGCCTCACTTCCTTCTTTCCTGCCGGAGTAATTGCGCAGTTTCCTCCCTGATCGATAGAGACATCCACAATGACAGAGCCGTTCTTCATCTCCTTCACCATCTCTTCGGTAATAAGAATAGGAGCCACTTTTCCCGGAACCAGGGCGCTCAGGAAAATAATATCCATATCTTTCAATACTTTATTCAATTCTTCCCGTTCCTTCCGTATCCATTCTTCAGGAAGTTTTTTAGCGTAGCCACCCTCCCCGACAGCCATTTCTGCCGGCACTCCCGATTCTATCACTTTTGCACCAAGGCTTTTTGCTTGTTCAATGGCCGCCGGACGAATATCCATGGCATAAGTAACGGCTCCCAGCCGCTTGGCAGTAGCCAGCGCCTGCAAGCCGGCTACCCCCACGCCAATTACAAGTACATTGGCCGGCTTAAGCATCCCTACCGCGGTAAACATCTGTGGCATGAAATAAGAAAGATCGTCGGCCGCCATAATCATTCCCTTGTAACCGGCACAGGTACTCATCGATGTAAGTGCATCCATATTTTGTGCCCGTGAGATACGGGGAACCCCGTCGAGTGTGAAGCCCGTCACTCCCGCAGCAGCCAGTTTCTTCACCATTTCGTGATTTACCGGTGAAGCGGGATGAATAAAGGTGATAATATATTGTCCTTCATGCATCATATCCACTTCATGCATATTTTCATTCGCATTAAAAAGAGGCTCCTTTACCTTTAGAATCAGATTGGCCCTGGCAAACAGTTGCTTTGGATCGGCAACCAATTCAGCTCCCGCCTCCGCATATTGATTGTCATAATAATGTGAACCTTCTCCGGCACCGGTTTCTACCAATACCGCAAACCCATCTTTCACGAATTTTTTCACAGTTTCAGGGGTTGCTGCAACACGGGCTTCTCCTTGCATAATCTCCTTCGGTATTCCTAAGATCATCATAAGTAAAATTTGTAAATTGTTGTAAATAATATTAGAATAGGTGATAAAAAACTTTCATTACATTCTTCCTGACCAAATGCAATATGAGCTAATATATCGATGGCAAAAATAAGAAGAAAAAAATTGATTCGCAATTCTTTTGAAAGGATTTATGCTCACTTCTGTTTGTCTTTTTTAGGGCTGAATAATCATTTTTAATGACTCTTTCGCAGAAAAATTTCTCATATTGCAGATTATGTCGTATTTTTGTGATATTATTTCAGATTTTTCAATCCATAATAAACAATTAGAACAATGGTAAGTTATAAAGAATTGGGTTTAGTGAACTCAAGAGAGATCTTTAAGAAGGCTATAGAGGGGGGTTATGCCATTCCTGCTTTCAACTTCAACAACATGGAGCAATTGCAGGCTATCATTTCGGCATGCGTTGAAACGAAATCTCCTGTAATCCTGCAGGTATCGAGTGGTGCACGTAAATATGCCAATCAGACATTACTGCGTTACATGGCACAGGGCGCTGTGGAATATGCAAAAGAACTGGGGTATGAAATACCCATTGTACTCCACCTCGATCATGGTGACAGCTTCGAACTTTGTAAAAGTTGTATTGAATATGGTTTCTCTTCAGTGATGATCGACGGATCACATCTTCCCTATGAAGAAAATATCGCACTCACAAAACAAGTAGTAGAATATGCTCACCAGCATGATGTGACCGTAGAAGGAGAACTCGGAGTACTGGCCGGTATCGAAGATGATGTACAGGCAGAACACCATACTTATACCGAACCTGATGAAGTAGTGGATTTCGTAACCCGTACCGGCGTGGACTCGCTGGCTATATCTATCGGTACTTCTCACGGAGCTTTCAAATTCACTCCCGAGCAATGTACCCGCAATGAAAATGGTGTATTGGTACCACCACCGTTGCGTTTCGATATCCTGAAAGAAATTGAAAAGCGTATTCCGGGATTCCCCATCGTACTCCACGGCTCATCTTCTGTTCCACAGCAATATGTAAAGACCATCAACCAATATGGAGGGAAACTAAACGATTCTATCGGTATCCCCGAAGAGCAATTGCGTGAAGCAGCCAAATCGGCTGTATGCAAAATCAATATCGATTCTGACGGACGTCTGGCAATGACAGCTGCCATACGCGAAGTATTCGCCACTAAACCGGCTGAATTCGATCCCCGCAAATACCTCGGTCCGGCCCGCGACGAGTTGAAAAAACTCTATATGCATAAAACCGAAAGCGTATTGGGAAGCGCCGGAAAAGCGTAATGAGATGGAAACAACATAATTTGAAAAGAGGGTAAATCGCAGTGATTCTACCCTCTTTTTTCTCCCCTTTTTTCCCAGTTCCAGTTCCCTTGTCACCCAGTTTCTCATTCTAAAAACCTCCTCCCTGCAAGCATCGCCAATTCTCCATTGAAGTCGGTTTCTTTCAGCAGATCGTCCAGAGAGATATGCATCCTGTACCGCCAATAGTGTTCGGGGTTTGCCGGTATATTAATACGTTCACCGGCAATATCGGGATTTCGCAACTTATCATCGATCGATAGCCAATCCTGTAGCGGAATGATCACCCACATGGACGACGACCGGAGATGCTGTTCTATGATCTGCCGGCAGATATCGGTACCACACTCGGCAGGAGCGTCACCTTCTCGGTGCAACACTTCATTATAATAGCGTTGGGTAATTTCCCGGTTTTCGGTCCACCACAAACGGAGGGGTGACATGTCGTGGGTAGAGGTCGTACAAACCGACAGGTAAGGGACTCCCTGCAAATCAGTAAAAATGGTATGCGGATCTTTCGGCATCCGCTGGATCTCTAAACTCAACATCTGCAATTCATGCATCACCAACGGTACACAGTCAGGCACCATTCCCAGATCTTCACCACAAACCATCATCCTGGTGGAGGAAATAAGTACCGGCAATTTTTTCATCGCCTCTTCACGCCAGAAATCGTTATGACGATGATAATAGAATTCATCATACAGCTTGTTGAACGGTTCCTTCATGTACTCGTCCAGGTTTTGATAGGAATGGGTATATTGTGCGGTAATACGCGGATGAAAACAATGATGATCTTGCGGATCCCTTACGAAGAGTACCTCCGAACATAACAACATAAGCCCGTCGCGGATCTGCCTACTCTTGTCATCACTCTTATTTTCAAAAAGTTGCTTGATTTTTTGTTGGGTATCACAATACGGCTTCAGTTTGAATCGCTGCTTTCCGGTTGTTTCAAGATATTCTCTCTCCACCTCTCCGGTATATCCGGAAAAAATATCATCCAGAAAGTGCTCATGGATGAATGGCTGTACCATCCGCTCTTCATCAAAAGGAATTCCCGCACGATTGATCTCCTCCACCCGGAAAGGAAGCGCCGGACTGAAATGGCCAAGTGAACCCTGCACAGCATCGAGTGGTATTTCCCAAATGCGGAAGAACCCCAGGATATGATCGATCCTATAAGCATCAAAGTAGTCCGCCATCTTATGGAAACGACTCACCCACCATGCATAAGCATCTTTTTCCATCATTTGCCAGTTGTATGTAGGAAATCCCCAATTCTGGCCAAAGAAAGAGAAATCGTCAGGTGGTGCACCGCTTTGGGTATCCATATGAAACAGTCCGGGAGCAACCCATGCATCGACGCTGTTGCGGTTGATACCAATAGGGACATCTCCTTTCAGGACTATACCTTTTTTATTTGCGTACCGTTTTACGGCAGAGAATTGCTGGTGAAGCAGAAATTGAAGGAATGCCCAGTATCGCGTTTCTTCCCTTGCGACGGTATCTGAATCTACCATTTGCTTAAGTAATGTCTCGTGATAAGTGGCATATTCACCCCAGTCCCTGAAATTGGCGCACCCTTGTTTATCGCGCAAATAACAATAACATCCATAAGGGAACAGCCATGATTTATTTTTCTCCCAAAATGCGAGATACTCCTCCGAAGCGAGTACCATCTCTCCTTCTTGCATAAATAATTCCCGGCTATAATGGAATTTTAAAGACAATACTTTCTCATAATCCAGTTCCGTCAAACGATTCAGTTCCCGTGCTCTTTTGAGGAAAGCATTTTGCTTCCGTTTAGATTTTATGGGATAGTCGCTGCATCCCAAATAGATAGGATGAAGTGCAAAAGCAGATATAGCACTGTAGGGATAAGAATCACGCCAGGTTTTGGTGACGCTGGTATCATTTACCGGCAATAGCTGGATCAATTGCTGACGGGTAAGTACTGCCCAATCTACCATTTTGCGGAGATCGGCAAAATCACCCACCCCGAAACTATCATCCGTTCTTAGAGAGAAAAGCGGAATGGCTGTTCCTGTTCCTTTATAAATAAAGTTTTGATAATGGAACTGCAACGCCATCTCGACCTGAATAACATCTTCTTTCCCCGATTTATTCACTGTTAATAAGCGATTTACACCATCCTCCCAATGTATAGCTTTACCGGTAATCTTATCTACAATCACAAATTTGTACTCACTCACGGCGGGTAACGTTTCCGCATCGAGCAGTACCTGCCATTCACCATCCCCCATATAGGCAAGAGGCCTGGCCTGTGCCAGATCCCACTCACCCAAAGCTTCACAACTACCGCTAATCACCAGTATCTGGCCGGATGCGACATAAGGGCAAACTATATTCAACAGGACAGCCCGGGCGGGATACTTTAAAGGAAAAGCGCTTTTCTCATGCCGGAAAACAGTATCGGTAAAAACAGTGGAATAGAGATACGAATGAGTGGGTTTATTCTTCCAAAGGTCTTGAATGACAGTTTTTTTCTCTCTTTGGGTAATGGAAAGCTTCCGGGGATTTCCCCATTCACGGCGAACGATATCTCCCCCCTTCCTGATAAAATAATAATATGCAATGACGGTCGTCTCCTCTATATCCACATCAGCGGACCAATTATGACCGTCCCCTGTAGTAAGGATAACTGCATCCCGTTCATTGTCACCTCCCAGTTCAGAGGTTGATCCGCAAAGGCAAACCTGTTCTCCGCCGGCTGTATGATAATTGATAGTAAATACAAGATGTGTCATTTATAGGAAAATCAGAATCAACAGCTGTGCTGTAATCACCCTGAGAAACATCGTAAGCGGGTAGACGGTCGCATAGCTCACCGCAGGGATATCATTCCCCGCAGTTGTGTTGGCAAAAGATAAGGCAGGAGGATCGGTCATACTACCCGCTATCAATCCAATCAATGCGAAATAATTTAACTTGCATATCTTCCGTCCGATGATACCGATGATGAGCAGTGGTACTACAGTGATGATGACACCATAGCCAATCCATTTATAACCACCGTTCACTACCGTTTCCACAAAATCGCCTCCGACGCCGAGGCCCACACAGGCAAGGAACAAGGCAATACCTATTTCCCGCAACATCAGGTTAGCACTCATCGTGGTGTAAGTCACCAATTTATACTTGGGCCCGAATTTACTGATCAGGATAGCCACAATAAGCGGTCCCCCTGCCAATCCCAGTTTTACCGGTTGTGGAACACCGGGAATGAGGAAAGGGATACTTCCTACCAGTACTCCCAAGGCAATACCTATAAAGATAGAAATCAGGTTGGGCTCCCTAAGACGTTTCAATGAATTTCCGAGAAACCTCTCTACATTGGTAATAGATTCTTCCGATCCTACTACCGTCACCCGATCGCCCAATTGCAACTGAAGCCTCGAATCGGCGATCAGATCCACCCCGGCACGATTTACACGGGTGATATTTATGCCGAATATATTACGTAGTTTCAGGCTGCCGATGGAACGCCCGTTGATTGCCGACTTGGTAATCGATATCCTGCGGGATACCAATTGAGAATCCAACTTGTTCCATTCCGACCGGTCCATATCGATACGTTGTCCGATAAGTGCTTCAATCACATCAATATTTTTAAAGTTGGAGACGACCAATATCTTGTCATTCTCTTGGAGGAGTGTATCAGTACGAGGAACAACCAACACTCCATTTTTTACATGTAATATCCTCGATATGACAAATTCCTTATCAATCACCCGCTTTATCTCTCTTATATTTTTACCAAAAATGGAGGGATTTACTACCTGTAACGAAAACATATGCGCTTCCATCATTTTAGATGCGTCATTGTTATCTAAAGCACTGTTTTCTTTTTCAAAGTTGATCCTGAAAATATACCTGAAAAGGACAATACTCATGATGATTCCCACTACTCCCAATGGATATGCCACTGCATAAGCGGTAGCAATAGTAGGATCGGTAACTCCCGTCACATCGGTATAGGTCTGTTGTGCCGCTCCCAGTCCCGGCGTATTGGTAACCGCCCCCGACAATATTCCCACCATGGTTGCAATAGGCAATCCGGTTACAAGGTGTATAATATAAGTGATGAATACTCCCAGCAATACTACACCCGATGCCAGCATATTGAGTGTGATGCCGCCCTGCTTAAACGATGAAAAGAAACTAGGACCTACCTGCATACCAATGGAATAGATAAACAGGATTAACCCAAACTCCTTCAGGAAATGGAGTACGTTATCATCGATCTGCAGCCCTATATGCCCCAGAAATATACCGAAAAATAAGATCCAGGTCGTTCCAAGTGAAACTCCGAAGATTTTTATCCTGCCTAACAACAACCCTACTGATATTACAAGGGCAATCACCAGTATTGAGTGTGCTATACCCGTTCCGGTAACCAACTCCATCAACCACTCCATAATTTAACAACCTAAACACATTAATTTTTTGAACTTTTTGAAAAATTGGCGTAAAGTTAGTGCTTATTTTATTGAAAACAAAATGTAACAGCCACCCACTGATCTATTTCCGAAAAATGAAGGTATGTCACATCTTGTGCCTCCGCCGCAGCGCGGATAGCATTGATATCCTCCTTATAAAAACCGCTCATTATCAGCACTCCGTGCTTGTTTAATACTTTCTTATAATAAGGTATATCCCGCAAAAGGATATTACGGTTAATATTGGCGAGAATCACATCATAGGTCTCTTCACCCAACAACTCAGCCCCACCCTGTCTCAACTTTATATTATCAATATTATTTAACCGGGTGTTTTCAACCGCATTCTGGTAAGCCCATTCATCTATATCGATTGCGGTAATTGCCGAAGCTCCCTTCATAGAGGCCAGAATGGCCAGGACAGCAGTTCCACAACCCATATCGAGGAGGGATTTGTCATGCAGGTCCATCTTCAACAGTTCTCTCATCATTAATTCCGTAGTCTGATGATGTCCCGTACCGAATGCCATCTTCGGATCAATCAGTATACGGTATCTGAAATCTCCCCCGATCCGGTGAAAAGAACTATGGATACACAGTATATCATCGATCACCACAGGCTGAAAATAATGCTGTTCCCACTCTTCATTCCAATTTCGATCCTCCATCTTATGACAGGAATAAGTAATTTTGCCTTTCAATGGAAAATCGCTAAGAAGGCGGTCCACTTCAACCAAAGAGAACATCCCCCCCGGAATATAAGCGTCCACACCGGCTTCAGTCCGGATAAAAGATTCGAAGCCGATCTCTCCCAACTGGGCCGAAAGTACGTCTGTCAATATTTCCGTGTTAGGCTCACAATTGAATTGTACTTGTATATACTGCATAATTGTTATTTAATAGAAGTGACAAAGGTAATTAACTTTATGGTGATACCAAAAAATGTAAAAATCATTTTATTTCATCCACTATTTGTTTATTTGTGTTACAAAAGAGGGTTATTTTATCAACAAAAACCGGTGGTTATCTTTTTTTGTCCTATTTTTAACCGTTAAAAAAAGCGTGCAATAATGAAAAGGACTATATTATTCATTACCATATTGGCTATTTCATCGATACTGTTATTCTCTTACGGACAGAGTATCAATGCGGAAGAACTAATTCACGAAGGAGTGGAGTTGCATGATGAGGGTAAATACAAGGAAGCTATCGCAAAATATAACGAGGCATTGAAACTCGATCCCAAATCAATACAGGCCACTTATGAAATGTCATTGTCTTATCTTGCTTTGCAAGATTATCAAAATGCATCCGAATATAGTACGACTGTGATCAATTCAAATGACAAAAAACTTTCCTCCGGTGCCTATGCTGTAAAGAGTGAAGCATTGGCAGGGATGGACAAGGTGGATGACGCAATCACACTTCTTCTGGAAGGCTTGAAAAAAAACGGGGATGAATACCTGCTGCATTTCAATCTTGCGCTAAACTATTATAACAAAGGGAATATCGATGAAACGCTGGAACATGTAAAAAAAGCGATCGATCTCGACAAATCACATAGCGGGGCTTTTTTGCTGAACGCTTACGCGCTTAATGATAATGGGCTGTGGGTGCAAAGCTTATTATCGTTCCAGATGTTTCTTTTACTTGAACCAGACAGTAAACGGTCGAAAAATGCATTTGAGGAAATACTCCATATCATGCGTATCAAGACCGCCGAAGAACCCGTAAAACGGTCGTTTATCCAGCAACAAATGATAAATAAAAAAGCGGGTGTTTCGCCTCCTACCGATAAAATACCTCCTCTGACCAACGAAGCAGGACTCAATCGCAACCTTGTATATAATGCCATCAATACGACACTCAACTATATGAAAAGCACCCAACGGGGAAACGATGATTTTGTTTTGTTCAAAACCGTCAATAAAGAGATCATGAAAGTCCTGGTCAAAGAGAGTGTGGGAGACAAAGAAGGTATTTTCTGGACTTTCTACGTTCCTTTTTTCACACATATTGCAGAATCAGAATATTATGATACTTTCTGCCGCTATATCAGCGTATCTTATTTTCCCGAATCATTGGAGTGGTGGCAGCAAAATCCGGGAGAGGCTGTAGACTTCGTGATCTGGTTTGAAAAAGGAGATAACAACGAATAGTGGAAGTTCATAAAAATCTTTTACCTTTGCATCGAATTCCATATATAAAAGGGAAATGAATAACGAGGAACAACTCTTGGAAGAATTGCGTGATCCGCAGACAAGTCGTAAAGGATTTGCCAGACTTGTTTCTGAATACAGTGAAAGGCTCTACTGGCAAATACGTAAGATGGTACTTTCGCACGATGATACCAATGACATTTTACAGGATGTATTTGTAAAAGCCTGGATGAATCTGGAGAATTTCAGAGGTGAAGCCAAACTCACCACTTGGTTATACCGCATAGCCATTAATGAAAGCATCACTTTTCTCAACAAGAAGCGAAACCAGAACAATACCTCCCTGGACGAGGATGATTCATTTTTACTTAATACGTTGGAAAGCGACCCTTATTTTGATGGCGACGAAGCACAAAAACTTCTGCAAAAAGCGATTCTCACCCTTCCTGAAAAACAGCGCCTTGTCTTTCAGATGAAATACTCTGAAGAGATGAAATATGAAGATATGTCTGATATTCTTGGGACTTCAGTGGGTGCCCTCAAAGCTTCTTACCACCACGCCGTGAAAAAAATTGAAAAATTTTTAAGTGAACCCCATTAAACTTTTATTGATTTAGTAAGTCTATTCAACAGGCCAGCGCAAAAATAAGAGGTATGGAAACAAAAATTAACAAATTAAAAGAAATCGATAAGACTAAAAGTCCTTTCAAAGTTCCCGAGAATTATTTCGCGCAATTCAATGAAGAAATAATGAATCGCCTCCCGGAAAGGGAGATAGTAATTCCTGAGCCGGTCTCAATGTGGGATAAAGCAAAGCCATGGGTCTATCTGGCTGCTATGTTCATAGGCCTTTACATCACTATCAACTTCCTAGTGAAAACTCCCGATGGTGATAATCTGGTGGAGAACCATGTTGCTGTACGGAAAACATTCTCGGAATCAAACGTCTATATAGATAATTACTGGTCTACCGTACAAATAACCGAAGAGGAATTCTATCAATATCTCGAAGAGCAGTTGATGGAAGACAGCTACTTCGATTATATATATCATCAGTATTATTTAAACTAAAAGTATCATACATCATTTTAAAAAGAATTTTGTAATGAGAAGAAATGTTATTTTGCTTTTGTGCGCACTTATACTGCCCGTTCATTTCTTTATTCTCTCTTCCCAAATCTCCCAAGATAGGAAAATGAATATGGCGGATTATGAAAAAAGAAAAAAAGAATTCGTAACAAAAGAGGCGGAGCTCACCCAGGAGGAGTCAAACAAATATTTTCCTTTGAGCAATGAATTGGACCAAAAGAAATTCAGACTGCGTAGGTCTCACCGCGAAAAAGTGCAAAGTATAAAAGATAACAGCAATATCTCGGAGGAAGAGTACAGGAAAATGCTGGACGACGATGTGGAGGTAAAACTTCAGGAGGCTGCTCTCGACAAGGAATATGCGGCTAAATTCGAGAAAGTACTCTCCCCTGAGAAGCTCTACAAAGCCCAACAGGCCGAAAGGAATTTTATCCAGAAAGAAGTGGCCAACTTCAGGAATGAAGGAAAAGGGAACAGAAGGCGGTGAATCGATTAAATGGATCCCTGCCACCCATTCATAATTAAACCCCGAAAACCGGGGTTTGTCTTTTATCAGGATACACACCCACACAACATTGGCACGAATGTACAATTTGCCACGGATCGGTATTCATTCTGTACATCTGTTTGGTTCACTTGGTTGCCCATACAAAATAGATACTTTGGTTAAAAAAACAGAGAATCATATACTTTTAAAGTAAAAAATGGATGATTTAGAGGATAGAGTGTATTTAGAGTGTGCCTTTCTGACCTATTAGCCGAGGAAAATAATATTTTTGCAACATATGAAACCAAAACTATTTGCTTTTCAAAATTAGACATGTTATGTCAATTATGATATCTCCAATAATGAAAACAATCTCACTGTTTTCATTGGCCTTTTTATTGCTAGCCAGCTGTTCAAAGCATAAAACGCCGTCGGTAAAAATTAGATACGAGGTGGATAGCCTACTCGACCTCGCTCAGGATTATAGTGCTTCACTCGATGTTGAAAGCAGCCTCCAATACGCTTTTAAAGCTCTTGAATTAGCCCAATCATCAAATTTCCGTAAGGGTATAGCTGAATCATATTTTTATATTTCACAAGCACTTTTTGACACCGGGAATCATGATAAATCAATGCAGTATATTACTCTTGGAGAAGGATACGCTGATAGAAATCCCCAATTAAAATCAGAATTCATCAGCATAAGAGCTCGAATTTATTCTTATCTGGGTTTACAGGAAAAGGCTAAAGATGAGTTTTTAAAAAGTCTTACCTATACGAAACAGATAAGTCAACAATTACATAGAGATTATTTTACCGCTCTCGCCTATGAGAATCTGTCACATCTGTATATGATAATTGATTGTTTGGATTCAGCACTGTTATATACTCATAAAGAGATTGAAATATTGACCTCTATGGATGACTCTATTGCACACACAGCCCTTATTAATGCAT
This sequence comes from Proteiniphilum sp. UBA5384, assembly GCF_002410825.1. GTDB lineage: Bacteria > Bacteroidota > Bacteroidia > Bacteroidales > Dysgonomonadaceae > Proteiniphilum. Next base: position 3,711 of record NZ_DHOS01000006.1, on the reverse strand, counting down.
ATACTGATCTGGGAACATTCAAGGTATATGAAAATAAAATAGACTCGGCGCATCATTTCTACAATAAAGCCATTGAGCTGGCGCGTAAATACAACTATCCTTATTATCAAAGAATCTATTTCCATAAAGGAGACATGTTCTTATCTATTAATAATACAGACTCTGCATTGTACTATTATTACAAGGCATTGGCAAATCTTGATGAATTGGGTTTAAAAGCGGCATATCCCTCAAATTATGAACGTTTGAGCAAAACATTATTATTACTCAATGATACTGCTACTGCCTTGGAATTTGAGAATAAGAAATTTCTTATTGAGAAGGAACTTGACAAAAATAAGTTGGAAGCAGCCAAAAACATGATTACATTATTGATAAACCAGGAAAAAGAATTGAAGACTGAGCAAAATAAAAGATATTTTATTTCGGGAGTTGCTATTATCATCTTATTGAGCATTTTAGTTTTTATCTGGTTATTTAGCAAACGATATAAAGTAAAATCTTACCGGCAAAAGGGACAGGAAATAGAAATACAGAAAGTGATGATAAATAGATCATTAACAGAGGTGATAGAACTGGCAAAAAAAAATGATCCGGCTTTCATGCCTAAATTTCAAAAGGTTTATCCTAATTTTACAAATATACTTTTTGCGCACTATCCCAATCTATTATTAAGTGAATTACAGATGCTTGCCTTTATTTATCTTGGATTTACCAACAAAGAAATATCTGATTTTACCCACCGCTCATTCAGGACAATCGAAAATCGTAAATACCGGCTCAGAAAAAAACTGAATATCGATACAGAAATTGATATGTACTATTGGTTGAACGAGTTTTTTCAACGTTCAGCTGAAGAAAAAAACAGATAATTCCCTATTCATATACCCATAATCCCCTCGTATCCTGCACCGGGATCATTGCCCACAGAGGTAAATGGCTTTCGATGGTTTAAAGATAAAGGCCATACCGATCCCATTGCAGCCCCGGCGGTACTAACCTCAAAAGAAAGTAATCTTCTTAACATGGGCAGAACTCACAAAATTAAGAGAATATCAAATTCCTGAAACAAAAAATACCTTGATCGTGTTCGTGATGTCTTTCTTTTTCAATGTTTCACAGGACTTCAACATTCCGATGTATTGAATCTTAAAAGAAGTGATATAAAAGGCAACCATATCGAGATTATCACTGTAAAAACATCCGATAGTTTGATTATTGAATTAAACAATCATAGTAAATCAATTCTCGAAAAATACAAGGATATTCCTTTTGAGAATGACAAAGCGTTACCTGTCATTACTAACCAAAAGATGAACTCATACTGTGCGCCCGTAAAGGTTGCGTAATGAATGTCTCTTTAGCAAAAGACTAGACTAGGTTCCAAGTCTACTCCCAACCGACTTATCCAGAGGGAAAACCCAATGGGGAGTGTCGCATGTCGGTTACAGCATGGCCGCTTTAATTGCCAAAGGCGAGTGCATCGCTGGGGAGAAAGACAGACACGAGGATGAAGCCTATACTGGTTGAACGATAGTTCAGTGGGGCGTGTTGACCCTGTGACGAAAGGCAGTTGTATTGTCACACCGTAGTTCTCTCAATTGTCAGGTAGCCTTTGAGAGCATAGAACACTGCTACGGCACAACCGCGATAAGCGCAGAAACGAACGAAAGTTGCATCCGACAGTCTGTCGCGCTAATAGTCATTACGAAACTAAACGGGGATTTCCTAAGTCGGGATGCCCCCCCCAAAAAAAACAAGGGCTATGTATGAAGATACTGAATACCCGATATGGAAACGGAGCTTCCGTAGTAGTCTGAGCAGGGTAACGCCTTGTACATGGCGAAGGGAAGCAGTTGTCAGCTTAATACAAACAAAGGAAAACGTGTGAGACGTATGAGAAATCCAGCGCAAGTATTAAACGCTTTATGCGAACATAGCAAAGATTCGGGTTACCGATACGCAAGGCTTTACCGAATTCTGTTTAATGAGGAAATGTTCTTCGTTGCCTATCAACGTAAATATGCCAATCAAGGTAATATGACACCGGGTACCGACGGTAGAACCATCGACAGAATGAGCATTGACCGCATACAGAAATTGGTGGCAAGTCTGAGAGACGAATCGTATCAACCCCACCCTGCACGTCGAGTGTACATTCCAAAAAAGAATGGGAAGAAACGTCCGTTGGGCATTCCATCTTTTGAAGACAAACTCGTACAGGAAGTGGCACATATGATACTTGAAGCCATATACGAATGCATTACGATGGAAAATTGAAGAAGAAACGGATGAAACCCGAAAAATCGAACTGAAATCCAAAATAGCCGAAATGCGCAAGCAAATGCTAACCATACCAACGACAAGGAATATAGACGACACATTCAGAAGACTGAAATATGTGAGGTATGCCGATGACTTTCTTATCGGAGTGATTGGTAGCAAAGAAGAGTGCGAGAAAATAAAGGCTGATATAACGGCTTTTATGCAAGAAAAGCTCAAATTGGAAATGTCAGAGGAGAAGACTTTGATTACCAATGCACAGAAACCTGCAAAATTCCTCGGGTATGAAATCTCGACACGTCGTTCTATGGATCATAAACGCACACGGAGCGGACTACAACGCCGCCCGTGGCTGGGAACGATTGTTCTGAAAATATCTTACGAAACCGTGCTAAAACGTCTTCATGCCTACGATGCGGTGCTTATCACTCAAGTCAACAGGAAAGAAACGCTTAAGCCCTCGTCTCGTAAATACATGGTGAATAGGCAGGATGCTGATATCATGGCGCAATACAATCTTGAATTGCGCGGATTCTACAACTACTATTCCATCGCAGACAATATTGGCTATTGGGGATGGAAGTTCAATTACTTCTTGAAGTATAGCATGCTCAAAACTCTCGGGCGTAAACACAAAAGAACCGTCGGACAAATACTTGAAAAGTATAAAGACGGAACAAATGTGGTAATCCCCTACAGGGATAGTAAGGGCAACGGGAAACAAAGAGTATGGTATAATGGCGGATTCAGATGCAAACACTTCACGAACATCTATGAGGATAATCATTACGACAACATTCCAAACACCATGTATCTGCCTGCTCCAACACTTGTGGAGAGGCTCAAAGAGAGAAGGTGTGAATTATGTGGAATTACTGATGACCTTGCGATGCATCATGTAAGGAACATCAATCAGCTCAAAGCGGATACGAGATGGAACACCATGATGATTAAACGCCATCGTAAAACTCTCGCAGTCTGCCACGATTGCGATGCATTAATCCATAAAAGCTATGACAAGTAAAGTTATGTTGACAATGGAGAGCCGTATACATGGAGACATGTACGTACGGTTCGGGGGCAGGCTAGCGGAAACTTACCATCGCGAGATGGCAAAGCGCTGCTGGCCTAGCCTACTGAAAGAAATTGCTTCGTTATGCTCTATAAATAAGAAGCTTACAACGCATACATTACGCCATACATTTGGAACAATTATGCTGACCAAAGGCGTATCAATAGAAAGTGTTTCTAAAATGTTGGGACATACAAACATCACGACTACACAGATTTATGCCAAAATATTGAATGAGAAAATCTCTGTTGAGGTCAATAAAGTTCGAAACGAGTTCGATGTCTTTCAGGAATACTATAAACAAGTAAAGTAGTTTTCCCCTTTCATCTGACCACAAAAGTACATGAAAATAAGAG
>NZ_DHOS01000039.1 GCF_002410825.1 Proteiniphilum sp. UBA5384 | reverse complement strand
GAAACGAGGTGAATAAAAGGTGATAAAGCGGCTTAAATCTTCAGTTGGGACGAACTAAGAGGGTTCAGAGAAGATTAATATAAACCAGCAGCAAGACCGATCAAATTTTTGAACAGTAAAATCCTTCTTTTATGGGTGATTTTTTTTACAACTATTCTGATTTTGAGTTTACTTATAAATCTCTTAAGAGTTCTAAAATGATCGGAGAAATTTACTATCGGATGAAATCAAGACTGTAAAGTAAACTGTGTCAGAAAATAAGTCATTTTTTATTACTTTCACACAACAGCTTACATTATGAAAGATTTTGACTACAAGTCCTTTCAAGCCAAGGCGCTGGAACAACTAAAAGCCGGCAAGCCTATTTTAGGTAAAGATAGTACATTTGCTTCGTTACTGGAGAATATTCTGAATGCTGCATTGAAGGGAGAGATAAATGTCCACATGGACGAAGAGGAGGGCATATCGGCTAGTCGTCGCAACTGCTATAACCGCAAGCAAGTTAAGACTTCTCCGGGTAAGATTACCGTTCATACCCCCTCGTGACAGGTATTCCCGGTTTGAACCTGAGTTTATAAAAGAGCGAGAACGTATTTTAGCCGAAGGTCTGTAAGTATTTGTTAGACCCTGTCCTATTTTAACTTCTAATCCTTGCTATATTTGCCCGCAAAAAATATGTGGACATTAAAGAAATTTGAGGAAATCTTTGTTTTATTACTGACAGAAGAGATTGCGAGAGTATAACTACAGGAGAGGGCAATCTTCATGATTCGTGTCGATTGTTTTACCGGTTCTAATCCATCATCACTAATCAGAGAGAATGTCCACCAGTAAACGATTCCGGAGCATGTTACCTCTCCGGGGAATGTTCTCGAAATAGTTTATCCCAATGGCATTAAAGTACGTGTCCTCATGAGGGCGGATTCGGCTCATCTGCGTTTACTAATACTCTTGACCAAATAAGCCATGTTCAATCTAAACGCTACGATGCGCTACAGGCTTTACCCGTTTCCAATAGCGCATAAGTCAGTCAGGCAGAACACGGCCTAAACAGATTTAATTCAGTAAAATCACTGCGATCTCTGCCTGGGCACTGTCAATGAAGCTGACCTGGATGCCTCCCGGGAGTTTATCCTGGTCTCTCCCTGGCTGTTGCGCGAGGATGAAACCGGTTAACTTACAGGGGTTTTTACGGGCAAGTTTACGCTGATGAGGGCCGACATGCTCGTAGGTGCATCCGGTACATTATTGTTGTAGGGCCGGGTGAGTCCGATCTTGGTTTTCAAGTAGTGAAAACTGGAGACAGTGTAAGGTTCGTTCGCGCAAAAATCTTTGATACTTAACCCTCTATTTTGTTGGCATTACTATATCACCGGAAATTCTTCTTTGCTTACAGGTTTCATAAAAGTGCGTTTGTCAGCATTGTCGGCAAAGATCGAAAAAAACTATTTACGCTAAAATGTGTATTTTATCGGTGGTTTACGGTGGAGTATGCGCTTAAACAAATCGGTTTTCTCCATGAAGTGGATGAGGAAGCTGATGACAGAACCTTTCCTATGAGCAAAGGACCGGAGTCAGAGAAAGTCTCGCTTACCCTATCATGGTTGTCTTTGAAAAGTAGTTGATGCGTGAATATAAAGAGTCCGATAGTGAACGCGATAAAGTATACTCCTGAGATTTATCACCGATTAAGCGGTACCATCTGAAGGCAAGTATCGCATAGAGAATAACCTGACAAAAAAAACCGGAGAGACCTGGCTCGGAAAGGAAAAATTACCTTTTTTGCGGTAATCTTGACGCTGCCGAGGATACTGCTAGGATGTTGCAAGGCTGCCGATGCGAATTTCCGTAACTAAATGGCTTACATGCTGTGTCATATCCACGATTATGACGAAGACTACACCAAAAAACTTGCAGAACTACTACTGGTAACCACTCCAAGAGAAACGCCTAAAAGCTCCATTTCGTCCCCGAATGTTTTGGAGGTTTTTGAAAGTCCACTTTCATAAACCATGAGATCATAGAATCAAATAAGGACATCACCCAATGCTTACTACTCTTCTGACTTTATGACATTTAACATAAAATTGTAATACTTTTCAAGACCACCAAAAGCAACGAAGGATCATACGAAGTCGCTGATTACCATATTATTAGAATAAATTTAGTGTATATGAAACAAGAGGTTGTCTCACAAAAAAGAACAACCTCTCGTTTAAAATCTATATTTATCAAATCAATTATCCTCAGGCATTCCTGTATATCTGTATCCACCGATAACATATATTTCATCCATCTCTGGATCATGAGTCGCAGATGTAAAGCGCCATTTGAATTCGGGAACCTTAGGGTCGGCTCTTAATGCTTCTGGCACCTCATAACTGGTGTATGTAGCGGTACCACTGTAAAGTTTAATTTTTACGTATAAACTATCAGAAGCATTTCCTCCTATACTTGTGGCAGCTCCTGGTATAATTTTCCCTTCCAATATTGAAGCTCTTATATACCCTTTTTCATCTTCCGTTATTGTTTGCCCAGCGGCCGTTGGTGCAGGAGTAGGCAAATCATCTGTAGAATAAATATTGTTGGATAATTTTGTAAAATCTTCCGTTACCGATTTAAATGATGATGCATTACCTGTAAGTTCGAATTTATTTTTCAAAGGAAAGATGTCACCGTGGTCATCCATCCAGACAACATTCGATACATTTTCAGCGGTATTGTAGATCTGAATTTCATATCCATCATAATCTACATATGTATCTTGCATATCTTCACTCATCAGCTTGAAGACAAATCTACCGGAATATTCAAACGTTTCACTTTCCCAGTTATCCAATTCTTCAAAACAAGATGTAAAACCCAACATCAATGATGCCATTATAACGTAAAATCCAATTTTTTTCATATTTAATTGCATTATTGTTTTGTTAATATAACGTTAAAACTAAACCCATCTTGATAGACAGTATGTGTAAAAACATTTGTCAATGGCTTATAGATACCATTTCTAACTTCCCATGGTCCCCATGGAGAGTTTGTTGACAAAGCTTTCACTTCATTATCCGGTGTGATATAAAAATAGGTTAATAACCTATAGGCAGATCCGTAACCGACAACTAAATTATAAAATCCACCAAAAAAATCAGTTGCTTTAAAAACTCCGTTAGAAAGAGAAGTGATAACACAAGCATCGGCTGCTTCTGCGCGACCAACACGCTGTCCCTTGTACGTTCCGGTTACATCAGCAGTTGAGACGTTGCTGGGAACAACAAACACCAATCGATCCACGGTTTTCTTGAAACCATCTAAATTGGTAGCAACGTATGATAGTCTGTATGCTCCGGGTGTATTCGTATTTACACTTCCGTTAACTTGAACTTTATCTGTTACATCTTCGTCATTTTCAATCGCAATATATCCTGGCTCCACATAGGCCTCACCCTGTTTTACAGACATTTCAGCAGGGCCTTTTAATTGTAGGTCTGTATAAAATGTGACACGGGATATTCCTTCCGTCTCCTTTTCACAAGCGAATAAGAATAGAACGGAAACTAAAATCAAACTATATTTATATATTTTCATAATCTCATATTTGAAAGTTTGTACTTATTTACTTGCCTGCTTTTACATTCCACCATACCTTTTGCCCCACATTTGCTTTCTGCTCAGGAGCATTTGTGTTTCTGAAAATATAAGAATTGGGATATAAAGGAGAGGCGGGTAAGTTTCCATTCAATAAAGCTCTACCCTTAACTGAAATTGTTAAGTCACCAACAGGAAAATTTTCAAAAGCTGCTCGTCTATTTGCCTCAATATTGATCTCATTTACGGAAGGATATTTGGTCCTATTTCTTTCCAAAAAAGATTCAATATGCTGGTAATTAGCATTTGCAACCCATTTTTGCATGGCTATTTGTTTAATATTTTGTTCTACCGTGCCAGTCACCCAAGCCGCATACCCTGATTCAATAATGTTGGTATCGGTAATACCATGTTGATTTAATGAAGCAGTTACCCCTTTTTCATAATAATTCTTAGCTTGCACATTCTGAGACGCACGTGCATAGACCTCTGCAATGTAAAAATTCACCTCCCAATCAGACATTAGCATTAAATCCATATTCGGGGCAAAAACAACCTTTGCATAAGCTTCTTTGTCATCAGTGGTACCATTGGCATCAGAGTCTTCTTTGGAATCAAAGTCGCCGTAAAAAGCTCCTTTCGTTCCCGTGAAAAGTTTTGTCAGTCGAGGGTCTGCATTTATGTTTAAATAGTCTATAAAGTTTTTTGAAGCTATAACATTGGTAGAAAAATAATTAGCACCACCCGCCTCAAACTCTCTCATCGGGTGGCGTTTTCCCTCCATAGCATCATTCCAGACCGTACCGGGTATTTTAGCACTCGACAGAAGTAAATCAGCACTTTGAATAAAACTTAAAACTGTACCGTTATTGTATTGAGGCGTCTCGGAAAGACGAAGCATTAACTTTAATTTTAATGAATTTGCAAAGCGGTACCAAGCATCCAAATCTCCTTCATAAATATAATCGAACTTCGAATCTATAAAAGAATTATTTAAATCAATATCAAGCAATGCATCAACACGTTTCATTAAATCGGCATAAATATCCTGACCTTTATCCTGAACCGGATGGAGAAGTCCCTCATCACCTCTCAAAGCTTCAAAATAGGGCATATCACCCCAGACATCCGTGATGATCTGCCAGGTAAAAATGGATAAAGCTTCTGCAACAAAGTAGTAACCTCTATTTTCGTCTTCAGCCGTCATTGTCTTAATTCTCTTCAAATCAGTTAATGGTTCGCGCATCAACGACTGATATGTTGTGTTGAATTCCTGCGGTAGATATTCAGTAAGCGATTTAAACTGAGAAGCAGTATACGACTGTGTCCAGTACTCTACCCAGAATGCTCCTGCAAATCCAAAATCCCATCCCATCAGATTATTGGCCACACCGATTTCTGCAGCTGGCAATAAAACTTTGGCATCAGGAATCTGCTCCAATGCGTTCGGGTCGTGGTTTACATCAAGCCAGTCATTGCAACTAACTGCAGTGAATAGCGTGATAATAGCAGAAAATATTATTAATAATTTACGTTTCATAATTCTATTATTTATTGGTTATTAAAATGAAATACTTAAACCAAATACATAAGTCTGATAGGGTGGTGTTGTACCAAATTCACCAAAACGAGCAGCGATATTGTTTCCAAACGTAGTAATCTCAGGGTCTATGTATTGATTTTCGGCTGGAGTCCAAAGCAAGATATTAGATGCGGTAAATGAGGCACGCACGCTATTTACTTTGAGACTATTCGCAAAACGCTGTGGCAATTGATATGCCAAGCTTACATTCCTCAATTTCAAGTAAGAACGATCAATCACAGCAAAATCAGTGTAATCAAATCCTCCATTACTATAAAATGTATGTAAAGCTGTGGGATTCACCGGTATGGTATTCTCACTGTACGTTCCGTCTCCATTATCTATCACAGAATTTGGAATTATGAACGGATTACGTTCATTATAAACTGTTTCGGGTCCGCTTCCCACCCAATGCATATAATCTTTCGTATAGCTATAAATATAACCACCGAACCTGTAATCGAATGTTCCAGAGAGTGAAAGTCCTTTATAGGTAAAGGTATTCGTTAAACCCATGCGATATTTCTCGTTGATGTCTTTTCCCAAAAACACATCATCAGGAGTTGGTTGTGGGTTACCGTTTCCGTCTACTACTGTGCTTTCAATTCCATCTACCGTTACCTTGAGGGCCTTTTGTGATTTGAATTGCCCGATAGGTTTTCCTTCAACAGCATAAATACCTATGCCACCAAATCCTCCTAAAAATACTTCCGGCACATCTAGACTCTCTACATTGTTGTAGTTTTTGGTAAAGTTATAGGAAATATCCCAGGTGAAATCATTTGTCTTTATAGGAACAACGTTTACAAGCATCTCAACACCTTGGTTCTTAACATCTCCTAAATTTGCTATTTGAGCGGTATAACCAGTTGTAGGATCAATAGGTAAAGTAGCAATTAATCCATTTGTAAATTTATTGTAGTACGAAAATTCCAAACCAACGCGATGATTAAAGAATGCTAGATCTGCTCCAACTTCAAACTCATCTGTCAACTCAGGAGCTAAATTTATATTTCCGGCCGTATTAGACACTGTGTAAGAGTTGATACCTCCTAAAGGAAAAGTTAAATTATCTACACTCGGAAATCCAGGATTTGTAATTTCAGCGGCAACAAGTCTGTCATAAACTGCATATAAACCAGCATCTTTACCTGTACGTCCATAAGAAAGCCTTAGCTTTGCAAAATCAAGAACGCCAGTATCAATATCTTTTGTTTTCAAATAATCAGTGGCTATAAAACTCAACATGGCACTCGGATAGAAGTATGAGTTCTTTCCTAACGGCAAGGTAGATGAATAGTCATTTCTTCCTGTCAACGTTAAGTAAAGATAGTCGCGAAATCCGATATCAGCATTCAAATACATACCCCACAGACGATAAAGATTTGATGATTGTATGGCCGTAGCAGGGGTTAAAGAATTTGTAAAGTCATAAAAACCTGGTATATCTATCGAGGTGATTTCTCCTCCTATAGCATTATACGACTGCTCGTTCGTGTTTGCACCAGCTATTGCATTCAAGGAAAAGTCGCCAAACCGTTCATTATAATTTAGAATCAAATCATGGTTCACTTGAATTCTCTGTCTTCTTGTCTGAGCATAAGAGCCAGGACTAGCGTTGGATGATCCATCGTTAGGAGAGCCGGGAGTAAATACAATAGCATCAAAATGTGTATCTGCAATTGTCTGTTCGTAATCCCCACCAAAACGATAGGTCAATTTCAGGTTCTCTAAAAAGTCATAGTCCAATTGAAATTTACCAAAAAACTTGTATTTGTTCTGAACCGCTTCCTTAATATCTAAAATGTGATAAGGATTCATTCCGTAAGGAGTAAAATAATTATCTACATTATTGAATTTGTTATTAAGGTCTTTTAGATCAACAATAGATATATCAGTCGCAATTTCGTTCAGAGAGCGATAAATTGAATTGTCCTGACCGGTGGGAGAAGCCTCATTTTTCTCAGAGCTGAAGTTAATAGATGTACTTACTAATAACTTATTGGCTTTATGAGAAGCATTGGACGCTATAGTATAGCGTTTATAAGAGTCATCATTCGTAGGGATAGGACCATCAATACTGTTTTGAGAAACGGATGCATGAAATTGGGTTTTTTCGTTTCCACCTGTTAAAGATACGGCGTTATTATAACCGATCCCATAATCATAAAAGTCACGTATACGGTTGTTCAGATAAACGTATGGTTTAAGCTGTTGACTGTTATCAACAATATTACCCCAAACCCGTTCTTTTCCATCAAAACGAGCTCCCCAGTTTCCATTCTCGTCCAATGCGCGATCTCCACTCCATCCCTGACCAAACATAGTCTGCTCAGTAGGAATACGCCCAACTTCCTGAACTGTCATACTCCCGTCGTAGGAAACATTGAGTTTACCGTTGGTGTTTTTTCCTGATTTGGTTGTGATCATGATCACACCCTGAGCGGCACGAGAACCATATAAAGCAGAGGCCGCCGAGCCTTTCAAAACAGTAATATTTTCAATATCATTCGGATTCAGAGCATTAATACCTGATCCAAAATCGACTTGTGAGTTCAGATCACTTCCGGAACGGTTCTGAGCATTGGTAATTGGTACACCATCTACTACATATAAGGGCTGGTTATTCCCAAAAGAACTGAAACCACGTATTGCAACATTTTGTGTACCACCGGGATTCGGAGCCGCTGACACATCCAATCCAGCAACTTTGCCTTGTAAAGCAGACATGGGATTGAGTGTCTTTGCATTTGAAATTTCATCGCCTGATACTGATGTTACGCCATATCCCAGAGTCTTCTTCTCTCTGGTTAAGCCTAACGCCGTAACAACAATTTCATCCAGCAATTCGGTATCCTGAACTAAAACAATTCTTGGATTGGTTGTAACCGGTACTTCCCGAGTCTGATACCCCACATAGGAAATAACAAGCGTA
>NZ_DHOS01000079.1:31378-32316 GCF_002410825.1 Proteiniphilum sp. UBA5384 | reverse complement strand
CCTGCCGTGAAGGCGCTGTATCAAGTCGGCCGGATCTAACCCTGTGGCGCCAAAGTAATGGCCCGCATCAAAATTCAGCATGATCATGGGGCTATAAGAGAGTATTTTATCAAAGCTGAAGTTGGGATCTGCGGGTTGCAGGTGATTATGGAAAATAATGTAAATGTTGTACTTTTCCGCGAAGGGAGCAAAACGTTTGGCCGCTTTCTCCGATATTTCGGTGGAAAGTCCTCTCGCTCCCAATGTCTTGCAGACTTTAAACGCATAGTCGATCTCTTCATCCGACCAGTTCTCTCGTCCTAACTTCAATATGTCAATTTTTACCCCCCTCTTTTCGAACATGTGGCGGATGGGTTCAAATTTGTCCATCGTCACTCTCTTTCGCCATTCCTTAAGTGCTTCCTTGTCTTTGGTGTCGGGGATTCCCGCGTAACTCTCAACTGCCGCTCCCATCAACTCCACAGAACTTATGCCCGATTGTACGGTATAGTCAAGAATTGCACCGATTGACTGGTCAGGCATACTTCGGAAACTATAGGTGATGACCCCTATCTGTACACCGCCGAATTTTGAGTCCGGCTTCTTGCTGGCAAAGCATGCCGACTGAAAAAACAGGCCACAGAAAAGAAAAATTGCCAATCCGATTGAAAAAGATTTTTTTGTCATAACGAAATTTTTATAGGATATTTCTACAATGAATAAGGTTTTCTGTACTGGTAATGATAGAGCCTGTGGCTTCCCGCTTCCATATCGTCGCCAAAGCTCAAAATCGCAGGATCCCATTTAACCGGGCGTTGCAGCTCCGTGGCAATGTTCGCGATACAGCAAAGCGTGTTGGTACTGCATCCCACTTCCACAGGGGCTATTGGATTTTTCCGGGTACGAACCGCGTCAATGAAATTTTGCATGTGGGACGGGCTGATCTCAAACTGCCCCTC
>NZ_DHOS01000079.1:29886-31238 GCF_002410825.1 Proteiniphilum sp. UBA5384 | reverse complement strand
CGGGCTGATCTCAAACTGCCCCTCACCCACAATTTTTTCCTCTTTCTGAAGCAGCGAGGGATCGGAACACTCGATATAGCCTCTTGCTACCTTAACCCAGCCTTTTGTCCCATTAAAACTAATTCCCTTCCCTCCCTCTTCCCGAAAAGGTTGTTCCGTCATCACAATACCATTGCCATATTTCATGGTGAGGTATTCTGTTCCATTGTACCCCCGGGGTATGAATTCACAGGGACCGGATCCATCCATCGCGATGGCGGCCTGGGCTATGTCAAACATGTGCGCGCCCCAATCGGCAGTATAACCATTCCCTGTTTCACGATACCAACGCCATGCGCCCCAAAGCGCTTCGTTCTTTTCCGGAATGAGGCTAATGGGCGGACAAAGATCGGGGTGGTAATGAATCTTGGGATCATTGAGAGGACCCAGCCATTTGTCCCAGTTCAATGTCCTAGGCACAGGCATCTCCGGGAGATCGAGTGGTTTGGGAGGTTCACCCACGGAGGCATAGATGGTTTCTATGTGACCCATTGAACCGTTGCGTACCAGGGCAATCGCCTGCTGAAATTCTTTGCTGGAGCGTTGCTGGCTTCCAACCTGCAACACGCGATTGTGTTCCCTTACTGCCTTTACCATTTCCAAACCTTCGCGTACCGTGAAGGCAAGAGGCTTCTGCACGTAAACATCTTTTCCCGACTCACAGGCATGAATCGTGTTCAATGCATGCCAATGATCAGGTGTGGCAATTGAAACTGCGTCAATGTCTTTGCGTTGGAGTAATTCTTCATAGAATTCATACATATCGCAACGAGGGGCAACACCTGTTTTCTTCTGCCATTCTTCGACCCTGTTTTTAAAACGTAACCGTTTCAATTGATCCACATCCGCACAGGCAACCACCTGCACACCCGGACACCTTGAAAAACTACGGAAATCAGAGATCCCCTGACGCCCAAGTCCGATAAAGCCCATGACCACGCGATCGCTGGGAGCGATCCGTGTCCCGTCTGCCATTCTCCAACTGGGGAGAATAGTTAATCCGGCAATACCCAGTGCCGAGTAACTTAAAAACTGGCGTCTGTTGATGCTTTTATTTTTTATTTTTTCCATACGATAATTATGTTATTCCTTTCTTATTCTTTTATTCTTCCCGGTTCACGCGAGTTTTCTCCTTTAATACCATTTAAATCATCTCCCAAATCTTTTCGTGCCATATCGGCTAATTCTTTCAATTCCAAAATTATTTCAGGATGCATCTCCTTCAGGTTATATCGTTCACCCGGGTCACGCCTTAAATCAAACAACTCTTCCTCAAATGAATGATTCCCGTCTGTTTTTCCAGACTCTCCGTC
>NZ_DHOS01000079.1:0-29581 GCF_002410825.1 Proteiniphilum sp. UBA5384 | reverse complement strand
CATCTTCACCATATAATAGCGGTAAAATATTGACACCGTCAATCTTTTTCTCCGGAAGTTCAGCATGGGTGATCGCAGCCAGTGTGGGCAAAATATCTATCGTGGAAGCCATCTTGTTGCAAACGCTGCCTTGGGGGATGGCATCCGGCCATTTCATGATACAAGGGACTCTGTGCCCTCCCTCAAAAACCGTTCCTTTTCCTTCCCGTAAGCCACCGGCAGATCCTCCATGGTTTCCGAACTGGAGCCAGGGACCATTGTCGGAAGTTAAGATTACCAATGTATTGTCCGCTATACCGCTTTCTTCAAGCGCTCTCATGATTTCTCCTACCGACCAGTCGATTTCCATCATCACGTCACCATATAAGCCCTGCTCGCTTTTATTCTTGAATTTGTCTGAAACGGCTAATGGCACGTGCGGCATGGAATGTGCCAAGTATAAGAAAAATGGATTTTCTCTGCTTCTGATGATAAAATCGACTGCTTTCTCGGTATACCATGTGGTTAATTTTGCCTGATCGTCCAATGTCCTTATCTCGGCTATTTTTTGGTTACCTTCAATCAGCGGTAATTCCGGAAATTTTGATTTCCGTGCATTCTTATTTGAAAAATTCCTGCTTCCATCGTAACCCACGGGCCACATGTCATTAGAATAGGGGAGTCCAAAATATTCGTCAAAACCGTGCTGAAGGGGCAGAAATTCACGATGATGCCCCAGATGCCATTTGCCTACCGCCGCGGTTTTATATCCCCTTTTTTTCAATATCTCGGGAATCGTCTCTTCCTCTTTATTTAATCCGATTTGAGCGGTAGGATTTAAAGCTCCTGTTATGCCGATCCGGTTGGGATAGCAACCTGTCATTAACCCAGCGCGTGAAGCGCTGCTGACTGCCTGGGCTGCATAGAAATTAGTAAATCTCATTCCCGAAGCTGCCAAGTGATCAATATTCGGGGTATTGTATTGCACGGCTCCATTGGAGGCGATATCACCATACCCCATGTCATCCATGAACACGATAATAATATTGGGATTCTCTTGTGCACGAACATGGGGCGCTATAAACGGCGTTCCTGCCAATGCAATGAATAAATCTGGAATCTTCATTTTTATTGTTTTAGATATATATTACTATTTTGCAATGATTTCTTCAATCGGATAATCACCAGTATTGCCTGGAAATTTCCTGCATTACCGGATATTTGTTATCCTCGTCTTCATATTTTTTTTTCAGTTTTACCAACTCCTTTTTCAATTCAGGAATGAGATGCTTACTGGAAGGATTGTCATATATATTATGCATTTCATTCGGATCATTTTTCAAGTCATAAAATTCCCATTCAGGTGTATAAGGGCTATTTTTTGCCCCCTTCATCCCAAGCGGCTGCCCATAATAAAAGATCAATTTGTATCGGTCTGTACGGATACCGTAATGAGCTGTCACGTCATGTGATTCATCCGCATGCATCCAATAACGGTAATAAATTGATTTTCGCCATCCTTCCGTGGTTTTTCCTTTGAGATTGTTTCTGAAACTTTCACCTTGCATATAATCGGGTTTGGGAACCTGGGCATAGTCGAGAAACAAGGGTGCAAAATCAATGTTCATAACCATATCATCATTGACTGTGCCCGGTTTAATTTCATCAGGATATCGTATCAGGAAGGGCATTCTTAAACTTTCTTCATACATTAGCCGTTTATCGAACCAGCCATGTTCACCCAGGAAAAATCCCTGATCACCAGTATAAATGACAACGGTATTTTCAGTAAGCCCGTTGTCATCAAGGTATTTTAGAATTTTTCCTATATTTTCATCAATTCCCGCCACACATCTGAGATAATCCTTGATATAATGCTGATATACCCAACGTCTTTTTTCATCACGGGTCATGTTCTCCGGAATGGATATTCCCTTGAGATCAGCTTTCCTCATATCTTCCATTGACATTCTCAATCGTTGGGCATAATGTCCTTTCCCTTCATAGGAATCAAACAAATTGTCCGGTTCCGGAATATCTGTATCTTTTAATAACTCGTTGTACCGTTCTGCCGGTTGCCATGGACGATGGGGGGCCTTAAAATGACACATCAGAAAGAAAGGTTGATCTTTTTTGATCGCTTGGAGATAATTGAGTGCCTCATTGGTGATGACATCGGTGGAGTGCCCCTTGAATTCTTTCCCGTTACCCTTGCCTTTGTGCCAATTTCCCTTTTCAATCAAAAGGGGATTCAGATACCTTCCCTGCCCGGGTAAAACATTATAAAAGTCGAAGCCATCCGGTTCGGAACTTAAATGCCATTTTCCTATGATGGCAGTCTGATATCCTGCCTTTTGCAGCTCCTTTGCTACGGTGGGATGATTCCTGTCCAATACATCGGATAAGGTATAGACCCCATTTTTTTGGCTGTACTGTCCGGTTAATATGGAAGCCCTGCTTGGGGTGCTGATAGAGTTGGTAACAAAACAATTGCTCATTATTGCCCCTTCGTTGCCAATTCTGTCAATATTTGGAGTAGGAAGATATTTTGATAAAATACCTTTGTAGGCGCTGATTGCCTGCGTCGTATGATCGTCAGACATGATAAATAAGATATTGGGCTTTTGCCCATTTGGTTGGGATGCCTGTATCGAACCTCCTCCCATCAAACACAATGGAAATACAGCCACTGTCTTTCTAAAGATATATTTGACTTTCTCTTTATTCATCGGTTCCAATACAAAACTTGACCCATCTCTTTCAATTTATTTAAATAACGCTCCATGTCAATATCCTGAACCGGTACTTTTTCTTCTAATGCATGAATTGCCGCAATACCGGCGGACTCGCCAACTATCATGAATGTAGGTTCCATTCTTGCCGAAGCATAACCCAAATGAGTAGACGAGAATAACACAGGCACCAACAAATTAGGACATTCATACTTTTGAGGAATAATAGCACGGTATGGAATGGGGTAAGGAGTATTGGTAGGACCTTTGGCTCCACCCACGAACATGTTTCCTTCGATGGCTACAAAGATGGAATCGTTTCTTTCAAACCATGTTCTTCTGGCAGGATAAGTATCAATACCATATTGTGCCAGGCCAATAGGATCTTCAACATGAGTTTTATTGTAAACATCATGTTCAGTGATAGTATAAAGCCCCATTAAACGGCGGCTGACCCGTATATATAGTTGATGTGGCCATCCGTTTGTTTCGGGATGATGGAAACCGTCAAGCCCCATACTTTTTGTTTTTTCTCTAAAATCTTCCGGTACTCTTAGATCGGATGACATGAAAAAATACAAGCCACGAAAATAATTTTGATATGCTTTCCATATCCGTGCTTTGGTTGCGTAATCTCCTCCGGAATAAATATGATTAATTCCAAGTGGAACTGTTGTTATCAATGAACCCCGATGATAATTATATTCACCGGAGTTTCTCCAGCCTGGGAAAATCCAACCCAGTCGTTTATTGAGTTCTTCTTTATCTTTGAAAGTTTCCTTTAAATAATCTACATATCGGCCGACAAGTTCAAAATCAAGCGGATTATAGTCTTCCGGGACTGTTATCTCGATACGTCTCTCCGGATCTGTCGTAACATAGAACCTGAAGTTATAAGCTTGTGTATATTGATCTCCGGCGCCTTGTTGTTTTCCGTGATCATTTTCGACCAAGGGTAATAAACCGCTATGTGGATTATCTGGTATAATGAAAGGACTGATCGGAGTAATATTGTCATAGGGACGCACTCCGGCAAGGCTTTCCCCGTAATCCATGGTAGATTCTCTTCCAATCCGGTTCGATACTCCCGATCTCGCCATCAATTCCCCGTCATAACTGGCATCAATGTAAATTTTGGCTTTTATGTTTATATTGTCATATTTCTCGGCCTCTTCCACTGGACATCCATTTTCGTCGTAGGGGGCTAAGTCAAAAAGGACCTCCTTGATCTCATTTTTAGACTTTATGGTACGACTTATTCGATGATCATAAATTACAGGAACATTATGTTCTTCCAACAGCTTTAAAAAGTCTTCTCTGACATGTTTCGGGCTAATTTCCCTATTTAATTTACGAACTTTCTCGTAGGTTAATGAACTATCTTCTGATCGGACGCCCAATTGTAGTATCAACTCTCTGGTACTTCCTCCTATGGCTTCAAAATTCGGGAGATCGTCTGTAGGTTTTAATCCTGAACCAAGTATCCCGCCCACCCATCTGCTGGGTTCCACGATAATCACAGAATGCCCGGCTTTTTTCACGGTTATCGCGGCCATGATCCCTGAAGGAGTTGCTCCATATACCAGCACATCAGGCTCATTGTTCTCTCCCTGATCGAAATGGCAACCAAGGATCACTCCTGTGAATAAAATTAAAATTAAATTCTTCATATTATTTATCTGATTTTACGTTCATTCTAAAGAAATAGAGAGATTCTCCCATCAAATTGGAGTGGAATTTATTTTTCTCTGTCATAGTTGTCGTACTGTTATTTCCTTCATTTGTAGTGGCATCTGCATTCCAGTATATGACTTCGATGGTGTTATTGAGCATTTCCCAATTATCAGGCAATTTGATAATCGTATTTGCTGCCCCATCTTTATCTTTATTTAATATCCAGACAGACAAAACGGCGTCTTTAATAAAAGCGGCTGTTAATAAACCGGGTGTTGTGGAAATATCTACATAACGACCGCCATTGGCATTGTTTACCAGTTTTTTAAAAATTTCATATTTGCCCGTTTTAATGATTTGCCTGTTATTCGGATGTATCCACAACATAGAATGATCTCTACCTGCATAATTACCAAAAAAAAGCCATGTATCGATAGCATTGAATCCTGCCCGCATATGTTCCCATAAAATTTCCGATGTGAGTATCTCCTGTTTTAGCTCCATACCTACCCAGGCGTGCATCTCGGTATTCCACACTTCTTTTCCACGAGTATTCGCTTTATTTACAAACTCCGAGAATGAGCCACTCCCGCCGGTATTGTGCACAGAGGCGATATCAAATCCGTCCTGTTCACCATTTGCTGTATTGATGGCATCCAGCCAATTGATTCCACCTTCTACGCTCCAAGTGGAGGGCGCAATCAGAAGAGGCATGTTGATCCCAGCGTTTAATTTTGCGGGCAAATTATCTTTGATATATTTGGCATGTGCTGGCGTAATGATGGTTTGTTCATTGGAAAGATCCATATAGGTGATATCGAAGCCTTCCGATTTCATTAAGTTCAGGTAGTCGGCATAATATCTCACCAATTTATCCACATGAAAAGCTCCCTTTTCCCATTGGGTGACCACTATGCCATCCACAACTTTCGTCCCGTTCTCGTCCCATTCTTGTATCCACCTTGGATAAGGGGACCAAGGGACACTGTTGTTGCCCCAGATAGTCGCTCTTTCCTCTTCGCTGTATGCTTCCTGAAGAGGTCTTGGAGAAGCAAAAAATTTAATTTCCGGGTTTGCATTTTTCATTGCGTTCATCATCTCGAGTATCATGTCATAGGCGTCAGGTTTTAATACACCCTCTTCTCGTTCATAATCACACGGAATCGCCACACGGACAAAGTGTGATTTCATTTCAGATACTGATAATCGGGCAACCTCATCTTTTATATAGCTTCTCCAAAACCACAATCTTTCCGCATCAATGCCAAGATTTATTTCCTGACGTAGATTCCCGGAAATTGTTATTACATCTCCCTTCGGTGTAGGCTCCGGGTCTGGATCTGAATCCGGATCCGGATTTTCAATGGGCGGATCTGGCAGTGTGGTTTCTGATGTACTGCATTGTATCGAGATAGTAAATATTATTATCGTTAAAATTAAAGGATAAATATTTCTTCTCATTTCACCTGTTTTTTTATTAATTCCACTCTTCGAACCGGAGTTCGTTTTCGGGATCATTTCTTTGTTTCAAATATTCATCCACTTGAAATGTTTTCCCGGATTTTATGTATGAATACCGGAAATGGTATTCGTCCCGTGTGCTATCGTAGGTAGAGCCCAGATCGGTCACTTGTAGACTTGAAGAAGAAAGTGCTATCGCGTGACCCGTCCCAAATGTAATTTTCATTTTTTCTGAATCTTCAGATCCAACGCCGGCCATTTCACATTCCGATAGAGACTGGGTTGTGAGTACCCTGGTTTTATTACGACTCCAGTCGGTATGCGAATAAATGATTTTACTTCCTTCAATTTCAGTACCCTGTGTATTGAGTTCAATCTGTTCTCCACGGACAAAGTAAGTCCCCGAATTCTCGGAAATATACTTTACAACCAATACGGTATAATTTTTACCTGGAATCACATTATCGCCCACCAAAATTGAATCGGCAGATGAATCTAGTATTCTCACCGGCAATGCATACGTTGTTCCCAGTGATACTGGATCGGCGGTAAATTTCACCTTATCGATCTTTATGGTGAAATCTCCCATGAATTTCCCCTTGGGAATAATAATTTTATTGTCGGTGATATCAAAATCATACCAATCTTCCGGAAGCAAAGAAAAGGCGGAGGCACCATTGACAGTCTCTAATAACGATGGATCTATTTCGAAAGTTGCCCACTGGTCGGTTTTATTCTCTAGCACTCCGGCGTAAACCACCCCTAACTTAAAATCCAATGTGGATTGGTTTTCACGTGTAACCAGTGTTCGCAAAGGTTTTTGTGAACCGAAATAAACAGCTGAATATTCATAATCGTACCTGTACTCTTCGTAGCGCTCACATGCGAATAAAAGGGCACACATTATAATTAAGGAGCTTATTTTTTTAAAATATCTCATTGCTATCATAATCATTAATTTTATATTTATATTGTTTTACCATCCTTTATTTTGGATCAAATTTGGATTTTTCAATGTTTCTACATACGGGAGTGGCATGTATTGATAATTATCAGTCATACTTCGCTGTTCGGCAACGAATTCGGTATAGATGAACCCAGTTCCCTCCTTTTCAGCTGATATGCCTCTGATCGATTCATTGAGTGGCATCATTCGCCTGCGTAAATCGAAAAAACGTTCATTTTCAAATGCAAACTCCAGTCTCCTTTCATTGAGTACAAAAAGTAAGAATTTCTCTTTGTCCGATTCGGCTGCTATTTCGTCAAGATAAGCTGTGGATGTGATGCCATTTTTAGTCCTAATATCTCTTATAATGCTATACGCGGTACGTGAGCTTCCTGATACAGTCCCCGAAGCACCTGCCAATTCACTCAATGCTTCTGCCAAATTATAATATACCTCGGCTCTGCGTAATAGCGGATATTGATGGTAATCGTTTTTTGCCGAAAGGGTAGAAGGATCATACAACATTTCTTTTATAGGAGACAAGAATTTTTTAAGGTAATAACCGGTAATTGTATTGTTATAGTCGTATCCAGCCGCATCCCTCCCTTTTGCTGTTCCCTGAGTGTATATTTCCAACGGACGTTCGGAATTAAATATTTTTCCATTATAAAATAATGTCAATTCAAAGCGATCGTCCCTGTTTACATACGGATTTTGCGAATTATAGCCTGAGCGTACATCCGAAATTGGGTATCCGTTTTTTGCCGGATAAGCATCCACTAAATTTTGAGAAGGATTTGTCCTGCCCTGTCCAAAAAACAGGGGAGGGAAATTTTGATTTTCCAGTGTTCTGTTATTACTCCATTTGCGGAAAAGAAACTCGGCATGGGTTGTCTGCTGCACGCTGTTACCTACGTACATATTTTCCTTCAGTGCTGTGTAGGCTCCCAAGTTACCCATGGTGATCGCTCTTTCTGATAAGTGAACCACCCTTTCCCATTTTTTTTGTAACGAATCTGTTGATAAGGCGAATGATCCGGCAGGCTGGTACCCAGGTGATGCTCCATACAGTGCGGCGCGCGATTGCAAAGCCAATGCGGCTTTTCCGCTGGCTCTCCCCTCCTGGGTAGTACCCAAATCTACATCACCCCCGGTATATGCCAAAGGCAGGTACTTAAACGCAGAATCGCAATCAGCAATTATTTGAAGGACACATTCTTCATAGGTGTTTCTGGTTTTTTTGTTGATCTCTTCCCGGTCTTCTTCCGTAATGAATTTTGTGATAATGGGATAACCCAACGCCTGTCCGTCCTCCGTTACTCCTCCAAATACTTTCAATAACTCCATACCCCACCAGGCTCTCAAAAAGTAGGCTTCTCCTCTCGATCTGTCACGAATTTTCTTGTCTCTGACAGAATCAGAAAGATTGTACTTGATATTTGAACCCAGTCCATTTTCCATAAAGGTATGGATGTATTGAAATTGATCATAGGCAAGAGACCAGTTACCCAATGCGTTACTGGTAGGGTTGAGCCCACCCTGGACAAACCTGTAAAGGGAGGATGAACGGGTCCCTGTTAACGCGTTATCGGTCGCTACATCCAGCAGATCATTTCCATAACTGTTTGGCAGCGAAGGGATGCTATTGTATGCATTCATCAAGGTTCCCAGAGCGACGTCAGGAAGGGTCCACGTGTATTCATCTCCGAATGTATCGTTATACTTCGTGCCAAGCGCGTCATCACATGCCCACGACGTTGATAAAAAGATTATCGCTGCAATATATACTATTTTCTTCATTTTGTTCATTTTTTTACGAATACTTATCAATCAGAATGAAAGAGTGACGCCGGCAGTAATTGTTTTCAGCAGCGGGTAAGAATCCAGTCCTGCATTCACCGCTTCAGGATCACGATTTTTTACACTGGTAATGCAACCCAAATTTGTTCCTCTGACAAATAGTTTGAGCGTTTTATAAAGCACATCGGTATTGTTCTTATTTTCCACCAGGTAACTTACTTCTACATTCTTGACCCTAAACAGATCAGCCTTTTCCATCCAGAAGGTTGAATTTCTGTAGTTATTGCTGCTGTTTGAAGTGGTCAGTCTTGGGAAATCTCCCCCCGGGTTGTGGGTGGAGTGATATCTGTTTAAAGCCTCAATGGAATATTTGTTTTCTCCGCTAAACCAATAATAACTGCTGTTTTTCCAGTTATTATAACCAAACTGCCCGGTTCCCAGTACATATAGGCAAAAGCCTTTATAATTTAAATTCAGGTTGATTCCCAGATGTACGCGAGGAAAACTGTTCCCTACCATTCTCATATCCAACTCATCCACTACATGATCCCCGTTTAGGTCTTCATAAGCGATATCACCTGCTTGATAAGGGCCAAAGTTTTGTCGGGGTGCATTTGATAAATCCACATCCTTGCCAAAAAGCCCGCGTGACACATATCCATACATGGCGTCTGAAGGTTTACCTGTCCTGTTCAGGTACTCATCAGGGTAATTAACCTGATCTATTTTCTTCTGCTTATTTTTAACATAGATCACGTTGAATCCTGTCTGGTAGAAAAAATCATTTATCCTGTCAGCATACGATAATTCCGCTTCAATGCCCTGATTTAATACCTCTCCCCAGTTTTCAAACGAATAGAAAGTCCCGTACATGTCCGCATGGGTAGAAGAGACCTGCTGGATTATATTGTATCTGTATTCATTAAAATAATTGGCTTCAACCCATAGTTTTTTATTCATTCCGAGGAATTCCATGCCGATATTTATTTCGCTTGATTTTTCCCATTCCAGATCCGGATTACCGATACGTTGTATATTGGTGCGACTCGGATTCAATGAGTTATTCAAACGTGCCGATCCGTTATTATTCCATTGCGTATGATACAGGTCATGCTGTGTTTGGGCATCATAAGGCAAAAGGCCGACACTCGCTTTTATTTTCAAATAATCAATCCCTTTGATGGATTTCATGAAATTCTCTTCCGACATGATCCATCCGAGTCCAAGTGCATAAGAAAGGGCATATTTGTTATTCCCTCTGAATTTATTACTGCCCATCCCGCCTATACTCAGATCTGCCACGTAGAGATCGCTGTTTACGTAGTTTACCTTCAATACACTGTTCATGAATTTGGTATCCTGAGACAGTCCCGTAGATTCGTTCAAATAATAATTATAAATTAAATCTGCTTTTAATTTATTGTTCTCATTGATGTAGGTGTCGTAAGTGAGCAATCCGATTAAACTTGTGGTTCTGTAATTGTTACTGCTTGATAACACAATATTGTCGTTCTTGTCTGCTTTCTTTCGCATGATCATGATGACAGAATCCTCTCCGGCGGCATTCTTTACCCATCGCTGTGAATAGGTTGCGGTAGATGTAGTCAAAGTCTCTGTCCCTGAAAATCTGTTGTCGAAGGTAATGTGTGTTGCTCCTGTTAATCCCTTTAAGAGTTTGTTAAAATCGTAACTCAATCCAAAGTTCAGCTGCCCGTCTATCGTTTGGCCTTTCTGATAGCCACCATATTTTAATGATCCGTATAAATTGTCTGTGACATTGTTACTTGCCCCTAAATTGGGATAGCCAATAGAATCGGGAGCCACAATTGATTCGGGTATAAATATCGGATATTCATTGGGGCGATGAGATGAGATGGCCTGTATGATTTCGGAAGCGGATAATGAATTCATGTTGTTCACATCAAATATGGCTGCGATTCCCATTGATGCCGATATAAAATCATTGATTCTCACGTTCAAATTCCCTCTTGCATTAAATCGGTTTCGTTGTGGCGTGTCTCCAATCTTTTCCAGGCCACTCATCCCCAGGTATCCACCCACAAGGGAATATTGAACCCCTTCATTCCCTCCCGACAGTTCAAGGGCCGTTTTTCGATAATTATTTCTCTTGTTTAAAAAATAATCGGAATAATTTATATTGGGATATCGGAAATCATTTGGCCCCGTGCTGTTTTTATAACCCGTGATATCCTGATCGGAATAGATAGGCGCTAGCCCGTCGTTAGCCCTGGCTTCATTGAATAGTCTGGCATAATCATGCGAGTTGAGGAATTGGGGAAAGTCGGATGCAACACCCACTCCGTACTCTCCGCTCACTCTGCGAATTCTTTTGTGTTTGTCTCCTTTTTTGGTCGTAACCAAAAGTACACCATTGGCAGCACGAGGGCCATACAGTATTTTTGAAGTGGCATCTTTTAATACCTCTATCGATTCCAATTCTTCTGCTGTGATTACATTGAGTGATCGTTCAACCCCGTCAATAATGGTGATGAAATCATCTCCCCCTCCTCTATGTAAACCGCGTATGTTCAATGAGTGGGTAAGCGTGCCGACACCCCCTCCGGTATTCATGTTTGAGATCAATCCCATTAATTTCCCTTGCAGCGCGTTTCCCACCCCCATCGTCGGATAAGATTCCAACTCATTGGCGGTTACCATACTCACTGCGCCAACATTGTGCCTTTTGTGGGTGATCACATTTCCGGGTAATATGATCCTATCTTTTTCACCCGAAAATAATGGAGCACGTGATAATATAATCTTGGCACCGTTTAGATTCTCTGTTGCATCCAAAATTTTTGGTTCATACCCTCTGGTTTCGACAATAAATTTGTCGCCTGGCTTCATCTTTGCCTGAAATTCGCCGAGATTGTTCGTATACAAAGTGGTCGCACCTTCTCCAATGATTACTTCCGCGTTCCGGATTGTTTCACCCTGTTCATTTACTACTGTGGCGGATATTTCAATCAGATTTACTTTCCGTGACTTTCTGTTCGCTTGGTTTTGTGTATAACCTACATTTGGCATACTGATTAGAAAAATGAGCAGAAAGAGGAAAGGAGTAATTTTTTTATGCTTCAACATCTTTTTTTTCATGTTCTTCGTTTCTTAAATAGGATGATGTTTATAGTAACTAATTCCAGCCGGGATTTTGTTTAAAGTGCACAAAACGGTCGGTCTCATTTTTCGGGAAGGGATACCAATAGTGTTTACGTTCAAAAACCCTGATCTCTTCCGGAACATCCTTTCGTTGAAAAGTGAATATGTTTCCGGGGTTAGGTTTTAAAGAAGTTGCATTGCTTGGCACCGCCCTCACTCCTTTTATTGGATTTGGCACACTGAGTAAGCTTTCAGCGATCATCCAACGCCGGATATCGAACCACCTGTTATGTTCAAGCAGAAGCTCTACAGCCCTTTCATTTCGTATTACCTCTCTGAAGGTTGTGGCATCTGTTGTCTTTTCACTCCTTACATTGATCATTCCTACTCTGTTTCTGACCTTATTGATGGCATCTACAGCCGAATAGGTATACCCTGCGGGGATGTTTTTTGGGCCATATGCCTCATTCATTGCTTCTGCATAATCCAACCACACCTGGGTGGTACGGATATGTATACAATTCCAATAGTACTTTGTATATCCTTCGGCCTTATTAGGTCTGTTGAGAGGAATTGCCTCCGGCCACAACCACTTCTTTACGAGGTAGCCTGTTCTTACCGTTCTGCCCGTTGTTGCAACAGGAGATATGTCAGCACCTCCTTCCCAGGTACAAACATAATTCGGACTGCCATTGGCATACGTGCCATACTGTTCTCCCGGGTGAAGTATAAAAGCGTGGAAACGTGGATCCCTGTTTTCATAGGGATGATCCGGATCGAATGCAGGATCGTCGCTAACCCAGCCTGATTCGGTAAGTATGGCAGAATAGCCGTTTTTTGTTTCAAATTTATCAACCAGATTCTGAGAAACACTCACATTCGGATCAGCATAGTTCCCAGACGCGGCTGCCATCCGCTGTGGAATCCAAAAAATCAACACATCTTGTCTTGGGCCGGTACGAGTCATTCCTGCAGTATTCACATACCACAACGATTCGTCGCTCACAAAATTGGGGAAATGATAGAAGATATTCTTATAATTAGCACCGTCCATCATTTTATGTTTGGGTACAGTATTATCTATATATTCGAGGCATTCTTTCGCATATTGAGCGGCTTTCTTTGCCCATTCCGTGTCGTACCCATTGTCTTCTACTCTATCAATGGGGTTGGCCATCAGCGGACTTGATGCATATAAAGCGGCCATCTCTTTCAGCGCGTATCCGGCAACTTTGTTGGGTCGCCCTGTTTCCGTGGATGGCCATTCATGCGGCAATAGTTCAATTGCTTTCTCTACCTGTTCAATTAACCACTCAGTTGACTGTTGGTAAGTCATCCTGGGCATATCCATATCGTCGTCACTGCCATATACTTTGTCTAAAGCAGGCATGCCTCCCACCCTGCGAATGACTTCAAAATAAAACCAGGCTCTGAAAAAGTAAGCCTGACCCAGTAACTCCGTCTTCTGTTGCTCGGTCAATATTGAAATGTCGGGAACTTTTTCAATGATCCTGTTGGAGATCCTCAAACCAAGAAAGGCATTGGGAATCGCACGGCCGTTAATGCTTCCAACCAATCCCTGGGTCCATCCGATTTCAGGCGCAACTTCAGTGTTTTGCCAGATACCTTTATTAATGAAGTTCGTGATTTGAGTGGAGGTATATGGGTTTGCTGCTTCATCCGACATTTGCCCTACGTGTGCCCGATTTGCTTCCTGCGCTTTCCAATAGGAGTAATCCACTACACAATTATAACATTGGTCTAAATAGCCTCTTATTGAAAAATAATTATTGAAGACCACATCTTCCGAGATACCCAGGTCGGGTGATTTGTCGAGATACTCTTCACAGGCGGTGAATGCCAGTAAAGAACTTAATAATAGGATTAATCTATATTTTTTCATACGATTTTTTCATTTTTTTATTATGGTGTATGGAACTCGCAAAAATCTTTTTCTTATGTGTAAATGTTTAAAGGCTCGTTTCATAATTCAACTGCTTTTAAAATGACATTCTTACACCAAAACTGTACCGGCGAACCATGGGATAAACTGATGAGGAGCTGCCCTCCGGGTCTAACTGTTTGTTAAACTTTGTCCGGGTTAATAAATTGTTCCCATTCGCGTAGAGTTGGAGACTGCTTATTCCCATATTCAATCTGTTGAGTAACTCAGAATTGATGTGATAAGAGAGCTCCACATTCTTTAATCTGAGATACGCGGCATTCTGAAAACTATAGGTGGTCCCTCCCGAGGAACTATAACCTTTGAACTGACTGTGTAAAGCCGGTTTGGTTGCTTTTTCCTTGTTATCTGGTGTCCATCTTCCAGTTGCATCCATACTGGCGCTATAAATTCCTTGTTGACCATATTCGAAATCCCATAAAACGGAGGAATCAACCTCTTTGTAAATGCGGGATACACCATAGAATAGTGCACTTATTTGGAAAGATTTATATTGAAGTCCCAGTGTCCATCCATAGGTGATGGCCGGGAAATTGGTGTTTTTTTGATGCACCCTGTCCTTTGTCGCATCAATTATTCCATCCGCATCGTAATCCAGATACATGAAATCACCGGGAACTAACCTGCCTTGGGTTGACAGATTATTGGCCAATCCGTAATTATAAATATCATCCAGTGATTCGTAATAACCGATTACCTCCATTTTTGTGGCACTTCCAATTGGTTTGCCTGCATTCTTTAAATATTCCGCCAGTCTGTAAGCGTCGTTTCGAAATACGATTCTGTTTTCATTAAAAGCATAGTTCACATTGATGGAATAACCCCAGTCTCTGTTTATTTTATCTTTCCACCCAAGCTCCATTTCATATCCTCTGCTCTTTGTTTTACCCACATTTCCGTCAGCCTGGGAAGCACCGGTCATCCCAGATATCCATACCGGCATTAAAATTCCTTCCCGATTTTCCGCGTACATATCAACCGTCGCGGTCAGCTTGTCAAATAGCATGAGGTCGATACCCAGGTTCTGTTTATGTGCAGTTTCCCACGTTGCGTTGATATTTGCTGTTTGCCCCTCTATGTAAATCGGGCCGTAATTGGTTCTGATCTCATTGCCAAATCCCACACTACCCCCTGTATTTTCATACATCTGTACGTAAGTAAACGATGAGGCTGCGCGATCATAACCCACTATCCCGTACGAATAGCGTAATTTGAGATTATTCAAAGTCTTATCTGTTACACGTTTTATCCACGGTTCCTCCGATATTCGCCAACCCAGCGAAAATGATGGGAAAAACTGGTAACGTTTACCGCGGGCAAATTTGGGTGAACCCGTATATGAACCATTAAATTCAGTAAGATAACGTTCTTTCCAGTTATATGTAAAGCGTGTAACCCATGCTTCGTCACGGTACTGAAATTGCATATTGACGGCATTCCGCAGCTGGTCATTTTGATTTCTGTTAAAAAGCACCAAGGCCGTGATATTATGATCACCAAAATTCCGATTATAATTTAAAGCCATTTCATAATACAATTTTTTACTGTATCCACCATCCAGCATATCATCATAGGAGGCACTGGGTACGTCTCCCTGATAATCATTATTTGGAATTCGGATTTCTTCCTCAGCTGCATAACCTCCTCCTTCTAATGGTCTGGAATAGTCCCATTTTTTGTAATAGGCGATATAGCTGCTTTCTCCAAAATTACCACCAGGATACCTTTGAATTTTACTTTGTGAATTCATTTGCGTATTATATGCCAGTTTTCCTGTAAAATCCAGACCTTTAGTAATAAAATTCAAATCTTGTTTAAATGAAAAATCAATGAAATTTTGATTGTACTTATATATTCTCTGTCCCATATCGAACATTAAATACAGATTATCGGATTGTGCACCCTGGGTACTGACACCGTATGTCCCGTCCGGCCACTGGATAGGGAATACATTTCTGGGTGCACTATATAATGTGCTGAAAAATCGTGTCTGACCGAAAGCATCGTCATTCTCGTTATTTCCATCTGCCCGATACCCAGGTTGATTACGGTAACCCTGCCTGCCAGAAAAATTAAATGTGAAAACTGTTGTTTTCGTTAAATTAAAATCTAAATTAGCCCTCCAATTATAACGTTTATAGTTGAATGAGGGGTCAAAGAGATCATTTTTCTTCGTTTTATACACATCGCCATCGTGCAAATATCCAATTGACGCAAAATATCTCATAAAATCTGAACCTCCGTTGACGTTTAAATTATATTGCTCTGAAAAAGCCACCTCTTTTACCATTTCTTCCCGCCAGTCAATTACCGGAAAATACTGATTATAGGGGCCGATGTTGCCGGTGGCATAAGCATTTTCCCATGCCGCGATTGTAGACTCAGGAATTGTCGCCGCGTATTGCAGATCATTCGCGGCAGCTTCATTCCAGAGTCGCATGGCTGTCACATGATCGGCGTATTCAGGATGGGTCAGCGGTTCTTTAAATCCAAAATTTGCAGAAAAATTTATCTTGGGTTGTGTGTTTTTTCCCCTTTTGGTCGTTACCAAAATAACCCCATTGGCTCCCTTTACACCATAAACAGCGGTGGCAGATGCATCTTTTAACACGGAGATTGATTCTATCTCGTTGATATCCATGTCGTTCATATCTCTTTCCACGCCGTCTACAAGAATCAACGGTTCTGATGAAACCCAACTTCCTCTACCTCGAATGGTTATCTTGGCTTCATCTGCTCCAGGTTTTCCGTCGACCATCACAGAAACAACCCCGGGTAGCACCCCTTGTAATGATTCCGAAACAGAAGTGACATTTCCTGTCTTCATCAAATCCTCTCCTTTTGTCGTGGCAATAGACCCTACCAATGATGCTTTTCGTTGTATTCCGTAACCCACTACCACCACTTCGTCAAGCAATTTGGTATCTTCCCGCATAAGAATGGAGAGTGCTGTGGTATTGTTGTCCAATGCCACTTCTACCGGATGATAACCGATATATGAAAACATCAATGTCTGTCCTGTTTCTGCTCTGATCGAAAATTCTCCGTCTGCATCGGTAATTGTTCCCTGCCCGGTTCCTTTTATCGTGACAGTCACCCCGATGAGGGGTTCATTTAATCCCTCGTCCCATACTTTCCCGGCCCATTCCCGTATCTGTCCGTATATTTGGAAAGAACCAAAGAAAAAGAGGAAGAAACTAATTAATAATAGTTTGTTTTTCATTCTTTACATTTTTTATGTTGATATTATTTATTTGGAAAAAATCATTCTCTATAAAGTCAACTCCATGTTGTTTGATATGTCCGAGTAAATAAGAAGACTACTATTCTTTCCGAAACTTTATTTTTAAATTTAAAAATTGATCAATGGCTTTGTCTTGCGCTTCCTGTAATTCTGGTGGATTTTGAAAATGATTTATCTGTTTGAACGCTTTTATTCCTTTTTCTGAGTTGATCACATTATAACTTGCATAAATGGAGGTCGGAGGACATGTAATATCATTATATCCCAGCGTTAAGAATACAGGGCACTGGATAATTTTTGAAAAATTCACCACATCGAAATAAGGAGATACCTTTGCTTTTTCGATCTTCATTTCAGGAGTGTTATGCTCATCCATAAATATCCTGGGAGGACCCCCTGCCCTACCATGCAGATATCCTGTCATATCACAAAGAGAAGGCTTGCTCGTGACAATCCCCTTTACTCTTTTATCCAGTGCGCCTGTTATAATGGAAAGTGCTCCTCCCTGACTCCCTCCCCAAACCACAATGTTTTCTTTGTCAAATTGATCCAATGTGAAAATAAAATCTATTGCACGCTTACAGCCCAAATATGCTCGTTTATAGTAAACTGCGTCTCTGTGATACCAGCCAAAAGATCCGTATGTGGTTAAAGGCCCGGCGGCCAAATCCTTATATATTTCCGAATCCAACGTCTCTGGAATGCCATGTATTCCTATGACCAATGTGATTATTCCTTTTTCCTCTGCATTCTTTAAGTCTATTTTTTGTTGATATACTCCTGCATAAGGCAATCGCATTAATACCGGATACTGTCCGGAATTTTTCGGCACACATAAGATGCCGTAAATCTTTGATCCTGACCTGTCATTTTGGAAGCTGACTTCATATACGTTTGTCTTTGCTGTACATTTATCTTCCAATAATCTCATTGTAGAATTAAGGGGTATTGCAGCGATTCTTTCCATCTCCATCTCCCAAAAATCCGCAAAATCTTCGGGCATGGGTGTTGTGGGAACAATTTTCTCCGGTGAAAACGCTGCTGTAGCGACCCCTTCGTATAGTTTCTCATGATACATCAAATCCACTTTACAGCGTAAAAAACCGGGTTCTTTCATCGAAACCTTTCCTAACCGGATGAATCCATTTTTCAAATGAACACTTCCTTTCAAAAAAGGCTCCATCATGTCATGCGACAATTCATAGTTGATAGCCGTATTTTGTAAGGATGAATCTAAAGATCCTGACACAGCTACTCCAAACGATGCAGAGTCACCCGTTTGGTAGAGCCAGTCATCCCTGTCAAGCGATACCTCTACAATTGGTAATTGCGCAAACAGGTAAGTGGAAAACAATATAAAGACTATAGGTTGTAATATTATTTTTTTCATATCCTCTCATTGATTTATTTTTGTATTTAGACTTGAAGTTCTTATAGTCGTTGGATTTTGAATTGATATTTTCCAGATCCTATTTGTATTACTGTGTACTTGTCTTCTTCCTGACCCAGGATATTGATTTCGGTAGATGTATTGACAGGTTTTCCTCCTTCGGTGATATTCTCCGGTGTGGTGGAGGGGAGGTACACGGTTGCCCGAGTATTAACAGGTACTTCCACCGTCATTTCCATCTGTTTGCCATCCAATTTCCAGCTACTTCCCACAGTCCCGTAGTAGGTTTTCAATATGGCACGGGCATGCTTGAGGCTGCCGCCGGGAAAGGGCTTTATGAGGTTATGTTTGTAACCGACCGCATCTTTATCGGGAGCGATGTCCAATCCGGCAACTTTCCGGTACAAAAAGTCCCCAACGGCACCGTGTGCATAGTGGTTGAAAGAGTTACTCTGTGGTTTCTGTGTCTGAAAGCTTCCATCTGGTTTTATAGCATTCCATCTTTCCCAAAACGTTGTTGCTCCCATCGTAATAGGATAAAGCCACGAGGGATATTCTTCTCTTTCCAGAAGTTTATAGGCGAGATCACCATATCCGTATTTAAGAAGAATATGGGGCAGAGGTGAAGTAGCCAAAAAACCTGTGGTAAAATGGCCAAAATCATCAATCAGTTCAACCAATCTTGCCGCAGCCTGTTTCTCAAGATGATAAGGAATCATCCCGAATTCGAGCGCTATACTGTAGGCCGTTTGTGATGGAGAGATCAGGTCGCCCTTCTCATTGATGAAAGCCGTATGGAAAGCTTTTTTAGCCTGTTCTAATAGGTTTGTATAATATATTTCATCGTCAGGGATATTCAGCACCTTTGCGGTATTCATCATGATACGTAGTGAATTGGCATAATATGCCTGAGTGATAATATTCTTATTCGTCCCAGGCGTTTTTCTCTCTCCTTCTTCCGGGGAATAAGCCAGCCAGTCCCCAAAAGTGACCCCTTTATCCCATAGCCCATCGTGGGTTACATTGGTAATACTTTTTACATAAGCTTTCATGCTGCCGTACTGTTGGTGTAGGATCCGCTTATCGCCGTAGGTTTTATAAAGTGTCCAAGGAACGATTGTAGCCGCATCTCCCCAAGCTGCCCGGTTAACATTACTTCCCAAGTCAGGTATATAATTTGGCACTTCACCGGTAATCAATTGATCCGCTTCCAGATCCCGTAACCACTTGGTTAGGAAATTATGTACCCGCATGTTGAAAACTGCTGTAGGGACAAAAACCTGGATGTCTCCCGTCCATCCCAATCGTTCATCTCTTTGTGGACAATCGGTCGGTATATCCAGGAAATTCCCTTTTTGTCCCCATTTGATATTACTTTGTAATCGGTTGATTAGCGGATGGGATGAGGTAAAACTGCCCGTGGGTTCCATATCGGAATAAAGGGCTACTGCCTCAAAATTCTCTGGTTTGATTTCTCCGGGATAACCTTCAATTTTCACATAGCGGAATCCGTGCCATGTGAAATGAGGATGTAGTATAACTTTATTGGTGTCTTTTAGTATATAAGTACATTGTGCCTTAGCTGCACGCAGGTTGGCAGTATGGAAATTTCCTTCTTTGTCTAATACTTCAGCATGTGATAATGTGATCATATCACCGCTTTTTCCCTTGACCTTCATTCTTATCCAACCGGCTAGGTTCTGTCCGAAGTCAATGATCTGTTCTCCTTTGGGTGTATTGAATATGGCGGCCGGCTTAAAAATTTCCTGTTGCCTGACAGGTTCATTATAGGTGGCTACCAGTTTGGCCGTATCAAAGTTTGTTTTTTTTACATAGGCCCATTGTGAATCATCATACTCAGGAAACATCCATCCTTCTTTTTCCAGGCGAAGATCTATTTTCTCACCGTTGTAGATCTCTGAATAAATGATCTTTCCCGTGGAACTTCTCCAGGAAGGATCTGAGATTACCCTCTCGCGGGTACCATCGGTATATTCAATCTCTAATTGGATCAATAAAGCTATATGGCGACCGTAGTGGTTGTTTTTATTGCTCCAGCCAAGAGTTCCTCTATACCATCCGCTTGCCAACATTACGGCGATTGTATTGTTTTGTTGGAGGAGACCGGTAACGTCGTAAGCCTGATACTGTAATCGTTTATGATAGGATGTCCATCCCGGGGTGTAGTGTGCATCACCTACACGTCTACCGTTCAGATAAGCCTCGTACATGCCGTGTGATGTAGCGTAAAGAACAGCGGAGCGGATCTCTTTTTTTGTTTGAAATGTCTTTCTCAAATAAGGAGAAGGGCGGTTGACCGTGTCTTCTTCAAGGGTAGGAGTAATCCATTGCGCTTTCCAGTCTGACGGCTGCAAGAAACCGGTACGAAAGCTGCCAGGAAGACTCCAGTCAGATATATAACCCCTGTTATCCTGAACTCTTACTCTCCAGAAATATAGTGTATTGCTTTTTAAAGGAAGACCTTTGTACGCGACAAGTACAGAGGAGTCTGACAATACTCTTCCGCTTCTCCATGCGAATGTGTCATTCGATTCCACTTCAATTTCATAAGCCGTTTGGGTGATACCTCGTTTTTCGTTTTGCAATATCCAGGTAAATCTGGGGATAGAAATATCTAATCCTACAGGATCTATAAGATTTTCAGTCAAAAGCTCTTTCACTATTGTCTGAGAACAAATGCTTTCTATTAAAATAATCGGCAATATTATAGCGAAAAATGTTTTCTTCATTAGGTGTTATATTGATTAAGGAATAGGGTAATTGATAATCAGATATCTAAAATCTTATTCGATATAAACTCTATTAGATCCCTTTATATGATAAATATTTATCGTAATAATTTTTTAATTGCATCTGCCACTGATTTTGAAAGTGCCTCATATCCTTCTTCAGTATAATGTACATCACCTTCGCCTTTTGCATATTTTTTGTGGATATCAATAGAATATTTGTGCAGATTGTGAACGGCTATACCTTTTTCTTCCATAATAGCCAATGCGGCGTTGTTGTATTTTATTTCATCACCTTCAAATCGACCTGCCTCATCTGGAGGAACGACCGTGGTAGTA
Source organism: Proteiniphilum sp. UBA5384 (assembly GCF_002410825.1). Lineage (GTDB taxonomy): Bacteria > Bacteroidota > Bacteroidia > Bacteroidales > Dysgonomonadaceae > Proteiniphilum. Next base: position 8,183 of record NZ_DHOS01000079.1, on the reverse strand, counting down.
ATAAAAAGCAATTTTACTCCGGTGTCCTTTAGTCTGGTAACGATCGTGTCCATATTGGCCGCATATTGTTCAACGGTAAATGTGACGGTACCATTAACCTTGTCCCTGTTACCCTGCACCTTTGATTCCGGATGCCGGTAACACAGGTCCCATAATCCCCAGTTAAAAGCAATTATATCCCATTTCGTGTCTCCTAACCATTCTTCCAGCATCTCTTTGCCGGTTCCTGTATGCTGTGCATTTCCTTTATTGTGGAAAACATCCGCTCTGTCTGAGAGGGACTTTTTTACAAAAGGAGTGTAACCAATGGATATGGAATCGCCAATGATAAGTACCTTTTTTCTGTTCTGTGTCCAGTTAGCACAGGCTATCAACAGTATCAGTAAACAAAGTGTACTAAAAAAAACTTTTTTTCTTTTTTTCATTTTTTACAACCTATTTATTTGTGAAATCTCACTAAGTAAAACCTATTAGTCAAGCTGAATTTTAAAGAAATATAAAGACTCGCCTTCAAGGGTGTAATGGAAAGAATTTTGCGAGATAGAATGATCATTTTTTTCTCCAACTCCCGGTAGATCTTTGTGCCACCTATATACCTCACATCGGGTATTCTTTATTTTTCTATTTTCTCCCAGATCAAACCGGGTATTATTCAGAGGAGATTTGCTTTTATTCAATACCCATACCGATAGTACGTTGCCTTTTATGAATGCAGCCGTAGAAGCGGATTCACAAGGTAGTGTTATCTCTATATAATTTCCCCCGCTGGCATGGTTGACCACTTGTTTGAAGATTTCGTACTTCCCTGATCTGGTGTAAATCTTGTTTTGATGGTCTACCCAAATCATGGTATGACCTCTTCCTTTTGCCGGCCCATAAAATAACCATGTGTCAATTCCCGTAAATCCGGCACGAAGATGTTTCCAGAGCACCTCTGATGTAATTATTTCTTCATGTATATCCACACCGGTCCATCCATGCATTTCGGTATTCCATATCTCTTTTATCCCCAGCTTTTTGGCTCTTGCCACAAACTCTTCATGTACTCCTGTTGGCCCGGTATTATGGGTAGAGGCGACTGCAATTGAGGCATGTTCGTTCTTTGATGGATCTACCTTGTCCAGCCAGCCTGTAGCTCCACTAATGGCCCAGGAGGAGGGAACTACTAATTGGGGCATATGTACCCCGGGGTCCAGCAATTTCGGCAGATTCTCATAAATATATTTATTGGCTGATGGGGAAATGGTCTCTTTCTCATTCGTCACATCCAGGTAAGTTATTGTAAGGCCATTGCGGTGCATGAGATTTAAATAATCTGCAAAATATTGGATCAGTTTCGGTAAATGAAGGATCTCTTCCTTCCATTTGGGCACTATTGTACCATCCTTCATCTTCTTTGTTCCGTCTTGCTTCCAATCTAATATCCATCGGGGATAGGGTGACCAGGGAGTATTGTCTTTATGACCCCATATTGTTTCTCTTTCGTGTTTGGAATATGCTTCAAAGAGGGGCCTGGGACTGGCAAAAAACTGGATATCCGGATTTGCCGATTTAATGGCATGCATCATTTCAATCTCATCATCGTAGGCATTTTTATTTTTGACACCTTCCTTCCTTTCATAGGTGGCATCAATGCCGACACGAACATATTCACTTTTTAATTCGTCCACCGCCAAGCGGGCCAGTTCTTCTTTCATATCCCTGTTCCAGTCCCAAAGCCTCTCGACGTCCACACCGAATTTAACTATTTGTTTTACTTTATCAGATACTGTAATAGTAGCGTTATCTTTTTCCTGATTAACCGGAATAAACACCAAATAAGAATCGTCTCCCTTTTTGGCTGATAATGCCAGTACCTGCGGTTCATCGTTTTCTACCACCACGAAAGGACGTTCCAGTCGGTCAGGAAGATAGAATTTGCCGTTTGTCATCAATATTCTCTTGGGGATAACGATGTGTTCAGTAGCTTGGCTCCAATCTTTACCATCTGTAGAGGTGACCATTCCTATAAATCCGGCAAATGCGTGGAAAATAGCGTAAAAGCGTTCACGTTTAGTGTCATACCACATTGCCATGTCCTCCGTTTCTATATAGTCAATCACTGGTTTTTCCTGTATCTTGAAAGGGCCTGTCGGCGATTTTGAAATTGCAATTGCCTGATCGCGTATAATTCGCTTTTCATTAGGTTTGTCTCCCTTAAATATCAGATAATACAGACCATCTTTCTGTGTAATTGTTGGATTGTTGACCATATTTCTGACCGGTCCTGCTGGTTCTATCAAAGGATTGTCCATTCTCTCCCAGGGCCCGTCAAACGAGTCGGCAACGGCTACACCAATCCGTTGATTATTGCGGACATTTCCCCATTTTGGATGTTTCCCACCTTGCTGTCCCAACTCTTTTAATTCTTTTTCATCATATGATTCACCTCCCAGATTGGTAGAGTTGTAATACAAATAGTATTTTCCATCAAAAAATGTGATCATTGGATTATGAACTCCTAAAGCATCCCAACACCCCGGACCTCTTCCTTTGAGCAATGTCCCTTTATATTCCCATGGGCCGATAGGTGAGTCTGCTGCGGCGTGTACAATCTCTGAAAATGTCAACCACCCTTGAAATCCTAATTCTTTTTTCCATCTTGAATAGATCAGATGGTAAATACCTTGTTCATCTTGGATGATGGATGAATCCCAAATATAATATCCATCGTTCTTGTAAATATTTTTTTCTGAAATGGGTGCGAGACGGTGACCAAAAAACAGATCATCCTTCTTTGCTTGCCCGTTTATACATAAAGAAACTAACAAAATAAAAACTATTAATAAGTACCTTTTTTTACTCATTTCTGTATAAATTGATGCAATACATTGTATAACTGTTTAGGCCTCTCTAAACTTACCGGAATAAACGATGAAGAAGCAATGTTCGAATATCCACTTAAAGGGGGTATTGAATACTGAAAATTAAGGAAATCAATGTGCTTCCTTTGTAAGATCAGCTTCGATTTTATATCCTAATGAAATAACATAATCCTCAATCCATGGCGGTGCTTTGAATTTAATATGCTTGGTAAGAAATTCTTCAGTGTCTTTTATAGTTGCAATAAAGTATTTTACGCTACGATCTAGGGTCATGAAAGCATGTCCCTGGTTAGGGTATTCAACTAATTTACAGTCGTTCTTAAGCTCTTGCATTTTCTTGTTAAAGAGCCTCATGTCGTCAATTGTTGTCTGAGTATCAGCGTCGCCTGATAGAATAAGAAAAGGAGGAAGACTTGCTTTTACGTGATGATAACAAGATAAGTTCTCTTCTAAACCATTGAATCTTTGTTTATACGCTTCGTTTAAATTTTCTCTGTCAATGAGTATTGCTGGATAATAAAGGACAACGGCATGGGGGATGGGCGAAACGGAAATATCATCAGTCGACTCATTAAATTCGTCAATAATGGCTATTCCTCCGGCTAAAAGTCCCCCGGCAGAAGCCCCAGCTGAGATTATTTTATTCGGATCGATACTATAAATTTCAGCATTTGCCTTAATATATCTCATTGCAGACTTTCCGTCCATCAAACACTGGTCGACTGTGGTTCCGGCAACCATTGTTCCGATTCTATATTGGGGTGAAAAGACTACCATACCTCTCGAAGCCAAGTATCGGGCATGATACTGAAACAGTTTGTAACTCCCAACATTCCACCCTCCTCCATGAAAAAAAACGATGGCTGGAAGATCTTTCTTTTCTTTCATTACAGGCTCATAAACAAGCATTTTTAAATGAATGCCGTTGATCCTTTTAAAAATCACATCATGCTCCGTTGTTTGATAAGGTTGATTTGCCTGGGCAAGCAACACAAATGGACAGCATATTCCCAATAAAAAGAAAATGAATGGCAATAACTTTTTCATAATGTGTTGTCTTTGATGGTGAAATAAAAAATATTTATTTACATACAACCTGTATAAATACCTACTTGCTTTTGACGTTCGGATTCACTGTCGGCATTTGAGCTTTCATGTTTTTCCGCCATTTGTCCAATTCTTTCGTTAATTTTTTTGTGATTCCCGGATTTTGCGAAGCTACATCCTTTCTCTCGCCTATATCTTCTTTCAGGTTGTATAGTTCATATTTGTTCTCTTCAAAAGTATTGATCAACTTCCAGTCGCCGTACCTTACGGCAGAGTAGGGGGTTGCCCCTTCGATATGGTAATGTGGATAATGCCAGAATATAGCATCTCGTTTTAGTTTTTTCGTTTTGCCCGTAAGGAGCGACTTCAGACTTACTCCGTCGAAATCTTTTCTTTCTTCTCTTGTAGCCGGAAGCCGTACCATATCAACCAGGGTGGGCAGGAAGTCGATTGATATCACCGGCGAATGATTGACTTCTCCCTTCTGCTGTTGATGGAGATTTTTGATAATAAGCGGCACCCGTACTCCTCCCTCGTATATATCTCCCTTGCCGCTGCGCAACGGAGTATTGTTTGTAATTTTATTTTTGCCTCTGCCGATGAGGCCTCCGTTATCGGATGTGAGAATGATGAGAGTATTGTCATACAGCCCCTTCTCTTTTAGGACATTGATGACTCTTTTGACGGCATCGTCCACATGTTCGACCATTGCTGCGTATACCGGATTTTTCTGTAAATTGGAATCATCCGATAGTTTTGCATAGTAATCGATTTTGTTTTGTTTTGCCTGTAAAGGGGTATGGACATTATAAAACCAAAGGTTCAGAAAGAATGGCTGGGATGTGGAAGTACCGATAAAGTTACATGCTTCCGAAGCTAAACGTTCCGTCAGGTATTCTCCTTGCGGTCCGTCTTTCAGCCTTGGATTTCCGTATGGAGTAAAATAGCCGTTATAACCTTCCTTCTCATTTTTGAAAGGGGATCCTTTTGACCATCCTCCTATATTGACGTCAAATCCGTTATTCTCAGGCCAATACTCAGGATTTTCTCCTAGGTGCCATTTCCCGATATGGATGGTTTTATATCCGGCTCGTTTAAACAGATCGGCCATGGTAATCTCTTTCGCAGGCAAATACATTGTCCAATCAGGAACTTGTAATTTGGCTTCCGGCATTTTCCATCCTTCTATCCAGTCGGTGAGATGTAGTTTTGCTGGATATTTACCGGTCATCAGGCTCGCCCGTGTGGGTGAAGAAACCGTGCATGCAGCATAGGCATCGGTGAATAGAACGCCGTCGGCAGCCAATTGATCGATTGCGGGAGTTTTGTGAAAATCACTTCCGTATATTTGCAGATCCTTCCATCCCATGTCATCCACGACAATCAGAATAACATTCGGATCGGCGGCCTGGGTAAAGATAGGTGTGGCTATCGCGGCAATAGAAAGGGTTGTTTTTTTCAATCTGTTCATATCTTTGTATTTTTGTTGATCAAATCATTTTGTAAATATCGGTATCTCTTATTGTATTTCAATATCCGTTGTTACCGGTTGTAAAAGGGGAGAAGAGAACTTTATCCTAACGGTCCCGGGTTTGCCATCGGCTTGTATATAAGCCAGAAGGCGTCCGTTAAAAACCCTTTGCACATTATCGGTGTAGTCTCCCATATCTTCATTATCACCCGCTTCCAATCCCAGTAGCGTTGCTTCGCCTTCTATCGTGCAGGTGATGCGGTTGTCCGCGAGTATCACCAGGTTGTTATGTTCATCTACCACATTAACCACTACATGTGCGACTCCGTTCTCTTTACTGATTACCGGATTTTCATTCTCTACGGTTAACGCGTAAGGTCTTCCGGTTGATCGGATTATGTCGTTCGATATTTTATTTCCCGACACATCATAGCCAACAGCCTCCAGTTTCCCTGACGCATATGGAATATCCCAGTATATGATGCCATTCTCATCACGTTGAGGTTTTTCCCCCCCTACTGACACGCCATTAAGGAATAAATCTACGGAAGCAGCATTCGTATAACATACAACACGCACGTATTCTCCATCCCGGTAATTCCATACCGGCCAGGCGTCCATGGAGGCTTTTGTCGTTTTTTCATTCTTGTTGTCATGGCTCTGCAACAGTGACCATACGTCTTTCATGTTCGTCTGGTTTGCTGAACTGGGAGTGGGATAGGTACCGATATAAATTACCGGCCTATCCGACCATAGAGCTTGTCTGAATTTTCCCCTCGGTTTGATAAAACCACAAAAATCGAGTAATCCGGAATAAAACCCTCGGGAAGGCCACCTCCCTGATTCTCCAAGATAATCAATCCCTGTCCACAGGAATTGGCCGAAAATATGTTGATTGTCCCGTACCGCTTTCCATGCTTTCAGGTCATGTCTATTCTCACTGCCGTATATAATTCTCCCGGGATATTTTTTATGATCGGAATCATACCTGTTCTCAGTATAGTTATATCCTGCAATATCCAATACATACGGATATTCTGTCTCATTAGACATAGCTACCCCTGCCAACCCGGCTGTAACCGGCCTTGATAGGTCGTATTTTCTTACTACCGCAGCCAGCCGCTTTGCAATTACTCCCAACTCCATAGCATCCGGCGCCTCTTTTTTATATCCTCCAAAGACAGGTTGGGAGAATCCTGTATCTGCACCACCATCCAAGACCGGATGTGAATAAGGATCGTTTGGATAATCCACTTCATTACCTATACTCCAGGCAAAGATTGAAACATGATTACGATCCCGGCGAACAATATCAGCCAGATCGCGTTCTCCCCATTCCTTGAAAAAGTCGTACGAACCCTGGAATCCCGGTGTACCTACATTCCATCCCTCAAGCCATTTCCGCTTCGGATACACCCACTCATCAAAGGCTTCATTCATTACCAGAAATCCTAATTCATCACATAATTCATATAAATGGGAAGCCTGAGGGTTGTGGCTGGTACGGATTGCGTTGACACCTACCTCTTTTAAATTCAACAGTCTTCGTCTCCATACATCTTTGAAAGATGCCGCTCCCAATACACCCGCATCATGGTGGATGCATACGCCTTTTACTTTCATCCATTTTCCATTCAATGCAAACCCTTTATCCGGATCGAATTGATAGGAGCGAATGCCGGTTTTCATTGAATATTGGTCAGTTAACCGGCCATCTTGTGAAATCTTTGTGTGTAAGGTATATAAATTCGGATTATCTAAATCCCACCACACAGGATTATTGACGTCCATTTTTACCGTTATTTTATGAACTTTACCCGGTTCGGTGGTAGCTTGTGCCGATTCCTTATGAATGATTTTTCCTTCGGAAGATAGCAGCTCATGCTCTACTGTTATTTTCGACAATTTTTGCGATTCATTTTCTATCTCTGTTTCTATATGAAGCAGGACTTTTTTATTATTTATTACTTCAGGGTAAGCATACACCCCCCATAGCGCAATATGTACCGGGTTGGCATATACAAGCCATACATCCCGGTAAATTCCTGATCCGGTATACCATCGGGAGTCGGCAGAACGACTATGATCTACTCTAACTGAAATAAGGTTTTGTTCTCCATATTTTATGTAGGGAGTTGCGTCATACGCAAATGAAACATACCCGTTCGGTCTTTCACCTAGTAATTGTCCGTTGATATATACCTTACTTCTGTTATAAATACCCTCAAAATAGAGATAAACCTTTTTTCCCTTTTTATCGGCAGGAATAAGCAACTCTTTTCTATACCAACCTATCCCTCCGGGTAAATAACCTGTGCAGCTTGCCAGATTTGGGCTTAATTGTCCCTGTATGCTCCAGTCATGAGGTAAATTAATATTTTGCCATTTCCCATCATTAAAGTCAATTGAGGCTGCATCTTCGATATCATCAAGTAAAAATTTCCATGATGAACTTATTTTTTGCGGTTCCCCAAATGATAGTTGTGGATAAACAGGATAAAAAAATGATAGAATAGATACAATAACAATTATTTTTTTCATGTTTAAATATTTATTTACAAATAAGGCTCCATGTGGATAAAGATGAGCCGAATGCTAAACAAGCATTAAATTTTCTTATCTTGTGCAAATGTACTTAGAACGTAAGGTCTATGGGCTGAAAAATTATTCTAAAATGTAGGAAATTTTATTCAGACCGAGGGTATGGTCGTGTTTAACACTATAGCCTGAAGGATGTGTATGATTTGCAGAAGTTCGGATTTGCTTACATCATTTTTAAGCCGGTTCACCTGGCGGAAGCC
>NZ_DHOS01000044.1 GCF_002410825.1 Proteiniphilum sp. UBA5384 | reverse complement strand
GAATTGACATTTGAATTGTCGGAAACAACCAATCTCGCATCCGGAACTGTACAGGAATTCTGGGGATGGTTTATTCCCATTGCAGATCAGAACTGGCCGGAGATAAGCCTGAAGGTTTTAAATGCCTCGGATACTGAACTGGTAGTAAGCGCTAATAGTAAACCGGCACGCACAACTGCTACAGCCATTGGAAAAGCTTTTTATCTCCCCGCAATTTATAATGGCACAGTCTTGAATTTTGTTGAGGCAGGGACTCTTACAGATATTGATGGAAATACCTATAAAACGGTTGTAATCGGTGATCTGGAATGGATGACAGAAAACTTGAGAGTAACCCGTTATCGTAATGGAGATGCGATCACAACAGGATTTTCAGATGCACAGTGGGCAAATCTGACTTACGGAGCATATGCTGTGTATCCTCATACGGGGACGAATATAAGTTCAGAAGAAGAAATGATTGCTAAACATGGATTGTTATATAACGGTTATGCGGTAGTAGCACAGGAAGGATTGGCACCGGAGGGATGGCGTATTGCTACTGATGAGGACTACAAGAACCTGGAGCGTCTTGCCGGTTTACCAGAAACAGATCTTGATGTGGAAGTGGAGGGTAGAGGAACAGCAGCTTCGGTTGCATACAAGTTACGTGGCCCGGAGTGGAGTATTGGAGATCCGGCAGGAACGGATGAATTTGGTTTTAACGCTTTACCTTCCGGATATAGACTCGCTCAAGGTGGTGGATTTGAGGGATTTAATTCCTATAGAGGAAATAGTCTTTGGACAAGTACTATAAGAGGAACCTCTACTACTATGTACAGACGGTCTATTCGGCTTCATCCTATTGGAAGGATTTATAATCCATTAAGTTTTGGAGGTAGCGTGCGTTGTGTTAGGGATAAGAATAATCTATAATCAGTGTATAAATAGAACTTGTAAAAAGTATATTAATTGAACCGTTGTTTTTCTCAGGAACAACGGTCGTAGAGAAATGATATATCATTATTATGAAACAAAATTTTTTTTATTTTCTTCTTGTTGTATTGTTTTGTACAGGAGAAATACAAGCTTGCTCTGGGGATCAGAATAATCTCCTTCTGCCAGATGAAGAGCAAAAGGAGTTGAATATAAGCGCTATGCATGGCGTTTGTCGTCAAAATTTGCAATGGATGAATCATGGGGAAGTTGTTGAAATTGCAAATAATATTGCCAATAGTCATATTCCTGTGGTGAGAATAAATGGAGTAAAAGAAAGAGGGAGTATAGAACAAGTAATCCACAACATCAACTCATTTTCAAATAAAGGAATCAAGGTATTGTTGGTGCAACCTATGTGGATGGATATGTTTCCTGAAGGTTACGAAAAGGTGACGGGACCGAATTATAAACTCTATAGGATGTCTGATATAGATCTTGATCGTTTCCGTAGTTTTATGAATGAATTATTAGAACAACTTGCAATACATACACCGGCTGATGCCTTGATTGGTCTGGAACTATTTAACGAAGCTAATTGGGGAGGCTTTAATGGCGACTTGCAACCAACGTCTGAAGGAAAAGGAGAAGTATTTACATTAGAGACACCATTGAATCATCCTTCTTTTCAGGCGATCTATACCGGTATTTTACAATATGGAAAATGCTTGGAAATAACGAAAGATCTTATGAATGATCATTTTACAGGTAGAGATGTGAAATTGGTGACCACAGGTCTGGTTAGCGGAGGAGAACGAAATAATTATAGATGGTCGATAAATAACGGTTTTACCGTAATTGCTACCAATATGTTTATGACACTGTTGCAGGGAAAACATCCTGAACAGACCGAGAAAACGAATTGGCTCCAATTTGCAGATGGAATAGGAATTCATGCTTATCCTGCTCTTGTTGATAATATGGAAAATGATCTCCGAACCTATTATTTTGATCCGATCAATGCAGTGTTAGATACCCCTATGCCCTATTGGATGACGGAGTGGGGTTTTTCCAGACCGCAATTCCAAAATAATGGAGGTGAAAAGCGGAGACTTCACTATGCGCGCAATTTCATTAAGGCTATAGAAACTATTGGAGGAACCGTAATGACGGCTTTATATGAGTTTGATGCCACAAATGAGTATAATATTTGGGAAAATGGAGCATTGTTGGAAAGTGGAAAAATTTTTCAAGAAATTATTGACTGATATAACGTGGTAGTTGAACAGGGTGTACAATGGTTTGATAATGATTTTATTGGTGCGTTAAGTTGTTTTTTAAACGGTGTTTTGTACATTTGTAAAGATATTCTGAAATGAAGATAATAAACTTTTGTATCTATATTCTGATTCTGGGAACGTCTAATTTTGCCTGTTCCGGCGCGAATGATATTCCCCAGATAAAAAAACAAATAAAGGAATATGTAGTAAATATTGATCAGACGGATATATCACTGAAAGAAGGTAGTAAACAGCTCCTAACCGCCAGTTTTAATGAAGACGCAGCCCAATTGGATTATAGCTGGAATAACAGTAATCCGGAAATTGTCGGACTGGAAAACAATAATACAGATAGGGTTACGATACATGGTTTATCCGTTGGAACAGCAATCGTCACATTGGAGTCAGCCGGGAAGGAAGTATCCGTACAGTGCAAGATAACTGTTACCGAAAGAGGGAGTGTCAAACTTCTTGCCTTGGGAAATAGTTTTACTGTGGATGCTATTGAGCAAAACCTATATGAACTGGCAGAGGCCGAGGGGATAGAACTTATAATAGGGAGCATGACTATCGGGGGGGGCTCATTGGACAGGCATTGGGATAATATTTCTGATGATAAGGCCGAGTATAATTATTTGAAAATAGAGGAAGGAAATAAAACCCGAGTCTCTGACAAGGCTATAAGTTCGGTTATCAAGGAAGAAGACTGGGATTATATCAGTATTCAGCAGGTAAGCGGATATTCCGGGCTCCTTTCATCGTACGGAAATTTGAGCAATATTCTTAATTATCTGAGAGAAAATGCAATCAACCCTGATGTTAAATTCATCCTGCATCAGACTTGGGCGTATGCGGGAAATTCTACTCATGCAGATTTTTCCAAATATGACCGGGATCAGATAAAAATGTACAACTCTATTGTAGAAACCACAAGACTAGTTACAGAAAAGGAAGGTCTGGATATGATTATTCCGTCCGGAACAGCAATTCAGAATGCAAGAACCAGTTATATCGGTGATAATTTTACCCGTGATGGTTTTCATTTGGATATGAGTTATGGTAGGTATACCGCAGCTTGTGTATGGTTTGGGAAATTGTTTGGCATTGATGTGAGAAATAATTCATTTATGCCTGCCGGACTGAGTGAATCTCGTGCTAATGTGGCGCGTACAGCAGCGTATTTTGCCGTACAAAATCCGTATAAAGTTACTGAGTTGGTCGATTTCAAGGAGGATCCTGTTATTAAAGAGTTGATAAAACCTGTCTATGTTGATTTTGGGGAGGCAGGGAAATTATCATCTTTCCCATGGAATAATATGACATCAACTATTGTCGGAAGTTCTATTGAACTTGTAGATGAGGATGGTGCGGAGTTAGGCATAGAATTGATAATAAAACAAAAGTTTGGAGGCAGGAATAGTGGTGGTCCCACTGTGACACAAATTCCAGAGTTCACTCTTCCTGAAACAGCTTCCAATGATTCTTTTTTTGGCAATTTGACGGAGTTTAATGGTCAAACAAGTCCGGAGGGAGAAATAGAAATAAAAGGATTGAATTCGGAAAGGAAGTATGATTTCCTCTTTTTTAGTTCTCGTGCTGCAGCCGATAATCGGGAAACAAAATATACGGTTAGGGGGACTAACGAGAAAATTGTTTATCTCGACGCCAGTAGCAACATAGCAAAAGTTGTAGGGACACAAGGAATACAACCCCGGAGTAATGGAACGGTAAGTATTAACGTGACTTATGGTCCAAATAACAATAATGAATATAAGTTCTTCTATATCAACGCAATGAAGCTATCAGTAACTGAATAGTGCCCACGCTTTTTTGAAGTACAACTAAAACATAATTAGAAAGTGGAATATTCTTTCAATAAATTTATAAATGAATAAGCGAATAATCAAAGTAATTGCATTGTTATTGGTGCTACAGAGTATTATAGTAGGAAATAGTTTTTCTCAAAATCAACGGTTCAAGAATTTGGCAACTACGCCACCTATGGGTTGGAATAGTTGGAACTGGTTCGGCAAACATGATATCAACGAACAACTGGTAAGAGAAGTAATTGATGCCATGGTATCCACCGGCTTACGTGACGCTGGTTATCGTTATATGGTGATAGATGGAGGATGGCGTGATACTAAACTGGGGCCGAATGGAGAGCTTCTTTGTCATCCGGTCAAGTTTCCCAATGGCATTAAACCGTTAGCCGACTATGCACATGAGAGAGGGTTGAAGATAGGACTCCATACGGTGCCCGGGACCCATGATTGTGCAGGCGATCCCGTAGGAGGTTACGGGTATGAAGAGGTGCATATAGCGCAATTTGTGGATTGGGGAATTGACTTCATCAAACTGGATCGTTGTCAATATAATAACGAAGAAGGATGGACGGAAGAACTGATCCATGACCTTTATACTAAATGGAGTGAATTGATACAGGAAACGGGTCGTGATATTATCTTTAACATTAGTGCATACGAATTCCGTGAATGGAATCCGGAAATAAGCCATATGTCCCGGACAACCTATGATATTTCCGCCAAAGTGACCGGAGGCGCCAATTTTATAGATGAGACACCGGTGGATAATTTTTTGTCTGTCATGACGATAGCAGAACAAAATAATGAGGTTGCGGAGTATGCCCGAACAGGCTATTGGAATGATCCTGATATGATGGTAACGGGTGAGCAGGGACTGACACTCGAAGAACAAAAGGCTCATTTTGCCCTATGGTGTATCATGTCTTCCCCTTTGTTTTTAGGCAATGACCCAAGGAACATGACATCGGAAGAGAGAGGAATAATACTAAATGAGACAGCTATAGCTATTAATCAGGCGCCTGGAGGGCAGGGCACTCGCATTCAGCAAAAAGGTGATACCGAAATTTGGGCTAAAAGAATGTGTGACGGTAAAACGGCTGTTTTGCTCCTAAATAGGAAACCGGATGCGAAAGTTTCTATTTCATTTGATCTGAAAGATATTGGAGTTAGCGGCAAAGCCCGTATACATGATATATATGCAGAAAAAGAGTTAGGCATATTTTACGGGAAATTCTCCGGACAGGTATCTCCCCGAAGTGGCTTGTTTATATTAGTGGAATAAAAAAAGTATAAAGAAAATGAATCAATTAAGGAAAGTGTTAATTGGGGTGATATTGTTACTGGCTATCAGCGCTTGTGCACAGAAAAAAGTAGAGAGTGGATATGTATTCATTTCCGGCGAGGAATGGAGAGATACCGATGGAGTCCATATCAACGCTCACGGGGGAGGTATATTACATCACGAGGGTATCTATTATTGGTTCGGTGAACATAAAATAGAAGGTCAAGATGGCAACCGTGCGCAAGTCGGAGTACATTGCTATTCTTCGCAAGATCTCTACAATTGGAAGGATGAGGGTATTGCCCTGAGTGTAATGCCGGAAGGTTCCGATAGCGATATCGAGAAGGGATCCATTATAGAGCGGCCGAAAGTTATTTACAATGAGAAAACAAAGAAATTTGTGATGTGGTTCCATTTGGAATTAAAGGGAGTAAAATACTCCAGCGCATTAAGTGGGATTGCGACGAGTGACAGGGTTACGGGGCCATATACCTATCTAAAGTCTGTGAGACCCAATGCCGGACATTGGCCGTTGAATTATCCCGATAGCCTGAAAATAAAACCGGTAAACGTGGAAGGAGCCGTTTTTACCGGTGGAAGCATATCTAGCCCGACCCACGAGTTGAACCTGATAAAGCGTGATCTCGATAAGGGACAGATGGCAAGAGACATGACCCTGTTCAGAGATGATGATGGCAAAGTCTACCATATATACTCTTCCGAAGAAAACAGCACCCTACACATAGCGTTGCTTGACGAGGAGTATACTAACCACACTGGAGAATATATCCGTATTTTTGCCGACCGTTTCATGGAAGCTCCTGCCATGTTCAAGAAAGACGGGAAGTATTATTTGATTATGTCTGGCTGTACCGGATGGGCGCCCAATGCAGCGCGCTCTGCTGTTGCCGACTCCATTTTCGGGGAATGGAAAGAATTGCCGAATCCTTGCATAGGGGAGGGTGCCGACACTACTTTTGAATCCCAGAGTACTTTCGTCCTACAGGTAGCCGGCACGGATAAGTATATCTACTTGGGGGATCGCTGGCGTCCTGAAAACCCGATTGAAGGTACCTATGTCTGGCTCCCCATTCATTTTACCGACAATGGGTTCACCATTGAATGGAAGGATAGATGGTCTTTAGATGATCCTAATTGATGAAAAGGTAATTTTCTTATTTCAGAAAAAATATCTAAACAATGAATATCAGATCAAAATTGACATTATGCACTGCCGGGGCATTGAATTTCATCGGTTGTACGAAAGAGAAAGAGGTTAAACCCAATATCATTGTCATTCTGGCGGATGACCTTGGAT
>NZ_DHOS01000070.1 GCF_002410825.1 Proteiniphilum sp. UBA5384 | reverse complement strand
AAAGGCTCCTTGACGAAGATAAGATATTGGATTAGGGCACGAGATGGCACATATTCAGGATACATGGAACGGCACCATTGATAATTCTCCATGGGTTACAGTAGGAAATGTCACAATACCAAATTCTGAGAAATATGCAACTCATATAGAAAATCAGTTGAGAGCTGAAAATGGGATTCCACTACGAACTCATTATGGAATAGATGCAAGTTCAGGAACACGCGTTGGCTTAGAAAGTACAAGAATAATTAGAGGCAGAACAAGTATGTTTTATAGGCAGTCAAATGGTGTTTCGCCCAATGGTATCCCATTGTTACCAACTCCATTTGTGTATGGGAGATAATATCATGAATAATTATTTATCCTATGTAATGCTTGCTCTAATTTTATTGGGGTGTGGCACTCAAAATCGAGTATATAATTCAAAAATATATGAAAGTATATCTGCTTGTCAAGGAAGTCAAGATATGATAGGAAAGTCCCTCAATTTTTACAGGAGGCAATTAGATTATTTGAATAAGTTTGAGTATTCAACCCAAAATGACACTATATTCATTTTGGAAATGTATGGCGTTCAAGGTAATATGCTAGTTACAATTTGGAATAAGAACAAAACACTTTCTTGTACCAACGAGCAAGGGGATTTTGAATGCAAAAATGAACCTCTTTTTACGAAATATATGATGAAGTTAGTGTCGGAATGGAATATACCGGAAATAAGGAAAGAAGAAGAAACGAACTCTAATATTTTACCTAATGAGTTGATTTACGCTACCAAAATAGTATTTAAAAAGGGAAAATATCAGATTGATTGTATCCACTTTAAAGAGTTCTTCAATCTAGATAGGGATTCTCGTAATTGATAAAAACAAAACACCTAACCTTACATTTCTGGGTGTAAAATTGGGTGTAGATACAATATACCACTAATAATCAGTGACAATTGTGGAGCTGGAGGGACTCGAACCCTCGTCCAAACGAGGAAGCAATCCGCTTTCTACATGCTTATCTTCATTTTGATTGTCGGGAAGGAACGCGACTGAAGACATCATACTCCATCCTTATCTTCTTAATTTCAGAAAGGCGCCGAAGCCTCGCCTATCCTATCTCCGATTTACCTGCACCACCTGATCGGAATGCTTCGAAGCCACAGCTTCCGGGTGATGTCTTGTTCTGCCATCTAATGGCGGAATTAAGCGATTGATCTACTATACTTCGATCACGCAGCAAGAGCGTAATTGTTATTATTGCCAGTTAATGGTCTGACGTTTGAGATTAAAGTGCAAACCGACAACGCACTGCATGCTTACAAACCTCTTCTACCCGCTGTCAAAACCAGTCAACCCCGAGTATCTTTCTCCCTGCGCTCAAGGAGATTACAAAGATACTATTTTTTTATTGAAACAAAAAATGAATCGCAAAAAGAGATTAATTTCTTTTACACCCCCCTAAAAAGCCTTATATTTGTACTCCGATTTATTAAACCAACAACATGAACAAAATCGTTTCGAAAGAATACTTATCCGACAAAGTGGTAAAATTTGAAGTGGAAGCTCCGTTGATTGCCAAAAGCCGCCGGGCCGGCCACTTCGTAATTGTACGTGTAGGGAGAAAAGGTGAGCGCGTGCCCTATACTATTGCCGATGCCGATGCTAAAAGGGGCACTATCACTCTTGTAATCCAAACGGTAGGTAAATCATCCCAAAAAGTGTGCGCATTGAATGAAGGTGATTACATCACTGATATGGTGGGTCCACTGGGAAGAGCGACCCATATCGAAAAATTCGGAACGGTTGTCTGTGCAGGCGGAGGAGTGGGTATCGCTCCCATACTACCCATCATGAAGGCCATGAAAGAAGCAGGAAACAGGGTAATTTCAGTACTGGCTGCCCGTACAAAAGAGTTGATCATTCTCGAAGACCAGGTGCGTGAAAATTCAGATGAGGTGATATTTATGACAGATGATGGTTCTTATGGTGAAAAGGGACTTATCACCGCCGGTGTTGAGAATGTGATTCAACGTGAAAAGGTTGACCTATGCGTCACGATCGGTCCTGCCATCATGATGAAATTTGTCTCGCAACTGACAAAAAAATATGACGTGCCGACAGTAGCGTCACTCAATACTATTATGGTAGACGGTACCGGAATGTGTGGGGCATGCCGTGTCACAGTGGGAGGACAGATCAGGTTCGTATGTGTGGACGGACCCGAATTCAATGCACATCAAGTGGATTTCGACGAGATGCTGATGCGATTAAAGGCATATGATAGATAAGTGATCAAACTGAACAAACAATATATGAGTGAATATCTGAAAACCGAACGGGCACAGGAATGGCGTGAGACATTGCGCAAGTCTGTAAAAACCAAAGACAGGGTCTCAATACCCCGGGTAAAAATGCCCGAAGTAGATCCTGTGGTGCGCAGTCGCAGTTATGACGAAGTAAACCTCGGATTGACGGCGGACCTGGCCATCAACGAATCGCAACGGTGCCTCGATTGTGTAGATCCCACCTGTATTACCGGTTGTCCCGTAGAGATTAATATTCCCAAATTCATCAAGAATATCGAAAGGGGGGAATTTCTGGAGGCGGCAAAAGTATTAAAAGAGACCAGTGCATTACCCGCCGTTTGCGGTCGCGTATGTCCCCAGGAACGGCAATGTGAAAGCCGGTGTTTCTACACGCTGAAATTGAAGAAGGAACCTGTTGCCATCGGTTATTTGGAGCGGTTTGCGGCCGATTATGAACGGATGAGCGGGAATATCTCCATACCCGAAACCGGTCCAGCGAACGGCATCAAGATAGCGGTAGTCGGTTCCGGTCCCGCCGGTCTGGCCTTTGCGGGAGACATGGTGAAAATGGGATATGATGTTACCGTATTTGAGGCACTCCATGAATTGGGAGGCGTACTCCGGTACGGTATTCCCGAATTCCGTCTGCCCAACGAGATTGTCGATATCGAAATTGACGGGCTGAAAAAGATGGGAGTAAAATTCGAAACCAACTGTATCGTGGGCAAAACTATTTCAGAGGAAGATCTCAAAACAGACGGATTCAAAGGTATTTTTGTGGGAAGCGGCGCCGGTTTGCCCAACTTCATGAATATTCCCGGCGAGAATCTGATAGGTATCATGTCGTGCAATGAATATCTTACCCGTGTGAATCTCATGCAGGCCGCTGATCCGGAGAGTGATACGCCAGTCTATAAAGGAAAGAAGGTGGCAGTTGTTGGCGGTGGCAATACCGCGATGGATGCCGTCCGTACCGCGCGCCGCCTTGGAGCGGAAAAGGCAATGATTATTTATCGCCGTTCAGAAGAGGAGATGCCCGCCCGCGTAGAGGAGATCAAGCACGCCAAAGAAGAAGGGATCGATTTTTATACGCTTCACAACCCACTCCGTTACGAAGGCGATGAACGTGGACATGTACAAAGGATGCTGTTGCAACGCATGGAACTGGGAGCACCCGACCAGTCCGGTCGTCGCCGCCCCGTAGCCATTGAAGGCGATACCGTCTGGTTGGAAGTGGACGAAGTGATTGTGAGCGTAGGTGTTTCCCCAAACCCACTTATTCCACAGAGTTTTGAAGGAATGGAGGTCACCTCATGGGGCACTATCGTAGTCAATGGCGACACCATGCAGACAGCTGACGAGATGATATTTGCCGGTGGCGATATCGTACGTGGTGGCGCAACCGTTATCCTGGCCATGGGTGACGGAAGAAAGGCTGCCAAAGCGATGAATCAATATCTGGATGATGTGATGATTTTAACAATATGAAAATACTTGCAGACGCACATATCCCCTACCTGAGAGGAATTGCCGAACAGTACGGTGAAGTGGAATATCTTCCGGGAAATCAATTCACCCGGGATGCTATCAAGGACAAAGATGCCCTTATCGTGCGCACTGTCACCCATTTCGGAGAAGAAATTCTTTCGGGAACCAGCGTAAAATTAATCTGCTCTGCCACTATCGGATTCGACCATATTGATACGGAGTGGTGTGATACCCATGGGGTTGCCTGGCGTACTGCACCGGGTTGTAATGCTTCTTCGGTAGAACAATATGTGACTGCCTCCCTATTACATCTGGCGGAGAAATATCAATTCAACCTGGAAGAGAAAACAATAGGTATAGTAGGTGCAGGAAATGTAGGCAACAAGGTAGACGAAGCATGTAAAAAACTGGGAATGCGGGTGTTGTTGAACGATCCTCCCCGGGAAGAACGCGAAGGATCTGCTCTCTTTACAGATATCGAAACCTTACAACGGGAAGCCGATATAATCACTTTCCATACCCCCCTGACCAAGACAGGTAAATACAAAACCCACCATCTGGCAGATAAACAATTCTTAACTTCGGTCGAAAAAAAACCTTTTATCATCAATGCAGCCCGTGGTGGCATCACGGATAACCAAGCATTGAAAAAAGCTATTCAGCACGGGCAAATCAGCGGAGTGGTACTCGATTGCTGGGAAAATGAACCGGCGATAGACCATGAATTGCTCCGGCTGGCAGACATCGCTACACCGCACATTGCCGGATATAGCGCCGACGGCAAATGGACTGCCACGAAAATGAGTCTCGAAAACCTAAACAAGTTCTTTAATATAAACATGCAAAACCCGCAGTATCAAGAGATACCGGTTCCGGAACAATCATTGGTGGATTTACAGGGAATAGCCCCCGGAGAGCAACTTCAGCACGCCGTATGGCATACCTATAATCCGTTGACCGAAACTACCGTTTTAAAATCTGAGCCTGGAAAATTCTATTGGTTCCGTTCCAACTATCCATTACGGCGGGAGTATCCGGCATATTCACTGCTCCACACAGATACCCGGGTTTTACCAATCCTACTCAGCCTGGGGTTCCACGGGAAGTGATTTTTAAAGATAATAAATATTTACCGGCGTTGCTTGCTTGGTTGATGATATTTATTGGTTTATATAATAACCAAAAAGGCCCGATGCAGGTGCACCGGGCCTTTAACCTAATGTATGTTTAATTTATTCAGGTTTTTCTTCTGAAGCTTCTTCAGACGACACCTCTGCTTTGGGTTCTTCCTTTACTTCAGGAGCCTCTTCTTCTTTTACAGGTACAGGAGCTTCCTCCTCTTTCGCAGTAGCCTCTTTAACCTCTACGGGAGTTCCCTCTGCCTCATCAGCATCAGCCGGTGTTTCTTCGGCTTTTGCCTCTACAGTCTCTTCAATTGCCGGTTCTGCCACTTCAACTGTTTCTTCTACAGCCGGTACTTCTTCCTCTACCGGAGCAGGTGCGTTGGCAGCTTCTTCTTCGGCCCTCATCTTGGCTAAAGCTTCCGCCCTGGTTTTGTTCACCTCTTTTTCTGCATCAAGTCGAGCTTTTGCTTCTGTCCGTTTCTTTTCATCATCTTTCTCGATGAGCTTCTGGGTGAGCTGTGATTTCGAATTTTTCCATGCTTCGAATCTCTTTTCAGCTTCCGCTTCATCAAAAGCACCTTTAGCTACACCTCCGAGAAGATGTTTCTTCAATAATACACCCTCATCCGATAAGATGTTACGTACGGTATCGGTGGGTTGTGCCCCCGTTTGCAGCCAATACAAAGCTCTGTCGAAATCTAAAGTGATCGTAGCAGGATGTGTGTTCGGATTATAAGAACCTATCCTCTCAATATACTTTCCATCTCGTGGTGCTCTGCTATCTGCAACAATAATCTGATAGAAGGGATAATTTTTACGTCCTCTCCTTTGTAAACGAAGTTTTGTTGCCATTTAGTAGTTTCTTTTAAAATTTACTTCTTGCATTTGCGGGTGCAAAGATAGAAATTAATTCCGTAACTGCAAAATATCTTCCACCTGAGTCCAATTTCTTCCTTTATTTGTAAAGTCATATGCTTTGGAAGAGACGGTAACTATAATCCTTGAAGAGATCATCCACAAAATCAATTGTTTTTACCCTCCATTTTTCCGAAGATTTCAAGATTTTCTTCTGATTCTTATCAAGGCTAACCTCATCGGCGATCATCTCTTCAGCAGTAAATCTTTGCTTGTCTTCGTATTCATATCTTATTCTGATGATGGCCAAGTCCACCGCACCCGGAGTACAAGTTGCATGGATATAATAACTCATATTTGCCTGATCGAGTATCAACAATTTTGATGTGAAAACAAGTTTTTCACTACATCCTCCTACTACTTCACCCTTCTCTTCATCGAAAATCAAAACTCTGCTCGAAAGCTGTTTTTCCTGGTCATCCCTCCCGTTGATCCAGTCCCGGGTAAAGTTCATCAATGAATCCCGGCTTACATTGGGAGCCTTAAAAGATTTACGGAACACAACCTCTCCATCTTCCAGAGGAACAGCTCCTTTAAGATATTCCGATGTACTGCGATTTTGTGCTGTCAGAGTGCTTCCTCCACATAATAAAAACACAGCGGTTATTAATAATAAATTAAAAATCGATCTTTTCATCTTCTTTCTATAAAAATTGTATAATCATTATTTTTCACATACGGGCCCTATTCTCGCCTCGTTTTTTCTTATCCCAACAAAGTTAATAGTTTTTTCCGTTCTTGTTTCCCAATAGGAACAAAAAAAGAGTTTCACTTGTCAAAATCGAAAGATTTTAGTATCTTGCCATCGTAATGCGACGTAATATCGGGCTGTCCTTCCTGCATGAACGTGCAGCCCTTCAGACAATGGAACCTACCAGTGGTAGGGTATGTCACCTGCCGTCCTTGCTGATAACTATAGCGGTACACGAAGGGTGAGAGAATAAATAATCCTACTTAAAAGCCATGAATACAGACAAACATTCTGCCGGAAGAGAACATTCCATTCATCTGTTTCCGCTCTTACTGGTGCTGCCTGTGTTGATTACCTGCTTTGCCTGTTCCACTATTTCGCAAAGCTATTGGAATTTCTTCGGGCTGCTGATCGTCATTGCTTTTGCGTCCCTGTTGTTGGGGGCACTCCTGGGGTTTCTGTTCGGGATTCCCAAACTGAATAAAAACTATAATCCCCGGGAAGATTATGACAGGACTACCCAATATATGCCCAACACCAACCTGGAAGATGTATCCGACTGGCTCACCAAGATAATCATCGGGGTTACCCTCACTCAACTGGGAAAAATTCCGGGTTACCTGCAAAGCCTGGTTGATTATCTTATTGACAACAGCCACAGTTTATTGACTGATGTTGATTTTGCCGGACCACTCCTGGCCGCATTGATCATCTACTCTTTCGTCGCCGGATTTATTATCGGTTATTTTTACACCAGAATTTACCTGCCGAACCTTTTTGCCATCATGGAGGAAAACAGGAGGCAAAAGGCTGAAATTGCCCTCTGGAGGGAAGAGGTACGGAAAAAAGAAGAACAGCTATGCAACCACCAAAACTCGGAAGGCAACCCTTCCTGAAAGACAATACCCCGACAGCCACATCACTGGAGAAATATCCCCGGGAAGTTGGTGACAAAAACCCGGATTATAACCCGCGTTATACCGGCCGTTATTTCCTGATCCTTGACAAGAACAGTAAAGAGACTCTGGAAGCTATCCACCTGTTGAAAAAAAAATGGAAACTCTCTGTAGCTACTACGGCCGATTTCACCTCCTCACCACCGGATGAAAACAAGTTAAAAGATGCCGATGCACTGATGTTTAACGAGTTGGGTATCGCACTGGTCGGCGTGGACGAGGAGAAAATACAACAGATAAGGTTATCCGGTCCCGGCTTTTTGGTCGTACCGGAAAAAGTAGTCTATATTCCCGGAGAAATTCCTGCCATCAACGAAAATGAGAACAAAGCCACATGGGGCATACAGATCACTGAAACCCTCCGTTCACCCTATACGGGAGCGGGAGTGAAAGTTGCCATTCTGGATACCGGGTTCGATATCCACCATCCCGATTTCGAAGGGCGGGAGATTACTGCCGCCTCGTTTGTTCCTGACGAAGGTATCCTTGACATATACGGCCACGGTACACATTGTATCGGCACCGCCTGCGGATCGTCCAACCCACAGGGAAAACGCTACGGCGTGGCCACACAGGCGCAAATCTACGTGGGAAAGGTGTTGAGCGACGAGGGAAGCGGCGCCCAATCGTGGGTGTTGAACGGAATGACATGGGCTGCGGATAAGGGATGCAAGGTACTTTCCCTGTCGCTGGGTTCATCGGTTGCGGAAGGGGAGAGCTACGATATCGCTTATGAGCGGGCAGCTCAATATGCCCTGTCGAAAGGGACATTGACTGTGGCTGCAGCAGGGAATGAAAGCCAACGGTCGAAAGACCGGTTCAATCCCGTAGCAAGTCCCGCCGATTGTCCTTCTATCCTTGCCGTAGCCGCAGTAGATTCAGGCTTACAAATCGGCGATTTCTCCAACAGGGCGATCAATCCCACGGGGTTAGTAGATTTTGCCGCACCCGGAGTGAAGATCTATTCCTCCTGGCCAATGCCGACACGATACCGTACCGTTTCAGGCACGAGTATGGCAACACCCCATGTAGCCGGTATTTCGGCCTTACTCTTTGAAAAATACCCGGATGCCACTCCGGCGATGATTGAAAACGAATTAAGAAAAAACGCCCGGGTCCTCTCATTACCTGCGGAAGATGCGGGCGAAGGACTCGTTATAGCACCCATATAGGATTATGCGACAACTTATCATTACCATATCGGAGATTTATCTCGACCGGCTGACTATTGTGGCGAATCAACTGCACCGGGAAGGACTGACCATTATCCGGATTTATGAGTTCGGGGTAATTGTCGGCACGGCAGAAGAGGATGCCATCCCCCGCATACGCAGACACAAGGAGGTAGCTTCACTGGTAGAGGAGAAAAAGGTGGACCTTCCCCCACCCGATTCCGAAATACAATAAAAACCGCCACAGGGCATCACTCCTCCCTGACCAGATAGACGATCACGGGAAAGTGGTCGCTATAACCATTGATAAAAGTATTATTCGAAAAGGTACGGTGAGGATATCCCTTGTCGGGACCTTCCTTTTGAATCAGGAAATCCTTATTGAATACTTCAGCCCTCCAGAAACGGAGTTGTGAATAATCACTCCCCAAAAGCGGGTAAGAAATGATGATCTGGTCGAACAGGCTCCACTTACCCTGATATGCCAGCGACCCGATGCCCTGACTGTATAACCGCCACATGGGATTGAACAATCCTCCGGTCTTCACATCACCGGAGACTCTTTTAGCGTCCAGCACAATCCGGGTACTCCTGTCCACGGGGTCGTCGTTCAGGTCTCCCATGATAAAAATCCTGGCATCCGGAGAATCCTGATAAAGTGAATCAACTACCGCCTTGACATTGGCGGCAGCGGCTTCACGCAACGACGATGATTTTGCGCCGCCATAACGCGACGGCCAGTGGTTGACCGACACATGGATTTTCTCCCCTGCCAGCAAACCGCTCACCCATAGCTGGTCGCGTGAGACATATTCCGGATTTTGTTCATTGTAGTAAGGAGAAGCAAAGTAACCTGTCATCTGAAAAAGCCGGGGGTTATAAAGCAGCGCCACGTCGATTCCCCGCCGGTCAGGCGACTCCTGGTGTACAATCTCCAGTCCCATCGCTGCGATGGCCGGCCGTTTGACCAAATCCTCCAGCACCTTCCTATTTTCCACCTCCGAGATACCAATCACTGCAGGTCCCATGGGGCAATAGTCACGACCGAGACGGCTAATCACACGAGCAATATTGTCCAGTTTCTTCTCATATTTATCCTGTGTCCAGTTATAAGTACTGCCGGGAAGGAACTCATTATCTCCATTGTTATCGGGATCATCTTCGGTATCGAACAGGTTCTCGATATTGTAAAAGGCAATCGAATATACGTTATAATTCTTTTGCTGGGCAAACAGAAGGATAACACCCAGCAAAAGAATCGATATAGTCAGCAATCTCTTCATATCCACCCTCTCTATTTAGGTTTGATCACTATCACCTCGTCCTTTGCCGTAGTGATGGAGATATTGTCCAACCGCAAACCCATTGTATTGTCCGCCGCTTTTCCGTGGAACTCGATCTTCAAATCTTTCTTGGCGGGTATTCCCTTCAGTGAAATAGAATAGACCTTGTTATTATCACCATTGGCATTACTTACCACCTGGCTGGGCACATCCATCGCTTTGCCATCTACCGTGACTGCCATCGCATTCAGGTTCATTTCCGAACCCGCATCAAAAAGATTGGCCGTCAGTTCGTAATTCAACGTCAGCGTCTCGCCGGTTCCTTCCGATGTATCTATCCCCTCAATCGTCAGGTAACCATCTTTACCGGAAGGGAACCAGAGGTGCGGTGTGTTAAAAGTGTTCGTCGTCCGGACGGACACAGATCCCGAAGCATCGCTGTATTTCACACTCTTGTTGTCGAATCCGGTATAATCGGCAATCAAAGGCCGTGCCGCCACATCGGCCGTACCAAATGTTTCGGTGTAATAGGTTTTTATATCCGGATCGACGGGCGTGGTGCCTCCGGGAATGGGTTGACCGAAATTCCGGCAATCGTCGATCGAGCGGATAAGCAGTTGCCAGTCCGCGCGGAACTTGGAAAGGACCGCGACCAGTGTTCCACCGCCTTCAGGCAACATATCAGCTGCAAAGCTGGCATAGTTACTGTTCCTGACGATAATGGAATTTCCATCTCCATCTTTCAGTAACCGGTTAGTAGTGGCATCCGACGCGCTGAACGGCAATTTGCCGCCATCCACGAAGTAGACATTCTCCAGTTTCACCAAGGTGTTGACCATCGTCTCATCCAGTTCGGAGAGTTTGACCGTCCTCGGGACGGCATTTTCAGCCTTGGGCCATTTGTTTTTCTGCACATAGAAATTAAAAATCTCCCACGGGATGCGGTTGGCATTCGTCTGTCCGTAGCCTATCTGTAGCTGTTCGCCATACATCACCATATAGAGGCCTTTCAGCTGTACATATATCTCCTGCCCCTCACGGAATTCGGTGAAGATGGAATTCTGGTCCACCCCCATGTTGATGCCGCCTGTTTCATCCTGGATATAGAGCTGTTTGAAAATATTTCCCGACACATCGTTCCCTACCACCGTTGCCTTGATGGTGTAATCCACATCGATCAAAGTGGGGTCGGTGATGGTGGCGTACAACGATTTCAGTTTGGCGATGGTCATATTGGCCTCGGGACCGGTATAAGCAGGTTCGGTCAGGGGCGGTGCCTGGAAATCCCGTTCGCACGAAAGCAACACGGTCATCGCCACGACCAGTCCAAGAAAACGGCGGGCCATCCGGTGGGCAAATAATTTATCTGCTCGTTTCATATTCTTATTCTTTATATTGGATAGTTGCATATTATCTTTATTCAGTTTAAAAACGGTAACTCATATTGAAAAAGCAATTGATGCCCTGCATATAGAAATACCTTGAAGCGAAGCGGTCGGAATAATCAAGGTTGATTCTCGCCTGTTCATATCCACCGGTACGTATATCTTTTTTATTCAGCAGGTTGTTTACCGCCAGGTTGAAGTTGATCGAGTTACGATTAGGCAGGTACCATATCTTACCGATACCGAAGTCCAGCGTATAGCCACCCTTGAATTTCTCCTGGTCAGTCAACGTCCGGTAAGCGTTATAGAGCTTTTCGTCGAATCCGTTGGCTCCCGGAGGCACCACCCCTACATAGTTGGATGCCAGCCGGCGGAGCGGCGATATCTCCACATAATTCCGTCCGAATCCGTTGATGTTCAGGTTCAGGAACCAGTAGTTACGGAAGAAGTTGATGCCCAGGGTACCCATCGTCTGCGGCGTTCCACCCAGATAATAATCGTCCAGATAAACCTTTTCTGCCATCCCCGACTCTTTTCCGTTTTCATAGCTGATCACCCCCTCGGGGTTATTGCCATAATAATATTCAGCAGTGGACCCGATCAGGTCGAAATTCCACGTGTCGTTCAACTTATAGTTCACACCCACTTCAATGCCCCGGTGTACTTTATTGACATCCAGCAGTTGATGGTTCACGAATGTCCTTTCCGAATCGTGATAATAACTGATACGCATCATATCGTCATAAAAATTGGTATTGAAAACGGTGACACGTCCGGCAAGGTTGGGCAGTGAAAACACATAGTTGATATCGGCGGAGAAGACCTGCATGCTATTTATATTGTCCGGCGCCTCGTCGGTAATACGCGGAGAGATGTATACGTTGTCCACCAACGGTGCTGCCGTCTGGTAACTGATATTTCCCGTGATAAAATGGCGTCCGCTTACCTTATAGGTCAATCCCCCTTTCAGGGCATAATCGGTAAAGCGGTGTTTTTTTCCTTTACCCAAAGAATTGTCGGGATACCGGCCGTTCTGCATCTTTCCTTCACGCTGGAATTCAGTATACTTCAGCTTTGATCCGAAATAAAAGTCGATATGGCGGTACGAATGTTCCTGCTGGAACCAGATATCGGCCGAGTTGACCCTGAACCTGAAATCGTATCCAAACACATCGTCTTTATAGACCTTCCGGTCAGGCCGTTGCAAGTCGTTTTGCACCGTCTGCCTATCTCCCGGGAAATCCCGTTCGGCAAACTTGTCGGTGTCTAACAGGTATTGTGCTCCCAGCAGATCATCCACCGTCTTGAACTGTTTCGACAGTGAATTTTTGAAGCCGATGCCGGCTGTCAGTTTCACCCGTTCCGAAAGTTCCGTGTTGAGCGTGGAGTTGATGGCCGTTTCAAACAGGTCGCGACGCCGTTCCTCCACCATATAAATGGCCGAGCCGTTTCCTTCCATGTTGTTGATGTGGTTTGCTTCCCACATCTTGTCCCAGTTGATTTGGGAAACCCTGTCTTTTCCGCATTGCTTTTCCCAGAGATAAGTATAATAGTCGAATGCAGTCTGGTTTTCCTGATAGTATGAGGGCAGGTAACGATAGTAATCGGGACGCGGGTCGGGACCGTTGTACCAGTTCAACGCGGTACCTCCGTAACGGTTGTAATGCACCCCCACCCCGGTTGTCAGCGTGGTAAATTCATTGATTTTCCAGACATGCGACAAAATGCCCGTGGGGTCGTATGATTTTACCACCCTCGCATTTCTTTTCTTGCCGTTCTGGTATCCCCAGTTCGGGTTATAGAGGTTATTATCCACAAGGTCATATACCTCCTGCAACGAAGAGCCCTGCTGTCCCCGTTCTACGGGCGAGCCGAACGTCATGAACGAAATCCGGTGGTTATTCACCTCTTTCTCGATACCAAGGGCATAAGCTATGTTCCTATAAAAGACCCCTTCGATATTTCCTTCGTGCGAATAGCGCCCCCCGAGCGATGCGCTGACCGCCCAGCCGTTATCCTGCATGCCAGTGGAATAGCTGACCATGCTACGTGCGTAGTAGTTTCGGTTCGTCAGCGAGATGGTCGCCTTGCCACCCCGGGTATAATTTCCCGCGCGCATATTGATATTTTCAGACCCGCCGATGGAGCCGAAGGAATAGGTGGACGGGGCGAAATAATTCACCGCGTCGCCGTTGCGTGTCATGTCGTTGAGCGCACCGACGGCGGAATAGTTGAACATTCCGCGGATCTGGTCGTTGAAGTTCACCCCGTTAATGTACCGTTCTTCGAAACGGCTCTGGTAGCCGCGGATACGGTAGCGGAACTGGGAGAACTGGTAGCCCGCGTTCTTCAGAAAAATATCATTGGAGAAGATAACCATGGCGCTTACATCCTGCGACAATCCTCCGGCGTCATCATCCTCCATCGCGCGTTGGATCTCATCGATGGTAGCCGTCATTTGAAAGCTTTCTACCATGCGCTCTCTCTCATCCACCTCCTGCGCAAACGCCGGCAATGA
Organism: Proteiniphilum sp. UBA5384; assembly: GCF_002410825.1. Taxonomy (GTDB): domain Bacteria; phylum Bacteroidota; class Bacteroidia; order Bacteroidales; family Dysgonomonadaceae; genus Proteiniphilum. The sequence goes on along the minus strand of NZ_DHOS01000070.1, from coordinate 71,524 downwards.
GCAGAGCAGGAAAATCCAAAGCCATAGTTTTTGTTTCATATAATAAAACTATTTATTTGCAAAATATCGGAAGCCAGGCCGGTAAAAGCCCGGCTTCCGAGTTAATTATTCCACCTTCTTAGGTGATGGATTATTCTATTGTGATATCGTCGACTAAGAGATCGTAGACTGCTTCTTTACCAACTTTCAGGGCAAATAAACTCTCTCCTGCCGTTGAAGTAATATCAAGACCATTTATATCAAGTATTACTTTTAGCCAGTTACTTCCAGTATTAATAGTTCCGGAATAGTCATTCTGAGCCGTGGATTTGAGTGTTTTCTCAGTTGAATAATTTCCCAAATTAAAAATATTATAGGTTGTGCCACCTGATTTATAGACATTCAGTGATAGCGATTTAGCAGAAGTTCCTTTAATGTAAAATACGATCTTTGATTTACCTGCTGCTGAAAAACCATCAGGAACAGTAGCTGTAAACACATAATCGTTCCCAGTTGGTGTACCATTTAAACGTAAAGCCTTTGAGCCGTTTTGACCATCATTACTTTGTTCGGTATAACCAGATTTCAATCCGAAACTATTCAATGAACCAAGGAAAGCACTCCAATCGTCAAAATCTGAACCGGGGAATAAAGTATTTCCTGTTGTTCCTCCGGCACTCTTCTGCGACACAGTCACTTCTTTTGTAACAGCAGTACCATCCAGTGTAAACACTATCTTTCCGGAGGCACCTGAAGCAGCAGAAGCTGTAGCTGTAACGGTAGCATCACCGGTTCCGGATGTAGGACTAACAGTAAAGCCAGTGCCTTCCGTCGTAGCTGTCCATGCACCCGAAGCAGTAACAGTAATAGTTTGTGTATTTCCTGATATAGCCTCGAATTGGATTGATCCGGGAGAGACAGTCAAAGTGTTGGTAACCCCAAACCGGGTGCCGGTCATTCCTGCGGCATCGTCTAATACCGTCGGCAAAATCTGGTAGGTAGTATTATTCACACTGGCAAGTCCCTTCAACGTTCCGCTTCCCTGAGGCACTGTTTCCGCCTGGAATACTGCATACCTTGAAGTAAACATAATAAAGGTTTCACCGGTTTCAGCTTCCATGTTGATTGACCCATGACCGCTTGTCGTGGCAAATGTCTTACTTAAATCATCTGACACTACCTGCACATTAGTCACAGCCACGTATTGCGATTCATAATCACCGCTAACGAGTTGGGCGGCCGTTATTTCTTTCGCCACAATAGATTTTGTACCTATCTTGGTAGCATTGGCATTGACAAGGTTGTTTATCTGAAGTAAGCCGTTATATGCGGATAACTGCTGTCCCTGCATATTAATCTCTATTTCATCACCAAAATCAAAATCCTCAGTATCATCTACAAACCGGATAGCGATACCACCTGTCTCGTCCTGTACCACGATATTTTTCTTGGAGGTTGAATTTCCTCCGGCGAGGCTTTGTACCACCACTACTTTTATTTTTACATCATCGGTGATAGTCACGTTGGAACCTGTATGTTTCGCACGCAATTCGGCAATGGTCATATACTCCTCGCCTCCTCCTTCTTCCGGGGTAAGGATAATACTTCCCGTGCCGGTATCGGCATCTTCCCAATCGATAATGGTGGCATTCGGTTGAAGCAGGCTCACACCGGTGGTTGACAACTGAATGGAGTAAGTGTATTTCTTACCCGATTCCAACGACATCTCCTCGGGTATCCACTCATAAGTCTGACCGGCCAGTGAAAAACTGATTTTGGAGTTATCCAGGCCTTGTTCCGGCACCAAAATGGCGGCCACTGTGGCGCTTTTTCCGGAAACAGCTGTTGTTGCGGTGATATTACCGGTAGTTTCACCTGTAGTAATAGCAGCATTGGTCAGATTGAAAGTCCCGTTGGTTTTCAGGCCCTGGACCGAAACGCTTAATCCATCCAATGCATTGACACCATCACCCGCTGCCACGTTCAGTACCAGCATGGAGAGCATATGCCTGAATTCAAGCCCTACTGTAGGATTAGCGATCGTAGCCCCTTTCGCGTTATTGGAATACAACAGGTCAATAGCCGCCGGATTGGACTGGTTCGCCACATTAATCGCATAGGTATGGTTATTGATTACCTCCTGATAGGGATAGTAAGCGATAAAATCGAGCGCCCCCGTTTCAGGAAAAGGAATACCGGTGGTAGCCGCAGTAAACGCCCCACTTCCGGGAGTCGTATACTTTATATTCTCCTTCTCCAGGTACACGCCTCCGGGTAAATTCGTACCTCCGTTCAGCGCATATACGCCTATAGCGTCACCGGCATCCCATGTGGTGCCGCTTGCGCGCAAGTCTGAAGCTCCGATGGTTGCCTGAAATTTTACCTGATTGGCACTATCCAGCGGATTGAGCGGACAATCTTTGTCGGAATCACATGCATTGAGCAATAGTACTCCGAATAATAACGTTAAAACCAATTTAAAACTTTTCATACCGTCGTAAGATTAAAATAGATCAATAAAAAAATTTATATTTTTATAGCATCGCTACTTATTCTATTATTAATTCCAATCAGGTGACATCGACTTGTTCTGCTTCACCGTGGACGCCACACTCTCCGGAAGGTTTGGGAAAAAGGTAAATCCGGTCTCTCTCTCCAAATCGGCAACGGAGATAATACTTCTCGAATCATTATAGGATATCCCCGTATCCGCATTTTCCATTTTAAAAACGATAGAGGTATAGGCACCGGTACTTTTCTTTTTCCGTAACAGCGCTTTATAAAGATATTTCGGTATGGCAGATTTAGCTCCGTTGTTATCCGCAGCATAAGTGACAGGTTCAGGTGATTGGGGAAGGATACAGCCGGTCACCACAAACAAGGTGTCGTATTGGAGTTCTTTGCTCCATGTCCTCACCTTCCCTTCAAGTTGCGCCCAAGTGCCTCCATTCATCTTTCCGTTTTGTGGTGCCATATTGGTAAAATAAAAGGTGGTTTTGTTGATGTCCCGTGTCGCATTCCTGTCGGCACTTGCCATGAGATGCCCCCTATCAAAGTTATTACCGTTCCATCCACTATAAAGCATCGGCTGGTCTTTAGTCGGAATAATAGGATCATACTCCCAAGCATCTGTTCTGTTGCCCGAAGCCATATAGGCCGGATGCATCGGGAAAGCCACCCAGTAAGGAATCCTATTTTTCGTATCGAACAATATGCTGTAGTTACGGACGCTATTCGGGCTATTTGACTGATAGGCGGAATTAAGCCAATTCTTGTTATGCACCATGTGCAGGACGGCGGCTGAATTAGGTGCCGTACCGCTCGATGTATATACCGGCATCTCCATGTAAGGACTCGACACCTCCACTTCCGGCGACAACCCATCCAGTTTGATATCATAGCGGTAGACTTTGCCCGCTTCCAGCACGTAAGGCACCCTCCATTGATAAGACTTACCTCCCACGGAAAACTGCACTGATATTTCGTTTGTTTTCTCCGACGGCAACAGGATGGCCGACACCTGTTTTAGCGCATCGGTGCCTGAAACAGTCAAAGGGACGGATTTAACCGATTGGTCATCGACAGAAAGCGATCCATCCACCAAAGAGAGAGAGGCTTGGGTTTTTGCGCCTTCGATGGAGGCAGTCAGGCCATTCAACGCCCCGTCACCGGTAGTGGTGGTTACATTGAAAACAATCCGGGAAAGAATCCTCCTGAATTGCAACCCGTTATTCTGTGGGTTCTCTTTGTTTGCCTCCTTGAGGTTATTGCTGTAAAAAATCTCCGGCTGCAGGATAATATCCACGGGATAATTATAACTATCCAAATCGCTTTTATGAGGATAGTAAGCGATAATATCCATCGATGCATCTTCTTCGGGATAGTAAATCTGCTTTCCTTGCGCATAAAAAAAGCCATCGCCATTCGTTACAAACGGGAGGTTCTCATTGTTGTCGATGATATTTCCGGGATCAAGAGCCGATTGGTGTCGAATGGCAAATATACCGATCTGGTCACCACTGTCCCATGTGGTACCACTCGCACGGGTAATATCATTCTCGAAAAGTACCGATGAAAAACGTAAAGGAACCCTTTCCGTTTCCCCATCCGGAAATAAACTATTTTCCTTGCTACAACTAAGCAGGGTTATAAATAGCAAAAAATACAGATAAATTGGCCTTCTCATAGGTTTGGCTTTCAGTTTCCTGATAATAATATAGATTTATCACGTTTCGATTATCTTCGTCACAAGAGATAAATCGCACATTTAGTTATATATTAATGGCAAATATATTCTATTTTTTGATAAAATGAAGCATTAAAGATGTTAATATTCAGTTTATTTTTTATTTTTAAGTATTAGTCCATATTCAGGTTGTTCGATATTCGATTTTTCCAAATACTCTTCTCTCAAATCTTGTGAAAGAGGATTTTGATGCAACTCCCTCATTGTTATATTTCTTATCATAATTATTTATTTTTAAATGTGTAACCTATAAGGCCGAGGCACTTAAAACTCCATTATAGCTCTAACACTACTTTCTGTGTTTTTTGTGTTATTGTAGAAGACACGATAAATCTTCTTTCACTCTGTAAATAAGCAACTTGCAAAATAATTTCAATCGATAACCCGCAGCGCAGACAAAATCTCGTTCAGAATTATCTCTTCTGGCTACTGATCGTATTATTCGGTTTTCTGCTGGTCAGCTTCGGATTTATGTTCGAGGCATTAAAAACCAGCGAGGTGTTCCGGGACTTCAAGACCCTGCTTGACTTTTGCCTGATACCACTGATCGGCTCGTTTTTGCTGAAAATTATTATTCCCGAATGCATCAACTACATCTGGATGAAACGACACCCCATATTCATGCTACACTGGTAGCGATTGTGACCGGTGAGAGAAGAAAAGCAAAGGACGAAGCGGTCAAAAACACAGGCAAAAAGAAGTACAAAAAAGGTTTCCATTCTTGTTCATTGTCGGCGTTGGCCCCGTCCACGAAGTGGAACGCTTGCGGGTAGGTGATCGGGGTTGTAACCGCATCTGTGACTTTTGTCAGTTTATTACCGCTATAGGTGTAATAGGTGAACCGCTAGCCCCGTTCTACGGTCTCATCGCCCGACCTCCACTTCATGGCGCTGATATTGCCACCGTACTGTGGCGTGATTGGTGTCACTTTATTCATTGTCGTGTTATAAGCCAGCGTCTGGTCGAACTTCGGCCCGTTTATCCGTGTCAGCCAGCTGCGTACATTGTAGTCATAGGAATAGGTTTCCGTCACCGCGGGACAGCCGAATGCGTCATACAGGTGGAAAGTCCAAAAAAGGACCGGGGAAAGAATCAGGCGATGGTCTATTACTTTGATGTTGGAAAATGCACAAACTGTTCTAGAAAGCAAGGGTATTACAAGGAAGGAGCCAAAAATGCAGAGTTGAAGAAAGTTCGCCAAATCCAATGAAAGGAATCGGGCGAACTTTATTTTTAGTAGAGCCAAAAAGGACTAGGCTGAAATATTGAACCTTTTTCAGTGCCCTCCACTGGATGTCCGGTTTTTTTGATATCCCGTATAAGCGGAAAGTGGTTATTTCGAATAGCTTACTTTCACGTAAGGAGCATCATTCAAAAAATCGTAGCTTTCCTTTATACTTTCGAGAGGGGTCAAACCTTCGGTATATCTTTCTACTTCCACGATCATATACTTGGCACCTGAGGTTTCGGCATTATTATAGATATTTTCAAAATCCACCTTACCGCTCCTGCCCAGTTCGAGTTCGTCCTTAATATGGAGCAGCTCGAAACGACCGGGGTAGCTATTGAAATAATCCACGGGATTTTTACCACCCTCACCTAACCAGTATACGTCCATCTGGAAAAATACTTTAGCCGGATCAGTATGATTGAGCATGTAATCATACATCAATTCGCCTTCAATTTCCTGAAATTCGAAATTATGGTTGTGATAACCGAAACGAAGGCCGGCAGCATTACATTTTTCACCTATCTGGTTGTAATAATCGCAGTAAGCTTGCAACTCGGCTAATGTGGCAGGAGTCTTCATCCAGGGAAAGACAATATATTTCATGCCTGCTTCTTTATGTGCCTGAATAGCGGTATCCCACCATGTCCATGTTTCATCCCAGTTGGTTTCAGCCGGATTGTCAGCCAATGGCCTTGCAATATGGGAAGAGAGCACTTCCATTCCCACATCTTCAATCGATTTCTTGAATTCAGCAGGAGTCAATCCATAAAATAATCCGTCAGCGTAACCGGCAAGTTCTACTCCCGTATATCCTATTTCGGCCACTTTGGCGATAGTACCTTCATAATCGGCCTTGATATCGTCACGCACCGAATAGAGTTGAAGATAAATTTCTTTTTTTTCTTTCTGTGCTTCTTTTGGCTGTTTCTGATTGCAGGCCGGCAAAACGAACAGTCCTACCTGTAATATAGCAATCAATAAAAGTGAATGTTTTTTCATTGTATACTTTATTTAACGAAAAGAATATTCCCACCTGTCGGCAGAAATATTCTTTCCTGTTATTCGATAAAATTAATCTAAAATTTTAACCCTGATATTCTTGAACCATACATCGTCGCCATGATCCTGGAAACCAATATAGCCTTCGTGGTTTTCACCACCGCAATTGTTCAGCAATTCAAAAGCCAACGGCCATTTTTCCTGGCTGAATTTACTTGCCTGCAACATGTCTGTCCACTGTTGTGTCCACAGGTGATATTCAACTACGTCCTCACCGTTCTGTCCATGTATTACAGTACCCTTATAGATCATCACCTTACCGGTGTTCCATTCTCCAAAAGGTTTGGAGTTTTGGGGAACCGCAGGAATCATGTCATACAATGATGAGGATTGACGGTTGTTATCCTTACCCAATTTAGCATCGGGATGGTTCTCATTATCCAGTACCTGATATTCCGGAGCAGAGATATAGATGGGTTCTAATCTTTGGTTCCCGTCTTTATCGGTTGAAGTCACTTCCTGTGCAAGATAAAGCACGCCTGAGTTGCTTCCTTTGGCTACTTTCCAGTCAAATAGCAGTTCGAAGTTTTTAAACTTATGGGCAAAGATAATATCTCCACCTTCTTGTTTGTCCTGTGCTTCTCCGCCACCGGAACCGTTAAATTTGATGGCGCCATCTTCAATGGTCCATCTTGCCGGTACATTTTCTTTTCCATATCCTCTCCAGCCGGTGAAATCTTTTCCGTTGAAGATCACGGTATAGCCATCTTTATCTGTCTCGAATCCAGATAAATCAACCTGAGGATTATCCAATACAGTATATTCCGGTCCGGCATTTTCCGTAGTTTCAGTTTCATTAGCAGCGGCTTCCGTTTTTTTTGCACCGCCGCCGCAAGCCACCAATACACTTGCTACCATACAACAACTTAATCCATAAACTAATTTCTTCATAACTTATTTTTCTTTTAATTAAACTGATAATTAATTTTTAACATTTGGAAGGAATAGCGGCGGGAATTCCGCCGCTGTTCCTTCTGATACTGTCCAACCAATTAAGGCATATCCGGTAATTTCCATCCATTTTTATAAGTATGCTTGATCATTTCATTGGCATACTCAATCGCATTTACGGGGTCTGTCCAACTCTTGTCGAATGTAGGGTGACCGTCGGTGATCTTGAACCCGTCTTCTACAATGGTCTTGATAGTGGCATCAGCTGGGATATTGGTGAATTTCATATTTTGACCATCCCAATGCAATTCCTGGTTCAGAGATTGCAGTCTTACAGCCAATACACCCATTACCACCATTTCATTGAACGGACCTGCCTCCGAGAACGGAGAAGCTGTTTCAACACGGTTTGCGGGAGACTCCTTACAAGCACGCACCCAATCCATTTCGTGTGAGAGGGTTACTTCACGCTGTGTTTTCGGAGAATTGGGATTACGTCCGGATACCAACCATGGATCTTTTCCGTAGCAACCACAAATCAACGTATCTTTCGTTCCGTAGAAGATAGCGCCTCCACCGGAATTATTGAGGTTTTTACCTGCGGGAACACCTTCAGGACGCATGGGAGTGAGCCCTCCGTCGTACCAGGTTACTTCCACTTCGGGCATACCCACTTTAGGGAGGTTATCCCGTTGCGGGAACACATACTTCACCATCTGCGCATTGGGAGCACAGTCGGTTAGCAGCATGGTGGACGATCCTTGTACTTTTGTAGGATATCCAAGGTTCAATCCCTTAAACACCGGATGAAGAATATGGCATGCCATATCACCCAAGGCACCTGTACCGAAATCCCACCATCCGCGCCAGTTCCACGGGTGATAAATTTCATTGAACGGGCGTTTGTTGGCCGGTCCGATAAAAAGGTCCCAGTTCAATGTGGAAGGAACTTTGTCTACTTTTTTAGGAGTCATTAATCCCTGGGGCCAGATGGGTCTGTCTGTAAAAGTATCCACACGGGTCACTTCACCGATCTGTCCGTCTCTAATCCAGTCGATCACCTGGCGTACGCCGGCACCGGAAGAACCCTGGTTCCCCATACTGGTAGCCACTTTATATTTTTCGGCCAGTTTCGTTAGCAAGCGTGATTCATACACACTGTGGGTAAGCGGTTTTTGTACATAAACGTGTTTTCCCATCGTCATGGCATCAGCAGCGATAAGTGCGTGCGTATGGTCGGCAGTAGCGACTACTACTCCATCGATAGATTTACCCAATTCATCGTACATCTTCCGATAGTCATAATACTTCTTCGCATTGGGATGTTCATCAAATACATGCTTGCTGTATTTCCAGTCTACATCGCAGAGTCCGATAATATTTTCACTCGTCAGTTGTTTCAGGTTAGCATTTCCCATTCCTCCAATTCCCACACCAACAATGTTAAGTTTGTCGCTTGGGGCCTTGTAACCCATACTCTTTCCCAGTACCGAAGAAGGTACAACCGTTAGTCCGGCAGCTGCTATCGCTCCGGTTTCTAAGAATTTTCTTCTTGAAATTTTTGATGACATAAGTACTTTTTTTTGGATTAAACTTTACGTTTTTGATATTTATTCCCTGGTTATTTCTTCCTTATCCTTATCCCAATACATGGTCCGCCCTTCAAGGTATGCCCGGGTTCCCATATGGGCAGTGATCGCTTCTTCAAATCCCCGGTCGATACCACATGATGGTTGTTTGCCACTCCGAATGCATTCGAGCCATTCCTTCAAATGAAGGAAAGTAGTATTATACCGCTTTCCACCGATGAATGAATAAAGCAATCCCCGCTCTGCAAAATATTTCTCGGTAGCGGTAGAAACAGCATCCACGCTTTTTCCCGGGATATAGTTATAAAAAGGTTCTCCCGGCTTCACGATTCCCTGATCGATTTGTTTCCGGTATTGTTCCGAGCGCGGGTCCACTGTCACGGTGAGAGTGTTTCCCACCTCCATAGTCGCGTCGTGCCCCATGATCTTACGGCTCCGGTTAAACTGGCTGGCCAGCGTGGCGGAGTATAACATAGTGAGTTCCCGGTCCCCAAATTCGAATACAGTCTGTAATACATCGGGCACGGTACGTCCGTCCTTAAAGAAATAAACACCTCCCGACGAAGAAGCCGATGAGGGAATCCCCAGATGAAGAATCTGATTCATCGCATCATATTCGTGTGTCAGCAGGTCGCCACTCAATCCAGTACTGTAATCCCACCAACAACGCCAGCGGAAGAACCTCTCCAAGCTGAACTTGTCACGGGAATCCGGTCCCACATACTTCGACAACCCGGCCGAGGTCATATAATCCATATATTCTTTTATCCTGTCGGGATCTCCTTCGAACTGCTTCCAGTCGATGGTCTTCGGATTGGCATCCTTATGGATGGGGTAAACCCACGCTCCATTAGGATCATTGCGGTTGGTACCGGTCTCTATCAGAGAAATCTTGCCAAGTAATCCTTTTTCAATAATCTGGCGCGCCCGCTCATAAGCCTCAATCTGCCTATTTTGGTGTCCCAACTGAAATACCAGATGGGGATTGCTTTTCGCCAAAGAGCGAATTGCATAAGTTTCAGGCACAGTCCATGTCATCGGTTTTTCCACATATACGTGCTTACCCGCCTTGATAGCATCCATCGCCATGGTGCCATGCCAGTGGTCGGGTGACGCTATCACCACAGCATCCACATCGGGCGCCGCCAATAATTCCTGATAATGGAGGTAACGCTTGGGAGTTGGTCCCATTGTCCCCCCTACCCCTTCACGGTGGATGTTCGCACCCGCTTTCACCGCATCATCTGCGTGGACGTCAAAAATATCACAGACTGCCGTAATTACTATCCGGAGGTCTTCCTGCTCCTTAAAATCCTGAAAACGCGTATTGGCTGAATTGGCCTTTGACTGTTCAATCAACCCTTGCACATACTGCGGCGTAGCAAATCCCAGCCCGTGCATCAATTGCGTTCCCCTGATACCTGAACCGATAATACCCACACGAATCACTTCCGCATCGGAAGCAGTGGAGGAATAAGGAGCCACATCGCTCCGGAAGCGGAACATTTCAGCCGCATTCCGGTTAGAGGTCTCTGATTTTTTCTTCCTGTAAACCCCATAAGCCATGGCACCTAATACCGGCACGGTAGCAATTGCTTTGAGTGCGTCACGACGCCCTTGAGAGACCTCTTTTGCCGATGGGGTTTTACTTTCGCCCTGATTGTTTATCTCTTTTTCTTCTTCGTTCATAAAAATAAAAGTCTATCTACTCTTACGGAAGAGCACGCTGTCTACACCTACCTCCCTGGAGGCCGGGAACAGCATTAATACCGCTACAGTCACCAATAATATCAAATTTCTGTCCACCCAGAGGTAAGAGCCTTCGGTGGGTAAAATATAATCTGCAAATAATAAAGGTGGATGTGAAAGGTAAAAGAGCAATAAAAAGATCATCGCCCCAATATAACCGATTCTTGTAAAAAGCCCCAGGATAAGTGAAAGCCCCACAGCCGTCAATCCCCACATATTAATGAAATTGGTAATCCCGAGTAATGTCGGGTTTTCGGCAAGCCCCACAAAAAAAGGTGCGAAAATACCTTTTGAATCAATCAAATATCCATAGGCTGACCAGTTAGGGGTAAATACCTTTGACAATCCCTCGTATAAAAAATACCACCCTATTAAAACACGTAATATAAGCAGTGCGTATCGTTGTAATTTGTTGTAATGTGTCGATTGCATTTCTTATCTGACTAAATAAATTTCACCTCGCTTCTTTTTGATTTCACATTGCTCGAGAATGCAAACGTAAAAGTATAACAAATATTTTTGAATATGAAATTTTATCACAGTTATTGAGTAAAATTAAATATTTTGTCTCTATCCAAAGAAAAAATGCCGATATTTGTAACAGATATCAATAAACAAATCATCTATGTGATTGTTTGTAAGATTGTACGATTCTGAAAGTTAAATTATAAAATAATGAATCAAAACAGTTTTTTAGGCCTGATTGAGCAAAGCATACGTAATCACTGGGAAATGCCGGCAATGACTGATTTCCAAGGGATTTCCTTTTACTACAAGGATTTTGCCCGGGAAATAGACCGGCTACATGATTATTTCAAATCAGCCGGGGTTCAACGGGGCGACAAGATCTCGGTATGTGGCAAGAACTCCGCGCGGTGGGCGATCACCTTTTTTGCCACCCTCTCCTATGGAGCTGTGTCGGTAAGTATCCTTCATGAATTTGACAAGGCCAGCATACAATTTATCGTGGATCATTCCGATTCGAAAATGCTTTTTGTCGATGAATCCATTTGGAGCGAGATAGATGAGAACAGTATTCCAAAGGTAGAAACCGTTTTTTTGCTTGATGATTTCTCATTATTGAAAACCGGTTGCGAGGAATTGAAGCAATTCGATATAAATGCACCTTCCTATTTCAACAAAAAATATAGCAAAGGTTTTTTTGTCAATGACATTGTTTTCCGTACCGACAAGCCGGAAGAACTAGCCGTGATCAATTACACCTCCGGCACGACCAGCAGTCCCAAGGGGGTCATGATTCCCTACAGGAGCCTCTGGTCGAACACTAAATTCGCAAACGACAGCCTGCCATTTATAGAATCGGGGGACAACATCGTATGCATGTTACCTATGGCGCATACTTATGGCCTTGCATTCGAGGTACTTAATTCCATCTCCATGGGTTGTCATATCCATTTCCTGGGAAAAACTCCTTCTCCACAAGTATTGGGAGAGATGTTCTCCAAAGTGAGACCCAAATTGGTGTTGGCTGTTCCTCTTATCATAGAAAAGATCGTGAGCCGGAGTGTTCTCCCCAAGCTGGAACAAGGAATGATTAAAACACTGGTAAAGATACCCTTGTTGAATAATGTAATATATGACAAAATACGCAGGTCGATGGTTGACTTCTTCGGCGGAGAACTGGTAGAGGTCGTGATTGGCGGTGCAGCCCTCAATCTCGATGTGGAGAAATTCTTGAAAAAAATCAAATTCCCCTATACCGTAGGATATGGAATGACTGAATGCGGTCCTTTGATTTCTTATGCCTACTGGACCAGGTACAAAGAGCGTTCCAGTGGAAAGGTGGTGGACAGGATGGAAGTGAAGATCGACTCCGAAGACCCGCAACGTATCGTCGGTGAGATCCTCACCCGTGGCAGTAACGTGATGCTGGGGTATTACAAAAATGAGGAAGCCACCCAAGAAGCGTTCACCGGGGACGGCTGGCTGAGGACCGGTGACCTGGGAACGATGGACAGCGACAAATTCCTCTTTATCAGGGGAAGGAACAAAAATATGATATTAGGACCCTCCGGACAGAATATCTATCCCGAAGAGATTGAAGAGAAACTCAATAGCTCTCCGTTTGTGAGTGAAACGCTGGTAATCAGTGAAAACGGGAAGATTACCGCGCTGATCGTCCCCGACGGGGATGCACTTAAGCAAGAAGGAATAGCTGATGAAGGAATGGATGCCTTCTTCCAGCAAGTGATTGATGCGGTAAACTCCCAGCTGCATTCCTACAGTAAAATCTCCTCCTTCCGGATACGGGAAGAGGAGTTTGAAAAAACGCCCAAAAAAAGTATCCGGCGGTTTAAATATATTTAGATGCAAGAGCCAAGACCCAAGAGTAAATCTTGAATCTGTCTTGGTTCTTGTGTCTTATGTCTTGATTCTATTCTAATACTCGTTCCAACTCCTTATCTCCATATCCTCCTGATCCATATTACAGAAGGCAGTGATAAAGGCACTGGCAAGACGGGCGTTGGTAATCAGCGGTATATTAAAATCGACTGCACCACGACGGATAATATAGCCGTTGGTAAGTTCCCTTTTGGTCACATTCTTGGGGATATTGATGATCAGGTCGAATCGCTTGTCGATAATCATCTGCCGGATATTGTTCTCACCGTCCTCGTCGGGCCAGTTCGCATCGGTCGCCCTGATACCGTTCTCTTCCAGGAACTTCTGTGTACCGTGGCTGGCGTAGAGGTCATATCCCCTTTCTCCCAGCAATTTGCATGCCTCTAACAAATCGACTTTCGATTTCATCTCGCCGGAAGATATCAGTATCCCTTTTTGGGGTATTTTATACCCTACCGAAAGCATCGACTTGAGGATCGCATCCGAGAAATCTTCACCAATACACCCGACCTCTCCCGTAGAGGACATATCCACTCCCAGCACCGGGTCGGTATTCTGCAGGCGGGAGAAAGAGAACTGGGATGCCTTCACGCCAATGTACTCCAGGTCGAATACCGAACTGTCGGGTTTACTGAAAGGCGCATCCAGCATGATACGGGTAGCTGTATCGATAAAATTATGTTTCAACACCTTGGAGACAAAGGGGAAAGAGCGTGACGCCCGCAGATTGCATTCAATCACTTTGATCTCGTTGTTTTTGGCCAGATACTGGATATTAAACGGTCCGCTGATATTCAGTTCTTTCGCGATCCGTTTCGATATTTTTTTTACCCGGCGCATAGTCTCAAAATAGAGCTTCTGTGCAGGGAAAACGAGAGTAGCATCACCCGAATGTACACCGGCAAATTCCACATGTTCAGAAATAGCATACTCCACCACCTCTCCATCACGGGCCACCGCATCGAATTCAATCTCCTTGGCATTCTGGAGGAAGGAAGAAACCACCACCGGGTATTCCTTGGAAACATTGGCTGCCATTTTCAGGAAGGTATGCATCTGTTCCTTGTCGTAACATACGTTCATCGCTGCCCCTGAAAGCACATAAGAAGGACGGATCAGCACAGGAAACCCCACCTCATCTATAAAGGCATCAATCTCCCCGAAGCTGGTCATCTCTTTCCAACGCGGTTGATCGATACCCAACTCATCCAGCATAGCGGAGAATTTATGCCGGTTTTCAGCCCTGTCGATTGACAGGGGAGAAGTTCCCAGGATAGATACATGCTGCCGGTGCAATTTCATGGCGAGGTTGTTGGGAATCTGTCCTCCGACCGAAACAATCACTCCTTTGGGATTCTCGATATCTATCACATCAAGCACTCGCTCAAACGACAGCTCATCAAAATAGAGCCGGTCGCACATATCATAGTCGGTAGATACCGTTTCGGGATTATAATTGATCATCACCGACTCGTAACCCAGTTCCCGTGCGGTCTGCACCGCATTGACCGAACACCAGTCAAATTCTACCGACGAGCCAATGCGATATGCTCCGGATCCCAGCACGATCACCGGTTCTTTTCCACTTTTCAGTGGCGTGAATGCCTTGTCCGAATCATAGGTAAAATAGAGATAATTGGTTTTTTCAGGATTTTCGGAGGCAACCGTATTGATACGTCGCACCACCGGTGTAACCCGCAACGCTTTCCTCCTATTTCGCACCCTGATCAGGTCATCCTCGAGGGTTCCTTGCGGATTTTCCACAAACCGAGCGATCTGGAAATCGGAAAAGCCAAGGCGTTTTGCTTCACTGAGCACCTCTTCCGACAGATCTTCGATCTTATTATAGGACTCAAGCACCTTCGAGTAATTGTATATATTCTCCAAACGTCCCAGGAACCATGGATCGATTTTGGTCAATGTCTCAATCTGCCCAACCGAATATCCTTTTTCAAAAGCATCAGCAATAGCAAAAATACGCATATCGGTCGGCTTCGAGAGTGCTTCTTCCACATTGTCGAAAGTCATCTCCCGGTTACCCACAAAACCGTGCATCCCCTGCCCGATCATACGCAGCCCTTTCTGGATGATTTCCTCGAACGACTGTCCAATAGACATGATTTCACCGACGGATTTCATGGAGGAGCCAATCTCGTGACTTACGCCATAGAACTTATTAAGATCCCAGCGGGGTATCTTCACGATCATATAATCTACCTTTGGCGCCGTATATGCAGAATTAAGTGTCCCCATCTCCCCTATCTGATCAAGAGTGTAGCCCAAAGCCAGCTTTGCCGCCACAAAAGCGAGCGGATAACCCGATGCCTTGGAAGCAAGTGCCGATGAACGACTCAGGCGGGCATTGATTTCGATGATACGGTAATCATTGGTCTCCGCATTGAAAGCATACTGGATATTGCATTCACCCACGATACCAATATGTCGTACCACCCGCTGTGCGATATCTTCAAGCATGGCAATCTGCTCTTTGTTGAGCGTGATGATGGGTGCCACCACGATACTCTCACCGGTATGGATACCCAGCGGGTCGAAATTCTCCATCGGCACTACGGTGAAGCAGTGGTCGTTCTTGTCGCGGATCACCTCAAACTCAATCTCTTTCCACCCTTTCAGGCTTTCCTCCACCAGTATCTGGTTGGAGAAAGAGAGGGCGCTTTTGCACAATTCGATAAACTCCTCCTCATTGGTACAGATACCGGAACCCTGTCCACCCAATGCATATGCCGAACGTACCATGATAGGGAATCCCATCTCATGGGCTGTGGACAACGCATCCTCCAGACTTTCCACCGCTCTTGACGCAGGAGTCTTGGCTTCAATTTCATCCAGTTTTTTCACAAACAAATCCCGGTCTTCGGTGATCATGATTGCTTCTACCGACGTGCCCAGCACCCGCACACCATATTTATCAAGTATTCCGTTCTGATAAAGCTCCGCACCGCAGTTCAATGCCGTCTGCCCCCCGAAAGCCAGCAGGATACCATCCGGTTGTTCTTTCCGGATCACCTTTTCCACGAAATAAGGAGTAATGGGAAGGAAATAAACCCGGTCGGCCACCCCATCCGATGTCTGGATAGTAGCAATGTTCGGATTGATCAACACCGTCTCTATACCCTCTTCCCGCATCGCTTTCAAAGCCTGTGAACCGGAATAATCAAATTCTCCAGCCTGTCCGATCTTCAAAGCGCCGGAACCCAATAAAATAACTTTCTTGATTGACTTATTCATTCTGTTGATTTGTTGATTTACTGATTCGCTGATTTATTGATTGATGTAGATTGAGACACATCAACTAATCATCACATCAATTATACTCTCCCCAATGTTTGATTTCTATCTCATCCTGTGTCATTCTGCAAAAAGCCTTGATAAAGGCGCCGGCCAGACGGGCATTGGTGATCAACGGTATATTATAGTCGATGGCGCCGCGGCGGATTTTATAACCGTTGGTCAATTCCCTCTCTGTGAGATTTTTAGGGATATTAATAATCAGGTCGAATTTTTTCTGCGCGATCATCTTGTCCACTTTCAACTCGTTGTTCTTTTCATTACCCGGTTCATCGGGCCAAGCCACATATTGGCTCTTGACACCATTCTCTTCCAAAAATTTCTGTGTTCCACCAGTAGCATACAGGTTATAGCCATGTTGCTGCAAAAGGCGACAGGCATCCAGCAGGTCCACTTTCGACTTCGATCCTCCGGATGAGACCATGATATTTTTTCCCGGGATACGGTAACCGACCGACAGCATGGAAGTGAGCAACGCATCATCGAAATGGGTACCAATGGCCCCTACTTCACCGGTGGAGGCCATATCCACCCCCAGCACGGGATCTGCTTTCTGCAAGCGGGTAAAGGAGAACTGGGGTGCCTTGATACCCACATAATCGAGCTCGAACGCCGATTTCTCCGGCTTTTCCACCGGAATATCAAGCATCACTTTAGTCGCTAGATCTATAAAATTAATTTTCAGAACTTTAGATACAAAAGGGAATGATCTTGAAGCCCTCAGGTTACATTCAATTACCTTGATGGCATTATCTTTTGCCAGAAACTGGATATTAAACGGCCCTGTAATTTGAAGGGCTTTCGCAATCTCCCGTGTGATTTGTTTTATTCTCCTTACTGTCTGTACATATATTTTCTGCGGCGGAAACTGGATGGTCGCATCTCCCGAATGCACACCGGCAAATTCCACATGCTCCGAGATGGCATAGACGATCAATTCGCCATTGCGTGCCACCGCATCCATCTCTATCTCTTTGGCATTCTCCACAAATTCAGACACCACCACCGGGTACTTATCGGATACCTCCGTAGCCAACGTAAGGAAATGTGCCAATTCATTCTCGTTGGAGCAGACATTCATAGCCGCACCCGACAACACGTAGGAAGGGCGCACCAATAGCGGAAACCCCACTTCATCGGCAAAC
This sequence comes from Proteiniphilum sp. UBA5384, assembly GCF_002410825.1. Classification (GTDB taxonomy): domain Bacteria; phylum Bacteroidota; class Bacteroidia; order Bacteroidales; family Dysgonomonadaceae; genus Proteiniphilum. The sequence continues at coordinate 53,962 of NZ_DHOS01000070.1, read as the reverse complement.
AGATGTATCTCACTGAGTGTGGTAAGTTCTTTCCAGCGCGGCTGATCGATCCCCAACCGGTCGAGCATCGAAGAGAACTTATGGCGGTCTTCGGCATTGTCTATACTTTTGGCGCCAGTACCAAGAATATTCACTCCCGATCGATCCAGTTTTACCGCCAGGTTATTGGGAATCTGCCCCCCCACCGAGAGGACAACTCCATGCGGATTTTCCAGTTCTATGATATCCATCACCCGTTCGTAAGACAGCTCATCGAAATAAAGCCGGTCGCACATATCGTAATCGGTAGACACCGTTTCAGGATTATAATTGATCATCACCGAGCGGTATCCTTCCTTACGGACGGTATTTAGGGCATTGACCGAACACCAGTCGAACTCCACGGAGGAACCAATACGGTACGCCCCCGACCCCAGTACGATCACCGAACGGTGGTCGCCCAAGTAATGGACATCATTTTCCGCACCGTTATAGGTAAGGTAAAGATAGTTGGTCTGCGCAGGGTATTCCGCCGCAAGTGTATCAATTTGTTTCACAAAAGGGGTGATACCCAATTTTTTTCTGTAAGCACGTATCCGGAGGAATTCATCGTCGTCCATTCTATCTTTATAGATAGCCCGTGCTATCTGAAAATCGGAGAACCCCTGCTGTTTGGCAATTTTCAATATTTCATCGAAACCACCATTCTTCGCCTGCTGAAAATCAATCGACTCCACCGGGTAATTCTCCAGTGACTCCGCCGTTTCGATGATATTGTATAGTTTCTCCAGAAACCAGCTGTCTATTTTAGTCAGGTCATGAATCTGGTCGATGGTATATCCTTTTCTGAAAGCTTTACTGATCACAAAAATGCGTTGGTCCGTCGGTTCACGGAGCGCCTTGTCGATATCGTCGATCTTCAGTTCCTTGTTTTCCACAAAGCCGTGCATCCCCAGTCCGGTCATGCGGAGCCCTTTCTGTATAGCTTCTTCAAAGGTGCGGCCAATTGCCATGATCTCACCCACCGATTTCATCGAAGAGCCGATTTCTTTAGAGACCCCACTGAATTTCCCCAAATCCCAACGGGGTATTTTTACGACAATATAATCGAGTGCCGGTTCAAAGAAAGCACTGGTCGACCGTGTCACTGAATTCTTCAAGTCAAATAATCCATATCCCAATGCGAGCTTAGCCGCCACAAACGCCAGCGGGTATCCGGTTGCCTTGGAAGCGAGTGCGGAAGAACGGCTCAATCGGGCATTAACCTCGATCACCCGGTAATCTTCCGAGGCGGGATCGAAAGCATACTGCACGTTACATTCCCCCACGATACCGATATGGCGGACAATCTTGATGGAGAGCTCCCTCAATTTGTGATACTCCGAGTTGGTCAGCGTTTGCGAAGGAGCAACCACGATACTCTCGCCGGTATGGATACCCAGCGGGTCGAAGTTCTCCATATTACAGACCGTAATACAATTGTCGTACCGATCTCGAACCACTTCATATTCCACTTCTTTCCACCCTTTGAGGGACTTCTCTATCAGTAGCTGGTCGGAGTAGTTGAATGCTTTCGAAGCCAGTCCCCTGAGTTCTTCTTCATCGTTACAGAAGCCCGAGCCCAATCCTCCAAGGGCATAAGCGGCACGTACAATAATGGGGTATCCCAGTGCTTTTGCCGCCTGTGCCGCATCTTCCATGGTGGAGACGGCATGACTCTGTATAGTCTTCACTTCGATCTGATCGAGTTTCTTCACAAACAGGTCCCGGTCTTCGGTATCCATAATCGACTGTACCGGTGTGCCCAATACAGCCACGTTATATTTTTCGAGCGTACCTGCGGTGTACAACTGCACGCCGCAATTGAGCGCGGTCTGTCCCCCGAAAGCCAACAGGATACCGTCGGGCCGTTCCTTGTCGATCACCTTTTCCACAAAGTAAGGTGTTACCGGCAGGAAGTAAATCTTATCGGCCGATCCTTCCGAAGTCTGCACCGTGGCGATATTCGGATTGATCAGGATAGTTTCTACTCCTTCTTCCCGTAATGCTTTTAGCGCCTGCGAGCCGGAATAGTCGAATTCGCCCGCCTCCCCGATCTTCAATGCACCGGAACCGAGGATCAGCGCTTTTTTCACCTTCAGCCGGCCTTCCCCGGCAAACGATGCTATATCTTGGATAAATATATTGTTGTTCATTTTTAGTTCTTAGTCTTAAATCATCCTCACAAACTCCTCAAAGAAAAACCGGGTATCGGTCGGTCCACCTGCCGCTTCGGGATGGAACTGCACCGAATAGAAAGGTTTTGTCTTGTGGCGGATTCCTTCGTTGGTACCGTCATTCATATTCACAAACCAGGGTTGCCAATCGGTGCCCAACAGCGATTCGTCCACCGCATAACCATGATTTTGAGAAGTGATAAAGCATCGGCTACTTCCTACCTGCCGTACCGGCTGATTATGGCTGCGGTGCCCGTACTTCAGTTTGTAGGTATTGGCTCCGGCGGCTTTTGAAAGGAGCTGGTTCCCCATGCAAATGCCAAAGATGGGCTTTTCTTTCTTCATCGCCTCCCGGATATGGTGGACGGTGATTCCGCAATGGTCGGGATTTCCCGGTCCGTTGGAAATCATCACCCCATCGTAATCGATCCCGGTGAAATCATAATCCCATGGCACGCGGATAAGGCGGACTCCCTGTCGGAGCAATTCCCGCATAATATTCAACTTCGCGCCGCAATCCACCAGCACCACCTTCTTCTCACCCTGCCCGTACTCCACCACTTCACCACAGCTGACTTTGGCGACCAAGTTTTCAGTCTCAGGATCATAAAAATCCACTTCGTTATCGTCCTCATAGACTATCTTTCCCAGCATGGATCCTTTCTCCCGGAGCACTTTGGTGAGCATCCGGGTATCAATCCCGGTGATACCGGGCACACCCTCTTCCTTGAGCCAGTCGCCCAGACTTTTCACCGCATTCCAATGGGAATACTCCTCGGAGTAATCCTGTAGGATCAAACCCCAGGCGTGGATACGTCCAGATTCAAAAAAATCGGAAATTCCGTCTGTTTCGCTGTAAGCAGGAACTCCGTAATTTCCGATAATGGGATATGTGGGTGTTAAAATCTGTCCTTCGTAGGAGGGGTCTGTCAGGCTTTCGGGATAACCGACCATTGCCGTATTGAAAACTACCTCTCCCGATGTTGCCTTTTCGGCTCCAAAAGATTGTCCATGAAAAACCATCCCGTTTTCAAGGATCAACCGCACCGGTTTATATTTGTGCATAGTGCGCTACATTATTTTGTAAAGTTGATAATTGTATGATATTAGGATACAAAGTTAGAAAAAATCCGGAAATAATGCAATAAATTTAGGATTTATGATTTAAGAATTTAGAAATGGGATTTTAAATTTGAAAAACAATAAAATGTAGAAGCGAAGGAGAAATATTGGTAATTAGATAGAACGGGTAAAAGCAAAAAAGGTTGGAAGCGGGGCTTATCCCCTTCTTCCAACCTTATCCTATATCTATCTGAAGGATTTTACAATTTGCGCGCGCCGTCGCTGATTACCACGTCATAGACTTTGGGTTCGTGGCCGTATTTGGCTTTGAACTGCGTTTTGGCATCATTGATAAACGAATCGTACAACTCATCTTTCACCAGGTTGATGGTACAACCGCCAAAACCACCTCCCATTACACGTGAACCGGTCACGCCATGGTCACGGGCCACATCGTTCAGGAAGTCGAGCTCTTCGCAACTTACTTCGTAGAGTTTGCTCATGCCATGGTGCGTTTCAAACATCTTTTGTCCCACGGTTTCATAATCACCTGCTTCCAACGCGTCGCACACGTCGAGTACCCGTTGGGTTTCCTCGATCACATACTCGGCACGTATATAATCCTCTTCCGAGATCTCACCTTTCACTTCGTTGAGCATCTCCATGGAAGCGTCACGCAGGAATTCCACTTCGGGGTGACGTTTGGCGATAGTCCTGGCGGCATGTTCACACGATTCACGCCGTTTGTTATATGCCGATGATGCCAGTTCATGCTTCACCACCGTGTCAAGCAGCACCAGCTTATATCCCTTGGGATCGAACGGGAAGTAGGCATATTCCATCGACTTGGTGTCGAGGCGGATCAGATTGCCCTTCTTTCCAAAGATGGAAGCAAACTGGTCCATGATGCCACATTTCACACCCACATAATTATGTTCGGTGGATTGCCCGATACGCGCCAGTTCGAATTTGTCGATGCCAAGGTTCAGCATATCGTTCAACGCAAAAGCATAGGTACTTTCTAATGCAGCCGAAGAAGACATGCCGGCACCGAGGGGCACATCTCCCGAAAATGCAGTATCAAAACCTTTCACCGTACCACCTCTTTTAATGATTTCACGGCATACCCCAAAAATATACTTTGCCCAACCCTCCTTGGGCAAGTCTTCTTCGTTTAATCCGAATTCAACACTATCACCAAGGTCGATCGCATAAGCTCTCACCTTGTCGGTTCCATTGAATCGGATGGCGGCAATCATCCCTTTATCGATCGCACCGGGGAATACAAAGCTTCCGTTATAATCGGTATGCTCACCAATCAGGTTGATACGCCCCGGGGATGCATATACCTCCGGAGTTTCATTACCGAATTTCTCTAAAAATATTTTAATTACTTGTTCTTTCGTCATTATTTATATTTTTTGTTACTCTATTAGAGTTTATATAGAATAAGATTTTAGATATCTGATTACCAATTATCTTATTTCTTAATCAATATAATGTCTATTAATTAACCGGAATATCTTTGTTTACATTCTTCGAACCCACGAGGGCATAATAAAGCAAGTAAGCCAATCCTGCAACAATTACCCAATAGCTTGTGAGATATCCCAATCCACCATTTGTCATGTCAACAATCCCGTTTTGTAATAACGGCAATATACCTCCACCGCAAACGAGTACCATAAAATAACCGGAAGCTTTTTCAGTATATTTTCCAAGTCCCTCTACGGCTAAGTTGAATATACCTCCCCACATGATTGAAGTACATAATCCACAAAGCACTAATAGCGCAGCACTAAGGGGAACATTTGCCAAGCCGAAAAGTCCCTCTGCATTATTCTTGAATACGGGGAGATTTACAAAACTGTCTGTAGGAGTAAACATGGCTGCCAATACCAATACTATTCCTATCAATGAGGCTACTGACAACATTGATTTGGCGGAGACTTTACTGCCAATACCGGCACCAATAAGACGTCCGAACAGCATCATCAACCAATAGGTCGCCGCTACTGACCCGGCAATAGCTTCAGCTCCGCCCATTGCCCCGAGGTTCAACACATCCAGGTCGGCGTTCTGTAACCATTTCTGCAATACATTCGGAATGCCCACTTCAACTCCCACATATACGAAAATACCGACAGCTCCCAATACAAAATGGCGAAAAGAGAGAGGACTGTACTGGGATTTTTCGGCGACAACCGTCTGTTCTTTTTGCTTTTCTGGGATCTTTGCCATCGAGATAATGATAAATGCAAAGAAGAAAATGGCTAAAGCAGCGAACATCAACGGAAATACATTGCTGATTTCGGCATTCTTGATACCTTGGGGAATAAGAATACCTGTCAGTATGATCACTGTCGTTCCCATCAAAGAATTGAATGATCCTCCCAATTGGATCAACTGGTTCCCTTTGTTACCACCACCTCCCAGAGAGTTCAACATGGGATTCACTACTGTGTTAAGCAGTGTCATTGATAAACCGGCTACGAACGCCCCTAACAGATAGACTCCAAATGCAGTGCTGCTTGAAATGGTTCCGGAGATAGTTTGAATGCCTACTCCCACAAAACCGATTACAATGGCAGCAAGTGCCGTTTTTTTATAGCCATACTTTTGAAGCATATTACCGGCAGGAATACCCATTACCGCATAAGCGATAAAATTACAGAGTACGCCTAATGTACCCATCCAGTTAGGAACATTAAATTGATACTTCAGGATATCACCCATTGGTGACGCCAAATTTGTAACAAAAGAGATCATTCCGAAGAGAAAGATCATCGCGATAATTGCTACAACATTTTTTTGTTGTTTTTGCTCCGTCATAAAATTAATTGTTAGTTTATTAATTGTTAATTGTCTAATAAATCATCATTTTACTCTCCGATTGAAAAACGGTACGTTGTGTTGGATTCAAAAGTCTCGTCCGCATGCAGAACCACCGAAGGGTACTGCGGCTTATTGATGCTATCGGGGTAATGTTGTGTTTCAAAGCATACAGCCGACCTGGCCGGATACCGTTTCCCCAATTTCCCGGTAAAGTTGCCGGTCATCCAGTTGCCCGTATATAATTGCATGCCGGGTTGATTGGTATGGATCTCCATTTTAATGCCCGTCTTGGGCGAGGTACAATAACCGGCGCATCCATATTCATCCGGCGTTTTCTTATTCAGGATAAATGTATGGTCATATCCTTTCCCGAAATGCAGTTGTTCGAAATCATCCTCTATCCGCTCTCCGATGGTGTGGGGTTCGGTAAAATCGAACGGAGTACCCTTCACCGGTTCCGGCGCCCCATAAGGAATGGCCGTATCATCGGTAGGAAGATAACTGTCCGCATTCACCACAAGCCAATGGTCGTTGACCGATGAATCCCCTTGGCCGGAAAGGTTGAAATAGGAATGATTGGTGAGATTCAGGATGGTGGTCTTGTCGGTTGTCGCCTTGTAATGAATATCCAAAGCATCATCATCGGTCAAAGTATAAGTAACTGTAACGGATAGACTACCGGGGAACCCTTCCTCTCCATCCGGGGAGAGATAAAATAATTCAATACTTTGGTCGGTCTGTTTTTTCACTTCCCATACCACAGCATTAAACCCCTTTATTCCTCCGTGGAGTGAGTTCGGACCGTTATTAACTACCAATTGGTATTCTTTTCCTTCGAGAATGAAGTGCCCCTTGGCGATCCTGTTGGCTGTCCTGCCGCATATAGCGCCAAAGTAAGCTTCTTCCGAAGTCAGATATTCATCTATTGAATTATGCCCCAAAACAACGTCAACTAAATTTCCGTTTTTATCGGGCACCATTAACGATACTATTTTTGCACCATAGTTGGTAACAGTGAGTTCACACCCTTTACTATTTGTCAGAGTGTATAACCCGGTTTGCCTGCCATCTACTGTTTTTTGAAAAGCGTCGACAAGCAAACCGGATTTGCTATACATTTCGTTCATGTAATTTTCTGGGTTTAAAAATAAGATATTGATGAAGATTGATTCTTTCTTAAAATCGCCGTAAAATTACCACGGATTTTTGATCTAACCTCATTTTTTTTTGTGTTATATAACATAAAACTATTTAATTAACATTTCGATCCGCGCCAATTTCTATTCTCTTTTTTGTCACCAAAATCTTATCTATCTTGTTTCCATCCACATCAACTATCTCAAAATGAAGATTTTCATAATCGAACCGATCTCCCACTGCCGGAATCTTATTAATACATTCAAACACAAAACCGGCGACAGTGGAATAATCAATTTTATCAAAATCCACAATAAAATCTTCGTCTATTTGTGACAATATCTCAATAGGTGCCTCCCCGCTTACCAAGGCAGAATGATCGTCGCGCATAAATATAAGGGGATCCGACCACTCATCGTCGGTCTCCTCGGGAATCGCACCTACCAGGTTCTCGAAAATATCATGAATGGTGATGATACCATCGAGACTCCCATACTCATCCACTACCACAGCTACAAATTTATGGTTATTCCTGAAATTCTCCAATACTTTTTGTGCCAGCAAATTATTGGGGACAATAATAGGTTCCATGATCAGTTCTTCTATGGAGAACTGATCCTTTTTATTCAACCGTAGCAGGAAATCCCTCATTGAAATAGTACCTATAAAATCATCTATCTTCTTCTTGCAGGCCAATATTTTACTATGTTTGGTCTGTAGCAGATCTTCAATGATCTCTTCCCGGCTCTTGCTGATATCCACCCACTCCACATCAGTACGGTGTGTCATCAGATGGATGGCCCGTTTATCGGAAAAATAAAAAACCTGTTCATGGATGATATTTTCTTCGGCGTCAATTACCCCTTCATGCGAAGCGGTCCTGAGCATTGCCCTCAATTCCATTTCCGACACCACCTCTTCTTTCGGCGTCAAACCTATTAGACGGTTGACGAAATCAGTGGATACCGACAGGAGCTTCACAAACGGATAGAAAATAATGCTCACCACGTGAATGGTAGGAGCCACGGCCATTGCCATCTTCTCGGGATTGTTCAACGCAATGGTTTTAGGTACCAATTCACCTATCACGATGGAAACATAAGTAATAAGGAATACCACTATCACCATGGCGATACCTTCGGCAAAAGGTGCTATGGCAGGGAATTGTTGGAAGAAAGGTGCTAAGTAGGCAGTAAATGCCTGTCCCCCGTAAGCACCGTTGACAATACCAATCAACGTGATCCCCACCTGTACCGACGAGAGGAAATCCCCCGGATCGGAGCGTAGTTTCAATGCCCATTTGGCTCCCGACTTACCCTTCTTCTGTTCTGCCTCGAGTTTGTTTTTTTTCGTAGATACGATGGCGATCTCCGACAAGGCAAAGAAACCGTTCAAAAGGATCAGTACAAGAATGATGACGATATCTATCCACATAAATCACTTACCACAATGGTGAAGGATAAGTTCCCTCGTCAGCAAGTTTCTTCAACCGGGCCACTACTCCCGACCGGTCTTCGGCATAAGTCACGCCAAACCATCCGGAAGGGGTGTCGAGTACTTTCACTGAAGCTTTACCGTTAACAATCAGATGATTGACCAGTAACGGTATAAAATATTCGGCTTTGAGGTTCTCCGCATTCTCTTTCAGGAACTGTACAAAATAATCATCGGAATATTTGAAATAGTCGGGTGTAAAGCCCCACATATTCATCGATACAGGTGTATTATCATCAATAGCTACCCATTGGTCGTTTTCATCCTTATAACTCACTTTTCCGTCTACCCGCATAACCTGGGTACGTTCTACCACGCCGGTGAGGTTGCGGTCCCGGTCGGTCTCGCAAATACCACGTGCCACGGTACCGCTTTCAGAGAGGGTATTTCCTACACGGTAGCCTACCATGCAGTATTTATTTTCACTCTTTCCCAATGATGAAAGATAGTCTGACAGCACCTTGTAGCTCTCACGACCATAAAAATCGTCGGCATTGATCACCGCAAACGGCTCATTGATCACCTCTTTTCCCGTCATCACAGCATGGTTGGTACCCCACGGCTTCACCCGATCGGGATGAGGTGTAAAACCTTCCGGTAGCGTATCGAGTTCCTGGAAAACCAGTTCTACCGGTATTTTTTTCTCATATTTACTGACAATCTTCTCTCTGAAATCGTTTTCAAATGATTTGCGGATCACGAAGACCAGCTTCCCAAAGCCGGCATTCACCGCATCATAAATAGAATAATCCATAATGGTTTCACCATTCGGGCCTAATCCATCCAATTGTTTCAGTCCTCCGTAACGGCTTCCCATTCCTGCTGCCAATACAAATAAAGTCGGTTTCATTTAAATTGATTTGATAATTTAATGATTTATTGATTTGTAGATTTATATTCATAAAATCGGGATTGTGCACCGATGTGCAAATGTAAGGTTTTTATCTTAAAATTCATCTATCGCTTTATCGATAAAATCAAATTCCCGGCGCGTTAATTCAAAATCTATTGCCTTGGCGTTCTGTACGGACTGTGCAGCGTTGCGTGCACCGGCCAGCGCAATGGTAATGCCCGGTCTTTCCACCGTCCATCTCAGTACCAATTGCGAAAGAGTAGCACCTTTTTCATCGGCAATAGGTTTAATTTTCTGCAATAATTTATTGGTACGTTCAATAAATCCGGGTTGAAAATGTGGATGGTTAGCACGGTGATCGCCCGGTTGGAACTGATAACCGGAAGTTATTTTACCGGTAAGCAATCCCCTTTCCAACGGACTGTAAGCCAGTATAGACTTGTGATGCCCAATACAATAAGGAATTGTTTCTTCTTCTATACCCCGGTTAACCATACTATAAGGTATTTGGTTGGAGACCAGTTTCAAGGTCTGTTCCGCTTCCGTCATCTGCGCTGCATTGTAGTTACATACCCCGGCATAGCGGACCTTTCCTTGCTCTATAAGTTTTCCTACTGCCTCAAAAGTCTCATGAATAGGGGTAGTGCTCTCCGGCCAATGGATCTGGTAGAGGTCGATATAATCCGTACCGAGGCGTCGCAGACTGTCCTCGCATTCTTTGATCACACTTTCTTTTCCGGCATATTTATAGATATCAATATCATTGCCACTGTTATCCTTGCTCGGAAAAGCAAAATCACCTTTCGCCAGATTCCACCGCATACCGAATTTGGTAAGTATCTGTACCTTATCGCGAGGCTTTCCTTTTATAGCTTCGCCTACAATTTCTTCACTCGTACCCTGTCCGTATACAGGAGCAGTGTCTATAGAGGTAACTCCCAGGTCATAAGCCGCTCTGATAGCTTCTACAGCGTCATTTCTTTCCGTTTTACCCCACATCCATCCTCCGGCAGCCCATGCCCCGAACGTAATGATTGAGACCGACAAGTCTGTTTCTCCCAATTTCCTGTATTGCATATCCTGAATATTTATTTTGATTAATAAACTTCGAATATCGCAAAAGTAGGCGAATAAACAGGTATTGCAGTCGTGAATTGATGTTAAAGAAGAATAATGGATATTTCATTACTCTCCTTTTTCTATCTTTTGATTCTAATCTCGTGAATTTTTCTCAGGCCTTCCATGTTTTCCAGAGATTGTCGTCGGGCGGCGGAGCAGAGACCAGAATCTTTTCTTTGGAAACGGGATGGATAAACGAGATAGTCCGTGCATGCAGGCTGATGCTTCCGTCGGGGTTCGATCGGGGTGCACCGTATTTGAGATCGCCTTTGATCGGGCATCCAATCTTGGACAACTGAACCCGGATTTGATGGTGACGCCCGGTCTCCAGATCTACTTCCAGTAGGGAATAATTCTGGGAGGTGCCAATAAGCCGGTAATGCAATACTGCCTTTTTGGTATGTGGTTTTTCAATGGTATAAGCAGTAGATTTATTGGTCTTTTCGTTTTTGACCAGATAATGGGTCAATCGGTCCTCCTCTTTCGGGGGACGATCCTTCACAATGGCCCAATAGGTTTTCTGCACTTCCCCATTGCGGAACATATCGTTGAGCCGCGACAACGCTTTGCTGGTTTTTGCAAACACCACTACTCCACTCGTAGGACGGTCGAGCCGGTGCGTTACACCACAAAAAACGTTGCCGGGCTTATTGTATTTCTCTTTGAGATACTCCTTCACCATTTCAGACAACGGTTGGTCGCCCGTCTTATCGCCCTGCACGATCTCACCGGCTGCCTTGTTGACAATGATGATGTGGTTATCTTCGTAAAGAACCGTCATTTAATCAGGTATTCATGCCACCGCATACGTTGATTACCTGCCCGCTCACATACGAAGAGAGGTCCGATGCAAGGAATAATGCCGTATTCGCAACATCTTCCGGTGTGCCTCCCCGTCGCAATGGGATTTGTTTTGCCCATTCGTTGCGCACCTCTTCCGAGAGTTGTCCGGTCATTTCGGTGATGATAAATCCCGGGGCAATGGCATTGACACGGATACCGCGTGATCCCAATTCTTTGGCCATAGATTTTGCCAGACCGATCATTCCAGCTTTCGATGCGGAGTAGTTTGCCTGACCGGCATTTCCGGATACACCTACCACCGAACTCATATTCACAATACTACCTGATTTCTGGCGCATCATCACGGGAGTTACCGCATGTATGAAGTTGAAAGCCGACTTCAGGTTGACGTTGATCACTGCATCCCACTGCTGTTCGCTCATCCGCATCATCAAACCGTCTTTGGTGATACCGGCGTTATTAATCAGGATATCTATACGCCCGAAATCCTGCATAACCTGTTCAACCACCTTGTGCGTTTCCTCGAAATTGGACGCGTTGGACGCGTAACCTTTACACTTTACGCCCATTGAAGCGATTTCATGTTCGGTAGCTGTCCCCACTTCATCAATTATCAAGTCTGTAAAGGCGATATTCGCACCTTCAGAGGCAAATTTTAACGCAATCGCTTTCCCAATACCACGGGCAGCTCCAGTTACTAATGCTGTCTTTCCTTCTAATAACTTCATGTTATTTTAATTATGAATTATAAATTATAAATTTCTAATTTCCACTTTCCGACTACCTAATCATTAAATCAACACTACCTGTCCCGATTTATCGGGATCATGAAATCAACATTTCCATTTCTCTTATACAATCCTTTAAAAAGAAGTCCGGCGATAATATCCCTATCCTCTTTCTTATTGTAATCGAGTTGCATCGTACCGCGGATCGTCGGTACTTCGAGGCCTTTGAAAGCATAGTGCAATAATTCCGCAGTCTGCTTTACATTTTTTATCTCGAAAATTCCATTGTCACATCCATCCTGTATAATTTCTTCGAGATAATGGATCTCTTTTTTATCGAATTCTTTACGTACATTCTCCACTTGCCATATATCCCTGAAAAAATCAGCCCGTAACGTACCGTTCCGCGAGACTACCTCTTTAACTGCTCTGAGACGGTTAAAAGCCAGTAATATAAGCTTTTCATCAGCAGGAATATCGCGTTTAATCACTTCCTCAAGCCGACTGTATAATTCATTTAGTTCCGACTCAATGACCGCCTTATAAATATCATATTTACTGCTGAAATAGGTATAGAGAGTACGCCGACCACGTTGTGACGCTTCGGCAATATCGTTCATCGTAGTATTATCAACGCCCTTTCTTGCAAAAAGACGTTGTGCCACATCGATCAAATTTTTCCTTGTCTTGGAGATTGCTGAAGTCATACTTTGCACATTTCATATAAGTCTGTGCAAAAATAGCATAAGATTCTAAATTTCGAAAGTAAATGATCTAAAAAATCATAAATCGGCGATTTCTCCGGTTATTCCTTTTTTTTCAATAACCGCGCAGCTTCACAAACCTCCTCATACCATTCTTCACCAAATTTTCGAATCAGTGGCTCTCTCAGGAAGCGGTAAATGGGCACTCCCTCTTTTTTCCCTAATTTAACCGCCGGCCTGCAAACAGACCAACGATGATAATTCACAGCCGTGAAATCATTGTATTCTGTCAGCCTGACAGGATAAAGATGACAGGATACCGGTTTTGGAACGGATATCCTTCCTTCACGATAAGCTGTATCGATGACACATTTACAAATACCCTCCTCATCGAAAGAGGTGAATACACACTCTTTTCCGTCCACCAGGGATGTAACCAATTCCCCATCGTAATCGGTATAGGCAATTCCCTGAACACTGATTACCTGCTGCGCCTTTTGAGAGAGGTCATTCCATATTTCAGGAAGGATTCCTTCTATCAGCGCAGATTCCTCTTTCGTCAGGGGCGCTCCCGATTCTCCTTCCACACAGCATTGCCCCTTACATTTACAGAGGTCGCAAATAAATTGCTCTTCGAATATATCGTCCGACAAAAGCGTATGTTGAATTTGTATCATATAAGTTTAAAAGTTAGAAGTTGAATGTTGGATGTTCCGCTTCTTAGCGTAGCCCCAAAATAACAGGACTGTGCACAAGGCACTCAGACAGGCGGCAAGTGCAAACCGACCGTCGATCGGCATCTCTTCCATCTGTTGCATCCATTCAGAACCACCAAAAAAATAATGTAGCACTACCACCAACGCATTATTGATAAAATGAAAGATGATAGGTGCCCAAAGGTTTTGGGTATAAAGGAACAGGTACCCCAGCAGTGCACCCAGAAGAAGCCGGGGAAGAAATCCATAGAATTGAAAATGCACCAGACTGAATACCAATGCCGTGATCCACACCGCTCCATGTCCGTTCGAAAATTTCTCCTGTATAAATTGTTGTAAAGCCCCACGGAAAAACATCTCCTCCGATACCGCAGCCAATCCGCCCACAATAACGAGGTTGAGCAGAAGCCTGCCGATAGTTTTACCGGATAACAATAAATCAGTAGTCTCGAGAGCAGCATCTTCCATAGAGCGGAACAGCTGTTCCACTTGTCGCATCGATGAGGGAAGTTCCATACCTTTATTCCATTGGGCCAGGAATGAAGCCAGGAAGTAGGAAAAGATAAATGCCAATATGGCCAGCAATACTTCCTCTCCCATCTTGCCGTTGGGCCTCAACTTGAGATAATCTACCGGATATTCCTGCGTCAATGCCACTATAAAATATGCCGGCAAGGCAGTAGCCAATACCGATTGCATCACCGACCCCACGTAGATGGGCACCACATCTCCTCCACTGCTTACCGCGGGTATTAACAGAATAAGATTCGTCAGGGTACCGGCCATTACTATACCGATCAGTAGAAATAAAAAAAGCCAGGCTATTTTATTGCCCGGAGTGAACGATGAAAAAAGAGGTCTCATTTATCGGTGTCATTAAAAGTGCAAAGGTAACACAATAATCCGGTAACAGAATTGTAAAGGGTTGTGTAAAATATTTTTTGCAATTTGAAAGAATAACACTAATTTTGCAATCTTATTTTTTTAAATGTTACAATCAGTTGAATTTTACGGACTTTCAACAAAAAACAATCATTTTCATATATTATAATGAAGTCAACACTGAACAAAACGAACGATGTAAATGGAACCATCGTCATTGAACTGGAAAAAGCAGATTATCAGGAAAAGGTAGATAAGTCACTCAACCAATACCGTCAAAGGGCCAATATTCCCGGTTTCCGCCAGGGAAAAGTACCCAAGAGCCTGATCCAAAAAATGTACGGCAAAGCTGTATTGGTGGATGAGATCAACAAGATGGTCTCCGACGAGATAGGAAATTTTATTCGCGACAACAAACTCAAAGTGCTTGGTGAACCTATGCCGGCTGATAACCTCGACGAAGAAATTGACCTGGAAAAAGATGAGGCGTTAAAATTTTCTTTCGACGTGGCACTTACCCCTGAGTTTGACCTGAAGTTCGACAAAGGTGTGGAACTGACCTATTATAATGTACAACTCGAACCCGACTTGCTTGACCAACAGGTAAATGCCTATAAGCAAAACTACGGCACATACGTCTCGGTAGAAGAAGAGGCCAAAGATACCGACCTCATCAAAGGCACGCTTACGGAGATGGAGGGTGGCAAGGAGAAAGAAGGCGGGCAGGTGATTGAAAACGCTATTTTGATGCCTTCCTATATAAAGGATGAAGCGACAAAAACCAACTTTATCGGGGTAAAAATGGGCGACAACGTGGTATTCAACCCCAGAAAAGCATACGATAATAATGAAGCTGAAATTGCGTCCCTGCTACAAACCACCAAAGAAGACGTTGCAAAGATAGAGGCAGATTTCCGGTTCGACATTCAAGAGGTAACCCGTTATAAAGAAGCGGAAATGGACCAGGAACTGTTCGACCGCATACTGGGCGAAGGGGTGGCTTCTTCGGAAAAGGAGTTCAGGACAAAAGTAGAGGAAGAACTGGTAAAACAATATAAACCGGATGCCGACCACCTCTTCATTCATGAAGCACGTGACCTGATCGTGAAGATGATGGATGATGTAACGTTCCCCGAGGAACTGTTGAAACGCTGGCTGCTCGAAGCAGATAAGAACCGCACTGCAGAAGAGATTGAAGACGATTTCCCTAAAATACTGGAGGACCTGAAATTTCAGGTGGCAAGACAGAAAATCGTGGAAGATAACGATATCAAGGTTGAATTCGCTGATATAGAAGCGCTGGCGGTACAAGTGGCAAAAGCCCAATTTGCGCAATACGGAATGACCAACCTTCCGGCCGATGTATTGCAAAACTATACGAAAAGTCTTCTCGAAAAAGAGGAGACTGTCCGCAGCCTGTTTGACAGGGCTACCGAAGACAAGATCATAGACTGGCTAAAGGAAAATGTAAACATCCTCGAAAAAGAAATCTCTTCGAAAGATTTTAGTGAATTAATGACCGGACATACGCACCAGCATGGCGAACATGCTGATACGGATAGTAATGACGAACATACCGGAGGAGAGGCAGAAGAAACGGCTGACACTAAGGAAGAGGCGGCAGAAAACAAAAAACCGGCAAGAAAAAGAAAGGCTTCGGATAAAAAATAATCGTTGGAGGATCGATCTATAGATTGTTTATCAATAATTTATTTTGTAATCCGATAATTCGTTATACATTTGTTCTGTAATTTAAATGCCGGCAAATGCTTCAAGGTGCAATTTTGGCACCTTGTTTGCAGTGTATTGATTCGGTAATGAATTATGAACAAATAAAAATAATATTATGCATAACGATTTTAGAAAATATGCGGTGAAACATCTGGGCATGAATGGTGCCAGATTGGACAGTTACATGAACATCACCAGCCAGGGTGGTTATATCTCCCCCACCATCATCGAGGAACGTCAGCTCAACGTGGCACAAATGGATGTTTTCTCCCGTTTGATGATGGACCGTATCATCTTCCTCGGCACTGCCGTTGATGATTATACGGCCAATGTGATCCAAGCCCAATTACTTTATCTCGATTCTTCCGATCCGGGAAAAGATATCTCTATCTACATCAACTCACCGGGTGGGTCTGTCTATGCAGGATTGGGTATCTACGACACCATGCAGTTCATATCGAGTGATGTATCCACTATCTGTACAGGTATTGCCGCATCCATGGCTGCCGTTTTGCTGGTAGCAGGTACCGATAAGAAACGATTCGCCCTGAACCACTCGCGTGTGATGATCCACCAACCGTTGGGAGGCGTGCAGGGACAAGCATCGGATATCGAAATCACCGCCCGTGAAATTGCAAAGATCAAACAGGAACTCTATGCCATCATATCCACTCATTCGGGTAAACCGGTGGAAGATGTAGCGAGAGACTCCGACCGTGATTTTTGGATGACAGCAATCGAAGCCAAGGAATACGGTATGGTGGATGAAGTCCTGTCTAAAAAGAAATAAATAATGGCAAAAAAGGCGAATAGCAGCAATCACTGCAGTTTTTGTGGTAGAAGTGAGCAGGAAGTGAATCTGCTTATTTCGGGTATGACCGGTTTTATTTGCGATATGTGTGCCGAGCAGGCACATGAAATTGTAAATGACTCATTCAAAGGCAATGAGAAATCAGATATCGGACTCACCCTTTCCTCACTACCCAAACCTACCCATATCAAGGAGTTTCTGGACCAGTATGTGATTAACCAGGATAGTGCGAAACGGTTTCTGTCGGTATCGGTTTACAACCACTACAAACGCATCTTACAGAAAACTACCAAGGATGATGTAGAGATCGAAAAATCAAATATCATCATGGTAGGGGCAACGGGGACGGGAAAGACGTTGCTGGCAAGGACGATCGCTAAATTGCTGCAGGTTCCCTTTACAATTGTGGATGCCACAGTGCTTACCGAGGCAGGATATGTGGGAGAGGATATCGAAAGTATCCTCACACGACTGTTGCAGGTAGCCGACTATAATGTGAGTGCGGCTGAACGGGGGATTGTCTTTATTGATGAGATCGACAAAATTGCCCGTAAAAGTGACAATCCCTCCATTACCCGCGATGTGAGTGGCGAGGGGGTACAACAAGGATTATTGAAGCTACTGGAAGGCTCTGTGGTAAACGTACCGCCCCAGGGGGGCCGGAAACATCCTGAACAACGAATGATTTCCGTAAACACCAAAAATATACTTTTTATTTGCGGCGGAGCATTCGACGGGATAGAGAAAAAGATTGCCCAACGCCTTAATACGCGTGTGGTGGGTTATGCCGCCAGCAACCAGACTGCGGTTATCGACCGGAGTAACCTGATGAAATATATCACTCCGCTTGATCTGAAATCATTCGGACTGATCCCTGAAATTATCGGGCGCCTTCCCGTTCTGACTTATCTCGAACCGCTCGACAGAGATGCATTATTGCGTATATTGGTAGAACCCCGGAATTCCATCATCAAGCAATACCAGAAGCTATTCGAAATGGATGGAGTGACGCTTACTTTCGCTTCTGATGCCTACGAATATATAGTCGATAAGGCCATTGAATTTAAATTAGGTGCCCGCGGACTACGCTCTATTGTGGAAGCAATCATGATAGAAGCCATGTTCACTCTTCCAACCACTGAGGAGAAAAAGAAAATGCACGTTACCCGCGAGTATGCCGCTCACCAATTGGAAAATTCTGATCTACACCATTTGAGAGTGGCTTGACAGACAAATCCATTGACGACTTTAAGAATCCTATTCCGATAAAGCCTGAAGGGAATGAATGAAAAAAACGCATGTTCAGCTTGCGTTTTTTTCATGC
Organism: Proteiniphilum sp. UBA5384; assembly: GCF_002410825.1. GTDB lineage: Bacteria > Bacteroidota > Bacteroidia > Bacteroidales > Dysgonomonadaceae > Proteiniphilum. The sequence continues at coordinate 35,567 of NZ_DHOS01000070.1, read as the reverse complement.
AAATATCTAACTGTTCATCATTGAAAATGAACAGATTCACAACACAAATGCAGATATTCATTTTGTATTACTACAATCTTTATTTGGAAATATAAAATACTTTCCTAATTTTGTGTTTGCCTTTCAGTAAAGAGGGCATGACTACAGAGTGACTTACTCAATGGAAAAACAATATTTATTATACAAGGGGCTAAAGAAATATTTCGGGTTCGATACTTTCAAAGGTAATCAGGAAGCCATCATAGAAAGTATCTTATCCGGGAAGGACACTTTTGTATTGATGCCTACAGGTGGCGGAAAATCGCTCTGTTACCAACTTCCGGCTCTGCTGATGGAGGGTACGGCAATCATCATCTCTCCCCTTATTGCATTGATGAAAAATCAGGTAGATGCCATGCGCAACTACAGTGAAGAAGATGGTATCGCTCATTTTCTGAATTCGTCCCTTAACAGACAAGAAATTGAAGAGGTGAAAAAGGATGTGCTTTCAGGAAAGACAAAGATGCTTTATGTGGCACCCGAGTCGCTTACAAAAGCCGAAAACATAGAGTTTCTCCGGAACATCCCCATCTCTTTTTATGCTGTGGACGAAGCGCATTGTATTTCAGAATGGGGGCACGATTTCCGTCCGGAATACCGGCGCATCAGGCCCATCATCAGCGAAATCAGCGTCCGCCCCATCATCACACTAACAGCCACGGCTACACCGAAGGTGCAACATGATATCCAGAAAAATCTCGGGATGAGCGATGCCGCAGTATTCAAATCATCTTTTAACCGTCCTAACCTCTATTATGAGGTCCGACACAAGAGCGATAAGATCGACAGGGATATCATCAAATATATTCTCTCCCAGGGGAGAAAATCAGGGATTATTTATTGCCTGAGCAGAAAAAAAGTAGACGATTTTGCAGAGATATTGCAAGCTAACGATATAAGGGCATTACCCTACCATGCGGGAATGGATGCCGCCACCCGTAGCTATAACCAGGATGCTTTTCTAATGGAGAAAGTAGATGTGATTGTAGCCACCATTGCCTTTGGTATGGGTATCGACAAGCCCGACGTGCGCTATGTGATTCATTATGATATACCCAAAAGCCTTGAAGGTTATTACCAGGAAACCGGGCGTGCCGGTCGTGACGGCGGGGAGGGAAAATGTATTGCATTTTACTCGGAAAAAGACCTGCAGAAATTAGAACGTTTCATGCAGGGAAAACCGGTTTCGGAACAGGAGATCGGAAAGCAACTGCTGCTGGAAACAGCGGCTTACGCAGAGACATCCGTCTGCCGGAGAAAAGTGCTGCTGCACTATTTCGGCGAAGAATATAACGAACATAATTGTGAACATTGTGACAATTGTTTAAATCCCAAGAAGAAAGTGGAAGCGAAAGAGTTACTTATTACTGTATTAGAAGCGGTTAGCGCTCTCAAAGAAAAACAAAAGGCCGATTATCTTATAGATTTCCTTATAGGGAAAGAATCATCCGATATAGAGACTTATGGGCACAACGAACTCGAAGAATTCGGATCGGGCGCCGATGAGGAAGAAAGCACCTGGGAAGTGGTGATCCGTCAGGCATTGCTCGATAACTATTTGAAAAAAGATATTGAGAACTACGGCATTCTGAAGATTACAAAAAAAGGAAAGGATTTCCTGAAGAATCCCGTATCTTTTAAAATCACCAAAGATGATGAGGATGAAGACGGCGTGACCGATCCTGAAAATGATGATTCGGATGTGATCTCTGCCGCCGGCAGCGGGGGGGCTGCCGACCCCGTGCTCTTCTCTATGATGAAAGACTTGAGGAAGAAACTATCCAAGAAATTGAATGTTCCTCCTTATGTGATTTTCCAGCCTTCATCGCTCGAAGCCATGGCAACCTCTTATCCCATCACTCTCGACGAATTACAGAACATCCCCGGTGTGGGTGCAGGAAAAGCCAAACGGTACGGAAAAGAATTTGTGGACCTGATAAAGAAACATGTGGAGGAAAATGATATTACCCGTCCCGAAGACCTCCGTGTGAAAACAGTCGCCAACAAATCGAAACTAAAAGTTTCCATCGTACAGGCTATCGACAGGAAGGTGGCGCTCGATGACCTGGCTGAATCAAAAGGAATAGACTTCAATGAAATGCTGACAGAAGTAGAAGCTATTGTATATTCAGGTACAAAAATCAATATCGATTATTTCCTCAATGAAGTGATGGATCAGGATGTACTGCAGGATATATATTCCTATTTCAAAGAGACAGAAATAGATGACTTGGAGAAGGCACAGGAAGAGTTATCGGATTACACTGAAACCGAGATACGCCTTGTACGTATCAAGTTCTTCTCGGATATGGCGAATTAAATGTGCTAATATGCCCATGTGCCAACAGATGAAAATGACGCTGGCATTTAAAAACTATTTAGGGCCGGTATCCGTTATTACATAGAAACCGGCATACAATGACAATGAACTATTTGCAACATATAAACAGCCCTGATGATCTAAAAAAACTTAGTATAGACCAGCTGGAAACAGTTTGTGCGGAACTGAGGGAATTTATCATCGAGCAATTATCCCATAATCCGGGGCATTTCGGCTCCAGCCTTGGGACAGTAGAGTTAACCGTGGCCCTGCATTACCTTTATCAGACACCCTACGACCGATTGGTCTGGGACGTAGGGCATCAGGCTTATGGACATAAAATCCTTACCGGGCGCCGCGACCGTTTTTCTACCAACCGCAAACTGGGGGGACTCTCCGGATTTACCAATCCCAAGGAGAGCGAATATGATACTTTTATCGCCGGACACGCTTCCACTTCTATCTCAGCTGCACTGGGTATGGCCGTGGCTGCCAATCTCCGGGGAGAGAGGAACAGGCATATAGTGGCTATCATCGGCGACGGGTCAATGACCGGGGGACTGGCTTATGAAGGAATCAATAACGCCTGCTCACAACCGAATAACCTGCTGATTATCCTCAATGACAACGATATGTCTATTGACAACAATGTGGGAGGAATGCAGGATTATTTGGTGAAGCTCACTACCTCAGCTAAATATAACAAGGTCCGGAATAATATATATCAGGGATTTAAAAAACGAAATCTCATTTCGGAAAATGAAAAAAATCTGGTACTACGCTTCAATAATAGCGTCAAGTCACTGATCACCAAAGAGCAAAACCTGTTTGAAGGATTCAATATCCGTTATTTCGGTCCGGTGGATGGGCATGACCTGCCGGGACTGATCCGTATACTCCGTAATATCAAAGATATGCAAGGGCCCAAGTTACTGCATATCAAAACGGTGAAAGGCAAAGGATTTAAACCGGCAGAGAAATCGGCAACCATCTGGCATTCTCCCGGCCTTTTCAATAAAGATACGGGAGAACGTATTATAAAAGACAATACCAACCAACCTCAACTTTATCAAGATGTATTTGGTCATACTCTTGTGGAGATGGCTGAAAAAAATGAAAATATCGTAGGGGTGACCCCTGCTATGCCCACCGGTTGTTCCATGACCTTCATGGCAGAACGGTTTCCTTCCAGAGCGTTTGACGTGGGTATTGCCGAAGCACATGCCGTTACTTTTTCGGCCGGCATGGCAAAAGAGGGATTGATTCCGTTTTGCAATATCTACTCATCATTCATGCAACGGGCATATGATCAGGTAATCCATGATGTAGCATTGCAAAAACTGAAAGTGGTTTTCTGTCTCGACAGAGCCGGATTAGTCGGTCCGGACGGTCCCACACACCATGGTGTATTCGATCTGGCCTATCTACGCCCCATACCCAACCTTGTAATTTCGGCACCTTACAATGAGCATGAACTGCGAAACCTGATGCATACGGCTGTATATGGCAATGACGGCCCGTTCGTCATTCGATATCCTCGCGGCCAGGGTGAAATGACCGATTGGCAGAACGAACCCCAAATCCTGCCAATCGGTAAAGGAAGAAAACTCAGGAAGGGAAAAGACATCGCGCTGCTTTCCCTCGGAGCCATCGGCAACAAGGCCGCAAAGGCTATCGACGAGGCGGAGAAATTGGGCATCAGTGTAGCTCATTACGATATGGTTTTTCTAAAACCTATTGACGAAGAGATGCTTAATAAGATAGCAGGTAAATTCAAATATATCATCACCGTGGAAAATGGTGTTCTGAAGGGTGGCCTGGGAAGTGCCGTTCTGGAATTCCTGTCGGAAAACAATTATACCGAAACCTACGTACACCGCGTAGGTATTCCCGATGAATTCGTCACTCACGGATCCATCAGTGAACTTCAGCAAATCACCGGAATCGATGCGGCCGGTATTCTGGAACAAATCATCCATCTGTACAACGATATGACAAGGAATTCAATGCTATCGCAAAATATGATAAACCCTGTCATACAGATCCATAACCGGTAAGATAGAGAATTATTAACTGTAAAGGATGTAATGAAGATTTTAATAGCAGGTGCGGGTGAAGTCGGAACCCATCTGGCAAAACTTCTGGGACAGGAAAATCACGACATAACACTCATCGATGGCGATAAAGACCGGCTTGCCATCATCCGTGACAACAGCGATATACTTACCTATATTGGCAACTGCACGTCAATCAAGGACCTTACCGAAGCAGGAGCGGCCCATGCCGACCTTTATATAGGCGTAACCCCGGAAGAATCCGGGAATATCACTTCCTGCATGCTCGCATCCAATTTAGGTGCAAAGAGAACACTTGCGCGGATAGATAATTATGAATACTTGCTTCCCAAGAACAAAGAATTCTTCGAAAAACTGGGTATCTACTCCATGATTTATCCGGAACTGATTGCGGCGCGGGAGATCGCCATGTCGCTCAAAACGCCATGGGCCCGTTTCTGGTGGGAATTATGCAATGGCACAGTAATCCTTGCCGCCGCCAAAGTAAGAAAGAATGCGCCTATCGTAAGCACATACCTATATGATTTGGCGCTGACAGATAAACGGTTCCATATGGTAGCCATCAAACGCAATTCAACCACCCTCATACCCAAGGGGAGCGACCAGATATTACCCGACGACATCCTCTATTTTACAACCCTGAGAAAGTATATCGATTCTTTGCCGGAACTGTTCGGAAAAAAATCATTCGAAGCCAGGAAAGTTATGTTCATGGGAGGTGGTCGCATCACGATGCGTACCATCCAGCAACTACCGCAAAACATTAGCATAAAGGTTATTGAGCGGGATAAGGAACGTGCCCAGGCGCTGGTGGAAGTGGCACCTTCCAACGTTACCGTTTTTTGGGAAGACGCCCGTAATACAGAATTTCTTCTCCGGGAAAGCATAGCTGATACTGATGCTTTTCTCGCTCTTACCGGCAATTCCGAGGCCAATATCCTGGGATGTATAATGGCTAAACAGTATGGTGTAAAAAGGACAGTCGCAGAAGTAGAGAATATCGATTATATTGCTATGGCGGAACGGTTTGATATCGGTACAGTGATCAATAAAAAGCTGATTGCCGCCAGCAAGATATACGAATTATTATTGAGAGCCGATGCATCCAATATAAAAAGTCTTACCATTGCCGACGCCAATGTGGGAGAAGTTATTGCTAAACCCAATTCCAAAGTGACAAAAAAACTGATCAAAAACCTCAACCTCCCTTCCGATATTACTTTCGGTGCGCTCATCAGGAACGGGGAACCGATGTTGATAGATGGAGATACCCTGATAGAGCCATATGACCAGGTTGTTGTTTTCTTCCTCAATAAATCACTGAAAGTGATCGAGAAACTCTTTAACTAATATGAAAACTCTAGCGCCAGTTTCCAGTATCCGGAAATAAGAACACATGAAGAAATTTAATTATCAATTCATTCTGAGCACTCTTGGGTTGCTCCTGATTATTGAAGCGGTCTTCATGCTCTTTTCCGCCCTGGTAGGTGAGTATTACAATGAAACAGCTGTAAGGAGTATCTATCTCTCGGCTGTGATTTGTTTTTCCTCAGGAGCACTCACCTCCCTCATGGTAAGAAAACGCAGGCGTACTGTAGGGAATGTCACCAAACGGGAAGTATTTCTCACTGTTACCCTGTCGTGGCTGACGATGGCATTGTTTGGCACGCTCCCTTACTTGTTCAGCGGAGCCATACCCTCTTTTACAAACGCTTTTTTTGAGAGTATGTGTGGTTTTACCACTACCGGCAGTTCCACATTGGTCAATATCGAAGCATTCCCCAAGTCACTCCATTTCTGGCGCAGCTTCACTCAATGGATTGGAGGGATCGGGATTATTATCTTCGTCCTCTCTTTTATGCCTATCTTCGGTGGAATCTCGAGCCAGTTCTATGAAGCTGAGGCCACCGGTATCGCCGAAGACCAATTCCGTCCCCGCATCAGTGAAATCACCAAACAAATGTCATTGACATATCTCGGTCTTACCATTCTTGGATTTTTCTTTCTCTGGGCCGGTCCTATGGATGCGTTCGATGCCGCATGTCACACCCTCACTGCCATCTCTACCGGCGGATTCTCCACAAAGCAAGCCAGTATCGCCTTTTTCAACTCACCCTATACAGAATACCTGATTACCCTTCTTATGTTTCTGGGTGGCACAAACTTCCTTCTTATTTCAACGCTTGTCACACGGTTCAATCCATCCCTTTTTAAGGATGAAGAATTTCGGTGGTATTCTTTGATTATCATTCTTTTTACCGTGGGAATTACAATGGCTCTTTTGATTACCGGGCAGATGAGTGACATAGAACAGACCTTCCGGACAGTACTTTTCCAGGTAGTTGCGGCAGTCACCACTACCGGATTTGCCACGGTCGATTTCCAGTTATGGGGTTCCGCCTACTGGCTCCTTTTTCTGGTGATGATTCTTTTTTGCGGAAGTGAAGGCTCTACATCGGGCGGTATGAAGATATCACGCCTGATCGCACTTTCCAAAAATGCATTGCTTGTCTTCAAGCGTCAGGTACATCCCAACGCCCTCTATGTGGTAAAGATAAACCGGAAAGTGATTACCGGAGAAACACTTTCGCGGCTGTTCGCCTTTGTCTTCCTTTATGTATCCATTGCGGTAATCAGTGCCGTTATTTTGGGTCTTACGGGGATGAACTTCGAAGAGTCGGTCGGCGTTTCACTTTCATCCATCAGCAATTACGGATTTGGATTAGGGTCTTATGGTCCCAGCGGCACATTTGAATCGGCCACACCTTTCATTAAATATTACCTCAGTTTCCTTATGCTGGTAGGACGTCTTGAGATATTTACCGTGCTCTCGCTGTTTATCCCCAGCTTTTGGAAAAGATAATCCGTTCTTACATCATTTTATCACTGCATTACTCTACCAGTATATCATTAACTCTTTTTCGTCCACATCTTATAACCAACCCGTTTTCGATTCACAAACGGGTGCCCCGGTCATAAGCTGAGATCTTGAAGAATTAATTTCTAAAAAATACCGTATCGTCTATCGCATCGATGGTAATCGGCTTGGTCTTGTCCACTTGTCCGGCAAGTAAGTCTTTTGAGAGTTGATTGAGTACTTTCCGCTGGATCAATCGCTTTACGGGGCGAGCTCCAAACTCAGGGTCAAAACCTGCTGCTGAAATACTTCTGACCGCTTCATCAGTATATTTCAACTCAATACCGTTTTCCGACAACATCTTCTCCACTCCATTGAGCTGTATGCGAACAATCTGTTCAATTTCATCCTCTGTCAACGGTGCAAACATGATGATATCATCAATCCTGTTCAGGAATTCCGGACGGATCGTCTTTTTCAGCATATCCATCACCTGATTCCGGGTCTTATCGATGATTTCGTCCCTATTGGCAGGAGTGATCCTTTCGAAATTCTCACGGATCAGGTTCGATCCCATATTGGAGGTCATGATAATGATCGTGTTCTTGAAGTTCACCACCCTACCCTTGTTATCAGTCAACCGCCCATCATCCAGCACCTGCAGGAGAATATTGAACACATCGGGATGCGCTTTTTCTATTTCGTCGAACAGTACGACTGAATAAGGTTTGCGGCGGATGGCTTCGGTAAGTTGTCCCCCTTCATCGTATCCCACATATCCCGGAGGCGCACCGATCAATCGCGTGGCGCTGAATTTCTCCTGGTACTCGCTCATATCGATACGGGTCATCATATTCTCGTCATCGAATAGGTACTCTGCCAATGCTTTTGCCAATTCGGTCTTACCCACACCTGTCGTCCCTAAGAATATGAAAGAGCCGACCGGCCGTTTCGGGTCGCTCAACCCGGCGCGGTTACGACGCACGGCATCTGCCACGGCAGTGATGGCTTCATCCTGGCCGACCACACGCTTATGAAGTTCGTCTTCGAGATGAAGCAGTTTCTCCCGTTCGCTCTGCATCATCTTGCTTACGGGAATACCCGTCCACCGCGATACCACATCGGCAATATCTTCCGCGTCCACTTCTTCCTTGATCATCGCACGGCCACCCTGGCGTTCGTGTAACTGCTGTTGCAGCGCTTCTATCTCGCTCTCCTTCTCCTTGATCGTTCCGTAGCGCAACTCGGCCACCTTGCCGTAATCGCCTTCACGTTCGGCACGTTCTGCCTCGAACTTGGCATTTTCAATATCAATCTTGTCTTGTTGTATTTTATTGATGATCTCTTTTTCGGATTGCCATTTGGCTTTGTATTCCGATTCCTCCGCCTTCAGGTCTTCGATCTGCCTGGTAAGCAACTCCTCTTTCTGGGTATCGTTTTCACGACGTATTGCTTCACGTTCTATCTCCAACTGCTTGATCTTGCGCATGATTTCATCCAGCTCTTCTGGAACGGAGTCTACCTCCATACGCAGTTTGGCAGCCGCCTCGTCCATCAGGTCGATTGCCTTGTCGGGCAGGAACCGGTCGGTGATATAACGGCTTGAAAGTTGTACGGCAGCAATAATCGCTTCGTCTTTGATACGCACCTTATGGTGGTTTTCATACCGCTCCTTCAACCCACGAAGGATCGAGATGCTGTCCGATTCACTCGGTTCATCCACCATCACCGTCTGGAAACGGCGTTCCAGCGCTTTATCCTTCTCGAAATATTTCTGGTATTCATCCAGCGTGGTAGCACCGATAGCACGCAGCTCTCCACGCGCCAACGCCGGTTTCAGGATATTGGCTGCATCCATCGCTCCTTCGCTCTTTCCGGCACCGACTAATGTATGGATTTCATCGATGAAAAGGATAATCTCCCCTTCCGACTTCACCACTTCGTTGATTACCGATTTCAACCGCTCCTCGAATTCACCCTTGTATTTCGCACCGGCAATCAGTGCTCCCATATCCAGAGAGTATATCTGTTTGCTTTTGAGGTTTTCCGGCACATCACCCCGCACGATACGGTATGCCAACCCTTCTGCAATGGCCGTCTTACCCGTTCCCGGCTCACCGATAAGGATAGGATTGTTCTTGGTACGCCGGCTCAGTATCTGCAGCACACGGCGGATCTCCTCATCCCTCCCGATCACCGGATCGAGTTTACCGTTACGCGCCCGTTCCGTAAGGTTCACCGCATATTTGCCCAGCGACTGGTAAGTGTCCTCCGCCGACTGGCTGGTCACCTTCTCCCCCTTGCGCAGGTCCTGTATGGCAGCCTGCAATTGGTTCAGCGAGATACCCGCATCTTTCATCATCTGCGAAGCACTGTTCTTTTCATCCAGTATCGCCAACAGCAGATGTTCCAGCGACACGAACTGGTCGCCCATCTTGCTGGTGAAACCGGTAGCTTTCTGGAACACCGCATTCGTCTCCCGGCTCAACATCGGCTCGCCCCCGGATACACGAGGAAACGACTCGATCTCCTTATCGAGCACCCTCTCCAGGTTTTGGGGATTCACACCCAGTTTCTGGAACAAAAAACCGGTTACATTTTCACCCACCATCATCACTCCTTTGAGCAGGTGGGCCGGCTCAATCATCTGCTGGCTGTTGCCCTGCGCCAAGTCAATCGCCTTCTGTACCGCCTCCTGCGCTTTTATTGTAAAATTATTAAAGTTCATATATATTGTCTCCTTTCTTTTCTTATTGATAAACGTGACAACCAGTTAAAAGTTCCACATATTATTGGATGGGGAGATCCAAACCTGCCTCACGTTATTTCTATCATAGTGTCGTCAAAATCTTTGCCAAAACATATCCTCTGACTTTTTGGCAGGAGCGATCATATACGCCACGGCCAAAAGGGAATTTGTCCATACCGTTTTTCATCTATTTGTGTTACTCGGTCTGGCAAGCCATATTTATGCAGCCTGGCTTATTCCGCTATACATATTCTTACAGTGAATCGAGCGGACTTTTTATTTTTGACTTCGACAGGTCGGTCACGTGTGTATAGATTTCGGTCGTTTTAACAGATTGGTGGCCAAGCAAATCTTTGATAAAACGTATATCTGTACCGGTTTCCAACAGGTGTGTGGCATAACTGTGGCGCAGCCCATGTATGCCGATTTGTTTTTTGATTCCAGCCTTTTTTAATCCCGATTTAAAAACTTGTTGGGCACTCCGGATGGAATATTGCCCTCCATCCTGTCCTTCGAAGAAATATATTTTAGGACGATAGTCCTTATAATAACTTCGCATATCTTCAAGTACTGATTCCGGGAGGGGAACCACACGGTCTTTTTTCCCTTTACCCTGTTCTATTCGGACTAACATGGCGGTACTGTCGATATCCGAAATTTTCAGGCTGACCAGTTCGCTGACACGTAACCCCATACCATAAGCAAGTTTCAACATCAGTTTATGTTTCGGATTTTGGGTAACTTCAATAATTTTTTGCACTTCTTTCTTATTGAGCATTTTTGGAAGTGTCTGCGGTTTTTTGGGACGTGGAATATCAAAGAACATTTTCTCGCGGTGTAACACTTGTTCATAGTAGAATTTTATTGCGTTGATACGGCTATGGATTTCACTTTCCGACAATTTCAGTGTCCGGTGACAATAAAGAAAATAACCACGTAACCGATCAGGAGTAAGCTCATTGACCGGATACGATTTAAGGATGTACAGCAATTGAGCAAATTCCAATGTATAGGTTCTAAGCGTATTTTCGCTGTATCCTTTCAGTATTATCTGTTCCTGAAACCGTTTTAGAGCTGGTAGGTTTTTAGCATGAATTTTGCTCAGTACTTCTTTACCGGCAATCACCGGCTTCAAACCAAATAACTCACGATAATATCGGTTATCGGTAACATACCATGATTTCTTCGATGCCGACCATCTTGCTTTTGTATGATTGCGCAGATAGGAGATAAGTTGGTTGTCTTTTTCGAACCTAATCCAAATCACCTGCTTGCCGTTATATTCACCCGGCTCAAAATGATATCTTTTATCTCTAAAATCCATAACTGCGTATTTCAGATATGTTAAACATCCACTTTTAAATCTCTGTTGGAGTTGAAAGATAGTATAATAATTCGAAATACGCAACAAAATATCTGTTTTCAATCAACTGATTCACATAGATGTAAAACCCATTTTAATTTTTATTGAAACAAATGATTGTTTTTTAATATTATTGCGTATATTTGTGCGTTAGCTGCCATACAATGACAACACCAATCAAAAATAACTATAATTAAAATAAGGAGTATATGAAACAATTATTTTTCAAAACCACGTTATCTGCTATCATTGCAATAGTGACTCTGACCATTTCAACAAGGTCAGAAGCCTGTACTAGAGTTGTATATAAAGGTCCAAACGGTACTATTATCACTGCTCGAAGTATGGACTTTTCAATGGAGATACCCGCAAATTTATGGCAATTCCCGCGTGGCATAAAACGAGAGGGACAAACCGGAACAAACACAGTTAAGTGGACTTCCAAATACGGAAGCATTGTTGTCAGTTCGTGGGATATTGCAGTTTCTGACGGGATGAACGAAAAAGGACTTAATGCGAATATGTTATGGTTGAACAATTCAAAGTACCCACCATTTGTAAAAGATAGTAACACCAAAGGGCTTGCAGTATCACTATGGGCGCAATACGCTTTGGATAATTTTGCAACCGTGAAAGAAGCGGTTGAACAATTCAGAAAAGAAGAATTTGTCGTGGTTACGGACTTTATTCCCGGAACAGATAAATATACGACTATACACCTCTCATTGTCCGACCCAACAGGAGACAATGCAATCCTTGAATACATCAACGGAAAATTGTTTATTCATCACGACCCTTCCTATACGGTTATGACCAATGACCCAATCTTTGAGGAACAATTGGCCATAAATGAATATTGGAAAGAAATACCAGGCAAAATTTTCCTTCCAGGCACCAATAGAGCTGCCGATAGATTTGTACGTGCATCTTATTATATCGACGCAATTCCACAAACCGACAATACTCGAGTTGCCGTAGCAAGTGTATTCAGTGTAATAAGAAATTGTTCTGTTCCTTATGGAATTTCCACAGAAGGATTCCCTAATTTATCGACAACCAGATGGAGAATAGTCGCCGACCAAAAGAATATGGTTTACTATTTTGAAGATGCACTCAGTCCCAATGCGGTATGGGTAGATTTTAAAAATTTGGACTTCAGCCAATCAACGGGAAAGGTAAAAAAACTCTCTTTGGACAAACAACAAGTTTATGCTGGTGAAACATCCAATAAATTTGTAGTTACAAAACCATTTGTGTTTCAAGGAATTTAACAATAGGATGAACTGTACGAGCAGCTAACATGGTATTGCCAAAAGCGGGGCTGAACGGCTTCGATTGGACATTAGTACAAGGTTCAACATTCGTTCTTCTATTGAACTTTTGTGCTAAAAATCCCCGCCTTCGGCAATACCCAAAACGTTAGTGGCTATTTCCGAGCGACACGCAACCAGACAAATTGATAACAGAAATGAGCATAAAAATTCACGTTTTACATTGCGGACAAGTAAGAGTTGACAGTTCACTGCCATTTCACGAAAAGACAATCAACCCATTTTCTTACACAGGAATTTTGCGAAGCAAAAGACACCAAACGTGGCTTCCTGTTTCAGCGTATTTAATAGAACACCCAAAAGGACTTGTTTTAATTGACACAGGTTGGCACACAGACGTAAGAACAGACCAAAAGAAACATTTGGGTTTCTTACATTATATCATCAACAAAGCCGACTTGCCAAAAGGACAAGCAATTACCGAACAATTAGAACAACGTGGACTGAAACCAAGCGACATTGACTTTTTAGTAATGAGTCATTTGCACAGCGACCACGCAAGTGGTATGAAATTGGTAAAAGAAGCAAAGAAAATTTTGGTTAGCGACATAGAAATTCTTGACACTCAGAAAAACAAAATTGCTTATGTTCCGTCAATGTGGGACGGAGTAAAATTTGACACTTTTAAATTCCAACAATCAAATTACGGAAACGAAAAATTAGCGTTTGACTTGTTTGGAGACGACAGCGTTGTTTTTGTCAGTACGCCCGGACATACAATGGGACTTGCTTCTACAATCGTTCAAAACAACGGAAAATTTGTGTTGCTGTGTGCCGACACGGGTTACGCCAAAAAATCGTGGGAACAAATGATAATGCCAGGCGTTATGGTTGACAAGAAAAAAGTAATTAGTTCTTTGGAATGGGTAAGACAAATGAGCCAACAACAAAATTGTATAGAAGTTATTGCAAACCACGACACAGACATAAAACCACACACAATTGAATTATGAAAAAACAGCCACTAACAAGCAGTTTTGCGTCAGGCGGGTCGAACGTTTCCGTTCGACATTTTTTCTTAAATTTACGCTTTGTCGCTCGCTCGGAATTTTCGGTTGAAAATCCCGCCCGAACGCAAAGCTGCCAAAACGTTAGGCACAAGTTGTACAAAAGAGAATGTTTATGAATAGAGTTGAATTCAAAGAAAAATTATCGAAGATTAAATCTGTCAAAAGTAAAACAGGGGGAGCTAGTTATCATTCAATTAAAGTAAATGGTAATGTTATAGAGTTTGTAAGGGAAGGAAACATAAAAATTGAAAAGATTTATATTGATGAATTGCTTGATTTTTATCTAAATGGGAATGACATTACAAAAACAGGCGAAGCTAAAAAATATATTGGCGGAAGGGTGCAATCGCCAGCAGTTGCATTATTGATTGAGTTTTCAAAAATAGAACAATCGAATAAAGAAACTTCTACGCCGAGAAATACTTCAAATAACGAGCCTTTGATACTTAACAAAACAAGAACAAGTAAAACACAACTAAAAGATGAGGATTCTTTTTTTATAGCGTTAGCAGAGGTAGTTGGAGAAGATTATTTGTATTCTAAGAGCATAGGAAAACCAATCAATTCGGATCTCGTTTTTTTATCAAAAAATTATATTGATTTTGAATTTGAAGAATCCGTAAATAATTGCTATTCTGAAATACTAAAAAGATTAAATTCTCAAAATAAATTCTCTACTAGTAGCATAGCTCATAATATTGATGGATTAATATATAATCACCCGAAAATCGGAAGCCGTATTGTAGAATTTGATGAAGAACAACACTTTACACCTGCTCGAAAGGAATCAATTCTTTGTTTGTTACGAATTATTGAAAACGAGTATTTGACCGAACAACTTGGGTTATGTAATAATCTCACATATTTTCAAGATTACGTTTTAAAGAAACATAGAATAAGTGCAAAAGTGGAGGAACTGCCCGAAACCTTTAATGATTTCATTATTTGGCTAATAGACGTTAATGCAAAAGAATCGGGGTATATAAAAAGAAAGGAAAACTTTAACTTTATAGGAGGTAGAATTGCCCAGAGAGCCTATTATGACACATTAAGAGACACAGCTCATTTATCCTCGAAAAACAAATTAGATTCACCGATTAGATTTTCGAAAAAAGAAGTAGAAAACTTTTTTGAAATGGATTTTAAGGGAATAACAAAGAAAAAACTCAAAGAATTTATAACGAAAGAACTCAAAGAGAAATATAACCTATGCCTAACAAGCGGTTTGGCACAAGGCGGGGTGTAAGCCCGCAGAAAGTCCTGTCGGACTTTCAAGCGTTCACACCCGCGCAAACATTTGTGTTCCTCCGCCCTGCGCCAAGCCGCCAGGCGTTATGCACAATGCCACCAGCGACCGTGCCAACATCAACGAACAGACAAAAACCGACAACAAAAAACCTCACTCAAGAATAAAAATTGTAACTTTGTGGAATGTGGAAAATCCATAGCGCAGTGACCCCGTTCGCCAAGTCGTCGTTGACCCTCTAAAAATTTTCTATATTGCCCCGTATGCATATTCCGGTGATGCTGACTGGAGAGACCGGAGTATACTGGGACAGTATAAAGGTCTTAAATCTGAGTCGAAACAGGCATTTTTGTACTGAGAGTCATAATTGATTATCAGTGATTTGCAGATTCGATATTGGGTATCTGCTCTCAAAAACCGGAGCATACTGGGACAAAAGCCGTTTTCGATGCCATACCGCACAAGAAACCGGAGCATACTGGGACAGTGGTACCGGCGCAAAACGTTGGCGCAGTGAGCCTCGGCTCTAAAAACCGGAGCATACTGGGACACTTTTGATGATTTTCAGCTATATTCCCCATAAAAAGGAATATAGTTACTTATTCCGGACGATACCCGTTCAGTGTTCCGGTGATACCCGTTCACTTTTTAGCGAGTAAAGACAGATATTCGCTACGAAGTTAATACTTTTTTCTTAGACTCTCTCCTTTTAGTTGGAGACGTGTTGCTTTGTGGATGATCCTGTCGAGGCAAGCTTCTGCAATGAGCTCATTTTTGAAGAGAGCATACCAGTCTGTTACGGTCTTTTTCGATAGTGATAGGTGCCGTCTTTTCATTTGTTTCCATTATTGTCTTTTTTTAAGTTGTTTGATATGATTGATTTTGAGAAGTAGTCGCGTCCGCGGATGTTTTTATGGCGTGGGAGTACCGGCGCCTCTCCGCCTGTGTCACAATCGTCGGCAGATGGCAGGAAGTCGGCGTCATCCCCCTTTTCCAGAATGTCGAGCACGTCCTGATATCCGTAAAGACGCGCTTGTGATGCGCATGCACACGCTGCTACAAGCCGTTCCAGCCCGAACTTTTTTTCAAGCGAAAGAATGCCGCGACAGCTACGGAACGCTATGGGCGGATACTTCTTATGAACAGCCACCTCCTTCAGGTATACCAGTACGATGTTGTCGATGGAAGCGGCCCGCTCAAAGATCTCGTCAATATCTTTCTCGTAGCTGCCGTGACGGCCGGGCAGATTGTGCGAGGGCTTCTGCGTGTAACCATAAGGAGTGTCGTCACGGTGATGCGTGGCCACGTGTCTGAGTCCATGGAAAATATCCAGTGTTTCAGCGTCATATACGATGTCCACACGTTTGCCGATATACTCTTTGGGTACGCTGTAGTGGTGCTTGAGAAGCGTGACGTAGCTGTTACGCATGACCGTTACCGTTTTGCGCTCTTTCATCTGGTAGCCTATAGCCGGAAGAGGACGCAGATATCCAGCCTCCGTCTGCTCGAACAGCTGGCGAGGGGAATGCTTGCGCGATGCCATGCGCCGATCGTTGAACTTATCAAGTGAGACCCGTATGGCGTTGTTCAGGGAGACCAGGTCATGGAACGTCAACCCTTCGATGTCGGCATAAACGGAACGGTACATCAGTTTGACAGCGTTCTCCACGAGTGCTTTGTCCTTGGGATGGCGCACACGGGCAGGATATACCGCGCAGCCGTAGTGTTCGGCGAAGGCTGCGAACTCTTCGTTGATAACCGGCTTATTGCGGTCACTGCGGGTAACTGCCGACTTCAGGTTATCAGGCACTATTGCCATGGGGGCACCACCATAGAAATGCAGCGCGTTCTGGCAAGCTCCGATAAGATCTTCCTTGCGTTGCGACCATACTGCTTCGCAGTAGCTATAATGGCTGCACGGCAGGATAGCAACGAACACTTCCACTCTTTTTACTTCGCTTGTGACGGCATCCGTCACCTCGAGACGGTTTCCGGCAAAGTCGATGTACATCTGGTCTCCGGCATAGTGTTCCACATGACCTATTACCTTAGTTTGGAGCATATATCGGCGCAGCAGGATGCCGAAATTCGCATGACGGTAACCGTCGGGGTGTTGGCGTTCATACTCTTCGAAGAGCTCGCGCACCGTGACGCCTTTTCTGCTCAGGAGCGAGGCGTACTCCGGAAGCAGAGCATCCAACTCTGCCCGGCGATGCGAAGGCTCTCTGACACGTGATTTACTACCAACAAACATCTCATGAAGATGCTCGTCGGACATGGCTAACACTTTCTCAAGGGGAAGACCGCTATCCTGGTATGCCCGGACATACTTTCGCACTGTGTTGCGGGACAGCTCAAAGGCACCGCTTATGCCTTTTATTCCCATTCCCATTGCGTAGCAACGGAGAACATTTTTTAATTTTGTCATTCTATTATCAGTTTTATACCGTCGGCCAAGACGAAAACCGAAATTACATAAAAACCCCTGTCAAGTATTAAACCTGACAGGGGCATTTTTATTTTGGCGGAAAGGGTCAATGATAAAATGGTCAAGAGGGTCAACGACGACTGGCGAACGGGGTCACTGCGCTATGAATTTTCCAACGTGGCAAATACATTATCAAAATTACTCAACAAAAAGGTAACTGTTCAATCCATACCACAATACAAATGGAAAGAAATGCTTTTGTCAGTTGGCTTTACGGAAAACACGGCGACAAACCTTTCGGATATGACACAAGCTGTTATTGATAATAAAACTATTCCCGAACGACCAAACAATACGATAAGACTTCTCACGACATTAGAAAAATATTTGGAAGAACAACTGAAAAAATGAACAACAAACAGACAATAAGATCCGAAACAATTTTTGAAACAGCTACACCCGTAGCAACCCTCGGAAACCCCTTGAGCTATAATATGATTCGGCGCCATTGTGATAAATAAACACCCTGCCGAAGTGCCAATTTCCAAAGAGCGCACCACCCAGTCGCCTGATGTCCGGAGGGGTAATGATCCAACTGGAGGTCTTCGTGTCGAATTTCCCTAATTCCTGCAGTTTCATATACTGATCTTCCGTCAATAGCTCGATTTTCATCCTGGAAGCCATTTCCACCGCGCTGCCCTGAGGCTTATGCTCTTTCCGTGAAGCCAGCGCTTCCGGGTCGTAACAGAGACTCCGCCGCCCTTTGGGGCTTTCGGGGACACAGTCGCAAAAGAGATATTCGCCGGTTTCCCGATCAACCCCTATCACATCCGGTTCGCCTCCTGTTTCCTCCATTTCATTCAAAGACCAAATTTTTTCGGGATTGCTTTCAAGTTTCATTTGCAGCTTATTCCACTCCAACCCTTTATGCCTGCCCATATTCTTCTCAAAGCGACCTTGTAGTATATCGAATAATTCGTCTTTCCTTTCCTGAGACAATTTCATAGTGTTACCGGTTGATTTTTTCATTTCTTGATTTTTAATAATTGACTGTAATCTCACTTGACCGACTGGGAGCTTATTCTCAATGTGCCATTCATTCAACAATTTATTCAATTAGATTGTTTAACCTCATGGGAAGCGTTGCAAAAAGTTTGTTGGAAGAAGATCGCCCTATAGCTATTCATGCAATGTTTAAAGAAATGAGCAGGTAACAGAATTTGCACGTTGGCTCTAACTATCGGAGATATGAAAGAAATAGTTTTAAATGACGGGAACAGGGTACCCATTATAGGTTTTGGCACCTACAAGTCCGTGAAAGAAGATGGCGTTCAATCAGTAAAGAATGCCTTGGCAGTAGGTTACAGGTTGATTGACACAGCCGCTGCTTACAACAATGAGGAAGATGTTGGTAAAGGAATAGCTGAAAGTGGAATTGGCCGCGAAGAAATCATCGTCACAACAAAATTGTGGCGAGAGAATTTAGGATACAAAGAAACAAAAAAAGCGCTTGAACTATCGCTCAAAAAATTGGGCTTGACTTATGTCGATTTATATTTAATACACTGGCCGGCCAATGCAAGAAATTACACCAACTGGCAAAAAGCAAATGCGGATAGTTGGCGTGCCATGGAAGAACTACAAGTTGAGGGAAGAATAAAATCTATTGGCGTAAGCAATTTTTGGCAAGAGCATTTAGAAGCACTCTTTCAAACTGCAAACATAATTCCCGCGGTTAATCAGATTGAATTTCACCCCGGTTACTGGCAACCCGGATTGACTGCCTTTTGTAAAGAGAATGGCATTACCGTTGAGTCGTGGTCACCCTTGGCAAGGGGAAAAGTTTTTGGCAATGAAACATTAAAAACAATTGCAGAAAAGCACAGTAAATCAGTTTCCCAAGTTTGTTTGCGTTGGGTAATCCAGCACGAAGTGATTGTAATTCCGAAATCAACCACCCTTCAACGAATCGAAGAAAATATCAATATTTTTGATTTTGCATTATCAGAAGAAGAGATGCAACAGATAGACGAGCTTCCGGAAATGGGATTTAGTGGAGAACTGCCCAATATATGGCCGGACAGAATTGAAAACTCCACAGGACTCAAATTCACTTCTCCAACTGCTCCACCGCTTCGAGCAGACGGATAAATTCGCGACGGTAGCCATTCGGATCATCATTCAGGCCTTTGCGGGCAAGCTCAACCACTTTTGCATAAGTGGCATCGCCTTTGAAATCAGAATCACGCAACAATTGTCCGAACATGGCGACCGACATGATAAAATTCAGCTCTTCCGATGGATTCTTATCTAAATCCTTTGCCAATACGGGTATTTCCATTTTGCGACTTACCTCTTCATCCGGTTTCTTGTAACGGAGTTTTACGGTCAGCAACTCTTTGTTGTTAGTAAACTTAGATGTGACCGTTTCTTTTTCTGAAGATTGGTATTTCAATGGATCCACGCTGCCCACAGGTGCTTCCACACCCACGGGGACAATCTCATAGAGTGCTGTCACAGTGTGGCCGGGGCCCAATTCTCCCGCGTCTTTCAGGTCATCGTTGAAATCCTCATCGTCGAGCAGCCTGCTTTCGTAACCGATAAGGCGGTAAGCATTGACGAATGCGGGATTGAATTCCACCTGGATTTTCACATCCTTTGCAATGGTATGCATCGTGCTCCCAAATTCGTTCACTACCACTTTGTTGGCTTCCTGCAGATTATCGATATAAGCATGGTTTCCATTGCCTTTCTGTGCAAGAGTCTGGAGCTTGTTGTCCTTGTAGTTCCCCATTCCATACCCGAGGACAGTCAGGAAAATACCGCTTTTACGCTTGGCTTCGATCAACGATTCCAATTCTTCCGTTGTGGATACTCCCACGTTAAAATCACCATCGGTACACAGGATTACCCGGTTGTTCCCCTCTTTCACAAAATTCTTCCCGGCGATCTTGTATGCCAATTGAATTCCGTCCCCCCCGGCGGTAGAACCTCCGGCCTGTAAGCCTTCCAGAGCATCCATGATCTTCTGCTTGTCTGCTCCGCTTGTCGACGGCAACACTTCGCCTGCAGCTCCTGCATAAGTTACAATCGCCACATGGTCCTGCGGCCGCAAATTATTTACCAGCAGCTTCATAGATGATTTCACGAGAGGCAATTTATCAGCGCTGTACATGGAGCCCGACACATCGATCAGGAAGACAAAGTTGCTTGCCGGCAAAGTTTCCGATGGAATCTCTTTTGCTTTCACGCCGATACGCAGTAGCCGATGTCCTTTATTCCACGGGCAAACAGCCGTTTCAGTGACAATCCTTACCGGATGTCCGTCCGTAGGTTGCGGATAATTATAACTGAAATAGTTGACCATCTCTTCCACTCTCACGGCGTCTTTTGGCGGCATTTGTCCCTGGTTGACCATGCGCCGGATATTGCCGTATGAAGCGGCATCCACATCAAGCGAGAAAGTGGATAACGGTTGCTTTTCAGCGGATAAAAAACGGTTCTCCCTGAATGATTCATACTCTTCTGTATTGGCTTCCCGCACAATATATGGATATCCGGGGAACACTGCCGCATCGTATTGTGACCTTCCCCGTATCTGGATACCAGCAGCACGACCCTGGAATAATGACGTAACCGCTCCGGTTATGTTTCTCACTTTATTTTGTGTCCCATAACCGATGACAACCATCTCTTCCAATAGCGCTACGTCCTGCTGTAAACAGACTTCCATCCATTCACTCTCCACTTTTACTTCTTTGAATGTATACCCGATGTAGTGAAATTGCAATATTTTACCTTTTCGGGTTTTGAGGCTGAACTCACCGTTCATATCCGTCACCGTGCCGTTATGGGTTCCTTTTTCCAAAACGGTGGCACCGATCAATGGCGATTTATCCTGGACATCATATACTTTTCCTTTCACAACCATTTCCTGTGCGGAAACCGATAATGACACCACCGCTACCAAGAGCGTCAAACTGATTTGTTGAATTGTTGTCTTCATACTTTAATTGATTTGATGATTTGCTGATTTTCATTTATTTACAGATGTTTCACTCTCCCCTCTCTCCCACTCCCCCAGTCTCCTAGTCTCCCACCTTTCCACTTTATAGATACAATTATGCGCCGAATTCCATAATCGAAAGAATAATTTTTTAATTTTGTATGGGTTTTTCTCACGAATGACAGGTAAAGAATTGAAAAACAGAGGCGATATAACTGCACTATCAAACGATGAGTTGTTTGTTCTTTGTAAAGAAGAAAAGCAACCAGATTATTTCGGTGAGCTATACCGCCGTTATATACCGATGGTATACGGTTTATGTCTGAAATACCTTGGTGATGAAGACGAGGCGCAGGATGCAGTAATGGATATCTTTGAGGAAGTGTCACAAAAGATTAAGCGATATGATATACAGAATTTTCATACATGGCTTTACAGTGTAGCGAAAAACCATTGTCTGCTACGTTTACGAAAAGCGAAGCAATCATTTTTTGTAAAAATTGATGATATGGTTATGGAAAACGGTGATTTTTTCACTCTATTAGATAAGGAGAAGTCGGATGAAGAAGAGTCGGCATTGATGTTCTGTATGAGTGAATTGGTCGAGGAACAACGGAAGAGCATCGAATATTTTTATTACGAAAACAAATCGTATGCCGATATCGTTTCCATTACCGGATATACGCTCGAGAAAGTGAAAAGCTATATCCAGAATGGAAAGCGGAATTTAAAGAATTGCATTACAAGGGTATTGAAGATAGAATAGTTCTGCTGATATCAATTACCCAATCGGATTCGTGGGAAAAATGTGAATATACTGGAGATAAAGATAACGGAGTGAATTTAAAAGATTACATACGGGGACAACGGCAGGGGAAAGCAGCCAACGAACTGGAAAGGAAGGCTATGGATGATCCTTTCCTGCAGGATGCCATCGACGGCTACGATTCGGTGGAAGGAGGCCATCTATCTGTAATCGAAAATCTGGAAAAACGTCTTTCCTCACCGAAAAAACGCATCAATAAAACGATGTGGATATGGGCTGTGGCAGCAGTAATGATATTACTTATCGGCACTCCTCTCCTCCTTTACAAACCCTATACAAAAGAAGAAATAACCGGACTATCGTCCGATATCATTCAACAGAAAAAAGAGATTACGACTCCTTTACTTCAAAAAGATACGGTCCTGGCCGCCTATAATTTCGAACCGAAAAAAGAGGATGATACGACACCTAAAGCAAAGCAAACACCTTCCTCTTCCCTTCCCGCTGAAACATATCCGGAAATCATCAAACCGGTTGCCGAAGTTTTTGAAGTCCCTGAAAATCGTGTAAGTGCCCCGGATAAAGAGCTCCGGCTGTCAACCGTTCAGGATGACGTAGCAGAAAAAATGCTCATCAAAGAACCGCAAAGGAATATTGTGGAAACATTGGCCGGCCGTGTTGCAGGAATTGCTGTTTCAGAGCGGGAGCAAGACAAGAACATCCGAATCAGGGGAATATCCCCATCAATACCTCAGTCGGACAAATTATTCATTTCCGGGCGGATAGTGGATGAAACGGGCGAGCCTCTCGCGGGTGCCATAATCCAACTCCCGAACACCCTTAGCGGCACTGTTTCCGATACAGCAGGAAACTTCCGGTTGACCGTTCCAAAAGAGGCACAAGGAACACTTCTGGCCTCCTATATCGGAATGAAAGAGACGGAAATCCCGTTAAAGGAAGACGCGGGGGATATCACGATGAAAGCCAATGAGATGGCACTGAACGAAACGGTTGTGATAGGATACGGCGTCCAAAAAAAGAGATTGTTCGCCAGATCCGCTTCATCGGTAACAGCGGGAGAAATATTCGGGGAAGAAGAGTTCAGGCAATATTTCATTGAAAACTATGACAAAGGGATTTGTGAGGGACAAAAAATCATCATTGTTGTCGAATTTTTCATCGATCCGATAGGACGGCCGGCAAATATCGACATCAAGGAAAATTCCTGCCCTGCGTTGGACTATGAAATTAAAAGGCTTTTGCTGGGATCCCCTCCTTGGTCGAAAATAAACAGAAAAATAAGTTTACAGATTGAATTGCCTTAGTCATGCTTGCCCGCCCACACAAAAAGGCTATAACTATGTTAAAACCTGACACTTACGAAAACAAATTTCCATAAACTATTGTTAAACTATATAAGATGTAAATCACAGTATTTCTTCCCGCCAAACGACTGAGCGCCAAGCCGAATGGTGTTATGTTACTTTTCTCAATTCATTAATCATTCAAACTGATTGACATGACCAGGCTCCTATTCCTCGTGCTTTCGGTTTTACTTATCTTTTCGTGTAAAAATAAGAAGGAGGTAAAAGAAAAAACATCCGTAATGACCGGTTGTCATAGCACACAAACAACCGATAATGAATGGTACCTTTCAGGCAAAAAAGCGCCGATGTTTAAAGGATTAGAAGGGATCGATTTCAAAATATCCACGGCCAGTGAAGAAGTCCAGGCCTACTTTAACCAGGGAATGATGCTCTCCTATGCATTCAATCATGCAGAAGCGGCAAGATCGTTTTACGAAGCCGACCGGTTAGATTCAACCTGCGCCATGGCACATTGGGGTTACGCCTATGTCCTTGGCCCTAATTATAATGCCGCAATGGAAGACGGCAATTATCCACCTGCTTACGAAGCCTCCCTTAAAGCGTTATCCCTCTCGAAAAATTGCACTCCCCTGGAGGTTTCATTGATCCACGCTTTGACAACGAGGTACGAAGCAAAAGCACCTGTCGACAGGACCCATCTGGATGTCGCCTATGCGGCAGCGATGAAAAAAGTATATGAGCAATATCCTTCCGATCCTGATATTGGCGCTCTTTATGCCGAATCGTTGATGGATCTTCATCCGTGGGATTTGTATGAGAAGCAGACAAAAAAACCCAAAGCCTGGACGCCGGAACTGGTTTCCGTACTGGAACATCTGATAGAAACCCATCCGATGCATCCGGGTGCGCATCATTTCTATATCCATGCGCTGGAATCTTCAGTGACTCCGGAAAAAGCGCTACCCAGCGCAAGCCTACTGGATACATTGGTCCCCGGGGCAGGACACCTGGTACATATGCCTTCCCATATCTATATCAATACCGGTGACTACCATCTCGGTACCCTCGCCAACCTGAGGGCTGTGGAAGTGGATAGCGTATACACCACTGCCTGCCACGCACAAGGCGTTTATCCGCTCACCCTATATCCCCATAATTATCATTTCCTGGCAGCTACAGCCTCACTTGAAGGCAATTCCCAATTAGCCTGGAAGGCCGCCAAAAAAGTACAGGAGCATACGGCTACCGATATCATGCATCAGCCGGAATGGGGTACGCTGAAAATATTGTCAGTCGACACTTCCCTGGAAGAAATAACGATTTGGGGAATCAATACTATGGCCGACCTTGTACAAATTGCCACAAAAGTATTGTCCGGTGAGATAGCCGCCGGGCAAAATCGTTTTGACACCTCCATTTCTTTGCTTAAAGAGGCGGTGGAATTGGAAGACCATCTCAATTATAATGAGCCACCCAACTGGTTTTTCTCGGTGAGGCACCATTTGGGGGCAGTACTTCTCAAGGCGGGAAAATACAAAGAAGCCGAAAAAGTATACCGCGAAGACCTGCAAATAATATGGAAAAGGAATGGTTGGGCGCTAATCGGATTGTATCATGCATTGGTTGGACAAAATAAGGACACGGAAGCACAATCCGTCAAGTCCGATTTTGATAACGCATGGCAATATGCTGATATGGAACTTGTGTCTTCATCAAGTATTAGTCACTAATAAAACAACCCCCAAAAGTTAATCAGAACTTTTGGGGATAATTTATCAATTGGGCATCATTACATTCCCACTTAATCACTTTTCAACTATTTCGCCTTTCAACTCAGGCACCTAACCACTTAACCACCTTATTTTTGAATATTCGGCAATTCCAGTCCGTATCCTTTCTTCTTGTCCTCAGCTTTCAATAAGAAAGCGACGATCAGTGCCAGCACACCGAAACCGGTAAAGATCATCATCGGTAATGTATAATCATAGGTATTCACGGTAAGTCCATCGCGAACAGTTTGTCCCGTAATACAATATTTTTGTAATACCCAACCAATCAGCAAAGGAACTCCCATCAATCCCCAATTCTGCACCCAAAAGATAAGGGAGTAAGCAGTACCTAAGCGTTTCTCGGGAACGATCTTGGGCACGGAAGGCCACATAGCAGAAGGAACCAGTGAGAAGGCGATTCCGAGCATCACCACCAGCACCATCGCAAAAATCCAGCTATTCAATCCGGGTATGGAGAAGAGAGCATGGACTATTATCAACAATACCGAACCAATGATCATGATGGTGGCCCCCTTCCCTTTCCGGTCGTAAATACCTCCGAACAAAGGAGTTAACAATATATTACCAAAGGGGAGCAACATAGGGATCAATCCGGCAAGGTCTTCCTCCACGCCAAACTTGTTTACCATCAGGTCGGTCGCATATTTCAGAAACGGAAAGACGGCAGAATAGAAGAGTACGCACAAGATGGCAATGTACCACCATCCCCTGTTACTCAAAATCTTGCCAATATCTGCAATTTTGAACTCATCCTCCAGATTCTTCTCTTCCACTACATCTGCAGCTTCGGAAGCATCCAGTTTTTTATCCATTGCCACATAGATGAAGAAAGCGATCAGTCCGATACATAACCCGATCAAGGCTACGAGCACTGAACGGGATACATCCACAATACCTGTCGCCTTGGCAATCGGTACGGAGAATCCCAACGCCAAGGCGGTACCAATCCTGGCCATCGCCATCTCCATCCCCATGGCGGTTGCCAACTCCTTTCCCTTGAACCATTTCACGATGATCTTGGAGACGGTGATACCGGCCACTTCCACTCCCACGGCAAAAGTTGCAAAGCCTATACTGGCCATAAGCACCTGGCCATCCAATCCTAGTAGGGTTGTGCCTCGCAATGAATCACTAGATATCGCCCAATATTTAATCGCCGCACCGATCACCATGACCGCGGCGGCTCCCATACCGGTAAGCCTCACACCCAGCTTATCGAGGATGATTCCCCCAAAGATCAACATCAGCAAAAAGACGTTAAACCATCCATAAGAGCTAGTAAATGTTCCATATTCGGCACGGCTCCATCCCAGTTGTCCTTCCAGCAAACCGGCTAAAGGTGCCATGATATCCGTTAAAAAATAGCCGCACATCATTGTAAAAGATACAATAAAAAGTGCGGTCCACCTTGCCGCTGCAGAATCCCTGAGCGATTGTCTAACTTTTTCAACCATATTTTGTTATTTTTTCAATTTTTATTTTTGAACACGCAAATGTAGTGAAAACCGAATGAAAAGCCAAGTTTGATTGAGTTTTTCTGAGGTGTATCCTACATTATGGAAATGTAGTAAAAACCGAACGAAAAGCCAGGCACAAACTTAAATATCATCGACTTCCAAACGGTTCAGAAAAGAAGTGGTCTTTCGTATTTCCTTATACATCACAATATCTTCATCGATAAACGGTACCTCCTTGCGATACGCTTTCAATATTTTTTCGATTAAGGGAGATGATTTCAGGGGGCGCCTGAACTCCATAGCCTGTGCCGCGTTCATCAGTTCGATGGAGAGAATGATATCAAGGTTGTCCATCACTTTGAGTAGTTTGACTGCCGAAGTGGCTCCCATGCTCACGTGATCTTCCTGACCGTTGGAAGAGACAATAGAATCGGTACTTGCGGGGACGCAATACATCTTGTTCTGGCTCACCACCGAAGCCGCCACATATTGAGGAATCATAAAACCCGAATTGAGCCCCGGATTGGCCACAAGGAATTCTGGCAGTTCCCGTTTACCGAGGATAAGCTGGGCTGTACGCCGTTCGGAGATATTTCCCAATTCCGCCAGGGCAATCGCTAGAAAATCGAAAGACACGGCGAGAGGTTCCCCATGAAAATTTCCTCCTGATATGATCTCATCATCATCGGGAAAGATAGTAGGATTATCCGTTACAGAGTTAATCTCCGTCATCACCACCGATTTCACATAATTGATGGCATCCTTCGACGCACCATGTACCTGCGGTACGCAACGAAAAGAATAGGGATCTTGCAGATGTTTTTTCTCTCCTGAATGGATCTCACTTCCCTCCAGAAAACGGCGAATATTCCTGCCCGTTTCGAGTTGTCCCTGATGAGGACGGATCAATTGCAGTTTCTCATCGAATGGCTCGATGTGGCCATCGTAGGCATCGAGCGACATGGCGGCGATCAGGTCGGCTCGTCTGGAAAGCTTTTCTGCTTTCATGATGGCATAGACACCATGGGCCGACATGAACTGTGTACCGTTCAATAGTGCCAGTCCCTCCTTGCTCTTCAGCCGGATCGGCTTCCATCCGAATTCATCCAGTACCACACCGATATCCTGTTTCTTCCCCTTGTAAAAGACATCGCCTACACCGATCAACGGCAGGAAAAGGTTGGCGAGCGGTGCCAAATCTCCCGAAGCGCCTAATGACCCCTTGTCATATACTATAGGAAGTATATCGTTATTGAACAGGTCAAGCATCCGTTGCACTGTTGCTACCTGCACACCACTGTATCCCAATGAAAGTGCATATGCTTTCAACAGGAACATCAGCTTGACGATCAGTGGCGCAACTTCCTCACCCACACTACAGGCATGCGATTTCACCAGATTTTCCTGCAATGTACTCAGGTCATCGTTAGGAATGGTACGGTTATAAAGAGAACCAAAACCCGTAGTAATCCCATAGATCGGTCCGGTTTGGGTCTCCATCTTCTTATCAAGGTAATCACGGCATTTCTGTATCCTTTCCTTGGCTTCCGGCGCCAGTGCCACTTTAATATTCTCAGAAATGATCCATTTCAGGTCATCCAGTGTAAGCTCTCCTTTCCCTATATAATAGATATTTTTCATCCTATATGATTAGATTACTGATTTTACCCATTCAATCATCTCACTTTCTTTCATAAGCGTCTCTTTTTCAATACGATCACATTTTTCTCGTAATTCTGCCACAAATACAGTATCATTGATACCTCCCAAATTGGTACGGACGTTCAGGAGTGCTCCCATGATGCCCGTGCGACAAGCCATTAGTCCGACCATCCCGTCGGTCACCGCATTTTTATTCCCTTTCCGGATCGTTTCGATAATCGTACCGATCATACCATATGCACGTTCCGCCACTTCCATCGGGATGAGCGACGCGATTTTCATTGCTTCCTGAATTTTTTCACTGCGCAGTTTTTTTTGCTCATCTGTCTCTTTGGGAAGTTTATATGCGTCCATCACTAAACTGTATGCATCCGCATCACGGTCGATATCGTTGATGAAATGGGTTCTGTTCTCTCCCATCTCTTCTACGATCTTTTTCATTTGCTCCTCTACATCAGTATAGTTTTTTTTACCAATGGTCAGGTTAGCCATCATACCGGCCAATGCCGAGCTGATCGCCCCATTTAACGCCGAAGAACTGCCGCCGCCCGGAATAGCTTCGTTCGCAGCAGTTCTTTCTAAAAATTGTTTTAAAGTTAAATCCTGTAATTTCATAATTTTAAAATGATTATCCTCATTAGTCTTATTGGCATATTGAAAAGATGATTTTTCCCCGTTTTACAACCGTCTCCACAATATTCATCCCCACATGGTAAGGCAGGAATTTATAGGATGGAAATTGCAGTAATACCAGATCGCCCTGTTTACCCACATTGATGCTACCAATATGATCTGCCCGGTTGATAGCCGCTGCACTATTGATAGTAAAAGCGGTGACTGCTTCTTCGGGTGACAAACGCATATATATGCAGGCGATAGAGAAGAGTAAAGGAACCGAGGCAGTGAATGAACTCCCGGGATTAAGGTCGGTCGCCAGTGCCACTATACAACCCGCATCAATCATCTCCCGGCCCCGGGCATAATTCTCCCGCAACGAGAAGGCGGTGAGAGGCAATAACGTAGCCACCACACCGGCTTCTGCCATGGCTCGGATTCCCTTGTCCGACACCTGTAATAGATGGTCGGCAGAAAGGCAATGCAGCTCCGCAGCCAGTTCAGCACCACCCAAAGATACAATTTCGTCGGCGTGTATCTTCAATAGGAATCCATGCTCCCGTGCGGCAGAAAGATATCGGCGTGACTGTTCTATGGAAAAAACATCTTTTTCACAGAATATATCGACTGCTTCTGCCAATTTTTCCTGCTTCACAAGCGGGAACATCTCTCGGATATTAAAATCTATAAACGCATCCTCTTTACCTCTCCATTCTGCCGGTACGGCATGTGCTCCCATAAAGGTCGGCATGATATCCATCGGATGAGTTTGGTTGAGACGGTTCATCACCCGGAGTTGTTTCAACTCGGTGTCCTTGTCGAGCCCATATCCGCTTTTTCCTTCCACGGTAGTGATGCCAAGGCGCATCATCGCATCGAGCCGTTGCCGGCCGACCTCTACCAACTCTTCTTCCGAGGCTTCCCGTGTGGCACGGGTCGTATTGACAATCCCCCCACCCCGATTCATAATATCCATATAGCTTTCGCCACGCATCCGCCAAGAGAATTCTTCTTCCCGGTATCCGCCAAATACGAAATGGGTATGCGGATCGACAAATCCGGGGAGTAATGCTTTACCGGTAGCATCAATCACGGTATAATCCCGTTCATTGACGGGCACCTCTTCCCCGGCGCGGAGCACATGAGATATGATACCATCAGTTACAATCACCGTTCCGTTTTCGATCACATGCAGGTCACTCATCTCTTTTCCTCGCTTCCCTGAGAAACCGCTGCAAGTAACTACCTGGGTGGCATTTTTGATGATCAGGTTACTCATATTTTTCTCCTATTCCATCAATTGTGTCTCAAGTACTTGTCCGACGGAGAAATTCTCTAATCCCAGATAGTAGGTAACAGAGTCTACCAGCGCTTCCATCGGCACGAGGCCAATCACTTCGGCACCTACCACAGGCACCCCGTAACGCTGCGCTTCGATACGCACCAACTCATGAGCGCGGTAGATAGCCGTTTTGGTATAATCTGTCAGGTTCATCGATACCTGTGTAATGCCACGATCTTCCAACGCCACCCCCATGGCTTTACAGAACCGTAATCCTCCGCCTACATGGCGTACTTTCTTACTGATGGCAGTCGCAATTTCCAGATTATTTGTTCCCAGATTTACGTTATAGGCCACCAATGGCATACGGGCGCCAATAGCCACGGCTCCAGCCGTGGGATGGGGTTCTGATGGTCCAAAATCGGGCAACCATTCCGGTTGCTTCATTTTATTGCCCAATCCCTCAAATTCACCTTTGCGTACGACGGACAGATTTTCACGATGGGTTGCCGAAGCAGATTTTTCATAAAGGTAGACCGGAAGTCCGAATCTCTTTCCCACCGTTTGTGCCACCTCTTTCGATAAGGCTACCGCTTCTTCCATCGTCACATTTTTAATCGGGATGAACGGTACCACATCCACCGCTCCCATGCGGGGATGTTGCCCCTGATGTCGGGTAAGGTCGATCAACTCCACCGCAGTTCCTATTGCTTCGACCACCGCATTTTTCAACGCTTCCGGTTCGCCTGCCACAGTAATTACCGACCGGTGATGATCGGCATCACCACTGTAATCCAAGAGTTTGACACCCTCTTTACCGCGGAATGCATCCGCAATCTTCTCGATTTTCTGTTTGTCGCGCCCCTCGCTGAAGTTGGGCACACATTCCATGATTTTGTTCATAATTTGGTACTGATCTGAATTTTTTTCATCCAATATATTTAAACAAAAATAGTGATAATTTCAGCTATCTCGGTTTATTTATGCAATAATATCATTCAGCATCTCATCATCCACCAGATAAGGTTCGGTGATATGATATCCATCCGCATGTGAACGGTTGAAGGTATTCACGGTACTTATAGCATTGGGGTTACGTGCCCATGATCGGCGTGCCACACCTCCCATCACATCCCACAGCATGGCAGAACGCAAGATCTCATCCACCCGCTCGCTACCGTTGCATACCATGCCGAACCCGCCGTTGATTGCTTTTCCGATACCTACTCCACCGCCGTTATGCAGCGCAACCAGGCTCATACCCCGGGCAGCATTGCCGGCAAAGCATTGCACCGCCATATCGGCCATCACGTTACTGCCATCCTTGATATTGGCGGTCTCCCTGAAGGGAGAATCGGTGCCACTCACATCATGGTGATCACGTCCCAACATCACAGGGCCAATCTCTCCGTCACGCACCATCTCATTGAATTTCAATGCAATTTTCAACCGTCCTTCCGCATCCTGATAAAGGATACGGGCCTGCGTACCGACTACTAACTTGTTTTTCTCCGCATCACGGATCCAAATCCAGTTATCACGGTCCTGTCCCCGCCGGGTAGGATCGATACATTCCATCGCTGCCCGGTCGGTCAGCGCCAGGTCTTCCGGCTTACCGCTCAGACAAATCCAGCGGAAAGGGCCATAACCATAGTCGAACAATTCGGGTCCCATGATATCTTCCACATACGAAGGCCAGATAAAACCATCCTTCTCGTCCCTACCATTCTTCGATATCTCCTTTACTCCGGCATCATATATTGCTTTCATAAAAGAGTTCCCATAGTCAAAAAAGTAAGTACCTTTCTCCACCAACTTCCGGATCACCTCAAAATGGCGTCGCAGTGATACATCTACCAACTTACTGAATGTCGGCCTGTCTTCATGCAACAAACGGGTACGCTCTTCAAAGGTGATGCCGGCAGGGCAATACCCACCTGTATACGGTTCATGACAGGAAGTCTGGTCGCTCAATAACTCTATATGGATATGCTGTTCCACGGCATATTCCAATAGGTCGACAATATTTCCATGATAGGCAATGGAGAGCGGTTCGTGACGTTTTCTCGCTTCGTCTGCCCAGTGGAATGCTTTCGTCAGATCCCCTGTGACCCGTTGTATCCACCCCTGCGAGTGACGTGTTTCGATACGCGACGCATCCACCTCGGCAATTAGGGACACCGCACCGGCAATATCAGCCGCTTTGGGTTGCGCGCCACTCATCCCCCCCAAACCGGAAGAGACAAACAACCGTCCTCGTAAATCACCGTCCTGTGGAATACCCAGTTTCAACCGTCCCGCATTCAACAGCGTATTGAACGTACCATGTACAATGCCCTGCGGCCCAATATACATCCATCCGCCTGCAGTCATCTGTCCGTAGTTGGCGACCCCCATCTGTGCGGCGATTTCCCAATCCGGCAGATTATCGAACATACCTACCATCATCGAATTGGTGATAATTACCCTTGGGGCATCCGGTTTCGATTTGAACAATCCCAGCGGATGCCCGCTCTCAACTACCAATGTCTGCTCCTGTGTCAACTCTTCCAGATACATCTTGATCAGCCGGTACTGCATCCAGTTCTGACACACTTGTCCCGTTTCACCATAGGTGACCAGCTCATAGGGATACAGCGCGATATCAAAACAGAGATTATTGTCGATCATCACCTGAAAAGCTTTTCCTTCCACACATTTACCCTTATATTGGTCGATCGGTTTAGCATTCAGGTCACCTTCAGGACGATAACGATAGCCATAGATACGTCCACGTGTTTTCAGTTCTTCGAGAAATTCGGGAGCCAATTCTGCATGTAATCCGGCGGGAATATAGCGCAATGCATTTTTCAAAGCCGTTTTTGTCTGGCCGGGCGTGAGACTGTACCCGCGGTCAGGCGCACGACGGATTCCCTCGCGGAATGTGGGATATGGGGGCAATTGATCGGATAAGGTTATTTGCATACGAATATTTTTTAGTCGTAAGGTTATTCAGCACAACACAAAAGCCAAAGCGGTACAAAATATCACCGGATAGAATCGCCCGGCATCAGGACTCTCCATACTTCCGCCGGATAGTCCGATTCAATGATATCCGGATTAATCGTGATTGCTTCCTTATAGGCCGACGCTCTTTCCTCCGGCGTTCTCAACCGGTCGATCGATGGAGCATATGACACCATGCACCTGACACCTTTGGCCCGCAGTTGTTCCACAATATGCCCATTTTTATCGTTAATGGTTTGTCCCACATAAGCGATCATATTTTCCCAGGGAACGCCGGAAAAGGCGATATCTTCAAATTCCTCGTCATTCCTTGCGAAGACAGACAACATAATTCCCGGCAACCTGTCGGAATAATATCTGGCCTGTGCTCCTGTATGTACGGTAAGCATCACATGTTTTTCCGCCTTGTTCTTCTTGATCAAATCCACGATCATATCAAACGGCACATCTTTTTTATCGAGATTGACAACCGTCTTACCTTTACTCCATTGGATCACCTCTTCAAGTGTGGGTATTTCAGCGGCTGTAATATTCCCTTCAAGGTCTTTCAACCGCAACGACTGCAGTTCGGCGTAGGTATAATCGGAGAGATTTCCCTTCGCCGTCGTAGTCCTGTCCAATGTAGCATCATGCATAAGCACAATAACACTGTCTTTGGTCAGGCGGGGGTCTATCTCGAAGAATGCAGGCATTTGTGTCAGCACTTGCTGGAATCCTTCGATGCTGTTTTCGGGAAATCCAACCTCACGGCCTCCCCTATGTCCACTTACCAGTATCGAACTATCCCCTTTGTAGGCAAAATACTGATGCGTATCCTTGAGCTTCTTGAATTTAATATAATTCTCTTCACCTTTCCGACTCTTACATCCTTGTAAAAAAAACAGCGAAACCAATAAGAGAGAAATCGTAAAAAACAGATTGTTGTTGATTTTCAGCATAACGATTGATGGATTATTCAAGTTTTATCTTAAAAAATTCTCATCCCAAAAGTATAACATATTGATAGAAAAAACTAATATTTGGCCTATTAAACTGATAAAAAACAAGGATTTTTAAGGTACAGAATAAAATTAGGCGATATTATATTTACCATATTATGAAACTGTCAGTCAAGAAAAGTGGATACTGAAAAACAAAGCCCACCGGGCCGATCAAAAGTTCTCCACAGATCAGCGACACCTTGGCCGGCATGGACTTCTGCAGCATCCCGGATGAGGAATATGTGCGTCCATACTGCCTAGTGATTTCATATTTACATTCCAGACTTCATTAGAACAGCACTAACACGCATCTTATGTGTAGTGAATGAGTATGTGGGAGGAGTATACGGTTTGATATCTCTTTTCATGGGGGCTGCTTTTCCCGGGCCCGTAACTCCAATATCTATCAAAGTTGGAATAATACCATCATCGGGTATATTCAATACACCATCCTCTTTACCATTTGTGCCGGGATTTCCTCCCCAGGGATTGCGCATGGAAAAAAGTGCATTTGGATCAGTAGACAACAAATATGTATAAGCGTGACCAATTACTGTATTGGTATTACCAATAGGCTTTACTTGATTAAACCCTCCAACTACAAATTTGCCTTCCATTAAAGAATTTTCTACCATTACTTTAAGTTGATCAGCATTCAATACATTGGCGGGAAAACCAAAACTTTCGCCCTCACCTGTAAAAAGTGGGGGAACAACATGACTTCCAATTCCTCCAATCTCAGTATCCACTTCGTAAATTGCATTATATTTGAT
This sequence comes from Proteiniphilum sp. UBA5384, assembly GCF_002410825.1. Lineage (GTDB taxonomy): Bacteria > Bacteroidota > Bacteroidia > Bacteroidales > Dysgonomonadaceae > Proteiniphilum. The sequence continues at coordinate 484 of NZ_DHOS01000070.1, read as the reverse complement.
AATCGCTTTCTCCAGTAAAGTGCTCCAGCATGCTTTGTCGCTTTTGCTGGACACTATGTATTTTGAGATTTTCAAAATATTCCAGACAATCAGGGATAACGATTAAATTCTTTCATTCAAAACTTTTTTCTCGAAAAAACTTATTGACATTTTGTTTTGGAGTAGAAGTTATTGCTACGAAATTCACTTCCGGATATTCGTTGGCTAAAATATTAAATACAATTAGTTCTTCAATACACGGCTTACAAGTTATATCCCAAAAAGTAAGTAATGTAAGCTCTCTTTTCTCTCCTATATTTATTTAACTGCTTATCCCCTTCGGTCAAGTTGCTGATTTTACAAGCTCATTTCGAGAGATCGGTTCTGTTTCAACAGCCTGTTGTATTAACCGATAGAATAATTTACCCTGAATGTTGACATTTTCCTGTTAAAGCGGAAAGCAAATTCATCCAAATAATAGGGTGGCAACAGCTACTAATGTTTT
>NZ_DHOS01000019.1:5499-12266 GCF_002410825.1 Proteiniphilum sp. UBA5384 | reverse complement strand
GGAAGTAAATTCAAAACAGGTTCTAAGATACTGCTCACATTATTGGTTTCAATAGCTTCTTTTAGTTGTTTTCTGATAATGTCAATAAAATGAGGATTACTCTGGGCGTTTTCATAAAATAATCTTTCTCCATTCCACCATTTGGAAGCAAGTAAATCATTTTCGGAGAATGGATTTTTCAGTTCGCCTTTGAAGTATTTATACATACTAAAATCTTTCATGATGTCATCTTCTTAAATCTATGTACAATAGATAAGAACTCGCCGGGTAAATACTCAAAAGCAGAATTCTTGATATGTTCCGGAATGCCATAGTAGGCTTCGGCTATGCTCCCGGTGATGGCAGCTATGGTATCGCTATCTCCCCCGATCGACACGGCCAAGCGGATGGCGCTCTCAAAGTCGGTACTTTCAAGAAAACAGACGATCGCTTGTGGTACTGTTACTTGGCACGTTTCATTGAATGAATTCGTTTTACGGATTGAATCGCAGGTCATCTCAAGATTATAACCGTATTCCTTTGTGGCTAAATCAATAAGTCGGGACATTCCATTACCTGTGCGGGCATGATACATACAATCGGCCACACATAAGGCGCCTTTGATACCTTCCGGATGATTGTGGGTGCATTCAGCGGATTCACACGCTTTCCGTAACACTATCTCTCTATCCCTTGAAATCCAGCCGCAAGGAGAGACACGCATCGCCGATCCATTGCCAAAACTGTGATAGGGATGCGGATTGTCATCATGTATCCATCGAGTAAACGAGCCTCCGTAGGCACCTTTAGGATAGGGATATCTCCTGCACCAGGAGTGCAGGCTATCGCCGAATGGAATACCTTTTAGAAGGGCATCCGCCACTGCAATAGTACAAACAGTATCATCCGTGAAATCACATTCCGGGGTGAACAGTTCAAAATCGATCGAGTGGGTATTGTTGAACTCGAACCGTGAACCGATTATATCTCCTATTATTGCTCCCAACATAACTATATGTTTTTACAAATTAAATATCATTAAGTTGCAACAAATACTAAAATCTTGACTTTTTAAAGTCGATAAAATATCAAAAACAATGACAATAGCATAATTATCAGAAAAATATAATAAACACCCTTGCCAAAAGGGGTATTCCAATTTGTGGAAATTTTCTTTTTTCTGCCAAATTCTAAATCAACCCTTTTAAAATCCGGTTTGAATATTCCTTTGCCATAAATCATAACCCTAATAAAGGTTGACAAAATGAGTATAAGGAAAATAACAAATACAATAAATGTCCACATATCAGTAATTTAAAATAAATCGAATTCTCAACTTTCACTAAAACTCTTATTTGATATTGTGTCTTTGAGAATGGAAAGTATCGTTGCAGAAACCATGAATACTGACCTTTACCGGTATCCGTTCGGTTATTTCCCTGCGCCAAGGGTAATTTTCATACCGACATCACTTCCACCTTGCTTTTTCCGCTCTGCTGCTTGCTCACCCTAATCTGTACCGGTATGCGTTCGGTCATTTCCTGCACGTGGGAGATCACGCCGACTTTACGACCTTGGTTGTGTAACCGTTCCAACGCATCCATGGCGATATTGAGAGTGGCGGGATCGAGTGAGCCGAAGCCTTCGTCGATGAAAAGTGATTCCACTTTCATGCGGCTGGAGGAGAGGGAGGCCAGCCCCAGGGCTAATGCCAGCGAGACGAGGAATGATTCACCACCGGAAAGGGAATAGACCGTTCGCACCTCATCCCCCATGTCCCGATCTACCACCTGTAACCCCAATGAGTTGGGGATGCGCTGCAAGAGATAGCGTTTACTTAGAATTTCCAGATGCACATTGGCGTAACTCAACAACACATCCAATGTGTACTCCTGCGCTATCTGGCGGAATTTTTTGCCGTCTGACGATCCGATGATGTCGTTGAGTTTTGCCCAGTCTTCCCCTATGGCGGTCTGCTTCTCTATCTCTTGTAACAACGATCCTATACGTTGCTTGTTGAGGGTATCTTGCTTTATGGTAAAGTCGATTTCATTGGCCTCCTGTGAACTTTTCCTTAATAATTCACGCACATATTCCTGTGAAACTGATAGTTCATCCAATGTTTTCTCCGATAGACGTTCTTCCAGATGTTTTTCCAGCGCCTTGGTACGTTCTCCCAAAACTGACTCGGCTTGCATCACTGCGGTGTCGATTTCCTGCAACTCCCGCCTTTCGTTTTCTATCCACTCCCGGGTGAATTCCAAGAGGGAGAGCAGCTGTTCACGGCTAAGCGCAGACGCTTGTCGGGAGGTATATGGTGGATGTTGTGACGAGGTATGTAATGGTTGTTGTGGCGAGGTATGTAATGGTTGTTGTGGCGAGGCATGTAATGGTTGTTGTGACGAGGCATATGGTGGATGTTGTGTTGAGGTATGTGATGGATCTTGTTGTGGGGTATGACAGGTATCGCCTTCCGATTGGGTTGGAACAGGGGTTCCCGGTACGGCATTGTATTGCCGGTTATAGTGAACAATCCAATCTTCGATTTGCTCGTCGACGGTTGTTTCCTGCCGGATCAATGTGGCGACATCCTTCTCCAACTGCCCATGCAGTGCTTCGAGGCGGGTAATTTCCGACAGTATCGCATCGACTTTCTTTTTCTGCTCTTCCAAAACCTGTTTTGCCACATGAGTCGTTTCTTTTAACTTAACTTCCATTTCTTCTACCGGCACACCATTGAAAATTGCTTCCCGCTGGTCGGTCAACTCTTTATGCCGGGACTGTAAGTCGGCGAGATATTCACCTTTTTTCCGGGAATCTTCTTCCACATCCTTTAGCCGGCTTTCCCATTCTTTTATTTTTTCAACTGTCATCTTTTGTTGATGGAGTTGCTCTTCTAAACGGGTAGTGTTATTTTTCCAATTGCAGGCAAATTCACGGATTTGTTGCACGAAAGCATCGGGATTATGCTGCCAGTTCTTAAACCACTCTTCGGCACGAAAATAAATAGCCACTGCAGATTGCACACCCTCCAAATTGTGGATAGCCTTCCGCTGCGCTGTAGTATTATTTTGTTGCTGTTCCAGTAGCGACTTCAGCGCCCTTTCGTTATCCTTTATCCGGTTCTCGTAATCGGTCAATTCTTTATCCAGTGCGGTAAGATCAGATTTGTATAATTCCAGCTGCTCTTTCTGTTTCCCGTAGGATTGTATTTGTTCCGATAATTGTTGTTGACGGTTTTTGTGTTGTTGTAACTGATCATGCAGCCATGTCGCCCTGTCGGCAGGCGGATATTTGCCACACTCACCGGAAATCCGAAATTCCGACCATTTTGACTCGAGATTCTTTATTGATTCGCTTTTATCGGCAAGTGTCATTTCCAATTCTCCAATCGACTTTTCCAATCCCTCACAGATTTGCCGGAGACGACTGTGAAGTGCCAGTTGTGTCGCATAAGCGGCTTCATACTGCTTATAAGCGGCTTCTTGTTCCGAAAGGAGCAAATCTGCTAATGGATTCTTTTCCGCATAAGGATGCTCGGTGCTACCGCAGACCGGACAGGGTTTCTTGAATTCTAATTGCTCCCGCAGTCGTTCCACGCTTTCAGCCATCAGCAGCCTTGCTTTTTCAAGCGACTTCAACGCGGTATCCTTTTCTGCCAATTTTATCGGCAGGAGGTTTTCTGCCTCGGAAAGCAGTATTTTGTTTTGCTCTAATTCTTTTTTATTGTTTGATAACAAGCTGTTTGTATTTTCTTTCTCGATAATTGCCCGGTACAATATTTTCCAATGGGCTTCTGCCGCCACCATCTCCTCGATATGGCTGTCCAACGAGATTTTTTCATTTTCCAGCTCCTGAATAGGCATAGCCGATAGGGTAGTGTACAGCTCCTGAAATTCACTCTGTTGCTGTAGCTGGGAGGTACGAAGGCTGTTTCTCTTATCTTCAAGAATTTGTTTTTCCTGTTCCAGTTGCAGGCATTTTTTTTCTGCTTCCTTTATGCTTGTGGTATAGTCATGCAAGCTTTTCAGGATTTCTTCCGCATCAGTCAGTTTGGATAAGATTAGACTCTCCTGCTCGGCTATTGGCTGTCGGAATTCATTTTCATTTTTCCAGCGGCTTAACCCATCGATTTCTTTTTCCAGATCCGTCAAATTCTTTTTTGCTGATGACAACTGCTCTTTTTGACCGATTATTTTCTCGGAGATGGCGGAGAAGTCGTCGCACGCCCGTTTTACCTGCGCCGCCTTTTCGGTAAGCTGCACGTCTAGCGCCCTTGCTCTGTTTAACAACGGTTGCGACTCTTCTTCTTTCTGGGCTGCGGTCTCCAGGGTGGCAACGGCCTGGTCAAACGCCCTGTCGGCAGCCTTTTTCTCCTCTCTCTGTGTCATCAGTTTCGAAGAGTTATCATTGATGGCTGATTGCTTGGCATCGATTTGCTCGCGGATATGTAACAGGTTATTCACTATTTCTTTCACAGGCCGGACACGGATAATCTGTTGTAAAAGCTGTTCCCGGTGCCGCGATTCTGTTTTGATAGAGATTGCTTGTGCGTGTTGGGAGGCAGCTGTCTGCACGCCTTCCTCCAGTTTCGCCCATTGCTCATGCCAGTTAATCTCCTTGTTGAGCGCCTCACTTTTTTTCTCGTTGTTCTTGATGAGAATGGTCAACTCCTCTTTCCTTGCCTGTAGTTCGGCCAATTCTTCATGGGTAAGGGTGTCTATCCCTTCACGTTGCAGATTTAGTTCCCTGAGTTTTTGCTGTTGCTCTTTGTAATGCTCATAGACTTTTTTGGATATCTCGGAGTAGATATGGGTGCCGGTCAGCTTTTCCAATAAGGATGATTTCTCATCTTTTCCGGCTTTCAGGAAAGCGGTGAAATCGCCTTGCGCCAACAGGACAGAGCGGGTGAACTGCTCAAAAGTCAATCCGACCAACCGTTCAATTTCTACCAGCAGTTCGGTTTTTCTGCCCGGCACCTCCTGCCGGGTCGTGATATTTTTCAGGGATATCTCATAAGCCTGCAAATTTCCATCAACCTTGTTACGCGCTCTTCTCACGCTCCACCTGGCACGGTAAGAATGTCCGTCGACACCCTCGAAATCGACTTCTGCAAAACCATCGGATGTGCCATCCCTCAGGATCCCACGTACATCATCCTGCTTGATGGTGCTTCCCTGCACATCCAGGACATCCACTCTATTGTCCGCCAGCTTGTAGCGCGGTGTCTCGGCATACAAGGCAAGGCACAAAGCATCGAGGATGGTGGATTTGCCTGCTCCCGTGGGACCTGTTATTGCGAAAATACCTGCGGAAGAGAGCGGTTCCCGGGTAAAATCAATTTCAGTCATGCGATCCAAAGAGGCCAGGTTTTTCATCCGAATAACTTGTATCTTCATTGTTATGCCTCCCATTCATTTACTTCCTGTTCGACTTGTTGAAAAAGCTTTTGCAATGCTGCGGGGATAGGATTGTCATACTTGGCTTGATATACTTTGTGCAGCACTTCAATCGGTTTTAGCCGGTTGAGTTGTTCCGGATCAGCAGTGGCAGCCTTATCGGGGTTCGCAGCAGTAGATTTATAACGCACATCAATCTTGGCCAATCTGAAATTTTTACCGGCCAGCGCAGTTTCTATCTTGTGCCTCAAACCCGGTTCCGGCCCTTCCAATAACACTCTTGCTTCCAAGTAAGGCGCGGTATGGGGGGCTCCTTCAAAAGTTTTTAATTGCGATAATGATATGAGTACTTCGGTGAGTGAACTATGGACTGATGGAACCCTCATCAAGGGTACTGATACCGGAATTTCAAGAGCTTTCAGGCTATCGATTGCATCATCTGCCATATCGAAAACGATGACCTGATGCTTGTAATTCGTTTCAGAAAAAGACATCGGCAACGGACTGCCACTATAGCGGACATGTTCTTTACCCCCGATACGCTGGGCTTTATGAATATGTCCCAATGCCACATACCGGAGTTTCTCGTTGAATGCCGTCGCGGAAATACATTCCACTCCTCCCATAATCAATCTCTCCATCTTGTCTATATCGCCCACCTCCGCTTGTTGCGCATGCAGGTGCCCCATGGCAATAATGGCTTGCCCGGGCTCCTTGATTGATGCTGCATATTCACAGGCTTCCTTATAAAATGCACTGACTCCATCCGCATAAGGGTTCGCGCTGTCCGTTATGGAAGGATAATCTCCCAAGCGCAGGAACGGTGCTGCAATACACCATGCTTCGGTATGGCCCTCTTTATTCTTTAGGGGAATGCAGATTTTACCATAGTCCACCATCCCGACATCATCCTTTTCCACGATACCTACGATATGAATATTGGACGATTCCAGAAGGGGTTTGGGCGATTCCAATCGCGATGCCGAGTCGTGATTGCCCGCGGTAACGATAATCTGTAAATGGGGATTCTGTTTTGCAGACCGATTAAGGAAGGTATAAAACATTTTTATGGATGCCGCCGAAGGATTGGACGAGTCGAACACATCTCCACTGACCAGCAGCACATCCACTTGTTCTTCAGAAAGGGTATCGAGTAACCAGTTAAAAAATTGGCGGTGCTCATAAGTGCGGTCATACTCGTGGAAGAGTTGCCCTATATGCCAGTCAGCCGTATGTAAAATCCGTATCATATCAACCTATGCTCCTGTTTTTCTTTCAAAAATAGTAAGAAAAATTGAAAATCAAATGATTGTAAAAAAAGAAAGCCCCAACTTACGCTGAGACTTTTGAGTGAACCGTGCCGGGTTCGAACCGGCGACCTCTGCCCTG
>NZ_DHOS01000019.1:0-5320 GCF_002410825.1 Proteiniphilum sp. UBA5384 | reverse complement strand
CTGTCAAGGCAGCGCTCTAAACCAGCTGAGCTAACAGTTCGAGCCGCAAAAATACGGAAAAATATGATACGATCACTATAATTCGGAGAGAAAAAGAGTCTTACAAATTAACGGCCCTAAGAGTATGCCTTTGTCAACCTTACCTCCAGAAATCAAAAAAATGATGGACGGAACCATGACCCTTCCCAATTTCATATTCGGAACCGATTAAAATAGCGCGATCTACATAATCCTTGGCTTTGCGTACTGCATCATTGAGCGGCAAGTCATGGGCCAGAAAGGAGGTGATGGCGGATGATAACGTACAACCCGTTCCATGTGTATTCTTTGTGGTAATACGTTTGGAACTCAGTTCAATTATTTCATCGGTTTCGGCATTATAAAAAACATCGGTCAACTCATCTCCTGACAGATGTCCGGCTTTTAACAGGACCGACACGGAACGGCCGAAGGAAAGGTCTTTGACGAGCAACGGTAAATCCTTTTGCGATTTGATCTTTTTTCCGAGCAATATTTCCGCTTCGGGAATGTTGGGGGTGATAATGCGTACATGGGGGATCAATTTTTCCTGCAATGTGCTGATGGCTTCATCCTGCAATAACTTATCGCCGGAGGTAGCGACCATCACCGGATCCAGTACAATATTCTTAATGTCATATTGGGCCAGGGTCTCTTGTACCGACCGGATAAGCTCGGACGAGTGGAGCATCCCGATTTTAATTGCATCCGCGCCTATGTCATCCAGCACGGAGCGGATTTGCCCTGTCACAAATGGCACAGGAACAGGGTGCACACCGGTTACACCTACCGTATTTTCATCTACCACAGCTACAATTACTGTCGCACCATAGCACCCACAGGCGGAAAATGTTTTCAGGTCGGCCTGTATCCCTGCGCCTCCGCTCGGATCGCTTCCCGCAATCGACAAGGTTCTTCTATACTGTTTCTTCATTTGTTTCTTCTTTTAAAATGAGAGTTTATCAGCTATCTTATTTTTCCATGCCGGTGACTATATCATATAGTTCCGATGCTGCCTGTCGTGGTTCTGATGCCGACATGATGGCCGATACAACCGAAATACCGTCCGCACCGGCTTGTATGATTTTCAGGGCATTGCTGTTGTTGATTCCTCCGATACCGACACCGGGATGTTTTGAAACCAGCGAAATCTCATGTACACCTGCCAAGCCTAACTCCTGGGCCGTATCTGTCTTGGTAGGGGTGTCAAAAACCGGAGATATGCCGATATAATCCACGTCCAGCTTGTTGGCATCCAGCGCATCCTGTTTGTTTTCGACGGAAAGACCGATAATCTTATCTTTCCCCAGTATTTTCCGTGCCACTTCATAGGGAAGATCGCTTTGGCCGATATGCAACCCTTCCGCATCGCAGGCAAGGGCGATATCCAGCCGGTCGTTGATGATAAGTGGAATATTGTAGGGTTTCAGACACTTTTTGAGGGCCATCGCCTGTAGGTAGAATTCTTTTGAAGAACACTCCTTCTCTCGGAGTTGTACCATGGTAACGCCTCCTTTCACCGCCTCTTCCACCACATATTCCAATGGCCTGCCCAAGGATAATGAACGGTCGGTGACCAGATACAGGCTCAAGTCGAAGTGCTTCATAACCGGATATTTTTCCTGATGTTTCTTTCGTCGATATTGAAAAGGATATCCAGAAAATTGAGTTGCAGGCTACCGTTCCCTTTCGAGCTTGCGGCCGCGATTTCTCCTGTGATACCCATGATGAACATGGCGTTGGTGGCTGCTTCGAGGAAGTTGGGGTTGATGGCGGTAAAAGCACCTACCAGGGCCGATGCCGTACACCCCATGCCCGTCACTCTTGTCATCATCTTGTTTCCGTTCTTTACGGTCTCAACAGTGTTTCCGTCGGTGATATAATCCGTTTCGCCGCTGATTACCACGATGGCACCGGTTTTATCTGCCAGCGCTTTGGCTGAATTCAATGCTGCCTCGGAACTGTTGGTGCTGTCAACACCTTTGGTTTGGGCATTAGCATTCGACAGGGCTATTATTTCCGAAGCATTGCCACGGATGACCGAGGGTTTGCATTCTTCAATTATCCGGGTACATACTTTCGACCGGTAGGAAGTGGCTCCTGCGCCCACGGGGTCGAGAACAACCGGAATCTTTTTTTCCAGGGCTGCCTTACCCGCAATCAACATGCCTTTCACCCATTCGGCGTCAAGCGTACCAATATTGATCACCAGCGAAGAGGCTATGCCGGCCATTTCGGCAACTTCATCCGTTGCATGGGCCATTACCGGAGATGCGCCTATCGCCAGCAGTGCATTGGCCGTATTGTTCATCACCACATAATTGGTGATATTATGTACCAGCGGTGATTTTTCCCTTACCCGGTTCAGGTCCCGGATCAGATTATCAATGTTCGTCATTTTAATTTATCCTTTAAATCCGCAAATAGCTACATAATCCCCGCTATCATTATCCGGGAAATAAAAAAGCCGTCTCATATTTGTATGAAACGGCAGTGATGAATATATATAAAATTATAATCTTCTAAATTTCCGTTTCCCTACGATGTCAATTACAACATATCAGGTTCGAGGGTTTGATCTCAGCCTTTTTCGAAGGCACCCCTAACAGAGATGCTACAAAGATATACATAAATGATGAATAAATCCGGAATCTTTCAATAAAAACATGTATCGGTGGACCGGTCAAAGCTGTGTATAATCTCAACACGATTCGATGATAGCTGAAAAACCGATTTATTTTTGTATCTTTGCATCCATTATCAATTAAGTTAGTATTGTATCTTTCTTCTCAAGGTTTTGCTCCGCCATTCTAGGCGGATCTTCCCATCGCCGAAATCGACATCAAAATCAACTTATTTGTATAAGATATCAATCAGTTACAGGAATGCGGAATATCGTTTATCATAGCATATCCTGTTTAATAGCAGAACATGACATTTAAAGAATTATCAATTATTGAGCCGGTATTGAGGGCTCTGAACGAAAAAGGACATACAACTCCCACACCAATACAACAACAGGCTATTGCCCCGGCACTCGACAACCGTGATATTTTAGGACTGGCACAGACCGGCACAGGAAAAACCGCAGCATTCGTACTTCCCATCATACAGCAATTGTATTTGAACAAAACCCATGACAGGAGAAGAGAGATAAAGGCGTTGATTTTAACACCTACGCGTGAACTGGCTATCCAGATCAACGAATGCCTGAGTGATTATATCCGGTATACGGGGCTTCGCCACTGTGTAATTTATGGAGGTGTGAAACAGAATGCCCAGGTGAATGAACTGAACAGGGGAGTGGATATATTAGTGGCCACTCCGGGACGATTACTCGATTTGATGAACCAGAAGATTATCAGTCTGCGTGCCATCCGTCATTTTGTACTGGATGAAGCCGACCGGATGCTGGATATGGGATTTATCCACGATATCAAACGGTTGCTGCCGCAGTTGCCCCGGGTGAAGCAGACGCTTTTCTTTTCAGCTACCATGCCATCGTCCATAGCCGACCTCTCACGGTCGATCCTGCATAAGCCGGTCAGGGTAGAAGTGGCACCGGTATCATCAGTGGTAGACACCATAGAGCAGTATATCTACTTCGTGGAAAAGCCGGAAAAGAAGAATTTGCTGATCGATTTGCTGAAAAAAGATAAAAGGAAATCGGTATTGATATTCTCCCGTACCAAACATGGAGCGGATAAGATCGCACGGATACTTAGTAAATCCGGAATAAACAGTGCCGCCATTCATGGGAATAAGTCGCAGAATGCCCGGCAAAAGGCGTTGGCGGATTTTAAATCCCATAAAATACAAACCCTCATTGCAACGGACATTGCAGCCAGGGGAATAGACATTAATAATCTGGAGCTGGTCATTAATTACGATCTTCCGGATGTGGCAGAAACCTATGTGCATCGTATTGGTCGCACGGGTAGGGCAGGGAATACCGGCACGGCTTTTACGTTCTGTGCCGATGAAGAAAGGGATATGTTAAAGGATATCCAGAAATTGACAGGTAAAACGCTTGTGGTGGCAAGCTAAATAACAATTATTCAATCAATTAAAAAAACAAAGACATTTTAAGTGTAAATATGGCTAAATCAGTTTCGTATAACAAAAGAGAAATAGAAAAGAAAAAACAGGAAAAACGATTAGAAAAACAGAAGCGTAAAGAAGAGCGTAAGGCCAATCCCGGCTCCGGCTCATTGGACGATATGATCGCTTACGTGGATGAAAATGGGGTGATTACCGATACTCCGCCCGATCCGATAAAAAAAGAGGAAATCGACATTGAGGATATAGTGGTATCCACCCCTAAGAAAGAGGATGTGGGAGAGCCCGAACCCTACAAGGGACGAGTGGAATATTTCGATCGCAATAAAGGGTATGGATTTATTAAAAACAGTGCCAATATGGACAAATATTTTTTCCATATCAGCGCTGCACCGGCTTCAATCGATGAAGGCGATAAGGTTACATTCGACTTGGAACGCGGCAAAAAAGGCATGAATGCAGTGAATATCGTGATTACGGATTAAAGGATCGGTGGACTTGCCCTACCGATCCGCAGCCAGGGTTGAGACCAGTTCAAACTCCTCAAAGGTCATATTGAGATCTTTGCGGTTAATCGGTGCTTTCCCCATCTCTTTCCTTAGTTTATGCTTGTCGATATGCGACTGTGAATGCTCTTTGCTGGCATGCCATTTTTCCTGGGAATCCTTGTCTTTCCAGTAAATAAGCACTTTGATAATGTCAAAATCATCCGCTTCCTTATTGACCATTATATCCCGACGAATAAAACCTTCTGCTCCGGTAGACCTCGAAGGAAGCGACAAATCCTCTATGACAGCGTCCGAAAGATCTTTCGCCACCTTCATATTGCGTGAAACTATATACATAACTGTGATTTCTAATTGTTAAAAATTATACTATTTATTGCGGATAAGGAGAGAGTCCAATAACTCTTTTAAATTATACCAGCAGGTATTTTCATTATTGATTGTCCGGACCAGAATATCCTGTTCATTCATAGGGACCCCCAGGACCCTGAATATGTCAAAAACTTCCCGTTCCGCCACATTCATACAATATAGCCTCCTCTCATGCTCTGCATGTTTCCTGCAATTGTCGCAGGCGCTATTTAAATAACTGACCATCACTGTAATTTTTATTTGACCTGACTTCTTACATATACATCTCTCTGGAGAACTCTCATTTAAAACATAAAATTACTCTCTTGCGATCTATTACGCAATACCCTAAAATAATGATTTCGGTATAAGCGTTTAGAGCGCAC
>NZ_DHOS01000001.1:112573-295047 GCF_002410825.1 Proteiniphilum sp. UBA5384 | reverse complement strand
TTGTTTCCTTGAAACTTGCCCCCCTGTCTGTCAAGCAGACTTAGGCAACGCCATATATACCGACTAAAGTCCTGCAGATCCCGGATCCTCCGAATTCACGATTTATTTTTTAGTTTCCTGTATCTTTTATTGAACGGGTACCAATTTTGACCCCGGCTTCTTAAAACCGCGGTCCCTTGTATACTCTGCTTTGTCTTCTTTTTAAAACGTGTATGTAAATACCTAAAGATCGCTTTTCTTTTTCGCCGTCAGTACTTATTTCCTGAAAGCGGGTGCAAAGATAGGGAGTTTAATTTAATCTCCAAAACTTTTTAGTAAGTTTTTTCAATATTTTTTCGCAGCTGAAGTAAAGAATCTGATTTCCAGTGATTACCCTTTATTATTCCAATCTGCTTGTTTTCATTACCTCTATAATGACCCTGCTTTTAAGCGAAAGGGCTACAAAGATAATGTTTCTGATGAATATCTTCCAAATATTTCCCTATTTATTTTTGAATTTTTTATCGGGGCACCTTCACTATCCCATTTATTTCCTCATTTTACTGTTCCACCTAATATACTAACATATGTGAGCTGACTGTTATTTGTGGAGTCACGGCAAAGTTCATTTCATTGCCATCTCGCAATACTATTATATTAATGGATACAGGTGTAGTCCAGTCGACGTATTGATTAAAGTTGAACAAGTAAGAGAAAGCGGATTTATACCGCCGGTTGTTTGAAATAGCTGTCGATACCGCATTATACTTCGACACATCCCAAAACATACATTCTTTAAATCCGTTGGAATCGGTATACCGGGTACTTTTATCCCTCAGATTCATAGTCTCCGCGATAAAACGACGGTATCCTTCCGTTAACGATTGGGAAGTATGGTCAAAATCCTGTCCCTGAATATTGATCACCACATCGCCGGGTAAGATACCTGCTCTTGCAGCCGGCGAACCGGGATCTACCGATGCAACCGTCTTCAGGTCGCCCATGTTATATCCGATACCGGTATAGTTGTATTTCTGATAGTTCACATTATATGTACCAAACGATTTATTCCCCACATTAGGGAATTTCTTTAAAAGAAGAGGAAGATTCATTTCCAGATAATCGACCAAGCTATACTGACTACTTAACCGCTCCTGCACTTCACTCTCCCATATCTGTATCATTTCTCCCGCTTCGACAAACTTCCGGTCATAAAAGCGGTACCCGAATTCAAGGTTATAAGCAATATCATCTACCCGGACTGCTTCCGAAGGGTTATAAAGGGGAAGCTTCAACATACGGTTACTCCTCGTATCAAATCGCCAAACCGGCTGATAGCTTCCATAAGTAGGAGAATCGGGTTTGTACATCGGATTACTCTCATAACTATAATAGGTCTGAATGATAAAATCAGGATCACCGGGATCATATTGAAGTCCCACTTCAGCCAACGCACGGATGAAAATGGCATTGATCCGTTCATCAAGTTGACGTGTACTCTCATCGGAAGTTACAAAGGAAAAAGTACTATAGTTATGGAAGAGGGCGTTTTCATTAACAGTTGTCTTCACCGGGACAACAAATCGTCGGGTTTGCACATCTTCCAGACTATAAAATGCAAACACAGGGGCCAACTGAGCTTCCCTGATAGCATCAGAATGACGACAATCTTTATAAATGGTATATTCCTTAAAAGCATGCCTAAAATTGCGAATGGCCAACATCATCTTGTCCGGATCCTGGTTAAACCATGACATAATAGTCTGATATGATTTCAGGTAAGTGCCATTATGATTTACAGACAGGATTATATCATTGATGTTCAGGCCCGCCTTTTCAGCCGGAGAACCTGGAGTAATATCCACAATTACAGGCTCTTTATATCCCCAGCTTCTATCTTCACTGATTTCAAAAGTAAAACCTAAACTGCAGGTAATTGCTGAATCTTGCGCATATGACTTTCCCGTAAAAAAAAGAATAATAAAAAAAATAACCGAAATAATTCGTTTCATCATGAAATAACTCTTTGTTAAACTTGAATCGCAAAGATATGCATTTTTCTCAATTTTATTTTACCTCCTCTTTTTTAGTATCAAAAATTGAGAGAAATATTTACAATTTCTTATCTTTGTCGTATTGGATTCATATTCACAAAAGGCAACTATGATTTAGCTCCCTTTTAATTTAATGCACACAATGCTTAATATTATTCAGAACGATCCATGGCTCAATCCCTATGCCGAAGCAATCACAGGGCGCCATAACTTTTACCTGAAAAGGTTGTCCGATCTCACACAGGGAGGTAGGATCACCCTTTCCGATTTCGCAAGTGGCTATCTCTATTTCGGGTTACACAAAACAAACGATGGATGGGTGTTTCGCGAATGGGCGCCCAACGCCTCCGATATTTTTCTGATAGGCACCTTCAATGATTGGCAGCGGCAGGAATCATTTCGTTTGAAACGGGTAGATCACGGCGTGTGGGAGGTAAAGGTACCCCCGGGACATATCCATCATGAAGATCTCTATAAATTGCATGTAAGCTGGGAAGGCGGTTCGGGAGAGCGGATACCGGCATGGTGTAGACGTGTGGTGCAAGATGTAAACACGTTCATCTTCAGTGCACAGGTATGGGAACCGGAAAACAGATACACTTTCAAACATACCGATTTCAAACCGGACTGCTCACCCCTGCTCATTTATGAGACTCATATAGGGATGTCAACCGCAGAAGAGAAGGTAGGAAGTTACAACGAATTCAGGGAAAATATTTTACCACGGATAAAAGAGAACGGATACAACACTATCCAGATCATGGCCATCCAGGAACATCCCTACTATGGTTCATTCGGATACCATGTATCAAGCTTTTTTGCGCCCTCTTCGCGGAATGGCACTCCCGATGAACTGCGGGAATTGATTGATGCCGCTCATGAAATGGGTATTGCAGTCATCATGGATATCGTACATTCCCATGCAGTGAAGAACGAAATAGAAGGTATTGGGAGGATAGATGGGAGTTATGACCTGTATTTCCCCCAGGATCCTAACAGGAGGATACACAAAGTATGGGATTCTCTCTGTTTTGATTACGGTAAAGATGAGGTATTGCATTTTCTGCTTTCCAACTGTAAATATTGGCTTGAAGAGTTCCGGTTCGACGGCTTCCGGTTTGACGGTGTTACATCGATGTTGTACTATAGTCACGGCATGGAAGAAAGCTTCAGTTCCTATAGCGACTATTATAATGGCCATCAGGACCCTGATGCCATTTGTTATCTCACACTGGCCAATCAATTGATTCATGATGTGAATCCCCATGCCATCACCATTGCCGAAGAAGTTAGCGGCATGCCGGGATTGGCATTGGACATCCAATCCGGCGGATATGGATTTGACTACCGTATGGCAATGAATATTCCCGATTTCTGGATCAAAACGATCAAAGAAAAAAAAGATGAGGATTGGTACCCCAGCGCCATCTGGTGGGAAACAACGAACCGGCGCACCGATGAAAAAACTATATCTTACGTAGAAAGCCACGATCAGGCATTGGTGGGAGACAAAACTATTATATTCAGGCTGATTGATGCCGATATGTATTGGTTTATGTCGAAACTGATGAGTAGTTCTTATACGGTAGACCGTGGCATTGCCTTGCATAAAATGATCCGTCTGGTAACAGCGACCACTATCAATGGAGGTTACCTCAATTTTATGGGGAATGAGTTCGGACATCCTGAGTGGATCGATTTTCCCCGTGAAGGTAATCACTGGTCCTACAAATACGCCCGCCGTCAATGGCATCTGGCTGACGACCATAACCTGAAGTATCATTATCTGGGTGATTTCGACAAGGCTATGCTACATCTTATCAAATCTGTTCCCGACTTCCAGGCACTTCCTTTAGTAAAGATTTGGGATAAGGATGATGACAATATGCTGGCATATATGCGAAAGGATATGCTTTTTATTTATAATTTCAATCCACAGAAATCGTACAGCGATTATGGTATCCTGGTTCCCCAGGGTGAGTATGAAATTATACTCGATACCGATAATCAAAAGTTCGGAGGATTCGGGTTGAATGATGATACTCTCCATCATTTCACTATGTATGATCCTCTTTATGCCAAGGACGATAAAGGGTGGCTGAGACTTTATCTGCCTGCGCGAACGGCCATGGTAATGAAATTGATATGATGATTTAATGATTAAACAATATAATATGTCTGATAACAATACAATAAAAAATTTGCCTCTCAATAACGGAACACTTTATCCGTTTAAATTCGAACCGATTCTTAAATCCATTATCTGGGGAGGATCGGATATCTGCCGTTTCAAAAATATTAGCCCCATACAGGAAGGTATTGGCGAGAGTTGGGAAATTTCGGGTGTACGTGGCAATATCTCCTGTATCTCTAACGGTCATTTAGCCGGTACATTACTGGATGAACTACTCGACCGTTACAAAGAGAAACTGGTGGGAAAAAAAGTGTACCACAAATTCGGAAATACATTTCCCTTACTTATTAAATTTATTGATGCCCGTGACGACCTGTCCATTCAAGTACATCCCGACGACACACTGGCAAAAAAACGTCATAATTCATTTGGGAAAACCGAAATGTGGTATGTTATCCATGCGGCGCCGGGTGCATATCTCTATTGCGGATTCAAGGAGAATATCACCCCCGAAGAATATCCGGAAACGGTAAAGAACAATACTTTTACCGACAAACTCATGAAGTATGAGGTAAAAGCCGGAGATGTCTTTTATCTTCCTGCAGGACGTGTGCACGCTATCGGTTCGGGATGCTTTATTGCCGAGATACAACAGACCTCCGATATCACTTATCGTATTTATGACTATAATCGTAAAGATGCTTCAGGAAACAGCCGCGAACTCCATACCGAACTGGCAAAAGAGGCCATCGATTTCAAAGTATATGATTCTTATAAGACAGAATATGAAAATCAGGTGAACCAACCCGTAGAATTGGTCACTTCACCCTATTTCACTACTCACTTGTTAGAAGTAAATGCTCCCATGGAACAGGATTATAACGATCTCGATTCATTTGTTATTTATATCTGTATGGCCGGCCACTGCACGGTGAAAGATGAAAAAGGGAACAATGAAGTCCTCCGTAAAGGGGAGTCAATGCTTATTCCGGCAGACACAAAATCAATTACGATTATACCTGATGAATTTACGCAGTTGCTGCAAACCTGCGTGAAATAAAGATGCGTTGATTGGGTAATATATTGCTGTGATAATTCGGTAATGCAATGTGGATGTGTAATGATTTCGGCGATATGATAATAATTGGCAATTGGTAAAATGAGAGGTATATTATTAATAAATGTGGGAACCCCTGCGAGTACAGCACCCAATGACGTAAAAAATTTTATTTGCGCCATGCTCTCTGACCCGCTTCTAACTGGAAAATCCGAATGGTGGTCGAAATTCCTTGCAAAAAATATAATCGCACCGGGCAGCGGATCACGGGTCTCTGATAAATATGAACTGATCTGGCATAACGAAGAGACATCTTCGGTCTCTCCTCTCATTTATCACATGCAGCAATTAGCACAAAAACTGGAAGAGCAGAAAGGCATTCCGGTGGAAATTGCCATGCGTTATGGAGAGCCGGATGTAGCCGGTGCTTTTCGTGAGTTGGAAAGAAAATGCCCGTTACTGCATGAGGTAATAGTGTTCCCCCTCTATCCTCATTATGCTCAATCTACTACCCAGACTTCGAAGGATATGATTGGGAATGTCTTCTATAAACATCCCCATTCTTTCCGGTTGAAGTTTGCCGACCCCTATTATAATCATCCCGCTTTTATTCACGCACTCATATCCAATGCAAAGCCTTACCTGGAAGATATCGACAAATTGATATTCTCCTACCACAGCCTTCCTCTGACACAGGTAGAAACAGGATGGAAAAAGGGAAAAGAATATGATTATGTCTATCAATTAAAAGAGACAAACCGGTTATTTTGCAATAAACTGAGTATCGATCCACATGACACATTCCTTTTCTACTCGTCACAGAGGGGAAAAAATTGGCTGAATCCCTTTCTCGATACCGACATCCGCGATCTACCCAAATTGGGATGGAAAAAAGTGGCAGTAGTAACGCCGGGATTTCCCGTCGACAATCTGGAAACACTCTATGATGTTGATATCGAAGCACGTAAATTATTTATGGAGGCGGGGGGTGAAAAATTCACCTTTATACCGGCACTCAATAGTAATGATATGTGGGTAGAGGCTATCTGGAAAATTATTGAAAGGAGTTGATAAATTAAATATACCATAATTGTGCTATTTTAATCCAGTATTATATCCCCTATTTTTGTCAAAAATTTCAATATTGATTATTATGACAAAAATTGCAGAAAAATTAACAGATTTGATAGGTAATACTCCTTTAGTAAAACTCAACCAGTTCAAACAATCAGAGGGGGTGAATGCCAATCTTATTGCAAAGTTAGAAAGTTTCAATCCGCAGGGTAGTGTAAAAGACCGTATTGCGCTGTCAATGGTGGAGGCAGCTGAACAGAATGGCTTGCTTAAAGCCGATTCAGTAATTATTGAACCGACAAGCGGGAACACGGGTATAGGCTTGGCTTTTGTATCTTCTATCAAGAAATACAGGCTTATTCTTACCATGCCTGAGACCATGAGTCTTGAGCGAAGGAATTTATTGAAAGCACTGGGAGCAGAATTGGTTCTTACACCCGGGACTGAGGGCATGAAGGGAGCTATAGCGAAAGCATCCGAGTTACAGGCAGAATTACCAAATGCCGTTATCCTTCAGCAATTTGAAAATCCGGCCAATCCGGAAATACATTACCGCACTACAGGAGAAGAGATATGGCGGGATACCGATGGAAAAGTGGATATTCTTGTGAGCGGGGTCGGAACAGGAGGTACCGTAAGCGGAGCAGGAAAACGGCTGAAAGAGTTGAATCCCGATATTAAAGTAGTAGCAGTAGAGCCTACAGATTCTCCCGTACTCTCCGGGGGTGCTCCGGGTCCCCACAAGATTCAGGGAATCGGCGCAGGCTTCGTTCCCGGAACATACAATGCCTCCGTAGTGGACGAGGTAATCACTGTGAGCAACGATGATGCAATTCGCACCAGTCGCAAGTTAGCGGCAACGGAAGGATTGCTGGTAGGCATCTCTTCGGGAGCGGCTACATACGCTGCGCTACAGCTATCTAAAAAACCGGAAAACGAAGGTAAGAATATTATAGTTGTTTTACCGGATACGGGAGAGCGATATCTCTCTACCTTACTTTATGCGTTCGATGAATATCCGCTATAATAGAAAATAACAAAAAACTATCGCCCCATACCGTTTTTACGCAGTATGGGGCGATTATTATATTATATCCAAAGAAATTTATTATCCCAGGGCCTGACAAATATCTCCAAACAGCTCTTCGACATTTTCCAATCCCACCGATAAACGTATCGTTGTTTCCTCCACGTTCATCATTTCCCGCTGCGCAGCAGTGAACGAACCAAAAATAGTACTCGCCGGATGGATGATCAGCGAGCGGTTATCGAAGAGATTGGTCGCACGACGGATTAGTTTAAGCTTATTCATAAAGGCAAAGCACTCTTCTCTCGATCCCAGGTCGAAGGTGAGCATGGCACCGGGATAATCACCGAATTGCTTTCTACTCACTTCATAGAATGGATTATTTTCTAATCCGTTATAATTCACCATCCGCACTTTTGACAAAGTCTGTAGTTTCAGGGCCAAATCCATGCAGGAAACAGCCTGTCTATCGAAACGTATCTGCAAGGTCTCTAAACCAAGCGTCTGCATGCAAGCAACATCGGGTGTCATATAGGCTCCCAGATTCCTATGCACTTCTTTCCGTAATCTGGTGTGGAAAGGTGATTGAGCTGAACCGGCCAGCGCTTTCAGTGCGGGCGCACGATACTGATCAAACCGACCATAATCGATGATCAGTCCACCAAGACTGGTTGCTCCACCCGAAATATATTTAGTACTTGAAACCACTTCAATATCCACCCCAAAATCAGCAGCATGGAAAGCAGTGAATGGTATGATTGTCGTATCAGCAATCAACGGAACATTCCTGTCATGGGCAACATTGCTCAATCCCTCCAGATTGGCTACTTCCATTTGGGGATTGGTTATTATTTCCAGAAATACCGCGCAGGTATTCTCGTCGATAGATTCCGCAACTTCCTCCGGCCGGGTCAAGTCACAAAACCTCACCTCCATGCCGAATGCCTTCAGAGTATTTACGAAAAAGGAATAAGTATTTCCAAAAAGATGACGGGAGGTAACCAGATTACTGCCACTCCATGCCAAAGTAATCAATGTATTACTGATTGCTGCCATACCGGAATTGAGAGCAGTCACACCATATGCGCCTGTCACCCTTTTCACTCGTTCCTCAAAATATTGCACCGTAGGGTTGGTTATACGGGAATAAGTATGTTCGTCCGTCCACCCGCAGAAAGCGGCTTCCATTTCCTCGGCAGTTTCAAACTCATAAGCCAATGCATGGTAAACGGGAATTGAGAGTGCGCCATAAGGATCCTGTTTAGGATAAGACGTGCTCAATAGTTTCGTTTCATACTCTTGTTTGTTCATTATTTACTATTCGAATTTAATTTCACAAAGATACAACAGATAATTCTTTTTTTTCTATTCATCGACAGAAAACAGCGGTTCATCTATTTCATTTGTCGCACATTTATTTTAAACTTATTTTTGCCGACTGATGAGAAAGAGGGTGATTATATTCATTTTTGCATTTGTATGCATCCATGGGATGATTGCCCAATCACCTCAGAAAGGGATTATTACAGGGAAAATCATTGACGCAGAAACCGGTCGGGCCATACCTGCAGCCACAATCCGTATCCTCCAACCGGAAGACAGTACGTTGATCACCGGAATATCTTCCAACGCCGACGGCTCCTTTTCTATCGCTGTAGCGCCCGGCACATATATCACCCAGATATCTTTTCTCGGCTATCAGGATATATTTCAGGATGTTTCTCTTACAACATTCCATCCGACAATCTATTTAGACACACTCACCCTATATGAAAATTCTATTTTACTGGAAGAAACCGTTATCACTGCACGTCCTCCCGAAATCATCGTAAAAGGAGATACGGTGGAATATAATGCCGATTCATACAAAGTGGCTGAAATGGCAGTGGTAGAAGATATCCTCAAAGAAATGACGGGTGTGGAAGTCGATGCTGACGGTAGCATCACAGTGGATGGAAAAGAGATTAAAAAGATATTGGTAGACGGCAAGGAATTTTTCAGTGACGATCCCAAGATTGCATCCAAAAATCTGCCTGCAAAAATGATAGATAAGTTACAGGTACTCGATAATAAGAGCGAAATGGAAAAAATAACCGAATTCGATGACGGGATAGAAGAGATGGTGATCAACCTCACTCTCAAGCCTCATATGAAAAAAGGAGCTTTCGGAAATGCTTTCGCGGGCTATGGCAGTAAGGAACGCTATGAAGCCAATGCCATGGTGAACTATATGAAAAACAGAGACCAGGTGACTTTCATAGGAGGGGTCAACAATACGAACAATGCCGGTTTCTCCGACTTGGCTTCCACTGTATTCGGCGGACGAAGTGGAGGGAATAACCGAAATGGAGGAAGGGGCGGCAATAATGGAATCACAACATCAGAAAATGCCGGTCTCAATTTTAGTAAAGAATACTCAAAACCTCTGGAAATAGGGGGTAATTTACGCTATAGCCGTACTCATACAGAATTGATATCCAAGATGTATGCACAAAATATTTTGAGCAAAGGAGACACTTTTGAATCAGAGAATGAACGGTCCGACAGCTTCAGCGATAATGTAAATTTTGATTTACGAATGGAATGGAAACCCGATTCGCTCACTACCCTTATTTTTCGTCCCAACGCTTCATTTCAAAGAAATGAAAGGGATGAGGATGGAAATTTTATTACTACCCGCGAAAATGGGGATACTATCAATTTTGGAAATTCCGATTATGCGTCACACGGTGACAGGTTCAACTTGGGTGGAAACCTTCAACTCAGCCGTCGCTTTGGGAAAAAGGGGCGAGTCATCAGCATTGGCCTGGGTAGCGGCCTCAATGATTCAAAAAGCAAAGTAAACAACCTATCAAACACCTATTATACCGGGAAAAAAAAGGACGACTTGATCGACCAGCGCATCACCAATCAAAATAATGGTACGAACTGGCGTTCTTCCATTTCGTATGTAGAACCGATAGGGAAGCGGAAATTTCTCCAGTTCACCTACAGCTATCATCAAAATTCGTCCCAATCAAACAAAGATACCCGTACACAAGATGAGAAAGGTAATTACACTGTTTATGATAAAAAATACAGTAAACTACAAGAAAACAACTCGACGAACCAGAATATAGGCTTCACTTTCCGCTCGAAAAAAGAAAAATATAACTACTCCGTGGGGTTCAGTGCCTTTCCTACCTCTTCCCAAAGGAAGACATTTATCGGCGATTCACTGATCAGCGATCTTACTCAAAAAGTGACCAATTATTCACCCAACGCAGAATTCAATTATACATGGTCCAAACAGAAGAATCTACGATTTACCTATACCGGAACTACTAACCAACCTACGGTCAACCAAATATCACCGGTAATGGATATCACAAATCCCCTGAACGTCACTTACGGTAATCCTGATCTTAAACCCTCGTTTAATCACCGTATCAATATGAGATACCATCATTCTCAACCACAGGATAACCGCTTTTACATGTTAAATACCAGTTTCAACTATACGACTAATGCAATAGTTACATCCCGTTTCACAGATCAGGAATCGGGAAGAAAAGAAAATACCTACATGAATGTGAATGGTAACTGGGATGTCAGCTTGCGATTCACTACCACTCAACCGATCATAAGTAAAAAATTCACCGTCACTACAACTTCCTTTGGAAGTTACAAACAAAACAACGGATTTTCCAATCTTGAAGAGAATGTAAGCAAACAGATCAATCTTTCCGAAAATCTGAGTCTTAATTACAGTTCCTCGAAAATAAGTCTTTCAGTAAAGGGTAATATTACCTATAATAAGGTAAAAAATACTCTTGAAGGAAAACAGGACAGGGAATTTTTTAATTATGGCACCTCAGCCAATACAATCATCTATCTACCGTTCAACTGGAACGTCCAGAGTGATATACGCTATTCTACTAATTCAGGCTATGCAAATGGATTCAAACAAAAAGAAGTATTATGGAATGCGTCTCTGGAAAAACAAATATTGAAACAGAAAAACGGTATTATCCGGTTAAAAGTATATGATATCCTGCAACAAAAAAGTAACATTCGCAGGAATATATCATCAAACTTTATTCGTGATACCACCACTAATACGCTCACCGGTTATTTTATTTTCCACTTTGTATACCGTTTCAATGTATTCAAAGGAGGAACACCGTCTCGCGGCGAGATGCAACGAAGAAATAATAGGGAAAGAAGAAATTCCGGAAGAGGATAAATAATTAAAAATCGGGAAAACGGAATCTCTCAAAAGGCGTTGTCAACGTCTTCCGGTATCTGTAAACCTGATATACCCAATAAAGGACAAATCCTGCAATAATATTATTTTTCAGAGACATAACCAATTATCTTTTTAATATCCAGGCATCAGTATGCCGGGGAAACTTTTTATGTACTTCTTTTAAGTAAACGTCTGCCGCATTTTTATCAGTAAACGATGCTGCATAGACGTCAATACGGTCGGACCGTTTCAACCATCCTGTTTGATGAAAACCTTCGTCGAGCAGCAGTTTTGTGGTCTTTTCGGCCGATTCAACTCCCTTGAATACTCCCATCACTATATAATATTTAGGCGCATTAAGTTCTGCATTCGCTTCGATAACATCCACGATAGGCAAGGTTGCATCGGTCGGAGTTGAACTAACCGATAACTCTTCGACTCTCTTCGCATCTGCTGTTTTATTCGCCTTGACTACAGTAACATTATTCGCCGGTTGTACTACTTTGGGACGAAACCACTCAGTTTCAGAAATTATCCGGGCAGACTGGCGGCGAATATTTGTATCACTTACCGGAAGAATAATCATTAGCACGGCAATGGCAGCTACCGCAGCAGCTGTAACACCTACGCTACGCCTCCAATTGCGGACGGCTTCATTTTCCCTGACTGCCACAACAGGTTGTATCTGTATCAACGGTTTCAAGGTAGCCTGGGTCAGCCCAAAAAAAGAAGGACGTACAAACGTTCCCGGAGTATATACAAAACGTTTATCATCATACATATTGAATATACCCAAGCTCCCCATGTCTACCTGTAAATGCTCATGTAACCGGCGTTTCAATTCTTGCACATCCTGTTCAACTTGCTCCATGGCCAACTCGAATGTCATGTTGCCATTCTTCATATAAGATTGGGCCAATAATCCATCATTATGGGAGAGGTCACGGTTAAAAACCAGTTCACATGAAGGAGCATGAAAGGTCGCTATCCCATCCCTACGGGGAGGAATGGCGTTTACCACGAAACCGCCGAAACCGGGGATAATCACACAATTATGATCATGTAGTAAAAACTCAATATGGGATACTAGTCGATTCATATAACAAAGATAACGAACTTTGGAACGAATCCGATAAAAACAACGATTTTTTTCTCTAAAAGTTTATCTTTGTCTTCACTTATTCACAGATTTGACCTTTTCCGGATTATGGATCGCATAATCTTTCCAGCTTTTGTATTTTTTGTCTCCGGCAATAATATCAGATTGGTAGAAATGACACAATGCAGCAGCAAGTCCGTCCGACGCATCCAATTGCGGAAGCATGTTTTCATCCGGAATACGAAGTATCTTCTGCAACATATAGGCGACCTGTTCTTTGGAAGCCCGACCATTCCCGGTAATGGCCATCTTTATCTTCAATGGGGCATATTCAAAAATGGGAATATCCCTTGAAATGGCAGCCGCCATCGCTACACCCTGGGCACGTCCCAGTTTAAGCATACTCTGTACATTCTTACCAAAGAACGGAGCTTCAATAGCCAGTTCATCAGGGAGATACTCTTCAATAAGCCCTATAATCCGGGCATATATACGCGCCAGCTTCAGGTAATGGTCGTCATATTTGTCTAACTGCATTACTCCCATTGCCTCGAGACAGGGTTTATTCTCGAGAACCTTAAGTATACCGTATCCCATCACTTGCGTGCCGGGGTCAATCCCCATTATAATCCGCTCTTTCCGCATCATCAATATTCACTCACGTTAGATATTTGCTTACCATGGCAAAATACAAACAAATCTGATTCTAGCCATTGGCTTATCGCAAATAGTGTATTAATACTCTATTGTTTGCATTACGATGGAAAAACCCGCCATCTTTTCTTTGAATTTCTTCAACAACGGAGCATATATCCCCCCACTCTCTTCCCTATTCCAACGCTCTAATACATCAATATTAGCGGCCTGGAATTCGATGGCGAAAGAGTGTCCCGGTTCTTCTTCCTTACCAAACACACGTGATAGACGAGGAGATGTAAGCAAGCCACTTTTGGTAGACATAGGAATAAAATACTGAAGCATATATTCTATAAATTCGTCTCGAATATCTTCTTCTACATGGAAGGTCGTATTAAAAACAATCATATTATCGTGATCTTTGAATTTTAGGAACCATTCTTATTTTGAATTTTGTTGTCAGAAATGATATAAACCCGTTATCTCAAATCGGAACTATCTTTCGGAATTGTTTACATTTTAAATCGGCAGATCAAATTTACGGCTATTTTATCAGAAAAACAAACGATATGGAGGCAAAGAAATCATGCGATGAAATTGATTATTTCAGAATAATTATTATCTTTGCACCGTCTAAAGCGATAGACTCTTTTTATAAGTAATCATGGGGGTTTAGCTCATCTGGCTAGAGCGCAACACTGGCAGTGTTGAGGTGACCGGTTCGAGTCCGGTAATCTCCACCAAACACACACATGATAATCAATCAATTAAAATCATGTCGAATAAAAGGCGGACTATTCCTAAAGAAGTAGCCCGTTTTTTTATAAAAAAACGGATGCTAACAATCAATACTTTATATTCTTGAATAGCACTCTGTTTTCCCGGGCTTCATTGAGCCGCGTTAGCATCCTCTCACGAGTGTAATCGGAAAAATCGTTATTGTCGTTACCTGTAATCAGATTAAGCAGATCTTTCAACTCTTGGTCCGAAAATTGTTCCATGATCTGGTCAAACGGTTCTTTGGAGCCGATTTCGAAACGGATAAAGGCTAGCCTCGATTTAACAGTAGGAAAATCAGGGGCAATCTCCAATAATTCTTCCAGGTAGCCAGCTGCCTGTTCAAATTTTCCTTGCGCCACACTGATATTGGCTAATCTATCCAGCACATCCTCATTTCCTTCCGATGCAAGAGCCGCTTTCATATAAGCTGCCTCTGCTCCAACAAAATCTTCTTCATGGAAAGCTAACTCTCCCTCCAGCATAAAATAATCAAACGTTTCCTTTTCCGACTCCGGAATCTGAGAAAACAGTTCTCTCGCCCTATCATACTCATCCTTATTGATATAGACAAAAGCCCGCTTCGCCAACGCTCCTTCACTTCCCAGTATCTTTTCCCTTTTATCTATAAGTTCCATCATCTTATCATACTGTTCCATAGAACCATAAGCCTCTAAAAGTGAATCATATACCGCTTCATCCCCGGGCGACTTTTCCAGACATTCTTCAAAAAGGGCAATTGCACCCTCTACGTTATCATTCAGGTAAAGTGACAACGCTTTCATCTTCAGAATGGCTACATCCTCATCGTTGATGGTAAGTGCAAAATCGAATGCATCTATGGCCTTGTCATGCTGCTCGTTCATGGAATAGAGTTTGCCAATATTCACCCATCCGTCATACGAATAAGGATCGATGTCAAGCAACCGGTTGTTATATTCTATTGCTTTATCCAGATCACCTTTCATCTCATAAGCATAAGCAAGATCAACAATAACATCACTGTTCGAATCATTGATCTTCATGCTTTCTTCTAAAAATGAAATGGCCCGATCGAAAAGATCCACATCATTGAATATATATCCCAGTTCCGTAATGAAGAAGTAAAGATCATCTATGGGAAGTTCCTGTTTCAATGTAGTATTAATCAGTTGATCAGCTGCGGTCTGATTCCCCCTGTGTAGCAATGATTCTATCTTCAATAGAGCCAGGTCCACTTCCCCTTCATCCGAAATCCGCTCCATATAGTCGAGCGCATCCTGATACTTCTCAGAATAGACAAGCATTTTTGCCTTCATCAGCATCAACTCGGGACTGCCGGGATGCATCTTTAGCCCCTCATTGATGAGTTCTTCGGCTTCTTCGTTATCACCTTCCGCATTGTAGTACTCGGCAAGCATGGCAAACTCGTCGGCATCGAAATAAATCTTCCTGCCAAGCACACGCATATGCTCATATTTCTCAATCAATGAGGTTATGTCCAATTCGTTATCGTCCATTTACAGTCTCCTGCGGTCATACAACCATAATATAGCCGCATAATAAAACGGGTCATTATTTTTTCCAGGAATCCTTGAGGGCAACCGTCCGGTTGAATACCAAAGCATTTTCTGTGGAATCCGCATCCACATTAAAATAGCCGATCCGTTGGAATTGGAAGCTATCCAGCGGCTTTGCCCCTTTGAGATATTCTTCCATCTTACATCCCTTTCTCACGATAAGTGAGTCGGGATTCAATAATTCCCTGAAATCCTTTTCTTTCTCACTTGCCGGGTCTTCCACCATAAAAAGGCGGTCATAAAGTCTTACCTCCGCATCTATACTATGTGGCACGGAGACCCAGTGGATGGTTCCTTTTACTTTCCGGTTGGAATCGGGCATACCGCTCTTGGTCATCGGGTCATATTCGGCATACACCTCTATCACGTTTCCCTCTTCGTCCTTCTTGCAACCGGTACATTTTATGATATATCCGTTCTTCAGACGTACCTCATTACCGGGTGTCAGGCGGAAGTATTTCCTGGGAGCCTCTTCCATGAAGTCATCACGCTCTATCCATAGCTCGCGGCTGAATTTCACTTTTCTACTCCCCATGCTTTCATCCTCCGGATTATTGATTGCCTCCATCTCTTCTACCTGGCCTTCCGGATAGTTGGTGAGGACCAGTTTGACGGGATCAATCACCCCCGAGACACGTATTGCATGGGCGTTCAAATCTTCGCGCACTGCATGTTCCAGCAAAGATACATCATTGATGGCCTCATATTTCGTATAGCCAATCTTGTCGATGAAACTGCGGATCGCCTGCGGTGTATATCCTCTACGGCGCATACCGGTCAGGGTCGGCATCCGGGGATCATCCCATCCCGACACCAATTTCTCCTGTACCAATTGCAACAGCTTACGCTTGCTCATCACCGTGTAGGTGAGGTTCAACCGGTTGAATTCGGTCTGCCGCGGACGGTAATCACTGTCGGCCAGTTGATCGATAAACCAATCGTATAACGGGCGGTGTACTTCGAACTCCAAAGTACAAAGTGAGTGTGTCACTCCCTCAAAGTAATCCGACTGTCCATGTGCGAAATCATACATCGGATACGCCTTCCATTGCGTTCCGGTACGGTGGTGTGGAATATGGATTATCCGGTAGATAATCGGATCACGGAAATGCATATTCGACGAAGCCATGTCTATTTTGGCGCGCAATACCATCTTTCCTTCGGGGATCTCATCACTGTTCATTTTCTCGAATAGTTCTAATGATTCTTCGATGGGACGGTCACGATAAGGGCTATGCCTTCCCGGCACAGTAGGAGTTCCTTTTTGTTTTGCGATCTCTTCGGCCGACTGCTCATCCACATAGGCTTTGCCCTCTTTGATAAGTTTTACGGCAAAATCCCACAACTGCTGGAAATAATCGGATGCGTAATAGACATTCTCCCAATGAAATCCCAGCCATTCTATATCCTCCATAATGGAGTCCACATACTCCACATCTTCCTTCACAGGATTGGTATCGTCGAAACGAAGGTTACAGATACCGTTATATCTTTCTGCGATGCCGAAATCGAGGCAAATCGCTTTGGCATGCCCGATATGCAGGTAGCCGTTGGGTTCCGGCGGAAACCGCGTCTGTATGCGGCCGTCGTTTTTTCCTTCTTTCAGATCGTTTTCCACAATCTGTTCTATAAAATTAAGGCTTTTCTTATTGTCTTCCAACACTGGACTTTCTGTACTCATATTATTGAATTATCTTAGAATGTTTTCCAATCCCTTTGGATCTCTTCTACTGTCCCATATAGTTAATACATATATAGCGTCTTTTCTAACTTCATAAAAAATTAGATAGTGGACACAATCTTCACACGTAAATTTTTGTCATCTGTCAGCTTTCCTATTTGAGGATAGGACGAAATTAATCTTAAAGCCTGACTGAATTGCTCATTTAACTTTTTGCTATAAGCTTTAGATTGATTACGTCTACCAAAATATTCAAGGATTCGTCTTCGATCATCCCGAGCCAATTCTGAAAGTATTACTCTTCGAGCCATTGCCTTATCTCGTTTTCGACCTCTTCATTGTCGTAAATCTACCCATTCTTAATCTGTTCCCGAGCAATAGCAATGGCGTCTTTCTGATCATCAGACAAACAATAAACATCCTCTAACTGATTATCTTTTTGAATAAAAAGATAAAGTTCATCCAATAATCTCTCATTCTGAGACCGGTTGATTTCATCTATCAGCTTTCTCCGTTTAACCGCTATTGTTTTCATAACCAATTTTTTATATTTTACCCTGAATACTCATTCAGATTATGATTTACAAATTTAGCGAAAATTTCATTATGAAAGAACTTTTCATTTTCAACTTACCCTACCCGAAGTCCTGCTTCTCTAAAAATAGTACGGACATTTTCCAATCGTTCCTTCGATAGCGGAAGTGTATTTTTCAGGCGGTATTCCATTCCCAGCTGCTCATATTTGCGTGTGCCCATATCATGATACGGCAGCAGTTCTACTTTTTCGATACAGCGGTAGGGAGAAAGGTAATCGGCAGTTTTTTTCAGTAAAAGATCATCATCTGTCCATCCCGGCACAATCACATGGCGGACCCAGGTGGGTTTATTTTTTTCTTCGAGAAAGTTAAGGCTTTTCAACGTGTTATCGATTTTTACTCCGGTGAGTTCTTTGTGTTGATTTGCATCGATCGATTTCACATCAAGCAAAACCAAATCCACCATATCCAATACTCTTTGCACAGCTTGAGTAAAAATGGCGCCGGAAGTATCGAGTGCGGTATGTATGCCGTTCTCTTTACATAAAGAGTAGAATTCATACAGGAATTCGGGTTGCAATAAGGGCTCCCCACCGGTGACGGTCACTCCCCCCTTGGCGATAAAACTCTTGTAACGAAGGACTTCTTCCAGCAGTTCTTCGGGAGAAAGGAGGTATTTCCCGCTTTGCTTCGGATCCCAGGTATCAGGATTATGGCAGTATAGGCACCGCAGGGGGCAGCCTTGCAGGAAAACCACAAAGCGGATGCCCGGCCCGTCAACCGTACCGAAACTCTCCAGTGAATGAATCCGTCCTAACATATCGTGGGATAAAGTATTTGTAACTAAAGCATCCGTCTGACGATATTTTGTGACCCATTACCACTCGTTCGAACTAAAAAGAGTAGAAACTCACTTCGCTCAAACAGCTACTCTTTTTACGCTCTTCACGAGTGATGGGTCCCCACAAAATATCTAAAGGACTCCGCTTTAGTTACAAATACAATTACAGTGCGTGGTTGATCGTCCTTGAGATCACATCCAACTGTTGCTCTTTGGTCAGCTTCACAAAATTCACCGCATAACCCGACACACGGATCGTCAATTGCGGATAATTCTCGGGATGGTTCATCGCATCCACCAGCAGATCCTTGTCGAACACGTTCACATTGAGGTGCTGCCCACCATCCGAAGTGAAATATCCGTCGAGCAGTCCGACCATATTCGTCACCTGTACGTTCCTTTCTTTTCCGAGGGTACCCGGAGAAACGGCAAAGGTGTAGGAAATTCCGTCGTGTGCATGCTGGAACGGCAGTTTGGCCACCGATGCCAGTGCTGCAACCGCTCCCTTGGTATCACGGCCGTTCATCGGGTTGGCACCCGGCGCGAATGGCGTTCCTGCGGGACGTCCGTCAGGCGTTGCCCCGGTCTTCTTTCCATATACCACGTTAGAGGTGATGGTGAGGATCGACTGTGTGGGGATGGCATTGCGGTATGTCTCGTGCTGACGGAGATATCCCATGAACTTGCGGGTGATATCCACCGCGATCCGGTCCGTCCTGTCGTCGTTATTTCCGAAAGGCACATAATCACCCTCCCGTTCGAAGTCCACGGCAATGCCCCGTTCATCACGGATCACTTTCACTTTCGTATCACGGATGGCTGCGAGTGAGTCTGCCACGATGGAAAGCCCGGCGATACCCGTCGCACGGATACGTTGCACATCCCCGTCATGCAGCGACATTTCAAACGCTTCATACGCATATTTATCGTGCATATAGTGAATGATTTTCAATGCGTTGACATATACTTTGGCCAACCAGCGCATCATCTGCTCGAATTTCGCCATCACCTCGTCATAATCGAGGTATTCCGCAGTAATCGGTTCGAATTTCGGTGCCACCTGTACGCCTGATTTTTCATCACGCCCACCGTTGATGGCATACAATAAACATTTGGCCAGGTTGGCACGCGCACCGAACAACTGCATCTGCTTTCCAATCTTCATCGGCGATACGCAACAGGCAATCCCGTAGTCATCTCCATAATCGGGACGCATCAAATCGTCATTCTCGTATTGGATAGCCGAGGTATCCACCGACACTTTCGAACAGAATTGTTTCCAGTTCTCGGGAGAGTGCTGCGACCAGAGTACTGTCAGGTTGGGTTCCGGAGCAGGGCCGAGGTTATAGAGCGTATGCAGGTAACGGAACGATGTCCTTGTCACCAGGGTACGTCCGTCCACGGTCTGTCCACCCAGTGATTCGGTCACCCATACCGGATCACCAGAGAAGAGGTCGTTATAATCCGGCGTACGGAGGAAACGCACTATCCGCAGCTTTATGATCAGTTGATCGACCAATTCCTGTGCTTCCTCTTCAGACAACAATCCCGCTTTGATGTCTTTTTCAATGTAAATATCGAGGAAGGTGGAAGTACGTCCGATCGACATGGCTGCCCCATCCTGGTCTTTCACTGCCGCCAGATAAGCAAAATAAAGGAACTGCACTGCCTCACGGGCATCCTTAGCCGGTTCGGATACGTCAAATCCATATCCGTTACACATTTTTTCGAAAGCTTTCAGCGCTTTGATCTGTTCCGAGATCTCTTCACGACGCTGTATGATATCTTCGGTAATCTCCTGAATGTCGAGGCGTTTCAGGAACTCTTTTTTCTCTGTGATCAGAGTTGTAGTTCCGTAAAGCGGCACACGGCGGTAATCACCGATAATACGCCCCCGGCCATAGGCATCGGGCAATCCGGTAATGATGGCGGAACGGCGTGCAGCCATCATTTCTTCGGTATAAGCCGAGAAAACACCCTCATTATGCGTTTTACGGTAGCGGGTATAAATCTCTTTGGTCATCGGATCGAGTTCGTATCCATACGCATTTAATGCATTCTCTACCATACGGATACCCCCTTTCGGGAAGATTCCCCGTTTGAGCGGAGCATCGGTCTGTAAACCCACGATCACCTCATTATCCTTATCGATATATCCCGGCCCGTAGGTGTCTATTTCCTGCGGGTATTTGGTTTCGGCATCGTACACGCCTTTGGCTTGTTCTACCTTGAACATTTCCGTCAACTTGTTCCAGACTTTACGGGTACGTTCGGTGGAAGAAACCAGAAAACTATCATCACCCTCATACGGCGTATAGTTATTCATAATGAAGTCCCTTACATTTATTTCGTTTCTCCAGATGTCGCCCTTAAAGCCTTTCCAAGATTCATGTTGATTATTCATCGTTGATAATATATTTATTGTGTAATGTAGATATATGCTGTTTTAATTATGCCTGTCTATTTTTGGGGGTTGATGCAGGAACAGGTACCAGTAGACCGTTCCTACCAGTAACATCCCACCGACAATATTCCCGAGTGTGGCCGGAAACAGGTTCTTCGCAAGGAAACCGCTCCAGGTGATATCGGCGCCGCTATATATTGCTGCCGGAATAAAGAACATATTGGCAATCGAGTGTTCATATCCAAGCACCACAAAAATCATAATGGGGATCCATATAGCCACGCTTTTCCCGATGATGTCATTCGCAGTGTATCCCATGAACATGCCGAGACATACCAGCCAGTTAGCGCCAATCCCTTTCACAAAGACACGTGCGAAATCCTGATTCACCTTTGCTTCGGAATAATGGTGCAGGTAAGATTGCCAGGGTTCTTTATCGAACAGGCCCACATTGGCGGACAGTACGAAAGCGATGAATTGCGCTCCTACGAAATTAAAGAGGTAAGAAAGCAAGAGGACTTTCGCCACGTTCATCACCGTTATATCCCGTTTTAACATGGGAAAAGCCAGACCGGCGCAGTCGCTGGTAAACAGGTCTGCCCCCGTGACCGAGACCATGATAAGTCCTACAGGAAAGAGAGCCCCCGCCACAAACTTCACCAGTCCGGGATTAGCACTGCCGGTTTCCGGCATTCCACCGGCCACCATCACAGTGAGTAACCCGCCGAGTGCGATGAATGCCCCACCGAGAACAGCCGCAATAGCAAAATGAAGAAACGGGAGTTTCGACTTATTAATTGCTGTGATCCTAAACGCTTCGGCAGCTTCTGCCGGAGTATAATAATTCATACTTAATACGTAAAATCCAGAACGGTAAAGGGAAGTGCTTTATCGCAAGAAAAGTATTTCCGTATAACCCTAAACAATCCTAATCAAATCGGGGGCAAAGGTACGAATTAACTTTTAATTAAAGAAATATTTCTGTAATTAATTTTCAACAATACGAGATCTCTTTTAGTAAATTATACATAGAATATGATGCATCACAAACATCTAATTCATTATCAGATTGAGACCCTCGCATAAGGTATAACATCCGGCGAACAAAATTCACCGTCGAGATATTTATAATATCCTGTAATGGCGACCATAGCGGCATTATCTGTAGTATACGCAAATTTAGGGATATGTATCTTCCATCCGTAACGGCGGCTATATTCTTCAAAAGCAGCCCGCAGACCCGAGTTCGCCGATACGCCTCCCGCTACTGCAACCTCTTTTATCCGCAGGTCTTTGGCAGCGAGGTAGAGTTTATCCATAAGGATATCAATAATAGTCTTTTGAAGCGACGCACAAAGGTCTTCCTTATTTTTTTCGATGAAGCCGGCATCTTTTTTCAGTTCATCCCGAAGAAAATAGAGAAACGATGTTTTCAATCCGCTGAAACTGTAATCATACCCTGCGATACGGGGTTTACTAAATGTAAACCGGTCGGCGTCACCCAGTTTCGCCAGACGATCTACCACCGGCCCTCCGGGATAACCCAGTCCCATCACCTTGGCACACTTGTCGAACGCTTCGCCTGCCGCATCGTCAATGGTTTGCCCCATGATCTCCATTTCATCATAAGACTTTACCAATATGATTTGGGAATTACCTCCCGAAACCAGCAGGCAGAGAAAAGGGAATCCGGGTTGGTTGGTATCCTGCGCATCCTCCTTGATAAAATGGGCCAACACATGTGCCTGGAGATGGTTAATCTCAATCATCGGGATATTCAGCGCAGAGGAAAAACCTTTTGCAAAGGATGTTCCCACCAATAAAGAACCCAATAATCCCGGTCCCCGTGTAAAAGCAACCGCCGAGATTTCTTCTTTGGAGATACCCGCCTGTTTCAATGCGTCATGCACTACGGGAATAATATTTTGTTGATGGGCCCGTGATGCCAGTTCGGGCACTACGCCGCCATACCGTTCGTGTACTGCCTGTCCGGCAATTACGTTAGAAAGGATCACCCCGTCACGGATCACCGCCGCTGAAGTATCATCACAGGAAGATTCTATGCCTAATATTGTAATCATTTGGTTCGGTTGTTATTCAGTTGTTATTCGGAATTTTATATTCGTAAGCACGATGGCAGAGAGGATCAGTAAAACCCCGACCCATTGCAGTGCCTGTACATTCTCACCGAGAATGAAACTGGAAGAGATTACCGCAACCGGCAATTCTGCCGCGCTAAGGATGGCACCCAACGAAACACCGGTGCGCGGCATCCCGAAAGAGAAAAACAGGGGAGGAATCACTGTGCCAAGCAAAGCCAGTGTCAGGCCCCATTTATACAGACCGTCGAAAAACAGTCCATCAAACAGAAATAACGGAGGAAAGATGGTCCATGTGACAATGCATGACCCGGTAATCATCAATGCTCCTTTCTTCAATACAGGAAGGTCATTCCCTACCCGACCGCTGGCTATCAGGAATATGGCATAACAAAACGCTGCCAGTAGACCAAATCCTATTCCTTTTATGTTTAAAGTCACAGCCTCGTTGAAGACTCCGGCAGCGAATGCTGTGCCGACAAGCACTATAGAAGCGGCAATCAATTGCATTTTATGTGGTTTTTTCTTAAAGACTACCGCTTCAATCAAAATACTGATCCACAGGTACTGCATCAACAGGATAATAGCAATGGAGGCCGGGAGCAGTTTCACACACTGATAGTAAAAAATACCTACCAATCCCGTAAATATACCGGCGAAAGAAACCTTCCACCATGCCGTCGGTCTTGATGAACTGTTCTTCTCTATTTGTGGATGCTTTATAGGTGTACTATTTTTCCCTTTGAAAAGAGTACTATGCAAAAAATAGAGTACCCACAATATCACCATTCCCAAAAAAGCCTGTGATCCGGTTATCTGCCCAAGTGTATAACCTTCCTTATACGCATTCTTTACAATTGTCGACAGTACCCCGAAGCTGCAAGCTCCCAGAAAAACAAAAATACCTCCTGTGAATTTATTCTGATTCATCTCCCTATATTTCCAACTCACGAAAACATAAAACGAAGTTCGCAAGCAATCTACATTTGATAAAACGAGTACAAAGATACGAATGATATCAGTATCATGGCATAGATTATTTTCTATCGAACCAGTTTTCGAGTTTCAAGTTTTTGATAAATTTAAAATCTTTGGTGTTATCAGTCACCAAAGTCAAATCATTGGCAAGTGCAGTTACGCCTATTATCAAATCAAATTCATCGTGTAAAGGTGTACCGTTTTTTCTTAAATAGACTTTGGTTTCGGCATATTGATTTACTATTCCATAAATAGGAATAACGGTCAATCCTTTGACAAATTTATCAACTGCTTGATGTGATTTTTTAGGATTAGTACTATTTTCTGCTCCGTATTTTAGTTCAAATACTGTAAGTTCTGATATAAAACAATTGTCAAGTCCTTTTTGCCTGATGATTTCATCAAATTTTAGCATTCCACGGAGAAAAAAAATACAAATATTGGTATCAAGCAAATATTGCATAACTCAAATTTTAAGATCTTTTTTTCTAAACTTTCTACTGTCTCTAATTTCTTTTGCAATTTCTTCGGCAGGTTCATCAGAAGCAAATGCTCCAAACGAACTAAAAAAATCCTTTTCTTTAGATTTTCCATCTTTCCTAATAGACTTTGCAAGACGTTCAAGTAATTCCAACTTACCAAGGGAACTTAAACCCTCAAAAAGCCCAGAATAAGTATCTATTATATGTCGTTCTGTATGTGTCATATTGATAGCTCTTTCCACAAAGATACTAAAATAATTGCTAAACAATAATCTAATCTCAATATTTCTTTCGATTATTCTATTTGTTTACTGATACCTTAATAATCATCATAATCCACTTCCAAAAAGTGGTGTACCTCAATTCTATTTTCGCAGGAAAGTTAAAGGGCGTTGGTATTTCAATGGCCCGGGCATCATTATCCAAGGGATGGACCTCCACTTCGTACCAACCTCCCGATGAAGAGACGTACAACGTGTCGGGAACATCATGGAAGATAAAGCGCACCGGCACCGCACCTTCCACCGGAGGATTTGCCGCTATAAAAGCGAAGTTTTCCTGCTGCGCCATAGCCCGTTGCGGTATCCGTGCCGTATAGTGCACCTCTCCTGTTTCGTCCTGTGTGGCTGTGATTTCGATGGAGATCTTCGGTTGGTAGGGAACAAAGGCGGCAATGCCCGCCAACACCAGTAACGCACCGACGATCATCACAGTGCCATACCGCACCAACACCGGCGGCATCCGCCCGATAATGTTCCGCACCTTTTCACTGCGCAATTCTATGGGTTTATTCTCTTCCATTTAGCAATCTTTCTTAATAATCTCACCCCGTCAGGCCGGGATCTCCACTTCGTTTCGATTAGCACTACCCGTCCCGGTTTCCCGATAAATCGGGCCAAGTTATCGGGATTAGTCTCATTGGTACATTGGTATATTTAACTACGCTTTGCTCCGTTGAACGTTGTTTGTCATATTAATTTCCCAATTCCAACTGGTTCTTCACCAGTTCGTAATACTTACCCCGTTTTTTTGTCAGTTCCCCGTGGGTACCCGATTCGGCGATGCGTCCGCCGTCGAGCACCACAATCTTGTCGGCGTTCTTCACTGTGCTGAGACGGTGCGCCACCACGATCACCGTCTTGTCATGGTAGAACGTCTCCAGGTTCTCCACTATGGCACGTTCGTTGTTCGCGTCCAGCGAATTGGTCGCCTCGTCGAGGAAGATGAACGGCGGGTCCTTGTACACCACCCGCGCGATAAGGATACGCTGCCGCTGCCCCTGGCTCACCCCCTGCCCGTCCTGCCCGATCTTCGTGTTGTAGCCCAACGGAAGGCGTTCAATGTCTTCCGCGATATTGGCTACGAGGGCGGCATGGCGCAGCCGTTCCACATCAATCCCGTCGCCTGCCACTGCGATGTTGCGGGCAATAGTATCGGAGAAGAGGTAACCGTCCTGCATCACCGCCCCGCACTGTGTACGCCACCAGGTAAGGTTGACTTCCTCCAGGCCGGTTGTCCCGGCAGTGATCCGCCCCTCGTTAGGAGCGTAATAGCCCAGCAGGAGTTTTACGAGGGTAGTCTTTCCGCTGCCGCTGGCACCCACGATGGCGGTCACCTTCCCCTGTGGTATGATCAGGTCGATATCTTCCAGCACATAATCCGGCCGTGCACCGTCGTATTTGAAGCACAGGTGTTCGACATGGATGGAGCGCTCTGAAGGCAACTCCGCCACGGTACGGCTCCCGTCCTCCTCATTGCGCTGCGTATGTATCTCGTTCATGCGGTCGAGGCTGATGCTCACGTCCTGCCACTGGTAGATAAATCCCATGATCTGTTCCACGGGGCTGTTCAACTGGCCGATGATGTACTGGATGGCCAGCATCATCCCCAGGGTGAGGTTGCCGTTTATGACGGCGGTAGCCGCCAGCACCGTCACCAGAATGTTCTTCAGTTCGTTGATCAGGATGCCGCCCGCTTCCTGTCCCTGCCGCAGGTTGAGCGATTGCAGGTTCACGTCGAACAGGTCCGCCTGCACGTCCTCCCATTCCCAGCGCTTGCGCTGTTCGCATCCTTGCAGCTTGATCTCCTGCATGCCCGTGATCAACTGGTAGGTCACATTCCGGTTGATGCCCTGCTGCTCGAACATCCTGTAGTCGAGGATCCGCCGTTTTTTCAGGAATACCATGATCCACAGGCCGTAGAGGATGCTGCCGGCAAGGAACACGGCGAAGACAGGCACGTTATATATGAACAGCACCACGGAAAAGATCACGAAGGTAAAGGCGGAGAGCAGCACCGAGATGGTCTGGTTGGTGAGGAAGTTCTCGATGCGGCGGTGGTCTTCAATGCGTTGCAGCAGGTCG
Source organism: Proteiniphilum sp. UBA5384 (assembly GCF_002410825.1). Taxonomy (GTDB): domain Bacteria; phylum Bacteroidota; class Bacteroidia; order Bacteroidales; family Dysgonomonadaceae; genus Proteiniphilum. Next base: position 268,039 of record NZ_DHOS01000001.1, on the reverse strand, counting down.
CCCGTGAGTTTGGTGTCGAAGAACTTCATGGGCAGCTTCATCAGCTTGATAAAGAAATCGGAGATAAGCGACACGTTGATGCGGGTACTGATATGCAGCAGTATTTTCCTGCGGATAAAGTCGATGGCCGTACGGCTGAACAGCAGCATCAACTGGGCGATGAGCACCAGCCAGATAAAGCCGATATCTTTCCCGGAGATACCGGTATCCACGATCGCCTGGGTGAGGAACGGGAAGATAAGTTGCAGGATACTGCCTATAAATAGGCCCAAAATCAATTGTGTAAAAAAGCGCTTGTATCTGAGCAGGTATTTCCAGAGGAATTTCAGCCGGTTTTGTGCGGGGGCTGCATCACCCTCCTGCTCATAGAACAGGTTGGTAGGCTCCAGCAGCAGGGCCACCCCTTTCTCTTCGCCTTGGGTGCGGGTACTGATCCAGTTATTACAGAATTCTTCCCGAGAATAGGTAAGCAATCCCTTTCCCGGATCAGCCGCGGAGATTCTGCAATCTTTCCTGTTTTTCCTTATCCCGTACACCACCACAAAGTGCTCCTGCTTCCAGTGGACAATGCAAGGCAGCGGGGCTTTCTCCGCCAGCTTGTCGAAGGTGAGGCGTCCTCCCACGGTATGGAATCCGATCTTTTCCGCCGCACGGCTGATACCCAACAGCGACACGCCGTCACGCCCGATAAAGCAGTTTTCACGCAGGTGCTCCAGCGTGTACCGCTTGCCGTAGTGCTCACAGACCATACTCAGGCAGGCAGGGCCGCAGTCCATCGAATCGGGTTGTTTGGTAAAAGGAAAGGGCATAGTGTATGATAAATATTTTACTACAATCTATTGATTTCGTCTTGAGAAACCGATTGTCCTTTATATGTTTTCTGATAATTATTGAAACGCCAGACAACGTTAAAAATTAGAGAACGGCGGTCTTGATAATCCTCATTGTGCATGTAAATGTGATGCACTTGCCCATTGAGACGTATAATATCTTTTCCAAAAATATCTTTTGCAGTAAGGCTTAGTTGCAATTTGTCTTTGAAAAAGGTTTTCTGCACACGGGCATTGAAAACGTGCGTTGGCTCAATATAAAACATCCCAAATGTTCCACGTCCTGTGTAGGTATATTGAACGTTAAACAAGAAACCATTTGACAGGTCAATATCATTGTTCAAATCCACGTAGCCGTAAGGCTTTTTGATTTTTTCTAAACCCTTATTGGTACTTACGTTTAAAAAATTCTGCATATATGCCAGTGTGAGCGAAGGAGTGTAGGCCCCAAACGTATAGCGCAGGTTTAGTATTGCTTTTATTTGTTGCAAATTATCATAATTTATCCATGTATTTTTTATAATGTTTGATGTCGGGGTTAGACTTTGAAGTTCACTTTGTATCGAATTTTTTATGTTATTGTATCTTAGAGAAAAATAAATATACCGATACATTAGGTTATATTGAATATTGTGCAATATCTCAGGTTCCAATTTTGGGTTTCCTTCCTGATATACAAACTCATTGACATAATATGTACTACCATTGAGTACGCTGTAAGAAGGGCGTGTAATTCCTGAACGATAAGACAAACTTTGGGTAATCAAGCCTTTCCGATAGCTTACTCGAACATTGGGAAACACATTACTGTAACTTCTGTGTATGTTATTGTTATCATTAAGAAGATCATTATATCGGGAATTTACCCATTCATAACGCAATCCGGTACCGAAGATGAAACCATTCTCATTATTATACGAATAATCCAGATATCCGGCAAACTTTGTTTCCGAAGTTTCGCTTCGGGTGTCACTTAATATCTCAGGTTCGTATTTCAGCATAGTCTGCACGCCTACCGAATTAAACTCGGTGCCTGCCGAGAGTTGATGCCGGGCGTTGAAGGCATAACGAAACTTTGGTGTAATGCCGAATAACTTATTATCTGATTGAGTATTTACTTTGGTTGTTTCCTTCTCGTTTGCTGTCGGTTTCTCCGTTACGGTCTGGTTTCCATTTGTTTGCCTTTTAAGCCAGTCAGCATAAAGTTCCATTTGCAGTTTGTCCGTCAGTTTTCCACGATAATAGGCGTTGATATAGTGGCTGTTTTCTTTATCTGATTTATCAGATAGTCCATCTATTGTCTTAAAAACTTTATCGTTCGCCCAGAGCGTGAGTGGTTGCGAGATTAACGAGTAAGTATGATTAAAACTGCCATCGTATTTTAACCCGATACTGTGTTTCTTTGAAAAAGTATAATCCCCACCTGCGGTATATTCGAGAGTTTTAAAAAATCGTGACAACTCTCGCATCGGCATATAGCTCCGCCACGTAGTGTCTGGTGCGTAAATGATGGTTGTAAGATTCTGTCCGGTTTTTTTCCGATAGTCCGAATATCCAATTTGCCCGAAAAGATTAATCTTATCTTTTTTGTAATTAATTTTCAAAGAATTATTGTACGTGAAATAACTATTTAATCGTGCCATAGTTTCCACATGCAATGCTAAACCGTCCAGTCTATTATGTGTAATAATAAGCAGGACAGCACCGGCAGAACTATCGTATTCTGCACCTGGATTGGTATTCAATTCTACAGATTTGATGTTTTTTACTTCCAACTGCTTGACTTCGGTTATCGACTGTACTTTTTTTCCATTGACGTAAATAATAGGCGTTCCACCAATAAATGACGAAAGTTGTTCGTCTTTCAATGTCATTCCGGGTATTTTCCGAAGAACTTCCAAAACAGTTACTTCTTTCCCAAGTAATGTCCCCGACACGTTTGCCACAATATTCCCGTTTTCCATCTGAAATACTTTGCGATGCCCCTGAACAACTACTTCGTCCAGAAATATGCTGTCGGCTTTCAGCACAACGGTTTGTTCCGAAACTGCCGGAACCGTTTGTGTTTCGTAACCGATAAACGATATTTTTAGAAAAGCATTGATGTTATCGTTTAGTGTAAGCGAAAATTCGCCTTGTTGGTCGGAAACAGTTCCTGTAACAAAGGTGCTGTCGGGAAGTGAATAAAGAGCCACGTTGGAAAATTCAATGGGTTGGTTATCGGTGTCGGTAACTTTACCTCTGATTTGTTTTTGTTGTGAATAGCCCGCAGATGTAATTAGAAATAATACTTGAAGTAGAAAAACATATTTCATCGGTTCTATTATCAATTTAATGGATTTACAATTGCATTTGTCTTTCTTTAGCTTTTGCCATAAGTTTTTCCCAATAAAGAGGTTCTCGCCTTAGAGCAGCTATCATAAGAATTATTTGCGCAATATGTTGTTTATTTATTTCACAAAGTTCGCTATTTGGCTTTTTCTGGAATTTTTTTTGCTGTTTATTATAAAATTGATGTACCGCGCATCCACCACACAAATATTGACACCAACACCCATTACATTTTGGATTGTCTTGCAAATCTATTATAAATTCACTCGATTTGTAAAGAGTTCTTTGGTTAAAGAAATTTTGGGCTTTTATGTTTCCAAGATTATTATTTGTATTTCCGGCTAACATATGACATGGGAATATGTATCCATTAGAAGATATTGAAAAAATTCTCTTCATTACTGGACATATTTTTCGTGACTGCTTCCCTGCTATAGATTTAAGTATACTCCAAAATCCAATTGGCATATTTTCAAAGTTATTTTCAGCAATCATCTTATAATCATAATTTTGCCAATAATCCAATATGCGATTTATTTCTAAACTTTCTTCTTCTACTATTACTCCTTTTATTCCAAATTCATTTAACATAAAATTATGTATGTCTTTCGACTTATATTGCTTTTCAATGTGCTGTCTGGTGTAAGTAGCCTCATAGATAATAGGAATTTTTGTTTCACTCTTAACAGTTTTAATAAATTGTTTTATTGTCTCATAGCTGCCTTTTCCATTGCTATAAACCCTATTTTCATCATTTATATCTTTTGGTCCATCAATGCTTACTGTCAAGCTTGTGATATTTTCCTTCAAAAATGAAATTATTTCTGGATTAAGAATTGTACCATTTGTAATTATCCCAAATTCTGGCATCTGAGATAATCTCCCACTAGAAAAATTATTTTTGAACAGATTACAAATGTACTTCATAATCTCTATATTTAACATTGGCTCTCCACCGAAAAAAACAATTCGGTTGATTTGGTCAAAATGATTTATACAAAAATCTACAAAATCATTTGCTGTTTGTTTGTTCATGAATGCTCGGTCTTGATTGTAATTACCTCCTAAAGCATAACAATATCTACATCTTAGATTACAATCATTTGATACATGCAGGGTTATTCTATCTATAACTCTATTGTTATTAGAATTCTGTTGTGGCAAATAATTTTCATTTTTCGATATTTTTTCTTCAATAAATTGAATTACGGACATAACATCATTCTCTGAATATTTAGCTTCCTTTGATATTTGAATTACCGAATACCCCCTTTTTAAAGCCTCAAGTATCTGGCAAACTTCATCTTTTACAACCATCATCGTGAATGTTTTATAGTGATATACAACATTTATACCCTCACCTTTAATTACATGTATCTCGTTGTAATTCATAATATTATATATTTTTATCCGAATAAGATTTTTTAATAATAGAAATACTGAATCCCATTTTGTGATTTTAAGACTTTTCCACAAATGATAATTTATTACACATTTCCTCACCCATATTTCAATTTGTTTTTTACATTAGAGTTTATATTTAATAAATGATTATTTTATATGATTATCAGTTTCTTACGAAAGTAAATGTTTTAAACATCACTGATTATCAACCGTTTGAAATGCGGAACTTATAACTTGTTGATAATCATATATCCCAAATCTTATTGCGTATAATGTCTATTTTATATATTTTGTTCGGTATTTAATCTCTTTGGGTTAACTTCTCCGCCGCAAGCAGCAGAGAAGTCCATTAGAATTTGAGAAAGGTCCTGCCTCTCTCAAATTCAACTATACAATTACGATTGATCATCACTAGCCTTGCAACCGCCGCTAAGGGGAGCAAAACATCCAACGTCTCCTTCTTCCACTTTGCTTGAATTTCCACCAAGTACTTGGCTTAATTCGCTAAAATCCAAAACATCTACTACATCAATGTATTTTTGTTTTGCTTCTAAATTAATCTTGTCCATTTTTTTAGTTGTTAGCTTCTCATCCCTCATTCAATTTTTATCGAGTGCTGAGAAAATTATTTTTAAAATTTGGCAGGTCTTACGTTTTACAAGATTGACCCACCCATCTCTATTTACTCATCTCACTTTTCGGAATTGCTTTCCGATTATTATACTCTACAGTTTCATCACATAGCTATATCTCTGTAAGAAATACATCTACCGAGTATATTCCAAACATTCTGATTTTGCCCTTAAGATACTTTTCTTCTCTATTCCGGGCAGTTTCCGGTAAGATCTGTTATACCCAAACCCGTGGGTGTTTGAAATTACCGTGTGTTGTATTATCTTTACAGCGCCTTTCTTTGTTGGTTTAGTGATACTTCCTGCGAGTTTGCTTTCATGTTGGGTTGTTTCGCTTTCCTGGCGGGGGAAGGCTTTTTTGCTACCGGTCTTTTTTGACCCTTAGCGTTGGCTTTCCGGGTTCTGAATCCGTTTTGCCGTTGTTGGTTTTTGTCCTTTACTAAAGCGGTTTCATCTCAATAATTTGTCCTGCGCTGTTTCTGATAACTAAATAGGGAACACCGTCAATATAAACTATTTCATACTCTTTTTCGGCATCAGCCGTTCCACCTTTTAGTTGTGCCATGGCTACACCCTGTAATACATCGGCACGTTGTATGAACGTGTAATTGATACTTATTTCCCGGTTCTTCATACGTTGTTTTTTTAATGGTTTTTATGGGAGATAAAATTGGAGACTCTTTTCAGAATTGTCTCTAACGAAATACTAACATTTGTCTAACCAATCTAACGAAACGGAATTAATTCCGTTTTATTAATATTCATTTTGATTAATTTTTAACCTGCCCGGCATATCCATATTCCAATTTTTTATTTAGATTTGTACAGTATATTATAACACCGAGTATGAAACGAGTCGTAAAAAATTACTTGTGGGTTATCCTATCCATAATGGCCATCGCCTTGCTCATTGTATCTCAGATAGTGTGGGTGAGGCAATGGATGATACGCGACAAAGAAATCTTCGAGACAGATTTACAGCAAAGTTTAAGAAGCATTGTACCCTTTTGCCTTTCCCGGGAAATAAGTAAAAAAGGAGACGCCAATAAACAGGATTTTACACTCATCCCCCTCGATCCCTCTAAATTACCTCCCGGAGCAGTGATCAGAGGCTCTTTTAATACAGGAGAGTATCAATCGAATAAAAATTTAGGCAGTTTCCTGGTAGGTGCCTTTGCCGAAGAACTCTTACAAAACAACAAGATACCACTGGAACCTATCGACTCTCTCTTCAGAAAAGAATTTGTGCATTATCACGGGATTAAAAATTATTCCATGTATCTGCTGAAAAATGACTCCGTGACGCGGGAGATGCATGTGGGCGGTAAAGCAGCCCCGGCCCTACAAGACCAGGATAAAGGTGTCACCGTTAATATTCCGTTAGGAGAAACCGGAACTTACCGTTATATGGCGCATATAGCATTCAAACCCTCGGTATATATGCAACGGTTACGTTCCACTGTAATCCTTTCGGCCGTCGCAGTCATACTTATTTCACTGCTCATGCTATACCAACTGGTGCAGCTGAAGAAAAGGGCAGACTTACTGGCAGCGCACAGGCAGGCGGTGAGCGGTATTGTGCACGACCTGAAATCTCCTCTCGCGTATGTATATACCATGCTGGGAATATTTGAAAAGAATGAAACGGTTGCCGAAAAGAAAACCATGCTGCATACCGCCAAAATGAGGATAAAGTACCTTTCGGACAAAATTGGCGTTTTGCTTACGATGGTGAGAAACGGAACGGACATCCTACAAATAAATCCGGAAGTTTTCCCTTTCACCCTGCGTTGCAAAGAGATATTAAAAGAACTGCAAGTGGTGTATGGCGACAAGAAAATCTCCTGTACCATTGAACCCGAAACGGAAGTAACAGTGTTGGCCGATCCGGTCTATTTCGACGGTTGTGTACGCAACCTGCTCGATAATGCCATAAAATATGCGGGTGAAGAGCCTGAGATTAAGATCACTGCCGAGACACCCCCCGGCAGGGTAATCCTCTCTTTTACTGATAATGGCAAGGGAATGGACGAAAAAGAACAGAAAAGGGTGTTCAGCGAATTTTACCGCTCCGACGCACGGTCATCCCTGAAAGACCACGGCATCGGGCTGGCTTTTGTGAAACAGGTGGTCAAAGCGCATAAAGGAAAGATCAACATAGAGAGTTCACCGGGAAAAGGTAGCACTTTTACCATCACCTTACCACAATGATTTTTATATGATGGAAAATCCTGTTAGAGTAATATTGGTTGACGATGATACCCTTCTGGGAAATATGGCCAGTAAGGAATTAACGGCTGATGGCTACAAGGTACATTTTCAGAATTCGCTTACCGGTATCAACCATATTATTGAAGAGTTCAAACCCTCCATACTGGTATTGGATGTGGAGATCGGCGAAGAGGATGGTATCAACTGTGCCAGGGAGATACTCAAAACCTACCCGTCGCTGCCGATATTGTTTATTTCTTCTCATATCGATACCGGAAGTGTAACCCGGGGTGTGGGTACCGGAGGCGTGGGATATATCCGCAAACCATTTGACATGGAGGAACTAAAGGTGTTTATTGATCGCTTTGCCCATCCCGTGAAGGATTATTTAGTGATACCTTTAGGCCACAACTATTCATTACAGATCAAGACAAGGGAATTGCTCTATCAAACAAACCCGGAGAAACGGTTGAGTCCACATGAGTTTGATGCTTTATTGTTGCTGGCACAAAACAAGGATAACCCGGTATCTTATGAAAAATTATCTGAAAAAGTGTGGGGCAAGAAATATTCCGAAACAGAAGCATCGATGAATAACCTGATTTCCAAATTAAGGAAGTTATTGGCAAAAGACCCGGATATACAAATACTTACCTTAAAGAATGAAGGGCATAAATTAGTCTGCTGATTAATGGTGACTTTATTTTTGACCGATTCTTATTCCGTCACATATCTTTCATAGAAAGGCTTTTAGATGCCATCTCGCACAAAAATTTACAACTGTAAAATTTACGACCGTAAAGTTTACCATCCACAAAAATAGACTAATTTTCCACTGCAACAAAATAAAATGAGAAATTTATTGAAGATTCTACAAGTTACAAATGCCCTGAATATCAAAAGATTTTTCACTGATCAATAATGATCCCCCTCGCCTCCAACAGCAATTCCCGTGAAACATGCGCTATATTATAAATAAGCCTTACCCTTCTGTTTCCGGGGTCATTCATCATCACTTCCATCTGCTCATCCCAACAGTTTGCTTTTTGAAGATAAGAGGCTATCTGCGCCTCATCGGCTTGACGGGTTAGCATTTCGGAAACCAACCGGAGTACATCACTCACATCACGGCAAAAATCGAGTTCTTTCTCTGACAGGTCTTCTGCTGATTTATGTACACCCAAAGCGGAAATATAAGATAATAGGGCGTGGTTCAGATTGGTAAGATTAAAAGCCCTGTCCTGGTTTCGGCGTACATTTTTAGGTTCCAGCCGCATCCATTTCCAGGCGGAAGTAAGCGCATTGTCGGCATTGTAAGCGGTACGCCGGTTATGAAGGTAGTCCTCTTCGGTAATAGCACCGTCATAGATACTCTCGAAATAACGCCGACTCTTTACTACCGCATTCAACAACAATCCCGGGAGTTGCTTGTACTGCCAGTTGGGCCAGATAAAGCGTACCGACAGATATGCCAATACGCCACCGACTATTGTATCGATCACCCTCGGAAAGATGACCGCAATCCCTTCGTTGGCGAGAAGATCGAACGCTCCCATCACAAATGTAGTAATAAAAATAACGGCAATCGTATAATTTTGTTTTAACCAATAGAAGAAGAGGTAGATGGAGCCGATCATCAACAGGATATGCCCCGGAACCGTCGGCAACAGTTGTGTCAATGCCACCCCGGCAACGACTCCCAGCAAAGTCCCGAACAGCCGGTGAAACAAGCGGAGCCGGGTAGCGCTGTAAGTCTGTTGAAAGACGATCAGCGATGTCATCAGTATCCATGACCCTTTCCCGAAATTCAAATAAAACATGAACCCATATCCCAATAACCAGCTCAGGGTGAGCCTTACGGCAAAACGAAAACGTGGATGGGTCGGATTCAGTAAAGCCTTCAAACTGTTTCTTTCCGGTTTACGGCTATGAAAAACGGCCACATCTATCTGCCCGATGGTTTTCTCTTCCTCGCGAAGGTTTATTTCCATCCCTGTCAGGTTCCTCATCAGCAGCGACAAAGTAAGATAATGCGGTTCATCCTTTTCAGCTTCAAGCATTGTCTGCAAGGCCGATATCGTCCATTTCAACGATAGTGGATGTTTATAGGGTTGATCCGTCAGCAACGAGTCGGCATAAAGATGCGCCGCCGATGCGATTTCCCGCATCAATCTACCGAATCCATCCAGCAACTCGCTATTTTTTACTTGCTCTGAAAGCAGATCATACTGTTCATGGCTCGAGATGGCTCTTTCCTGCATGGCTTGCAGCAGGAACCATATACGGTAATAATGATCTACGGTCTGCAGTGCTTCTTGACTGCTTTCCCCCGAAAAACTATAGAGGTCCTGCTTGCAAGCCTCTATCTGCTGTGCCAGTTCTATATTTTTTTGTGCCAACTGGTTTCTGAGGGTTACCTGTATCTGGGGATCACTGGGGAACAGGTTTGCCTTCAGGTCGATATATTCCGCCAAAGAGTGAAAACCTCGGGCCAGTTGCTGCTGCAATAACCGGTAGGGTCTGAAATACAACAACGAGATGGAGACAAGGGAATAAATGAATGCGCCTATGGTGAGGAGTACCGGCTGATAATACCATTCCAGATCGTTGCCATCGGCCCCCAGCATGGTGTAAACGATAATCAGCATGGCTCCGAAAGTCACTCCCTGTAACCGGGAATCAATGCCGCCGACCAGTATCAGCGAAAACGACATCACTGCCAATACAACCGCAAACCATGCCGGATGGGGAAGAAAAATAGTCACCAGGCTACTGGCGACAAAGAATAAAAGCAACGCGATGGCAGCCGATTTGATACGCCCGACGGGATGCACATCGGTCTCCCCCAATGCCATCGCCACCACACCCAGCGCCAGCGTAGTACCGATAAAAGAATTATGGAAGATCAATTCAGCAGGGATCAACAGGCAAGCGATGGAGACTGTCACCTTCAATGCCCATAAATGATTCGGGCTTTTCCAGAAGACATTGACCCAAATATAGGTTATCCCATCTACGAGTCGTTTTATACCATTATTCATCTTTTTATCTTTTTCCATCTTCACTCCGGAAATTAATTACCAATTTTCATTAGCCCTATTGGCACATTAGTCTCATCACTACATCATCACATCATAACGTTACATCCACCCTGAAAGCACCACGTAATGCATTAGGATGATCCCGGTATGTGAAACGGTGTACATACTCCACGCGTAATAGTCCGAGGATATTGGTAATACCGATGGTTCCTTCTATATAAGGCACATTATCGTATTGATGTGAGACAGCTGGGAAGCGATACAATCCATCCGGAGAAACCTCCGGATTGTTTTTGTCGCTCAAGCGACCATAGGCCGCCCTCAACGAGAGCAGTTCCCTTATCTGCAACAGATCGGCTATGGGTATTTTTGCCAGCAGGAGGTCGTCTCCCACAAAAGTCATCCGCAACGTATATTGCTCATCGGCAACAAACTCCAGAGAACGATTCAGGAAGAAAAAGTTATTCTCGATCCGATGCCGGAAGCGCTGGTTGGGATATACCAATAGCGGGAAGGGCACTTTATCCCATACTTTCATTACATCACCCACTACATCCAGACGGCCTATACCACGCAGTAAAAACCGTTTCTGTGCCGAAAAATCAGTCCTGTGGTAGGCCACTTCACCACCCATAAAATTATTGATCCCTATCGTGTGCGAAAGGAAAAAGACAGGGAGCGTCATCGCCAGCGGTATCCTTTTCCGTTTTTGCTGATCATACGCCTCCCTTACCGAATAGCGCAACAGCAGACCTACATCGGCAGTATTCAATTTATTGCTGGTAAGCACTTTTCCCTCTTCAAAATCCCGGTTGAATTGCAATTTTCCCTGGGGGACAAATCGCGAACGTCTCACCTTCAATGTATATGCCAATCCGTTTTTATGTTCCCTCTCATAATTGATTTCTGCAAAATTCCTATAAGTCGCTTCGTTCTTCGCTCGCCTGATCGTAATCAGCAGCAGGTCGTTCATTACAAAGGGATGCATATCACCGGGAGAATAGAGATCATTTTCGTAAGCCAACCGCAGGTTGTTTTTCGGAAATTCATCTTCGTGATACGCCTTTTTATTGAATGAATAGACGGCTTCACCCCGGTATTTGATTTTTTTGTCTATAAAACCATAAGCCACATACCCATTCACAAAAAAATGAGGGCTCAACCGGGAATTGGAAGCGAACCCCGCCCTGAGACGGATACCTTCAATAGGGTTGTAAGTGGGAAAAGTTTGGATCCTTCCTAAATCGAACCGGTTGGTTTCCGCATCACCAAGCGGAATCCAATCATTTTCCACGAATTGTACTACTTTTGAAAGAAATACCCCAAATTTACCGGAACTTTCTGCGATGCTATCCTGTAGTGCCCGGATTTCATCCATGTGTTCTTGCGGTTGCAATGCCACAATCAATTCTTCTGTGTAGTGTTCATCCAAAGAAAGAGACATCAGCTGGAACCCATCTCTCGCGATCATCAATTGCTTACCGGAAAGTGAATCAGGAACTGCGAACGAGAATTCCCCCACGTTATCGGCCAGAGTTCCCACGGGGAAGCCTTGGATAAATAGTGCAGCATAAGGTACCGGAGTGTGATACTCCGCATCCACCACCACTCCTCTGACCAGCATGTTTTGTGTAAATACCGGAATACCGGTACTTACCAATAACAGGAAAAACAATATTGAACCCTTTTTCATTAATTCAGAGTAAGGCATCCCATAACGTTTTTATCCTTTCCTTGTTGGGATTAGCCTCATTGGCATATTGGATCATTCGATCATTATTAAAGTTTCCTATACCTCACCCTTTTCGGCTCCTCATTTCCGAGACGCATCTTCTTATTCTCCTCATATTCACTGTAGGAACCCTCGAAGTAAAACACCTCCGAATTACCTTCGAAAGCAAGGATATGGGTACAGATACGGTCCAGGAACCAACGGTCATGCGAGATCACCACGGCACAACCGGCAAAATTTTCCAATCCCTCTTCCAACGCACGCAAAGTGTTCACATCTATATCATTGGTCGGCTCGTCGAGCAGCAACACATTGGCACCTGCTTTCAATGTCAGCGCCAGATGCAAGCGGTTGCGTTCACCACCCGACAGCACGCCGCACAGTTTCTCCTGGTCGGCACCCGAAAAGTTAAACCGGGAAAGATAAGCACGGGCATTAATCTCTTTTCCACCTACACGCACGAACTCCGAACCGCCGGACACTACCTGATACACTGTCTTCTCAGGATCGATGGCTTCGTGTGCCTGGTCCACATAAGCCGTTACCACAGTCTCACCCACTTCAAATTTCCCGGCATCAGGAGTTTCCATTTCCTGGATCAACCTGAAAAGTGTGGTCTTTCCCGCACCGTTAGGACCAATCACCCCGACAATACCATTGGGTGGCAACATAAAGTTCAGATTATCGAACAATAGTTTGTCGCCGAATGCTTTTTTTACATCGACCGCTTCAATTACTTTATTTCCCAATCGCGGACCGTTTGGAATAAATATTTCCAGTTTTTCTTCTCGTTCCTTCTGATCTTCGTTCAACAGCCTCTCATAAGAGTTCAGACGGGCTTTTCCCTTGGCCTGACGGGCCTTCGGTGCCAGATTAATCCACTCCAACTCCCGCTCCAGGGTCTTACGCCGCTTGCTGACCTGTTTTTCCTCCTGCTCCATCCGTTTGGTCTTCTGCTCAAGCCATGAGGTATAATTCCCTTTCCAGGGGATTCCTTCGCCACGATCCAGTTCGAGGATCCAACCCGCCACATGGTCGAGGAAGTAACGGTCGTGTGTGATACAGATCACTGTACCCTTATATTGCTGCAGATGCTGTTCCAACCAGTCAATCGATTCGGCGTCGAGGTGGTTGGTCGGCTCATCCAGCAACAACACGTCCGGCTCCTGTAGCAGTAGCCGGCAAAGTGCTACCCTACGGCGTTCACCTCCCGATAATTCCCGGATAGACTGTTCTTCCGGGGGACAGCGTAAAGCATCCATTGCCCGTTCCAGCCGGTTGTCAATACTCCATGCATCGGCAACATCGAGCTTATCCTGTAATTCGGCCTGACGGGCAAAGAGGGAGTTCATCTTATCTTCATCCTCATAATATTCGGGCAATCCAAATTTGAGGTTGATCTCTTCATATTCTGCCAAAAGGTCCATAACAGGTTGCACGCCCTCACGGACTATTTCAATCACCGTCTTATCCGGATCAAGCGCCGGATCCTGCTCGAGATAACCTACCGAGAAACTCTTATCGGATACCACTTCACCCTGATACTCTTTCTCAATTCCGGCAATGATCTTCAACAGTGTAGATTTCCCTGATCCGTTGAGACCGATAATACCTATCTTGGCACCATAGAAAAAAGAGAGGTAAATATCTTTCAATACCTGTTTATGCGGCGGAAACGTTTTACTTACACCCACCATGGAAAAAATAATTTTTTTTTCGTCGGACATATTTTTTTAAATTACTATTTTTTTAAGTTACTAATTACCAATAAATTTTCTGATTTTATCTTTCTTGTGGCTCATATATGCCATTTGTGCACTAAACTATATAAACCTGAAATGGAGCACAAAGATATATAGAATCTCGCAAAGATAAGCAAAATCCGGAAAAATAGAGTAAGGTCTTGACAATTAGTATTATTCGTCGTTATTCGCTGTATTCTTCCAGTAGGCCAAAAGGAAGAATATAGAGTAGTTAAGCAAAAGATTTGCTACCTAAATGCAGCCGAAGTGAACGATTGTTGAATAAATGATTATTGCATAGGGTAACGAATAGTTTAGTAACAAATAATTAGAGAGGAAAACAATGCAACAAGCCCCTCATAAAATAATCAATAGGAAAATACAATGAAGGCTATGGATTGACATATGCAAATCCTGCACATAGATAAATAACGGGAAAAGGGATGAAACATTCAATCCCTTTTTTTGTTTTAATGAAAGATGATTGTAAAAAGAGGGAGATAAGACTTCACATGGTATGTTTTTCACCAATAAATGAATGGACTAATATGAACAAATTAATTGCAATAGTATCACTGATGACCATTATACAAATGGGTTCGGCACAGTCGCTGAAAACAGTCTCCTATATGGACGGCACACAGGAGTTGAACGGTTTGGTTACTGCCAATGCCGGTCGGCAATTACCGGGCGTATTGATCCTGCCCGCATGGAAAGGGATAGACGATGAAGCCAAAATGGCGGCATTGGAATTAGAAAAATCAGGCTATATCACTTTTATCGCTGATATATACGGCAAGGGAAATATTCCGGAAGACAATGCCTCTGCTGCAAAGTTGTCCGGTGCTTACAAAAACGACTACAAGGCTTATCAGCACCGAATCGCTTTGGCATTAGATGAGTTGAAAAGTCAAGGTGCTTTGCCTGACAAGATAGCTGTCATCGGTTATTGTTTCGGCGGAACGGGAGCACTGGAAGTGGTGCGGGCAGGATTTGAGGTGCAAGGAGCCGTCTCGATCCACGGCGGATTGAATAAAGACAAAGACCGGCCAAATATTCCGATAAAGGCAAAAGTATTGGTGCAGCATCCGGCCGAGGACAAGAGTGTATCCCGGGAAGATTATGACAGTCTGGTAAAAGAACTGCGGGATGGTAACGCCGATTGGCAGATCGTCACTTATGCTAATAGTGGTCACACCTTCACCAATCCGGAATCGCCCGAATACAATGAAATAATGGCCAAAAGGGCGTGGAACCATCTGCTGATGTTTCTCGAAGAAATATTGAGATAGGTCTATTACAGGGAAGATGATTGTAACCCAAAATGCGTGTCAGGTTATATCCTGAGTATCTTACATAAAATAGAAAAGAAGTATTTATTATGAGCAAAGTAAAAATTAACAACACAGACTTGGAAATAACCCGTATCAATCTGGGCGGTAATGTATTCGGGTGGACATTAGATGAAGCCAAATCCTTTGAAATCCTGGATCAATTCGTTGCACAGGGTGGAAATTTCATCGATACCGCCGATACTTATCCCTGGTGGGTAAACGGTACAGGAGGATTGTCGGAAACCATTATCGGGAAATGGATGAACTCGAGAGGAAACCGCAAGAGTCTGGTGATCGCCACCAAAGTGGGTTCACAAACCAAAGAGCACGGGTTCGACATCAGTAAAAAACATATCCTGAGATCGGCAGATGAGTCGTTGCAACGGTTGCAAACCGATTATATCGACCTTTATTACACCCATTTCGATGATGGTAAAACGCCCGTTGAAGAAACATTATCCGCCTATGATGAAATCATCAAGGCCGGAAAAGTCCGGTATATTGCCGCATCCAATGTATCACCCGAAAGGCTGGTCTCCTCCTTTGAAGCGGCAGAAAAGAATAGCTTCCCGAAATATGTCGCTTTACAACCACATTACAACATGATTGAAAGAACTAAATATGAGCACGAATATGCTCCTTTGGTAGAAAAATATAATTTGAGCGTCTTTCCCTACTACTCTTTGGCGGCAGGTTTCCTCACAGGCAAATACCGTTCCGAAGCTGATTTCGGGAAGAGTGTCCGGGGAGAAGGCGCAAAAAAATACCTGAACGAGAAAGGTTTTACGGTATTGGGAGCTTTAGACAAAGTATCCGTGAAACATGGCGCCTCACAGGCGACGGTCGCCTTGGCATGGCTTCTGGCACAACCACATATCGGTGCACCCATCGCAAGCGCCACCAGTCAAAGTCAGTTAGAGACCTTGTTCGCGGCTATCCGACTGAATTTAGCCAAAGAGGATCTGGTATTGTTGGACAAAGCCAGCGAATAGCCAAGTATTAAAGAGGAACAGCTAGCTTGTTATATGAACTTTATAAAAAGAATAATGACAATATTTCTAAGTGTTGTATTGCTATTGGGCATTACAACATTTTTCTATATGCGGTTACCAACGTTCGGAAAAGCGCCGGGTGGAGAACGACTCGAGCAAATACAACAATCCCCGAATTACCAAGATGGACAGTTCCATAACATCCACCCTACACCCAACCTTACAACCGGTGGATTCCCTGTGAAGATTTTCTTCACCTTTCTTTTCAAGAAATTTCCACGCACAAGGCCTGTGGATGAAATCCCGTCGGTAAAGACTGATTTGAATAATCTGACTTCCGACAAAGATATACTGGTCTGGTTCGGTCACTCCTCTTATTTTATTCAACTCAACGGAGTACGGTTCCTGATTGATCCGGTCTTTAGCGGTAATGCTTCACCGGTACCCGGAACCAACAGGTCGTTCAAAGGAACGGATATCTATTCAGTTAAAGATATGCCCGGAATTGATTACCTGCTCATAACCCATGACCATTATGATCATCTCGATTATCCGACCATCAAGAAGCTGAGATCAAAGGTCGGGCATGTTGTTTGCGGTCTGGGCGTAGGCGCACATCTCGAGCATTGGAAATACGACCCGGCCATCATTACCGAAATGGACTGGAATGAAAGCATGCCTCTCTCCGGCAATATCACCCTGTATACGGCACCGACACGCCACTTTTCAGGCAGGAGTTTTAAAAGGAACAACACTCTTTGGCTAGCGTTTATTTTACAAACAGCGAAGCAACAATTCTATCTCGGCGGTGATGGTGGTTATGATATGCATTTCACTGAAATAGGAGAGAAGTTTGGCGGATTTGATTTGGCAATCCTGGAAAACGGTCAGTATAACGAAGCATGGCACGTCATCCACCTACTACCGGAAGAGGGATTACAAGCAGCCAAAGATTTGAAAGCAAAACGCCTGTTCCCGGTCCATTCCTCCAAATTCAAATTGGCCCAACATCCTTGGGATGAGCCTTTAACGTCTGTTATCGAGATGAATAAGCATGGAGACCGGATTCCTCTGGTAACTCCAAGGATAGGTGAAGTTGTTTTTCTAAACGATACCACACAGATTTTCAGTAAATGGTGGGGAGGGATTCATTGAGTTTTTCAGTTTTTTGTTCTGAATAATTTTATCAAACCGAAAAAATATGCTATTTTTGCAAGTCCATTAAAAAGATGGTTTTAAAGATGGTTTTTAGGGACGATCTTCATTATATGGAATGGGCTGAATAAAGGTAGCATTACCGGAATGACGCCAAGCAAATATAATAATGTAACAATTAGCGATAATTCTTTTAACAAATAAATTCAACAAAGTTATGATTAAAGTAGGTATTAACGGATTTGGCCGCATAGGACGTTTGGTTTTCCGTGCTGCGCAAAACAGAAGCGATATCCAGATTGTGGGTATCAATGACTTGCTCGATGTAGATTACATCGCATATATGTTAAAATACGACACGATCCACGGTCAGTTCACCGGATCGATCGATGTAAAAGATGGTAATTTGGTGGTAAACGGAAATACAATCCGTGTATCTGCTGAAAGAAACCCGGCTGACCTGAAATGGGATGCCGTAGGCGCTGAATACGTAGTTGAATCTACCGGTTTGTTCCTTTCTAAGGACAAGGCACAAGGCCATATCGACGCCGGTGCAAAATATGTAGTGATGTCTGCTCCTTCTAAAGACGACACACGTATGTATGTTTGTGGAGTAAACGAAAATACTTACACCAAAGGTGAACAATTCGTATCCAATGCATCTTGTACAACCAACTGTTTGGCCCCCATCACAAAGGTGTTGAATGACAAGTTCGGCGTATTGGAAGGATTGATGACTACCGTACACTCAACCACTGCCACACAAAAGACAGTAGACGGTCCTTCAGCAAAAGACTGGAGAGGCGGACGTGCTGCTTCTGCCAACATTATCCCTTCTTCTACGGGAGCAGCCAAAGCAGTAGGTAAAGTAATTCCTGAACTGAACGGCAAACTAACCGGTATGTCAATGCGTGTTCCTACACTGAACGTATCTGTAGTTGACTTAACTGTACGTTTGGCAAAAGAAACTACTTACGCAGAAATCTGTGCCGCTATGAAAGAAGCTTCTGAAGGAGAACTAAAGGGTATTCTCGGATATACTAACGAAGATGTTGTTTCGAGCGACTTCATCGGCGATTCACGCACATCTATCTTCGACGAAAAAGCAGGTATTCAATTGAGCCCTACTTTCGTGAAGGTGATTAGTTGGTATGACAATGAATGGGGTTATTCCAATAAAGTACTTAACCTGATTGCCCATATGGCAAAAGTAAACGGATAATATATCGTCGTACTTATCTTATAAAAAACGCCTCTTAACGGAGGCGTTTTTTGTACATTGGAAAGATGTGAAAATTGGAATAAACCCATAAAAAAAGCCGGACAGGAATGTTCGACTTTCTTTTTATCAAATATACCGGTTTCTATTCCGGATGAATTGATTCTGTGGGACACACTTCTGCACAAGAGCCGCAGTCAGTGCATAAATCAGGATCGATTACATAGATATCGCCTTCTGATATTGCCTCAACAGGACATTCATCGATGCATGTTCCACAGGCAATGCAAGTATCATCAATTACGTAAGCCATAATAGATAAAAGTTTGTTATTGTAATTAGTTATATAAGTGCAAAGATAATTAGTTTTTTTCTAATAAAAAAAATGTGCTATACTTTGCCTCCTATTTAGAATCTGTATAAATTTCCTTTTCCTTTGATGTCGTTTCCAATCGTACCGTTTTCTGTCCATGTAAAACACAATAAGCCGGAAAAAAAAACGTTTAAACAAAGCATGATAAAAAAAGTGACATATTTACTTCTACTCATTCTGCTTTCGGGAAATCTCTTTGCCCAGCATCGTAAGCTCCAGCACCGCCCCTATGCAGACCAGCGGCTATTCCATCTGGGTTTTACACTCGGATTGCATACCCAGGACCTGATACTTACACACTCGGGCTTTATCAATGAAAACGGGGAGGCATGGTTCTCCGAAATTCCCGAGTATTCACCCGGGTTTGCTGTTGGTATTATCGGAGATATGTATCTAAACAGGTTTATGAATCTTAGATTAATTCCATCACTTTATCTGGGTGATAAAAAATTCATATTCAGGGAACAATCATCCGGAGAAGAATATACTATGCGTATTCGCAATAATTATATAACCCTACCGTTACATCTTAAAATATCGGCTGACAGGATCAACAATTTTCGCCCTTATGCCCTTGTGGGAGGATACGGGTGTATAGAACTATCCTCTGCAAAAAACCGTGCGGTATTGCTGAAGCCATACGATGCAGGAATCGAATTTGGAGTGGGGTGTGACTTTTATCTGCCTCTCTTTAAGCTCTCACCGGAGTTGAAGTTGAGTTTTGGGCTGATCGATATTCTTGAAAGAAACAGAAATGACCTGAAAGACGATGAATTCCGAAAATATGCCAACTCCCTGTCTAAAGCTACCCAACGAATGATCACTCTCAGTTTTCATTTTGAATGAGCCTCCCTTTATCCTTGAAAACTGCAGAGTAAGTCTTTTTTCCTTTGAAATAAAAATTCAATAAGATGCTTTTCCTGTATTGAGTAGGAATTCTTCCAACGATTGTTTTAGCCAGATTCTCTTTCCGTACCGTCTTATAATACGGGCGCATTTTCAGGAAATCACTATAGGCCTCCACCACCGCATATGCACTTTTGAAATTACCGGTCGATAAGAGTCGAACAAAGGCCATGATATCAAAGAAAAAACGCATGATAAATACAGAATAGTATCTTCGCTGTGGCATATTTTTATAAAGCATTAGCAGGTTGTTACGGAAATTGAGATACATCTTTTTCGGATTATCCTGGTTCAATGAAGCTCCCCCAACATGATAGACTACAGATGAAGGCACGCACATTACCTTCCTGCTACGCGCATTCAAACGCCAACACAAGTCTATCTCTTCCATATGGGCAAAGAAACGGGCATCCAATCCACCCACTTCCATGTAATCCTTCTTTCTGATACAAAGGCATGCCCCTGTCGCCCAAAAAACCGGTATGATAGAATCATATTGACCGCGATCCTGCTCTACCACATTCAGGATCCGTCCTCTACAAAAAGGATATCCATAACGATCGATAAATCCGCCCGAGGCACCGGCATATTCAAACAGCATCTTATCTTTGTAGGAACGTATCTTCGGCTGTACTGCCGCCACTTCGGGATGTGCATCCATATAAGCAATCAGTGATTCAAGCCAGCCGGGCGAAGTCTCCACATCGGAGTTTAGCAACACCATATATTCCGAGTCTAACTGTTGCAGCGCCTTATTGTAACCATCCGCAAACCCATAATTCTTATCCAGCACGATTACCGGTAGATCAGGGTAATAATTCCTGAGAAATTCCAGCGAATCATCACTTGAATTATTATCTGTCACAACCACGCGACACTCATCATTTAAGGAATGTTGCAATACCGGAGGAAGGAACTGCTCCAGCAATTTTTTCCCGTTCCAGTTCAATATGACTACGGACGTTTTTACCAATTACTTTCCATTTAAAATCCAGATAAAACCGGATATTTTACTATCAATTACCCTGAGATTAACTTTTAAATCACATCGTTAAATCATCGCTACTCGTCCCGATTTATCGGAATCAGCACATCGTCAAATCAGCAAATCAATTTCCAGGTTTTTTAAATTTCCAGCGGTCATGCGACCATAAGTAGTAGGCCGGCTCCCGCATTACAGACTTTTCTAATTTCCTCAGATACTGTTCAGTTATCGTATATTCATCTTCTTTACTGGCATCGGAAGTAATTACAAAAAATTTGCCGGAATAATATCCTCTTTTTACTTTTTGAATATCTAAATAGACAACCGAAGTACCAAGATGACGTGCAATTTTTTCCATTCCGGTCTGTACCGGCGTCGGCTGATTCATAAAAGTAGTCCAATAATGTCCCTGACGCTTAGAAGGGCGTTGATCACTAAGAAAGCCCACGACCATTGTTTTCCCTTCGTTTTGAAGACGGATCATTTGCCGGAAAGCATTATGCATTTCAATAGGGATTGGATCAAAGCGGGTCCGCATCTTCAAGAAAAGCTGATCGAATACTTTTGAATGCAGTTCTTTATAGATGAACCCTTGCCCCAATCCCGGCCTAAAATTCAGTACGATAGAGGGCACCCACTCCCAGTTAGCATAGTGACCAAGGCTCAGTATACAGGATTTTCCATTGGCTGTCAACTGGTTAAAGATATCCGGATTCTCTAATTTAAACCGTTTTCGCACCTCCTTGTCCGTAAAACGAAGCATCTTGAGTGTTTCAAAGAAATAATCGCACAGATGACGATAAAATTTTTTCTCGATCTTCACGATACTTTTTTCTGTCTTCTCCGGAAAAGCATTTTTCAGGTTTTTCCTGACAATCTTTCTCCGGTATCGTGCTACATAATATGCAAGCAGATACAGAATATCAGATAATACATATAGTACCCTGAATGGCAGCAACGCATGCAGATATGCAACCCCATATAACAGTGAATATCCAATTCCTTTTTTACTTTCTTTCCCCTCCATTAAAAAATCGCTTTCATTGCCATTTCGTTCTCGTCATACGCACCCACTTCTACCTCTATCACCTTGTTTACAAGAGATGCATCATAATCAGCATACAATTTTACATAATTTTCGGTAAACCCGTGCATTTTTTTACCCCGTTTTGTATGTTCAAACAACACTTTTCTCCGGCTACCCTGCTGAGACAGGTAAAACTCCTCCAAACGCCGATCGGACAAGTCCAATAAAGTTTTACTTCGTGCATGTTTAGTCCTTGGATCTACTGCGTAGTCAATCGTCAGGGCAGCAGTACCCGGACGTTCAGAATAGGTGAACACATGCAATTGCGAAAAATCGATGGAACGGATAAATTCTTCACCCTGGAAGAAATAATCATCTGTCTCACCGCGGACACCTACAATAACATCCACACCTATAAAAGCATGCGGAAGCACTTTTTTAATCTTTTCCACCTTGTGGCGGAACAAGGTACTATCATAACGTCGTTTCATCAATTTCAAGACATCATCACTTCCTGATTGCAGCGGCATATGGAAATGAGGTGCAAAACGATTCGAACCGGCGACAAAATCAATAATCTCATCTGATAAAAGGTTCGGTTCAATGGAAGAGATTCGGTATCGCTCTATACCTTCCACCTTGTCTAGTTCCTTGAGGAGATCCAAAAAAGACTCTTTGGTTGTATGTCCGAAATCTCCAATATTCACCCCTGTAAGCACTATCTCTTTACCCCCTTCCTGTACTACTTGTCCGGCCTGCTTCACCAAGTCGGCAATCGATCCGTTGCGACTCCTTCCCCTGGCAAAAGGAATGGTGCAAAAAGAACAAAAATAATCACATCCGTCCTGCACTTTCAAAAAATAACGGGTACGGTCGTCCGCTGAAACAGAAGGGACGAATGACCGGATACGATGCGTTTTGGATGTAACTACCTCGCCCTTCTCCTTTTTCTTCAGATCGTCAAGATATTTGACCACATCCAGTTTTTGTTCTGCGCCAAGCACCAGATCTACTCCATCTATGCCGGCCACCTCTTCCGGTTTTAGCTGGGCATAGCAGCCGGTAACAACGATGAATGCAGATGGGTTCTCTTGTATCACCTTCCGGATAGCCTGACGCCCTTTCTTATCGGCCAGTTCCGTAACGGAACAGGTGTTTATCACACAAATATCGGCTTTCTGCCCCTTTCGCGCACGACGCACACCGGAGTTCAAGAGTTGCCGGCCGATAGCCGATGTCTCGGCAAAATTCAGTTTGCAACCCAAAGTATAGTAGGCCGCCGTTTTATCTTGAAATATAGTTTTATCAATCATATCTGGGTTGTCATTTTCGTAAAATCTCCTCCCGGAAAATACTTCAGCGCAGAGATAATTCACATGACACATGGATTAAGCTGTAAATAATAAAACCGCAAAATTACAATTTTACTCCTAATTTACCTCCCTTTTTTCTTTGATAATACATTTTTAGCTATTATTTTTGCACAGAATTAGAGATAATGTGCAATCATGATTGAACAAAACTTCATCAAAATTTACGAAAACAGTTTTAAAAAGAATTGGGATTTACCTGCTTTAAGTGATTACAAAGGAGACAGGTCATATACATATGGAGAGTTGGCCCATGAAATAGCAAAACTGCATCTCCTTTTTGCGGAGTTACAGATCGGGAAAGGAGACAAGATCTCACTGATAGGGAAAAACCATTCTTCATGGGCCGTTATTTTCATGGCTACTGTCACTTATGGTGCCGTCATTGTCCCCATCCTTCACGAATTCAATAAAGAAAGTATCGAACGGATCATTAACCATTCTGACTCTAAGATGGTATTTATAAATGAATCTATCTGGAAATCAATCAACAAGGATAATTTTCATATTCCGGTATTCGATTTATCTTCTTTTTCGCTCTTAAAAGAGGAGGACGGCAGTATGATCAAAAAAGTAAAAGAATTGAAGGTAACTTTTCATAATGCCTATCCAAATGGCTATTCACGCGATGATATCCGTTATGCCAAAATTAGTAACGAAGAAGTTATCTGCCTCAATTATACGTCAGGAACAACGGGATTCAGCAAGGGTGTGATGCTTACAGCAAATAATTTTGCAGGAAATGTCACCTATGCACACACATTAGAGTTACTTCATACCGGTGAACGTATTCTGGCATTCTTACCATTAGCCCACGCCTATGGCTGCGCTTTTGATTTTCTATACGCACTTTCTGTAGGAGTCCATATCACTTTATTGGGAATCTCCCCTACCCCGCAGAATCTTATTACTGCTTTAGGCGAAGTGAAACCTCACCTTATCATCACGGTGCCGCTCATCTTCGAGAAGATATATAAGAAAAAGATCCTGCCGACAATACAAAAACCGGCGATTAAGATACTTTTGAAAATACCCGGGGTCAATACACTTATCCTTAACAAAATAAATAATTCACTGAGAAATACATTAGGCGGTAATTTCAGAGAAGTAATTATTGGAGGTGCCGCCCTGAATACGGAAGTAGAAACCTTTTTCCATAAGTTGAAATTTCCTTTTACCGTGGGCTATGGCATGACAGAGTGTGCTCCACTCATTTCTTACGATCATCATTACAATTTTATACCTGCTTCTTGCGGTTCCATATTGGACGATATTATGGAAGGACGCATCGATTCTGCCGATCCCGAAAATATACCGGGAGAAATCCAGGTCAGAGGTGAAAATGTAATGAAAGGATATTACAAAAATCCCGAAGCAACTGCAGATGCCTTCACCGACGATGGGTGGCTGAAAACCGGTGACCAGGGTATTATGAAGGGAAAACGACTGTTCATTAAAGGAAGAATAAAAACTATGATTCTCTCGTCCAGCGGGCAAAATATATACCCTGAAGAGATTGAATCCCGGTTGAATAATTTACCGTACATATCTGAAAGTTTGGTCATTGCCCGCAACACAAAACTGATAGCATTGGTATATCCCGATTTTCCTGCGATGGAGGAAAATAATATTCCGAAAGAGAAACTGGAGGAAATAATGAGTGAAAACAGAGATATACTTAATCAATCAGGGGCTCAATATGAGAAAGTCGCCTCCATTGAAATAATACCCTCAGAATTTGAAAAAACTCCAAAAAAAACTATCAAACGATACCTATATGAAGACAAATGATAAAAAAGAATGATTTTTACTTCAAATCATCAAGGCCGACAATCACTTAAGATTATTTAACTATAATTTTTTAGAGAAACATGTTATAAAACATGTTTTTGATATAATTTTGCATCGTTTTTGATAAAGCAATATTATTTATCGTTTAAAACTACTAAAAGATGAAAAAAGTACTTTTCTTAGTTGCCTTCGTAGCAACTTTAGGTTTCGTTTCTTGCAACAATGCTCAGACAAAGGCTGAAAAAGCGAAACAAGACAGTATCGCCGAAGCAGCCAGACTAGACAGTATTGCCGCTGTTCAGGCGGACAGCATCCGTGCTGCCATAGAAGCAGCTGAAGCAGCCGCAGTCGATACTTTGCAACAAGTGATTGAAGAACCTGCTGAAGTGAAGTAATAAGCAGCAAAGTTGAAATTGAAGTGCAGCCACCCCAAAAGGGTGGCTTTCTTATTTGATATTCTCTCAAAAATTGTAACTTTGCTTCTCTGTTGCCAAATATTATAAACTTATGAGAAAACTCCTTTTGACTCCATGTATGGTCTGCTTTGTACTACTCTCAGGATGTAACCAGAGGGCCAATACTTATTTTGAGAAAAAACTAACCTTCCCCGACATACTTCTTACCTCTGACCAAAAAGTCAAACTTTCGGCGTATGTAGTTCCTACAAACAACCAATATGAATGGCAACGGATGGAATTGGCCGCATTCATCCATTTTGGAATTAATACTTTTACTGGACGGGAATGGGGTGACGGTACCGAAGACCCGGCGTTGTTCAATCCTACTGACTTCGATGCAGAACAATGGGTATCCACACTACAGGGATCCGGCTTCAAAATGTTGATTCTCACGGCAAAGCATCACGATGGGTTTTGCCTTTGGCCAACCCAAACCACCTCTCATTCAATTGCTTCCTCCCCTTGGAGAAACGGGTCGGGAGACGTAGTAAAAGAAGTGAAGGAGGCTTGTGACAGGTATAATATGAAATTCGGAATCTACCTTTCTCCATGGGATAAAAATGCCAAAAGTTATGGAGACTCTCCTCGCTATAACGCCTTGTTCGCACAACAATTGGCCGAACTTCTCACAAACTATGGTGATATTCATGAAGTATGGTTTGACGGGGCGTATGATGAAGGACATAATGGCAAAGTACAAAAATATGATTGGCCACGATTCTACCAAATTATTGACAGCCTCCAACCCAACGCAGTAAAAGCGATCATGGGCAACGATATACGATGGGTAGGCAATGAAGATGGGTTAGGAAGGGAAACAGAATGGAGCGCTACTCCACTGCAGCCTGACATCTCTGATACACATATTAACGAAAATCTACGGCTGGATATTTCTCCTACTGCCGAAGATCTGGGTAGCCGCCGGCTTATCGCTGAAGCACAAAGCATTCACTGGTACCCCTCAGAAGTAGATGTCTCCATCCGTCCCGGTTGGTTTTACCACCCGGAGGAAGATGAAAAGGTAAAAACATTATCACAATTGGTGGATATCTATTTTCATTCTGTCGGCATGAACTCGGTACTCCTCCTGAATATCCCGCCGGATAAACGAGGCAAGTTACATGAAACAGACAGGCAACGCCTCCGTCAACTGGGCAATTATATCTCCCAAACATTTGATAATGAAATGTTAACTAACGGAAATATGGAATGGAAAGCCCGTGCGGGAGCTATCAGGGAATTCAACGTCATACCCGGCGAAACCATCAATACAGTAATGCTTCAGGAAGATATCCGTAAGGGGCAACGTGTGGAAGAATTTGCAGTGGAAGGATGGGTAGATGACGAATGGATAGAGCTTGCTTCAGGAAGTACGGTCGGTTATAAACGGTTACTTAGGTTCGACGATGTCACAGTCCCGAAGATACGGGTAATCATATCAGGGACACGGGACATTGCCAATATTTCCAAAATAGGAGCTTATCATGCTCCGCATTTGGACTAGGGTTGAGGATACTTATCCTTAGCAGACGATCAGATTAATGGGATTAATGGGATTAATAAAGATTGAAATAGAATAATAAAATAATAACGACTATGCGAAATTTTATATGGATATTTTTCCTATCGGTTTCCTTGCTGGCAGAAGGACAAAATATAGGGGATCTGTTCAAGTTAATGCCATCGGAACTCCTTCCGGGTATGTCAGAGGGCTCTAAGACCATGCTATTGGTCGATTCAGGTGAAACAGCTGTTCCCTATGCTCTGGGAGAGATCAAGAAATTAAAACAAAGTAGCGACTATCTCAAGATAAAAACATCAGACGCGGGCACTACTCAATTGAAGCTATTGACACTCAATAAGGATTCTGCGATCGTGTGCATGATCAGAACAGTATGTGCAACCGCTTGCGACAGCCATATATCATTTTACACTACAAAGTGGGAAAAAATAGAGAATAACGGGTTTCTACCGGAAATTTCTAAAGAAATTTTTTTCGATTCTTCCAAAAAAGAGATGGAAAATTATAAATATGCTGTATCTTTGCACCACATTTATCCGGTCTCGGCTGCATTCAGTGAACAGGGAAGCGATTTAACACTGACATTCAATTACAAATCGCTTTTAACCGATGATCAGATAGCAGAAATAAAACCTTTTCTGAAGAGCGATTCCATTACTTTAAAATGGAAGAACGCCACTTTCAGGGAATAAGGTTGATCCTGCGCCCGTAGTTCAATGGATAGAATATCGGATTCCGGTTCCGACGATGTGGGTTCGATTCCCGCCGGGCGTACTAAAAACCGCTGTAAATCACCTGTCGAGGAAACTGACTAATTGAAAAAAAACGAATTTATCCTTATGCATTGTTGTTCTTTCTAAGAACTACAAAGACGAGAATTGAAATCCGTTTAATCCAAAAATGACTACAACTAACTAAATTTCAAATATTTCAAAGAACTCTACGAGATTTTAATAGGACAGTAATGTTATGGAATATAAACATAATATATTATCTGTTGATACTTTCTTTTTATGTCTAATTGGGTCACCCACTGTTTGAATGACACCAAATCACTCTCCGGATCCTTGTCAGGATCGTTAATTTTGACACCGTTTTTCGCAAAGGCCCTGGCAGCTCGATGGGTTATTTGGTGTCTTCCGCTGTTTGGATATCGGAATGCCGGAGGAAGATCCTTCACTGTCGAGGCATCAAAATAAATTAGGTTTCAGTTGTGTAGATCAACAAATGTATGTATATTTGTATGTACAAAAAATAATTGATATGAAAGTAATCACAACAAGAGAAATCGTCAGGGAGACAAAGACATACTTTGAACTGGCAGAGAAGGAAAGGGTTGTAGTTAAACGGGGTAAGAAATACGTCAATCTTATCGTAACTGATAGCCCGGATGATAAATTTGTCAATGAGGACTGGATTAACGAGTTTATGAACATCCCCGAAGAGTACAGGGTGAATCCGTTTGATATAAGCCCGTCAGGGGATTTATTCTTTGCGGACAGGAGAAACATCGATCACATTGATAAAGCCCGTGCAGGTCGAACAAAACGGCTTTCTGATGAAGAAAGAAAGAAACTGTTTAGTTTATGAAAGAAAGCATAGAATACATCTTGGAATATACCGAACAATTCATATAAGATGTCGAAGCACATAAAAAAACGGGACAGAAATCAATCCTTTCAAAAATCAACTCCCTTATAGACGAAATACAACATCATCCAACAACAGGCACGGGTAAACCTGAAGCTTTAAGAGGGGATCGAAAGGGACAATGGTCGAGACGGATCACACAGGAACACCGGCTAATCTATGAAATTCACGAAGATATTATTACTGTTGTGATGATAAGCGCTGCCGGCCATTATGGAGATAAATGATATGTACTATTTTTTACACACTAAGCCCTGATGAAAGAAAAATTAATTGACAAACAGACCGCAGAGCATTATTTTGGGGGAGACAATTGTGATTATTGGGAATTAACTGAAACATCCAGGCTTTCGGTAAAACAGGAATGTATGCCGGGAGGAACAAAAGAAAACTGCATTTTCACACGAATGTGCAACAATTTTTTTGTACTTAAAGGTGCTGCAACTTTTACTTATGCGGTTTCGCGACTTTGACACTTGATCTTTTAGATACCCAATACCCAAAATGGATGCCGCTTCTTTCCGTATCATATATGACTTGTATTTCGAGTCAATATGCGAATTTCTGGCTTATTATACCGGTGATACCGCCGCTATTGAGGATGTAGTGCAAGATGTTTTTGTCAGTTTATGGGAAAATAAAGAGTATTTGGAAATTCAATACATGAAAACATACCTTTACAACGCGGCACGTAACAGGATACTAAATTATCTGCGGAATAGACAAAACAGGATGGTTTTACTAACCCAATGGATAAAAGACAAAAAAATAGCAGAAAGGAGTCCCGATTGTTACGATCTGGAAGAATTTTCCGTAATATTGAAGAAAGCGGTTAATCTGCTTCCTGAGCGGTGCAGAGAAATTTTTATCCTGAATAAAAAACACAAACTCACTTATAAACAAATAGCCGCCTATTATCAAATTTCAGAGAAAACGGTAGAAACACAGATGTCCATTGCATTGAAACGAATCCGCGATTTTGTGTCCCGGAATTATGGTTCAATAATACAGACGGGCATATTTCTCCTATGGCTATCGGTGTAAATAATTTATCAATTTCCTTTCAGGGTATTTTCTTTTCGGCGGGTCTATTTATAAACATGACTAAAATAAATGGAAATACCTTACGAACAAATTGCAGCGTTTTTAAAGGGAGAGATCTCAACGTCGGAAAAAATGAAATTGGAAGCGTGGCTTGAAGACAATCCCCGTCATCGCGCCATTTTTTATTCTTTGGAAAAAGAGTGGAAATTCTTGAAAGCGTCACCTACAAACAAATTACCGGATAAAGAGCAAGTTTGGGCAAAGATCCAAAAGAAGATTGATTTTCCGACAGCGGCCACCTTGTATACAAAACATACAGTACTAAAAATTACCGGTATTGCCGCCAGTATCGCATTAATATTAGGTATAAGTCTTTCTTTCTTAATAAACCGAACAGAACACCAATCCATACAATTTACTGCGTTTGCCCCTTTAGGTGAAAAAACACAGCTTACGCTTCCCGATTCATCCCGGGTATGGCTGAACTCCGGTTCCACACTCACCTATTATGCACATCCACACCAACGTTTGATCAGTCTACAAGGTGAAGCCTTTTTCGATGTGAAGAAAAACCCCCACAAACTTTTTATCGTCCAGTCGGGAGAGATTAGTGTACAGGTACATGGTACCAGCTTCAATGTTTCTGCATATGAATCCGACAAGGTTATATCTGTATCACTCGAAAAAGGGCACGTATCACTTATAAATCAATCAAATGGAGTGGTACTGACAGATCTTCGTCCCAACCAGATGGCTGAAATCACCAAATCAGACTTGAAATACCGCGTTGTTGCCGACGATGTAGAAACAACCAAATTATGGACAAAAAACATTTTGAAGGTTTACAATAATGATATCTATGAAGTCGTAAAAAAACTGGAACGTTGGTATGGAGTGAACATTACCCTTGAAAATGTAACCTCACGCCCACACTACACCTTTGTGGTAAAAACAGAATCAATGAGAGAATTTCTGGATCTGATGAATAGAATGACACCAATAACATATAAGATAGAAGGAAAGGAGGTGTATATCCAATTGAAATGAAACAACTTACTCATATCTCACTTAGTTTTATCGATCATTATCCATCGATGAATGGATTATGATTTTTATTATTTGGAGTTACAAATTCAGGTAAAGAATTTATCTAACTAAATCTTAATTTATCATGTATAAAAAAATCTTATTATTATCCTTTTTGTTATTCTCCTTCCTGACAAATGCGCAAACAGACAATCTACAACGCATTAATATTGAAATGAATAATGTAATTTTGAAAGATTTCTTCTCATATATTGAGAAAAACTATTCTTATACATTTATGTATGACAATACCGAAATAAACGACAACGTGCGGATCTCGGTGAACGAACAGAATCAGCCCATTGAGACGATATTGTCTTCTTTATTGAACAGTAAAGGAATTAACTACGAAATGCAGGGAAAGCAGATAATCCTGACAAGAAAAAGCTTAGAAGCGTCAGCAAATACCAACCAACCGGAGCGGCGGACGGTAAATGGAAAAGTACTGGATGAACACGGCGACCCTGTTATTGGTGCCAATGTTGTAGAAAAAGGGACTACTAATGGCACTGTGACGGATATTGAAGGCCGGTTCTCGCTACCCGTTTCCAAAGACGCCATGCTACAGGTTTCTTATATCGGTTATTTGACACAGGAGCTTGCCACTACCGGAAAAAACGTAGTGGATTTCATTTTACAGGAAGACTCAAAAAGTCTGGAAGAACTTGTGGTTGTGGGATATGGCACGCAAAAGAAAGTGAATTTAACGGGAGCTGTTGATCAGGTTACAAGTGAAGTTTTTGAAAATCGCTCTGTTGCCAATGTTACTCAGGCATTGCAGGGAACCATTCCCAACCTGAATATATC
The DNA here is from genome assembly GCF_002410825.1 of Proteiniphilum sp. UBA5384. Classification (GTDB taxonomy): domain Bacteria; phylum Bacteroidota; class Bacteroidia; order Bacteroidales; family Dysgonomonadaceae; genus Proteiniphilum. Next base: position 236,397 of record NZ_DHOS01000001.1, on the reverse strand, counting down.
ACTTGATGATGGAAAGCCCACCCGAAGCGCAGGGTACAATATTCGCGGTAAAACATCTATCGGTCAGGGAGGTAGCGCGCTGGTACTTATCGATGGTGTGGAAGGAGATCCTGCTTTATTAAACCCGAATGATATTGCAAGTGTATCGGTATTAAAAGATGCTGCTTCCGCGGCTATTTATGGAGCCAGAGGATCGTTTGGAGTGGTACTGATTACAACAAAAGATCCGGAGAAAGGGAAGGTTAGCATTAACTATACAGGAAATGTTTCGTCACAGAAACCAACAGCCGTACCCGATTTCGTCTCCGACGGTTTGCTGTACGCAGAGCATTTTCGTGAAGCCTACTATGGGTGGAACAACTATTCTTCGTTACCCAACAAAATCAATAAAAGTCAGCTGTATTCCGATGCATGGTTAGATAATTTCAGAAAGCGCCGAGAGCAAGGAATAACTGACGATATTGTAGTTGAGCCGGACGGAACATATACTTATTATGGTAATGTAGATTATTATGACATGTTGTATAAGAATCGAACCTTTGCACAGGATCACAATATGACCATTTCGGGTGGATCGGAAAAAGCCGATTTTTATATCTCCGGGCGATACTATGGATATGATGGATTGTTCCGATACAATTCAGATGATTATGATATGTTGAATATCCGGGCCAAAGGGTCTCTCCAATTGACGAACTGGCTACGTATAACAAACAATATGGAGTTTTCAAACATGACTTATCACAATCCTCTAAATGTGGGGGAAGGAGGTTCAATTTGGAGAAATATTGCAGATGAAGGGCATCCAACATCGCCTATCTTCAATCCCGACGGTTCATTGACCATGTCTGCAGCATACACGGTTGGAGATTTCATTTATGGAAAAAACGGGATTGATACACACAAAAAAGTGTTGAAAAACACCACCGGTTTTTCAGCTATGTTCCTGAATAACAAGCTGCGTGTAAATGGAGATTTCACATTTCGAAATTACGACAACAACGAAGCGCAACGCCGCGTGCCCGTACCCTATAGTGTGAAAGAGGGAGTTACAGTTCTTCTGAGCGAGAAATATAACGATTACAAAAAGAGCATTCGCAATACGCTATATACGGCTACCAACCTTTACGCCGAATACGAAGACACTTTCAACGATGCACATTATTTTAAAGGGATGATTGGGTATAATTACGAAACGTCGAAATATGAAAGCACTTACGTGCAACGAAATGGGTTGTTGTTTCCCGATTCCGAAAGTATAAACCTTGCCCTTGGTGATGCTATCACCACATCGGCCGGTTGGGAAAAGTGGAAGATAGCAGGTGCATTTTTTCGTTTGAATTATGCTTTCAAAGATCGGTACTTAGCCGAATTGAACGGTCGTTATGATGGTTCTTCCAAATTTCCGGAGAATGAAGAATGGGCATTTTTCCCCTCATTGTCACTCGGATGGCGAATTTCGGAAGAGTCTTTCTGGCATGTAAACGAAAATTTCATTTCGGATATAAAACTGCGTGGTTCTTATGGCTCGTTGGGCAATGGAAATGTATCGTCTTACAACTATATGGAGCTCTTGTCTATTGAAACTGCAGGTTATATTGTAAATGGTGCCAAGAATAAATACACAAGTGCTCCCGATGTTATTCCGCGGTCCCTTACCTGGGAAACGGCAACCACTACGGATATAGGGGTTGACATGGGATTCCTTGGCGGGAAGTTGAGGCTGACCGGCGATTATTATGTGCGCAAGACCAAGGATATGTATACAAAAGGAGTCACCCTGCCCGATGTTTTTGGTGCAGATTCGCCCAAAGGAAATTATGCCGATATGACTACAAGGGGGTGGGAATTGTCCCTTAGCTACAACAACAAGTTTACATTAGCCGAGAAACCCTTCAACTATGAAATACGGGGTACTTTAGCAGATTACAAATCAAAAATAGACAAATACAACAATGCGACCAGGAGTCTGGACGATTATTATGAAGGACAAACGGTAGGTGAAATTTGGGGATACCGCACCGATGGATTTTTCCAATCGGAAGAAGAGATAAAAGGTTACGTGAATACTATTATCAAGACTTCGGCTAATGGAACCACTTATCCCGGCGATATCAGGTTTGTGGATGTGAACGGCAACGGAAAAATAGATTACGGCGACAAGACGGTCGACAACCCCGGCGATCAGGTCATTCTCGGTAATGAAGAACCACGCTATATCTATAGCTTCACCTTAAGCGGGGACTGGAATAATTTCTTTTTCTCGGCATTCTTTCAGGGTGTTGGAAAACAAAATTGGTTCCCAAGCAACGAATCGGGTTTCTGGGGACAATACAATCGCCCGTACAACCCACTCCCTAAATGGCACTTGGGAAATTACTGGACAGAAGATAATCCCAATGCTTATCTTCCACGCTATGCCGGATATACCCCTTCATTGCGCGAAACAATTTCTGACAGATATTTGCAGAATATTGCCTATATCCGGCTGAAAAACATACAGGTAGGATATACAATTCCTCAACACCTGATAAAAAGGGCCGGCATGCAAAACGTACGTGTATATGTAAGCGGAGAAAATCTATGGAGTTGGTCACCGTTATATAAGCGAACCAAAGATTGGGACGTAGCAAACACGTTTTCGGGCTCCGATCCCGACTTGACCAGTGGAACCAGTGGAGACAATTACACCTATCCACTGATGAAAAATTTGACACTCGGATTATCAATAACATTCTAAAATATAGATGTAATGAAAAAAATACATTATTTGTTTATTTTTCTTTCAGCCCTATACCTTACTTCTTGTGATTTGTATGAAGAACCTAAAGCTTCGGTTACCAAAGGTGCGATTATGAGTTCCGAAGCAGGGTTGAAAACCTATGTATATTCGTTTTATGAAAAGTTATTCCCATCGGGAAGCGATGCCAGTCAAATGGAAATTAATCTGGTTGATTTCGGCGCAATCAATAATCTTCCTGATTTCCAGGTAAAAAATGCATATAGTGAAACAAATGCCGGTGGATGGTCGTGGAGCAATCTTCGAAATATCAATTATTTCATAGAGAATTGTACCGACGAACGGGTGGAAGAATCGGTACGTAATCATTACATTGGAATTGCCCGTTTTTTCAGGGCATATTTCTATTATGATATGGTGAAACGATTTGGTGATGTTCCGTGGATTGACAAAACACTTGATGTGGACGATGAAAAATTGTATGCTCCCCGTGATTCCCGGGAGGTGGTAATGGAAAAGGTTTTTGAAGATCTTGAATTTGCTTGTAACAATATCACTATGCTAACAGATGCCTCAGGAAGTATGGTAACAAAATGGGTTGCTTATGCTTTTGCCTCGCGTGTCTGCCTGTTTGAAGGAACATTTAGAAAATATCATCATTTAAACCTGTCCACATCAGCCGACGAATGGTTGGAGAGAGCAGTGGATAAGGCTGAATACGTGATAGATAATTCCGGAAAAACACTCTATACTGCGGCCGGAACAAGCAAATCGTACAGGGCCCTGTTTACAAGCGACGATCCTGTGACCGACGAAGTACTATTGGCGGTGAATTCTAGTGCGGATTTGGGCGTTTTACACCACGCAAATTGGAAATGGACTTCTCCCACCTATGGCAACCGGTTCAGCATGACACGTACATTCATCAACACCTATCTTCAAACGGACGGCACACCCTATACTTCACGAAACGGTTGGGAAACAGAGGTATTTTATGAAGAATGTCAAAATCGTGACGCCCGTCTTGCCCAAACCATCCGCACACCTGGATATACACGCAATGGCATAGCTACTGCACCCAATTTTATGGGATACGTCAGAACCGGGTATCAGCCATTGAAATTATGTCTCGATGATCCTAAGTACGATAATGCTGCTTTGAACACCAATGCAATCCCTCTTTTTCGTTATGCCGAGGTTCTGCTGAATTATGCCGAAGCAAAGACCGAATTGGGAACCCTGACCGATGCCGATTGGGTGTTAACGGTGGGTGCATTGCGTGCCAGAGCCGGAATTACAGGTGGACTCACAACAAAACCAACTGTCGTGGATTCCTATTTTCAGGAAACTTATTTCCCCTCCATTTCAGATCCGGTACTACTCGAAATAAGGAGGGAACGTGCTATTGAACTCTGTCTTGAAGGATTTCGTTTTGACGATATTCGTCGTTGGAAATGTGGTTACTTACTGTTAAAAAGCTGGGATGGCATGTATTTCCCGAAACTGAATGAAGCAATTGACCTGGATCGGGATGGAACCTACGACGTGTTGTTTTATGACACCGATGCCAACCTGGCGGCTGCAAAAGAAAAATTGGATTGGGATACAGTAGGGAAAACCTGTGCAACCATTCAAATTCAGGGAACCAATGTATTACAAAGGGTAAAAGAGGTTGAACCCGGAAATCCTTCTGCCGGATATTATCTGACATGGGACACCCCAAATGACCATAAACGCGTATTCGGAGAAAAACAGTATCTTTACCCAATTCCATCTTTGGTTATGGTGAAGAACACCAACATTGTGCAAAATAAAGGATGGGAAGAGGGCGCATCAAATGACGGAAATTAATTAATAACAATAGAAAAATGAAAACAAAATGGATTCTTTTAATCGTATGTTTGCTGGGAGTTACACTTCCTATAAATGCAAAAGAAAAATGTAAAATGCGAGTGGCTACATTCAATCTGCGAATGGACACTCCAAATGATGGTGAGAACGCATGGAAACATCGAAAAGAAATGGTAAAGTCTCTGGTGATGTTTCATGGATGGGATGTTTTTGGAACACAGGAAGGATTCAAGCACCAATTGGACGGTATTCTTGAAACAGGAAAATATGCTTATGTAGGAAAAGGTCGTGATGACGGTGAAGATGCCGGTGAACATTCGGCGATCTTCTATAATAAGGAACGCTTTGAGGTATTGGATAAAGGGGATTTCTGGTATTCCGAAACTCCCGATGTTCCCGGTAAGGGATGGGATGCTGAATGTTGTAATCGGATTTGTTCATGGGCTAAATTTAAAGATACCGTAAGCGGTAAAGAATTTTATTTTTTCAATTCCCACTATGACCACCAGGGAAAAATCGCCCGAAGAGAATCGTCTAAACTCCTACTATCCAAAATGAAAGCTATTGTAGGCAAAGGGACATTCTTCTGTACAGGAGATTTTAATGCCGCACCCGAAGATGAACCCATCCAGATCATTTATCATGATGGCTTTCTTACTGATTCAAGAAAAGTAACCAAAGAACCGCCTTACGGTCCGGAAGGAACATTTACAGGATATCAAATCGATGCTCCGATGAAAGATCGAATAGATTATATCTTTGTGTCGAAAGATGTAACGGTCGAAAAATATGGAGTTTTAACAGATAGTCAATATGGACGTTTTTATTCCGATCATTTTCCTGTGATGATCCAAGCGACTTTCTAATAGTAGAAGAAACAAGAGAGTCATATTTTAACTATTAAGGTGATCAGTTGCAGGGTAGACCTGCATTGATCACCTTAATTTTATTTACTTTCTAAGATCTCAGTTTTCGATGTTAAACTTGACTCAGGCATCAATCAATTCTTGACCTACCTGCTTCACAGCATTTATAATTTCCTTCTCCCGTTCTTTTGAAGATTTTTCATTTCCGCTTATATAAGCAGCCAAAAAGCTTTGTTTCACTCCTAGGCGCCGAGCAATTGCCGACACATTCAGTTCAGGATGTTTGCGGAAAATCCTTGCAACTCCTACAGGTTCGGATCATCGTAGAGAAAGCTGTTCAGCGACATATCTTCGTCCACATCTTCCCAACGTATCCTACTGCCTGATAATAACCGATGTCATTGTCAGTGAGCCGGCTAAGGCCTGATCGTTAAAAAACTCGATATCGTCTTTCTTCTCCTGCAAGGATAGCGCGTAGAGCAGGGGGATGTAGTGATCGGGAGTTGGGATGGCAAGCTTCGCGGCCTTGCTTAGCGACGGATAATCAATCAGCGCCTGATGATCGGCAGATCGGATTTTTCTTTTAAAAACATCGTTCATCTCCAAAGCCCAGTCATACCCGTAAGGTTCGTTGAATCCTTCTATGGATTTCATGTGGATTAACCGCAGGTTATGCACCATATTACCACTGCCTACAATAAGTACTCCCCTTCTGCGCAGAAAGGCCAGTTCTTTTGCCAGATCGTAATGGTATTGCATTCCCCGGGTGTAATCAATACTCAATTCCAATACGGGTATATCGGCTGCGGGGTAGATATGCCGCAATATACTCCAGCTTCCATGATCCAGTCCCCAGTCGGTATTCAGTTCCACAGGATACTGTTTTATTTCCTCCTGTATGCTCGCCGCCAATGCCGGATTGCCGGGAGCAGGATACTGCACTTTAAACAGTTCACATGGAAATCCACCGAAATCATGAATGGTTTCCGGATAGGGCATAGCCGTAACAAAAGTGCCGTTTGTTTCCCAATGAGCCGAAATACAGAGGATGGTGGATGGGCGGGGCAGCTCTTCTCCTATTTGCTTCCATTTCCTGGAGAAAAGATTATCCTCTATCGCATTCATCGGACTACCATGACCAACAAAAAGCACCGGCATGGCCGGTGTACTTTTCGTTTTATCCACAAGATTTCTCAGATTATTCATCATCCGGATTTTTCATCGCCTGATTACGCATTTTTCGCAACCAACGTTATGGTTATTTCCATGTCGTCGTTGATAAAGGCATCCTTCAGGTCTTTAAAGATATTTTTTGAACCGTAGTTTACGCCCCATTGTGTACGGTCGATTGTGAATGTCGCTGTCTTAGCGGTATAAGTATCACCATCTTTAGAGATTGTCGCGTCAAAAGAGATATTCTTTACCGCTTCTTTCAATTCCAGATTACCGCTAATCTTATGCGTATACTCACTTCCCGAAAGTTCTTCAACACCGGTAATGGTAAACTTTCCTTCCGGATATTTTTCCACATCAAAAAAGTCCGCGCTCTTCAGATGTCCTTCCAACTGTTCTTTTCCTTTTCCGGCTTCAAGATCTTCTACGTTAATAGAATTCATATCAATCACGAATGTACCTGATTTCAGCTCGCCGCCATCGATATACAGTTCACCTGATTTGAGACTCAAGACACCATAATGACTACCGCCGGGTTTAAATCCTTTCCAGTTAATGGTTGAAGCACTCAGATCAACAACCAGGTCCTGCCCTTCGGCAACTGCCACTTCCTTAGCCGCGGATGCTTCCGTTTTATTTCCTGAACTTTTTCCACCACATGCGGATACCGCTAAAATAAGAGCCAATGCTATAAAATAATTATACATTTTCATATTCTTGTTGTTTTAATAATTAATTATACCGCAAAGATCGGGGTATTTTAAAGGGCAGAGGTAATACTTTTAGGAAGAATAGTAGTAAATATCGGTAATATAGCGATTAAAGCATCTTTTTCATCTCATTACGGAACCCAGACGGAGTTACTCCCGCTTTTTTCTTGAATACTTTCGTGAAATAGGCCTTTTCATTATAGCCAAGATCGAATCCGATTTCGGAGATTGTCTTGTCGGAATGCATAAGCAGATTCTTTGCTTCGGTCAGTTTACGGGTTTCGATAATTTCAGATACACTCCGTTGCAAAATACTGCGACAGATCAGATTCAGATTACGCGCGGACATATTCAGTTTCTCCGCGTAAAAGTCCACGCTTACATCCCGTTTGAAATTATCTTCCAGAATGCGCAAAAACGATTTAAAAGTAATATTCTGATTATTATCCGTAGTTACAGGCAGGGCTTTCTTTTTTCGCTCGGCTTCGATTAACACGAAAAGGGTGCTTAAAAGGCTTCTGATTATGGAGTAATCAGCCGCATCTTTTACATATTCATCTTCGATCATTTGCGTAACAACACAGATCCGGTCAAAACTCTCCCCTACCGGCAGTTCCACATTGGCGTAATCGTGATAGTTGGAATAAAGCTGGAAACGCGATTCTGAGATCAGACTACTCTTAAACCGTAATATCCAGTATTTTTCCTTTACTGACAAAACAAACCAGGGGAGCAATCAGTCTCGAACGTTCGAAGTCGATAAGGTGTTCTATCATCCCGGTCTTACAGATCACAAGCTCTTCAAAGTCATGACTATGCGGCTCAAACGTAAAATCCGACATACGTTTTGACTTTTTTTCCGTAAACCGAGTGATAGTAAACAATTGCTCCATAGCATTCCCTGAGTTTATATCATGCAAAAATAACTTTTCCCGTGAATATTACACAATATTTACCCCTCTCTTTTGATATCAGGAACAACCCGCACTCGAATGGGCTGAAGCTGTTACACTGATTTCACAGGATCATATCTCTGATGAAATTTATGAAAATGTCAGAAACATTTCAGCGAACAGGAATTGTTGCGGTTAACCATCGGAATCGTTGCAATCAATGGCTGGAATCGCCTTGCAATTCCGTTCAGAACACCTGCCGGAAATTATGAGCCCAGATAATTAATCTGACAGATCTTTCAATCCGGCAAAATGGTAAAACCTTTTTGTCGAATTGGGAGATCTTTTTTAACCGGACAACAACAGCCGGTGTTTATAATTGAAAGAAAATGAACCTCCCCGCCGCAAGCGGTCGGAGTATCTATAAAGAATAATTTTCCATGTAAAGATTGCCCATAAAAAAATCTATTATTTTTTTCCTCGAAAAATTCTCCTGTTTAATTATTTCATTTAACTTTGAATTTTAATAGACAAATTTAATCAATCAATTAAATAATTCAGAACAATGAAAGAAGATGACAAAAGCATGGAATTCCAAATTTTGGAAGCAGCCGAAAATCTTTTTCTGAAACAAGGATATGCAAAAACATCAACCGGTCAGATTGCGAAGCTGGCAGGCTGTAACCAGGCATTGGTGCATTACTACTACCGCACCAAGGACAACCTGTTCGAAAAGGTATTCGAGGAAAAAATCGGGATGATAGCCTCAAATATTTTAAGTACAGGAGAGAATATATCCAACATAGAAGAAAGGATAGCCCAATTGGTAAGCTTCCATTTCAATTTTTTGAAGCAAAATCCGATGCTTCCGCAGTTTGTATTGAATGAAATATCCTCCAATCCTGACCGGCTCCAATCTTTAGTAGACAGGTTGAAAGTACACATGATTCCTGTTTTAACCCAATTGGAAGCCGAACTTGAAAAGGAAATCGAAAAAGGGACTATTCGTCCGATTCTGGCCACAGACTTGCTAATTACCATTTTATCGTTGAACATCATGCCATTTTTGGTAAAACCCGTACTCCAAAGAGCGTTCAGCATACCGGACGGAAATTTTGAAGAAATGTTGGAACAACGGCAAAAAGAAGTAATCGAAACGGTTTTATCCCGTCTAAGGGTATGATTTTCCCGGGATATACTGAACAATTCGATAAATATAATAGTTTGAGTCAACAGCTTAACGATTCAACAATTCAACATTCCAAACAATGTATTTTTTTACCACCGGATTAACTGATCAATTAAATAGTCAAATTAATAAAAGACCTCTATGACAAAAAAGTTTTTCATTCTACACCTTTTGTTGCTAGGTTATCTTACAAGTTTTGCCCAAATAACAATCGAGGATTGCTATACAAAAGCGCAGGCAAATTACCCGCTTATCAAACAATACGATCTAGTCGAGAAAACTACAGCGTATAATCTCTCGAATGCCAATAAGGGATACCTGCCGCAAGTCACATTCTCGGCCAAAGCCTCCTACCAGTCGGACGTGACAAAGTTTCCGATTGACTTGTCCCAATTGGGAATACAAGACATAAGTATCCCTACATTGAGCAATGACCAGTACAGCGCCACGCTTGATATCAACCAGGTAATATGGGACGGCGGCACCATCAAGTCGCAAAAGGAAGGAATGGAAACGGCAGCCGAAGTGGATAAAAAAAATGTAGAAGTGAGCATCTACGCCCTCAACGAAAGGATCAACCAGCTTTACTTTGGCATTTTGCTCGCCGAGGCGCAAACTCAACAGAATCGCCTATTGCAGGACGAACTCGAAAGGAATTATAACCAAATAGAATCATACATCCTTAACGGTATCGCCAACCAGTCCGATTTGGATGCTATAAAGGTAGATTTATTAAAGGCAAAACAGAATGAAGTCCAGTTTTCCAATACAAAAAAGGCATACATCGAAGTATTGTCGAAGCTGATTGGTGAAGAATTGGGAGAAGATACAGAATTTGTAAAACCCATGCCGGTACGTCCCTCAACCCTCACGATCAACCGTCCCGAATTGAGTTTATACGACGCGCAGATCCAAAACCTTGCCACAAAAGACCGTGAAATCACTTCAGGGCTGATGCCGAAACTCGGATTGTTTGCTACAGGCGGATATGGCAAACCGGGACTGAACATGCTGAAAGACGGTTTCGAGGCATACTATGTCGCCGGTGTCAGAGTATCCTGGAATATCGGCAACTTTTATACCCAAAAGAACAACCGCAAGGTTATTCAAAACAATATACAGAGCATCGAAACACAACGTGAAACCTTCCTGTTCAATACCAATCTCGACATTACACAAAAAAGCAGTCATATCGACAATTGGGTCGAACAGTTAAAATACGATGATGAAATCATTGCCCTGAGAGGTTCGGTCAAACGTGCTTCAGAAGTGAAAATGGCCAACGGCACCATCTCCGCCAGTGATCTGACACGCGATATCAATGCCGAACAAATGGCGATTCGGGACAAGCTCTTACACGAAACGGAACTACTGCTCGCCCTCTACAACCTCAAGTTCGCCACCAACAATTAGAATATAATTGAATGTTTGCGATAAGCGAGTACAGAGGAAAAATTTGTTTTTACCGGGTCGAGCGTAGCAAACACCTAAATTTACAACGTGAATTTGAATAACAACTGAATAACAATCGAATAACAACCGAATAACAACCGAATAACAATCAAAATATGAAAACGAATATTTTATTTATCGTCGGGATCACTACCCTAATTTTCACTTCATGCGGGAAGAATAATGGAACCTATGATGCTTCGGGTATTTTTGAAGCAAGGGAAGTTACCGTATCGGCCAGGTCAACCGGGGAACTGATCCAATTCGATATCGAAGAGGGGCAAAAACTGGAAGCAGGCAAGCAAGCAGGTTATATAGACACCGTGCAACTCCATCTCAAGAAAATGCAACTATTGGCCGGCATGAAATCGGTAGAGAGCCGCCAGTATAATGTCTCCCGGCAAATCGCTTCGATCCAACAACAAATCGCCACCCAAAAAAAGGAACAGAAAAGATTCGAAAACCTGGTACAGTCCAATGCCGCCAACCGGAAACAACTGGATGACATCAACGCGCAGATCGCCCTGCTAGAAAAGCAACTCTCCGCGCAAACCGAGACATTGGAGAACAACAACCGCAGTGTTTCAGGAGAAAGTTTGGGATTGATCGCACAGATCGACCAGATCGACGACCAGATACAGAAGAGTATTATCTCAAGCCCTATCGATGGAACTGTGTTGTCGAAATACGCCGAACAGGGCGAATTGGCCATACAGGGACGGACATTGTTCAAGGTGGCCGATATCGAGAATATGACATTGCGGGTATATATTACCGCCGACCAGCTAACTTCCCTGAAAATCGGGCAATCGGTGAAAGTATACGCTGACCGGGGGAAATCGGACCGAAAAGAATATTCCGGAACCATCACCTGGATTTCTGACAAGGCCGAATTCACGCCCAAGACGATCCAGACCCGAGATGAACGCGCCAACCTCGTGTATGCCGTGAAAGTGGCTGTTAAAAACGACGGCTATATCAAAAAGGGGATGTATGGAGAGATTAAAATCAATTAATCATGGTAGCCTTATCAGCCAATAACCTCAACAAAAGCTACGGAACGGTACAGGCCCTCACGGATTTGAGCCTGGAAGTGGAAAAGGGCGAAATTTACGGTATCATCGGTCCCGATGGCGCCGGCAAGACTACTCTTTTCCGTATCCTGACCACACTCCTGCTCGCCGACAGCGGCACGGCGACGGTGGATGGACTGGACGTGGTAAAGGATTATAAACAGATCCGACAGATTATCGGGTACATGCCGGGGAAATTCTCGTTGTACCAGGATTTGACGGTGGAGGAAAACCTGACCTTTTTCGCCACTGTTTTCCATACCACTATCGAAGAAAACTATCACCTGATTGAAGATATTTACAAGCAGATAGAACCATTTAAAGACCGCAGGGCGGGAAAACTGTCCGGCGGGATGAAACAAAAGCTGGCGTTGAGTTGTGCCTTGATCCACAAGCCGACGGTCCTGTTTCTCGATGAACCCACCACCGGGGTAGATCCCGTCTCTCGCAAGGAATTCTGGGAGATGCTGATGAAATTGAAAACAGAAGGAATTACCATCATCGTTTCGACACCCTATATGGACGAAGCCACGCTCTGCGACCGCATCGCCCTGATACAGGATGGTGAATTCCTAAAAGTGGACACGCCCCGAAACATCGTAGCCGACTATCCTGACACCCTGTGGGCCGTGCAGGCAGACCAGATGCATCAATTATTGCGGGACTTACGCGACCTCCCTTTTATTCGCCGTTCATTCTCATTTGGAGAGACGTTCCATGTCACATTCGACAACGATACGACTCCCGGGCAATTAAAAGATTTTTTAGCAGCAAAATCCTATACAAATATTGCTATTAAGGAAATAGAACCCACAGTAGAAGACTGCTTCATGCTGTTATCCCGAAAATAGCCCCGGAAGAGGAAGAGAAATGCAATCCTCTATCAAAAATCAAAGAAAGAAAATAATGGAAGATAAAGCAATATATACGGAAAACCTGACCAAGCGGTTTGGCAATTTCACGGCTGTCGATCAGATCTCCTTTGAAGTGGAAAAAGGGGAGATCTTCGGATTCCTTGGTGCCAACGGAGCCGGTAAAACCACCGCCATGCGCATGTTGTGCGGATTGAGCCATCCCACCTCCGGAAAAGGAAACGTCGCCGGATTCGATATTGCCCGGGAACCGGAAAAGGTAAAACAAAACATCGGCTATATGAGCCAGAAGTTCTCACTGTATGAAGATTTGAAAGTGTGGGAGAACCTGCGGCTCTTCGGCGGTATTTACGGCATGAAAAGTAAAGAGATCGCAGTCAAGACCGATGAGGTCTTACAGGAACTCGAACTGGAAAGGGAACGGGAGACTCTCGTAAAATCACTGCCTTTGGGTTGGAAACAAAAACTCTCTTTCTCAGTATCCATTTTCCACGAACCGAAAGTGGTCTTTCTCGATGAACCCACCGGTGGCGTGGATCCCGTCACCCGGCGACAATTTTGGGAACTCATCTATCAGGCGGCCGAACGGGGTATCACCGTCTTTGTGACGACCCACTACATGGATGAAGCCGAATATTGCAACCGTGTGTCCATCATGGTGGATGGTAAGATCGAGGCCCTCGATACCCCTAAAAATCTGCGCCAACAATTCGAGGTATCCACCATGGACGACGTCTTCCAGCAATTGGCGAGAAGAGCCACACGCAAAGCAGATTAAGATATGAAACAATTCAGATCATTCGTAAGGAAAGAATATTATCACATTTTTCGTGACAAGCGGACAATGCTGATCCTGTTGGCCATGCCGATCGTGCAGATACTGCTGTTCGGTTTCGCCATCACCACCGAAGTGAAAGACGTGAAGGTAGCCGTGTTCGACCCGTCAAAGGATGCTTCCACGCAACGGATCAAGGAACGCATCAATACCAGTGAATATTTCACCATTGCCGAAGAACTGACAAATATCGACCAGATCAACGACATATTCAAATATGGCAAAATCAACTTGGTGATCGTATTTAGTGAAAATTTTGCCGAAAACCTGTTACACACGGGTGAAGCGAAAGTGCAGCTGATAGCCGACGGCACCGACCCCAACCAGGCATCCACGCTTACCGGCTATGTTTCGGGCATATTGGGTTCTTACCAGCAGGAACTCATGGAGCAATACCAGGTGCCGTTCCAGATCATCCCTGAAACAAGGATGCTCTACAACCCGCAATTGAAGAGCGCCTACAATTTCGTGCCGGGTGTGATGGGACTCATCCTGATGTTAATTTGCGCCATGATGACATCGATAGCCATTGTGCGCGAAAAGGAGACCGGTACGATGGAGGTACTGCTTTCATCGCCGATGAAACCGATCTACATCATCCTCGCCAAAGCGGTTCCCTACTTCACTTTGTCCATCGTAAACCTCATCACCATACTCCTCCTGTCGGTGTTTGTGCTTGGCGTGCCGGTTTCCGGAAGCCTGTTCTGGCTTGCGATCCTATCCTTGCTATTTGTCTTTGTAGCGTTGGCGCTGGGCTTGTTCATCTCCACACTGGTCAATACCCAGATGGCCGCCATGCTGGCCTCGGGTATGGGATTGATGATGCCGATCATGCTCCTGTCGGGCATGATGTTCCCCATTGAGAGCATGCCGCCCGTATTGCAGTGGGTCTCCGCCATCGTGCCTGCCCGATGGTATATTGAAGCGGTAAAAAAGATCATGATTCAGGGAGTGGAATTGCAGTATATTGCCAAGGAACTGGTTATTATAGGAGTTATGGCGATCAGCCTTATCATGCTTGCCTTGAGTAAATTTAAAACCAGATTAAGTTAGACAGCCATGCTGAAATTTTTAATAGAGAAAGAATTCAAACAAATTGTCAGGAATACCTTCCTTCCGAAAATAATCATAATGATGCCTGTGATGATGATGTTGGTGCTTCCATGGGCGGCCAACCAGGAAGTAAAAGACGTCAGGTTGAGTATTGTCGACAACGACCATAGTGTCTATTCTGAACGGCTGGTGAATAAAATCATTGCTGGAGGTTATTTCAAGCTGACGGATGTGTCCGCCAGCAATCCCGAAGCCATGCGTAGCATTGAATCGGGGAAAGCGGATATTATCCTGGAAATTCAGGATGAGTTTGACAAGAGTCTTATCAACGAAGGTGTGGCCCGTGTGATGATTTCGGCCAATTCGGTCAATAGCACAAAAGGGGGCTTGGGTTCATCCTACTTGTCGGCCATATTGGCTGATTATGCCACTGAGCTTCGGGAAGAGGGAGGGCAAGCGGTCGTGACAGCGGTCGAAGTTCCCTCATTCGGTGTGATGCCGCAATACAAGTTCAATCCCCATCTGGATTACAAGGTATTTATGGTACCCGCCTTGATGGTGACCCTTTTGACGATGCTGTGCGGATTCCTGCCCGCGCTGAACATCGTCGGTGAGAAAGAAGCCGGCACCATTGAACAGATCAACGTGACCCCGGTAAAAAAACTGGTTTTCGTACTGGCGAAACTCATTCCCTACTGGGTTATCGGCTTCGCGGTGTTGACAGTCGCCATAGGGTTGGGAGCATTGGTTTATGGTATTTATCCCGTAGGCAACCTGCTTACCATCTTCCTTTTTGCCACAATCTATATTCTTGTGGTTTCAGGGATGGGACTGGTTATCTCCAACTACTCCGATACCATGCAGCAGGCCATGTTCGTGATGTTTTTCTTTATGATGATCCTGCTGTTGATGAGCGGGTTGTTCACCCCCACCACCAGTATGCCGGAATGGGCGAAAACCATCACCGTTTTTAATCCGCTGAAATATTTTATACAGGTAATGCGGTTGGTATACCTTAAAGGGAGCACGTTCTTCGAAATGATACCCCAATTCCTTGCCTTGTGTGGCTTTGCCTTGGCATTGAACACATGGGCTGTGGTGAGTTACCGAAAAAGTCAGTAGTTGATCATCGCGATAGATGCGGCGGTGGCAGCGGATTGCCCCATTATCATAAAGACCGGTTCCATCCTTATCGAGCCAAAAGCGATATGTGACGAAAAGATTGCACATGTAACCAAAAAAATGACACCTCGAAGGCTTCAATAACTCGCAATCAGTTCTTTGAGTTTGTCGATCAGTTCCTGCGGTGGCATACCTGCTTGTTCGCTCATCATCTTGATGGTGGCGATGGGTATCATCACTCTTGCCATAGGGCTCTTCAACATCGAGAACCGGGGATGGATACTTGGCAGGTCATCTCTCAGTTGAGGATAGCGGTGAATCAATACTTTCAGTTTGGTTTCCGCAGAAATAATTATCTCACCTTCATCACTATCACCTTCGTTCAGATCGTTATCGTTATTACTTTTGTCTTCACTTTCGTTTTCCGGCTCCCGGGAATAGTGGGAATCCCGGGCTGTTTGGGAAGGAGCCTCTTCTCCCCCACCCTGCAGTTTTTGTTCCTCTTCCCAAGTAAGCAACCTTCGTTCCCCTTCGAGCCGGCGTATATGGGTGCAATCCTGCATCATTTCCAAGACGCCTCTGAAAGTGCCGTCCTTGTCCCTCACTGCCACATAGACGATATAAATAAAGAGATCCGGCTTGTTGATCCAGAATTCCGCTTTGCTCTGCGCACCACTGCGGAATTTCTCAATAATCTCTTCCACGGCGTGCAAGCTTTTTGGAGGATGGCAATTACGCACCTCCCTGCCGATTACTCCACTGCTACGTGGAAAGACACGATGCTCGGTGTCGGTATAGAATTTCACCAAATCGTTTTCATCCACGTAGGAAAGATCCACGGGCATGTGCCGGAAAATGAGATTGATCTGATCCAGCGTAAGTTTGCCTTCAGCCACATCGAGTATACTATCTTTGGGTGCCGTATCTATATTTTTTCCATATTTGGAGAGTAACAAGGCCAGATCGTCCATCAGGCCGGCTTGTCCTGCTTCTGCCGGTTCCTCTTCTTTGGCAGATGAGGGACGCTCAAGGTCGGGCATATCAATCAGGAAGAAACCGATTTCCCTGTCACCGGACTTCATCTCTTCAAACTCATTCTCCGGAATCAACTTCAACGAAGTAGGATAAAGGATCATCTCTTCTTTCTCCATCAGGTCTCTCAGGTCGACGGTCATTTGCGTATATGCATCGAGAAAGAATTCGGGATTTACATTGCCGTTCCGTAAAATCTCGAGCGCTGTGTTCATCTCGTCACGTATCTCGTCGTCGTAAACCCACATAGTGGTAGACGGACGGTCGAAACCATGTCTCTCTAATGCAGAATAGAGCTGGTTCTGCTTGCGGCTGAAATGTACTTTGTATTGGATGACTTGCTCCATCAATTCCAGCCAGGGATTCAGGATAAACGGCTTTTGGGCCAGCTCATCCCCTTTCCGGAGCAACTCTCTCATTTTTTTAATTTCCCGCAAATAGGCATCGATGGGATGGCCATACGGAAGACCCGGCTCATCGGGTTGGATCAATCCTTCAAATATATCCAACATGGAACGGACATCTTCATTGCGACATTCGTCGGGATCCTCGTCCTTGAGCAGCTGCTCGGCGGCGGCAAACTCTTCGGGTGAGATTTTCCCTACTTCGTTTTTCATCCGGCTCTTCGCTTCATCAGCCGACAGACTACCATTCTCGTATTGTTGCTTGATCTGAAGCATCCTTTGGAGTTTGTCACGATCTAAACTCTCAAATGTGGTGTTGCCCATTTTTTCGTCCATAATATTCTTTTTACAGAAGAGTCCTTCTATTTTACGCTGTGATTATTTATTGTGTGATACAAAAGCTCTGTTATGAACCAGTCGTTTTGCACTGCTGTCACAAAGATACGAGATCAGGGACATATTCCACAATCACAATAAATAGCTATTTTTCAGGTGAAATATCCCTCTTTATAGCCATATTTATAGCCCGTTTATATTTGTATCCAGCCATTGGAGGCGTTTTTCCACAAAATCTACCAGATAATCAACCTCCGCCTTATAAGATCCCCTGGTAATTGATGAGTTCCATTCAGGTTTTGTGATGATCCATCCGGCACCGGAAGGCTTCGGGCTGAAGTTCTTGGCTTGGGATTCCTGTAACGCAGCAGCATGTTCTCTTATGAAATCGGGGATTTCATCCAATTGGGGTTTTAATTCGTTCCATCGTTTTTTCACCTCAGTGACAAAATAGGGGTCTTCAAAGAAACGGTCGAACCAGGGAGTATAAGTATTATCATTAGCACTATAGCTATTAATAAACCAGCCGTCCCATTCCCGGGAAGAAGCACCTTGCTCCCATGTGATATGGTCGGCATTCCCGAAAGCGATATCAAAATCCCATACCAATGGCTGCTCTATCTTTCCGTTCCGTTGAATAGCCAGATAACAACTACCCCGCATATTGCCATCCACATTCTTGGCAAGTTCCTGTATGATAAAGTAGTTTACAAATGATTCCACATCGATATATTTGCGGTAGCCATCTTCGGGATCTTTGAAATTATCTCCGTATAAAACTGCCTCGGCTGTATTGAAATAATTTTCCACAAACTCAAATTGCGCCGGTGTAGGTTCATCCGGATCTTTGAACATGATAGGTAACTCCTTCATGGCCGTTTTGAACTTATACGGTTCATCAAAATGAAAATCCAATTCCAGAAAATAACCACCGGTCAACGCTTCACCTGAATTATCGGAAGGAGTTACCAGCTCTATATCAAGCCTCTCATCCGAAACCTTTACATGTTCTGTCAATGCATACACTCCCTGATATGCATCATTCAGGTAAAGATCCACACTATAAGAAGACGGTGTCCAACTCATTTCCGCAATCTCCGCAATTTCAAAAGCGGTTATATTTCTCAATAAGGTCTTGTCTGTATGATTGGCGAGCAACGCCCAATTCTTATCTTTCCCCATTCCCAAAAGGGATGCGCTCTCGTCCAGCTTTATGCGGTATGGTTTTTTATCCATTCCCCAGGTAGAGTTGCCGCGTCCTCTTACTCCTGCCGATCCTTCAAATTCAACTCCGTCGGTATAGTATTTATCGAGATCCTCCACTCTGACCGTAGAAGTCACGTAATTTTCCTTATCAAGGATAGGAGCCCCCCCTTCTGTATTGACATATACCCTTGGAATACGGCGTTGCATATTCGTAACGGTAATCCTATAATCTGTTCTTGTCCCGTCTTCGGCAATAATGCTATAAACGACAGTTTCGCTAAAATCATTTTTTGTAACTTCACTGGTTTGTTCCTCCTCTCCTATTTTCACCGATGCACCCTCATAGGTAAAAGTAGCGATTAAACCATCGGTTGATACATTATAAGGGAATGATACGCTTATATCCGTGCCGGATATCACACCCAATACCGTTTCCTCCAATGCTTCATTGAGTTCGGGACGAAAAGTAAATGACTTGAATTGGGAGACAGAAGACAACACCGGATCCTTATCCGAGCAGGAAATAAAAAATGTGAATGACAGAAGGAATAAAAGTATGCGACCTGCAGGATACGTCTTGATAAATTTTGACGGTGATTTTTTTAAATATTTCATAAATGTACTGATTATAATTTACACTCACTGCTTGATTCAAATTATTACAAACTTTAAAGGTAACAAAAAATTCATCTTTGCAAAGTAAAAGAAACCTATTCTTTTGCACCCCAATTATAATCAATATATTTATATTCAAAATTGTTGTTATCAAGTATGTCTATCTGCACAAAACCTTCCTCCATATCATTCATCTTGCCCATCCACCATTTACCACAAAATGAAGGAGCCGAGATTACCGTTGTTTTATTCAATATATGCAAGGCCTCATAATAATGGATATGACCTTGTAATATCAATCTGAGATTTTTATTTTTAAACAATCGAAGAATTTCTCCGCTGTTCTCTATGGCTAACTTATTATTGTTGGCATTTATCCCTCCGCCATACCATTGTGAAAGCGTAGTAATGAACGGAACATGTGCCATTATAACCACGGGGGTGGCATCGGCTATCTGCTCGATATCTTTACGGAGCCATTCCAATTGCACGGAATCGACCCTCCCGATATATCTGCGGTCTTCTGTAACAATCATATCATCCAAAGTGATAAAATGCCATCCCTTATGGTCAAACGAGTAATACCGGGGACCAAAATATTTTTCATAAAAATTCTTTCCGAAAAGAGGATGATCCACATCAATCATTTTATTATAAAGGGCAAAATGATCATGATTGCCTATTGCGTAATAGATTGGGGCATTCAATTTAGAGACTTTCTCCAGAAAGAGTTCTCCCTGTTTCTCAGCTTCTTCCTGTGAGCGTCTCAAAGCATCATACACCATATCTCCCCCCACAAGGATGAAGTCAGGATTCAGCTTGTTAATCGTATCAATGGCCATATCGAATGCCTCGGGTGCTCCGTTCTTATCATGATAATGTACATCGGCCATAAAAATAAATCTGAAACTATCCTGGGCATATCCACTGCACAGGAAGAAAGAGACAATAATAAATGTAACTATTTTTTTAATCATACTATTTACCATATTTAAAATAAATGGATTACAGAATGCAACAAAATAAGAAAAATGAAAGGGTTTAACAAACCGCCAAACCCCTCCATTATTCCAATTATACTTTACATTTCCCTATTATTGTCCGGGGGCATCATATTTATAGCTGTAGAGTGTTCTATTCTTTGTATAGACAGCATACGCTTTTCCGTCCGGAGCAAAACCGATCGACAAATTATCTCCTTCTGAAGCTTCCAGAATATTGGGCGTAGTCCAGTCCTGTGTATCTTTATCCAAAGAGACAACGGTCGGGAAAAGACTTTCATTCCTATAGAAAAGATAAGGGACTCCTAAGGGAGAGAGAGCCAAATCAAAATCAAACAGTCCTCCGGACGCTCCCGGTAAATAACTACCAACACTTGAGATTTGTTTCGTGTCAGCCTCCCATTTAATTACTCTATACTTGTAGACACCTTCTGAACTATTATCGGCCAAGGCGGCATATACATTGCCATCCTTATCCACAGCCATCTCAAAGTCTCTCACATTAATTCCGGTTGCATTTTCATCCGTCCACTTGTCAACAAGCGTAGTCCAGTTACCATTTTCATATTTATAAATCGATATAGTATTGGGTGTTACGGAATTATGAGCTCCCAGATAGAGTGCATTCCCCAATCTTTCCGCTCTCACCAACGAAGGGATCAAGTCATCGGTCCTTCCCGTAATTTTTGCGTTATGGATCCAGGTGCCACCCTCTAATGAATTCACCGTTAATGCTCTCCGGGGAAATACATTATCATTCAATTCATACCGGGCAAATACCATTAATTTATTATCAGTTGCATAGTTCATAGCGAGATGCGAAACCCTATTGGTAGTTGCCAGATTACTTCCAACCGCGCTCCAGGTGGTACCATTCCAAGATTTTACCGAAGCCTTACGATCAATTGGCGATGTAAAATCCAGGTATGAAACTACCGGAAGATTATCAGATGTAAATGCGATATCATAATATGAGTCTACACGTCCTTCCGAAGGTTGTCCTAAAGAGGTCCATGCACCATCTTTCAAAGTCATCACACCAAGCGCTTCCTCATCCGATTCATCTCGTTTCATCTTGTATACTATATAAGGGACACCGGTCGGACTGACGTCCATAATTAAAGAAGAAAAGTCTTCTTCAACAGCGGGCAATGAAGTCCAGACAAATTCAGGAGCCTTCCCTACCGTTATTGTATATTTCACATTGGCTGTACCTTCTGAGACAATATAATCAACAGGGCCGGTAAAATCATTGACCGTTACACCACTTTGCTGCACAACAGTACCCACCTTCACAACATCGTTTTCTGAAACGGTGAAACGTGCTACTAACGCAGTTTTATCCACGTCTTCCGGCAATAAGATAGAAATAGACGGACCAATGGAGGAGGCTATATAATCCTGCACAATTATATCTCCATTATCTTCTGCATAAAATCCAAAAGAGGTCATTTCCGCCACATAGACGGGTGCATCCGGCTCATCGGATGAACAGGAGGCCAATAGAATAGCCACCGAGAGGGTAAATAAAAAACTTTTTAATTTCATAACTACATTCATTTAAACTTATTGGTTAGTAAATTTGACATCAATTATTTTTTGGAAGCAACACCGCTTCAATCATATTATTTATATTATAGTATTGTGACAAGAATTTTGAAATATCTTCGTTAGTGATATTATCTACCATATTCCTAAAATTGGAAACATAGTTCCACTCCTCGTCCTCTTCAAAAGTAGAATTTCTTATAAAGGAACTCCAATAGCTGTCTTTTTGCACATTGGCAGCCATATCATTTACCAGGCTTAACTTTATATTTTCGATTTCCGTGTCATAGCTATGGGGATTTTCTATCATCTCTTGTAAAATCGTTTTAGTTTTATCAATCAAAACCAAGTAATTACCGGTATTGCAAGTAAACGAAATGGTATTGCGTGCCAGTTCGGCAGGATATTTTCTGGCACCGCCCGATACTCCTACACTGTACACCATTCCCATTTTTTCCCTTAATTCCGACAGCAATTTCATCCTTACCACTCCACTGGCTATATTACTTTTCAAGTCATATACTTTTTTTCTGTCCTGAAGATCGGTATGTTGAAAAATCAGCGACACAATAGTGCGATCAGCGTCACCCGCCCGACGTACCAATTGGGCAGAAGAGGTCTCTATTTTCCCTCCATCATACATGAACGGGACTTCCGTGTCATCCTTCATTGCAGGTAAAGAGCCGATATAATTATTGATATAAGGAACCAATGCTCCAAGTTCGCTATCTGAGATAATCACAAAGGTAAAACCACCGGCATCCCCGAAAAATCGATGAAAGACCGGGAGCATCTTTTTAAAATGGAGTTGCTCTTCTATAATAGAATCGGTCATTTCCCTTGTCACATAGTCTTTACCTCTCATCAAATAATTCAAATCCTGATAAAAGACAGTTTCATCAGTGATATTCTTATGCCGGTAATTTTCTATTGCCCGCTTCTTCGTCATCTCAAAAACCGAAGAATCAACTTTAGGTTGTGTCCACTTCAAATAAATAAGCTGAAACAGGGTTTCTATATCGTCCAGCGACGCGCTACCCACCATGCCGGTCCGTGTATTCTCGATCAGCAACCGCACCGAAGCGGAGTTACCCGCGAGAAAATAGGATAGCTCATCCCTCGAAAAACTACCGGCGCCACTCAGCGACACTACACCGGGAGAGAATTGTCCATTCACATAATCAACTGAATCCAAAGAATAGAGTCCCCCTTTCTTATAGGCAGAGATGCTGATCCTCTCTTTACCGGAAACGGATTCTTTATAGATCACCCGGATCCCATTGGAAAGCATAAGTTCCACACCATTGATCTCCGGTATTTTTTTCTCACTGATAACTCGTCCCGAGGTCGGTTCATCCTCTAATAATTGGGATGGAATATCCATCTTCAATTGATAGGGCTCAATAGTCTCACTTTGGATAGAATCTACAAATTGAATCAACCGCAGGGAATCAGCCATATCTTCTTTTTCAAAGGATGAAAAGATATAATGCATATGGTCTGTCTTCACCAGCTGCTGCAACGAACCAGTTATTGAAACGGAATCAATCTCATTAATATATTTTTTAGTCAATCGATATTCCTCTTGCGGCGTAGTAATCGTATAATCCTTATAAAAATCGGCATATACCTCCTCCATCAATTGGGAGGAATTGACCGGTTGTTCCGATTTGGCTGCCCGTTCTCTTGCGTTTAGCAATGCTTTTTTCACTTTCTCTATCTCTTCAGGAACAAATCCATATTGATATATTTGAGACAGTTGGGAGATAAAAACAGATATTCCTTCCTCAACCCTGCCGGGTACCAGTTCAACTGAAGCCATCAATACACCTTTTGTATTTAAAAAGTCGGATATCCCGATACTCCCTTTTGAATAAGCATCATTGGTAAAGGATAATGTATTCAATCTATTCCTAAATAACCTGTTAAGAATGGTACGCTGCAGATAAAGGGAATAATCACTTTCGTTTCTTACTGCTTGGGAACGGGGCACAAGTTGTATGACTGTCAACTCCGTTTTTTTAAGTGCGTCATTCACTACAATCTTTGCTTCCACATTCTCATAATCGGGAATGGAATACACTCCCGATTCCGGCTTATCCCTTTTCTCCATCCCCGAAAATTTAGCATGGATCAAATTCTCCACTTTCACCGGATCCACATCACCCACAACAGCCACAGCAGCTAAACCGGGTCGATACCATGTACTGTAATAACCACGCAGTGTCTCATACGGGGAATGTTGAATGATTGCCGTATCTCCTATTACTTTTCTCTCAGCGAATCTCGAACCATTCATCAATGCATCAAGCAACACATCATTTACCTCTGCCTCCGGTTTTTGTTTAGAGAGCCACTCCGACATGATCACCCCCCTTTCCGAATCAATTTCATCCGCTTCCAGCAAAAGACCATCGAGCCAATCGGCAAGTATGGTCAAAGTGGTATCCACCATACCGTCTGTGTTGGTAGGAAGTTTTAATTTATACACAGTTTCGTTATAAGAAGTGTGCGCATTTAGATCTCTACCGAATTTTGCTCCTTTGGATTCTAAAAATTTTACCAGTTCATTACCCGGAAAATGTTTTGTACCGTTAAAGGCCATGTGTTCCAGAAAATGAGCAAGTCCCCTCTGCTCCGGAGTTTCATTGATTGATCCCGATTTGATAAATAACCGGTAGACAGCTTCTCCTTTTGGATAGTCATTCGGATAGATATAATATGTCAATCCGTTTTGAAGAGAACCTTTGACCAGTTTAGGATGTGCCGGGATATCTTTTGCGGAAAGATACCCCGTGAATAATAAGAGGATAAATGAAATAAACAGTTTTTTATATAATCGCATTACACTTTTGTTATAG
Organism: Proteiniphilum sp. UBA5384; assembly: GCF_002410825.1. Lineage (GTDB taxonomy): Bacteria > Bacteroidota > Bacteroidia > Bacteroidales > Dysgonomonadaceae > Proteiniphilum. Next base: position 211,565 of record NZ_DHOS01000001.1, on the reverse strand, counting down.
TTAATTCTGACTGATTCTTTGCAGGACCGGGTAGTCCGATTGTATATCCCTTGTCGTTGCTGATCAATTTGATTTTAATCGTGTTGTCCTTAGAGGAATCCACGGGATTTGCCATCCATTGGATGCGGATTGGCATGTCGTAGATACCGGGAAGAAATGTAAGGGTATTGTCATTACTCATCAATTTATAATCAACACCCTCTTTCAATCCATCACCCACTATTATTTCATAGGTAACCGCTACTGTTTCATTCGAAGCGGGGGCACTCAGATAAACATTATAGCTACCTATCGTATTTGCTCTTTGGGAAACATTTACCGCAGAAGATTCATTCACCATGATATGGATAAATTTCAAATCATACACCGGGTTTTCATCTAATCCACACGAATTGAACAACAACAATATACCCAAAACAGAGATAATATATTTTTTTTGTCTCATATGTTTTTTATTTTAATTATTAACGGTAGGATTACCCTTCATATTTGTATTGGCATTCAATTCTGTAAGAGGTATTGGTAATACAAACAAATCATTCGGGTATGGAAGGTATTCCACATTGGAAGTGGTAGTGGTGCCTCTCACCAAATCATCCTTGTATCTCACTATATCAAAGAAATTATGCCCTTCGAAACTGAGTTCCTTTGCCCTCTCTTTTTTTACCAGAAGCAGGAGTTCATCCCTATCGGTATAATTCAAATCCACGTCTGAGGCATCCTTCTGCAATGCTCTTCCAATAATCTCTTTCAAATCATTGGCGGCATTTGTCAGATCATTCTTCCTCACATAAGCTTCAGCCCTGTTTAAATACATCTCGGACACCCGTAAAATAAAAGGATCGTATCGTTCCTGCTCCGGTGTATAATCAATTTTTATCCTGTATTTGGTTGTAATCCTTGCGATATTACTATTATCAGGGGTAAATAATTGCAGCCTGATATCTTCAGCATCTGTATACAAACTCAAAAGGGTATCCGCAGCAATAACATCCGCTTCTTTGGCAGAGAAAAAAGTACCTAAAGACTTGGCCTTTAGTGTACCGTTTAACCGCAATATTGCCTCCTCTCCGGCAATCAGATTATGATACATGGCCAGATAATCCTCTTCGTACGCCAATGATGAAACATCCATTACTTTCGAAGCATAAGTTATCGCATTGTCCCAATCCTCCTTATAGAGGTATACCCTGCTCAACATAGCCCATACCGCCGTTTTCGATACATGGTAGGCGTCTTTCATAGGGATATCTCCAAATAGTGCCTCGCTCGCATTCAAATCCTTGATGATCTGCTCAAACACCTGCTTAGCGGTAGCACGTGAAGGCAAATCGTCAGGACCGGGTGTGACCAATAAAACCGGGACCCCCAGATGAGAAGCATCGGCAGTGTAATTATAGGGCTGGGCATATACCCTGTACAGGTCGAAATGACAAAGAGCCCTTAGAAAATATGCTTGCGCCTGTACCTGTTTGATATCGGCTTCCAAGTGGGGAAATTTATCAATCAGCGGCGGTGCATACTCCAAGACATTGTTCACGTTTGCCAAGGCATCCAGTATCTTTCTCCAAATGTAGCCAACTGCGCCAATTTCCTGTTCGGGATCGGACGTAAAATTAAATTGATCCATCATTTCCCCTCCAGAACTGACAAGATTTATATCCACCATATTCCCTGCCACCTCCGGATATTTATAAAACTCTGAAGAGTAATAATTATACATCTTGCTATAACTACCCGTAAGGCCGGCTTTCAAACCCGGGAGATCCGAGAAGAAGTTAGGCATCGTTGTCCTTCCAACTGTTTCCACCTCCAGAAAATCACAAGAGGAAATGGAGAAAAACAAGCTGAGTACAATCACTATTTTACATATAGTCTTCATATGATTCTTATATTGTATAATTTCTAAAAACTTAAATTCACTCCCAATGATACCGTTGTCTCCAAAGGATACCCCCTCATCGATTGCTTGTAACCGTTACGATCTTTTTTATCATAAGGAGTCCAGATCAAAATATTATCGGCAATCAAATCAATACTACACACATTGGCTCCTATAAGGTTTGCAAACCGGGAGGGCAAATTATAACCCAAGGCAATATTATTGAGTTTCACATTGGTCGTCTTGTATATATGCCGGGTAGAACTCATGACCGATTTGGTAGATGTACCCCATATCGGTTTGGGAGATAGCGCCACATCACCCGGTTTTTGCCAGCGGTCCAACTGGTTTACAGACTGATTTTCTGTCATGATATTATAGCCATCAGACATCACATTACGACCAAAAGTACTAAAAGCATATCCTCCCACTACAAAAGAAAACATCCCAGTAAGTGAAAAGTCTTTATAATAGATTCGGGAAGTAAGGCCTCCAGCCAGCACAGGAGAAGCCGATTTCCAGGGAACCCGGTGCTGATCGCTATAATTACGTGTTAAATTGCCTTCACTGTCATACCATAACGGAGCTCCGTCTCTGGGGTCTACTCCGGCCCAACGTATGACATAAAAAGTTTTCAGGTCTTTTCCTTCCCGCCAGATATAATTACCCATCACCTTCTCGATCCCATTATACAACTCCACCAATTTATTTCTATTGTGGGACATATTCAATTCGGCCGACCAGGTAAGATCTTTCTTTCTAATCAGATCCGCGTCTATCGTAAATTCAACTCCCCGATTGACTATTTCTCCGGAGTTACGGTAACTCCTCGTATCACCGGTAGTCCTTGACACATCAATATTGCTAAGAAGGTTTACTGTTCTTTTGTTATAAGCCTCCACTTCAAAATCCACCCGGTTGAACATCCTTATCCTTACCCCTATATTCGTCATATAGGCAGTTTCCCAACTCAGTTTTTTATTAGGGCTTCCGGACATTGTCCCTCCCAATTCACCCATATAGTTATGGCCTTCGCCATAGGAATATAAGCCTAATGCCTCTTGAGAACCTATTCTGGAATTACCGTTTGAGCCGTAAGACATTTTTAATTTCAACACATCAATCACCTCTGATTGAAAAAAGGACTCATTATGGATATTCCAGGAAGCACCCACAGAGGCAAAGTTACCCCATTGCGAATCGGAACCAAATCCGGAATTACCGTCCCTACGGGCGTTTATCGTGAAATAATAACGATTGTCAAACGAATAAACTCCCTGTACAAAATAGGACAATGACTTTGATATACTCCTACCACTACTTCCATTCCTATCCACAGCATAGGATACCTCTTTGATCTTGTCATTGATAAAACCGGAGCCGTTAGCTCCCATCGTCCTTGTATCCTGCGAACTGGCCTCAAGTCCGAGCAATCCCCCCACACTATGTCTGCCAAATGTTTTGTTATAATTCAATCGCTGAATAGCAGTCCATGTCAGGAAGTTGGCACTATTCCGGTAAGAATAACCAACACTCCCCGTGGTGGTGGACATACCCGACCAGTTCGTCCCCGCTGAATAGCGATCTTCGTTTAAAGACTGGTAATCAATACCAAACTGGGTAGTGGACGCCAAACCTTCTATTATTTGATAACCTAAAACAGCATTTACATTGGCTACGGCTGCCTTTTGTTTGTTATCATTCTCCTCTCTCTCGGGCACCGAGTTCAGGAAACGGGATATCTGCCAGATAGGATTCCCGTTGGAATCAATTCCAGATACAGTTTTATTATATAACCGATATGTACCGTCAGGATTTACAGGGTCATAAATAGGTAGGAATTGATAATAATCATGTCCGGGAACAAAAATATCGTTGATATTGTATGATGCCGCATAATTCAGTGAAAAGTCAAACTTGGGAGACATTTTGACCCCCGTTCTCCCTCTCACAGAATAGCGTTCCTGTTTGTTTCCTATAACAGTGGACTGATTGGTATAATAACCTCCTGAAAGATTATAGTCTATTTTACCCTCTTCCCCCGAAATAGATAAATGCGCATTTGTCTGGTATCCTGTATCATAAAACACTTTAGACCAATCTGTACTGGTTGTACTATAATTGTTCATATCATTATCCTGAAAAGGAAAACTTCTCATATCACGTCCGGAATTCAAGTATGATTCCTTCGCCAGCAGTAAATATTCCTCTCCATCCAACACTTTAAATTTGGCACTTTGATTAATTTGTGATATTCCTGTGCGTAAAGAGAACCTGATTTGCGGTTTCCCACGTGAACCACTTCTGGTGGTAATCAATATAACTCCATTGGCGCCATCTGCGCCATAAATAGAAGTTTCCGTGGCATCTTTAAGCACCGTGATACTTTCTATATCATTGGGATCCATATAGCTCAATGGACTAATAGATAGGCTCATTCCCGCAACCATATTCGTTCTATCGCCGCTAAAAACACGTACACCGTCTACAATCCAAAGCGGCTCGTTGGAAGCACTCATGGATCCCTCTCCTCTTACTCTTAAATTTAACCGCTGTTTGGTACTTGAGGGATCGTCAGAGTTTGGCAACACTTGTAAACCGGGGACAATCCCTTCCAATAAATTGTCCACACGGGCAGCCGGCAAGGTCCTTATTTTATCCGAATTAACCTGAAAGGCAGAACCCACCATATCTGATTTTTTTTGTACAGTACCATAGGCGCCAATAATAATCACATCCTCGAGCATGGCCGCATCTTCGCGTAGTATTATACTCATTTCGGAAGTTCCATCCCACACCCTTTCTTGTTTCTCAAAACCAATGTATGAAAATACAAGCGTACTATTTTGTGAAATTCTTAAGGAGAAATTACCATCCATATCGGTAACAGTTCCATTTGAAGTTCCTTTCTGAACTACATTCACGCCAATCAACGGTTCCTTATTGTCGTCAATAACCCGTCCTTTTGCCGTTCTTACCTGTTCAACTTTCTTGGCTTCAGCAACTTTTGTTTCAGATACTTTGACTATGACAATGTATTCCTTTTCGCCTACTTTTTTATAAGTATAGTCAGAATCCCTCAACGATATGTCCAGCCATTCTTCCATATTATTTGTACGGGCAGTAAACGCCGGAGCCATTCCATTGATGACGGAGCGACTGTAAGACAATATCTGCCCGGTCTCTTTTCCTAACTCTTTTATCCTTTCCAATCTCTCTATCATTGGCTCTCTATTAAAGGCGAAATGTTCATTTTGCGCAGAAACAGATAAAGGAGCCAAACTCAGCCACAGTATCATCATATCGACAATACTCCTTGTGGTTAATTTTTTTTTCCCCATTCAATATCAAATTTTACAATAATCAACTGTTCAAAAAATATTAACATAAAAAATTTGTCATTAGAGTTTATATTTAATAGTTTATTATAGCCCTCTTTTACATACCTTTGTGATAAGATAGGATCAATTATCACAAATGAAATACGACAAAGTCCGAAAAACTCTAAGTCAGTTGCTGTCCTTGACGGGTTTTACACCCGAAGAATTTGAAGCGTTCGTACCCACTTTTGAGCATCACCGGAACGAGTACTATAGCCATTTTACCCTAAAGGTGCTTGTGGACTCTATAACTTTAGAGTGACAATGTCGCTCTGTTTGAAACATATATAATTTTAATGAATATAATGTCTATTTTATGCACGATAGTAAGAATATTAAATTCTTCCATATCTTAACCTAAAACTTTTCAATAAAAATAAATTGTATTATTTTCTATCTTATAGAAAACACCAAACACATTTGCCACATTCTTTACCACATGTTCTAAAGGTGTACTTATATGAAAAGAGGTGTATATTTCCATCTCTTCCGAAACAGCTTTATTTACCACTTCTACCCCATAATATTGTTTAAGCCTGAATGCAAGCTCGTTCATTCCAACATGTTCTAAAACAATAAGGCCACTACGCCAATCCGCGGCAGCAGTACCATCCGTGAGTCCAGCTGTGATTTGTTGTGTAGCAGCATGAAAAATGGCTTTCTGGTTGACATCCAATAATACCTTTTCACCTGTTTCGTTACTGACCTGAACACATCCTGTTTTTACACTCACAACCTGACTTTCCAATTGATGATATGCCTTAATATTGAATGAAGTTCCTAATACTCTGGCATTCATCCCATCCGGTGTATGTACAATAAAAGGACGTCCAGGATCTTTAACCACCTCAAAAAAAGCTTCTCCTTCCTCCAACCACACTTCACGGGTATACGCATTAAATTTTCCGTTTCTCAACTCAATTACCGTACCCTTATTCATATGTATTTTTGATCCATCGGCAAGTGTGATCCGTTTCATATTATCATCGGTGACGAATTGTCTTGTAACTTCAGTCGTCGCATGTCGTTCCGGATGCCCCCCTGAATTGAGTCTTTCAGAGGGAAAATCTAACAAGACCAGCAATAAAATAATAGCCGCAGTGCCCACTAATCCATACAGAATTCGAGGACTCCACCGACGCTTCGTTTTTGTTCTTTCTTCATATATAAGAAATTCGTTCCATATTCGTTGAGAAAATTGTTCTACTTCATCATTACTCACCGGATCAATCAGAGATTTACCTTTCTCTTCGAACCAGAGGTCAATAATTTTTTTCTCATCTCTGGTCGATTTTCCACGAATATAGTTCGAAAAAAGCTTTTTAAGCTTATTCATAATGCGCTGAAATTATATAAAATCAAATAATCGAGCTTACTACATTAGTAGCAGGCTTTTTCATATAGACGTCCCTATTAATTTTAATCAAATAAAAATAAAAATTTATAAAATGAAAGAAGTCAGCCACTCAAAAAATGAATTTATAATATTCATTTTATTACTTTGCATTATCAATTGGTAGAATTTTGATATGTTTTTTGATATTAATACAACAAAAAGTATTACAGACATAGAAGCATTAGGCAATAAATCTCTGTTTCAGATAATTTATATTCGGTATGCTACTCGTTTATACAAAACTGCGAGTCGTTATATGGGTAAAGATGATGCGGAGGATATCGTACAGGAACTTATGATAGAAACCTGGAATAAGAAAGATTCCCTTAAAGGGAATGCTGACGGCTGCCTTCAAAATTATTTATTTATCAGGTTAAAGTATAAAATCATTGATTTCTATAGTAAAAAACCGAAATATGTACTTTGGGAAGATACACTTCCCGAGTTAATTCAATTGGCGACTAACCAAACGCATGAAAAAACCATCATAAAAGAATTGGAAAAGGTTATTGCTGATACAGTTCGAAAAATGAGACCCTCAGATCGGGAAGTATTCCGTTTACGTTGGGAACAGCAATTATCTGTACAGGAAACAGCAAAATATATAGGTATCTCTCATAAATCGGTCATAAACAGATTTGCAACTGCTATAAAAATGATACGAAAAAATGTTTCGAAATATTATAATAATGAATCCATCATAGAGTATCAATCTATACTCCTGTTACTTATCTTTATAAAAGTATTTATATAAAACTATATTTTCTTTCTATCTCAGTCCGGGGTCGTTAAAAGTATCCCCCTGACTGATATCGCCGCTCTGCATCCCTTTCCTGAACCAGTAAGTACGTTGTGCCGCAGTGCCATGCGTGAATGAATCGGGAACGGTATAGCCTCTTGCACGTTTCTGGATGGTGTCATCGCCCACTGCGGTAGTGGCACTGATCACCGATTCCAGATCACCCGGTTCGAGCCGGATCATATTCATCCGCTGTGCATGATACACCCATACTCCCGCCAGGAAATCAGCCTGCAGTTCCAACTTTACATTCATCTTATTGTATTCCGCTTCACTGATCCGCCCCCGGTATTGATTGACCTGATCAATAATACCCAACAACTTCTGCACATGATGCCCCACCTCATGGGCTGTCACATAGGCCATGGCCAGATCGCCTTCAGCCCCGAAATCGGATTTCAATTGATGAAAAAAATTGAGATCGATATACATTTTCTGGTCGGCGGGGCAGTAAAAAGGGCCCACCGCCGCTGTTGCCCCACCACATTCGGTTACCGTTGCGTCGGTGAAAGTAACCAAAGTAGGACGTACATATTGCTTATCGAGTTGTGACCTAAAAATCTCTGCCCATACGTCGTTGGCACTGTTAAAGACTCCAAGTGTGAGCACCTTCAGGTCTTCATTCTCATTCGCCCTGGATGGATCCACAACCTCAGAGTCTCCACCCGGCGCCATATTGCTCACCATGTCTATGGCCTGGAAAGGATTTTGTCCCAGCAACAAAGCAATCACGGCAACAATAATCGCTCCTACTCCACCGACGGCGGCATTCCTTCTACCTTTACCTCTACGATCTTCATAGTTGGCCTGGCTATCGTTCCTATTAATCCACTTCATAAAACAAGTTTTGGTTTTCTTTATTTCTCTTGACTACTTCTCTCTCCCGGTGCCTATTATTCCGCTTTTTTCAGCCAGTCCTTCACTATATCTGCATCATAGCCCAGCTCTTTGGCCTTATTAAAATCGGCACGGGCGGCTATCTTATCGAATTGCGACAGACGAATACGCCCCCGGAGAATGTAATAATAAGGGTTTTCCCTTTGTGAGCCCTCCACTGCCCGTAAATCGGCCGACGCCCTGAAAACCTGATCACTGTTCACATAACATTCCGCCCGGTTCATGTAAAAGCTGGGATCAACCTTATCAGACGACTGGATAAGGCCGGTATAAACCTTCTCGGCAGCCTCCCAATTATCATCGAGTTTATAAAGCAGTGCCCTGCTCAACTTCGTATACATGTTATCCGGATCTATCGTGTCCGAAGTTTTGAAATCAGCTTCGGCTTTGGCTCTCTCATTCTTTTCAAGAAAAAGTAATCCTCTCCGGTAATAAGCCTCTACATCCTCCGGATAATTGCGGATAAGGGTGTTATAATCCTCCATTGCTTCATCAAAACGCTCCATCTCGCACAAAAGGGAAGCCCGGTTATGTAACACCAACTCAGACAAAGGACTATTCCCCAGGGAAGCGGTGAATGAAATATAGGCATCGTCATAAAGCTTCATTTGACGCTGTAATATTCCAAGATTAAGCAGTAAGACGGGGTTATTTTCATTGGCCGGCTCCAGCGCCATCGCCTTTTGCAGTGCCACAGCGGCACTATCAAGCCGGTTTTGTTCTATATGACCAGCCGAACGCTCTACCCATCCCATATAATCCAGTGACTGGGCAGAGAGCCCGTAAACAAGGAAAAACAATATAACCGTAAAAATAAACTTCATTTTATATCGTATATGAATAGTAAAAAATAATGTATCAATTCTTTATTCTCTTACAAAAATAATTGTTTTTTTGTACTTTTGCGATGTTACACTGTACAAAAACCAAAATGATGACATTGCTTCAAATATCGACTCCTTCCGACAGCATTTTCGTGCCACGATCTATCGATAATCCTTCTTTCGGTCAACTGATCAAAGAGGGTAAATATAATGAAATTCTGGATAGTTTCATCGCCTGGGGTATTGACCTTATAGTGAATATATTAATAGCCATTGTATTGTTCATCATTGGCCGTTTTTTGATTACGAAGATTGATAATTTCTTGGCAAAGGTCATGCGGAAGAGTTCGCTTGATAACACACTGAAAGGATTTATAAGCAGCGTATTGCAAACATTCCTTTTCATTGTATTATTTATGATCATCATCAATTCGGTAGGAGTAAAGACAGTATCGATTGCCGCCATTATTGGCACGGTAGGTCTGGCGATAGGACTTGCCATGAAAGATAACCTCGCCAATTTTGCAGGTGGGGTAATGATTTTGTTGAGTAAACCTTTCAGGAGCGGAGACACTATCAAAGCGCAGAATCTGGAAGGAACCGTGGAGCAGATCGGCATTATGCATACCATCTTAAGAACCGGTGATAACAAGACAATTTATATACCCAACGGACCACTATCGACCGGCAGTATCATCAATAATAATAGCCTTAATGGCTTACTTCGCGCCGAGATTATCGTCAATGTAGATTATGGCTGTAATGTGGAAGAGGTTAAAGAGTTGTTGCTACAAACAGCAGCAGAGCACCCCAAGGTATTGAAACAACCGGCACCTTTTGCAAGGATGTCGAAGATCAATCCTACTACCCTCGAATTTATTTTCCGGGTATGGACAAAGAAAGGGGACGAGGGAGGGGTGAATCACGATTTGAGTGAAGCCGTTTACAAACAACTTTATGAGAAAGGGATGATTAGCTCCATACAACGTATGTCGGTCACCTTGGAAAGCCCTAATACTCTGAACTGAAGTTGAATATAATATTTTTAAAATCCTGTTGTGCCATCATCAGAATATAGTTAGACTCGGCCAGGAAGACATCCCTCCCCTCTTTGTCGTGTGCCATATACTGGTATTTCCGTTTCTTGAAATCCGCCAGTTGTGCAGCATCATCGCTCTCAATCCAGCAAGCTTTATACAGACTGATAGACTCCCAACGACATTGCGCACCGTACTCATGCAATAAGCGATACTGTATTACCTCAAACTGAAGCTGTCCGACCGTTCCAATAATTTTCCGTCCATTAAACTGGTTAGTAAAAAGCTGCGCAACTCCTTCGTCCATCAACTGTTCAATCCCTTTTTGAAGCTGTTTAGACTTCATCGGATCGGCATTCTCGATATATTTGAACATCTCAGGGGAGAAATTTGGCAATCCTTTGAAATGCAAATCTTCACCTGATGTAAGGGTATCGCCTATCTTAAAATTGCCGTTATCAGGCAATCCCACAATATCACCGGCATACGCTTCATCCATGATTTCTTTCTTTTGTGCCATAAAAGCAGTGGGCGAGGAGAATTTCATCATCCGGTTGAAGCGGACATGCTTATAATTCACATTCCGTTCGAATTTTCCGGAGCAGACTTTGACAAAAGCAATACACGAACGATGATTCGGATCCATATTCGCATGTATTTTGAAAACGAATCCCGAAAAATTCTCTTCATAGGGATCCACTACGCGTTCTTCGGTTTGTACCTTACGAGGCGACGGAGCGATATTCACAAAACAATCCAATAATTCTTTCACTCCAAAATTGTTTAGTGCAGATCCAAAAAATACAGGTGCCAGTTTTCCGGCAAGGTATTCCTCTCGGTAAAATACAGGATAAACCTCAGTAATTAGTTCTACATCATCACGCAACTTTTTTGACAACCGGTCACCAATATGATTTTCCAGCTCCTGGGACTGGATATCGAGTCGTAACGATTTTGTCACTACCTGTTTACTGGGCTGATAAAGATCCAGACTGTTCTTATATAAATTATATACTCCCCGAAAGCGTTCCCCCATATCTATCGGCCAGCTCAACGGACGGACACTGACTCTTAGTTCTTCCTCCAGTTCATCGAGAATATCAAAGGGATCTCTCCCCTCACGGTCGAGTTTATTGACAAAAATCATCACCGGAGTATGTCGCATACGACAGACTTCCATCAATTTACGCGTCTGGGCTTCTACCCCTTTCGCCACGTCCACCACCACGATTACACTATCCACAGCCGTAAGTGTACGGTAAGTATCTTCCGCAAAATCCTGGTGGCCGGGCGTATCCAGAATATTGATCTTATGCCCGTCGTATTCAAACCCCATAACCGATGTAGCAACAGAAATTCCGCGTTGCTTCTCAATCTCCATCCAGTCGGAGGTAGCTGTCTTTTTAATCTTGTTCGATTTTACGGCTCCCGCCACGTGGATAGCTCCTCCAAAAAGGAGTAATTTTTCCGTCAATGTGGTTTTTCCCGCGTCGGGATGACTAATTACGGCGAATGTACGCCGACGTTGTATCTCTTCTTTGAATGTCATTCTTTTAATATTGTTGAAAGTTGAATTGTTAAATCATCACATCAACAAATCAACACATCGTTTTAAAGCCTCCTTCCAATCGGGAATCTCCACATGAAAGGCTGCGCATATTTTCGACAGGTTCATCACGCTATATTTCGGGCGGGGAGCAGATGCTCCATACTCACGTGTCGTGACAGGCACTAATTCACACCTGTCAATCCCTGCCGTTCTTTTGATCTCTTCAGCAAAGCCAAACCACGAAGTTTCCCCCCTGTTTGAGAAATGATAAATACCCGTTTTCCATTCGGTCTCTTCCGTATATTGCAGGATATGAACAATCATCTCCGCCAGGTCGGCCGCATAGGTAGGTGCCCCGCGTTGATCATCCACGATAGTCAATCTATCCCGCTCACGCATCAACCGGATCATTGTCTTCACAAAATTATTGCCATACTCTGAATACAACCAAGAAGTGCGTAGGATAATCCATTCTCCGCCTGCCGCTTGCAGAGCTTTCTCCCCTTTCAGTTTCGACTGGCCGTAGACAGAAAGCGGATTCGGCTCAGTTTCCTCGGTATAAGGAATTTTCGACTGTCCATCGAATACAAAATCGGTAGATATATGAATTACTTTTATGCCTTCTTGTCTTGTTACGAGTGCAATATTTTCCACTGCTTTTTCATTGACTGCATAAGCTGCTTCAAAATCTGTTTCTGCTCTGTCCACAGCTGTGTAAGCAGCACAATTGATAATATAAAGGATACGGTAATCTCTTACAAAAGCAGACAATTGCTCCCTATCGGTCACATCCAGCGTATCACTATCTGTAAAAAAGAATTGGAACGGCAGGTTCATACGAGCAGTCAAAACCCTTAACTCATTTCCTAACTGACCATTTGCACCGGTTACCAGTACATTTTTCTGTACCAGCCCGTAAAAAAACTGCTGTTTCAGGGTCTCTTTTTCCGTTTCCCCCAACAATTTAGTCATCCCTGTAAATATTGGCATGCTTTTTTTTAATTACTAATTACCAATTTTTTATTCGTCTCATTGGCACATTAATCATCACTACTCGTCCCGAGTTATCGGGATCATTAAATCATTACTTCCAGTTCCGAGTTATCGGGATCATCATCAACCTCCTTATATTTTTTCGAAAGAAGTCGCAGCAAACCGGTAATTTGTGCAATAGCAGCTTGGGTTTCACCCGAGATTTCCCGTTTCTGCAATCTTAGCAACAAATACCCGTACATAGCCGTAAAGCAGGTTTCCAGTTCAGGAACATCTTTACGATCCGACTTTGCCCTTAAAGCCACAATATGAGGCAGGGTATTATAATAGACACCGATATACGCCGATTCCTTAGGATCTTTCAATAACCGCAGGTGTAAATCAGTAAGGTCTATAATCAGGTTCTTGTTAATTTGCAGATGTCCTTTTGCTTGTACACCCTCCGATTTCATCATCAGGATGAGCCCTTCATACCAGTCTCGGGCCTCTTTCCTTTCTTCTTCCGTATGATACACCGGATCGACCAGCAACTGCTGTACCTTGTCGATGTCCAACTCATACGAGCGCAAAATATCTTCCAGTTGCCACATATACAACAGATATTCCGCAATATTCTCTTGTTTCTTTTGCCGGGCTATCAACATAACGTAATTTTGTGCAAAAATACAACGAATGATCAAGTTTTGCATCATCGAGTCGTCATATTTTCTCTCATCTTCCAATAACGACTTATCTCTTCAGATAGTTACCATTCATTATTACCGGAAATATCGAAGATTACGGTCCTATTTTTATCAATGACCGTTGAATGAAATCTGACGATTTCAGTGCGCAATACCGCAAAAAGTGCTAATTTTGCATAAACATTTATAGTGTATGATCAAATTCCATATCATTGAATCGGGATATTTCCATGGCGACGGCGGCGTGATGTTTGGCACCGTACCAAAAAAATACTGGTCCGTAAAATACAAGGTCGATGAAAAGAATATGTGCGTGATGGCGCTTCGCTGCCTCTTTATTGAGACAGATACACGACGTATCCTGGTGGATGCGGGAATAGGTGACAAGCATAACTCCCGCTTGAAATTCTTTCAGCCGTTCGACCAGAAAGATATTGCCGGGGAAATCCGAAAAATCGGATATACGCCGGAAGAGGTGACCGACGTGATCATCACTCATCTCCATTTCGACCATTGTGGCGGCTGTACAGTATTCAATAGCGATAAAAAGGCAGTACCCGCCTACCCCAACGCTACTTATCATTTGAGCCTTGCCCAATGGAAAAATTACCGCACCCCTTCGCTTTTTGAAAAGGGATCTTTTTTCGCCGACAATATTGAACCGGTATATGATGCGGGACAATTACAGTTCGTGTTGGAAGATAGGCAACTCGATGAACACATCCGGCTGGAACTCTATGACGGACATACGCCGGGACAGATCGCCGTGTTTTTCGATACAGAAGAAGAAAATTACGCCTTTCCGGGGGATGTGGTACCCACTTCGCTCAACCTCTCATTAAGCTGGCTTTCGGGCTATGACAATAGTGTGGCCGTAGCCATGGAAGAAAAAAAACGCTTTATGGACAAAGCGATAAAAGATAAGCGCACACTTATCTTTTACCACGATGCCTATACTATGTCAGCAAAATTATAAGGTTTTTTTCGTGATAATGATCACGCCGTTCTTTCCTTCTTCTCCATAAATATCAGTAGCAGTTTTATCTTTTAACACCGAAATCGACTCAATATCATTCGGATCGATGGAATTCACTTTAAAATCTTCAGGCATCTTTTCTCCGTCAACAACAATTAAGGGTAAATTTGCATTGAATGAATCTAAAAACGGAGAGTTACCATCTTGTGATCTTATTACTATGTGATTCATATTACCCCGGAGAGAATCCATTGAGCCGTGACCTATTGCTACAACATCATTCTCCTTATTCCTCTTTTTTGTCTCGATCAGGAGCACACCATTCTTTCCTTTATCTCCATACATTTGGATAGCTGAGTTATCTCTCAAAACTGAGAAAGATTGAATATCGTCTACGTTTAGTTTTTGATATTCTTCATCAGAAATAGTCACCCCATCTACAATCTTTAGCGGTTTATGAGAGGCACTATCACCTTTGAAACCCCTTATGACAATATTGCCTATTCCGGTTGATTGGATGGGTAATATTGAATCTTTCTCCACAATTTCAGCATTACCTGAATCCGGGAGATCAGCATTTAAATCGGGAATGTTTGCATTCAGTTTTGGCACTGAAAGCGCAATCATGGCAACCAACAATGCCGGTAAGGATATTGCATAGTTCCATTTCATTTTTCTGTCTGTTTTCTCTTTCTTCATCATTATAATTCGTTTGTGCAGGTCGCGTTGATGAAAATTATTCGCCAAAGCAAATTTATAATCGCCTACGCTTTTGCGGATTAATAATAGTTGGTATTGTTTGGAATCGATTCCCTGATTGATGACTTGTTCATCCGCCTGGTATTCATGCACAGATTGTATTTCCCGGCGCAATAACCAGGAAAAAGGATTGAACCAGAAAATACAGGTAAAAATATCGCATAGGATCATATCAAAAGAATGACGGTAATGAATGTGCGCCCTTTCATGACGTATCACCGCTTGATTATCCGATGACCACTCCTTTCGGGAAAGCACGATATAGCTCATCCAACTGAAGGGCAAAATATGCTTATCGGTGATACATAAGACGGTATGATCAGCCAAGATTTGTTTTTCTGCTTTACGGATGATGGAAACAATATGACCAATCCCAATAAGATAACGGGCAAATGTGAATAGAAATCCCACCACAAACAAGATCATCAGGATCTGAATCCATGGAATTTCTATCCGCGGTTGCGTTTCCACTAACCCGGTAACTGGAATGGAAGAAAAATCCGTCCAAAAAGATTCATCAAGAAGTTCCGGTTGCTTCCCAGGAATAAGATTAAAACGGAAAAGGGGAAGCACTGTTATCGACAATAACATCCATATCAACGAAAAACGGTTGACACTGTGGAAAGTATTATTGGCAAAAAAACACTTGTATAAGCCATAAAACAGTGCCATTAAGACCGATGCACGGAGCAGGTAAAAGAGAAAAAATTCCATAATAGTTATTTTTTAGGATCCGACTTCTCCACTTCATCCAATAGTTTCCGTATTTCCTCTACCGAAATATCCTGCTCTTTTACAAGTGATGAGACCACACTCAGATAGGAATTATCGAAATACTTCTTCACCACACTCCGCAATGTACGATTTCTATATTCTTCCTCACTGATAACCGCGAAATAACGGTAAGTGCTTCCGAATACTTCGTGCGACAAAAAACCTTTCTCTTCCAGCATACGCGCATAAGTCGATAAGGTATTGAAATGCGGCTTCGGATCGGGATACCTCTCCAATAATTGCTTTACGAATTGAGGACCGTCATCCCAAAAATATCGCATTACTTCCTCTTCCCTGGGTGTCAACTCTTTCATATTTTCGATTATTAAACTGTTATACTTCATTTTGAATGTTGCGTAATCACCAATTTTAAACGTTTCATCCCGATTCGAAGAACAAAACTTGATAAAAATCAATCACCATACAAATATAACTAAAACATTTCGTTATATAACGAATATATTTAGTTAAATAAATAAGATTCAAAAGTTAAATTTTCAATTAAAAGAATTAAATGACTGAAAATCAATTGATTAATTATTGCATATTTTTCATTTATTTGCATAGTTAATTCCCTAGTTTGATAGGGGGGGCTGAATTCTAAGTCATCTCCAAATTAAAAATCAGTTTCTTTGGTCAAGCTTGATGTTTTTAACATTAAACTTGGGCAGAATTATAATTTAAAATGATATCATTTTAATATCACAAAGACATATACTTTTTCGATTTTCAAAATTTCCCCCTATTTATTTTTATTGTTTAGGTTGTTCAGACAAGTAATATTTCTTGCTTCAAGGAAAGCGATTTATAACGGAGAAAACAGAGATTGCAACTTATACCCCATACTAGAACAAGGGAACTAGCCAAAACAAAAAAAATAATTACTAACTTTGCGACCGCTGTGATAGTCAACTTCTCATTTAGCTACACTCAATACGTATGGATACAAATATTTTTATAGTTTTCGGGATTATACTCCTGACGGTTACTCTTTTCGTTTGGGGGAAAATACGATCGGATATTGTCGCCCTCTCCTCGCTGGTTTTATTGGTATTATCCGGAATACTCACACCCGAAGAGGGTTTGTCGGGATTTTCCAACCCCGTGGTAGTCATGATCGTTTGTCTCTTCATTGTGGGTGGAGGCATCTTCCAGACCGGTCTTGCTAAAATGATTAGCACAAAGATCCTCACCCTGGCAGGCGGCAACCAGTTCAAGCTTTTCGTACTGGTGATGCTGGTGACCGGAGGAATTGGAGGGTTTGTAAGTAATACCGGCACAGTAGCACTGATGCTGCCAATCGTGATGAGTATGGCAACAGACGCAAGTACAGACTCGCGGCGGTTTCTTATGCCGATGGCATTTGCCAGCAGCCTCGGATTGCTCACATTGATCAGCACCCCTCCCAACCTGATCATCAACGATGCACTGATCAGCGGTGGATTCGAGGGACTATCCTTCTTCTCCTTTCTGCCGGTCGGATTGATTACGCTAACGATTGGCATCCTGCTATTATGGCCCCTCAGCAAGATACTCGTCTCGGGGAGAGATAAAGAAAAATCTGCTGTAAAGAAAAACAAGTCGCTCAATCAACTGGCTTCAGAATATCAGTTGGCCGACAATCTTTATAGGGTGCAAATAGAAAAAGAATCTCCCTTTGTCAATAAAACCCTGCAAGAACTGAATATCTCCCAGAAGTATAACGTAAGTATACTTGAAATCCGCAGGATCAATGCTCGAAACCGTTTCCATAAGACTGTAGACATGAAGATGGCAGGCCCTTCGAGCACTTTAAAAGAAGACGATATATTGTATGTGTTGGGGAGTTTCAACGATGTGTCGTCGCTCATCGATGCGAATGGTTTGACCTGGGTTGACACCCACAAGACAGAGGGTAACGGCAACTTAACGTCTGCTTCCAAAACGGGAGGGTTGGCTTTCAGTGAAATAGGCATCGCGGAAGTGGTCCTGATGTCCACCTCAAAGCTAATCAACAAATGCGTCAAGGAATCTAATTTCCGACAATTGTATAATGTGAATATACTGGGAATACAGCGAAAAGACGGATATATCCTGCAGGATGTGAAGGATGAGAGAATGTTTTCGGGCGATGTGCTCCTGGTACAGGGAAAATGGACTGATATTGAAAAGTTGAATGAAGAGACCTCAGAATGGGTGGTGGCCGGACAACCTATGGAGAATGCGTTGAAAATTCCACGCGACCATAAAGCACCGATCGCCGCTGCTATCATGGTAATGATGATCGTGGCGATGGTCTTCAACATAGTGCCTAATGTGATCGCTACAATGATAGCAGCACTTCTGATGATCATATTAGGCTGTTTTCGTAATGTGGAATCGGCCTATAAGAGCATCAACTGGGAAAGCACATTTCTCTTCGCCGGCATGTTTCCTCTGGCGATTGCCATGGAAAAGACAGGCGCTTCCGACCTGATTGCCAATGCAATCGTGAATGGGCTGAGCCAATTTGGACCGGGAGTGGTATTGGCAGGCATCTATCTTGCTACATCTATACTTACCATGTTCATCAGTAATACTGCCACCGCCGTATTGTTCGCTCCCATCGCTCTGCAATCAGCTATCACAGTAGGAGTCAGCCCCTATCCGTTTCTATTTGCAGTGACAGTAGCAGCCAGCATGTGCTTCGCCAGCCCGTTCGCCACGCCGCCCAATGCCTTGGTAATGTCGGCGGGACGATATAAATTTATGGATTACATAAAAGTGGGACTGCCATTACAACTCATCGTAGGTATTATTATGGTCTTCCTTCTGCCTCTTCTGTTCCCTCTTTAATAATTTTCAGAAAAATCATCGACCTCCCTTATGCAAAAAAGGTAAAATGCGAAGTTCAACTTAGATGTGCAAATAGTCAATGGATAATTTTAGATATTGAAGTAAAAATCATATCTTTGTACCTATTTATTTGAACCCAAGCAAATATCAGACATCAAATGAACCAAACATAGTTTACTTCATTGTTTAAATCACATTTAATTAGAAGTCGCATGAGAAAGATTTTTATCATTTCATTAGTATTTATGACGTTATTTGCCTGCAACAACACAAAAGCCGGTGAAGCCGGCGCTATTTTTTATACCGGATACGATACTCCGTTCGGTATGCCTCCTTTCGACCGGATTTCTTTCGCAGATTACAAGCCGGCCTTTCTGAAAGGAATAGAAGAACAGGCTGCAGAAATTGAAGCGATTGTCAGCAATCCCGAAGCACCTACTTTCGAAAACACAGTGGTGGCGCTGGACAACAGCGGACAATTACTCAATCGTGTTTCGAGTGTGTTTTACGGATTAAAAAGCGCTGACACCAATGATTCCATACAGGCATTGGCTGAAGAACTGTCACCATTATTGTCGGAACACAGTGATAATATCTACCTGAACGATCGACTTTTCAACCGGATCAAAACATTGTACGACGACACCACCGGTATGCAACTCAATACCGAACAGTACAGGCTTCTGGATACTAATTACAAACATTTTGTACGCTCGGGAAGCATGCTCACTGAAACAGAAAAAGCACGACTAAGGGAAATCAATAAGGAACTGTCCGGCCTTACCCTCCGGTTCGGCACCAATCTCCTGAATGAAACCAATGGCTATCAAATGGTGATTGACAAAGAGGAAGACTTGGCAGGGCTCCCTGAAGGAGTGATTTCTGCGGCCGCTGAAGCAGCAAAAGCTGCGGGACAAGAAGGTAAATGGATCTTCGGCCTCCAAAAACCAAGCTGGCTACCCTTTTTACAATATTCGGAAAAACGCGGCCTGCGCGAGAAATTATATAAGGCAATGTATATGCGTGGAGACAACGATAACGAAAATGATAACAAAAAGATTATCAACGATATCGTAAACCTGCGGATAGAAAAAGCACAAATGCTTGGCTATAAAACACATGCCGATTTTATATTAGAAGAAAGTATGGCTAAGAATCCGGAAAACGTCTACAAACTCCTCAATGACGTATGGAAATACGCCCTGCCCCAGGCTAAAAAAGAAGCTGCAGAACTACAGAAACTGATCGATACCGAAGGGGGAGACTTCAAGCTGGCATCGTGGGATTGGTGGTATTACACCGAAAAACTCCGTCAACAGAAATATTCGCTGAATGAAGAAGAAATCAAGCCTTATTTTAAAATGGAGAATGTACGTAAAGGTGTATTTGAAGTAGCTAATAGATTATATGGACTAAATTTCAGGAAGCTGGAAAACGTCCCGGTATATCATCCTGAAGTAGAAGCATACGAAGTACTCGATGCTGATGGTGCACACTTGGCAGTATTCTATTCCGACTATTTTCCGAGAGCCGGTAAAAATGCAGGTGCATGGATGAGTAGCTTCCGCGATCAACAGATACTCAATGGGGAAAATATTCGTCCGTTGATATATAATGTAGGCAATTTCACCCGTCCTACCGGTGCAGAGCCTTCATTACTCAACCTGGATGAAGTTGAAACGCTGTTCCATGAATTCGGACACGCACTGCACGGTATGCTCTCAAATGTAACATACGTAGGGTTATCAGGGACAAGTGTATCGCGCGATTTTGTTGAATTGCCTTCGCAGGTACTCGAACACTGGGCTTTCCATCCGGAAGTATTAAAATTATACGCCAAACATTATCAAACCGGAGAAGTGATTCCCGACGAACTAATTGCTAAAATCGATGCAGCTTCTAAGTTTAATATGGGCTTTACCACAACCGAATTCGTTGCTGCTGCATTACTCGATATGGACTACCATACGCAGGATGCCACAAAAACTTTCGACGTGCGTGAATTCGAAAAGAAATCGATGGAAAAAATCGGGCTGATCAACGAAATTATTCCCCGTTACCGCAGCACTTATTTCTCTCATATTTTCAGCGGTGGTTATTCTGCCGGGTATTATGCATACCTGTGGGCAGAGGTTTTGGAT
Organism: Proteiniphilum sp. UBA5384; assembly: GCF_002410825.1. Taxonomy (GTDB): domain Bacteria; phylum Bacteroidota; class Bacteroidia; order Bacteroidales; family Dysgonomonadaceae; genus Proteiniphilum. Next base: position 190,661 of record NZ_DHOS01000001.1, on the reverse strand, counting down.
GCCGACGCTTTCCAGGCATTTGTGGAAAATGGTGTCTTCGATAGGGCTACAGCCACGAAGTTCCGCGATAATATCTTGTCTAAAGGTAACTCCGATGACCCAATGGAGCTTTATAAAAGATTCCGTGGCACTGAGCCCAATCCGGTATATCTGTTGAAAAACAGGGGATTTATCGAGTAAATCAAATAAGAAGGTTCACCCCTTTCTTGGATCACCGGATAATTTCCAACAAAAATTATCCGGTGATATTGTTCTTAAAAAGATAAAAATAACGTATATTTGCACGCTCAAAATAGGAAGGCATCAATCATGCCTTTATTTTTACATATTTACGGGGTTAGTAACATGGAAAGAACGTAATTGAAAATAAAATAGTAAACAAAAAGTAATATTGAAATGCAAAACAAAGGATTCATTAAAGTTTTCAGTATTATCCTGACACTTATTAGTTTGTTTTACCTCTCTTTTACTGTAGTAGGTAGGCAATACAACAAGAAAGCGGATCAATACGCCAATGGAGACTTAGCTCTGAAGAATCAGTATCTTGATTCCCTCTCGACCGAGAAAGTATATTTGAACTATACACTCAAACAGGTCAGGGCGAAGGAAATCGGACTGGGACTTGACCTGAAAGGGGGAATGAACGTTGTCCTCGAAATTGATGCGGCACAGGTTATTTCCTCATTAGCCAATACCGATGATCCACAATTTAATCAGGCATTAAAAGAGTCTATTGCTCAGAATCGCAGGGGCAGTTCGGCCGATTTCATCACACTATTCCGTCAAAACTACGAAAGAATAGCTCCGGAAGGAAAACTGGCCAATATATACAGCATCACTATGGGTGACAGGGTACGTCCGACTGCCTCCAATGATGAGGTGATCACCATATTGCGTCATGAACTGACCAGTGTAGCCAACAATTCATTTAACGTATTGGCTACCCGTATCGACCGTTTCGGGGTAGTAGCACCCAATATCCAAAAGTTAGATCGTGCAGAGCGTATCCTTGTTGAACTCCCCGGAATCACAGAACCGGAACGCGTCCGTAACCTATTACAGGGAAGTGCCAATCTCGAATTCTGGAAAACATACAACGTAAGCGAACTGGGGGTTTATTTCAACGAGATGAATGCCAGGTCTAGCGAGTACGTTATGGCACAGAGGACAGCCCAAGCCACTACGACCACTTCTACCGACGTAGAAGAAGAAACTATTGCTACTGATTCTCTCACTCAGGCTGATTCACTTTCATTGCCACTTTTGGAAGAGGAAGGTAAAAAAATCGTTATCAATAAAAACTTTACAGAGTATTTCAATGAGCCTTACTTTGCCATGGGTGGAGCCGGAGGCCCTATAGTAGGAACCGTATCTAAGCTTGATACTGCCGAAGTTAATTTCCTGCTGAACAGATACAAAGATATATTCCCTGCTGATGTAAGGTTTAAATGGGGATTCAAAGCTATAGATAATCGTGAGACCTACTTCCAGTTGTTCGCCCTCAAAGGTGACGGCAGTAAGCGCGGTCCGGCATTGGATGGCGACGTAGTAACAAATGCCCGAGCCGACCAAGGACAAAGAGGATCGGCATGGGAAGTGAGCATGACAATGAACTCAACCGGTGCCAGCCGTTGGGCAACCATTACCGGTGCAGAAATTGGTAAATCCATCGCCATCGTATTGGACGGATATGTTTATTCTGCTCCTACCGTCAATGGACGGATTGACGGCGGGCGCTCCCAAATCACCGGTAATTTCACACCACAGGAAGCCCAGGACCTGGAAAACGTGCTTAAGTCGGGTAAAATGCAAGCCGGCGTACGCATCGTCCAGGAAGACATTGTTGGTCCCTCTCTGGGACAGGAAGCCATCCGTGACGGATTTATATCTTTTGTAATAGCATTAGTGGTGCTTTTTATTTTCACTTGTATGCTCTATGGTGTCATACCGGGCACGGTGATCAACGGAGCCCTGCTCCTCAACTTTTTCTTCACCTTGGGAGCACTTGCGGCATTCCAGGCGGTGCTCACCCTTCCCGGTATTGCCGGTATGATCCTGTCGCTCGCCATGGCGGTCGACGCGAATGTGCTTATCAATGAGCGTATCAAAGAAGAACTGGCGGCAGGGAAAACAATTAAACGGGCGTTAGAAGATGGGTATAAGAATGCGTTCTCAGCTATCTTCGACTCTAACCTCACCACAATCATCACCGGTATCATCCTTGCGATTTTTGGTGTAGGAGCTATCAGAGGATTTGCCATTACACTTATTATAGGTATTGCCATTTCATTCCTTACCGCTGTGTTCATTACCCGTATGGTATATGAAACCCAATTGGGAAAAGATAAATGGTTGCATCTCACCTTCAATACGGGATTCTCAAAAGCAATATTTAAAGAATATAAATTCGATTTTCTTCGTAATAGTAAGAATGTACTTATCGCAATCGGTGTCTTCGTGGTGATCAGTGTAGTCTCACTCTTTACATTGGGCTTGAACTCTGGAATTGACTTTACAGGAGGACGTAATTATATTGTCCGTTTCGACCAACCTGTGCGTGTGGGTGATATAGAAAATGCCCTCAGCCCCTATCTGAATGAATCAGTGCAGGCTATCACCATCGGTTCAAGCAATCAGGTACGTATTTCCACCAATTACATGATTGAAGAGGAAGGCTCCGGAGTGGAAGAGCAACTGAGGGATCTGCTGGGACAAGGGCTGAAAGAATTCATAACCCCGGGAAAAACGATTGACGACCATATACAGAGTTCCCAGAAAGTAGGACCAAGCATTGCGGAAGATATGATAAGGAATGCATTCCTGGCACTCTTCATTGCATTGATTTGTATGGGTATCTATATCCTTTCCCGCTTCCGCAACTGGGGTTTCTCAGTAGGTACAGTGGCTGCACTGGCTGTAGATGCCTTTGCCGTAATAGGATTGTATTCACTGCTTTGGAAGGTAATGCCTTTCTCCATGGAGATGGATCAGACATTCGTAGCAGCAATCCTCACCATTGTAGGTTACTCCATCAATGACAAAGTGGTAGTGTTCGATCGTGTACGTGAATACAGGCAACTTTATCCCAAACGGGGACTACGGGAGCTTTTCAACGATTCTATGAACGCAACGTTAGCACGTACTATTAACACCGGTTTAAGTACTATACTTGTGATCATCTGTATTCTTATATTTGGGGGTGATGCGGTGAGAAGTTTCGTTTTCGCCATGCTTATCGGCGTGGTAGTAGGAACCATTACCAGTTTATTTGTAGCTGCACCTGTCGCCTATAAAATGATGATTAACCAGCAAAATAAAAAGAAATTAGATAAGTAATAATGCATGGCAGGCCACAATAGCTCAGTTGGTAGAGTAACGCATTCGTAACGCGTCGGTCGCGAGTTCAAGTCTCGCTTGTGGCTCTTTTTAGCGATTGTGCAAATAAAATTAAAATTATTTGTACAATCGCTTTATTTTGTACCTTTGTAAAAAGCGTGCATATATTGATCAATAAATACATACAATTATGTCAATATTAAATGGACATATCTCTCAAATCATCGGTCCGGTAGTGGATGTACGTTTTGATCTTTCCCAAGCGGAAGAAGCAAAACTACCTGCTATCGACGATGCCCTTCTCGTGAAACGATTGGATGGACAGAATATCTTCCTGGAAGTACAACATCATATCGGTGAAAATATTGTTCGCACCGTGGCAATGGAAAGTACCGACGGGCTCAGCCGAGGTCTGGAGGTGGAAGCATTGGGACGTCCTATCAGTGTTCCCATAGGGGAACAGATAAAAGGTAGATTGCTCAATGTGGTGGGTGCCTCAATCGATGGATTGTCGAAGCTAAGTCGCGAGAATCAATACCCCATCCATCGCCCGGCTCCCAAATTCGAAGATCTTGTCACTTCAGAAGAGATACTTTTTACGGGGATCAAAGTGATTGACCTGTTACAACCCTATCTGAAAGGTGGAAAAATCGGACTCTTTGGAGGAGCAGGCGTTGGAAAGACCGTTGTGATCATGGAACTGATTAATAATATTGCCAAAGGACATAACGGTTATTCCGTCTTTGCCGGTGTAGGCGAACGTACCCGTGAAGGGAATGACCTGTTGCGTGAAATGATCGATTCCGGCGTTATCCGATATGGAGATGAATTCAGGAAAGGAATGGAAGAAGGCAAATGGGATTTGAGTAAAGTCGATTACGAAGAAGTGAAAAAATCCCAGACAACACTTGTCTTCGGCCAGATGAACGAGCCTCCCGGCGCCCGCGCATCGGTTGCCCTTACCGGATTGGCCGTAGCCGAATCGTTCCGTGATATGGGAGGTGAAGGCAGTGATACTCTCCTCTTTATAGACAATATCTTCCGATTCGTGCAAGCGGGATCAGAAGTCTCCGCCTTGCTTGGACGTATGCCCTCAGCAGTAGGATATCAGCCTACATTAGCTTCGGAAATGGGTATGCTGCAGGAACGGATTGCTTCTACCAAATATGGGTCCATCACTTCCATTCAAGCCGTGTATGTACCGGCCGACGATCTTACCGACCCGGCACCGGCCACCACATTCAGTTATCTCGATGCCACCACCGTTCTTAGCCGTAAGATTGCCTCACTGGGTATCTATCCAGCGGTAGACCCGCTGGAGTCCTCATCACGTATACTTGATCCGCATATTGTAGGCGAAGATCATTATAATACCGCGATGCAAGTAATACAAATACTGCAACGATATAAGGAATTACAGGATATTATCTCCATACTGGGGATGGAGGAACTCTCAGATGAAGATCGCCTCACGGTAAACCGGGCTCGTAAAGTACAACGTTTTCTCTCTCAACCATTCTTTATGGCCGAACAATATACAGGTGAACCCGGAGTGATGGTTTCCATTGAAGATACCATCAAAGGATTTAAAATGATTCTCGACGGAAGCCTCGATCGTTATCCGGAGTCGGCATTCATGAATGTGGGAACCATCGAACAAGCTATCGAAAAAGGCGATAAGCTAATGGAAGCTAGCAGGTAAACTGATGTGATAATTTACTGATTAATCGGCAACTAGTAATCAATGAATTAATTAAAAAAGATGACACTGGAAATTCTTACACCTGAGTCTGTTTATTATAAAGGAGACGCTGAGTCTGTCACTCTACCGGGAGTTTTGGGTTCATTCCAGATACTGAACAACCATGCTCCCATTATTTCATCGCTGACCAAAGGAGTGCTCTCTTTCAGGTCAAACGGTGAGACCCGGCAGATCGAAATAACGGACGGGTTAATAGAAATGCATAATAATAAAGTGTCGATTTGCGTGGATGAGATCCGTGGAATATGAAAAAACTCACCATATATTTCCTCATTGTGCACACGACAATGTTGTTCATCACAGGATTCGGATTGTGGTTCATCCTGCATGAATTCTTTCCGGAATTGATGATCGACTATTACTTTGTTATTCCACTCTTTTTCTATATAATGGGTGTCATTTTTATTTTCCGATTCAGGCGTACTCCCATCGATGAACCCAAGAAAATGGTCAACCTCTATATGCTTATACGTATGATCAAGATATTCTTGTCATTTGTGATCATACTTATATATTGGTTCTTGGACAGACAGCATATTCGTAATTTTGCCGTTATTTTTATCATTTTCTATCTTATCAACCTGATTTGGGAAACATATATCTATATGAGGATGGAACTCTATTTTAAGTATAAGGATAAACAACAAAAAAATCCGAAAAAGTCTATTGAGCAATGAAACGAGTCATATATATTTCAGGCCTTTTTCTAGCGCTCCTTTTTATGGGAGGTTCTCCCGTAGTGGCGGAAAATCAAGACAATGCCAAAGAGGAATTGAATGCCAAAGAGCTTATTATCGAACATCTGGCCGACTCTTATGAGTGGCAGATTGTGAGTAACGGGACTAAACAAGTAGCTCTCCCTCTTCCGGTGATTCTTCATAGTAAAACCTCAGGATGGCACTTGTTTACATCGTCACATTTTCACCATGGAGCAAGTTCTTATAAAGGATTTGAAATTGCATCTGAAGGCAAATACAAAGGTAAAATAGTAGAAACGGATGTCAATGGGAATATCTCCCGGCCACTCGACTTTTCGCTCACAAAAAATGCAGCTTCCCTGCTCTTCGCATCTTTGCTGGTCATCCTGATTATCATGGGTGTAGCACGTTTGCTGAAACGTGACCCGATGAAACCCAGGAAAGGGTTTCCCGGAATGATAGAAATGCTCGTACTCTCTATCAATGACGATGTCATTAAACCCTCAATCGGAAAAGATGCTCCGCGATATGCCCCTTATCTGCTGACAGTTTTTTTCTTTATTTTCACGAACAATCTGTTGGGATTAATTCCTATCTTCCCGGGGGGTGCCAACGTAACGGGCAACATAGCCATCACACTCGTACTTGCGGTCATCACATTCCTGATCGTCAATTTAACAGGAACAAAAGAATATTATAAAGAAATATTCTGGCCTGATGTGCCTACCTGGCTTAAGGTTCCTCTTCCACTGATGCCGGTTGTGGAGATAGTAGGAACACTCACCAAGCCTTTTGCTTTAATGATCCGTCTTTTTGCTAATATGATGGCGGGGCACTCTATCGTATTAGGATTGACAATGCTTATTTTTATTACTGCCAGCCTTGGCTTCGCTATCAATGCCTCCATGACGGCCTTATCGGTCATATTCACCGTATTCATCGATCTTGTGGAACTATTGATTGCATACATCCAAGCCTATGTATTTACACTCCTTTCAGCTGTTTTCATTGGCCTGGCGCGAATAGAATCCCATTCCGAAAAAAAGAATGTGATCGAAACAGGACAGGCAGCATAAAAAATCCCCCTGCCCAAGGGCTTTTTTTGTAATTTAGCAATAAGGGCTTGTGAAGTCAAATATATTCATTACATTTGCACGCAAATTCAGAAGGGGTTTTATATTCAAATTTTGACGCCATTAATTTTTAATGCAACCCTTAGAGATTATTAAAAAGGTTTCTTGTTATAGAATGAAACGGTTTCTTGTTTATTTGTTTTGCTTTTCTATTATTTTACAGTCAATTATCGGACAATTTATGTTCATTGATAATTCGACGGACACTTTCTACACCTCCATTCCTTCCTTGTTATCCGGAAAAAAAAGAACAGACGTACTTTCCCATACCGCAAGCTTGGCAAAACCGGAGCACAATTGTTCTGACAATACGAACAATGCAAATGCCAACCTTCCGAAATTCGTACGTGATTCGTTTGCGGAACATCTTTTTTCACCATCCAATTGTCCTGAAGCAGGACTCACTTTAATTTTTTTCTCTTGCCTGTTCCTTGGTCACTGTTTCGATCTGTTTGCCATAGAAGAGAAAATCAACAATATTGTACATTTTTATTCTTCCTTTTTTAAAAACATCCAGATAGGACTCCCTTCTACCAAGATCATATATCCCTATCACAATTTCTATTAATACCTATCGCTAAAAACACGGCTAAGAAGTATTATATCAATTTTTGCTGAATTGATTATACTGCATAAAAGAGGCATATAACTTGTGTTTCTATGAGAATGTATTAGATTTTCCACCACCGGATCGTTATAATTCACATTAAAATAATATATCAATGGATAATTTATCACTGTTCGTGATAGTGCTGTTGGCGGGTATTACGCTGGTTACAGTAGGTATAACTGCTGCCCGGCTCCTATCACCTAAGTCCATCAACTTTCAGAAAGGAGAACCCTATGAGTGCGGGCTCCCCACGCATGGTACATCCTGGATGCAATTCAGGGTGGGATATTACCTTTATGCTATTCTTTTTCTGATGTTCGATGTGGAAACGATTTTCCTCTTTCCATGGTCAACGGTAGTTAGAGATATTGGCATGGCTGGATTGGTCAATATCCTGATTTTTGTGGTAATACTGGGCTTAGGGCTTGCCTATGCCTGGAAAAAAGGAGTTTTAAAATGGACGTAAAGGATATAAAAATTAAAGGTCTTCCTGCAGAAGAGTTCAAAGATAACGACACTCTGCAATCATATATCGACCAACTGAGAGCTGGTGGTACTCCTCTGGTGCTGGGCAAACTCGACGAAGTAGTCAACTGGGGACGATCCAATTCATTATGGCCGCTGGCTTTTGCCACTAGTTGCTGCGGCATTGAGTTTATGGCAGCGGCTGCTGCCCACTATGACCTGGCCCGGTTTGGGATGGAAGTGACACGTAACAGTCCGCGGCAAGCTGACCTGATGGTGGTGGCAGGTACCATTGTCAATAAAATGGCTCCACTCTTACGCAGGGTATACGACCAGATGGCGGAACCGAAATATGTGGTGGCAATGGGAGCCTGTGCGATATCGGGCGGCCCCTTTGTGAACTCCTACCATGTTGTCAGCGGAGTGGACAAGATCATCCCCGTAGATGTATATGTACCCGGTTGTCCTCCGCGTCCCGAATCACTTTTTTATGGTTTGCTTCAATTACAACGCAAAGTGAAAGTCGAAAATTTTTTCGAACAAAGGCATATTGTACGGCCCTACAATCCGGAAACACTCACAGACCCCGATACAGGAGAAACCATTGACCCGGGGACCGGAGGATGATGTGATGATCCCGATAAATCGGGACAACTTGTCCCGACATTTGGGAAGTAGTGATGATTCGGTAATCTGATAATTTACTGATTTCATTTCCAATTTCCATTTTTCAATTTTCAAAACAAATGAGAGATATTCAACAATTTATATCGAAAACAGTAAGTGACGCGGTGATTGAACAGAAACAGAAATTTACCGTCACGGTCGCTCCTGAACAGGCATATTCCCTGATCAAAGCGCTTCATGATAACGAAGAACTGCCTTTCGATTATCTTATCAGCCTTACGGGGATGGATTGGGAAGATAAGCTGGGAGTAATCTATCTCCTCTCCTCTTCCGGAGACCTAAGCAAAGAAATTGTGGTCATCACGGCAACAGAAGATCGGGATAATCCGCTTCTCTATTCGGTGACCGATATATACGAAACTGCCCATCTCAACGAACGGGAAGCATATGCTATGTTCGGCATCCGCTTCATTAACAACCCCGATATGCGTCGCTTCCTGTTATCCGACGACTGGAAAGGATTTCCTCTCAGGAAAGACTACGATGGTAACCCGGGACTGAATCCTATTACCATCGTAAATAAAGAAATCGTGGACATCGCTCCCCGTATCATGGAAGATGCCAAAGGGAATTTAATAGAAAGTACGGTTAAAGTATTTGAAGATGATGATTATATCGTCAATATAGGGCCCCAGCATCCTTCCACTCACGGGGTAATGCATTTTAGAACCGCACTCAACGGCGAAATTGTCAAGAAAATCGATGTCAAGAGCGGATATATCCACCGGGGTATTGAAAAACTGTGTGAAAGCCTCACCTATCCCCAGATACTGCATTTTACCGATCGGCTGGATTACCTCTCGGCCAATATTAACCGCCATGCACTCTGCATGTGTGTAGAAAAAGCAGTTGGTATTGAGGTGCCACCACGGGCTGAATATATCCGTGTGATTATGGATGAACTGAACCGCATCAGTTCCCACCTGCTGGCATTCGCCGCACACTGCAACGATCTGGGAGCTACCACCGCCTTTATTTACGGGATGCGGGAACGGGAACATATCCTCGACATTTTTGACAAAACCTGCGGTGGAAGACTGATTATCAATCAGGACGTGATAGGAGGAGTAATGTTCGATATCTATACCGACTTTCAGAAAGATGTAAAAGCATTTATCCCCTATATGCGAGATAAGTTGAAAGAATATGACGATTTCTTTTCACATAACCCGATTGTACTCAGGCGTATGATTGGCGTAGGCAACCTAAGTTTCACCGACGCCGTCAGTTATGGTGTGACAGGACCTGCCGGTCGAGGATCAGGATGGTCGTGTGATGTACGCAAATACAAACCCTATTCACTTTACGACCGGATAGAATTCAAGGAAGTGATCCGTACCGAAGGCGACTCCTATGCCCGTTATCTGAACCGACTAGATGAAATAGAGGTGTCGTTACAAATCATCGAACAACTCATCGACAATATACCTGAAGGGAACATAGTAGGAACAGTAAAACCGGTACTGCGATTACCCGAAGGACAATATTTTCAGAGTGTGGAGACCGGCAAGGGTGAATTCGGTGTCTTCATAGAGAGCAAAGGTGATAAACATCCATACAGGGTAAAATTCCGGTCTCCCTCCCTATCCGCCGTTTCAGTGATGCCTCTGATCTGTAAGAATGAATTACTCTCCGACTTCATCGGTATCGGCGGATCCATGGATTATGTGATACCCGATATAGACCGATAAGTAGCAAGAAAAATAAATAGTTGTAATCGTATGAACTACAAACAGCCATTAGAACTGAACGGATTGCTCTTGCAACTCGATTTATTCCTCAGGGGTAATCTGCCGCCGTTTTGGGCATCATTGATTGAAGGCTTACTGATCCTTATTGCAGTATTGGCTGCCTATGCGGTAATTGCCTTAATCCTGATTTATGCAGAACGAAAAGTAACCGCTTTTTTTCAGGCGCGATTAGGTCCCAACCGCGTGGGTAAATATGGTTTTATCCAGAGTATAGCCGATATGATCAAAATCTTGATCAAAGAGATTATCCATATCAACAGGGTGGACAGATTCCTGTTTTATGCTGCCCCTTTCTTTGTAATATGCGCTTCGGTAATGGCCTTTGGTGCCATACCGTTCGGACAGGGATTACAGGCGGTCGATTTTAACATTGGAATCGTTTACGTATTGGCCGTCTCTTCGCTGGGAATCATCGGCGTACTCCTGGCCGGATGGTCGAGTAACAATAAATATTCGATGATCGGAGCGATGAGAAGTGGCGCCCAGTTTATCAGCTATGAACTGTCGGCTGCATTTGCACTGATGACAATAGTGGTGATGACCGGCACAATGCAGTTATCAGAAATTGTAGAAAACCAGCGTTATGCCTGGAATATTTTTAACGGGCATATACCGGCTATTGTCGCCTTCGTAATCTACCTGATCTCCGGACATGCGGAAACTAACCGGGCTCCGTTCGACCTGCCCGAAGCCGAAGGCGAGCTCACAGCCGGATACCATACCGAATATTCTGGTATGCAGTTCGGTTTCTATTATCTGGCAGAATACCTCAATATGTTCATTATCGCCGCCATCGCCACAACCGTCTTTCTGGGCGGATGGATGCCTATCCAGATAAAAGGGATGGACGCTTTCAATCAGATCATGTGGTACATCCCTTCTTATGTATGGTTTATCGGTAAGACGGCCGTACTGGTATTTATCAGCCTATGGGTACGTTGGTCATTTCCGCGCTTGCGTATTGATCTGTTACTTAATTTGGAATGGAAGTATCTCCTCCCTATTAATCTGGTAAACATTCTGATAATGGTACTAATCGTACTGGCCGGATGGACGCTGACCGATCTGTTTCCCATTCTGTTCGGAAATTGACAGTGGACAATTGGCAACAACTCATAATTGGTAATTGGTAATTTAAAAAAAGATGCAATCATTTTCAAAATATATTTCCGGGATTTTCACGTCACTTCGGTCGCTTCTGAAAGGGATGGGCGTTACATGGAAAGAGTTCTGGACAAAAAAAGTGACTATGGAATATCCCGAAAACAGGGAAACATTGGTCATCTCCGACCGTTGGCGATCAGAACTGATCATGCCGCACGACGAAAACAATGAACACGCTTGTACCGCCTGCGGCATTTGCATGATGAATTGCCCCAATGGCACTATCAAGGTGATATCTGCTTCTATTGAGACGGAAGAGGGTAAAAAGAAAAAAATATTGGATAAACATATCTGGGATTACGGAAGTTGTACCTATTGTAACCTCTGCGTCATCACCTGTCCCTCGAATGCTATCATCTTCAATAATGACTTTGAGGGCGCCGTATTCGACAGGAATAAATTGGTACATCAACTAAATAAGCCGGGCTCCAAATTAAGAGATAAGAAAAAGTAAAACTATGTTAGAACAAATTATTTTCTCGATTTTGGCCATTGCGATAGCGCTGTTTTCGGTACTGGCCGTCACAAGCAAACGAATCATCCGTTCGGCAATCTACCTGCTGTTCGTCCTCTTGGCTACAGCCGGATTATTCCTGATGCTCAACTACCATTTCCTCTTTGCCGTACAGGTTACAGTGTACGCGGGTGGTATTATGGTATTGTTCATTATGGCAATATTCCTTACCCACAAGCCGGGAAAAATTGTTGAACGGAGAACAAATTTAAAAATAATTTCTTCGATATTACTTTCTGGCGGCGGACTCATTTTGTGTGGATATATCATCCTCCGGAATGTTACCCGAGTCTACAATTACCTGAAAATAAATGAGATAAACATGCAAGATATAGGTCGTGCGATGATGGGAACCGAAAAATACCAGTTCCTGCTGCCCTTTGAAGCAATAAGCTTATTATTGCTGGCATGTATCATCGGCGCCATCATGATTGCAAGAAAAGAAAAGAATATCGAAACAAACGACAATAAAGATTTAGATCATAAATAAAATATGGGAGAATTAATAGTAAATACATCAGGGGGGGCACCAATCCCCTTAACGGCATACCTGATCGTAAGCCTGATTATGTTTTTTGCCGGGATTTACGGTTTCTTTACCCGTAAGAACCTGATTCTGATCCTGATTTCCATTGAGTTGATTCTGAATTCGGTCGACATCAATTTCGCCGCATTCAACCGCTACCTGTTCCCCGACCGGATGGAAGGCCTGTTTTATGCGTTGTTCGTCATTGCCATTTCAGCCTGTGAAACAGCAGTAGCCATCGCCATCGTTATCAACGTCTACCGGAAATTTGGCAATACGGAGGTCGATAATATACAACAAATGAAGAATTAATGGATATGGATTATACACTACTCATTCTGCTGTTGCCATTGTGCTCATTCCTGTTTATCGGTTTATCGGGCACGAAACTAAAACCGGCTGTCGCCGGAATAGTCGGGACCCTGTCCCTTACAGCGGTCACGCTATTATCTTATTATACCGCTTATGATTATTTTAGTTCTCAAAATATAAGCGGCGTATGGCAAACGCTGACTCCTTATAATTTCACATGGCTGCATGTGGGAGAAAAACTGCATATCGACCTGGGTATCCTACTCGATCCCATTTCAGTATTGATGCTGGTGGTTATTTCCACCGTATCGCTGATGGTACATATCTATAGCATGGGTTATATGAAAGGAGAAAAGGGATTTCAGCGTTATTATGCATTCCTGTCGCTTTTCACCTTCTCAATGCTCGGTTTGGTACTGGCGACCAACATCTTCCAGATGTATATCTTCTGGGAGTTGGTTGGCGTTTCTTCTTACCTCCTGATTGGCTTTTATTATACCAAACCGGCGGCGGTAGCAGCTTCCAAGAAAGCATTTATCGTCACCCGGTTTGCCGATTTCTTTTTCCTTATCGGGATACTGGTACTCTCCTACTTCACCCAGACCTTCGATTTCGAAGCGCTTCTGATCGGTGACGGCAGCATCCTCAGCGGGGCGATGGGATCTACCTTTATCGGTGCATCGGCCCTCACTTGGGCAATGGCATTGATCTTTATCGGCGCTGCCGGAAAGTCGGCCATGTTCCCCCTTCATATCTGGCTGCCCGACGCGATGGAAGGACCTACTCCCGTATCGGCATTGATCCACGCCGCCACGATGGTGGTAGCCGGCGTATATCTGGTAGCGCGGATGTTCCCCATTTATATCGGTTTCACCCCCGAAGTGCTGCAGGGCATTGCTTATGGAGGTGCTTTCACCGCCATGTTTGCCGCGGTGATCGCTATTGTACAGACCGATATCAAACGGGTGCTCGCCTTTTCCACCATCTCCCAGATAGGATTCATGATGGTCGCCCTCGGCGTTTCCACCTCGATGCAACTGGCAGAACACGAGCACGGCGGACTGGGATATATGGCTTCAATGTTCCACTTGTTTACCCACGCCATGTTTAAATCGCTATTGTTCCTTGGTGCAGGATCTATCATCCATGCGGTACACAGCAACGAGATGGCAGATATGGGCGGATTGAGGAAATATATGCCCATCACCCATATCACCTTCCTGATTGCCTGTCTGGCTATAGCGGGAATCCCTCCTTTTTCGGGATTTGTAAGTAAGGATGAGATCATGACTGCTGCCTATGGCTTCGGCACGGGAATGGGAATATGGATGACCATCACAGCTGGACTGACCGCCTTTTATATGTTCCGACTCTACTATCGTATTTTCTGGAATAAGGAATATGAAGTACATGGAGGCCACCTTCCCCATGAAAGCCCACGGTCGATGACCATCCCTCTGATGTTCCTGGCACTGCTCACTCTTGTGGGAGGATTTATACCTTTCGGAAAATTCGTTACCGCCGACCATACCCAATATACGATCCATCTGGATACTACCATCGCCATCATCAGTGTAGTGGTGGCATTGGCAGCAATCGGGCTGGCAACCATCCTTTACCGGAAAGAAAATGACCAACCGGCGCGACTTGCAGGCAGGATGCAAGGATTGTATAAAGCCGCCTATCACAGGTTTTATATAGATGAAGTGTATCAATTTATTACCAAGAAGATTATCTTCAACGGCATTTCCCGTCCTTTCGCCTGGTTCGACCGTCATGTGATCGACGGCGCCATTAACGGTCTGGGATGGATCACCACCCGTACCTCTGAAGCCGTCAAAGGATTCCAGTCAGGAAGCGTACAGTGGTATGCCTGGGTATTCCTCTTCGCCACCCTACTGATCACATTCCTGACAATTCTATTCACCCATTAGTCACACATCATCACATCAACTAATATGAACTTCCTGATAATATTCATCCTCATACCGGTAATTATGTTGCTCTCCTTGTTTGCTGCAAGGAACCGTAAACAGATACTGGCTATAATGGTAACCGGCAGTATAGCTTTGGTAGCCGCATCCGTTTACCTGGTGATACGTTATGTCACAGAAAATGATACGACAACAGGCACCATGCTCTTCACCTCCACCCACATGTGGTATAAGCCGCTGAACATAGGCTTTTCATTGGGTGTGGACGGTGTTTCGGTAGCGATGCTCTGCCTCTCTTCAGTGATTGTTCTCACCGGCACCTTCATTTCGTGGAATATCCAACCCCTCACCAAAGAGTTTTTCCTGTGGTTCTGCCTGCTCTCCTTAGGAGTATTCGGATTCTTCATCACCACCGACCTGTTCACCCTATTTATGTTTTATGAAGTAGCACTCATTCCCATGTACCTTTTGATCGGTATCTGGGGCAGCGGAAAAAAGGAGTACTCCGCCATGAAGCTGACACTGATGTTGATGGGTGCATCCTCTTTACTGTTGGTGGGGATCCTCGGAATCTACTTCAGCGCGGGAGCGGTAAGCATGAATATCCTCGATATTGCCAACATCCACATTCCATTGGATAAACAACTCTTCTTCTTCACCCTTACTTTTATCGGCTTTGGTGTGCTGGGCGCCCTTTTCCCGTTCCATACCTGGTCACCCGACGGTCATGCTTCGGCCCCTACAGCCGTCTCGATGCTTCATGCCGGCGTATTGATGAAACTGGGGGGATATGGCTGCTTCCGTGTATCGATTTACCTGATGCCGGAGGCCGCTGAAATCCTTGCTCCCCTATTCCTTGTACTCACGGCCACAGGCGTTTTCTATGGCGCATTATCAGCTATACACCAACGCGACTTAAAATATATCAATGCTTACTCTTCCGTCAGCCACTGTAATCTGGTGCTGTTTGCCATCCTGATGCTCACCCGCACCGCCATGACGGGAGCCGTACTACAAATGCTTTCGCATGGCTTGATGACGGCACTCTTCTTCGCCTTGATCGGAACCATCTATCAGCGGACACATACCCGCATGATCAACGAAATGGGGGGATTAATGAAAGTGATGCCTTTTCTGGGAGTAGCATTTGTAATTGCAGGGCTGGCATCATTGGGGCTTCCCGGCCTAAGTGGATTTGTGTCAGAGATGACTATTTTCATTGGAGCTTTCGAAAATGCAGATATCTTCAGGAGAGTACTGACAATCATAGCCATATCATCCATCGTTATCACTGCGGTCTATATCCTCCGTATGGTCGGGAAATTCCTCTATGGACCGATCCAAAACGAACAGCATGCTGCATTGACCGATGCTGTCTGGTATGAGAAACTGGCAGTAGTGATATTGATCGCTGGAATTGCCTATATCGGCATGTTCCCTCTTGGATTGTCGGACATGCTGAACGAAAGCCTGTCATTGATAAAATAAAAAACAGATACAAAGAAAATGGATAGTTTCAGTAATTTTTTATTTATGCGCAGCGAAGTATCGCTACTGGTAGTCATTCTTGCCCTGTTAGTATTCGACCTGACAGCCGGCAAAAGAGGTATGAGATACTTCCAACCGATAGCTATCATCCTATTGGCAATACATACCATCCTGCATTTATTACCACACGAGGCGGGTATTGCGTTTGGCGGTATGTACACTTATACTCCCATGGCGGGGGTAGTGAAAACCATCCTCAATATTGCTACACTGATTATATTCCTGCAGGCGGAAGCATTCAACAGCGAAAGAATGAGCAATAAGAAGGGTGAATATTATTTCCTTACACTGGTTACCCTGCTGGGCTTCTATTTCATGATCTCAAGTGGGCACTTCCTCCTTTTCTATATAGGTTTGGAAATGGCCTCCATTCCCATAGCAACGCTCGCCGCCATGGAAAAACAGAGCAAAAGATCAGCAGAGGCCGGTGCCAAATATATTTTAATGGCCGCGTTCTCATCCGGAATCATGTTATTCGGAATTTCATACCTGTATGGTACTACAGGAACACTCTATTTTGCTGATATGCCCGCTTTGATTAGCGCCAATACACTTCAGATCATGGCTTTTGTTTTCTTTATAGCCGGCATGTTCTTTAAAATATCACTTGTTCCTTTCCATCTTTGGACACCCGACGTATATGAAGGAGCTCCTACAAATGTAACATCCTATCTTTCAGTAGTATCAAAAGGAGCTGCCGTTTTTGCCCTGGCACTGCTCTTATACAGAGTGTTCAGTAATATCATCGAACAATGGCAGAGTATCCTCTATGGTCTAATTATAATAAGTATCACACTGGCAAACCTGTTTGCCATCCGTCAGAAGAACATAAAACGATTTTTGGCTTTTTCTTCCATTTCCCAGGCGGGTTATATTGTATTGGGTATTATCGGGGGTACGCCATTCGGTATGACTACATTGGTATACTATATATTTGTATACCTCTTTTCTAACTTGGCGGCTTTCGGTGTGATCACCATCATCGAAAATCGTACAGGCAAGGTAAATATTCCCGATTACAAAGGGCTGTACAGTACCAATCCGAGGCTAAGCTTCGTGATGATGTTGTCGATGTTTTCCCTTGGAGGAATTCCACCCTTCGCCGGTTTTTTCAGCAAATTCTTTATTTTTGCCGCAGCCATGGAGCAGGGATTTTATATCCTGGTGCTGATCGCTGTGATCAACACCATCATTTCACTCTATTATTATCTGCTGGTGGTAAAAGCCATGTTTATCGACAAGAATGAACATCCTATCCCTTCACTGCGGACGGATAGTTATAATAAGGCAAGTCTTATATTCTGTACTGCAGGGATTTTGTTGGTAGGTATTTTCAGTATCTTCATGGAAAAAATAGAATTATTCAGTTTTGCAATGATACAATAAAAAGGTGTTTTGAGGATAAAAAGAAAGCAAAAGAATATGCCTCTAAGGTTTTGGAATTGAAACCTGATGATGATGCTTCTCTTACAATAATGGAAGTCCTGAATAATTAGCTTATTCAAACCTTCATCGGGTTTTAACTTTAGTTCGGTATACAAAATAGCCGTTTGGGTAATTTTTAGACACAGGTATTATATAAAATCTTATCTTTGCATAGTTAAAGCAAAGGATGAGAATCGCTTTTCTATTATAGATTTCACAACAAATCAAAAATAAATGTTATGGTATTACTTACAGTTTTATTACAGACAGTCGGTACAATATTACAGGTAAGCGCCGACGGGTTAGGATCATTTGGTGCGGCCATAGGGATAGGTCTTGCAGCCATTAGTGCGGGGATTGGAATCGGTAAGATCGGGGGATCTGCCATGGAAGGCATCTCCCGTCAACCCGAAGCAGCCTCCGATATCAGGATGAACATGATCATTGCAGCGGCACTTATAGAAGGGGTTGCCTTGTTTGCAGTAGTTGTCTGTGGCTTTATTCTCTAATCAATGTAATAAGATATGTCATTACTTACGCCAGAACCCGGTCTTCTTTTCTGGATGCTGATTTCTTTCGGTATTACGGTGTTCTTGCTGGCAAAATTCGGATTTCCCGCCATCCTCAAGTCGGTTGAAAAGCGGAAAGATTATATCGAAGAATCGCTCCTCGCTGCCAAGAAAGCGCACGAGGAGCTGGCCGGCATAAAGGAGATCGGTGAAGCCATATTGGCACAAGCCCGCAAAGAACAGGCAGAAATCATCAAGGAAGCCACCCGGAGACGGGAAGAAATGATAGAAAAGGCTCGGGAAGAGGCTCGCCTCGAATCGGAGAAGGTAATTGCTTCTGCGCGCCGGCAAATTGGTGCAGAAAAAGAAGAAGCCCTCCGTTCAATCCGGAATGAAGCTGCTTCATTATCGCTGACGCTCGCCGAAAAAATATTGAGGGAAAAGTTGGGAACTGAACAGGAACAAAAGAAGATGATCGACAGATTATTGAATGAAATAGATATCTCAAAATCATAAATATGAATACCGGACTCATTTCTTCACGTTATGCGGACTCCCTTCTGCAATATGCCGTCAGCCTGAATGAACAGGATGAAGTGTATGATAAGATGAAACTGCTTTGGGAGATGTATCGGAAAGTACCCGCTTTGCGTCGTGCGGTGGTAAATCCCTCGGTATTGGCTGCGGACAAGAAGAAAATCCTTGTTACGGCTTGTGGCGGGGATGTTCCATCATCACTTTCTAAAATGCTCGATCTTATCCTTCGGAACGAAAGAGAAGAGAACTTACCATACATGGTCCTTCGCTTTATCGATCTCTACAGGGAGAAGTTCAGCATCCGGCGCGGAAAATTAGTGACCGCAGTAGCCATCGACGAGGAAACAGAGCAACAATTGATTGCCCGGATAAAAAAAATGGTAAAAGCAGACATAGAAATAGAGTCGGTTGCCGATCCCGGAATTATCGGCGGTTTCATACTAACCCTCGATGATTTCAGATGGGATGCAAGTATATCAGGCGAATTGGCCCGTATAAGGAATAAGTTCCGGAACGGGCAGTTCTAACTTCTTAATTAAAACAAATGTCCAATAATAATATCAAGATAAGCGAAGTCTCCGATGTACTTCGGATGCAGCTCGAGGGTCTCGATACCGGCATTCAATTCAACGAGACCGGTACGGTCATCACTGTAAGCGATGGTGTCGTACGTATTTTCGGACTGCGTAATGCCGAAGCAAACGAGTTACTGGAATTCGATAATGGTATGCGTGCCATCGTGATGAACCTCGAAGAAGACAATGTAGGAGCCATTTTGTTGGGTAGCTCCAGTGAGATCAAAGAAGGATTTACCGTAAAACGTACCGGACGGGTAGCTTCTATCTTTGCAGGTGAAGGCATGCTCGGCCGTGTGATTTCTCCTGCCGGTGAACCGGTCGACGGCAAAGGCGCCCTGACAGGTGAACTGGTAGAGATGCCGCTGGAGCGGAAGGCTCCCGGCGTAGTTTTCCGCCAGCCCGTGAATACTCCGCTACAGACCGGATTAAAGGCGGTGGATGCTATGATCCCCATTGGACGCGGCCAACGTGAACTGATTATCGGCGACCGCCAGACCGGAAAGACCAGTATCGCCATTGACACCATCCTCAACCAGAGGAGGAATTTTGAAAACGGCGATCCGGTCTACTGCATCTATGTGGCAGTGGGACAAAAAGGCTCTTCCGTGGCCTCTATCGTCAAAACACTTACCGACGGGGGAGCCATGGATTACACCGTGGTGGTCTCTTCCGCCGGATCTGACCCGGCCGCCATGCGGTATATCGCTCCTTTTGCCGGTGCCGCCATTGGTGAATACTTCCGCGATACGGGCCGGCATGCCTTGGTGGTCTATGACGATCTTTCAAAACAGGCGGTTGCATACCGTGAGGTATCGTTGATCTTACGCCGTCCATCGGGGCGTGAAGCTTATCCGGGTGATATCTTCTACCTTCACTCCCGCTTACTGGAAAGAGCGGCCAATATCATTTCCCAACAGGATGTAGCGGACATCATGAACGACCTTCCACCCAGCCTCGAGGGGAAAGTAAAGGGTGGCGGTTCACTTACCGCCCTGCCTATTATCGAGACCCAGGCGGGCGACGTATCTGCTTATATCCCCACCAATGTTATTTCCATCACCGACGGACAGATATTCCTGGAGACGGACCTCTATAATAAAGGAATACGGCCTGCCATCAATGTAGGTATTTCCGTCTCACGCGTGGGAGGAAACGCCCAGATCAAGTCGATGAAAAAAGTAGCCGGTACGTTGAAAATCGACCAAGCTCAATACCAGGAACTGGCAGCCTTCTCCAAATTCGGCGGAGATATGGACGCGGTAACCGCCATGACCATCGACAAAGGACAGAAAAACGAACAGCTGCTTGTCCAGCCGGTACACAGCCCCTTGGACGTGGAGCAACAGGTAGCTATCCTCTATTGCGGTACCCATGGGCTTCTCAAAAATATCGCTCTCGAGAAATTGGCAAAATTCGAACAGGAATTTCTCGAAATGCTGGAGACCCGTCATCGACATGATGTACTCGATCCATTGAAAGAAGGCCGGATAAATGATGAAATCGGTAAAATGATTGAAGAGGTGGCGGCAGAAGTCACGAATATAATAAATTCCTGAAACGATGGCACAGCTGAAAGAGATAAAAACCAGGATACAGTCGGTACGATCCACACAAAAGATCACATCGGCCATGATGATGATCTCTTCTGCCCGACTGATGAAAGCCCAACGACTTATCAAGAACCTCTACCCTTATGAGCAGAATTTGTACCGGATACTGCAGTTGCTGGCAGACCAAGAGGAGAGCATCGACTCTCCCTTCCTGCAGGCACGCACCGTCAAACGGGTCGCCATTGTGCCTTTTACCTCCAATACAGGAATGGCAGGCAGGTTCAACGATGAAGTCATTGAAAAACTGAAAAAAGTAGTGGCGGATTACACGCCTCTCGGAAAAGAAAATATCCTCCTCTATCCCATCGGTGAGAAAGTGGCGAAAGCAGTGCGCACTATGGGGTTAAAACCGCAGGGAGATTACAGTTCAATCAGTGAAAACCCATCTTATCAGAATGCGCAACAGATAGCCGATGAGTTGATGGGGATGTTTCTGAAAGGGGAAATAGACCATGTGGAATTGATATACCACCACTTCGTCAGTAAAGGTACCCAGACCATAGTCAATGAAGCGTTTTTGCCTATTGAACCGAAAATAGATGACAAAGAAAATTCGGTACAGAATTATATTGTAGAGCCGGACAAGAAAACCATCCTCATCCAACTTATTCCTAAAATACTCAAGGTTAAGTTTTATACGGCGCATATCGACTCAGTCACTTCGGAACATGCCGCTCGTATGACAGCCATGCGGATCGCTACCGACAATGCAGATGATCTCACCCAAGAGCTCACTCTGGAATACAACAAACTGCGCCAGCAATCCATCACTAACGAACTTCTCGATCTGGTCGGCGGCTCTTTCAACATTAGTTGATATTACCCGGACAGGAAAGATTTTCTACCCTCCGCCTTCTTTATATCGAGTTTTGTTGCAATTGTTTAAAAAGGGATATGTAAAGAATGGGCGAAGTGGTAGAAAATCCGATATGTGAATAATTGATTATATGTTATAGTCGATTTACACCTCCAAGCGATTATCATGTATGGCACACTATGAAGAAAGACGTCCATAAAATGGACGCCTTTCACAAATTACTTGTCTAAACTATTAGTTAATAGCCATATTAAATTCTTTCGGTATGATGAATGTATAGCCATGTCCGAAATTATCCCTCAGTGTCACCTGGAGTTTGGTAGCTACAGGTCCTGCAGGAGGACTGGTGATTACCGGTGCGAAGTCGAATGCGTTTCCGTTGATTGTCGGAACGAAGTATTCGTTCACTTTGTCAAATGTATCGCCCGTCAATACTTTCACTTCTTCCACAGTGAAGGTCCTGCCGTCCTGCAATGCCGGTGAAGTGTTGGTCAGATTGACACGTGCACCTACAGGGGGTAAAGCCGTGATATTGGTGAATGCGTATCCTGCCAATGCTTCTGCATATTTCAAGGCAGGAGTATTAGCCTGGTTAGTACCAGTGTACTGCCATTCTCTCAGATCTTGTACATAAGAACGGAATTCAGCCTTGATCGGTATGGTCGGTGTCCAATGGACAATGTGTGTAGTGGTTCCGTCATATTTCACGTAACCAAACTCTTTACCAAGTTTCAGATCAAAGATCTTACCTGCTGCTGTTCCCGGCAGGTAAGGTACGCCGATTTCAGCTACAGGAACAATACCTTCAGTATTGCTCGGATTCCATGTCGGTAAAGTTGTGAATGTAGAAGCATTGGTTACGAGATATCCAGTTCCGTCTGTACCGATACCGTTCAATGCGTTGGCAAGATTGTAAGTTTGATTACCCGGTAACGGATAAGCGAAGATTACTTTCTGTCCATTTACATCGTGGTGGATATTGGTTTTATAACCGATACCTGTATTATCGAATGTAGGCATTACTTTGGTCAGGGTTACATTGGTGGTGCTGAAAGGCACATTGAAACTATTATGCAAAGTAAGCGTACCGGTATATGTCTTGCCTTCTTCCAGGTCTGACGGTGCCACGTAATCAATGGCAAGTTTCTTGATATCTGCAATATTCCCTACCGGATTATTGTTGTTACCAAGCCATACTAAATAGCCTTCATTCAATGTAATATCATGGCCGATATTCATCGTGAATGTCATATACGATGCGTTGGCAAGGTTTACACCCGGATTGAATGCGAGAATATTGGTACGAACAGCAGCTCCCGATGCCACATAATCTGTAATTGTCTGGGTGAAGTTGAGAGCAGATGTAGCCACGTTTCCTACATATGTATAGAATGACTTGCCATCGGGGTCAACCAGAGTGCCGTCGTAGTTCACAACTTTCACGCGGAAGCCAATAATATCACCTTCTGCCGAACCGGATTTAATGGTAATATTGGCAACTTCATCTGCTTTATATACCTTGTTCAAACCTTCTATCTCGTTCGCGTAGCTGAGCCAAGCATTCTTTTCAGAAGGAAAACTTTCTAATGCCCAATCCAGGTCTAACTCGACAGTGTAAGCGTATACATCATCGGGGTTGTCCAATTTCACGTTAAATGGCTTATTGATTTCAGCGCCGAACCAATCTTGAGCCCTTCTGTCGTCAGCATCGTCATTCACCTTGTTGTTTTCAGCGGTAACCCATGCAGTGTTCCATCTTTGATCTTTCGGTACAGTAGTTCCTGATTCGCTGGTCTGCCAACGGTTCCTGATGGAGGTGTGAGGTCTGTAAGCAGTTGCATCTTCAGTCCCTTTCTTCACCGAGAAGACCAGGTCATTGGGTGCGTCAGCGCTATTATAGATCGGATCTTTGTCATAAGCCGCGATTTCAATACCGAAATCGGAAACCACAAAACGTTCGTCAGAAGTAGCTGTCCCACCCACGTTGCTTTCAATAGCTACAGCAAAAAGATAGGGATCGTACCATATTCCGGGAGAAGTTCCCTTTTCTTCAGCTGTTACCTCTATTAATCCGCTTAAGTCTGTCCCGGCAGGAATCTGGAATGTTACGTTCCAAAGTCCGGTTACGGTAGGAAGAGCGCGCAGTCTGGTAGAACGTTCGGCTTTGACCGCTTTTACATACTCATTCACCTCGTTGTTGCCGTCGCGACGGATCAAGTAGATATTGTCGATCATCTTGGATAAGTCGGCAGTAGCCGGGCTTACTTTGATTTCGATGGTTTGGGTTGAATTCTCGATGCGTTTGTCTTTCACGAAAGTGATCGCGCCTGTGAATCCCTGTCCGAATGTCCAGCTTTTTTTTGCCGTTGCAGTAGAAAAGTCCATCCAACGGCCTCTACCTTCTTGATTCCAAGAATTGGGATAGCCATCCCCTTCATAATCCAAAGTGACACCGGTAATCATTACGTTCACGTCTCCGAAGTTGAAAGTGATATTAGTAACACCTTCTCCTGCTTTTACATTGTGAAGGGTAATCTCGCCTGTTTCCTCATTTACAACAGCGGTAATTGTTCCGTCTTGTAACCACTTGTTTTCGGTCTTGGTTTTAACGTCACCGTCCACTTTGTACCAGTAGCCGTCGGCGTTGGGTTCAAACCATACACCGTCTTTACCCGGAGTTCCCGGAGTTCCCGGTTCACTTGGAGTTCCCGGAGTTCCTTGTTCACCTTTCCAGGAAAATTCGGTTTTCACACCGTCGATGTACCAGAAACCGTCAGCATTAGCGGTAACAACAGATCCGTCTTTACCGGGATCACCTTTGTCACCTTTGGCTCCTGCATCACCCTTAGCACCAGTAGGGCCGGCAACACCGTCTACACCGTTTTTCAGGTCGAAGGTTTTACCATCACTCAACGTAACTTTTACACCGCCGGTGGTGCTTTCAACCTTAGTGATAACGGCACCGGCATCTACTTTGGACTTGAGGTCGTTCAAAGTGGTGCTGAGTCCAGCAATCTGTTTCTCGAGGTCGCTGATGTCATCATCATAATCTTTACAGGATGTAACTGTCACAAAAGCGCCAATTACAGCAAGAACAAAAAATTTAAACAAAACTTTTCTTTTCATAAATCATACATTTTTAATTAATTGAGTAATTTTAATCTATTTCAGATACATTGCTAGTATTGTCATTTTCCGTTTGTTTCATTCAATCCATATTCTTTTCACATTTGTTTTCAATGAGTACAAAAGTAGAGAGAAACAAATTACAGCACAAGAGGCTAAAATACTGAAAATGATTATCATGCAACTATGGTGACATATCCTGCAAAATCGATGCTTATCCGGTATATTTTTGTTTCCACAAAAATCATGACAGACAATCGCCTTGGACAACGCATAAGTTGAAGCCGGAAAGGGCAACACATTAAAAATTGCGGCCGAAACCGGAATTATAAAAGTGCGGACCTGAGTGTAAAAAAACCGGAAACGGAAATGCCGGGCTAAATAGCGATAGAAAACCGACATAAACATCATATCTGATAAAACTTCTCCTGTAAAGTATTCATATAGTTCCGCGACACGCAGAGGTTCTCTTCCCCGTCGAACGGAGGGGTCAGGTGGCAGGCTTTTCCTCTGATCGTGGACAGATAATTCAGGTTAATGATCTGGCGCTGGTTGATCCGGACAAACGAAGAAGAAGCTTCCAGTATATCACTCGCCTTTGTGTTTCTCCTTAACGATACCTGTTTACCGTCGATCAAGGTGGTATTCCATTGGCGTTGCGCATTGATATAGGTAAAATAACCGATCTGGTTTATATGGAGCAATTGGTATCCGGTGGCATCAGGCACAAGGAAAATCTGGCTGGACGGCAACAGTTCAGAGTATTTCCGGTCGAAAAAATGCAGGTTCTTCTGCCTTGCCGAATGTTCAAAAAAACGACGGATGATCAATGAGAACTCTTCATACCCATAGGGCTTGAGCAGATAATCGAAAGCGGACTTCCGTAAAGCGTCGAGCCAGTATTTCTGGTAGGACGTGTAGAATACCACCTGCATGGGCCATGTAATGCGGTATTGCAGGTTGTGCAACAGTTCCACCCCGCTCATACCGGGCAGTTCCACGTCGAGGAAAAGCAGGTCAGGGGTCTTCTCCAGTATCAGTCTGATCCCTTCTTCAGCCTTTGGGGCCTCTCCCACGAGCGTTAATTCTGGAAAGCCTGCCAGCGATTGGTGCAGGTTCCTGATGCAGACTGGTTCATCATCGATCACTGCCACGGTGTACATTTTGTGTATCATGTCATCCGACTGTTTTATTCGAACTTATAATTATCCGGTATGTAAACTGAGACCTTTGTTCCACCTAACCCCTCTTCGTCCGAACGAAGAATCCGGAAGAAGATCTTTTCCTTGTTTTTGTGATTGAACAGGTCGATACTCTGGTACAATACTTTTAATCCCGTATCGGTACCCGCCGACGGGTTCCCTTTCCCTGGTGAATAACCAGGGCCATTATCCTGAATGAGGATGCGGGTGCCGTCTCCCCATTTTTTCACGCGGAGAGACAGCCTTTTTTCTCCCCCTTTCGGGCGTAAAGCATGTTTGATGGCGTTTTCCACCAGTATCTGGATGATCATCGGGGGCACCAAGACCTGTGTTATATCGATACGTGGATCGATGTACCATTCGAGCCGAAAGCCTTCACCGAGGCTTTCCTGCTCCAGCCCGATATATGCCCGGGCGAACTCCAGTTCCTGTGCAAGCGTCACATAAGTCTGCTCGGTCAGTTCGAGGCTCCTTCGCAGCAGTGTCACCAGCCCCCTCAGGTTAGAGTGGTCGGAGTCGCCCGTGGAACTTATTTCCCTGTTAAGCACGTTGAATACAAGATGGGGGGAGATACGGTTACGGATATTGGACAGTTTTAGTTGGGTCATCTGGTCTTGATAAATCATCGATTGCCTGTCTTTTTGTTTTTTCATGACCAGATACACAATCGTCGCCACAACCACAACCAACAAATAGACCATAACCAATACAGAATTTTCCATCC
Organism: Proteiniphilum sp. UBA5384; assembly: GCF_002410825.1. GTDB lineage: Bacteria > Bacteroidota > Bacteroidia > Bacteroidales > Dysgonomonadaceae > Proteiniphilum. The sequence goes on along the minus strand of NZ_DHOS01000001.1, from coordinate 163,693 downwards.
GGAGCAACTTTGTTAAATAATTGTTCTTATTTCCATTCTGAAATATTTTGGAAACAAAACTCGGCTGTTCACCTCTATTTTTTCTCACGGCCTCCCGTGATTTTTGATCTTTTTATTTCTAATGTTACAAAGATAGAAAGAAGCAAAATGCAGCACAAGGGACGAAAATGCCGAAAATGACTATCTTGCAATTCAACAAGCCTATCCTGCAAAATAGATGATTAACCGGTATATTTTTTTATCCCTCAATGTTGTTTTTCAATTAAAATGACATAAATTTGCAAATAGAAGATTTTACACAACTTCATTAAAAAACAAATATTTCTCAATGAAACGAGCGCGTCGGAATGAAATGAATACCCGTTTAGGGAGGGAATTACGGGGCTTTGGCCTCTCCGCCCATTCTTTTTGGTCACTCCCGGCGGATACCGGTGGAAAACGTCATAAAACATGCTTTACACCAAAAAGAGGGAGAAAAAAGACTATCCGTCCGGATGAAAAACGAAGAGAAACAGTCAGATGAGATGATACACAAAAGGTATACCGTAGCAGTAGTCGATGATGAACCGGTCTGTATCAGGAACCTGCGCCAATCGCTGGCGGTCTTTCCAGAATTAACGCTCGTGGGAGAGGCCCCAAAGGCTGAAGAAGGGATCAGACTGATACTGGAAAAGACCCCTGACCTGCTTTTCCTCGACGTGGAACTGCCCGGTATGAGCGGGGTGGAACTGCTGCACAGCTTACAATACCGCGTCACATGGCCCATGCAGGTGGTATTCTACACATCCTACCAGAAATACTGGCTCGACGCTTTACGGGGATCCGCTTTTGATTACCTGCTTAAGCCCTATGGACACGAAGAATTCTCATTGATCATCCATCGTTTTTTCGAACATGCCACCAGGCAAAAGGATCTGAAGTTTCTCGGTCGAAAATTATCCAAACTACTACCTGAAAAACAGATCTTTATGGCGCCTGATGTGACGGGATACCAGTTATTTCACATCAATCAAATCGGCTATTTTACCTATATCAATGTGCGACGACAATGGAATGCCACTTTGAGCGACGGCAAACAGGTATTGTTAAAAAGAAACACAAAGGCGGACGATATACTGGAGGCTTCTTCTTCGTTTGTCCGGATCAGCCAACGCCAGATCATTAACCTGAATTATCTTTGCACGATCAGGGGAAAAGCCTGCCATCTGATCCCTCCGTTCGATGAGGAAGAGGACCTCTGCGTATCGCGAAACTATATGAAGACTTTACAGGAAAAATTCTATCAGATATGAAACGAGTATGAATAAAGAGTGCAGTACCTTATTGGTCGATGACCAAATAATTAAACAAAAAATTGCAGTGACAAAATTTTAACCCTGCATTTACAATACTAAAATCAATGACGATGCCGGCATTATTTATTATTTTCGGTTTATGATTTTACTTTTACGCAGACGAATACCTGCCAATGCATATTCATATTGAGAATGGTCCACAGGGAGGAACTGGACGAGGATATTCATATCCATCAGCAGTTTTTTCGATACAGCAGAGCAAACCAGACAAGATAAAAGCCACACTACACCGCCTGGGCAGAGAGCTTACGGCTGTGTAAATGAATTATACTGTTGTATTAATGTTGTCAATATAATTAAGTAACTCTTCCCTACCCTGCCTTTTCTCTGAGGAAGTAATAAAGATAGGCGGCAGTTCCTCCCAGGTCTCCAATAATTTTTCTTTATAAGCATTTACATTCAGAAATAAACGGTCGGAACCTTGCTTATCGGCTTTAGTAAATACGATTGCAAATGGCACACCATTCTCACCCAGCCACTCCATAAACTCAAGATCTATCTTCTGTGCCTCATGGCGTGAGTCTACCAATACAAACAGATTGGTCATTGTTTCCCGTTCAAGCACATAATCCTCGATGATCTTACGGAGTTTTTCACGACCCTCTTTGCCCCGGCGAGCATAACCATATCCGGGTAGATCCACCAGATACCACTCACCATTGACCAGGAAATGGTTGATAAGCATGGTTTTACCGGGAGTAGAAGAGGTCATCGCCAATCCTTTCCGGTTGGTCAGCATATTGATCAATGACGACTTACCCACATTCGACCTGCCTATAAACGCATACTCCGGTTTACCGTCCTGTGGACATTTCCGGTAGTCGCTGTTACTTATTACAAATTCTGCACTTTTTATATTCATTGTCATCCAATTGTTATTCAAATTTACCTTGTAAATTTAGAACGGATCACCCAAAGCCCTATGCCGGTCAGTAGTCCATTCATCAATAGCAATTCATAGCCCACCTGATAGCCATACCATTGTTTCATCACGATCTCTATTACGAAACAGATTACCGGCGCAGCAATAGCCACATACGGCACCCACTTGTCCAAAGGCTTCACTTTACTGTAAAGGCCAAAAACATAAAGTCCCAGCAATGGTCCATAAGTATAAGAAGCCAACTTATAGATAGCTGTGATGATACTGTCAGAGCCAATTGCTTTTATCAATAAGATGATCAGCACAAATGCCGCACTGACGCCCACATGCACTATTCTCCTCGTACGGATATCTTTCTGTTCCTGTTCTTTTGTTTGGGAGATGGGGTTCATATTCAGTATATCTACACAAAAAGAGGTCGTCAGTGCGGTCAGCGCCGAATCAGCACTAGAGAAAGCAGCAGCCACAATCCCCACAATAAAAATACCCAATACCGTCTGTCCAAGATATTCGCTTGCAATCACAGGCATGATATTATCCGATATTTCGGGTAATAAAATACCATTCTGTTCAGCAAAAGCAATCAGAAGTACTCCCAGGCAAAGGAAAAGAAAATTGATAGGTGCAAATGCCATTCCGTATGACACCACATTCTTCTGTGCATCTTTCAGCGTACGGATAGTCAGATTTTTCTGCATCTGGTCCTGGTCTAGCCCCGTCATCACAATAGTGATGAACATACCGCTAAAAAATTGTTTAAAAAAATTCTGGGTACTCGCCCAGTCGTCAAACACAAAAATACGGGAGTGCGGACTATTGGCGATCGTTGTCACTACCCCACCAAAATCCAGGTTTAACCGTATTGCTATCTGCCAGACGATCAATATGAGTGCAGTGATAAATAGGATTGTCTGCAGCCAGTCGGTCCATATAATCGTCTTGATTCCGCTTTTATGGCTGTAAAGCCAAATTACCAGAATAATCCCTACCACTGTCACTACGAACGGCACACCCCATGCATCAAAAACCAGCGTCTGCAGGATAAAAGCCACTAAATAGAGGCGTGCAGCCGCACCCACAATCTTAGATAACAGAAAAAACCATGCACCTGTCTTATAAGATTTCGGACCGTACCGTTGATCCAGATAACCATAAATTGTTGTCAGATTCAACCGGTAATAGAGAGGTAGCAATACGTATGCAATCACCAGATATCCGAAAAAAAATCCAAACACCATCTGCATATAAGTCATGTCAAGGTTCCGTACCATCCCGGGTACCGAAACAAATGTCACACCCGAAATCGAAGTACCGATCATTGCAACGGCCACTACATACCATTTGGAAGATTTATTGGCGCGGAAGAAGGTATCGTTCCCCGAACCTTTCCGGCTCGTGAGGTAAGATATCAACATCAATACACCAAAGTATACAAGAATTACGATCAGGATAAAAGCAGATTGCATAATGTGTCTGTATAATTAAGGGGCAAATATAGTGAAAGCCGAAAGAAATACCAAGTACACCTGAGTATTTCCGAGATGCAAACAAAATAAGAGATCAGTTGTTAATATATATCGCCCCGTTATGAGTGCTAAATGTTGAGCTTTTAGTTTTTAGTCCTGAATGACACATAACAGGCGGGATACGCAATAACAAAATGCGACAAATAATATGCCAAAAGAAAAGATATGTCTCATCATTAATCCTATCTCAGGGACTGAATCCAAGAAAAGTATTCCCGAAGAGGTGGCAGCTGCATTCGATCAGCGACAGTACGATGTTTTTATCCGGATCACCGGTTATCCGGATCATGCCACAGAAATAGCCCGGGAAGCGGCAGAGAAAAAATACAAATATGTGTTGGTCGCGGGCGGCGACGGTACAGTAAATGAGGTAGCAAAAACATTGGTACATACAAATACTACCCTGGGAATTATTCCATCGGGGTCAGGAAACGGATTGGCCAGGGAACTGGGTATACCGATGGAACCGGAAAAAGCAATAGACATCATCCTGCAATCACATATCCGTACTATCGATTATGGAATAGCCAACGGTCATATCTTTTTCTGTACATGTGGGTTTGGATTCGACGCTTTTATCAGTGATCGCTTTGCCGACGGCAAGAAGCGCGGACCATTGGGTTATGTGCGCAATATCCTGGAGAGTGTGGTAGATTTTCGATCGGAAGAATATGAAATCACTTACGATGAGGGAACTATTAACGAACGGGCATTTATCCTCACCTGCGCCAACGCATCACAGTACGGCAATGATGCTCATATCGCACCGGGTGCCAGTATGGATGATGGTTTGATGAATGTTTCCATATTGAAGCCGTTGAATGCTCTGGAAATTCCGCAGACGACACTTCAACTTTTCAACAGGAATATCGATAAAAACAGTAAGATGACCACACTGCTTACCCGTAATTTACATATCAAGCGTTCCCGATCCGGAATGATGCATGTGGATGGCGAACCGGTAAATGCGGAGAATGAAATCAACGTGGAAACCATCCATGGGGGATTGAAGGTACTTGCTCCCCATAACGATAACCATGAAAAAAAACGGACAGATATCGAAAATATCTTCAACTCTCTGACCCGCTGGTTTAATTAATCACCTTTTTTTCCAGATGGAGACCTGCATCAAACGGTTCTCCGTGAAACGTGACGATCTCCTTATCGTCCTGAAGATATCCTGTGGATCGGTCACAAGATCGAACTGGGGCAACAATACCGTCTTGATCCCATCGAGCGATGCAACCGGTTCACCATCCTTCTTATAACCTCCCGGCCATTTATCCCTTGGCGTTTTTGCCGGGTCCCACTCATAATCAGAGGCCATTATCAGGTAACCATTTTCATTTAACCGTAAATGTATCTGCGACAGGAATAACAATGGGTCACTCAACTCTTCCAGTAGCGCAGGGATAATAACCAGGTCGTATCCCGAATAATTAGGTTTCAAATTCATCGCATCCGCCTGCATAAACAGGATATGATTTTTTGTCTCCTCCAGACCAAAATCGGTCAATACGAGATCGCGATAAAACACCAGTTCACCCTCATCTTTAGTGATATAACGCATATAACCCCGCTCTTGTAGCTGGATAGGAACCCGGATCATACGAGCAGTAAAATCAAGTGCCGTAATGTCTTTGTAGTTCCTTGCCAGTTCAAAGGCCAGACGTCCGGTATCGGCATTCAGATCCAAAATTCTTGCATCGACATTCCCTTTCATCAGAGCATCAGCTATTTCTGCCAACCGGATAATAAAGTCAGGCTTATTGGAATAGGCATCTCCCCAACTATTCTCACAGGAAAGTGTCACCTCTGCATCGGTTTCATAATCGGCCTGTTGTATCACCAACGGAGTATCCGACTCCACATACCTGAATCCGGCATGCTGATAGAAATGTCTCCGGAAAGCATACCGGGAATGGACCGTCGTTTCATTACCGGTCGATATCCAGGAGCCCCCCTTGATTATATTGTGTTTACCGTCGAACGTAGGCGTGGAGAAATCATCATATATCGGATGTACTTTAAATCCCGGAAATCCGGTGATAGGGGTTTCCGTCCATTGCCACACATTCCCGATTACATCAAAGAAATCACCTTGCGGGAACATATCCACAGGAGAAGGTGAAGTAAAATATTCCAGGTTGATATTGCCCGGCGCTTTTCCCCGTTCGGTAATCTCTCCCAGACCTGCCAGATGATGTAAACGGTACCATTCCGCCTCGGTAGGTAACCTAAAGTTACGGTCCGTTTTCATACTCTTCCAGTTACAAAAAGCTTTTGCTTCAAGATAGTTTACTTCTACCGGCCAGTTCCACGGCATAGGTATTTCTTCGGCAACCAGCCTCAGACGATAGCCATTGGCTCCTTTCCGCCAGAAGAGTGGCATTTTCGCCTGTTTAAAGTTACGCCAGTTCCATCCTTCTTCCGTCCAGTACCTTTGTGTTTCGTATCCTTTGTCTTCTATGAACTGCAGGAATTCCTTGTTGGATACCAAATATTTCGATGCCGAAAAACCAGCAACTTCTTCCTCATATGAACCATATTCATTATCCCAACCATACAGGGGATAATCCATCGATTTACCTAATTTCATCGTCGCACCCGATACCGCTACCAACTCGTTCGCGGGCGGCTCCCCCACCGCAGTACAACGTTCACCGAAACGGCCTCCTACCACCTGATCCAAGGGCAACTGCCTGATCAACACGGAAGAGGTCTCCAGATGAATCCGTTCATGCTCAATACCCATCATTACGATCCAGAAAGGACTATTCCAATCGATGGGCATCTCCAGGGAAGTATGATCGATCACATTCAGGATCAACTCCTTCGCCTTATCACGATAAACCCGCACCTCCGATACCGGAGGCCAATCGTAGTGGTTATTATCCAGATCATCCCAGCTCATCTCATCTACTCCAATAGCAAAGACCGATTCGAAGCGGGGATTGATACGCCGATCGATTATCTTTGCAAGATAGAGCTTATTGATAAAAAAAACAGCCGTATGCCCCAGATAAAAGAGGAGAATATGTCTCAATGGATCGCCCCGCATATAAAATACATCCTCCGACTTCAACTGGGTGTATAATAACTCGTCAATTGCCCAGGTCTTCAGAAAATAATCGCGGATTTCCTGTCTCTTTTCTTCCGGCGAACCGGAACGGAGATCAATGGTCTTGGCCAGTAAAACTTTCACCATATCTTCGACAGTTATTTTGAATGATTGTCTTTTGTTATTGAACAAAATAGAATGAGGTATGTTCAAAAAAAATATTTGCCGTTCAGTGAATAAACGGCAAATATTTTTTTATACACAGTAAGTTACTCTCCCGGATCAGACAATCTCTACTAAAGGGGTCCCTTCCATTACCGTATCTCCCTTATTGACAAAGATACGGGAAACGGTACCGGAAAAATCTGAAGCGATATCATTCTCCATTTTCATCGCTTCAAGGACAAGGAGATAATCACCTTTTTCAATCTTGTCTCCTTCTTTTACCATAATCTGCAGGATATTACCCGGCATAGGGGAATTTACCTGAAAGCCTTTAGGTCCTTCAGTCCGTGCTTTCGCCTCATTTCCAACTTGTGTATTTCCTGATTCTTGTTTTATATTCTCTGCCTGAGATGAAACAGGGATTTCGGCCTGTCGTGTTTCCCACTCTTTCTTACGTTGACCTTTCAGATAATTGGCAGCAACAGTGGGGAATAAATCCAATAGAAGTCCCTCCTTCTCATCTTTTGCAAGAACCACATTCCCATACTCTTCCAAAACGGGATTATCCGGCTTCTTATACAGAGAAGTATCATACGGAGTTTCTTCTTTTGTACCGGCAATCTTCAATCTGAATTCCGGATCTACCGGCACAGGCGTTTTCCCGTACTCTCCCTTTACAAGTGAGACAAACTGGTTGGAAGGATTGGCATATTTAGGACGTCCATTTTTCAAGTTCAAGGCTGAACTCACTGCCTGTGCACCCACAATCTGGCTGGTTGGAGTTACCAATGGCGGTAATCCTGCATCAAGACGTACACTGGGAATCAATTTCATTGCATCCGGTAATATATCAAGCGAATTGACCTGCTTCAACTGGGCAACCATATTGGTATACATTCCTCCGGGAATTTCCGCTTCTTTCACCCGTTCATCAGGTTTAGGAAAATTAAAATAAGCTTCAATAGCATGACAGGCTTCCAATAAAGCGGTTTCGTCTTCGCGTTTTACTGCTTCAATGGCCAGATCGAATTCCTTATCAACCTCTGCGGGGATAGTATCCGTCAATGGATTGAACGGCCTGGGAAATTGTTTTACCGCATCATATGCTTCCAACTCCTTACGGATATCAAGCAATTCGCCATTGATCTTCGCTACAGCCTCCATATTCACATCTAATTCAATCCCCAGTTTCTTGCAGAAAATATAGATCAATTCTATGGCCGGAGCAGCCGGACCACCGGCAAAGTTCCAGATAACGGTATCAACGATATCCGCACCATGCATAATAGCTGTGAGCACTGCTCCCAATCCAAATCCCGGCGTACAGTGAGTATGAAAATCAATCGGAACATTCAATTGATCCTTCAACAATGGAATCAGCCGGGCAACACGTGAAGGGGGAATCAATCCACTCATATCCTTTATTGTGATCATATCGGCACCCAAGGTGAGCATTTCCTTAGCTTTATTTACAAAATACTCATCTGTGAAAATTTTTGTATGCAGGGGAGCCGCCTCCTCTTTTTTTCTGGAAAATAGACCGAATACCCCCCGCTTTTTCACTTCAGGAGAAGGCTCATCGTCATATTTCGGATCCACAGTGTAACAAACGGCACAATCGGCCATTCCTCCATATTTCTTAATTGATGCCACACTCGATTTGATATTGTCCACATCATTCAAAGCATCAAAAATACGCATGATATCCAATCCCGATGCAACGGCATTTTTAAAAAATCCATCAATAATTTCATCGGGATAAGGAGCATATCCATATAAGTTCCGCCCGCGTGAAAGTGCGGTCAATTTAGATATCCCTCCCACAGATTGGTGAATTTTCTCTAATCTGTTCCAGGGATTCTCGTTCAGAAAACGCATCACCGAATCGGGGACAGCACCTCCCCACACTTCCATAGCATAAAAATTGGCATCCTTGTAGTAAGGCAATACTCTGTCGACTTGCGATTGATTCATTCGTGTCGCAAACGCCGATTGCTGACCATCCCTTAATGTGAGATCTCTGATTAAAAGTTTTTGTGTCATACTTAAGTGGTTTTTACCTAATAACTAGACTCTAAATATCTACAAAAGTAGAACAATAATAACTTACTTCCAACTTTAATTACGGAAATTTTTATTTAATTTAATTGGATCGCCGGAGAATGGGATTTTTTCAGAAAAAAAACGTAAATTTGGGAGCAAAAAAATAAACTTATGAAAAAATCAGCCACACTTATCTTATTAACCCTTTTCATTTTACAGGTTTCAGCAATGGATAATGCCAGAATGATGCGTTATCCGGATATCAATGGAGATCTTATCGCCTTTGTTTATGCAGGGGATATCTGGTCGGTAAATGCCAATGGCGGCACAGCCCGGAGACTCACTTCGCATCCGGGAATTGAACTGTTTCCCAAGATATCGCCCGATGGTAAATGGATTGCTTTCTCCGCCGAATATTCCGGCAACAGGCAGATATGGGTGATGCCCGCCTCCGGAGGTACGGCTCGTCAACTTACTTTTTATAACTCCGTGGGAGAAATGCCTCCGAGAGGCGGATTCGACAATGTGGTACTCGACTGGACACCCGACAGCAAGCGAATACTTTTCCGTGCCAACCGCACCAGTTTTGGCGACCGTAACGGACGCTATTTCACCGTTAGTATCGATGGGGGTTTTGAAGAACCGCTTCCCATTGTCAACGGGGGATTTGCCTCCTTTTCATCCGATGGAACGCAACTCTGCTTCACGCCGGTCGACCGCGAGTTCCGCACATGGAAACGTTATAAAGGTGGACGTGCTACCGAACTCTGGACATATGACTTAGTAAACAACCGGTCAACCCAAATCACCCATTGGGCAGGCTCCGACCAATGGCCCGTATGGTATGGCAATGACATCTTTTATACATCCGACCGCGATACTCGACTCAATATCTGGCGTATTAATCCCGCTACCGGAGAAAATGAACAGATTACCTATCATACCGACTTCGACGTGATGTGGCCTTCCGGCCGTAATGGCAGGCTGGCATATGAAAACGGAGGTTATCTGTATGTCCTCGACCTCGCTTCGGGAGACAGCCATAAGATCAACGTAGCTATCCATTACGACAATCCCAACCTACAGCCCTATTTCAGGAATGTAAAAGATTTCATAGGAAGTTATAGCCTCTCCCCTACCGGAAAAAGGGCTCTCTTTGAAGCCCGTGGCGATATCTACAGTGTACCGGCAGAAAAAGGAGAGATAAAAAACCTTACCAATACCCGTGGAGTTCGTGAAACGTCGCCGGTATGGTCGCCCGACGGCAAACAGATTGCTTACTACTCCGATGCTACCGGCGAATATGAACTCTACCTCCTTGAAGATAAGGACGGAGCTTCTCCACGGCAAATCACACATAAATCCGCAGCCTGGAAACATACGGCCGAATGGTCTCCACAAAGCAGCCATCTGGTTTATAGTGATCGCACCATGAAGTTATGGCTGGTGGATATATCCACGGGCAGCCAAACCGCTATTGATGAAGCTACGGCGGAAGAGATCAGGGATTACACCTTCTCTCCCGATGGCAACTGGATAGCTTATAGTAAATCATCTCCCAACGACCAATCGGCACTGTGGGTTTATCAACTCTCTACCGACCGTAAATTTCAACTTACCGATGCTACATTCTCCGATGGCAACCCGGTATTCAGTCGCGACGGGAAATTCCTGTTTTTCGTTTCTAACCGTGATTTCAATCTCTCCTTCAGTAGTTTCGAATTCGACTATCTCTATAACAATGCTACCCGCATCTATGCCCTTCCACTACGTAACGATGGCACCACTCTCACCCCCTATAAGGAAGACAATGAGGCTTATGACAATGAGAAGGGAGACAAAAAGGAAGATACCGGGAACGGAAAAGAAAACGGGAAGGGTAAAAGTAATGAAGAAGACCTATCACCGGTTGCAAAAGTGAAAGTTGCAATTGACATGGAAAATCTCCAGAGCCGCATTCAGACTCTTCCTCTGCAAGCCGGCAACTATAACATCATCGGTGCTGTGGAGGAGGGACTTCTCTATTCCTCGGGAAACAAAATCATGCGATATAATATTAAAGACCAGAAAATCGAAGAAATTCTTGACGGTGCGGGATACGGCATACCGGCAGCGGATGGCAAATCGTTCATCTACCATAGAGGCAATAACTTCGGTATAGCCAAAAATCAGCCGGGACAAGCAGCGGGGACAGGCACGATCAATCTGGACAACCTGAATATGAAGATTGATCCCCGCGCAGAATGGAATCAGATCTATGCCGATGCTTTCCGCATCTTCCGTGACTATTTCTATGTGGATAATATGCATGGTGTAGACTGGAAAGCTATCAGGGAAAATTATGGTGCACTGTTACCATATGTTCCCAGCCGGTTCGACCTCGACTATATACTTAACGAAATAGTGAGTGAAACCAATACCGGCCATTCTTATGTGGACTGGGGCGATATCAATCGCATAGACCGTATCAACGGGGGACTTCTCGGCGCGGAACTCGAAGCAGATCTCTCTGCCGGACGTTACAAAATCAGGAAAATATATCAAGGTGAGAACTGGAATGAAAGTCGGCGCTCTCCCCTTACCGAAAGCGGGATCAACGTGAAAGAGGGGGATTACATCATCCGCATCAACGGCCAGGAACTTACTACCCAACAAAATCCATATGAACTGCTGGAAAGCCAGGGCGACCGTTATATTGCACTGACTGTAAACAGCACACCCTCTCCTTCGGGAGCAAAGAGTTATAATGTCAAAACCATCACCAGTGAACATGAGTTAAGGTATCTGGACTGGGTGAACGAACGCAGGGAAATGGCAGATAGATTATCCGGTGGAAAGATCGGCTATATCCACGTTCCCAATACCGCTATAGAAGGTAACCGCGAACTTTTCAGAGGTATGTATGCTTATCACCATAAGGAAGCCCTTATTATTGACGACCGATATAACGGAGGAGGATTCATCCCCGACAGGATGATTGATCTGCTCAACCGCCGTACTCTCGCATACTGGCATCGCAATGGGCTGACACAACCCATGAAAACGCCCGGTATCGCACACGACGGTCCCAAAGCTATGCTCATCAATGGTTATTCCTCCTCGGGGGGTGATGCTTTTCCTTACTTCTTCCGTAAGACAGGAGAAGGCAAGCTGATCGGTACCCGCACCTGGGGCGGATTAGTTGGCATTTCGGGGAACGCCCGGCTAGTAGACGGAGGCTATATTTCCGTACCCCGCTTTGGCATCTATGACCGGGCAGGTGAATGGATCATTGAGGGAATTGGGGTTTATCCCGATATAGAGGTGGTGGATCGCCCCGATGAACTGGCCAAAGGAAATGACCCCTCCATCGAGAAAGCTGTGGAAGTATTGCTTGACGAACTAAAGACCAATCCCCGTCCACAAGTCACCGTACCTGCACCGCCCGACAGGTCTAAATGGATAGAAGTAGAAATAAAATAGGGTTTCATGTTTAAATGTTTGGATTCTCAAATGACATATAATTGAACAATTGTAATTTGGTGATTGTTAGAAAATAAGCTATCTGATTAAATAGAATTAAATAAATCACAGCGTTATGAACTATCTAAAAATCACAGCACTTTTTCTATCAGCCTTTGTATTCCTTTCTTCTTCGTGCGAGGAAAAGAAAACAACCGGAGAGCAGTCACCTGAAGAATCCCTTCCCCCGGTAGAAACGCAACAGCCCAATAATCCCGGCTTCAAACCTGCTTTTGAGGGGCAGACCCGTGTGGCGGGAGTAAAAACAACCACCCCATATGAAGTCACGGTAATAACAAATGAATTGGTTAAGCCTTGGGCAGTCACCTCATTACCCGATGGTCGATTGGTCATCACCGAAAAAGGAGGTAGTCTGCGTATTATTGCCACCAACGGGAATATGAGTGTGCCCATCACCGGCTTCCCCGACGTAGACGACCGGAATCAGGGAGGACTGTTGGATGTTGCACCGGCGCCCGATTTCGATCACAGCAGAATGCTTTATTTTACACTTGCCGAACGCACACCGCAGGGGTCTCTTACGGCTGTAGGAAAAGGAAGACTTTCAGACGATGAAACCCGGATAGAAGATTTCAACATCATTTTCCGTGCCATCCCCTATTTCGACAACAGCATGCATTTCGGAAGCCGCTTATTATTCGACAAGAACGGACATATCTTCGTCACGACCGGTGAACGGTCTGATCTCAGGACCCGTCCCAATGCCCAGAAACTAAATACCGCCCATGGGAAGGTGATCCATATCACCACAGAGGGAAAACCGGCACCGGACAATCCGTTTATCGGGATTGAAGATGTGTTACCCGAAATTTATAGCTATGGACATCGTAATCCACAAGGACTTGACATCCATCCCGTCACCGGTGAACTTTGGCTGAGCGAGATGGGACCGCGTGGCGGCGATGAAATCAACCTTATTAAACCGGGCAAAAATTATGGATGGTCAATTATTACCTATGGTATCGAATATAGCGGCGAGATTATCGGTGAAGGTATTACCCAAAAAGAAGGTATGGAACAGCCCGTTTACTACTGGGATCCTGTAGTGTCTCCCAGTGGTATGGCTTTTTATAGTTCCAACGCTATTCCCGAATGGGAAAATAACCTCTTTATTGGCGGCCTTAGCAGTAAACACATCGCCCGCCTTATGATCAAGGATAATAAGGTAACAGGTGAAGAGCGCCTCCTTGCTGACGAAGGGCAACGGTTTCGTGATATTGCCGACGGAAAAGATGGCGCCCTTTATGCTGTGACGGATGAAGGACGGTTATACCGCATTGCTGCGAAATAATTATGAAAAAAATTTATCATCCGGCCAGTTCGAGGGGATACGTCGACCACGGATGGCTAAAATCCGCGCACACTTTCAGTTTTGCCGATTATTACAACCGGGCGAGAATGCATTTCGGCGTACTCCGTGTGATCAATGACGATTTTATAGAAGGGGGAAGTGGTTTTGGCACTCATCCACACAATGATATGGAGATTGTCACCCTACCCCTGGAAGGGGTTTTAAAACATCAGGACAGTATGGGTAACAGTGGTGTGATCCGGGAGGGAGATATACAAGTGATGTCTGCCGGCACGGGGATTACCCACAGTGAACTCAATGCGAGTGACACCACGCCTGTGAAATTCCTGCAGATATGGGTCTTTCCCCGGGAAAAAGGAATTACGCCGAGGTATGACCAGATGCACATTGCCGATTCAGCCAAACCCAACGATTTCCAGCTAATCATTTCTCCTTATGAAGATGAAGAAGGACTATGGATCCATCAGGACGCATGGTTCCATCTTGCCTGTTTCGATAAGGGGGTATCAAAAGAATACTACTTAAAAAAAGAGGGAAACAGTATATATATTTTTGTGATTTATGGAAAAGCCAGAATCGGTGAGCAGATACTGAATGAACGAGACGGTTATGGTATATGGGATACCGACCATTTTTCACTTGAAGCGTTGGAACCCTCGGAAATCCTCCTGATGGAGGTTCCCGTAGAGTTACCCCAATAAAATTATTATTCACAGGTGCAGATCATCTTCTGCTACCACTCATAGCAATCATGATATAGTAAAGTAGTGTTGCCAATGAACTGAGTGCTGCTATCACGTAGGTATATCCTGCCCAGCGCAAGGCATCCACAGCCTGGGTATGGTTGCTTGCATCAGTAATACCAGCACTGCTTAACCAGCGTAAAGCCCGGTTGGTAGCATTCTTTTCTACCGGCAATGTGATAAAACTGAAAAGGGTGGTAAGCGCAAACATTGCGATTCCAAACCAGAGCAGCATCGGGAAAGTTTGTATCAGGATTATACCTGCCAAGATCACCCACATCACCCATTTCGAAGTAGAAGAGATTACCGGGACAAGGGCCGACCGCATCTTCAACGGGGCATAACCCGTGGCATGCTGGACAGCATGTCCTGTCTCGTGTGCTGCGACGGCGGCAGCCGCAACACTATAAGATCCGTATACCGGTTCGCTTAAATTAATTGTTTTGTTCAAGGGATTATAATGATCCGTGAGTTGCCCTCTTACCGAGATAACCTGCACATCATAAATTCCATTGTCATGCAGCATCTTCTCTGCCACTTCTTTTCCGGTCATCCCATTACGTAAAGGTATCTTTGAGTATTTTTTAAACCGATTCTGCAGAGTAGCCTGTACGATCCATCCTGCTACTGCAATCGCTATAAATATAATCCAGATTGTTGCCATTTGTTATTGTTTGATATATTATTATCTTATGATTGTTTGTGCCCGGTCGGGACCCAGCGATACAATCGCCACCGGCACCCCCAGTTCGGTTTCCAGAAAGGTGAGATAGCTATTGAATTCTTCAGGGAATTCATCTTCCGATTGCATCTTACTCATATCCACTTGCCATCCGGGCAGTTCCACATACACCGGTTCAATCCCTTCTGAAATATCATAAGGCAGGTCTTCAGTTTCCTCTCCGTTCACCTTATAAGCGACACAAGCTTTAATCGTTTCAAAAGTGTCCAGCACATCACTTTTCATCATTACCAAACGGGTCACACCATTCAACATGATTGTATATCGCAGCGCCACCAAGTCGATCCACCCGCAACGGCGTGGTCGACCTGTCACAGAACCATATTCGTTACCTTTATCTCGCAATAACTGCCCGTCCGCATCAAATAATTCCGTGGGAAAGGGACCGCTGCCCACCCTTGTACAATAGGCCTTGAAGATACCATATACTTCGCCGATCTTTCCGGGAGCTATTCCCATTCCGCTACAAGCACCGGCGCAGATGGTATTGGAAGAAGTCACAAAAGGGTATGATCCAAAATCGATGTCCAGCATCGCCCCCTGTGCTCCTTCAGCCAGTACCGATCCCCCCGAAGCCAGATGCTTATTAATGAAATGCTCGCTGTCGATAATAGTGAACTGTTTCATCTTTTCAATTCCTTCGAACCATTGCTTTTCGAGCGAAGTCAAATCATACTCAAATTGATAGTGATCCAGCATTTCCTTGTGACGCAATACCGCATTACGATACTTTTCTTCAAAATTATGGAACAAATCTCCCACTCTCAACCCATGGCGTGCGATCTTGTCGGTATAAGCCGGGCCAATTCCCCGTCCCGTGGTGCCAATCATGGCATCGCCCATCGATCTCTCCGAAGCGGCATCCAACAAGCGGTGGGTTGGCAGGATAAGGTGTGCCTTTTTAGAAATAAAAAGCCGGTCGGTAAGGATGTGTCCTGCAGCTTCCAATCCCTCCACTTCCTGTTTAAAGAGCGCCGGATCGATCACCACACCATTTCCGATGATATTTATTTTCCCTTCCTGAAAAATTCCCGAAGGAATCGATTTCAAGACATATTTTTTGCCTTCGAATTCTAGCGTATGTCCCGCATTGGGACCACCCTGAAACCGTGCTACCACCTCATAATGGGGGGTGAGCACATCCACAACTTTACCTTTACCTTCATCGCCCCATTGGAGCCCCAAGAGTACGTCAACCTTCATTTTATATTATTCATTAAGCTATTTATGCTGTTTTATCCAAAATATATCCTGTCAAATTTACAGTCGGAATATATTTATTTCTTATTCTGTTTGCCGCTACCTCTTTTTAACGGCTTTACCTCATTTTTCCTCGTCAGTTTTCTCAATTCCATTCGCTTAGCGTGGATACATTTGCTACATGTACCATAAATATAGGTACTATAATAACTCACGCTGAATTTCCTGATTTTTTTCAGTTGGGCCGGCGTCAGCAGGTCACCCGTCATCTCACGCACCTCACCACAAGTAGTACAGATAAGGTGATCATGGTTTTCATTGCCGTAAGCCCGTTCATATTTCGACGTGTTCGCTCCAAACTGATGTTTCACCACCAATCCACAATCCAACAACAATTGAATAGTATTGTAAAGTGTAGCACGGCTCACCCGGAAGTTTTCTTCAATCATGGAATTGTAAAGAGAATCCATATCAAAATGCCCCCTTACAGAGTAGATATGATCGAGAATGGCAAAACGTTCGGGTGTTTTTCTATGCTTATGGAGTGTCAAATATTCCATAAATTCATTTTTAACCTGTTGCTTCAATTTCTGAGCAGTATCCATAGGCTACAAAATTATTCTATTTTTTCGATTTTTCCTCGTTATTTCAATTAAAAATTAGCATCAAGCGTCAAGAGCCAAGAATCAAGATTCTACTCTCACTCTCCTTGTCTGCCAGTCGATCATTATTCTCATTGCATATCATTTCTCCATCTCCGAGTGGAAGAAAAATGCCGGAATACACGGGCTACTCTCATTAAAATAGGCATCCGAGGTAGTAATATAGTAATAATAAGCCTTATCATTCTCCTCCGGCAGGCAATGATACACAGTCTCATGCAATCCCACCGCTATCAGTTCCTCAGCCCTGTCAGTGTGCAGTGTATCTATTTCACTCCGGTAAACATTATAAGTCATCCTTTCCCGGATATTAGCCTGCCATGAAAGTTCAAATACCCCCTCTTCATTTTTTTCTGCACGCAAATCAAACGGACCTTCAGGAATAGAATCACTTAGCCATGTCATTGGGGGAAGCTTGGCCGGATATCGATAGTATTCCTTCAACTCATTAAGAATTCCTTTTGTATCGGAAAGCACATTATCTGTACGAAAATAAGCCTGCCCATACGTATCTCCCTTACGGGTATAATCCACCTGATTCAATATATCCCGGCACGACCAACCCAGTTCTATCATCTGATACGCGCCCAATCCCGGTACGATGATCCGACCGTTACTGTGCTTCAGCCAATCGTCAACGAAAGGATAAAAGAGCCCTTCTTTATAATACATCATCGGGTAAATCGCATCATGCTTACCCATCATCATCCATTTACCGGCATCCTGTGAAACCGTCTCCAACGCAGTCCATCCCGCGCCATGACCACCCAGCGAACGGTATCTCCCCAACGGAGAACTGCTCACCTGCACCCATGGTTTCTCAGCTTTCACCCAATCATATACTTTCACTACAAAACGGGTGATATTATCCCTTCGCCATTCATCACGCGATTTTCCCTTACCATATAGCCGATACATTCCGTCATCAGGGAAACGTCCCCTGTTATCCGGATAACGGATATAATCAAAATGGATTCCATCTATATCATAACCCGTCACAATCTCTTTCACGATTGAGAGCAAGTAATCGTCAGTGCGTGGATTTCCGGGGTCAAGAAACCATTCCTTTTTAAACTGTTTGGTAATGGACGGATTCTTTTTAATCAACGACCGGCTTCCTAAACTCTTCACATGGCGATCGGTTCCTAAAGGGTAAGTGACTATCCATGCATGACAGACTAATCCCCGCTTATGACATTCCTCTATAACAAATGCCAATGGGTCAAAGGCCGCCCCCCCGGGTCCCACAGGTGCAACAAGAGTCGACATCGGCTCTATCTTCGAGTTATAAAACACTTCTCCCCTACCTCTCACCTGAAACAACACCGTATTGAAATTATATTTTTTCAGCTTATCCAGTATTTCGATTAGCTCTTTTTTTTGCATTTCTATATTGGTACGGTTGCGCGGCCAGTCCAATCCGTAATTAGTGGTCAGCCAGACCCCTCTCACTTCCGTTGCCGGCGGAGCTGACGAAAAGAGACTCATTGTTCCGGTTAAAAACAAGATCAGTAAAGGAAATATTTTGTACATACTGTGAATAAACAATCGTCGTTATTAGGATGTAATATCTATCATTTCGAAGTGCAAATTTAGCATAATATTCCTCTTTTCACATTATTCTTTGCTTATAAACAGAAGAGTATTCATTTCGAAAACAAGATTCACTCTTTTTTCGTACCTTTGTACTCTTAAAGCAATCCATACTGAATTATGATTATAGCCATTGATTTCGACGGAACCATCGTAGAACATGCCTACCCAAAGATTGGCAAACCCATTCCTTTTGCTATCGAGACTCTTCAGCAGATACAAAAAGATGGACACAAACTAATCCTGTGGACAGTGCGACGGGGACAACTCCTGCAGGATGCCGTCGATTACTGCGCAGAGCGTGGTCTCTACTTCTATGCGGAAAATGAAAATTACCGTGGTGAAAATAAAGAGATGAAAGAAAATGTGGCACGCAAGTTGAATGCCGATTTGTATATCGACGATCGCAACCTCGGAGGATTACCGGATTGGGGTGTAATCTATAATGCGGTCAAGGCCACTGAGGCAGGCATCAATGCCCTTCCACTGATGGCCGGACAACTCACTCTGCAACAAACAAAGGCAAAAAAGCCGAGATGGCTGAGAGCCATTGGCATACGCTGAAAATAACAGTTCTTTTATTGCCTGTTATCAAAATTACCACTATTTTTGTTACCGGTCGAATGACCAATCATCGGCTATAACGAAAAAACTAAAACTGCTATGCATAGAGAGTCTAAATTTATTGGCCTGTTAACCTTGCTGTTCTTGCTGGCCGGAGCCTTATCTGCACAGATGAGCGACCAACAAGTGATTCAAGAGTTAAAAAAATACCAAAACTCGAATATGTCACAGGAAGAGATCCTGTTGGACCTGAACAGTAAAGGGGTGACCATATCCCAGTTGCAACGTATCCGGGCCCAATATGAAGAAAACCAGGATACATCTGACTTCGACACAATGTCCGATATCAACTCACCAAGGTCGGTACTTCGCGATTCAGCTGAGATACCTCTCGTGATTCCGGAAGCCGACCGCCTCCCACAGGAAGACCGCATTTACGGGCAAAATTTATTCTCTGCAAGAAACCTCAGCTTTGTCCCAAATACCAATATGCCCACCCCGGCCAATTATGTATTAGGACCCGGGGATGAAGTTATCATCGACGTCTGGGGTAATTCCGAATTAAACCTGAAATACATCATCACTCCCGACGGCTATATCACTGTACCCGGTGTCGGAAGGATTATGCTGAACAGCCTTAATATACAGCAGGCTGAATCGAAAATACGTACCCAGTTCTCTACCATTTATTCTGATCTCGACTCGCCCACGCCGGGCACTTTCCTTGCTATTTCTGTAGGGAACCTGCGAACCATCAAAGTACATGTAATGGGAGAAGTAGTCGCCCCGGGCACCTATGACCTATCCTCCTTCTCATCGGCATTCCATGCGCTCTATGTAGCGCGGGGTCCCTCCCAATTGGGGAGTTTGCGTAATATACGCATTTTTCGTGGTGGAAGGAACGTAGCCACGGTCGACTTGTATGAATATCTGATGAAGGGCAACAGCATCGATGACATCAGCCTGCACGACGGGGATATTGTAATGGTAGAGCCGTACAGTTTATTAGTCCAGATTACCGGAGAAATAAGGCGGCCGATGTGGTATGAGATGCGTGAAGACGAAACGCTGGAAGACCTGCTTCGCTTTGCCGGGGGGTTTAGCGGCAATGCCTACCGAAGCAATGTGTCACTCCAGAGGAAAGGAAGCAACGAAATGGAAGCATTCACCCTCAATCAGCCGGAATATGCCACCTTCAACCTGAAGGACGGTGACCAGATCATAGTGGGGAATGTATTAGAGAAATTCTCCAATATGGTAGAAATTACAGGAGCAGTAGAACGCCCAGGAAAATATGCTCTGGGAGACCGTATCAAAACCGTACGCGACCTTGTGAATATTGCTTTAGGCCCCACCGGCGATGCCTACCTGCAACGGGCTCTTCTCTATCGTGAAAGGGAAGACCTGCGACAAGCCATCGAGTCATTCAATCTCAGTGCACTCCTTGATAACCGGATAGCCGATATCCCTTTGCGCAAGAACGACCGACTTCATATCCCGTCCATCTTCTCGCTCGAAGACAGCATAACAGTATATATTGATGGCGCAGTTCGTCATCGGGGCAGTTACCCATTTGCGTTGAATATGCGAATAGAAGATGTGATCTTGCAGGCAGGAGGACTCTCCCAGGATGCCTCTACTGCCCGTGTTGATGTTTATCGACGTATCAAAGATCCCTCCAGCATGACCATTCCACCTACTATGAGTGAAGTCTATACCTTTACATTACAGGAAGGTATCATCGTTTCGAGTGATCCCACTTTTACTTTACAGCCATTCGATGAGATTGTGGTACGCCGCTCACCCGGTTATGAGCCCCAGAGGAATGTCACGATAGAAGGAGAGATACTCTTTAGCGGGCGTTATGCAAAAAAGACGCGGAATGAACGAATTTCGGAATTAGTGGAAAGAGCGGGAGGATTGACTGAATATGCTTATCCCAAAGGAGCCAGGCTATTGCGTAAGCTCACTCCTGATGAGATAGAAAGAACCCGTAGAGCATTGAAAACGCGTGCGCGAATGGAGACAGAGTCAAAACTTATCGACAGCCTCGACCTCACAGAGCAGTATGTAGGTATTGACCTGGACAAAGCGATGAAAAATCCGGGAGGCCAGGATGATATTATTCTAAGGGAAGGGGATGTATTGACCATTCCACAATTCAATAATACGGTAAATATCTCCGGAGGGGTTATGTATCCCAATACTGTCACTTTCCAAAAAAACATGAAACTGGGAGGGTATATACAACAAGCGGGAGGATACTCACGCCTTGCAATGAAGAGCAAGCCGTTTGTGATTTATGCCAACGGACAGGTCGCCACTGGCCGTTGGGCCAGAATCGAACCCGGCTGCGAAATCGTAGTACCCGAACGTCCCGAGAAAGCTCCTATGTCACTGCAAGGCATATTGGGCATCTCCACCTCCATTGTATCTATTGCCGTACTTATCAGCAATCTAGTCAAATAATCAAACAAAGTGGATTCATGACACAAGACATACACGAAAATAAAATTCCACCAGAAACGACTAATGAAATCAACCTTGCTGATCTTATTCGTCAGTCATGGTTGAAACGCCGCTTTATATTGAAGGTAACAGGAATTTTTCTCTTAATTGGGTTATTTATCGCACTCTTTTCTCCTGTGAAATATACTGCCTATTGCACTGTTGTACCGCAAAGTGGGAAAGAGAGGTCTTTGGGTAATCTGGGTGGCATTGCCGCTATGATGGGAATGAATATCGGTTCTTTAGGTATGGAAGAAGTTCTTTCTCCGTCAGTCTATCCACTTATAATGAAAAGTGTGCCCTTTACCCGGGAAATTATGCAAACATCCATTAAGGTAAAGAAATCCGAAGGAAAAGAAATCAACCTGTACGATTATTATACAAATAGTCAATATCGCCCGTTCAATCTTATAGAAACCATCAAAAAGTATACTATCGGATTACCGGGAGTATTTGGCGGGCGAGATGATAGCCACGAACAGGACGACGTTTCGTCAGACAGTGTTTCGTTTCCCGTTCTCAGCAAAAAAGAAGCACAGGTTTATAAGGCTATTCAGAAGTCTTTACAACTGATGCATAACCAAAAAGAGGGCTATATCACCATCAGCTATTCCTTTCCGGAAGCAGAATCCTCAGCACGACTGACCGATCAAATACGTAAGACACTCGAAAAGTATGTCGCTTCATTTAAATCAGAAAAAGCAGAGGATAATCTTGCTTTTGTTCAACAAAGTTTCAATGACGCCCGGATTGATTTCTTAGAAAAGCAGGAAAAATTAGCCTCGTTTCAAGATGCCAACCGTAAGCTTACGACTGCTTCGTCCCGTGCTTCTGAACAACAACTCAAAAGTGAGTATGATATCGCTCTCACAATATACAACGAATTAGCTAAGCAATTAGAACAGGCTAAGATAGCAGTAAAAGAAACAAAGCCGGTACTTACAGTTATTGAACCGGTAGCCATACCGGTTCAGAAAAGTGCGCCTAAACGTAGTATGATCATTATTATTTTTATCTTTTTAGGATTTGTATCCGGTATTGGATGGATATTGGTCAATCCATTAATCTATGATCTAACTCAGAATGTAAAATATAAAAGATAACATTGTATTATTTTTTATATAAATCCGAACTACTACATCAAAAAGGTAATCACGCAGTGCATTTAAAATCCATCATTAATTGAATGACAATATTAAATAGATTATTCAAAAATATAGACAATCGGACTGCGGTTGCTCGTAAAAACATCTTATTTTCTTTTTCGTTAAAAGGAATCAGTATAATTATATCTTTTTTGTTAGTACCTCTTACTATTGATTATTTGGATGTAAATGAATATGGTATTTGGCTTACATTAAGTTCTCTACTAATATGGATAAATTTTTTTGACATAGGATTATCCAACGGGTTACGAAATAAACTTGCAGAATCATTGGCAGAAAAGGATTATTTACTGGCTCGTAAATACGTAAGTACGGCTTTTATTCTTTTATCCATAATAATGTTTGTATTTTTTATCCTTTTTTTTATTGCCAATAAATTCCTGTACTGGGATAAGATATTAAATACGGATATTTCGCAGAGGGAAACATTAAATAATTTAGTCTTGATCGTATTTGCTTTTTTCTGTTTACAATTTGTATTTAAAACAGTAGGTACTATACTCATTGCAAATCAACAACCGGCATATAATGATTTACTGAATGTTTTGGGTAATTTATTGTCTTTAATAATCATATATATTTTTACAAAAACGAGCCGGCCTGGATCACTCTCTGGTGTGGCAATCACATTTTCCGCTTCGCCTTTATTAGTTTTTGTTTTGGCTTATTTTGTACTGTTCTATGGAAAATATTCTTATTTGAGACCTACCTTCTCTTTTGTGGATTTCAAATATACTAAAACACTTATGGGACTAGGTGTCCAATTTTTCATCATTCAATTGGCTGTTTGTATTGTAGTCTATTCGTCCACTAATATTATCTTAACTCAATTGTTTGGCGGAGAAAGTGTAACCCAATACAATATTGCGTATAAATATTTCAACGTATTATCAATGATATATATTATTATTATCACACCTTTCTGGACAGCAGCCACAGATGCGTATATCAAGAAAGATCTTGATTGGATTTTCATTTCTCTGAAAAAATTAATTCGGATTTATCTCCTATCTATACCTATTACCTTTATAATGATACTGTTTTCTAATATTTTCTATAAATTATGGGTAGGAGATAAAGTAATCATTCCTCTCTCCTTGTCAATTGCTGTCGCTATATATATATTACTTTTTAATTGGAGTAACACTTTTATTTATTTTATAAACGGAATTGGTAAGATAAAGCTACAATTATACACAACAGTTATCGTAGCTATATTATATATACCTGTCGCCATAATTGCAGGTAAAATGTTTGGAGTAACAGGAGTAGTAATAGCCTCTTCATTGAGTTTGTTACCAACCTCCATATTAATGCCCATTCAATGTAAAAAATTATATTCTGGTAAAGCAAATGGAATATGGAATAAATAAAGAACAGTCAAAGCTAATGCAAGTTGACCCTTCGATTGCTGTTATAACTGTAGTTTATAATAATGTCACAGGCATAGAAAAAACAATACAAAGCGTTATAGATCAAACTTATAACAACAAACAATACATTATTATTGATGGAGGCAGCACTGACGGGACAGTAGACATAATAAAAAAATATCAGGACAAAATCTCGTTTTGGATAAGTGAACCCGACAAAGGAATTTATAATGCAATGAACAAAGGTATTGTAAAATCAAAGACCGATTATATAATGTTTTTAAACAGTGGCGATGATTTTTTTGAACAGGATATAATTGACAGGATTGTTAGGGAGAACGACAATAAATATGATATTATATATAATAATTTAAATATTATTGCATCCAATGACAAGTCTTTTATAAAAACTTATCCCAAGGAATTATCATTCAACTATTTTACATATGAGACGCTTCCTCATCCTGCCACGTTAATTAAACGGGAGTTATTCAGCCACATAGGGATGTATGATGAAAATCTCAAGATCGTGTCTGACTGGAAATGGTTTCTATTAGCTATCTGTAAATATGAATTTACATATAAAAATTCGGAAATTATAGCTGCAAACTTTTATTTAGATGGGATTAGTTCTTCGAAAAAATATAAGAATTTAATTTCTCACGAAAAATCTTTGGTTTTAAAAGATGAATTTTCGTTTAATTTGAACTCCTCGGTGAAATTAAAACGGCATTTAGCATTAAGGCTATATAAAATTAGAAAAATATTAGGATTCCATTAATTATGAATGAATTAATATCTATAATAGTTCCTTGTTACAATCAAGCAGAATACATGGACGAGTGCCTTCAATCGGTATTGGATCAAACATATGCGAATTGGGAATGTATAATGGTAAATGATGGGAGCCCCGATAATACAGAAGAGATTGCTTTAAAATGGCAAAACAGAGACTCTCGTTTCATATATCTAAAAAAAGAAAATGGAGGATTAAGCAATGCCAGGAATTATGGAATAGCAAAAGCTACCGGTAAATTTATTCTTCCTCTCGATTGTGATGATAAGATAGGACCGGATTACATATTATTAGCAATAAAGGTATTCCATTCGAGACAGGATATCGGAGTAGTATATTGCCAAGCTGTTTTTTTTGATAAACATACAGGAAAATGGAAATTGCCTGCTTTTGATAAAAGATATCTTTTATGCTCCAATCACATATTTTGTTCGGGAATTTTTTTAAAGGATGACTGGAGCCAAATAGGTGGCTATGATGAAAATATGAAACAAGGTTGGGAGGATTGGGAGTTCTGGATCAACTTATTATATACATTGAATAAAAATGCATATAGAATAAATTATACCGGCTTTTATTATAGAAGAAAGGAGAATTCCATGGGAGATAATGTTTTTAATAGCCAGCAGACACAATTAAAAATATATGAGTATGTTTACAGTAAACATAAAGCACTTTATGATTGCAATTTTCCACATCCTATAATTGCCTATAAGAAGTTAACGTCATTCGAAAAGAAATTCAGACCTTTCATACAGATCGGACAAAAAATATCGGCACTCTCAAGACGAGGATAAAATGAAATAAATATTTTAATGAACTCATTGAAAGTTGTTTTACAAAAATCAACGATCCAGCTATTTCTCTGGATGGTCGTAGTCCTGCTTTTAACAAGGCAGGTTCCTTTTTCGTCGTTTTCATTTATATCCAATATTGCAATTTTAATTTTAGTACTCTATTCATTATCCAGAAAAAAAGAGGTATTTTTTGAATATGGAGTAATATTATTATGGTTAGTTTTATTAGTTGCTTATTCAATCGTTTCTCAAAATAATTTATCCTATATAATCAGGTTTGGTATCATTTGCCTTCTTATTCCTTTATCTTATTACGTTAAATTACCTATTAAGAGTATCAATATACTTTTTTTCTTTGTTACAATTCAATGCCTTTTTATCACTTTTATCGAACTATACCTGCTATTCTTCCAGAGTATAGAGTCTTATTTTCCTATCAGATTTTTCTTCAATGAAAAAGAATGGGGCGACATTTATACTTACTCGGGATATTATTATTTTATTCAGTTAAAAGGTAATGCTTTAATTCCCTTTGCCTATATGCTGACTTTCATTTTCCCATTTAAATCAAATAAATCAAAATGGATTCTGCGGATTATATTCCTGTCCGGAACCTTAATCGCCGGTAATTTTGCATTTTTCATCTCTCTGTTTTGCTTCCACTTCGTCAAATACATAAATATTAATGGTTTATCTAAGAATAAAGCTGCTATTAGAATCATCACATTATGTTTCATATTATTGATTACATCCTCAATAATATTCTCTTACGTAGAAAATGTAATGGATAGGAAGCAGGATAATTCCCTGAGCACAAGAACCGATCAATTCCATGTATTGATGAATGACGTCCAGGAGAATACTCTTACAATTCTGTTTGGGCAAGGGCTGGGACATACTATTTCAGAGAAAACAATGTATAGGGATTATACTGATAATGTATATTATGAATTGCAAATTGTATATTTCTTCAATCAATTAGGAATTTTAAATTTTCTCATTTTCATCGCTTTAAATTTCTATTTGACAATTAAATATATTCCGCAAAAAAATCTTTTATGGATTTATATTTGTTACGTCTTATATGCAGTTACCAATCCCTATATCTTAGATACGAATCACATTGTTGTGATTATTTGCCTTGTATCCTTAAATAACTTTCCACATATGGATAAATGGAAAGAAATTTATCCCAAGAGAGAATTGCATGGCAACGAGAGAGATGAAATAAAATTGCCAACAATATAAAATGACCTGCAAATGAAAATAGGCTGTATCCTGGTACTCTATAATCCTGACATAGACATCTTAGAGATGTCTATCAGCGCTTTAATTGATCAGGTGGATATCATATACATCGCAAATAATTCCAAGCCACAAGGGAAATTCAAATTTATTGATCATTACAGGGAGAAGATCATTTATTCTGCGATGGATGGTAATATCGGTATTGCCGCGGCTCAAAATGAAGGATTAAAGTTTCTAATAAGCAATAAATACGATTATGTGTTATTCATGGATCAAGACAGTATAGCTCCTCACAATTTAGTACAAGGATTATTATCGGACTTGGAATTTTTGAGAACAAAAGGGGTGAATGTTGGAGCAATAGGACCAAGACCTATCAATAGGCAAGATAACAAGGCCTATATCGGGTTAATAAAAAAAGGGAAAAAAATTACAGACGGATTAACAGAGGTTTCCGAGTTGATTAGTTCGGCATCTTTTATTCCGGTTCCAAATTTCGAAGAAGTTGGACTAATGGATGCAAAATTATTTATCGACGGAGTAGACCATGAATGGTGCTGGAGAGCCGGCTATTTTACAAAAAAAAGATTTTTCATTTCTGAAAATAACCACCTGAGTCATCAACTTGGGGAGGGAGACCGTAGCATTCTTTTTAAAAAGGTTGCCATACCCACACCATTCAGGACATTCTATCAATACAGGAATTATTTTCTATTGCTAAGAAGAAAATATGTACCACTATATTGGAAGATATCGAATGGGTTTAAATATTTCATTAAGATGTTTTACTACCCCCTTTGTCTCAAACCACGCAGGCAATATTTGAAAAATATCTCAAATGGGATATACAAGGGAATTTTTTATTCAGATAAATGATATGAATTTTTCGGTATTACTTTCCATATATTTTAAAGAGAATCCGGAGTATCTGACACAATCTTTGGATAGTGTCTTTCAACAGAGTCTCCCTCCTAATGAGGTGGTATTGGTAAAAGACGGGCCTTTAACTCCCGCGTTAGATTTTATCATTGATGAATATCTGAATAGATATCCAATTCTGAAAGTTATTCCCCTGACAGAAAATAAAGGATTGGGGATCGCTTTAAATATAGGATTGACACACTGTTCAAATAATCTTGTGGCAAGAATGGATACCGATGACATTGCCCAACCCTCTCGTTTTGAGCAACAGGTTCAACAATTTAAACTGAATCCTGAACTGGATGTTATAGGTTCATGGATAGATGAGTTTTCGGGTAATAAAGATAATATATTGTCTATACGAAAAGTACCGGAAACCCATAAAGAAATATATGCTTTTGCCAAAAAGCGAAATCCGGTCAATCATCCATCGGTAATGTTCAAGAAGGAGGCTGTAATTGCTGCGGGAGGCTATCAACATTTTCCTCTTTTCGAAGATTATTATCTATGGGTAAGGATGCTAAAACAGGGATTCAAGTTCTATAATATACAAGAAAGCCTTTTGTATTTTAGGACTTCACCCGATACCTTCCAAAGAAGGGGTGGAAAAGAATATTTGAAAAATGAGAATAAACTTCACTCTATTTTTTACCAGATGGGGTTTATTTCATTTTCGCGGTATATGGCCAATATGATAGTAAGATCTTTAGTGAGGTTAATGCCCAATAAGTTTCGTTCTTATCTATATAATAGATTTGTCAGAAATAAAAAATAAAACAATTCCAGCACGCTATCTCAATGTCTATGAACAAACTATTATTTACCGGCGCATCGGGATTCCTTGGTCATAACGTGAAGCCTTTGTTAAATTCAATATATGAGGTAAAAACATTAGGCTTCTCGGATAATGACGATATAAAGGTTAATCTTGCAACCACTGTCCCTGAAATAGAGGAATCGTTCGATGTAATTCTGCATGCGGCAGGGAAAGCACATAGTATGCCTAAGACGGAAGCGGAAAAAAAAGTTTTTTTTGATGTGAATTATCAGGGAACAGTCAACTTATGCAGAGCATTGGAAAAAAGGACTATTCCAAACGCTTTTATTTTTATCAGCACTGTAGCCGTATATGGACTGGATTTCGGAGAAAATATTACCGAAGAACACCCGCTAAATGGAAATACACCTTACGCATTAAGTAAAATCCGGGCGGAACAGTTTCTCACAGAATGGTGTGCACGGCATAATGTAACATTGGGCATTATCCGACCATCATTGATTGCAGGACCTCATCCACCGGGGAACCTCGCTACTATGATAAAAGGGATACAGACAGGACGTTACTTCTCAGTGGCAGGAGGAAAAGCAAGAAAAAGCATACTGATGGTGCAGGATATCGCCCGTTTATTGCCATCGCTGATTGAAAAGGGTGGCATATACAATGTTTGTGATGACACACAACCTACATTCCGGGAACTGGAAATACTTATCGCAAAACAATTAGGAAAAAGACCTCCCCTGTCCATTTCCTATTGGCTGGCAAAGCCGATAGCACTGATTGGAGATCTATTGGGAGACAAAGCACCTGTCAATTCGATTAAATTGAAGAAGATTACCGGATCGCTGACTTTCTCTAATGAAAGGGCAAAAAAAGAATTGGGATGGCATCCGGTAAATGTGTTGGACAATTTTACAATTGAAAAATGATATATCTATTCACCATAATTATTCTTTTTGTCGCTGAACTTATTTACTTCCGCATTGCGGATAAATACAATATCATAGACAAACCCAATAAACGCAGTTCACATACGCAGATTACATTGCGGGGAGGAGGGATTATCTACTGGATAGCCGCCTTACTCTATGCAGTATTAAATCCTTCTGGAGCAACATGGTGGTTTCTGGCCGGCATCACACTGATGGCAAGCGTGAGTTTTTGGGATGATGTAAAGGGGTTGGGACAAAAGATCAGATTGCTGTTCCATTTACTGGCAATTACCTGCACATTCTTCATGGTGAATTTGTTCGGAGTATACCCATGGTGGAATATTATCATCGCATATATCCTGTTCATCGGGATTGTAAACATTTATAATTTTATGGACGGGATCAATGGGATTACGGGATTGTATACGTTGGCTGTGCTACTTCCGATGATATATGTGAACAATTATGTCTATACTTTTACCGAAAATAATTTCCTGATTTTCCCATTGCTGGCTTCGGGGGTATTCCTTTTTTTCAACTTCCGAAAACAAGCGAAATGCTTTGCGGGCGATGTGGGAAGTGTAAGCATCGCCTTCTGGATAGGAACCCTACTGCTGATATTGATTATTGAAACCCAAAACCTGATATGGATAGGCTTCCTGATGGTCTACGGAGTAGACGGCATCTGCACTATTTTTCATCGAATATACCTGAAACAAAATATCATGCAGCCTCATCGATTGCATTTCTACCAGATACTGGCAAATGAACAAAAAATGGATCACCGGATAGTCTCAATGACCTATTGTATGACACAACTGATTTGTTCAACACTCATTATCTTTCTCTATCCCATCACCGGTTGGTGGATCTTCATCATATCGATTATCGCATTAATCCTGATCTATGGAACAAAATTCCGGTTGATGAAGTATTAAATCGAGAAAATATGTTAGATAAGATTAATGAGGACAGTGAGTTACAAAAGTATATTATCTATTACTTGGCAATATAGGAACTCTCTTTCGTCATTAAAATGATGACTTCCTATTAATAAAACTCAATTCTGAAGGTTATAAAAAACAAATTCTTTCCATAAACAGTTGTATACTTGTATCTGAACCGACTCAAGTACTAAAATAAATTAAATTATGGACTCAAAGAAAACAAACGATGACAGGGGGCACAAATGGGACTCCACTTCACACACCGACAAGAAGACGGATAATAAATCCGGATCTAGAGACAGATAACGTGAAGTAATCCAAATTATCAAACTAATCAATGTAATAAATTAGATACCGGAGTGCAGCCGACAACTACACTCCGGTTAAAATCCAAAAATTATTAATTATGGACTCAATTAATCAATCAGCGCGTGGCCAATTGTATGGCAAAGATATTACAAAAAACCGACAAACCGCCCGTTTTAACGAAAAAATTAGTGAAAAATTAAAAAAATTTCGTTGAAGAATTAAAAGATATCTATTTTGCGGAGGAGGAAATTTTAAAAGGTTTGGACAAGATGGCCAACATCGGCCTGATATAACCGGAAACTTTTTCCCGTTCCTCATGAGAAGACGTAGGATGCTTTTTTCGTCGTCGCCCGGGAAGAGGTAGTTTTATATTTCTTTTCAGCCAATTTGGTCACTTTCGAGTGGGAAGGAGTGTGATTTTCGGCATCGTATTCTTCATGCACGACATATATGCCGTTATGGCTCTTCGGAAAAACGTATTTTATTGACAACGAATACATCTTGACCGGAATATTTATCAGCCCAAAACCGATAGCTCCATTCCAAATTGATAGAGAATTCCGAAAAGGTGGAGAAGATCGTTGAAGGACGTCCCTACCCGATTATCCGGATAAAAAGACAAAAGGAGTAAAACATCCGGGCATATATGCCTGTACTCATTGCGGAAATACACAAATGATGAACGAAGGAGGAGGGGGGAAAGATTTTTTTATGCTCTTTAAAATCCACACCGATGGATTCAATTTAAGAAAGCGGTAAACCTCAGTCCTGACGACATATTATTCAGGCTGAAGGATGTTCTCTCCCGAATATAATCCAGCTGGTCGCCAAAGGTTTTCCCCGAAGGTTTTATATCGAAGGTCAACTTGGTATATTTATAATCGATAAACCATGATAATCCGATCCGTGGCGTCATCATAGCCGTGAAAGTGACCCCGGAGCCGAATGCTATACCGGGCCGGGCTTTATATTCCACAAAAGGAAGAGTGATATCGCTTTTTATACCGGTCGCTTTATCCTCGGCGATTCCCACAAGGCTCATCTCACCGGTTGTTCCTATTGTCATGCCGGTTGTCAGCTTAGCCTGTAAAAGGAAGATAGAGCCCATAAACTTTGCATACTGTGGTCCCGTCATGAAATATAACATACCCATCGATTGAAAATCCTGACGGGGATTTCTGATGATGACATCAGGCAGTTCAAAGTCGTCCACCACATTTCTACCATCTTGCCCCGGCGGATAATGCCCAAAGGTAGCTTCAGCAGATATTCCCCACCTCCGGTTGAAATAATAGGCTCCTTCCAAAGTCGATTCAACGCCCAACACTTCGGGATCGGCATCCGTCACGTCGAACGAATAGCCTATCCGTGCCGAGAGATAAGAGGGCTTGTTGATTTCATCTTCCAACATGAAGCCGGAAAAATAATCCCCCTTATTATCATAGAAATGATCAACAATAGCATAAGAGAGTTCCGTGGATATGATGCCGATTGCTGCCCCTACAAGGATATCCGATATCCAATGCCTGTT
This sequence comes from Proteiniphilum sp. UBA5384, assembly GCF_002410825.1. Lineage (GTDB taxonomy): Bacteria > Bacteroidota > Bacteroidia > Bacteroidales > Dysgonomonadaceae > Proteiniphilum. The sequence goes on along the minus strand of NZ_DHOS01000001.1, from coordinate 131,016 downwards.
ATTGAGGCTCCGGGAAGCTCCCACATACGAACTGCTCGCATAACCGGCAACGCTGTATAGGGGATTTATATGGCCATACTCTTTATGCAGGAAGGTGGCATTCATGAAAGCTGTGGCTGTATGTCCCGAGGGAAAGGAATTACGGCTCGTGCCGTCGGGGCGCATCACTTTAGAAGTATATTTGACAGAATTGACCAGCGTTCCCATTATAAGCATGCTGCCTCCCCAGTTAAAGGTCTGCCTCTTCCAACCGTTACGTCCTTGCTGTCCGGCCATATTTAGTCCCGCCACTCCCAGTACCGGCAGGTATTGCAGATAGTCATCCATGCGGTTCGAGAAGTTCGGGACATACCGGTTGCGCACTGCCCGAACGTCCTTGCGTTCTCCCCAGGTAAGGAAGCCGGCTGTCAGCAACGTAGCCGGAGCAATTCCCCGGCTTACCCATTCGTTACGCAACAGATAAGACTGCCCGGACGGCTTGACGCACGTTGTATCTTCCCCAAGCATGGAATATGCAGGAGGGATAACTTCGTAAGCCTTGACACCTTGTATAGCACAAAGCGGCATCACTAAGAGAATGATTAAAAAGATATGAATAGGCACGCCACTTTTAGTCACTATGCTACCGTATTAAATAAACAAGACTAAATAAAAAAATCAAGCCCAATGTTTTTTGCTTCATTTTCATCATTGCATATTTTTTGTTGTTTCCCTCGAAAATATTTCAATGCAAATATGGGATTTCTATTTCATTTATGTATTACACAAAAGTGTATTTTTTTGAAAAATACCATAAAAACGTACTTTTGCGGCTTTCCTGTTACAAATTGCCACATGGAACACATACAGCTTAAATTGATATGACGCCATGCTATGCGGTTACAACTGCTATCGGCCCGTAATCCCGCCGATTAATTCATGTCACCGATAATGGACGAGAGATAGAATTTGGGATATATTTTTGTCCGCTGCCCCGTGGCAATACAAAACAACAGGTTCACGCACAATCCGGCGGCTATCCACGAAGCGACGGGGAGCTGTGGCGGCGGAAGCGTGTCTTTTTCATCTTTATACCGGGTGACGATGTGCTCAATCCACGGTTTGGGCTGTCCCCATGTCTTAAAATAGTTTATGACGTGCTCTATAAAATTGATTTCGAAGTTCTCCCATTTATCGTAAAAATCTTTCAGTTGCGGGCCGGCAGGAGTCACCACAAAGGCCAGACCTCCCCAGCCGAGGTTATAGGGATGGATAACCGGGATATTGTATTTCTGGCACCAACCATCAAAAACAAATGGAATATCCGACCGGAAAACCAGCGAATTAATGGCCGCATCATGGTCTTTTACCAAAGCCTCCACGTTGTCCTCGTCTATATACTTGTTCACCAAAGTGATATGAGCCTCGGGATTAATACGCAACAGGTATTCTTTCAACGCTTCGGATTTAGGCTTGCCGATATCCTCCATCCGGTAGTTCTGACTGTTGAGGTTCGATTCTTCCACCTTATCGCCATCCACAATGGTTATTGTCTCAAATCCAAAACGCAACGCACATTCAGCAATGACGCTCCCCACGCCGGTACCTCCCAGGAGAATGCGGAAGCTTTTAAGCTTTTGCTGCCACTATGGGGAAATTAAACCGGACAGTAGTCACCATAATTATTAAAACGAATGAACTATTTTTTTTCTTCTTGCTTCTGGAGTGTCCACTCATTAGAAGACTTGTTATGCACCCATTTTACATAGGTAGGTATAAATTCTTTCCAATTGAAATCAAACTTCCAACCACTGAAGTTGAAATAGTGAGGAGCTCCTGATATCGTGGTGCATTTGAGCATATTGCCCCCGTGGTGCGACACGAACGAATATTGGTAGGGAATAACCTGTAACACAGACTCTCCCTTTTTTCCGTCTTCTTCATACACTTCAAGCAAGACAGCACCATATTTTCCTGAATTTTTAGCTATTATTGCCCAGCAACCGGTTTTACTCCACCATTCGGAATCGGAAACGACCTTATATTCCTGCGCTTCATGGAGCATCTTGCCGTTTACGAATATCTGCTGACGATTTGAGTTTGGCTTAGGTCGGATTTCGAATTTGCCGTCGGGTCTGACCAAACCACTGAGATATTTAGCCTGCTCTGAGGCTACTGCCTGAGCCATTTTTTCAGGATTAAACTCGCGCCCCTTGTCGAAAAAGTCATGGCTGGCAGTCTGCGCTTTAATCTCGACCGAAGGGTCATCTCCGGAATAATAACGGGTTTCTCCTTTTTTTGTGACAACTATGGTTCCATCTATCACGGCAATTTTATCGTAACGCTGTGTTAGTCCTCCACCCAATTCAACCTCCTTACCTGCGCGATCGTAGATGTAGAACTCCTCGCCATCATAATCTGCTATGAAATACTTGCCGTCAGAGGAGGTAATGCCGGTAAACTCTTCGTCGAAACCGATTACTATCTTGCCCCCTACTTCAAGAGCTATATATTCTCCCTTCTTCAGCAAATATGCGTCACCTTTGAGCGCCACGCGAACCTGCTGGGTGTATGCACTGACGGAACAGAATGCCGCAAAGATAAAAATTGCCGCGCTTCGGATTAAAATTCTTTTCATAGTTCGTATTGAGTTTACTGATAATATTCTATCGTTCTTTTATAGGTGCATACCGTTTCACCGGCCGACGTACAGTTTTTTTCGATCCAATTTCCATGATGATCATAACAGTAAGTAAACGCACTTTCGGAATCTTCGTCATCGCCGTATGTATTAGTGATTTTGTGCGACGACGGATCATCCTTCTCATTGTAAGTATATTGATGCACCTTACCATCCGCGGTTTTTTCGTAGATTTTCCTTCCCTGTGCATCGTACTTTAATTCTCTGACAGGCGCTCCATCCATATTCTCCATATATTCGGCAACAAGACGGCCTTTATTATCGTAAACATAAAGCGCAGGTACAAACTGGCCTGTATCTCCCGTCTTATCCGCCCTGACTATTTTTCCGCTGTCGAGATAGGTGTACCTTATCGTCTCCTCGGGAATGCCCTTAATTCGGGGATACATAATGGTTTCTCTTTTAGAGTGCCCCTTTTCATAATCGAGATACCGCTGAAAAATATTGTTCATATATACGACACTCTCCCACCGCATTGAAGCGTATTCTCTATCGGATAGCGTTATCTTACGGTCTACTATACGCAACTGCCCGTCGATCATAGTGTACGAACACTCCATAACGCCATCTTCGGTTTCGTACCTCTCGATCATACCATCTGTATTGTAAGAGTAAGTAGAGATACGTGGGGTCTCGCCATCGCTCCAGATTTCCTGCTGAACAATGGTCTTGACTTTTCCTGTAAGAAAGGCTTTTGTAAGATCGGTCGTAAAGTTTTCTGTTGCGGTTTGTGACTGTTTGGCCTGCGATTGCAGTGTTGCAGTTGTTTGTTCTTTGTTCTTATCGCTCTCGCCGTTCAGCAATTTATCGGCAGATTCAAGCGTTTTATCCACTTTTTTAAGCGCCTTTTCAAAAAAAGACTGTGAAAAGGCAGGCTGCATCCACATTGTAGAGATGATAGCCGATAGGATGATTATTCGTTTCATATGACTTATCCGTTAGAATGATTTATAGCTGTCAACATACCATTTACCTGTGTCGTCGTCTTTTTCGAGTTCGACCTTGAATAGATCTTTAAAATCAGGATCGGAACCTGAAGTCACGTCGAACCATATATCAGCCCCCCCCTCGCTCACACTGGTAGATTCTTTATCGACAGTAAAAATATATTCCATTTTTTTAGCTTCCTCTTTAATAGCCCTAACCACGGCCTTTTCCATTGAAGACATTTCTTTCGAAGGGGTAAACTCTTCGTCTTCCATCATCTTGTTACATTTATCATAATCAGCATTAAGATACGCTGTGGTAAATTCTTCTGCTATTTTTATAGGGTCGGACGAAGTACCGCAAGCCGTGAGCAGAATAGCAATAGAGAAAAATAAAATCAAGTTTTTCATATTCATGATAGATATTCGTTTTTAATTAATATTGTAGCATTTTATTCGTTTCCCCACTTCACATATATTTCAGTAGTATTATCCGAGACATACAACGGTTTGTCTTGGAAAAAATGAAGGTAAGTTTCTCCATCTGTAAAATCAGCATCACTATAATACCCAACAATGGTTTTGCCTTGCAATGACGGAGTAAATAGCTTAACATCTTCACTCATCAAGGTAGTGCTGTAAATTTCGTGATACAACCCGAAACTTTTGTCTATACCATATTCATGCCCTGTGAAAAAAGTGGTTTCGCCCAATCCCTCTCCCCATATAAACTTTATATTGCACTGTTCAATCGGAGTAAATTCTGCCTTCGATATATTGGCTACCGTTGTCGGGTTTATACTATATCCTATTGATATATCATTCTGATAGATATAAGGCGCTTGGCTTGATTGGGTTCTGTTTGAAGTAATCGCAGTGATTTTTCCATTGGTAAGCGAAAAGTTTATCTCATCCACAAAATCGGAATGATAATACCTTCCAGTGTAGGTGTTTCCGCTCAAAGTCCACACATGTTTGGTTAATCCTATGCCAACTCTACCTATCAATTCAATGGTTCGTTTGGTATAATAGGAAATAGAGTTTGTGTTCCAGATATTTTCGGTCAATACATTAAACGTTTGTTTTTTTGTTCCATTGATAGTATATACTGTTTTATCTTCAATGTATTGTGTTACTTTGTCGTTTATAAAGCCCTTTGCGTATAGTTTTTTAGCATTTCTATTGAATGCCAACACATATTGCACTTCTTCCCATCTTGAAATATTGTAATTGTATTGTTTATAGTTGTTGGTAATAAAAATTTCATTATTTTCTTCAAGAAATCTTGTTAGAGCGTTTTGTAAATCTTGGGGTATCTCTTCGTCAGCATCAGGTTCTTTTGGGGTTGTACCATCCTCCTTGGTTGCTTTCTGTGTAATGGTAATCGTAATTTGAGTATCTCCACAAACGATTGTTATAATTGCTGTCCTGTCTGCTCCGGTTAGATTCTCTGTAAGATTGATAGAAATCGTATAATCTCTGGCTTCTTTTCCGGCATCGGGAGTAATTGAAATCCACTCGGGAGAAGATTTCCTGGAACTTTTCAATGAAGTATTTCTCAAATCATTTGTATCTGATTCCGAAATGGAAGAGGTCCAAGCCCCCTTGGTTGTAAAATTCACATCATTATTTCCTTTTAAATCATCGGCGAAGACACTTTGCGTTAACTGTTCTTGATTTGATACGATAATATTTTTATCTGTCACCGGATCGTCATCGCCACATGCCAAGAAGGAAAAACAAATAACCAACACTGCTAAAAAATTAAATAACATTCTCTTTTTCATAAAATTTACTGATTTATATTGTTAATTTATTTAAAATAAATTCATAAACGACCACTTTGTTATCAGCATCTGTAATACAATCAATAGTTTTACCGATTATTGTTGCTGGATCGAGATCCATATTAAATTACAAAATAAAAGCGTGGGCATGTTAAACTTACTATTATCAGACAGGCTCTGGTAAACCTCGAGTATAATAACAAGCAACAGCCCACGCCACAATTTTATGACTGTGAGAAAATCGCTTATTCTATACTCGAAACTAAAATTTACCAGATTTTGTCTGATAGAATAAACTTCAAACACTATACATGTTCTTTGTCTTGATAGACAAGGGCAAAGTTACAAAAAATGTTTTAATTTCTACTGGGCTGTTGCTATGCTTTAAATCATGCTTTTATTATACTTAGTACCCTAATAGGACAAAAGGTAACCTTGCAATAATAAATATTTTCATAAAATAGCCGTATATTTGTGCTTTTCAGGTTAGAAAAAGATGTATAGATCATTCTACACATTAATATTTTGTTTATTCGTTTGTTCATGTTTATACTCACAAACGAATAAGGCTTTATTTGTTGCCATAGATAAATATCCACCTAATAGCGGTTGGAATCAAATTCATGCAACTAACGATTATAAGCTTGTGTTGCCAATGCTTAAACGTTATGGCTATAAAGAGGCTGATGTCAAGGTATTGCTGAATGAGAAAGCTACAAAAGATAATATAGTGAAAGCCTTATCGAAAATGTGTAATACTGCGAAAAAAGGGGATTATATCTACATTCATTTTTCATGTCATGGACAACAAATGATTGATGATAACGGGGATGAACCCGATGGATTAGATGAAGCATTGATTCCTTATGACGCCCGAAGAAGATACGCCAAGGGTGTTTACGAAGGCGAGAACCACTTAAGGGATGATCAATTGGGTGCTTTCATCAATAAAATACGAGAGAAAACAGGATCAAAAGGGAATGTGACTGTTGTATTTGATGCGTGTCATAGCGGAACTGCAGATAGGGACGGAGATGATGAATGGTACGCAAGAGGCACTTCCTATGTTTTTGCTCCCGAGGGTTGCCAAATTAAGATGCCAAATAGTGAAACTGTTTCACTGCATTTACAAAATGGCAAACATCTTGCTCCGATAACCGTATTTGCAGCCTGTAAACCTGATGAAATCAACTATGAATATAAATCAAAAGTTGATTCAACTTATTACGGTTCTTTGTCGTATGCGCTCTGTAGCGTTTTAGAAACGAGCAGAGGCAAATCCAATGCAGAGTTTTACGAGTTACTGAATAACGAAATACAAACCATGTTTGCCGGAAGAAGAAGAAAGCAAACTCCTTATTTTGAAAGCACCGATGACAATAGGGTCTTTAAAATCTCAAGATAGAAAAGATGACAATAGAGATATTGATGATATTATTGCAAAAAATGAACGGGCAATAAAACAATTGTATGATATGTATAGAGACATGTTTATTAGATATTTTACAAAAACATATTCTATACAGGAAGCTGATGCTGCAGAAATATATCAGGAAAGTTTTCTTGCTATGTATCAGAACGTAGTCAATGGTAAAGTAACAACAATAACTTCATCTCTGAAAACCTATCTTTTTAGGATAGGAAAGCATAAAACCTATAACCGTTTCAGAGATGCAAAGCCAACGATAGAGTTACACTCTTCTATGCCGGATACCGACTCTGAGGATGGAGAACTAATACAAGAAGTAGTCTATGAAGTCGTTTTTGCGATGGAAAATCCATGTAGCCGGTTATTAAGCCTTTTCTATTGGGAGCGGAAAAACATGAAAGAGATTGCCGGTATAATGAATTATAAAAATGAGCAGGTAGCCAAAAATCGCAAGTCGAGTTGTATGAAGAAACTGAAAGAGCGATTGATTGCAAGGCTCAAAGAAGACGGTTTAATGTAAGAAATATGGAAATAGGAAGAAGCAGGGAGGAATTAATAGACCTCTATTTATTAGATAAACTTCTGCCTCAAGATCGAAAAGACTTTGAAGAAGAGATGCTTCGCAATGAGGAATTGCGTAAGGAGGTAGAATCCATGCGGCATATCATAACCGGATTTGAACGTAAAGGTGAAGTTGATGCAATTGATGCCATGCAAAATATGTCGGAAGAGCGAATCAAATCAATTATTGCTGATGTTGAAAACGGACATAAGCCGCCTGTAAAAAGAAGATGGTTATACTACTCTGCAACAATTGGAATAGCTGCAAGTATTGTCCTGCTACTATATATTGGATTTCAACCCAAGTATTCTTCTGAAGAATTGTATGGTAGTTTTTCTGCATTTGTTGCGTATGAATATGTACCCAGCCGAGGAGGAGGAGGTTTGAATGAAGACCTAGAACATTTGCTGGAACAAGCGGTCACCGTCTACAATCAGGGAAATTACACCGAAGCCTTATCCTTATTCGAGAGCATCACGACAGATGAAGAAGATGTATCGGAAGAGATAAAATTCTACGTGGCATTGTGTAAAGTACAAACAGGAAAAGAACCCGATGCGATAAAAGAATTGGGATATATTGCCTATTCTGTGGATTCTGAATTCAAGAGTGATGCTTTATGGAACCTTGCATTGCTATACCTGAAAGTTAAAGATCGGAATAGATGTTCCACTATCTTACAGAGTATAATTGATGATAAAAATAATCCTTATGCGAATGATGCTGATCGGCTCTTAAATAAATTGAATACAAGAAAATGGTTCTAACAATGAACATTATAAAGAGAATAGTTGCCACCGGTATTCTCATATTCGGTATCAACCTGGTATACGGACAATCGAAAATGCTAATAGGCGATAAAGACGATTATTGGACATTAGAAGATTTGGCTACTATTTATAAAGATGCCGGAAAATATTTTCTTGCCGATTCCATATACAATGAAATGATTCCCGTATCGAAGAAGTATTATGGCGAATCCGGTTTGGAATATGCAAAAGTGTTAAGCAACTTAGGAAAAATCAGAATCGAACAACAATTATATGCAGGTGTCGAAGAGATGCTTAAAACCTCCCTTTCTATAAAAAAACAAGTTGCGGGAGAATGCAGTATGGAGTATGCCGAAACCTTGAATATTTTGGGAGTGTATTATACTTTTTCCGGAAATATTAAGGCTGCGGAAACTGCTTTAGTACAGGCATCAAAAATAAAATTAGAATTGAAAGGTTCTGATGACATATCTTACGTTACTTCGTTGATAGATTTAGGAACACTAAAATTCATGACTCGTGAATTTTCAGAAGCTGAACAGTACTATAAAAAGTCTGTAGAATTGGGATGTATTGCCTCTGAACCGTTGTCTTTCGGCGGTTTAATGTGTCTGAGCTCGTTATATGCGACAATGGGCAAATATCCCGAGGCAAAAGTATATGTGGAGCAATATATTACAGCTATCAGAAGCAGCTATCCCAAAGAGCATCCCAATTATATAGCAGCCCTTACCAATCTGGGAGGATTTCAGGTCGTCCTGAGTGAATATGATGAGGCGGAACAGACACTATTAGAGTCGTCAGCACTATCGTTGGCTGCATTTGGGAAAAAACACAATTATTATATCCATTCGCTTAGCGGACTCTCCGTGCTATACAGCAAGACGGGACAATATGAAAAGGCAGAATCGGTAGCTGAAAAATCACTTTCAATAAGCAAAGCGCTACATGGGCAAAATCATCCGGAGATAGTAAGAGGATTAAACAATCTTGCTGCTTTATACCTGAAGACAGGGAACTATGTCAAAGCCATACAAGCCGTAACAGAAGCTATGGAAATAACAACCCAAACTGTCGGTCTGAATTCGATAGAGTATGTCAGATTATCCAACGTGTTGGCGAACATACATATCAGTAAGGAAGAATTTGAAAAAGCCTATCCTATATTGTTGCATGCAGATTCCTTGTTGGCTACTATTGAAGGAGGGCATACCGAATTGGAGCTGGCACTGCTCAACAATGTAAATCGAGTATTGTTTAACATTCAATCTGTTGAAGATACTGTATTAGAAAAAAGGCTTATTGAAGTAATCGAAAAAAAGAAAAGATTAATAGGAGAAAATGAAAGCTATTCTTTGTCATTAAGCAACTTAGCTTCATTTTACGATGAAAGAAATAAACACGCTCAAGCAAGAATCATATTTGATTCGCTACTTGTCGCAGTGGAGAGAAATTCCGGAGAAGAAGGCTTGCTATATCACAATATTCTTCTGAACTCGTCCATTAATTATGAATTAACAGGAGATGTTGAGCAAGCCAAACAATCGTTTATTTCATTTCTGGAATTGTCCAAAGAACGTGTGAGCAGCAACTTTGCATTCATGACCGAGAATGAACGCGAATTATATTGGAAGACATTGAATCATGGAATTAAACGTTGCCAAAGTTTTGCCGACCGTTACAAAAGCAAAGATACTGCACTCGCATATCTGGCATACGATTGCGAGTTGTTTTCCAAAAATCTGCTCCTCAGTTCATCTCAAGCCGTACGGCAATCCATTCTTGAAAGTAATAATAAACAACTTATTGCGGATTGGAATAGCTTATCCGCATTAAAAAATAATCCTCAAAGCGATACCGATACGATAAGACTTCTTGAGAAACGACTCATGGTGCAATCAAAAGAGTACCAACAATTACAAGCAAGCTTTTCAACGGTGTGGAACGATGTCGCCCTTTCTTTAGCAGATCATGAAGCAGCTATTGAATTTATTACTTATGAGGTTGCGGATTCGACAGGAATTGCAGAAAGGATATACACCGCATTGATTCTTAGGAAAAACGGGGCACAAACCGAGATAGGGATGTTGACACAATGTACCGAAAGCGATCTGAAAAAAGTGCTCCACTCATCCGCTTATGATTTTGACGCACTATATAATCTTGTTTGGAGCCCGATAGATGAATATTTGCATGGAATTAGAAACGTCTATATATCGCCAACCGGATTATTGAATTCTGTACCATTCGCAGCCCTTAGACATAAGGGAAAGTATCTTTTGGATCACTATTCCATACACACTGTTTTATCCTCAAAAGATATTATCTCATTAAAAAGTAATAGACAACAATTCTCCAACAGGCGGGCAATCCTATTTGGAGGAGCTGACTTTGGTTTAGCAACAGAAGATTTTGGCAACTCAGTTGTCCGTGGGCAAGGATTCGATTATTTACCGGGTTCGAAACAGGAAGTGGAGGAAATCGGCAAAATCCTATCGGATATGGATTGGAATGTAGCCACTTACATTGATAAAAATGCTACGGAAACCACACTGAAAGCGAATTTAGAGCAGAATGCTCCTGCATTATTACATATTTCGACACATGGATACTATTTTCCTCTTGCAGAAAAACTTTCTCTACCGGAATCTAATGAATTTTACAAACGGTCAGATAATCCGTTAATGCGCTGTGGATTACTTTTCTCGGGAGCAAATAGTACCTGGAACGGAGAGATACAAGCGGCAAATACGGATGATGGTATTTTGACTGCATATGAAATATCAAATCTGAACCTCTCAAATACAGGCCTTATAGTATTATCAGCTTGTGACACAGGGCTTGGTGATGTAGATTACAGCGAGGGTGTCTATGGCTTACAAAGAGCCTTTCGACTTGCAGGAGCGAAATCGATGATTGTTTCATTATGGAAAGTTTCGGATAAAGAGACCGTTACAATAATAACTGAATTTTATAAAAACTGGTCGAAGGAGATGGATATAAAACAAGCCTTCTCGGTAACTCTGCATAAACTACGAACGAAACATCCTGATGATCCTAAAAACTGGGCTGGATTTGTAATGATAGAATAGATGGCAATCCTTCTGAATCCGGCGGGCACCCCAACAAATAAGTATCTGATTATTAGTATATTTAAAACTAACAAAGCCTCCGTATTTTCCAATATACTGTATGGGTAGTTTGATTTATGGATATGATCAAGAAACTCTGTTTCGTTTGCTTTCAGGTGTATTATTTTTGGAAAGTTTGTTTTACTATTAATTATGCAAATGACAATACTCTCCTCATTATTTGTTATATGGTCACTCATTGTATTACATATTTATCATATTACAACAATGCGGGAATTCTTTCGAACCCCGCATTGCCATAACATTTCAGGTTAATAGTTATAAGTACTTATTTGTTTTCATTTGTTTATAAATTAAAATTGTGAATGATTGTTATATTTAAAATTCCCTTATCCAGCGGATATTACCATCATAGTTTTTGGGATCCGCAGAATAGAGACCCATTGCGAAATTAAAACTATAATAATTCCCATATCCGCTTATCTCCGATGAAGACAGATACCACTCGCTGACTGCGTTACCGCTGCCGTTAATAGCCATTCCGCCTTTTGCGGTGAGATGTGAGTTGAAGTCTGTGCGGGCTGCCACGCATTCAGATGAATCATAGTCCGGCATACTATTCGATGTCCAATTCACAATACTCTCATATTTTTTGCCGCTATACCCAGCGAAAAGCATTTTTAGTTCATCACGCGCAGGTAAGTACCAAGCACCGTTCTCGTTACCTCCATTCACCGTATTATAAATGTAGTAGAACGCCGGATAATCTGATGCAAATGTTCCGCTGCTCTTATATTTGGCAATCATGCTCCTGGTTGCCGTTGCTCCGTCTGTCACGCTGCGGATGCCTATTACGCCGGCTGCTTGTTCGTCATTATCAGCACCCCATTGTGAGACATAGGTTTCATTCAGCCCCACCACTTTGCCCTGAGCACCCAAACTGCCCGGTTTCACCCAGAACACGACACCTTCGGGGTTGGTTGCGTCAGGCCAGTAATCGCCCACAGTGTAAGATGTACCGGTTATCATATTAATCAAGTCGAGAGCATCTATCTTCAACTGAAAGTAATAGCTTTTGCCTTGTTCTATGCCATTTGAAAGAAAATAGAGATTAGTTCCTACATTGTAAGTTTTAGTGACAAGGTAATTATTCGTTCCATCTGTGAGGGATAGTTCAATGATTACATCGCCGGAATTCACGAAAACGTCTGTGTTTGTAGGCAACACAGCCATATAGCCTTCACATTGGCTTTTTCCGTCTTTAGTAGAAAAATTGCGGGCATCACCTGTTAATTGTAAAGTCAGAGCCGGAACTTTCGAAAAGTTAGTAACAGTAAGCGAAGCAGCATTAATATCAGTTAATTTAGCATTTGTAGCAAACACTGCTTTGCCGGAACTGAGTTTTACATTAATATTTGCCAACTTCAAATTATTGTTGCCGGAATTATTCCATACTGCAAAACGTAGTACCGAGGCGAGATGCTTGTATACCAGATTAATAGGGTTGCTGCCATCCACTGTTACAGTATTCTGTGCTTTCATCAACATATATGCACCCAAATGCGTAGAATTAGCTTGGTTTTGTATTTGATAAGCAGGTATATTTGCTTCAAGAAAAGATGCATAGCTGGTTCTAATATCCCAGGCCGTTGCCGGGAAGAATCCATAGACCGTGTATTGGCCATTATCGATACTTTCGGACTGGATAACATCGAATGAACAATTCTTGCTTTGTACATCTTGAGCAACGTTTGCTTCATAGTCCATTCTTTTGTATTGAGTGGCATCCGTCATGCTTGAGTTTCTAAAAAACACGGTGGTGGCATCTTTATTGCTCCAGTAAAATTTTTCGCCTTGGGTATAGTCGTTATTTTCTATCACCCCCGATTTGGTTGTCGGGTTTTCTTCAACGGTTGCTTTCAGTTGTGGGGCGAAGTTTTTTCCTTTGGGCCGAGGCACAACCTCTTCATCGTTATTACATCCATTCAGTAATAGAATGCCGACAAAGAATAAAAGTGTATATATATTTTTCATTGTAATTTCTTAATTAATTGATTTCTTCTATTCATCTCTCTTAGTTCCATGAAATTCCTCCTCCCTGACTATAGTCACTCCCCGTGTCTTCCACAACGCCGCTACCTTTTTTCAGGTTGAGGTTAAACGTCAGCATTTTGCCACTTTCTAGTATGGTCAGTCCGGTGGGAATCTTATAAGTGAATGTCTTTCCATTCAAAGTGATTTCTATCAGGTCTGTACCTACGGCAGGGAGATTCTGAGGCGCTACGATAAGACTCGTGCTTGCTCCCTGTTTATGCGGATAGGCATCGGTACCGGAAGCAGACGCATAATTAATGGTGGCATCTGTATAATTTACTGAAGCCGTTGAGAAGAGGTTTTTCAAACCGACAGTGGCACTACTCAGTTCACTTTCGGTGTAATCATTGCTTGACAGGCTTACTACCAGCTTGTGCATGAGATGGTTAAAAGTCAGATAAACTGTCCCGCCTTTCGCTACTCCTGCAATTTTAGCTCCCAAAAGATCGGGATTTGTCGCTGTGGCGGCATTGAATCCATCAATTGCTATTTGCCAAAAAGTAACATTGGGATAGTATGCAATGAAGTCGTAAGGTGGCTCTCCTAATGCCAACAGAAAGTCTTCAGACCATTGTGTGCCTGAATAGTCGCCTGAAATCAGATTATCCCAGTGGAGTTTTGAAGAGCCGATTGTATAATCACTAAAACTTATAGTATGCGGCAGTTTGTCTGCGAGTAATAAAATTTTATCCCCGTTTTCCAGATTACCTCCACCTGTGACCGGGTCGATAGCGGCTTTTGTGGTTCCGCTCACAGATGTTATTATTTTCACTTCTTTGTACGAATTGTCTACTTCCTCGTCGTTCGAACAGGAGGTAAATCCGCAAACGCACGCTATACTCAGTGCTATTACTGTCTTTTTCATTTTCATGTCTATTTTGGTTCTATTTCAGATGCTATCTCATCCTGTACTGCCCAGCCTTTTATCGTCGATTCAATTCCAATGGCTGTAAAAATTTCCATATTGCCAGTTACCCCCAGAGGCTTATATTTGTCATTATTGTTGAAGCTCGCGAGTAGAGGACTTATATCCGATATTATATGTTGATTGGCTCCTCCTTTGTAGTGTATGTCCAGTATTAATTCCTGCTTTTCGGTAGTTAATCCTATTAAACGTACCGAGGCCGATAACTTGTTGCCATTCCGGATAAATAGCGGGATAACCTTTAGACCTGTTCCCGAATAGCTGTTGGTTTTCAAGTTCATTGAGTTGGCTACTCCACTCAACGAGGCTGTTATTAATTCTATATTGTTAATATCGCCGTCTGTAACAGTCAGTTCTATGTTCAGCTGACGTATTTGCTGCGTCATAACGGTGGTAAACTCGTGATGGGTATCCTTTTTTATCTCCACTTCATCGCTTGCGCTGAAAAACCAACCCGGGAGCGCTTCGATAGTGCTCGCGGCACGAGTCATGACACCAATAGTAGCAATTCCATTCGACACGGTGATATGCTCAGCCGTGTTGTAGAAGTAACCGCGATATATTCCCGCGTCGAACAAATGTTCGATGATGTGCTTGTCTGCGTTAGCGGTAGCCTTATGTTCACCGATTTCGATTGTGTAACTCGCCGGTTTAGTGATGCCTTCGCCCATCTTAGACCAGTCGGTGGTCAGCGTTATCTTTCCGTGCTGAGGATGCGCCGTTTCATAAATCGGGTCATGGACATTGCAGCCCAACAGGACGAAAAATGAAAAGTGAAAAGTAAAAAATTTTACTCCCCAGCCGGTCAGATTTCGTTTGCTAATTCTTATTTTCATATATATTTCGTAATTATTAATTCGTAATTCATAATTATTTCGCTAATTTCCAGATTAGCGATACTCCCGCCTGAGTCGGCCCAAAGAAATTCTTGCTCTGGTCGCGCTCTTTGTAGACACGGGTTTGGTTGACAACATTGAATGTATCGTAGCTTGCACTGTTATAGCCCAACCCGAGATTGAAGTCCAGAGCGAACGAATGCCCTAACGGTAATTGATAGCCTGCAGTTGCTCCCGTGTTCCACATCGAACCCTGATAGCCGGTGTCGTCTGAAAACAGACCGCCAACCATACCTTTATATATATTGTATTTGGAGTAGTTTCCTCCCGCACCCACATAAAAGCGTCGGGCATTGTCCATATAGTAGCGCAGTTCCGGATTCACGAACCATAGTTTTTGTACTTTTCCATGTTCGTCGCCCCAGTAGCCGCCCCCGGCATCAAGCTTCACATCGATGCGGTTTGTGCGGTACTCCAGTCCAAGATTAGGAACTAACATTGCATCATACAGCAGGTTGGTACGCAGGCTAAGATCGTAATTACTTTCTTTCTTAACTTCTAACGGCACAGAATCGGGCGCAGGTGTAGACCGTGGCTCCTGTTTTGGCTCTTCAACCACAGGCTCAGGCTGTGGAGTAAGTTCAGGTTTACGTTCCGGCTTAGGGTCGGACTGCGGTCTCTCTTCCACGACGGGCTGAATCTGCGATACGCGCAGCGTCACAACCACAACAGACTTGTGCCCCTCATAAGGCAATGCGTGAATGGTAGTGGTAAAATTCTCCTCCTTGATGCCGTTATGCACGATCAGTTCCGACTTTACACGGTTGGCACGTATAGCAGCCGATTTGAAGTTCTCGCTTTGCGTTGCATAGGACGAACAGTAACCCGCTACGTTTATTCTCACCGTACCATTGGCAACCAACACTTTATATCGGTCGATAGTTGTAAACAGTTCTTCTAACTTGTCTCCGTTACCCAGATAGGGGATGTAGAAGGTGTCGTTGTCGGCAACGAATTTAAATACAATCGTATCGCCATTCGGATCGACGGGCTTGTGGGTTTGGTTGCCGGGGGTCTGTCCGAATGCCGTCAAAACACCGAGCAAAAAAAATGTCGCAAATAAAAATTTTATTCTCATTCTTTATAATGTTTATTAATTTTGGTGCTGAAATTTCAGATGTGAACGTTGTTAAACAGGAGCGCTATACAAAGCTACAGCCTCCTTGCGAGACCGTTCCTCCCAAAACAAGTAAATATGACATCGAATTTTGGGATTTTTTGCTTAGTCATTCCCAAAACTTAAATTCTGTGTCGGATTTTGGGAATTGCCCCACTTTACAATCTGTGTGTATTTAAAATCTATCAGGCGTCCGTATCAGATTCGGCATCAAAACTCTTTCGGTAATCTGTCGGAGTCATACCTGTTACGGCGACAAAATTGCGATCAAATGTGTTGCTGCTTCTTATGCCCGATTTCTTAGCAATTTAGGCAAGCGGGATATCGCTTTGTTCGACAAGCAACCGCTGAGCCTCCGCTATGCCAATAACGATAACAAGAATATATATATATTTCTCACCCACAGCAGTCTTCGCTTTTCGGTATCGGAGAAAAAATGGTCGAGTTTCCGACAGTATCTGTTAAAGTAAGCTAAAGATGCGAATCGTCTGGCAATGCGATAGCTCTTCAGCAACAGGCAAATTCCCAGCACCAGAGCCCCCCCCGACATTAGCCATACAAGTTTAAAGTAATCGAATTCGAGCATATTATTTACGATAGAAAATACATAATACACAAAACTACGATGTTCTGCCCAAACAAAAATTCCCAAAACACGTAAAAATCATATCCTGTTTTGGGATTTTTTGTTAATCGCAGATAAAAAAAAGCCTGAAATCAACTTTCAGACTCGTTTACTATCTTTCTCTTCAACTTTGTTTCGCCGCCGGTATTCGGCCGGAGTCATGCCCGTTACGACAACGAAATTGCGGTAAAAAGTGCTGTTACTGGGAATACCCGACTGCTCGGCAACCTCTATAAGCGACAGGTTGTAATGGTTGTCTAATAATTTCTGGGCTTCGGCAATGCGCAGAGAATTGATCCATGCCTTGAAATTCTGACCGAATCGGGCATTGATATGCCGCGAAAGGTAAGATTGATTGGTACACAGTTCGCTGGCCAGCGATTCCATCGTTATATCCTGCTGTATAAACCCTTTTCTGTGTATCCAGGATTCAATGGCTGCCGAAATATCCTGATTGTCTGAATAATTACGAGAAGTTCTACCCTCTGAAGCATCAACAATCGGAGCAATTCGACGAAACAGGTTTACGTAATTGATATATTTAATCGCAAAAAACGGATACAGAAGTAGGTAAGAAAAAATAAAAATGAGATATGCCGTTTGACTTGCAAACAGTGGAATAGTGGCTGCCATCAAGCCCACGCCTGTTGCCATAAAAAATATATTGCGCACCCATACCGTCCTGCGCTCTTCATCACCGGAAAAGAAGTTGTCCAGTTTCTGACGGTAACGCTTATATTCTCTCAGGAAGACTGTTACTAGCAGTACCAATTGCAGGCAATAAAGCTCCAGTACAACGTAACAAGCCCAAAGAAAAATAGTTGGTGGTAACTTGAAATAAATGACAACTAACGTTGTACCACAAATCAAGATCGGGATTACCTGAGCCCATATCT
The DNA here is from genome assembly GCF_002410825.1 of Proteiniphilum sp. UBA5384. Lineage (GTDB taxonomy): Bacteria > Bacteroidota > Bacteroidia > Bacteroidales > Dysgonomonadaceae > Proteiniphilum. The sequence goes on along the minus strand of NZ_DHOS01000001.1, from coordinate 113,217 downwards.
TGCGTGCAGTAACGAATCGGGAGTTGATCAGAGTGATCAAAGCTGAAGTAAACAGTAATGCCTGAAGCGGGGCGATGGTCAAAGTAATGGCCAGCAGCAATGATCCTCCTTCGGGCTTTAACAAGTGAAATGCCTGTGACAGACCGACAGTCGAAAGAACGATGTATGCGATAGCCAGCAATACGCGTGAAATGCGGTAGCTTTTAAGGGCGGCTTCTTTTGGCACATAAACAGCCAACAGACAAATACCCATTATTAATACTACAACGGCAGCAATTAATCGTATTGTTAGAAAATAATCGACCATAAGCACCTGATTATAAATCCCCTGTAAAGATACGAATTTAGCAGAATATGAAAGGCGTAATCGTTAATTGAATTTGTCAGGGAAATTGTATTTATTAAAAATCATACTGAAAAAGTTGGCAATATAAGGATAATGTATATATTTACACGCATTAAGTCGCTCTTTGAGTATGGCAGAATAGTAAAGCGGATCTACGAACTTTGCTCGTTTCTAAGTCGTCACTTATTGATGAAATATTTTTCGCAACTTTCTTGTTTACAGAGTAATTTGAAAGGTATTGTCTTGTGTTGTCTCTAAACTGTCTTTTTAGAGATTGAGCGGAAGACGGGACTCGAAC
>NZ_DHOS01000001.1:1050-112412 GCF_002410825.1 Proteiniphilum sp. UBA5384 | reverse complement strand
GAGCGGAAGACGGGACTCGAACCCGCGACCCTAACCTTGGCAAGGTTATGCTCTACCAACTGAGCTACTTCCGCAATTGCTGTGCAAAGGTACTTTTTTGTTTTGTCTCTACAAAATATAAGAAGGGAAAAATTAACGGACCAGGGCACAAATTTTTTCCAGATAGAAAGCATCGGTTTCATCGAAATGATTAAGACGATCGCTATCCACATCCAATACTGCTGTCACTAAACCGTTTTTCTTCACCGGTAATACAATCTCTGAGCGCGACAAGTTGTTGCATGCGATATGGCCGGGAAACTGATTGACGTCAGGAACAATCAATGTGCGACCTTCTTTCCATGCGGTACCACAAACCCCCTTCCCATAAGAAATGCGGGTACAGGCCAAAGACCCCTGGAAGGGACCAAGTACCAACCGGTCGTCTATTACACGGTAAAAACCGATCCAAAAGAATTCAAATGCTTCCTTGAGAGCAGACGAGATATTCGCCATATTGGCAATAAGATCGGGCTCTCCTGCCGTTAACACCTGTAACCGGGGTAACAACGCTTGATAAGTTTCTTCTTTGGATGCCCCGTAAGGGAGGTATAAGTCTTCAGACATCGCCGTGAGAATTATAGATGAAAAAATCGCACTACCCACAAAGGTAATGCGATTTTAAAAATTTACATTATAAAAAACTAACTTATTTCATCTGCACAATAGCACACTTATCGGGCTTGTTCCTGTGCTTCCCGAATCATCTTAGCATTGGGAAGGATATATACTTCTACACGACGGTTCTGTGCACGACCGTCTACAGTATTGTTATCAGCTACAGGTTGTGAAGAACCGAAACCTTCAGACATGATACGGCTTCCGGCAACCCCTTTGGATACGAGATAATTATATACCGATTCGGCACGTTTTTGTGACAATGGGTTGTTGATAGCATCGCTACCGGTACTGTCGGTATGCCCATAAATTTTCACATCGGTGTCGGGATTGTTTTGCAGCGAAGTAGCAAACTTATCAAGCGATGAACGTGAAGCAGTATTTAACGTGCTTGAGTTGGTAGCGAAAAGGATACCCGATTCGAAAGTAACTTTGATGGCTTCCCCTTCGTTGACTTTCTCTACCTGGGCGCCTTCGATCCGCTCGAGCTCGGCTGCCTGCTTATCCATTTTGTTGCCGATAATAGCTCCGGCAGTACCTCCCAGTACAGCTCCTATACCGGCACCCCAAGCGGCACCTTTACCTCCTCCGGCAATGGCCCCGATTCCGGCTCCAAGCGCTGCACCTCCACCGGCACCAATACCTCCACCTTTTACCGTATTGTTTGTTCCACAACCCGATAATACCAATGCACCACCTAAAATACCGATGGCCAATAACTTTGAAAATTGTTTCATAATTTCTTTGTACTTTTAATTAAAACTTAATTTATTAATTTAATTCGTTAATCGAACAGATTCAGGGTCTCATAATAGGCCAATTCCCCCGCCACAATAGCTTCTATCTGCTCGTCAGTATAATCCCTCCCTATGATATCCCGATTTTTACGAGCATTTCCATGGATATAACTGAGAAGTTCATCCTCATCGATCTCTATCTCTGAGTCTTCATCCTCATTCTCGTCGAGATATCCCTTCTCTTCGTAAAAATCATAAATAAGATCTACTATATAGTTGATCTCATCGTCGGAGAACGCATCCTTCATCTCCTCCGGCAGGTTTTCACGGATGAAACGCAAAGAGTCGTCTTCATCATACTCAAGTACTTTATCTTCCTGACTCATGTGAATATGTTTTTAAAAAGTAAATATCAACTTTCTAAACTAGAAACAAATTTCAGAAAAATAAGTTCAACAGATTGTTAAAAACTCATTTTTTTATGTCTGTGGGGCTTTTCTCTACAAGAACGAAAAAACCTGTAGATACAAAAACGGTACACACATCATTCTATTATTCTATAAAATTGATATGTGTACCGTCTACCCTATACAGATATTTTATCTATCCATATATAACCCGGTTTTAATGCCGGTAATTTCGTTTAGCATTTTCTTTGGCTTTTTCACGCGCCATTTTCTCCTGCATCTTTTGTGCCTCTTCAAGACGAGCCATAAAACCCGATTTCTTTTTGGGCTTTTTCTTGTTGGCCTCTAACTGCGCCAATACCTTATCTTCATCGATCAACTGCTTCATAAGGAAAGTAAGACCAATCGTAATAAGAGTAGAGAGGAAATAGTAATAATTCAACCCCGCCGGATAATTATTGAGGAAGAAGAACATAAAAACCGACATAAAGATGGGCATGTACTTCATGCCCGGCATGGCCTGTGTTGAACCGGTATCGGTCATCGCCATATTGTATTTCGTATAAATTACGTTGACCGCCGTCATCAATAGGCAGAATATACTGATATGATTACCCAGGAAACGGGTAATAAGGGGTATATTGCCGCTCCATGATATAAGGGAGTCATAGGTGGAGAGGTCATCGGCCCAAAGGAAACCCTGCTGCCGCAGTTCAATAGCTGCGGGAAAGAAAAAGAAAAGAGCCAACAGTACAGGCATTTGTATCAGCATGGGAAGGCAACCGCTCATCGGATTGATTCCCACCTTATTATAGAGCTCCATAGTAGCTTGCTGACGTTTCATCATCATCTCCTGATCGGTACCCGGATATTTTTTCTCAAACTCCTGAATCTGGGGACGAAGCACTCTCATTTTTGCCGACGACATAAATGATTTGTAGGTAAGGGGCAAGGTGATTATCTTCACCATAAGAGTGAGGATAAGGATAATAAGTCCCATCCCCCAGTTGAGGGAGAGGAAGAAATTGAATACAGGAATTACAAACCATTTATTTACCCAGCTAAGCCAACGATAGCCGAGATAGACATTCTCTTCAAGTTCCAGTTTATCGGCACTTTTGGAAATATCTTTATCATAAGCTTTCAGCGTATTATAATGTACGGGCCCGAAATAATAATTGAAACCGGCGGTGATCAGGTCGCTGTCGGGACTAATCACTACGGGCACCCATCCCTCGGCTTTATAGTATTTGGTATAATCAGGGCTACTGAGTACCTCCGAATTAAGAATGGTGTTGTTGAAAGGCTGTTTACCGATAACGATGAAAGTGAAATACTGATCCTTGAAAGAGAACCATTTGAGTGGTTCCGAAAGCTCTTTATGATCATTTTTCGTCTCACTCATCTTCTGCACATCCTGCTTATCGTACTTATAATGAATCCGTGTGAAACGGTTTTCAAACATGCGGCCTTTCTCCTGCTGACGGATTTTCTGTTCCCAATTCATACGGAAATTAGTAAGACTCTCAGGGTGCAGGCCGTTCTTCATCCCTGCCAGACGCACCTCAAAATCCATCATATATTCATCGGCAGGCAAAGTATACACAAAGTCGATGTATTGTCCGGGTCCCTGTTCCAGACGCATAGTAACAGAACGACCATCAGTACTGGTAATGGGTGTAAAAATAAGATCTTCAGTAGAAAGATGGACACTATTGCGGTTGAACAGGTTGAGATTAAAACGGGCTTCATCCCGTCCATCAAACAGCAGGAGATCTTTCCCCGAATGATGGAGGTATTCTTTGATCTGTACCGATTGTATCACCCCCCCATGGGTATTGAGGAGAAGTCGTATTTTTTCGTTTTCAAGAACGACGGTTTCTTCCTTTGCCGATTGAAGTGTGTTCTCCGGGAGTGTGTCCAGCACAGTTGAATCTACTGCTGAAAGGGAGGTCGTATCCATTCCTGAGGGAGTACCGGCACTAAAGAAATCCGCGATGGGATCCACTGTGGAGGGAAGCATCGTATCAGACTGGGCATCCCTCGCATTTTGCTGTGCGGCAAGTTGTGCCCGTTCGGCTTCCATCATAGCGATAGAATCACGCATGCGCCGTTGGGCCTCTATCTGTTCAGGATTGGGTCTGTTATAAATTGTAAAAGCTATAATGATAGCTGTGATAAGAAGTAATCCTATGACTGTATTTCTATCCATTTTCAGTTTTTATTTTTCATCATGCAATTCAGCCGCCGCCTGCATAAAACTCATAAATAGCGGATTGGGAGAAATAACGGTACTATTGTATTCGGGATGGAATTGGGTACCAAGATACCAGCGGAGGCGAGGAACCTCTACCACTTCTACCAATTCCGAATCAGGATTGATACCGGTACATTTCATGCCGGATGCCTCGAATCGCTCTTTATAAAGATTATTGAACTCATAGCGATGACGGTGACGTTCGCTCACCTTGGTCTTGCCATAGGCTTTATATGCCAACGATCCTTTCTTGATCGCACAGTCATACGCTCCAAGCCGCATGGAAGCACCCATATTGGTAATATGCTTCTGCTCCTCCATCAGATCAATCACTTTGTCCGATGCTTTCGGATCAAACTCGGAGGAATTGGCTCCCGGAATATTCAAAACCGAACGGGCATATTCAATCACCATACACTGCATACCGAGGCAAATGCCGAAAGTGGGAATATCATTTTCCCGGGCATAACGCAATGCCAGATATTTTCCATCAATACCACGTTGACCGAATCCGGGTGCAATCACAATACCATCGGCATCTTTCAGCGTCTCCTCCACATTCTCCGCATTGATTTTCTCCGAGTGACAGAGATCGAGGTGCAACTTCCTGTCATTATAGATAGCAGCTTGAGAAAGTGCCTCATTGATCGATTTATACGCATCCGGCAATTCAGCATATTTCCCTACCAACTTGATACATACTCCTTTTTTAGCATTTTTACGCTTCTGAAGAAAATTTTTCCATGCATCCAAGTTGGCACTGCCTTCAACAGGCATATTCATTTTACGCAATACTACTTCATCCATACCCTGCTTCTGCATCATCGTGGGTACTTCGTAAATAGTGGATACATCCACCGATTGCATCACTGCACCCTGTTCCACGTTACAGAAAAGGGCTACCTTATCGAGAATATCCTTGTTCAGATAACGATCAGTACGAAGCACCAACATATCCGGCTGTATACCAAGAGATTGCAACTCTTTCACGGAATGCTGGGTGGGTTTGGTCTTTACTTCTCCCGCGGCAGCTATATACGGAACATATGTGAGGTGGACACAAAAACAGTTGCGTCCGAGTTCCCAGCGTAGCTGGCGAACCGCCTCCAGAAAAGGAGTGGATTCAATATCTCCCACAGTACCCCCGATCTCGGTAATCACAAAATCGAATTTACTCTTCACGCCCAATGATTTTACGTTACGCTTGATCTCATCGGTGATGTGGGGAATAACCTGCACAGTCTTACCGAGATAGTCGCCGCGGCGTTCCTTCTGGATTACATTCTGATAAATCCGTCCGGTAGTGATATTATTCTCTTTGGTTGTCTGTATGTTCAGGAACCGTTCATAGTGTCCCAAGTCGAGATCGGCCTCATGACCATCAACGGTGACATAACACTCTCCATGCTCATATGGGTTAAGGGTACCAGGATCGACATTGATATAGGGGTCGAATTTCTGAATAGTGACTTTATAACCTCTTGCCTGCAATAACTTACCAAGCGATGCTGCAATGATTCCTTTTCCCAATGAGGAAACTACACCGCCTGTAACAAAAATATACTTTGTATCGGCCACAATTGTGAATGATTTAACGTGATGAATTTTGAAGTTGCAAAGATAGGAAAAAATTTGGTTGAATTCACATTTCGACCAGTGATGCGTTTTCGCAACGTATGATTTTTCCGGGAAAGACCTGCACGATAGAGTAATTATGGGTAGACATGATGACGGCGGTGCCCCGACTTGATATCTGCTGCAAGAGGGCGACGATCTGACTTCCTGTTTCGGGATCAAGATTACCGGTCGGCTCGTCCGCCAGGATCAATGCAGGAGAATTGAGCAGGGCACGTGCAATGACTATACGTTGCTGCTCGCCGCCGGAAAGCTCGTGCGGCATCTTATAAGTCTTATTCTGCATGCCCACCTGCATCAATACCTCATTGATACGGTCCCTGATTTCACGACGATTCTTCCAACCCGTCGCACGTAAAACAAATTCGAGGTTCTTTTCGACACTCCGGTCGATAAGCAGTTGAAAATCCTGAAAAACAATTCCTATCTTCCTACGAAGAAAAGGAATCAGCCGGCGTTTGATTCCGGCCAATTCATAATCGAATACCCGGGCACTCCCTTCTTCAATAGGCAATTCCCCATACATGCTTTTCATCAAGGTACTTTTTCCGGAACCCACCTTCCCGATTACATAGAGAAAATCTCCGCGGTTGACAGACAGATTAACATTGTGGAGAATTATATTCTCCTCACGGTTCAATTGCACGTTGGAATAATTGACAAGTTGTTCCTGCACCATACCCGGTCTATTTGAAAAATTGAATGGTAAACGGATATTTCCAATACTCACCATTATTGGCTTTAACGGAAGCAATCACTACAAAAACGGCATAAAGCACTCCCAAAACAATTGCTACCGGAATACCAATCAAAGTGATACAAAGAACAGCGGCATAAATAACATAGCTGATCATTGCATTGAGGATATTTTTTCCGTGCTTGTCAACATTGGCGTTGGTATCTTTATTGGTTGTCCACATAAGAATGGGCACAATAAAACCTAATAACGCAACAATCACACCAACAAACTGGGTAAGATGCATCAGCATCAGATAAGTATTCTCGGTAAGTCCGAATAATGGTTGCTTACCGGCATTGCTGAAGGAGTTCCCCTGATCATTGAGGATCCTTTCTTTCTCCCGCTGGTATTCCTCTTCGGAAATACTGCCTTTCTCCCGTAATTCGTCCAGAATCTTTAAATCTTCGTATTTCATATTTTTTTAAGTGAATAGGTAAAAATAAAGAGTGAATAGCTGTCTTAAATATGTAATGTCACAAAGGTATATTTTTTTTAGAATAACGGTGTTTTTTAAGGAATATAATTACGATGAATGTCGCGGTAATCGATCCGAGCATATCAGCGATCCAATCGCCCCACTCCGCACTGCGAGACGCAAAAAAATATTTTTGCAGCAACTCGATGATCCCCCCATAGATTACAGGAATAAGAAATCCCCAGAAGAGCCAACGGCACATCGAGGGCTTTCCCTTGTGCATCCGGTAATAATCAACCAAAGAGACCGCAGAAAGGAAAAAAAACATACTGAAATGCACCACTTTATCCCATGCAATCCCTTCCGGCATAACGGGCAATTGAGAAGGTGTGACCAAACATGTAACAATAAAAATAATCAACCCTGTAAGTAGGGGTAAAAGTGTATATCGCAACAGTATTTTCATAAACATTGATTGAGCCGTAAATAACAGCATTGATAACAAAATAGGGAGTGTTTTTGTTTAAGATAATCATCCAATTGGGCGTTGAATAAAAAACCGGCAATAGAAATACATAAAGGAGGGAATATATTTATCAGAGCAGCGATTTATAAACATATAACTAAAACTACATTTCGATGTCGTGAAAAATTTGTTCCTTTGCCATTTGTTAGAAATGGAGAGACGAAGGGACACGGAAAGATGGGAAGACGGGAGATTCAAGATCAAAAAACGAATCAATTATATAATATGAGAAAATTCATTCTTTGTATGCTGGTAGCTACCATGGCACTGCAGGCCGCAGCACAGGAAGCCCCAGCCGACAACAAAAACAAACGCTATTTCGACATCAATAAGAATATTGATATTTTCAATTCATTACTGCGCGAACTGGACATGTTTTATGTAGACAGTGTTGAAGTGAACAACCTGGTACAGGGCAGTATACGTAATATGCTGGCACGACTGGATCCATACACCGAATATTATCCGGAAGAGAATATGCAGGATTTGCAATTTATGACCACCGGCGAATATGCAGGTATCGGTGCAATTATATCCTATAACGACGGAAAGGTAGTGATCAACGAACCTTACGAAGGGCTACCGGCAGATAAAGCAGGTCTTAAAGCCGGCGATGCGATCCTTGAGATAGATGGCAATGATATGCGGAAAGCCACCGTTAAAGAAGTAAGTGATAAACTTAAAGGCACACCGGGCACATCGCTGAAAATGACGGTACGTCGGCCGGGAGAAAAGAAAGACCGGAAGTTGACGATCGTACGCGAGAAGATAGAAGTCGATCCTATTACCTATTCAGGTGTGACGGAAGATAAGATTGGTTATTTCCATTTCGGGAGTTTTACTACACGAAGTGCCGACCGGGTCAAGAAAACGGTACAGGATCTGAAAGAGAAAGGTGCCACATCGCTGATTATAGATCTGCGTGGAAACGGGGGAGGCATACTGGACGAAGCGGTGGATGTGGTGAACCTGTTTGTTCCGAAAGGGGAAGAGATTGTTTCAACCAAAGGGAAGCTAAAACAATGGGACAGGACTTATATCACACGCAACCAACCATTGGATGAACTTATTCCCATTGTGGTACTGACTGATACCGGTTCGGCATCGGCATCCGAAATTGTAGCGGGAGGGCTGCAGGATCTCGACCGGGCGGTGATCGTAGGCAACCGTTCATTCGGAAAAGGATTGGTACAAACGCCACGGGACCTGCCATATGGAGGCAACATCAAGATTACCACCTCAAAATATTATATCCCGAGCGGACGTTGCATCCAGGCACTGGATTATTCGCACCGCAATCCCGACGGGAGCGTAGCACGGGTACCCGATTCCTTGACAAATGTATTCAAAACCCGCAATGGACGTGAAGTACGCGACGGAGGCGGAATCACGCCGGATATCACCATCCCGCAACCGGCAGGTGGTACCATCGCATTCTACCTGATGACGGACAACGTGATATTCGATTATGTGACGGAATGGGTGCAGCAACATGACAAAATTGCCCCCCCCGACCAGTTCAGGCTCACTGAAAGCGATTACAAAGCATTCAAGGAATTTGTAAAAAAACGCGATTTTCAATATGACCAGTTGAGTGAGCGCTCACTGCAACAGTTGAAAAGCATGATGGAATTCGAGGGTTATCTGGACGTGGCGAAAGAAGAGTTTGCAGCATTAGAAGCGAAACTGCATGCCAACTTAGACCGTGATCTTGAACTGTTCAGGGAGGATATTACCGGCATAATCGAATCGGAAATCGTACAACGTTTTTACTACAAGAAAGGTGTATTGCTACATCAATTGTCGAGTGACAAAGTCTATGACAAGGCTGTGGAAGTACTCAAAAATCCGGAAATGTACCGGTCGTTACTGCAACCTGTATCAGTAGAGATTCCCGAAACCGGGGGAGCAACGGCACCTCCAATTGCGTCCGCAGCATCGTCTTGAACAATTGTTTCAAGTTTTAAGTAGAACCCTTTTAACCACTTAGGCATTGTAGATATTGTTGATGAATTTTCCATCAATAAGTTTTCGTTGTTTATCCAATAATTCAAAACTGTTTTTTTATTACCGACATACCAATTAATAGAACAACTTTATCTTGCTCAATAAGGGTACTTACATTTTTTAAAACATTTAAACACTGAGTGTAATAATGAGTCGTAGTGCATTATTGTAAAATTGTTCATAAGAAAGAGAGTATTTATGAAAAAACTTTATTTTCAATTCCATTAATTATGATTTCTTTTAATGGCATATTTTACCAATATATTTGCTTACAAAAATATTGGAGATTGAAAAATAATTTTTGATTCTTTTCATACATCAATAGTCTTTGCCCTATTTTATAAATTTGCTATTGAGAGGAGAGGTGAGAAATAGAAAAAATAAAGGAAGGATGCAGACTATTTCAAATTTACACATTGGATAACAATCCCGGTACAGGAAGATTGTCCTGCACAATAATCATCCAGCGTCTTTTGGTCGATGATCACTTTCTTTTGGGTGGAAGAGGCGTGGATAAAAGTGAGTCGCTCTCCATCTCTAAAAGCAAATCCCATGTGGGTAACATCTAACCCTTTTATACCGGTAGTAAAGGCAACTATCGACATATGGGGTATTGCAAAAGCTTTTCCGGCTATCTCCGCTTTGGACAGATAATAAAATCCACCCCGCTGATTGATAACCTCTTCTATCTTCTGCATCTCCCGAAGCAGCGTATCATCATCCTTTAACTGCCTGTATGCCTCCCTGTGGGTAGTCATGAAATCAATCGTTTTCTGCTCGGGGACACCCCCTAATCCGGCTGAAATATTTTTCAACAGACCTTTCTTTTCATTGTCACAGACCCAGTCAGAAGTATAATGAAGCCGCGAAGCATACCCTTGCAGATTGCCATCACGGTAACGGATACGTTGTAATTCCCCGAGGAAAGATTCAAAATCGGCTTTTCCTGAATATGCGATACGTGCAAGAGCGATTACCGACTCCACAAAAGTGGTGCAATCAAACTCACGCAGGTTGACAACCAGTTTCTCCTCTCCCGGTATTTCAAGCGTATGTGGCACGTACGGCTTACCTAAAAAAAATCGCGCCGTTTTCTCCAGCAATATATTAGTACCGGCCGATTGCCACGGATAAATACAAGTGATATAACGGTCGAAAATCTTCCGGTCCTCAGGAGTATATACTGCTTCCGGAGGTGTATCAGCAGCAATTGCGAACGAATAAGCCACGCCCGCTGTGATCATCCAAAACTTAATGATTAACCTCATATCACCTTCCAAGCGCTCAACGTTCCACTTTCGAAAGCAGGTAAGCATCCAGCAGGGTGATCGCCGCCATGGCTTCCACGATGGGAACCGCCCGCGGCAAGACACAGGGATCATGACGGCCACGCGCCTTGATGACTGTATCATTACCATGAACATCCACTGTCTGTTGCTCCCTGAGAATGGTAGAAACGGGTTTGAATGCCACCCTGAAATAGATATCCTGCCCGTTGGAAATGCCGGCCTGGATACCTCCTGAATGGTTGGTACGTGTATTCACCCTGCCGTTATCGTCAAAGAAAACATCATTCACTTCTGACCCACGGGCAGAGACATTGAACCCCGTACCATATTCAAATCCCTTGACAGCATTGATGCTCAGCATCGCCGAGCCCAACGAGGCATGGAGTTTCCCGAAGACCGGCTCTCCCAACCCCACAGGCGTTCCTTTTATCACACAGGTAATGGTACCACCGATAGTATCTCCCTGATTGCGTACTTCCTGGATAAGTTTTATCATCAGTTCGGCCATATCGGGATCGGGGCAACGGACAAAATTATCCTCCGTACGGGAAAGGTCGTATATCCTGTAATCATTCTCTAAAGCAATATCGCCGACCTGGGATGTGTAAGCTGTAATATCGATATCGAGGCGCTTAAGATAAAGTTTTGCCACCGCTCCGGCTACTACACGGGCAATGGTCTCACGTGCGGAAGACCTTCCCCCACCCCGGTAGTCGCGGATACCATACTTCTCCTGATAGGTAAAATCCGCATGTGAAGGGCGGAAAGCCTCCTTGATATTATCATAATCGGACGATTGCTGGTTCTCATTTCTTATCAGAAAACCGATAGGAGCGCCGGTCGTCTTATTTTCAAATATCCCTGAGAGGAACTCCACCTTATCGCTTTCCTTCCGCGGTGTGGTGATGCGTGATTGGCCGGGACGACGACGGTCGAGTTCCGATTGGATAAAGTCCATATCAAGTTCCAAACCGGCAGGACATCCATCTATTATGCCACCCACACCGGCTCCATGCGATTCTCCGAAAGATGTCAACCTGAATATCGTTCCAAATGTATTCATTTCAATAAATTACTAATTACCAATTATCTCGCGAAGCACATTAGGTTCATCCTTGTCAGGAAGCATCCTTATCAGCAACTACCGCAACCACCCGATCCACAACCGCATCCGCCGGCATGGCTCTCGTGGTTAGCACCACAGCCACAGCCATCTTCTTCACCCGATCCGCAACCGCCGCAGCCGCAACCGCCGGTAGAAAAGAGAGCAGCAATTTCTTCTACGGAAGCATCGCGTACACCCATCACGGTTCCTTCGAAATGCATGACCTCTCCTGCCAACGGGTGGTTGAAGTCCATTGTAACTACCTCATCACCAACAGAAACGACGGAACCGACCAATCGGTTACCGGATGAATCCATCATCGGGAGAGTATTTCCTTCAAAAAGAACTTGTTCGTCGATCTTACCGTCAATCTCAAAAATATTTTTGGGCAATTCGATCACCCTGGTGTCGTCATAATCGCCATAGGCCTCTTCCGGAGTGAGTCGGAACGAAAATTTATCGCCCTCGGAAAGCCCTTCGAGTTGTTTTTCAAAAGCTTCAAGCATGGAATTGGTACCGAAAATAAATTCCAGCGGCTGTTCAAGTGTGGCCCGTTCCATTAATTCCAGTTCATCTCCTTCACCCACATTGAGGTCGTATGTAACGGTAACATATTTGTTGTCTGATACTTGCATTGTATTCTATTTTTTAATTTATCACTTATATTTTTTTCTTAATTTCTTATCTCGAAGTACATCACTTACTAACAATCAGGTAGCATCGTTGTTTAAGGGTGTATCGCTTTTTTTAAATTATTTAATCCCTTTTCTAACAGACTGCGCGGACATCCCACGTTCATCCGCATAAAACCTTCTCCGCCGGAACCGAACATAGTTCCGTCGTTCAAGGCAAGATGGGCTTTTTCCACGAAAAGCTTTACCAATTCCCGTTGCGGCAGATTAAGCGCACGGCAATCAAGCCATACCAGAAAGGAAGCCTCCGGCAAGATTGCTTTTATCTCAGGGATATTTTCTGTCAGATAGCTATCCACCAAATCAATATTACCTTGTACATAGTCAAGCATCTGGTCAAGCCAATCTTCACACTCATCATAAGCGGCACGGGTCGCTGTAAAGGCAAAGAGAGTGCCCTGTTGCAACTCACGGGGCTCGAGATAGGCGAGGTACCGTTCCCTTATATTCTTGTTGGGGATGACTGCAAAGGAACTGACAATACCCGCAATATTAAAAGTCTTGCTGGGTGCCATAATCGTTAGTGAAATCTCTTTCGCCTTCTCGGAGACGGAAGCAAACACTGTGTGTTGATGTCCGGGCAATGCCATATCGGCATGTATTTCATCGGAGACAACCAGTATGTTGTGCTCGTAGCATATATCTGCCAGTTCGCTTAATTCATCGGGTGACCATGTCCGTCCACCGGGATTATGCGGATTACAAAGAATCAACATCTTACAATCGTTTTCGGCTACGATACGGCGCAATCCTCCGAAATCCATTTTATACTGTCCATTCTCAAGAATCAGGGGATTATAAACAACTTCACGACCAAGCGATTCTGTAACGATACGGAAGGGATGATAAACAGGCGGCTGAATAATTACTCTGCCTCCTTTTTCGGTAAACTCATCGATGGCAAAAGCAAAACCCTTGACCACCCCCGGCACGAAGTTAACATGCTCACCCTTCACCTGCCACCTATGGCGTCTTTCAAGCCAATGAACGATAGAGTCGGTATATTCTTGTGAAGGGGCTGTATAACCGAATATGCCATGTTCTACCCTTCGTTTCAGCGCTTCTACAATAGCCGGTGGGGATTTGAAATCCATATCGGCCACCCAAAGCGGGATAAGATCTTCATGCCCGAATAACAGTTTTAACTTCTCCAGTTTGATAGCCTGAGTTCCTGAACGATCTATGATTTCATCAAAATTATATTGCATCTTTTTAAATTAAAAATTAAAAATTAAAAGTGAATAATGAAACCATCACACTTATCCACTTAACCACTTGTCTACTCAATAATATACAGACGGTATTGACCGATTTTCCCGCACCTTTTCCCCTCCGAAGTTGAGTGATTCCACCGCGAGCCCAATCATAAACTGGTGTGAAATAATACGGGTGGTAAGTTTGTTCACATGGGTACGGTAATAATCGCCCAGATAGCCTCCACGCAGGGTTATATTGCCTACGGGGACATCTACCGTGAAATAGTTGCGCAGCGCCAACTGATTATGGAAAGATCCGAAATGGATGGTTCCTTTGTTATTCCCGAGTGAAAATATTTCGTAATATGAATGACCATATTCCGGTGAGAAAAAGACTCCGGCAAACGGTGTGGCAAGTTGCCATCTGAAGGTAAAAATCTTCCAATTATAGATTGCCATCGCCGAAAAATTAAAGTTAGTCGATACCTTTAATGATCCGGGATTATTAGAATTCCGCACGTTATATATGCCTCCCAGTGAAGCGTCCCATCCACCGCCACCAAATAGCCTGAAATCAGGAGCCGTCAAAACGGGATAAAATCCGGTCAGCCTGTACTGAATATTACCATAATACTCGGATGCAGAAGCAGTAGGATTATGAGTGATGGCCGTATGTATCAGGAACTGTTGTTGCAGGAGCAATTTACCGCTACAATAACCGGTACCTTTGATACGGTCGTGCATCAGCGACAGGCTGACACCGTCGTATCTGAGCGGCGAGAGATAAGTATCGTTAAGGAATGCCTTTCCTATACCGAAAAGAGTAGCCTGATTGACAGGTCTGACCGATAAAGGATAATGATCTTCCTGTGAAATTGTTACACCAAGAATACCTATCCATATACTGATCAGTAACACTGCCCTCTTCATCGTAGTCTTTCTCCCGTTCAAATTAAAACAACTTCATCTGGCCGGTGATCTCATCGCGTAAATCGGCATCGGAAACATCGTTTTCCTCACTCTCTCCATTATTCCCGATATCGCCATTCTCTCCATTTTCTTCTCCTATCTCCACTTTCATCGTTTGCTGCGGTTCCTCTTCCGGTTCCGGCATACGAAGCGGCTCCAACTCGTCAACCGTTTCCACGCTATAGTTAGAGATCCGTTTACCTTTCGCTTTATAACTCTTTACGCCGATAAATTCTTCCACTTCGATCTCCATCGGATCACGAAAATCGTCATGACCTCCGAATATGGCCTTTACCCTCGGGTAAACGACATCTGTCAATAAGAACAAGCGGGAGTCGGGATGATCACCGATAAAACGGAGCGGCCTCTCCGAGAGCTCGAAGGTAAAACGTTTAAGATAAGCATACCCTTGTTCCGCATCGAAGAGGGCAGCTGTCCATACCTTATGTTCATCGAACTTCTCAATCCGGAGTATATTCTGCGGAAAGTGGTTCGTAAGATCGAAATTGCAGATATAATATTCACCTCCGGTAGTAACTACCAGTATCATATCATCACCCTGAAATTCGCCAAGAAATTGGCCGCTGCCTTCATAGTTGAGGCGGAAGACATCAGGGTCGAACCAGACCTTACGGCCTCCAAGCGTAGATAATCCTTTTTGTTTCAACTGTATACGGTGTACTTCAGCCTTAGTAAGGATATTGCCCATCGCCTGCCTACCCTTGATTTCTATCTCACTGAAATCCTTCTCAAACTGAAGGATACGCATACGGGGTTTAGGCTTGAGAATCACTTTGATGGTTTCGGCTTCACCGTTGGGATTGGCGCTAAAGTAAGCTATACGCGACCCGGCCTCTCCCCTGGTAACATCATATTCCTTATCACGGGTGATACCAGTAACGGCGAACCGTTTGATATAGTGTGGACCTTTTTTGCCGTCACGATAAACCACATTATAAATGGTACGCTTGTCGTTCCTTTTAAAGACAGCCGCATAAAGGATGCCTTTCCCCACGAACATCTTGTCGCTCACCTTTACTATCTTATATTTTCCCTCCTTGAAGAAGATTATGACATCATCAATATCGGAACAGTTGCAGACAAATTCATCTTTCTTCATGCCGGTACCAATGAAACCCTCCTCGCGGTTCATATAAAGCTTTTCGTTGGCTTCCACCACTTTGGTCGCCTCTATATTTTCGAAACTACGAATGGTAGTATGTCGTGGAAAATTCTTACCATACTTGTCCTTGAGCATCAGAAACCATGCAATAGTATAATCCACCAAATGATCGAGGTTATGGTTGATCTCTTCAATCTCTTCCTTCAATTTTGCGATCAGTTCTTCCGATTTGTCGGAGTTGAATTTAAGGATACGTGCCATCCTGATCTCCATCAGACGGAGAATATCATCCCGATTGATTTCGCGCAGAAATGAAGATTTATAAGGCTCAAGTCGTAGATCGATATGTGTCACAGCCACATCCATATTTTTGGCAGTCTCGAACTCCTTGTCCTTATAGATACGCTCTTCAATAAATATCTTTTCGAGAGAAGCAAAGAGGAGCGCCTCCTGTTTTTCACCCTTCTCAATCTCCAGTTCGCGACGAAGCAGTTCACGGGTAGTATCCACGGACGAACGCAATACGTCGCTCACGGTAAGGAAATGCGGCCTGTTATCGTCAATCACGCAACAGTTGGGGGAGACACTAATCTCGCAATCAGTGAAAGCATAGAGAGCATCGATGGTTTTGTCGGATGAGACGCCTGGCGCCAGTTGCACGTGAATCTCCACGTTTTGTGCCGTGATATCGTCTACTTTCCTAATCTTTATTTTCCCCTTATCATTAGCTTTAAGGATAGAATCTACCAGACCTGCGGTAGTTTTACCGTAAGGAATATCTTTAATGACCAGCGTCTTGTTATCGAGTTTGGTGATGGTGGTTCGTATCTTTACCGATCCGCCCCGTTCACCATCGTTATATTTTTCCACATCAATATATCCTCCGGTCTGAAAATCAGGGTAGAGTGCAAACTCCTCCTCTTTCAGATAATGCACTGCCGCATTACATACCTCATTAAAATTGTGTGGTAATATCTTAGAAGAAAGTCCTACTGCAATTCCCTCAGCACCTTGCACCAATAAAAGGGGAAATTTAGCAGGAAGGGTGACCGGTTCTTTATTACGTCCGTCGTACGAAGCTTTCCATTCAGTAGTCTTGGGGTTAAAAAGTACCTCAAGGGCAAATTTATTAAGCCGTGCCTCAATATAACGGGGAGCGGCAGCACCGTCACCGGTAAGTATATTTCCCCAGTTACCCTGACAATCTACCAACAAGTCCTTCTGTCCAAGCTGTACCAATGCGTCACCGATAGAGGCATCCCCATGGGGATGGTATTGCATGGTGGTTCCAATAATATTGGCCACCTTGTTATACCGTCCGTCGTCCATTCGTTTCATGGCATGCAAGATGCGCCGTTGTACCGGCTTAAGCCCATCGGAGATATGTGGCACGGCACGTTCCAATATCACGTAAGAAGCATAATCGAGAAACCAATTCTGATACATCTTCGAAAGGTTGAGCGAACTATCATCACCCAACCGTACCGGCACCTTGGAGCCGGAAAAGGATTCGGAAGAGGGCAAAATATCGTCCTCTCCCATATTTTCATCATCTCTTTCTTTTAATTCGTCGTCTGGTAATTTGGGAGACATTATTCAGTTGTTATTCAGTTGTTATTCAAATTTACATTGTAAATTTAGATGCCAAACAAAGGTAGTAATTATAGCTGCAAATGCAAAATCAGAAAGTCCACTCTTTGGAAGTCTTTGCCTTACTTGTCTCCGCCGGCACCATTGTCCGGGTCTTAATCGGCTCCTTGGTATTATTCTGTACCCCTGAACCCTTGTAATACTGCAATGCCGTGGGCATAATTGATTCAATATGGGTAATACGTTTTGCATCATCAGGGTGCGTACTCAGGACTTCGGGCACCTGACCACCGCCCGAGCTTTGTGCCATTCTCGTCCAGAAAGGTACTGCAACCCTCGGATCATAACCGGCAATGGACATCAGTATCAATCCAATCTCATCGGCCTCATATTCGTGTTTACGGGCATAAGGCATCATTACACCATATTGGGCGCCCAGGCCGAAAACGGCACTTCCAAGTTGCCTTGTAACCTGTGAGTTACCCAAAAGTCCACCCGCTATGGCTCCTCCATATTGAAGGGCTACCTGCTGACTCATCCTCTCATCTGAATGACGGGCTAATACATGGGCAATCTCATGCCCCAAAACCACAGCCAATGCATCTTCCGTCTGAGTAACGGGTAACAATCCCGTATAAACAACCACTTTTCCTCCGGGCATGGCAAAGGCATTGACACTATTCTCCTTTACTAAGTTAAACTCCCATGCATAGTTATTGAGTTCAGATGCATAGCCGTTATTGGTATAAAAAATCTTTACCGCATTGGCGATCCGGGTACCGACACGATTAACCATCTCCGCATTGGCAGTACCCCGTTCAACAGGAGCAGCACGCATGAATTCCTGGTATTGCTGCAAACTCAATGCCATCACCTCTTCGTTGGATACCAACTGCAATTGCTTTCTACCGGTAAACGGCACGCTCCCGCATGATTCAAGTAAGACTGCTGTAACAAATATTACGAGTGTAAATCGCACCGTCGCCTGTAATTTCTTCTGTTCCATAGTTCTTATTGTTTGATTATGTAAATGTTTTATCCTGTTGGATCAACTTATATTACTCAAGCAAACAAAAGTAATTAAAATTTCGCAAATACAAATATTAGAAGAATACTGATGCGCAAAGAAAATGTTGAAAAAATAAATTAGTCAATCAATGGTAAAAATTTTATTTTGTCATAAAAACAGGGTGCCCCGTCAATAAATAATTCGACAGGGCACCCTTATATAAATTTATCGGGAATTTTTACCTTTTATTTTCTAAGCCGGTTAAACGACCGGACCAACACTTCGTCAGCACCTATCCTGCGAATGGCAAGAATGGTGAGAATAAGGGCAATTACCGGCATAATAATTCCTACACCTATTTTCTGGAATTGGAGGCTCTCTACTGAATAGAGTTTATATACAATAAACCCGAAATAGAGGTAAAATCCTACCATCAATACTACATTGAAAATAGAAAGACGTATCTGCAACATCCGATTCTTGTACAAGAAGATCGTTAATAGGGCTACAACCGAACTGGTTACACCAATCGCAAACAAGCCCCAGGTAGACGAGTTGAGATCACCGTTAAGATAAATCCCCATAGCTTCAAACACTGCCTTATCGGCATTGTAAAGGAACAGTGCCAAAGGAGTTACCGAAGCGACCAACATAGCGGCTGATGCCAGTAGAAGAAAAACCGATTGGATACGTTGCAACATACTATCCAAACATTTCTTTTTCTTTCGAGGGATTGCGATAGTAGATATCACCTTCTTTCCACTCTTCGATAGCCAATAAAGAAGGTTTCGGCAGTTTTTCGTAGAAACGGGAAATTTCTATCTGTTCATGATTTTCAAATACCTCTTCCAGATTATCGCTATAGGAAGCGAATTCCTGCAACTTGGCATCGAGATCCTGTTTCATTTCCACTGCCAACTGATTGGCTCTCTTACTGATAATCATCACCATTTCATATACATTACCTACCTGATCCGACATTTTCATAACATCACGGGTTTCTGTATTGGTGCTTGCAGCAATTTTCTTATAATCCATATTTATTGATTCTCTTTATTTTTCTGTTATTCAGGTGGTCGGAAGCTCATCGATCTTACTCTGCGCTTCACGATTATATCTTTCGGCCTCAGCCATATATTTCCCTTCCGGGAATGAGTTCTTATAATTGAAATATTCATCTACTACCATGCGGTAACGTTCGGGTTGTGCCCGTAGCGTACTGTTCTTCGCATACTCAAATCGCGCACGAAGGATAGTAATCTGATATTCCTCCAGATATTCGGAAAAGGGATAGCTTTTGATTGCCTCACGTGCCGTAATGACTGCCGATTCATAATTATTCCCCATATAATTCCCCAAATTCAAGTAGAGCCGGGCTGCCAATAATTCTTTATAGGCGAGCTTTTCCTGCAGTTCAAACAGGTAGTTTTTAGCTTGCTCAGCTCTTTCGGTCTGCGGATATTTCTCTATATATTTTTGAAATTCAGCAATGGCTGTATAGGTCTTTGTCTGGTCCAGACGGGCTTCAGGCGAATCCAAATACATTCCATACGCAGAATAGAAGAGGGCCGGTTCTGCATATTCACCATTGGGATAAGTATTATAATAGGTGGTGAACCACTGCGTAGCCGAATAGTAATCTTTCGAATTATAATGGCTCTGGGCCAATAAATAGAGTGATTCTTCCGCCTGTGCCGTTCCTTTCATGAAAGAAACCAGTTCTTCGAGTAATGTGATGGAGCGATTGTACTTTCCTTCCTCGAAGTATTTTTTTGCATAACTGTATTTCAAATCCCTGTCGGTACTTTTCAGAATTTTGTTGTACTCGCTACAGGAACTCAACACCAACGCGAACAGTAAAAAATATAAAGTTTTTATTCTCATTGCGTCACAAGTGGGTTTTAGCGTGCAAATTTACAGAATCTTTCTCATTAATGAATAATGGAACGCCAGTTTTTATTCTATTTTAGGATTTGATCTAATTAAAAAATGACCAATTACCAATTATTGTGTGCCGTTTACTATAAAATCGAGGATGCTATCCACATATTTCCGGTCGTTGGAGAGTTTAGGTACTTTGTTTTGGCCTCCATATTTCGCCCTCTGTTTCATCCAATTATAAAAAGTACCCTTCTCCACAATCCTTATTACCGGTATGCCGAGGGAGAGATTGTAAGAACGTTTTGCTTCATAATCTGAATTGAGACGTTTCAGGCTTTCGTCGAGAATATGGGTGAATTCGTCGAGAGTACCGGCAGGCTGAGTATCAAATTCTATAATCCATTCGTGGGCACCGTTGCTTTTTTCCCCGAAATAGATGGGTGCTGCGGTGTATTCGGTCACTTTTGCACCGGTATAACGGCAAGCTTCATCAAGAGCCTTGTCGGCGTTATCTATAATAAGCTCCTCTCCAAAGGCATTGATAAATTGCTTTGTACGCCCGGTCAGTCTAAAAAGGAAAGGATGTATGGAAGTGAACTCGACAGTATCACCTATCCTATACCGCCACAGTCCGCCACTGGTAGTAATTACCATCGCATATTGTTTACCTGTCTCAATAGCGCTAAGGGGGATGGTAGCGGGATTTTCCTCATCCCATTCTCCCGCAGGGATAAATTCATAATAGACTTCATTGTCGAGTAATAGAAGCATATCCTTCGCTCCGGGAGCAAACTGTACACCAAAGAATCCTTCCGAAGCATTGTAAGTCTCCCAATAGTGCATCTTTTCAGAGGGAATCAACTTCTCATACTGTTCCTGAAAAGGGAGAAAGCTTACCCCACCATGAAAGAATACCTCAAGATGAGGCCATAGTTCCGGTAGAGAGCATCCGGTCTCATCGACAATTTTTTTGAGGAGCACCAACATCCAGGAAGGAACCCCCACCATAGCGCGGATATCGGCTTTGACAGCATAATCGGCCAACTTACGCAGTTTCTCTTCCCAATCGGGTAACAGGGCAATGCTTTCGGGCGTTCTGCTTCTTTTTGCCAATACCGGAAGGTTCTTCATCAGGATAGCAGAGATATCACCCGTATAGAAGCCTCCCCCGATATGGTTGATCTGCTGGCTTCCACCCAATACCAACGTCTTGCCTAAAACAAAAGCAGTATCGGGATGATGGTGGGCATAAATACCCAGCATATGGTAACCTGCACGATAATTACCGTTATATAGCGATTCTCTGGTGACAGGGATATACTTGCTTTTATCCTCAGTCGTACCGGACGACATGGCGAACCACTTCACCGGCGTGTCCCAAAGCACATTCTGTTCCTTACCAAGGATTATCTTGTCGAGCCACAAACGTAACTCTTCATAGGAGATAACCGGCACATGAATACTAAAACCGTCGCTATTCCGGATCGATTGAAAATTGTTTTCTTTCCCATAAAGTGTATTTCGCCCATGCCCAAGCAAATAGTCCAGGGTTCTCTGTTGCGTTCCCAGTGGATCATTTACAAATTTTCTCACCGGCTTATAATAGCCCGTAAGTATGGAGCGGGTTATTTTCTGAATCATCCCATCATGAATTGAAGCACAAAGGTAATAAAAAAACAGCTATCCCATCCTGCTTATCTTATGGAGCCTTTCCTCGTCGATGATCTTTATTTTTCGGCCATCGATAGCGATGATGCGTTCATTCACAAAATTAGACAGCGTTCTAATGGCATTAGATGTTGTCATATTGGATAGACTGGCCAAGTCTTCACGAGCCAGATAAATGTTAATAGTGGCGCCATCCTCTTCGAGTCCGTAACTATCTTTCAAACCCAACAACGATTCCGCAAGTCTTCCACGCACATGCTTTTGGGTGAGGTTGACAACTCTCTGATCGGCAATACCCAAATCGAGCGATAACATCTGGATGAAGAAAAGAGCCAGGTTACCGTTCTTACGCAAGAATTTTTCTATCAGTTCCATGGGGATCATGCAGACGGTACACGACTCAAAAGCCATAGCTGCAGTCACGTAACTTTCACGTGCAAAATAAGCCCTGTAACCAAAATACTGCACAGGTCGTATAATCCTGATGATCTGGCTACGCCCCCCTATTCCACTCTTGAAAATCTTCACCTTCCCTGTAAAAAGACACATCAATTCTTTGGGTGTCTCGTCTTCGAGGTAAATCAATTCATTTTTTTTAAAATGAACAATACGGGCACTACTGCGTAACATTTCACGCTCAGTGTCCGATAACATCCTCCATATTTCAGGAAGTGAAGAGGAAAAATCGATTACATTTTTTTTCTTTGCGACCATGAATGTTATAGAACTATGTTCTAAAACACAAATATACCGTTTTTTTTTATAAATAATTCTCAAAAGGGTGCTTTTTTACCTTTTTTTCCCATCATTCATTCCTTGTCAATATTTTTCCCGATTAAAAAAAAGGTAAGTATGAAAAATACTTTCACTATATTTGCAACCTAATTAGAATGAAAGGGAAAGTCACCTTATACGTCCTGATTTTATTAATTGCATCCTTCAACAGTTTTGCTTCACCTGCTGATTTGTCGGTAGATACCATCATGAAGAGAGCAATGAGCGCCGCTGAAAAATATAACGATTTGGTAGAAAATTTTTCAGCGGAAGTATATACTCGTACTTACGTAGAAACATTGAAAAAGAATTTCCTCTATAAACACACCCATCTGATACCCGGTTTTGTATTGCACGATCCCCATAACGATGCGGCTGTGATAGAAACTATCAGTAACCTGCGGTTTGATTATCCCAATAATTACGTACAGGACATACAGCATGTGACGGGCACGCTTACCGGCAGGAAGGATATCGACATGATACCATTCGAACTGCTGAATATCAATATATACGGTGAGACTACCAACGATGAGAGTTTTTTCATGCCCCTTCGGTCCAGCACGTGCAAATATTATCGTTACACCCTGTCACGAACCTTTACCGAAAACGAGAGAACCTACTTCAGTGTGAACTTCAATCCTATTTACGAGAATAGCAAACTGCTACAAGGAACATTCATCATAGAAAGAGATACCTGGCGAGTCATTTTTTTCAGGGGTGAGGGCATCGGTATCTTTTCTGATTTTTCGTTTGAGATAAATATGGGAGATACAGGAATCACCAACTTTTTACCGGTACAATTCACCGTTTATCAAACGGCATCCTACCTGGGCAACGTGTTGGCAAGCCGGCATCTGGCCACTATCAACTACCGTGATATCCAATTGCGGCAGGATACTGAACCAATTCGTTCACTCAATATCAGCAACCTCTACAAGATAAGATTAGATTCGGTACCGCTGCGAAGCGACACCACATTTTGGAACATACGACGGCCGATACCATTACAAGCCATCGAAAAAGATGTTTTGGCAGAATACCAGCACCGGAAAGCCAATGGAGATTCGCTACACGGATCAAATATAGCACAACAGGTACAACGTATGGCCTTGAATTCAAAGTATGAGTATAAGTCCACTGCGATCCGTTATTCGGGACTGCTTAACCCATTGATGATAGGCTATGGCTCCAGGGATGGTGTAACCTATCGCCAAAAGCTGTCTTTTAATTTCGACCTGAAGCGCAGCCGGACCGTAAATATAAATGCTTTTGCGGGATACATGTTCCGCCGCAAGGAGTGGCGTACCGACCTGACTACGATTTGGAATTATGAACCATACCGACTGGGAAGTGCCACCCTCTCCATCGGAAACGGTAATCCCACTTATAGTTCAATATTCGTAAAGCAGGTACAAGACAGCCTTAACAACCGGGGAATTAATTTTGATGATATCTCTTTAAAATATTACAAGGACTATTATGTAAAGTTATTCAACACCTATGAAGTAACCAACGGTCTGCTATTACATACAGGCATAGATTATCATATCAGGAAGAGTAAGAAAAATAAAAACCGGCTGCGCTCTGCCATTTCCGATACTGAAAATACCGAAGACACCGAACCACTCGAAGACCTGTTCGGCATCCGTAGATCGTTTGCCCCGTTTGTGCGCGTCAGTTGGACACCCCGGCAATATTACCGTTACGACAGGCGGCAGAAAATCTATGAACGGTCGCCCTTCCCCACCTTTAAGCTGGAATTCTCCCGGAGCTTTTTGGATATCCTCGGAAGTACCTCGGAGTACAACCGTGTAGAAGTCGATATCAGCCAGAATATCTCTTTTGGATTACGGCACTCACTCCAGTACCACGTGGGAGCAGGTATGTTCATCAATCAGAAAACAGAATATTTTGCCGACTTTGTCTACTTCTCCAAGAATAACTTTCTCGAGAACTGGGATGATGGGCTGGGAGGTAATTTTAACTTATTGGGACGCGACCTCTATAATGCCTCCGACTCTTATATCCAGACACATCTTATGTTCGAGGCACCGTTCCTGATCTTGAAAAGCATACCCTTTGTATCCGATTTTGCCGATAATGAACGGATCTACCTCAGCCAGTTATACACTCCTCAAATCATTTCCTATACCGAACTAGGTTATGGCATCGGCAACCGTTTTTTCAATGCCGGTATCTTCGCCTCATTCCATAAAGCAAAATTCAGGGAAGTGGGTGTACGCGCAGCACTTGAGTTTTAGACTGCTTTTCGTTGTTATCAGAAGAAAAGAAAATCTGTATATTTGTAGTCTCAAGATACAACAAGTATTGAACTATAACAGCAAATGATAAATGATCTGTTTTCCTAACGCAAAAATTAATCTGGGACTCCACGTTGTTTCACGTCGACCGGACGGTTACCACGATCTGGAGACTATCTTTTATCCTATCGGACTAAAAGATGCTTTGGAGATTATACCGACATCGGAGACCCGATTTTTTCAGACCGGAAACCCTATCGAAGGGCCCTCCGATAATAACCTGGTGATCAAAGCACTCCGAATGATTACAGCCGAAAGAAAGTTGCCTGAAATGGATATCCATCTATTAAAAAAAATCCCCTCGGGTGCAGGATTGGGCGGAGGTTCTTCGGATGCAGCTTTTATGCTCAACCTCCTCAATGATACTTTCAAATTGGAGTATACCCGGGAAGAGCTGATGATGCGGGCGGCCCGCCTTGGAGCCGATTGTCCATTTTTCATCATCAACAAGCCGGCATATGCCACCGGTATCGGTGATAAACTGGAACCCATAGAAGTAGACCTGAGTCGATATACTCTCCTGTTGGTAAAACCGGACGTCAGGATCTCCACTAAAGAAGCCTATGCGATGATTACTCCCCATAAGCCGGAACTGTCTCTAAAAGAAATTATCACCCAACCACCCGAAACATGGAGAGATCTCATGAAAAATGATTTCGAACTGCCTGTTTTCAAAAAATTTCCCGAAATTTGTAAAATTCGTCAACAACTATATGAAATGGGAGCTATATACGCCTCCATGAGTGGATCGGGATCGGCACTCTTCGGTCTTTTCGAGAAGGAACCTGACTGGAAGGAAGCTTTCGGTACCCACTTCATATGGAGTGGAAAAGTGGAAAAGTAATTTTTAATTTTTCACTATTAATTCTTAATTTAAAAAGTATGAAACAATATTATTTTTTAATTATTATCGTATTATTGACAGCAATAAGCCTGAAGGCTCAGCAACCATTAATGCCTGAGAAGATATACTCATTCATGCCGATTCCGGTACAGAAGCCGGTCATGCTGGATAGTGTGAACCTGGATAAATCTACCTTTACCGATGAGCTACTCCTCGCCTATCCCATCTCTTTTCCTCCACAGGAACGGTTTACCACCGAACTAACTCCGGACACGGCGGGATTTTTCATCCTCTCCAGGCCAGCGCAGGGCGAAGAGCTACAGTTATTTTCTCTCTTTGTCACCGGTGATCGCTACGGGAAGGGAAAACTGACCGTCACGTCGCCTAATCCACTGGAATTATGGGTCGATGACATAAAGCGAGCCACTAAAACACAAATAAATGACAGCCTACATCTTTCGGGATCGGTAGATGCCAACCTGAACGGTTTAGCCAACAACTCCCGCATCGTGATTAAAATGCTTACCTCGGCGGATTATAAGACCGACCCCGCCCTAAAAATCGAACTGAAACCCGATCAAGCGGATTCAATGCTCATTTATACATTCAATAATAGGGATCGGCGACGAATCAATATCAAAGATATTCTGGAAGGGAAAAGAGTCAATAGTTCCTCCATCTCCCCGAGTGGACGATTCCTGCTGCTAAGTCTGGAGGAAACCCTTTCGGGAGGGACCAACCGCAGATATACAGAAATATACGATACCAAGCAGAAACGGACGATCCTTTCTGAACCGGCTGCAAGAACACAATTAAAATGGATGCCCCAATCGGACCTTCTCTATTATGTGGCTGATGATAACGACGGACGCACTATCTACACTCTCGATCCGCTCACCGCTGAAACAAAAATAATAGCCGAAAAACTACCGAAAGAGAATTTTCACATGGCACCCGATGAGCATTCTGTTTT
This sequence comes from Proteiniphilum sp. UBA5384, assembly GCF_002410825.1. Classification (GTDB taxonomy): domain Bacteria; phylum Bacteroidota; class Bacteroidia; order Bacteroidales; family Dysgonomonadaceae; genus Proteiniphilum. Next base: position 85,595 of record NZ_DHOS01000001.1, on the reverse strand, counting down.
CTTTTCTTCCAGAAAAAGTATCACCGTCAGCAATCCCGGCGGATTGAAACGGCTGCTCGGGATGGATGACAGGCAACCGGGTTACCGCGACCGGTACTATCTCTATCGCCATTTCTTCGATACGGGGCTCACCCAACAGCTTACTTTCGGAAAACAAACGGCATCACTCAACGATGTGACGAAGGATGTAAAAAAACTGCTTTTCTCCACCTCTGAAGAGTACCTCGCAGAACGTCCTTTCCGAAGAAGCACACTCTATATGCTGGATCTGGAAACCATGGCAATAGATACTGTCTGGAAAGACCAGACATACGCTTACTCTGCTCAATTTTCACCGGATGGAAAACAATTATTGATACACGGTGCTCCCGAGGCATTTGGAGGGATTGGCCTCAATATCAGAGAGGGTCAGATTGCCAACAGCTATGATACGCAATCGTTTATTATGAACCTGGCAACCCGACAGGTAGAAGCGGTAACAAAAGAATTCGACCCGTCGATCAATGCCCAGGAATGGAATACCTTGGACGGATATATCTATTATCGTGTGGAAGAAGGCGACCGGGGCAATGTGTACCGATATGATCCCAAACGCAGGAAATTCGATAAACTACCGCTCCAAGAGGACATAATCCGTTCGTTCAACATCGCTGAGAATGCCGCATGGGCTACTTATACAGGTGTCAGTGCATCCAACTCTAACCGAAGCTACCTGCTGAACCTCAAAACTCTGGAGTCAACCTTGATTTCGGATCCATACGCAGGGCGATTGAACAAACTGGAATTGGGTGAGGTAAAGGACTGGCAGTTCACCAGCTCATCCGGAGATGTGATCGAAGGACGTTATTACCTGCCTCCTCATTTCGATCCACAAAAAAAATATCCACTGATCGTCTATTACTACGGTGGAACAAGCCCTACGGCACGTACATTCGAAAGTACTTATCCACTGCATGTCTATGCTGCACAGGATTATGTGGTATATACACTACAACCGAGCGGTACCACCGGCTACGGACAGAAATTCTCGGCCCGCCATGTGAACGCGTGGGGCAACCGGACAGCCGAGGAGATTATAGAAGGTACCAAAGCTTTCGTGGCTGCACATCCCTTCGTGGATGGCACAAAGATCGGGAATATAGGCGCATCTTATGGCGGATTTATGACGCAATATCTAATTACCCGGACCGATCTCTTCTCTGCCTCCGTCTCACATGCCGGTATCAGTAATATCACCAGTTATTGGGGTGAAGGATATTGGGGTTACTCCTATAGCGCAGGAGCAAGCGCAGGAAGTTACCCATGGAATAATCCCGATCTTTATGTAAAACAGAGCCCGCTCTTTTCTGCCGATAAGATCAGGACACCATTGCTATTGCTTCATGGCACCGCTGACACTAACGTGCCTATCGGTGAAAGTATTCAGATGTATAATGCCCTGAAACTGCTCGGCAAAGAGGTGGAATTCATTCAGGTAGATGGCGAGAATCATGCTATCTACGATTATGACAAACGAATCGCATGGAATAACGCTATCTATGCATGGTTTGCCAAATGGCTGAAAAATGACCCACGATGGTGGGATTCGATGTTTCCGAATGAGTGAGAAAATGGAAAAATGAATAACGGAAATATCATATAAGAAAACGATGGATAACCAAACAGTTTTAATAGCATTGCTACTGACACTCTTTGCCGGTTTGTCGACCGGCATCGGCAGTTTGACTGCATTTTTGGCAAAACATACCAATACCAATTTTCTGAGCTTCTCACTGGGACTGTCCGCTGGTGTGATGATCTACGTATCATTTATGGAACTGATGCCTAATTCATTAGAGGCTCTCAATGGGGCATTTGGAAATAAAACAGGAATGCTATACATGATCCTCGGCTTTTTCGGAGGTATTATCCTGATTTCACTGATAGATTTTTTAGTGCCCAAGTCCCAAAACCCACATGAAATACATGGCGTGGAAGAAATGAATTCCAACTACCGTTTGAAACAAACGGGGATGATTACAGCCATCACCATCGCCATCCATAACTTCCCCGAAGGAGTTGCTACATTTATGTCGGCGCTGAACTCCTATGAAGTAGCCCTTCCCATTACTGCCGCCATCGCCATCCACAATATACCCGAAGGAATTGCAGTATCGGTACCGATTTACCACGCTACCGGCAGCAAGAAAAAAGCATTCTGGCTATCTTTCGCTTCGGGACTGGCAGAGCCGGTGGGCGCACTCATTGCGTTCCTGTTCCTGCTTCCTTTCTGGAATCCGGTATTGGATGCGTTTGTCCTCTCAGCCGTAGCAGGGATTATGGTTTTTATTTCTCTCGATGAGTTATTACCCACTGCCGAGAAATATGGCAGGCACCACCTTTCCATTATCGGGGTAATGTTAGGTATGGCCATTATGGCACTAAGCCTCTATTTGTTTGTATGAACAAAAAAGTTTACTTTTGTTTCCCGTTTTGATCCATCAATACTCATATTATATATAGCGATGACAACAGATATTAAACAGATAGGTGAACGGATAAAAGGTTTACGCGAAGCAGTCGGCCTTTCACCCAACGAAATGGCCCACAGGTTGGAGGTCGATACAAATGACTACCGTAAATTTGAATTGGGAGAAAAAGACATCTCGATCTCATTTTTGCAACGTATAGAACGGGAATTCAACGTGGACTTGGGAACCCTTATGTTTGATACAGAGCCGCGCATGAATTCTTACTTTATCACCCGTAAAGATAAAGGTGTAAGTGTGGAAAGGGTTTCAGCCTATAAGTACCAATCACTTACTTCCGGATTCACTAATAATGTGGCGGAAATTTTCGTGGTGACGGTGGAGCCCAAGCCGATGGAATCCGATTTCTATCAAAATATCCATGCCGGACAGGAGTTCAACATGATATTGGAAGGAAAAATGATGTTAAATATCAACGGCAAGGATCTGGTACTGGATGAAGGTGATAGCATTTATTTCGATTCATCGCTGCCGCATGGCATGAAAGCGCTCAATGACAAGCCGGTGAAATTCCTTGCCGTTATCCTGTATCCCTGATCAAAAAGTAAATATTTTCCTCAACTGTCATACCCCTCTCCAACAAGGGGTTCGACACCATAATACGGTTATCATGTTAGAAAAATTTGTAAGAAAAACCTCATTCATTTCACATCAGGATTTTATCGATAATTATGAGATTTTAATACCCAAAAACTTTAATTTCGCATATGATGTGACGGATGAATGGGCCAGGACAAATCCCGATAAGAGGGCACTCTGCTGGACCAACGATAAGGGGATACACAAAGATATGACATTCGGTGAACTGAAAACGCTGTCTGATCAAACCGCCTCTTTCTTCCTGTCCCTCGGCATCGGTAAAGGTGATATGGTGATGCTTATCCTGAAGCGAAGCATCGAATTCTGGCCGGCTATCCTGGCGTTACACAAAATTGGCGCAATAGCAATCCCGGCCACCCATCTGCTCACCGACAAAGATATTATTTATCGCAACAATGCAGCAGGAATAAAAGCCATTGTGGCTGTACAGGAAAAGAGCCTGATCAACCATGTAAACCTGGCGATGGCCAAATCCCCCTCCATACAACACCGTATTCTGGTGGGTGATTCCACTCCTGAAGGATGGATCGACTTCCACCGGGGAGTAGAACAGGCCACACCTTTCACAAAGCCGGAAAAGGTGAATAAAAACGAAGATATCATGCTTCTCTATTTCACTTCCGGCACCACAGGCCAACCTAAGATGGTAGTACATGATTTCACTTATCCGTTGGGGCATATCACTACTGCCAAATACTGGCACAATCTGCATGAGGACAGCATTCACCTCACCGTGGCCGATACCGGATGGGCTAAGGCAGTGTGGGGAAAGATATACGGCCAGTGGATCGTAGGCGCCTGCGTATTTGTCTATGACTATGATGGCCGTTTTATTCCGCAGGATATGCTCCGTATACTTTCGGAATACAAAGTCACTTCATTCTGTGCCCCTCCAACGATCTACCGTTTCCTGATCCGTGAGGACCTGAATAAATACAACCTTTCGGCCTTGGAATATTGTACCACCGCCGGCGAAGCACTCAACCCGTCGGTATTCGAAACTTTTTATAAACTGACAGGCATCAAGATGATGGAAGCTTTCGGTCAGACCGAGACAGCACCTACCATCATCACTTTCCCCTGGATAGAACCGAAACCCGGATCAATGGGGGTGCCTAATCCTCTATACAAGATGGACCTGTTGACATACGACGGAAGGTCGGCCGAAGATGGAGAACAAGGAGAAATTGTCTTCTATACCGACGAAAAACGTCCCCTGGGTCTGTTTAAAGGGTACTATCGCGATGAAGCACTCACCCGGGAGGTATATGCCCACCATGTCTATCATACAGGTGATATGGCCTGGCGCGATGAAGACGGATACTACTGGTTTGTGGGACGAACCGATGACGTAATCAAGAGTTCCGGTTACCGCATCGGCCCGTTTGAGGTAGAGAGCGCCGTGATGACTCACCCTGCCGTGGTAGAATGTGCTATCACCGGCGTGCCCGATGAAATCAGGGGACAGATTATTAAAGCCACCATCGTGCTGGCCGAAGAATATAAAGCACAGGCAGGTGACGAATTGGCCAAAGAAATTCAGGAGCATGTTAAAAATGTGACAGCTCCCTATAAATACCCCCGGCAAATTGAATTTGTAGACGAATTGCCAAAAACAATCAGTGGAAAGATTCGCCGGGTGGAGATACGAGAGAAAAATCAATAAATAATTTTAAATGATATGAAGAAAGCATACGTATTCCCCGGCCAGGGAGCCCAATTCGTGGGTATGGGCAAAGATCTGTACGAGACCTCACCCTTGGCGAAAGAGTTATTCGAAAAAGCAAACGAAATACTCGGTTTCCGCATTACCGACCTGATGTTTGCAGGGACAGACGAGGACCTGAAACAAACAAAGGTCACACAACCGGCTATCTTCCTGCACTCGGTGATTCTGGCAAAGACGCTGGGCTCAACGTTCCAACCCGATATGACCGCAGGACATTCACTGGGAGAGTTCTCGGCATTGGTGGCAGCCGGCGCCTTATCCTTCGAAGACGGCTTAAAATTGGTTTATACCCGTGCATTGGCCATGCAGAAAGCATGTGAGAAACAACCATCTACTATGGCGGCTATACTGGCACTGGCCGACGACAAAGTGGAAGAGATATGTGCGTCGGTGGATGACGTAGTGGTACCGGCTAATTACAACTGCCCGGGACAGGTAGTGATCTCCGGAACAATGAGTGGCATTGAAAAAGCATGCGAACTGATGAAAGAAGCGGGGGCAAAACGGGCATTACCCTTAAAAGTCGGTGGTGCTTTCCACTCTCCCCTGATGGAACCGGCCCGTTTGGAACTGTCGGAAGCTATCGAGGCAACTCCTTTCTCAGCACCTGTTTGCCCGGTATACCAGAACGTATCGACTATGGGAGAGACTGATCCCGCGACCATCAAAGAGAATCTGATTGCTCAGCTTACCTCACCGGTAAAATGGACGCAGTCGGTACAACAGATGATTGCCGACGGGGCCACAGAATTTGTAGAACTTGGTCCCGGCACTGTATTACAGGGACTGGTCTCCAAGATAAACCGCGAAGTAGCCGTTTCAGGGAAACAATAATGATTCCGGCATTTCGAAGAAACCGTTTCAGGTATTAAAAATGAACAATTACCGGAACAGGACATGTCTCCTGTTCCGGTTTTTATTGCCGATTAAGGTTTCTTATCTAATTTTTTTTGTTAAAATAGAATTTAGAAAATACATTTGTATCGTAGCACTATTACTAAAACAAAAAAGACTATGTATAAATTACTGTTCATATTTGCATTTATCTCCACAGTTGCATTTTCAGCACACGCCCAAGATGAGTTTTTCAGCGCTCCCGATTTCGCGCAGATTGAAAGAAATATCAAAGAACCGGCTTCGTCTTATTATTATCCGAAATTGATGGAGAAATACATGTCGGGTGATGAAACGATGACCCTCGAAGAGGGACGCCATCTCTATTTCGGTTTTATCTACCAGTCCCAATATATGCCGGTGGACACTTCCTCCTATAACAACAAGATCGCAGAGGTATTATCGAAGAAATCATTCACTCCCGGCGATTACAACAATATTTTGGAATACTCCAGTGCATTGTTACTGGAAGACCCGTTCAACCTGCGGGCGTTGAATGCCAAGTTGCTGGTGTATGCCCAACAAGATAATGCGCACGAATATAAAAGGGTGGCACAGCAAAGACGGGTCGTGCAGAATGCCATTGCAGGCACCGGAGACGGGATGTCGGAGAAAACGCCGTTCTATGTAATCAGAGTGGCACATGAATATGATATACTTCCATTCCTGGGATACAGCTTCGGAGGCAACGACAAGATACTGTCGACAAAAAAGATAAATTACCTCACACTCTCCGAAAACCGATTCGGTGTAGAGAAGGTCTATTTCAATATTGCTCCCGTTATCGACCATGTAAGTTCACATGGTGGAGGGAAAATGTAAAAGCAGAAAATTCAATTCAGATTCTGATTACTCTATCCACCACACTTTCAAAATCTTTCAAGTGGGTAGCCATTAGGATGGTGATACCGGGGTATCGCCATTTTATGTTTTGGAAGATGGCAATCGCATTTTCGGAACTGATACCGGCGGTAGGTTCGTCCACCACCAGCAGTTGCGGTTCTTTGAGTAACGCTTGTGCCAATAGCAATTTCTTGCGTTGTCCGCCACTTAGCGTCTCCCCATTTTCGCCCAACCAACTATCCAACCCGTCGGGAAGCGATGCACGCCAACCGCTCAGATCCACCGTTTTCAGTACCTGTTCAATAGCTTCGTCAGGATATCCCTCAAAATTCTCACGCAGTGTTCCTGTCAGAAGATAGGCTTTCTGTGTTACATACACACATTCAGGTACCGGTAAATGGGATAATACTTGTAGATCGTTCCATATCAACGATCCCGTCCTACGGTATTCAGGATAAAAGAAACTGTTTAACAGCGTGGTCTTTCCTTTTCCTGTCTCCCCGTAGAGGGCAATCCACTCCCCTTTCTTTATTTTCAGCGATACTTCATCCGTTCGTACCGATGTTTCAGGGATTTTCGCACTCACATCCTGCAACACTAATCCTTCCAGAGGGGAATCCACCACTTCTTTTTGGATAGGCTGCCCCTCTTTCCCTACGGTTTTTTCCCCCTGTCCGATGATAGTCGCCACATCATTGACCTGGTTTTTTACCGCATTCTTTTCCGATTTTCCCGAGAAAAGCATCTCAGACAACTCGGCCTGCGCCATGATACCGAAGAAGATACCGATCGCCGCCGGCCCGTCAATACCATGATTGGATGAATTCCAGAGCAGGAAAGCAGCTATCAGACTAAATCCAAGACCGGCAATCAATTGAAGATAAAATGAATTTGTCTGCAGTTTATTCTCCAGTCGCTCGAGTATGTCCAATTTTTCCTCGTACTGATTAATCACCTTTTCCTCCATATTGTATTTGGTGATCTCTATCCGCCCCCTGAAACTTTGAATAAGTGCATGGTTATTCTCTTCTCGGTGTGTTTTCAATATTGCATAGAGTTTTCCGTTCTGCCGGAAGAAAAGTTGAGGAACGATAAACAATAACACGGCGGCAGAAACCAGGAATTCAATGGCTATTGCATGCGAAAACAAGACAAGAAAACCATAATAGAGGATAAGGGAAAGGACCAGCGCCGTAAGTGGCATCAACCATAAGAGGACATGGTTCAGTATCTGTTCAACGCCGAGCGTACTGTTCTCGAGCAACGTGGAATTGTTGTTGACCTGTTTTTTGAAATAGGGAAATCCGGCTACCGATTGGAATATTTTCAGTTGTAGGCTCTGCTGCACATCCAATGTGGTTTTGTGTGTCTCCATCCGTTCGAAATACCTCGTCGCTGTACGAAACAATGCCAACAAACGGATAACGGCAGAGGGAATCAGGTATGAAAACGCAGTGTTTGCCGTAATGAATGCCACACTACAAATAGCAAGGAACCATCCGGAGACCGCCGGCATGGCAATAAATGCCGCGGTCCAGAGAAAGAGTAGCAAAAAAGCCCCCCCCCACCTGCCGGCAAATGGCCGCAATATATATGTTGTTATAAATTTATACATCATCACATCAACAAATCAAACCTGCTCCCCCCAATTTAAGTTCAGTACAACATCCGCTACGCCATCGAACATCTTTTCATGTGAAGCAATGATCACCAACCGTTCTTCAGCCATTTTTACGATTTGCGGAAGGATAATCTCAATGGTATCATTGTCCAGACTGGCCGTCGGTTCATCCATAATCGCAACCGGTTTGGGATACATCATCATCCGGGCGAGGGTCACCAATTGTTTTTCTCCACCTGAAAGTTGTTTACCGCCATGGCTTAATTCCGTCTGTCCCCCCTGTTCCTTTTTCTCCAATATTCTATTTAGAAAATCAGGATACCCCTCGGAGCCGTTTCCTTCTTTTCCCAGGAAAACGTTGTATCGCAATGTTCCATCGAAGATAAATGGGTACTGGTTCATATATGCGCTGTTTTCCTTCAGCCATTGACGTGACCATGCATTATCCTGTCCGTTTACAGACACCGTTCCCTGCTGTACTGAAAGGCTACCGGTACAGATTTTAAGCAAGGTAGATTTTCCCGAACCGGAAATACCTTTCACCAATACCAACCCTTTTACCGGTAATTGCAGGTGGATATCATTCAACACTTTTACCGGAGAATCGGGATAGGCAAAATGCAAACTACAGATATCAAAACTCTTCAGAGATTCGTCCATTCCCTCCAAAGGCGGAGCAACCTCCTGTGCCAATATCGGCATCAACAATTCAGCTGAGGCCAGGGCTCTGTTACGGTCGTGGTATGCACCGACAAATTTCCGCAGATAAAAGAAGAAATAGGGTGTAATAGTAAGTAAAAAGAGCGCTGTACGAAAATCATATCCCTTACCATAATTAGCGCCGGGCATAATACCAAGCAAACTCATTCCCAGATAGATGGCTATAGCTGCAATGGCAATGGTCACAAAAAGCTCGAGGGCGGTGGACGACAAAAAAGCAACCCGCATCACACTGGTAGTAGCCTTGCTCAACTCCTTGCTTTTTCCGGACAAAAACCGGTATTGTGCTTTAAAATTATCCAGATTGACGATCTCGGCAATAGTCTGGAGTCGGTTATAGAAAACGGCCGAATATTTCAAGAAAAGATTAATATGTTTTTTATGAAGCGACTCGGCTCCTATACCCACCACCGCCATCTGCATAGGAATGACCAGCAACGAAACCAACAATATAATGCCTACCCATTTTTCTATCCAGAAGCAAACCAATAGCAGCAGCGAGCTGACCAAGGCGGTCGCTACGGAATAGGGAATAAAAAAAGCATAGAATGGTTTCAGATCATCGCTGATACGGGTGACATACAATGCACTCGCAGTAGAATCTAACTGATTATTGTGAAGCAACAGCGGATAAACCTGTTTTTTTATTTTTGAAACAATGATATTCCCCGCATTGTAATTGCATTGCGAAGCTAAGTGGGCGAAAAGATACCTACCCCCGAGAAATGCAGAGGCATATAATAATATGTTTGGCAGAATCAATCCGCTGTTGATCCACGAAGCGGCGAATTCCGACAGATACCAACAAAAAACGACAAAACAAACAGCGCTGACAATGGTAAACAGCGAAGCTGCAAGGTAGGCCCCCTTGGCTTCTCCCACTTTCCTGCCCAACCATCTGGAAGCACTTTCCTGATTTGAATTCATCTACTGATCATGATTTTTATTTCGTCCTCGTTACTTCAAATAACCGGGTATCGAGTAAACATGTGATTTTTATTTTAATGTCAAAAAAGTTCCCTGACATTTAAAACCATTTTCTTTTCTTAAAATACCAGAACATTCCGATGGCAATTAACAGCATCACTCCCCAGACGATAAAATAACCATATTTCAAATGTAATTCCGGCATATTATCGAAATTCATTCCATAGACACCCACTATAAATGTGATGGGGATAAATATCACTGAAAAGATAGTCAGCAGCGCCATAATATCGTTCAGTTTTGTACTCATGGAAGAGTGATAAATATTCAATTCATCATACAGCAGTTCACGATAGTACTCCAACAACTCCACCGCCTGATTGATATTGTCCTGCAATTCCTTATAGTGTTTTTCATTTTGGGGCGTAATAAAATCGCTCTCCGATTTTACCAGTCCGGAGACCATCTCCCGGGCCGGTTTGATATACCGTCCCAGGTTACTGAGTTCACGCTTGAGAAGATTGATTATCCTGAGTGTTTTCCTGCCGGGATCCAGCACCATTTTGTTTTCCAGGTCTTCAATTTTCTCACCCAAAACACCCAGGATAAAGATGTAATTGTCAATAACCACATCCAACAAGCCAAAAGCAAGGTAATCAGTCCCTAATGCCTTGAACCGTTTATTATGCTTCCTGATGCGTTCCCTGACAGGATTGAACAAATCGCTCTTCTCTTCCTGGAAAGTGACCAACAGCTTATCCATGATCACTATACTCAGGTTATCAATCGATATCAAATTGGTCTTCTCATCAATCTGCATTATCTTCAATGAGATAAAAAGTCCGTTATCGAACTCTTCCATCTGGGGACGCGTGCCCGGTTGCATCACATCCGACAGGATATCGGCAGGGATCTGTAACGTATCCACCAATTCCTGCATCAGTTGCTCATTGTGCAATCCGTCAATATTCAACCATGTGAGCGTATCGTTGTCTTTATAGGGCAAAACGCCCTCGATCGACCGGATCTCCAATTGGTCCACCTTCTCCAGGTCAATATCGAAAAGGGTCATTTGTATCTCTTCGGAACGGTGCCGGCCGCGGAACTTCAGTTCATACGGCGAAAGCCCTATATCCTCCTTGCGCTTAAGCATAATCGTCTTTAGTGATAATCTATAAAATCCAAATATACAGTATTTATTTGAAAAGTAAAAAATATTTATCAAACTATATTTTTTGATTTGTTCAACATTTTAGTTAAATTATTCACATCATTACCGAAAAATAATACCAACTGAAATGATACTGAATGATCCACCGGACTATTTATGGCTCTTGTGAAATATTTGCAGGCAAGGGTTGTGGCAATAGATCGGGTTCCCGCTATGGAGGTAATAGACGAAACCATCCTGCTCACGGAAGCCGACTATCTCATTGACCATTTTACAATTTATTGATCCTCAATAACAGGATCAGGAGTTCTGAATTTATTAAATATACAGACATTAGCACATTATTCATATATCAATTCAAAATTATCAATCCACAACTTACTGCCTGTACCACCTGTGAAATAATCGCCATACTTGCTGGCGGTAGCAACCACCACAATATACTTAGGAGTACGATTTGTATAACGATACACCAAAGGAAGATCTATTTGCTGATAGGTAGAAAGGGAGCTTCCTTGCGTGAATCCCGCATAGGCAATGATCTGCTTATCGTTTTTATCAAACAATTGCCTTTCAGAAGGACGGGTACGTATTTCCAGGGGTTCGTCCCAGTCAGTCAAGGCGATATAAATATCGCATGAATCCGGCCTTCCTTTCAGGTATTGAAATTCATCATCGCCCACCCTGTCGATGGGGGCGGATGTGTACTTATAATGGATGCGCAGTTTGGAAGGGAAAGAGGTAAACGGTCGTCCGAAACTTAATACTCCGTTCATCCCGGTCGTTCTCACATAGCTTCCGGTAAAGATATTACCGGCGGCAAACTGCATCACTAAGAATTTGGATTCCAACAAGGCTGCCTGTCCTGTGCCGTTGCTGGTTTCGTCCGTCGGGACGGAGTTGCTGGAACCAATCGTAGTGGCTCCTTTATTACCGGTATCCCAATAAGAAGTAGCGTCGGAAGCCCAGGGATTCCAGACCTTCCCATTCTGATGCCAATGGTCAAAGCTACCATCCGTCAAAGGAGCAGCAGTGGCAGTGACAAACGGCTTGGCGTCCCCCATCGTGCCGTCTATGCCCACCCGGTAGTGATACGCAGTAGCAGCGGAAAGCCCGCTCAAGGAGGCGGTGTAGCTTGTTCCATTCACTGTGATAGCAGAAGCAGGTAACCTGTTCCACGCACTTTCTGCCTGCTTCTTATATTCTATTTGGGGTGTTTTCCCATTTTGTATGTCGCCACTCACTATCGCACGTATGGTCATCGGAAATACCTCGGCAGAGATAGCACCTGATTCTTCTGAATGATAGACAAAAACTTTCCACTCATGGCTGACTTCTTCCCAACCATACGAAACAAAGAAAGCACGGGGCACAGAAAAGTCGAAAGTTGGCACTGCCGTTGGATCCGGAACTATTTTGCCATGTTCGCCCCCCAACTGAAACGACGTCACCTTGATTGCGTTCAACGGCTGCTCTTTCGCCACATACACAACCACATTCCTATTGACCTCATCCACCACCGCTTTCCCTATCTGATTCTCCAATACAATCTTGCGGGAAATAACCTGCGTCACTGTCACTGTCCATACATACTCCTGGTAGGTATGCAAGGTGAAAGTCACAGGTTGCGAAAAGTTGACCCGCGTATCCGAAGAAATAGGAATACTCTCCAGCGATTCAAATCCGGCAGTAGGAAATTTTGAGAAATTGTTGCAAACGGCAGGGTCGGCCACCAACTCCACTCCATCACTGACGGTCAGCTTGGTAATACGCAGTTTCGACAAGTCCACGGAATCGTCCACATAAAGTTGCACCGTACGATTCTTTTTATCGATAACAGCCTGCACGTTTTCTCCCTCAGAGGAAGCGCGTTGCCCCTCCACTTCCATGGAAAGGATATTCCCTTCTACAATGGGATACGGTATGTCGTTTTCGATTTTACAACCGGCAACAGCCAGCAAACAAAACAACGTATATATAATTTTCTTTATCATGTGTACAGTTTATCCATTACAAATAGAAAGACATGCCAATATTGAGGGAGAACAAGTCGAATTTAAAATTACCGGAAGAGACTTGTCTCGATCCGGTTTCGATCTGATTGGTCGTTTGGTCTTGCCATTTAATATTAAACCCCATCACCCCAAAAGAGACCTCCACGCTCGCCCAGTCGGTGACAAAAGCTGTCAGTCCGGGCGCAATGCCTATTTGCAGATTATGCGCCTTTTGATAAGTACCGTCATATTCCACCCCTGATCCGGTGGAATTTTTACCCGAACTATAACCGTAGGTTACCCTGGCTTCATTGAAAAGGCCAAAAATTTTACTTCTTCCCACCGGCATATAGGTCCGGATAAACCCCGAAACCTCATATTTATGTTCCAAATAATACAGGTTATTCAGACTGATATTAAAATCTTCGCCCAGATTAAGATCAAAATTATCCATGTCGAGATAAGTACGATTATAGCTGAAGCGTGCCCCCGCAGCAATATTATTTTTAAAGAAATAGCCAACATAGGGACTCACCTTGAATCTATATCCCAACGCCTCCACATCTTTCAAAACCAGAAAATTCAAGTTATTCTCCTCATGTTCAGAATAAGAGACTGTTCCGCCCACCAGCCATTGTCCTTTGGGGATAAATACTGCTTTTTGTATTTCCCGGTCTATACGTTGAGGCCTGCCCGCCATTGCAGAAGAGATTCCTACTATCAACAGCAGTGAACATACTACGATTTTTACTTTCATACATACAATGAATATAACCGGAGAAGGGTTTTCGCAAAGAGCCTTCCCCGGCTAAGAGGTTATAATTGAGTGATATTTTTATTGACTGATCGGACTGTCACCATACACCAATGCCAAGTCATCCACATACATCAGACTCTTCGTGCTGCCGGTAAAATAATCCCCGTATTTACTTGCCGAACAGACCACAATAATATGGGTAGGTTTCGTTTCCAGGTCACGATATTTCAGATCAATCGTAAATTCTTTCCAAGCATCGCCGGTAGGCACGGCATCCGATGCCGGAAGTTCGCCATAGGCAATGATACCGGCATCATTTTCAAAATCAATAAAAGTAGCGACGTTTGTGTTGTCCACCTCATACGAATTGGTAGTCAGCGCGATATAGATAGCACACACATCCGGTGTCTTTCCTTTTTCAATGCCTAAACTTGCCGGCGTATTACTACCCACATAATCCATTGCCTCTGTAGCATACCGGAACCATCCATGCAGTTGGGTAGGACGTGCAGCAAAAGGCTGGCCAAAATTGATTTTAGCACCATTCGTCCCAACCAATTTCACGAAATTACCGGTATAGAGACTTGCGGCAGCAAATTTACCAATCCCGATAAAGGAGGCGTATTGGGACTGCAATGATGCGGATTTTCCACCCGCCGTATGCACCACGGACGAATTGCCTTGCGTTGGATTTTTATTGATCAGCGCACCTGCGCCGGTAGTAGTACCCGGATTACTGGAGTCCCAAAATGAACCGCCATTGGCAGTGAAATAAGCTTCAGAAGCAGCATACCACGTTTTACCCGATTGATACCAATCGTCTAAATTTCCATTCACCAACGCAATCTCCGTTTCCGTAGTAAATGAAACAGGATTGCCCTCATACTCTTCGCCATCCTTACTATACTTCAACCGGTAACTGTAATCCGTATTGGGAAGCAAGCCTTTCAAGGTCGCTTTAAAGTTATTCTCCCCCTCTTTGGAGGCTGCAATCGTACTCCATTCGGAAGCGTTGTCCGCCTTATACGCAAACACCATATTGTCCGGATCCAATTCTCCCGCGGCAGACACAACCTTCCCTTCCAGATAAGCGAAGTTACTCCAGGCATTGGCGACGTTTGTTTGCAACTTAGTCTCTAATTGAGAAGATATCACGAATTCAAAAGTATAGGTTGTCTCCGTGTCATCCACATTGACAGTGACACCCCCCTCGCCCGTCTCCGCTACTTTGTAGTGCAGGATATAATGGTCACGCGCTTTTACGCCGGTAATTTTATCTGTTTGGGAGAAAGGCTGATCCGACTTGTTTACTACAGCGATGGTAGAAGTCAGGTCTCCTACAGGGAAGTAAGCCGACCGGGCAGTCTCCCCCATTACAAATGCTTGAGAAGCGATGTCCGGCAATTCCGAGGCAACTGTCGCTGTTGCCGACTTGAAAGCAGCGATAAATGTCTGGTCGAAATGGACGGTCACTTTTACATTTGCCAATGTACAGGTGACAGAGGCCGTCACTTCTTTGTCTTTTTCAACCGTGACTTGCGTAGTGCCGGCATAGTAAGGAATATCAAAACCCGACTCCGCACCATCAAATCCATTGGAAGACGCATTAATCGTATAAGTACCCGGCGTCATTTCCAGTTGCTTTCCTGCCAGCGTAGTCCAGTCGTCGGTGCTCTCCACCACCTTGCCCGAAGCATCTACTATGCTGATGGCTATTTGCTTCGGATTATACTCTTCACCCACACCTCTTGTCACATTCACGGAGACATTCGTATCAACGATGAGACGTAAATACCCTTTGTCGTTTGCTATATCCTCATTCTGGCACGAAAACAGGCAGACCGCGGTGAGCAATGCCAATAACTTATATATTCTTTTCATTCCCTTATCCTGTTATAGTTACTTTATAGGTTCCACTCACCGTTTTTCCATTCTTGTCCGTTACGACAATATCAAACTGATGAGCCTGTCCGGCATCTGTAGCACCCGTCAAATTGAGGAATGTAAAAAATACCCCTAAAGGGAAAGTATAGGATGTGTCTCCCTCATGAGGAGCGGACAAATTCTCATCCACACCGGAGAGTAACGTGCCAAAATCTGTATTATCAATCAAATCAACGCCTTCGATAAAACTTTGACCATCCATCTTCAGGTCTGTCAAGATATCGTCAAAACCCCGATTTCCCGCCGTAATCTTCACCACAATGCTTTCAAAACCTGCATCGGCCTTAATAAGAGCGTCTGCACTTGAAGGCATCCCCGTTCCATCTTCCTTGTAAATGGCATCAGCAGGCAACGCCAATGAAGGTCCATCCCCTTCACCCGGTGTAGGATTGGGATCTACCGGAATTTCCACCTCATCGGTATGATTTTCAAATTTGATGTTCAGCGCAATATCAATTCCACTCACGCTTCCGGCAGCACCGGCATCATGCTTCATATTAATAATCAGACCGTCACCACCAGTAAAGAACTCCGATTCATCGTCATACTGTTCGGCGGCTTGCGACTTTGTAAATGTACGACTGTCTCTCACGCGTGCTCCAAACACTGTTATAGCACTAAAATTCACTTTGAGGGAAGACACATTGTCGCCGAACAACCAATAAATGGATGCAGGAGCTGTATCTGTCTCATCAAAAGAAAGCGCAGTATCCGAACCGTCATCCACGGTAATGACCCAAGAAGAGAAGGCAGCCAAAAAACTTGGGTCGTAATTCATCTGAATCCGGCTATTCTTCATCTTGCAAGTGACCACAGTTTGTGTGGTTATCCCTTTGGTAATAATCAGCTGGCTACTACCTGCATAATAAGGAGCAGTCATCTTTTTCTCCAACGTGCCGGGACTGTGAGAAGACACCACATACGTACCCACTGCCAACGGAAGCGATACGGGAACCTCTGCCACAGTAGAAAAATTCTTGACGACAGACTCCACCTCTGTACCCGTTTTTCCCGCAATAGTTACAGGGAAATCGTCTGCACTGACCGCTGCACGCATTTGTGAGACCGGCGTCTTCACTGAAACTGCCAATTCCAATGCTCCCATATCCTGACCGACAGAAGTCCTCTCTTCTCCAATTTCACAAGATACCATACCTATTACGGTAAGAGCGCTTAAAGCTACAATATTAAATAGTCTCATATTTATTCTTTTCTCTTTCATTCGTATTCATCGATTATCCAATCCACTCGGATGGAACTTCTATCTCCATCTCATGATCATTTGTACTCTCATCAATCGTAATCGTAAATCCCAATTGACCGGTAGCCGGATCATACTTGGGAGTAATGTTCAATGTCCAAGACTTATTGGGAAGCAAAGTATGCGTTTTCTCCACCGTGCCGGAAGCTACACTGCCATATTCCGCTTTCCGGGTGAAGTGAATAGTCGCTTTTACCACCTCACCCTCCTTGTTCACTTTCAGATACCAAGGTGCCGCATCACCTTTCGCCCAGACGGCAGTCGCACTCTCGGCTTTCAATGCCGCGGTTTCATAAGAAACCCAATAGTCGCTGAAATAAGTATCCATCGACGGATCAAAATTCACCGATGCCTTGGCAGCCGTGGGCGTGCAATTGACTGTCACACGCTGATCGTCACTGTTCACGGAAAAATTCTGAATGCCTTCCACATAAAGATTCGTTCTGGAAGAAGTGGTAAAATCTGTTCCGTAAAAGGCCTTCAAGATATAGGTGCCGTTATCCATCTCTATGCCCTCAGGAATCTCAGCATATCGATATTCATGAAGAGGAGCGTCCGCACCCTCTTTTAGAATCTGTACGGTATACTTATTCTTGTTTTGGTACTCTGCCAAATCAACAGCACGAGCCTTCACTTCAAAATCGGCTACTACATTCATATCCATAAAGACAAATCCTTTCCCATCACTAGGGAGTTCTTCTTCCGAAGAACAGGAAGATACGATCAGGGCTACCCCCATCATACAACACACCAAGAGTTGCCTCATACTTTGCTTATTCATACTTTTCTGTTTTATTTTTACATTCGGGGACCAAGGAAGGCCATTCAATCATTCAAGAAAGACGAAAAAAAATTGCTATTACATCCCTTTTCATGCTTTCAGAGCATCAAAGGTAGCATAAATTTTCAGAACTCAAGAAGGCAGGGTCAACGCATTTAAATTTTCAATAAATACAACAAGAATTTGTTATCCCAGCCGGCTTTTAAACGTTTGGAGACCAGTGATCCTTTCGAAGTGTCCTGTTTTAGGAGGTTAAGTGCTATTTTCCCATAACCGAATCGACCGAATCCGGTTTATGCCGGTTGAAACTGTCTTCCACATGGGATAAAAGCTCTATTTAAAATAAAAGATTATGCATTTCAACCTCTATTCAAAATGGTGCGAAACAATATCACGAACGAGAAAGAAATAAAGTTGTTGGTATCGTATCTCGCGGGAAATTTCGCCCGTTTATCCACCAATAGCGAGCTGACTGATATCATAGATGTTAAAAATCCGACAACTGTAAAAAAATATATCGGATTTTTGGCCGACAGTTATCTTGTTTTTCAAACAAGTAAGTACACTTATTCATTGTCAAAACAAATACAGAACCTCAAAAAAATCGTATTTCATTGATAACTCGGTTGTTTCAGCAATACAGGTTTGCTACACTTTTTCATCGGAAAAAGAAAAAAAGGGAAATAAACGATTTGCCCGACGCATTAAACACGTATAGCCTGCAATCAGGACTAATTATTACCGACGACGCTGCAGGTGAACTTGTTTTTGAGAACAAAACTATAAAGATAATTCCCGCATGGAAGTGGCTGTTTGAGGAATAGCCGCCGAATTGATCTCTGCGCTCAAAAATATTCTCCAGCAGATACAACTACTCCTGATCCGGTTTGTATTAAACCGGATCAGGGAGCTGCATTATAATATAAATATAAAAATATCGTCTTAATCAGTCATTCATCAATACATGCATGATCTGGCATGCTGATTCGGTAATGGAACTTCCCGGGCCGAAGATGGCGGCTACACCAGTCTTGTATAGGAAGTCGTAATCCTGTGCAGGAATTACACCTCCCGCTATGACAACGATATCTGGACGACCCAACCGTTTGAGTTCTTCAATCACCTGCGGTACAAGTGTTTTATGTCCGGCAGCCAATGAAGATACGCCCAACACGTGCACATCATTCTCCACCGCCTGGCGCGCTGCTTCGGCAGGGGTCTGGAACAAGGGTCCCATATCCACGTCGAAACCACAATCGGCATAACCGGTAGCGACCACCTTGGCACCACGGTCGTGTCCATCCTGTCCCATCTTGGCTACCATGATTCTTGGTCTGCGACCTTCCTTTTTGGCAAACTGGTCTGTAAGGGCACGCGCTTTCTCGAGCGTCGGCGCCGATTTTGATTCTGCTGAATACACGCCTGAAATTGTTCTGATTACTGCATTATAACGTCCTACTATCTTTTCACATGCGTCGGAGATCTCTCCCAGCGTAGCACGGACCCGTGCCGCCTCTACCGAAAGTTCAAGCAGATTACCCTCTTTGGTTTCCACACAGCGGGTAATAGCATCGAGTGCCTTTTTCACAGCCTCATTATCGCGTGTTGCCTTCAATTGGCTGAGACGCTCCACCTGCTGCTTGCGCACCTCTGTATTATCGATATCGAGGATGTCAATCGGATCCTCGTGGTCGAGTCTGTAACGGTTCACACCGATAATAGCCTGCACGCCCGAATCGATACGTGCTTGTGTACGGGCAGCCGCTTCTTCGATACGCATTTTGGGAATACCGGTTTCAATGGCCTTTGCCATTCCTCCAAGTTCCTCCACTTCCTGTATATGTGCCCATGCCTTATCGACCAGTTCCTGGGTGAGCGATTCCACATAGTAAGAACCGGCCCACGGGTCAACCTGACGGGTGATCTGGGTCTCTTCCTGGATATAAATCTGGGTATTACGGGCAATACGGGCCGAGAAATCGGTCGGTAAAGCGATAGCCTCGTCGAGCGCGTTGGTATGGAGCGACTGTGTATGTCCGAGTGCGGCAGCCATTGCCTCGATACAGGTGCGTCCTATGTTGTTGAACGGATCCTGTTCGGTGAGCGACCATCCCGATGTCTGGGAGTGGGTACGCAACGCCATCGATTTGGGATTTTTGGCACCGAAACTCTTCACGATCTTGGCCCAAAGGAGGCGTGCAGCACGCATCTTGGCTATTTCCATAAAATGATTCATGCCGATAGCCCAGAAGAAGGAGAGACGCGGTGCGAAAGCGTCCACATCGATACCTGCATTAATACCCGCCCTCAGGTATTCAATCCCGTCAGCCAAAGTGTATGCCAATTCGATATCAGCAGTAGCACCTGCTTCCTGCATATGATATCCGGAAATGGAGATAGAATTGAACTTAGGCATCTTCTGGGATGTAAATTCGAAAATATCAGCGATAATCTTCATTGAGAATTCGGGTGGGTAGATATAGGTATTACGCACCATGAACTCTTTCAGTATATCGTTCTGGATGGTACCGGCCATCTCTTCTAATTGGGCTCCCTGTTCCTGAGCAGCTACGATATAGAATGCCAGGACAGGCAATACTGCTCCATTCATGGTCATCGACACCGACATTTTGTTGAGTGGGATGCCATCGAACAATATTTTCATATCTTCCACCGAACAGATAGAAACACCGGCTTTACCCACGTCACCCACTACCCGCTCATTGTCGGCGTCATAACCCCGATGCGTAGGGAGGTCGAATGCTACGGAGAGCCCTTTCTGTCCCGAAGCAAGATTACGACGGTAAAAAGCATTAGATTCTTCTGCGGTAGAAAATCCGGCATACTGACGGATGGTCCATGGTCGCATCACATACATCGTGGAGTAGGGTCCACGAAGATAAGGTGCCACTCCGGCAGCATAATTGAGGTGTTCCATGCCTTCCAAGTCTTCTTTGGTATAAACCGGTTTTACCGGAATCTGTTCCGGCGTAAGCCAATCAGCTTTGATCTCATTTTTTTCAGCCCATCCGGCCACATCAGTCGATGCAAAACCGACGGTATGGATATCAATATCTTTAAAATTTGGTTTCATATTTTTTCATTTAGAGCCAAGAGCCGGGAATCAAGATTCAGGACCGTTGGCGTTAGTCTAATTATTTAATCGTATGTAAGAGAAGCGATCAAGTTGCCAGCCACCATCAATAAACTGAAAATCAAAACTAACCGGGCTGTATAGGTATCCAAAAAACGGATAATTCCCAGATCGTCCATAGTTGCTCTTTTCATCAGTTTGAGATTTTTAATGGCAAGCGGAAAACTGAGTAGTACCAGGAAAACCCAGCTGTCCAACATCTGTATCATCACCATGATGGTAATCAGTAGGTAAGCCACCAGCAGCAATGTCTGATAAGCAATCTGAGAACCTTCCAATCCCATCTTCATGGCTCGGGTTCGTATGCCCCCCTCCTTATCCTGTAGCATATCGCGCGTATTTCCGGCATGCAACATGGCCATAATGAGCAACCCCGGGGGCGTGATCACGAGTAATACCGGCCAGAGTGACAGCCCAACTATTCCACTCTTTTTATGGAGATAAAAAAGGTAGGATATAGCCACCAATACCGGTGATACCGATACCGACAACATCCAGTATCCTTTTCTACAAAAGCTTCTCATTAAACGCTTTCAAAGTCTCCAATACATTACTGCGTACATTGATAAAATGTTCGATTCCGATTGCTTTGAGATCATCCGCACAGGCGGGAGCACCGGCTACAACCAAGATTTCTTTTCCTCCTTTAAGAAGATTATAAGCTTCGGGAGCCAAAGTAGCATATTCGTCATCGCTCGAGCAAAGGACTACCACATCAGCCTCTTTGGCACGTGCAGCATTTATCCCTTCTTCTACCGTCTTGAATCCGAGGTTGTCAATAAGTTCGTATCCGGCACAAGCAAAGAAATTACTTGAGAACTGAGAACGCGCTAGCCGCATAGCCAAGTTTCCAATGGTCAGCATAAACACCTTAGGGCGTTTAGTGCTTTGTTCGGTAGCAAGACGCAGTGTATCGAAAGCATTGGACAGACGGCGTGTATTGAGTCGTTTGAGCGGTCTATCCTGCACATCATTGCTTCCGCAACCGCAGTGGCATGACTTATCTTCTATCTTAGCGTTCATAGTCTCACTAAAGTTAGGATATTGATTGGTTCCCAGCAATATCTCACGGCGATTGGCTACTGCATTGAAACGGGTATTGGCCGACGCATTGACTGCATCCTGTACCGTACCAGCTTTAAGAGCTTCATAGAAACCGGACTCTTCGGTGTCGAGGAACAATTTCCACGACTGTTCAGCGAGTGCTGCTGTCAGTGTTTCGATATAGTATGATCCGGACGAAGGATCTGTAATTTTGTCAAAATGAGATTCTTCTTTCAGCAATAGTTGCTGGTTAACTGCAATCCGTTCCGCAAAAGCGGTGGCAGTTTCGAATGCTTCATCAAAAGGACGCACCGTAAGTGAATCGACCGCACCAATAGTAGCAGACATTGCCTCTGTTTGAGTGCGTAACATATTCACATAAGGGTCATACAGCGATTGATTAAATCGTGAAGTGACAGCATGAATATTCATTTTTGCCGCACAACGGCAGGTACCGTCAGAAGCTTTGTTGTCGCAATCATGTGAACAGGACGGTTTATACGCATTCACAATCTCAGCCCACAACCAGCGTGCTGCACGAAATTTTGCGATTTCCATAAAATAATTGGCGCCCACTCCTAATTCAAATTTTATCTTTTTGGCTGCTGTAGAAGGATCAACGCCATTTTCTATCAGCGCCGACAACACCTGATTACCGTAAGAGAGGCTATATCCCAACTCCTGGTAACTGTATGCTCCTGCGTCGTTCATCCTGTCTCCCGAGACCGTGATAGCACGATAACGGGGAAGCGGTGCCGTAATCTTTACCATCTCCACTGCCTTTTCGATCCAGTCGGGTTCATCGACTCCTTTTTTCAATATCTTCCTGAAAGGATCGAATTCTATGGAGCCAAAACATTCCATCACGTTGAGGTTTCGTGATTTGACATAATCCACTACTAAGCGTGCCAGATCGATAGTACGCGAGATGCAGGTGCTGAAATTCAACTCCACCTTGTCGGGCGAAATCCCCTGAAGCAGTATCTCCAGATTCTCTGCCGAAAGTTCATTCTTCGGC
This sequence comes from Proteiniphilum sp. UBA5384, assembly GCF_002410825.1. Taxonomy (GTDB): domain Bacteria; phylum Bacteroidota; class Bacteroidia; order Bacteroidales; family Dysgonomonadaceae; genus Proteiniphilum. Next base: position 62,609 of record NZ_DHOS01000001.1, on the reverse strand, counting down.
AAACGAAATCCAAAGGAGGTAATACCCTTTTCGAGTAAGGTAAGTGCTTTTTTGTTTGCTTCTGTAAAATCCTTCACATTGATTTCCTGGCGCACATACCACTTGTTATCCTTTCTGGTGCTGCGCACATAAGGGAATTGTCCGGGCAGGTTTTCAGCCGCCCGGGATCCTTCTATATCTTCTGCACGATAAAAAGGATTTACATTGAACCCTTCATTGGTTCTCCACACCAGTTTTTTCTGGAAATCGGCCCCTTTCAGGTCCTTTGTAATGACTTCCATCCACTCTTCAGTGGAAACGGGAGGAAAACCGGTGAAAAGTTTCTCTCTCTGATTACTCATAGTTCACTTGTTTATTTATTATTTTGATTAAGCTTCTACGGTCTCTAAAAGAGAACAAAAATAACGCTTTTTATTCTCTTTAAAAAGTATTTATCGTCTTAATTGCACTTTTTCACATACTCTCTTTTCACTATTATTTATGGAGAAAAGAACGAAGAGCCCCTAAAAAAGTATTTCAGGCTATAAAGAAGATTATTGCATTGGTATCAATCCTTTTCGGATAGCGTAGAAAGTAAGCCCGGAAACGGTTTTAATTCCGGTCTTTGCAATAATGTTTTTCCGATGCGTAAGTACTGTATTATGACTGATATTTAACTTCTCGGCAATTTCCTTGTTAATATGACCGGTCACAATAAGCCGGAGAATCTCTTCTTCCCGGTTTGTAAGTTGATGACCGTGATGTACCTGATGTTGGGTATGCTCTTCGGAGATAGCCTCGTGCAGATGGCGGATGCTCCTTGAGTCTAACTCTTCGAGTTTAGGACGAAGTACTTTCTCCCGTAATCTGTTGTGGGCCGATAAATCACTCTCCAGCGAATGAACTGAAAAAATGACGGCATATATAAGATTTTGGTTGAACTCTTTGGAAAAATGCCTGATCAGAATATTTTTCAGATCGTGCAGTAACTCATAGGGGAAGTCATCATCAAAGAGCGTCTGATTCTGCAAATGCTCTGTCATTTTCTCCTTGAATTTCAGAAAAAGGTTATTGAATATTCCCAATTCTTTATTCTCGGGACCACTCATTGCAATAAAGGCATTCAAGTGTCTTCCAATATTGGGAATAAGTTCGTGGATATAGTTTTCCACCGTACATTGAAAATAGTCTGCAATCAATTCGGTATCGAACAGGGGGAGCGATGCATCGGGAATATAGTTGTTATCAAGATAGACATTCAACACCGTAAGGATGAAATCAGGATTAAGGTCATATTCATCACAAAGTTCGAGAATGGTTTTGTTACCCACGCCAAGATGTATCCCAAAACGGTTCAATACGGGGATAAGCGAATTATGCTCTACGAGCACATCAGCCATAACACAATATTTGTCTAACAATCTCAACTATTTTTGTTATTTATTCTATTTTTTGCCGCATAATTACGATTACGCCTAATCTCCTGGCAGTAATGACGGATAGTATCCAGGGGATGAAAAAACATCATTCGGGGCCCGGAAAAACGCATCACCTCTTTAATCTTCATCCGCATATCACTTCTATAGCAATGAACCGGACAGGTTGCACACGTAGGTTTATCCTCACCATAGCGGCACTTCTCCAATCGCTGTAAAGCATATCGTTCCAAAGCCCCACACTCTATACATAACTCCTTCACAGAGCCATGCTTTGAACGGCAGTATAGAAAAATCATTTTGCTGACAACTTTTTTTTCTCCTTCGTTCATCCACTTTCCTTTTTCACTTCAAATTCAACGTAAAATTAACCAAAATCCCCTTCTCTTCCAAATTCATTCGCTCTTTTCCTCCGGGACAAATTTTCCATCTTCCGGCAATTGAGTTGTATTCTTTTTTGAAATATGATAATTACCCTGAGAATTTTGAATCACCTGGTATCCCTCATTGAGTGCAATAGTCCACCCCTCTCCCGTTATTTCTTTCTCACTGATTGTTAATGGCTCAGAAACAATCACCCACCGCCAATCGTCCCTCAGCAGGGCACCTCCTCTTTTCACGGTAAGGATCCCCCACTTATCACTCAGGGTGATAGAGGGGTAAACCGTTCCTTCATCCTCATCAAGAGGGACCAGCTTCTGGAGATCGAACGACATGTTCATATCTTCCAACCGTATCTCAAGGTGCGGCCGTTCAAAGAACTTCTCACGATAGAAATCGATCAATGTATTCTGAGTTAACTCCCTTTTGTTCTCCTCATCGATAATTATGCGTCCATTATATTCTTCGGCCACCTGCTTTACATACGATTGCAACAGAATACGCCTATCTACGCCAAATGCCTCGGACAAGAATTCCGTCAATTGGGTATCTGCATTCATCCCTTTATTCCAATGATTATCTTTTTGATAGAGAAAAAAACCATATACAGGTATCGTTTCATAAGCAAACGAACGTACAAATGAAGGAACTTTTTCAAATATATCGATGCGGCTGACAAGATACTCCCGCCATTGCCATTTATCCCTTCCGCTCATTATCTGTCCGGTGTATGAGGCTAATCCTTCCAGTAATTCCAGGCTGTTTTCCGTTGTCTCGGACCCTCTGTAAAGCATTTGACGATATTTTCGAAAAATCAACGCATTCCTGAGATGTTCTTCGGCACGGTTAAATCTTTGGGCTTTCAGCGCAGCCTTCAGGGCGGCCATTTCAAGACGGAGATATATCCTCCCTTCTCTGATATCCAAATGTTTATTTTCTTCTCTTCTAATCTGGAAACCGAGTGAAGGTTGAGCCACATGAAACAGTTCGTGGGTAATAAGATCAATGCGATCGTAGGCGTTGGCAGACAAGGGTAACTTTATCATTGCCCAGTGGGTACCATTCCATTGGATATCCGTATTAGAAATAGTAACTTCGAGCGGAAGTATCCCCGTATAAATGCCATTCATACAATTCAAGATACCTTCTGCATCGACCCGGTTGGCATATACCTCCCTGGTTTCCGGATCCACCAGAAGTACAGGACCGTATATATCCTTATCCCAGAGACTCTGATAACGAAAAGTGGCATCCTCCACCTGTTTAAAGTAGAATAAAAGCGAGTCGGCAGGATAGCATTGAGCCCGATGGACCATCGCTATAGTAAACAGCCCCGTTAACCATATGAATCCAAGCAGTTTCATTGCTGTGTGATTTAAATGAAGGCTATATATAATACACCCCTTATTGATGTTGCATTACTTTTGCCGAAAGGCGTGTAACCCATTTCCTTGGCAGGAAACGGATACTAAAAGGAGCCAGTTTATTCATAGAGCCTTGAATGACGGCGGGTTTTCCCTTCATCATGGCCTTGAATCCCAGTTCTGCCACTGCCCTGGCATCGGCAATCTTTACGTTCTTCACCAATTGGGATGCATTCATCTTCGATACTTCACCAAAATAAGTACTGGTAGGCCCCGGGCAGAGCGCGGTAATAGTAATACCCTCTTTTCTCAATTCATTTCCCACGGCCTCCGACAAGCTGAGTACAAATGCCTTGGTAGCGAAGTAGACCGCCATCATCGGTCCGGGTTGAAATGCAGCCGTAGAGGAGAGATTTAATATCTTTCCTCTTTTCCGGCCTTTCCATTCCTGTATAAACAAGTGCATTAAATGTGAGAGCGAGGTGATGTTCAATGTTATCATTTCCTCATAACGATGCCAGGGAGTATCGGCAAATAATCCATAATCACCAAAACCGGCATTATTGACTAGATAATCCACTTCCATCCCTTTGTCTTTCACCTCCCGGAAAAGTGCTTCTGCGGCACCGGGCAGGGAGAGATCTCCTACAACAGGATATACAGAGATGCCATAACCATCCTCCAGTTGTTCTTTCAGTTGCGCCAGCCTGTCGCCACTACGGGCTGTAAGAATCAGATCGCATTGGTTCTCTGCAAAGATGAATGCCAACTCTTTTCCTATCCCCTTAGATGCCCCCGTAATTAATGCCGTTTTTCTCATACACCTATTCTATTTACAACTCCTATTTACCACAAAATTACATTTTTTTTGCCTGACTGCCCTCAGTTCCGCTTCCTCGATTTATCAATCCGGAGAAAGATAAAAAGCAAAATGGTAAATCCCCAAAGGGAAGAACCTCCATAACTGAAGAAAGGCAAAGGGATACCAATCACCGGCATAATACCGATTACCATACCGATGTTGACCATTATATGGAACAGGAAGACACTTGCCACTCCATATCCATAAGTGCGTCCAAACATTGTTGTCTGTCGCTCTGCCAAACGGAGCAACCGGAGTACAAAAAACATCATCAGGATCAAAACCAGGGTCGCCCCGATAAATCCATGCTCTTCGCCTATCGTGCAGAAAATAAAATCGGTATCCTGTTCGGGTACATATTTGAGTTTTGTCTGGGTCCCGTTCAAAAATCCTTTTCCGGTGAGTCCTCCCGATCCGATAGCTATTTTAGACTGTCCCACATGGTAACCGGCTCCACTCAGATCCTGTTCCATCCCCAAGGTCACCTTGATACGCATCTGCTGGTGGGGTTGGAGTACGTTATAGAATACATATTCCGCCGATTCTACAAAGGCAAAAGAACCTATCAAAAACAGGAAAATATAGAGATATGTCCTTTTCCTGTATCGGATAAAATAAAAAAGCAGGTAGAGTGCCGTAAAAGCCAGCGCTATGATAGCGACTATCCCCCAATCTATCTTCACCGAAAAGAGTGAAACCACAAAAGCCACCAGGAAGAGAGCTCCTACCGAGAAGAGAAGGATGAGCGATGTATTGAGGCGTTTGATATAATTCCATATCATGGCAGCCGAAAAGATAATGATAAGGATTACCGTGACAAACTCTCCTACTGACAATGCCCCCATTTGCGTATCTGAGAACCTGATCCCCAAAATAAAATAGATAATCGCAGCTATACCCATGAAAAGGAATCCTCCCGGCAATCCTTCCCGGTAAAGTACCAGTATAAAACTCAGGTAAACCAATGCGGTACCTGTCTCGCTCTGCGCAATGACCAAAAAGACCGGCAAAAGGATGATCGCACTGATCAGCAACAGGTTTTTCCGCTCCATCAGGCGGAAAGTATAGGAATTGAACACCTTGGCCAGTGCCAGGGCAATAATAAACTTCATGAATTCGGCCGGTTGAAGCCTCACCGGACCTATAATCAACCACGAGCGGGATCCGTTGATATCCTGGGCCACTATAAGCGTAACGATGAGCAATACAATACCTACCAGATAAAAGAGAAATGCATAGGTCTCATAAAATCCCGTATCAATCTTCAACAAGGCAAAAGCCAGCAGGAACGAAGTACCAATCCATACCAATTGCATACCTGCCCGAGTGGAGAGATCAAACAATCCGGTCGCATTTTCCAGGTCGAAGCTTGCCGCATATATATTGAGCCATCCAAGTAATACAAAAAGGATATAAAAGATAAGAGTCGGCTTATCCACCTTCCCCTTTTCCGATACTTCGTTATTTCCCTGATAGATCATATATTTTATACTCTATTATCGATTAGAGGGCTTATTGACCGGTAAGTTTCTGGTATAAACATGAGGCAGTATCGCACGATTTATGATGGAAGTCTCCAGCCATTGATCGCTCTCGGGAATCTCCCCCCTGAAAAACTTCTGCAGCATCAAACGGGCGATAGGCACTGCATTGGTGGCACCAAAACGACCGTTTTCCACCAGTACGGCGATAGCCACCTGCGGATCATCTTTCGGTGCAAAACCCATAAAGACCGAATGGTCATCGCCATGCGGATTTTGTGAGGTACCAGTTTTCCCGCATACCTCCACCAAGGGCGAGAGGTTAATTCCACGGCAAGTACCCATGGTCACCGCATCGGCCATCCCCTCCACAGTCAATTCGAAATATTCCCTATTGATACCCGAATCATGTCTTGTAGTATAAGTCGATTCCAGCGCTGCTCCTTTGCGTTCTTTCACCACATGGGGTGTATAATAGTATCCCCTGTTGGCGATCATAGCACCCATATTGGCAATCTGCAGGGGCGTAGCCAGAATCTCTCCCTGCCCGATAGCTATAGAAATAATCCTATGAGCATTCCATCTATCTGTCTTGAAGAAGTTCGTGTAGAACTTACTATTGGGGATAAATCTTCCTTTCTCGGAAGGGAGATCTACTCCCAATGGGTAACCGTATCCCAACTTTACCATGTAATCACGCCACACGTCAAAAGCAGCCGTTACCGACTCATATTTACTCCTGTTGTTCAACATAGCGTTGAGACCATAACAAAAGTAAGAATTACAAGAAGTCGCCAGTGCTGCCTGAAGCGCCAGCGGCGAACCGTGGGGATGACATGCGGGACGTCCTCCCAACGGTGGATATCCCCCATAACAGGAATAGAGTGTCTGGGGAGTGATAATGCCTTCCTGCAGGAAGACAAGTCCCTGTGCAGGTTTGAATGTGGATCCCGGAGGATATGTACCGGCAATCGCCCTGTTGATAAGCGGTTTAAAAGGGTTGTTCACGAGTTGACGGTAATTGTCACTGAAATCGGAACTCTTCCCGGTAAGCAAAACGGGATCGTAGGTAGGCGCCGAAACCATGCAGAGTATCTCCCCTGTTTTGGGATCGATCATCACGATTGCACCTACTTTGTTGTGCATCAATTGCTCACCGTAAGCCTGCAAATCGATATCGATTCCCAGGGTAAGGTCTTTCCCCGATACGGGAGCCTTGTCATGCGCTCCATCTTCATATTTCCCCTGCACTCTCCCGTGTGCATCCCGCAAGAGTATTTCTACTCCTTTTTCACCGCGAAGGTCTTCTTCATGTGATAATTCAATCCCCGATTTTCCTACATAGTCACCTCTCATATAATAGGGATCGGCGGCCATCTTATTCTTATCTACTTCAGCCACGTAACCGAGGATAAGCCCCATATTGGAATAATTATATTGCCGCTCGGTACGACCTTGGATATATATGCCGGGGAATTTATACAATTTTTCCTGCAACAACCCATATTCCTCCACATTGAGTTGCGACATAAACAATTGGGGTGTATAGGATGAATAACCGGGATTTTTGCGGCGGTCCCGCATATCAGCATTCAAGGCATGGAAGCGTTCCATATCAATATCGAGTGTACGACAGAAGTCAAGCGTATCGAACTGCTTCATTTCACGCACTACCATCATCACGTCATAGGTAGGCCTGTTATACACCAATAATTTTCCGTTCCGGTCATATATAGCTCCACGTGCCGGATAAAGGGTTCTCCGGAGAAAAGCATTACTATCCGCATAGTCGCGGTATTGAGGGCTCATCAACTGTAGCTTGAATAGCTGGCCCACATATACCAATATGATAATTACTATCACAGCAGCAATTACATATCGTCTCCTGGACAACGGATTAGAATTACTGTTCACCGGCTTTTCTCTTAAACATTAAACTATCCAACGCAAGAATCAAGGGAATTGTTACTACTGAAGAGGTAACAATCCGCAGCAGCGTATTCTTCAGATTGAAGAGAGTAAAAGACTCAATAAAGAATAGCAGCGTAATGTGCAGCACCACCATAAATATGGTAAATCTCACAAAAGGCCCGGCATCCATATTCATTCCGGGTATATATTCATCATGACCTTCTTCTTCAAAAAAGAGTCCTATGATATTTTTCCTGAATGCAGCAACAATAGTAATGGCTGCAGCATTCATCCCCGGGGTATTCAGGAAAATATCAATAATCAGTCCCATCAGGAAAGCGATTAGAATTACAGAATAGGGCGTTCTCCCTACTGGCAATTTCAACAGAAAATAGACATATAAAACCGGAGTAGCTACACCGAACAGGCTGATCCTATTCAGCAGCAATGTCTGAAGCAGTACCAAAAGTACAAAAAGTACTATTTCATATATATAATTCAGTTTCATCGCTGTAGCGTCTCTTCAAGTATTTTCTGTTCTTCGTGATAAGTGTCGTTGATCACCAGTACATCCTGTAACGTATAGAAGTTGGTCGACAACCGGATGTTGAATGTGTTGAAGTTATCATCCCTCGAATGACCTTCGCTACTCACAAAGCCAATAATAAGATTCCGGGGGAAGATGCGTGAAAAACTGGTCAGTACCGTATCTCCCTGATGGAATGCCTCATGCTTGGGCAACTCCCCCAATTGAACCTCTCCAATATTTGTACCATCCCATGAGACCGAACCGTAATTTTCGGAATTCTTCAATCGGGCACTTAGCCGGAACTTGGGATTAATCACAGGAATCACCACCGATAAGTTTCGGGATACATTGGAGACAACTCCTACTACCCCCTGTGTGGAAATCACGCCCATATCGGGTTTGATTCCGTGCTTGGCACCTTTATTCAGTGTAATAAAATTGTTGGCGCCTGCGAAACTCAGGTTAACTACCTCTGCCGGTATAAAATCAAACTGAGGTAAGGAGGCGGAATCTTTTACAAAAGCATTCATCTCCAGAGAATCACTCACCGTCAGTAAATCTATCCGGTCTTTGAGTGCCAGTATTTCTTTCTCCAACTCTGCGGTCTTTTCCAGTAATAATTGATTATTTTTCTTCAGGTGGAAAAATGAACCAATATCTTTTGAGACCGAAAAAAACCACCCGCTTATATTATTGGCTGAAGAGAGATAGACACTGCGCTGATAGGAATTATGGGTAAAAACGAGATAGAAACTAAACGCCACCAACAGAGCGGCAAGCAGCCAATGACTATTCCGAATGATAAAGTTAAAAAGATTGCGCATCTAAACCTATGCTTTATCCTATTTTATACCCTGTATTCTACATTCCAAGTTAAATTTCACCTCATTAAAAAGGTGAATTTATCAATATTTCGCAATGCAATACCGGTTCCCCTTGCTACCATATGCAGCGGATCATCTACCACCCTGAAAGGAATTCCTATCTTTTCAGTCAGCCTTTTGTCGAGTCCCCTCAGTAAAGCACCACCACCGGTCAGGTAAATGCCGTTACGCACAATATCGGCATACAATTCGGGGGGCGTCTGTTCCAGTGCGCTTAACACAGCAGAATCGACCTTTGACACCGATTTCTCAATGGCATGGGCAATTTCCTGGTAAGATACGGGTACGTCCATCGGCAACGAGGTCATCCTGTTGGGACCATGTACAACAAAATCTTCCGGTGGATTCTCCAGTTCGGTGACCACCGATCCCACCTGTATCTTGATCTGCTCCGCAGTACGGTCACCTACCTTGATATTATGCTGGCGCCCCATATAATCCTGGATATCTTCGGTAAAATCATCCCCTGCAATCTTGATTGACTTATTGGAAACGATACCGCCCAATGAGATCACTGCGATCTCGGTAGTACCGCCACCTATATCTACGATCATATTTCCTTCAGGAGCTTCCACATCAAGGCCAATCCCAAGAGCCGCCGCCATCGGCTCAAAAATCATATAGACATCCCGTCCGCCGGCATGTTCTGCCGAATCGCGTACGGCACGGATCTCCACCTCGGTACTGCCCGATGGAATACAGACAACGACACGCAATGAAGGAGAAAAAAGCCCTCCCCTGTTCTTGTTAGCCATCTTGATCATACCTCGGATCATCTGTTCTGCTGCATTGAAATCAGCAATCACACCATCCCTCAACGGTCTTACCGTGCGAATATTTTCATGCGTCTTACCATGCATCTGCCTGGCTTTCTCACCCAAAGCAATCATCTTCTCGGTCTTGCGGTCAAGCGCTACAATGGACGGTTCATCCAGTAATATCTTACCCGCGTTGTTCACAATAACAGAATTGGCGGTGCCAAGGTCCATTGCCAACTCCTGTGTAAATGAAAATAAGCCCATAATTATAATAGTAACTATGTTGTTTTTAATGTTTAAAGTGTCTTATACCGGTTTTCACCATCGAAAGACCGTTTTGATTGCAGTAGTCCACCGACTCCCCGTCACGAACGGAACCTCCGGGTTGAATAACTGCCGTAATACCTGCTTTGTGCGCAATTTCCACGCAATCCGGAAAAGGAAAAAACGCATCACTAGCCATCACTGCTCCCTGTAGATTGAAATGGAATGTGTCAGCTTTTTCAATAGCCTGATTCAGTGCATCCACCCTTGAAGTCTGTCCTGTACCGCTGGCGATAAGCTGTTTATCCTTTACCAAAACAATGGCATTCGACTTAGTATGCTTTACCAGAATATTGGCAAACAGCAGGTCTTCGGTCTCCTTATCTGTGGGTACTTTGGAGGTCATCACCTGCAGATCGGCAGCACTTTCAACACTTAGATCTTTGTCCTGCACTAAAGTACCGTTCAATACAGAGCGGTATTGCAAAGGCTGTGTAGCTTTGTTTCTCGATTTCAACACCAAAATTATACGATTTTTCTTTTGAAACAAAATATCCAGCGCCTCTTTATCATATTCGGGGGCAATAATCACTTCAAAAAAGATTTCGTTAATGGCTTCGGCTGCCTCTTTATCCACTTTTCGGTTAGTCACCACAATACCGCCAAAAGCTGATACAGGATCGGCAGCAAGCGCTGCGCCCCATGCCTCTTTCACTGTCGGACGACAAGCCATACCACAGGCATTGTTATGTTTAAGAATCGCCAATGCAGTCTCATTGAAATCGGATATCAGTGAAACTGCAGCATCAATATCAAGAAGATTATTATAGGAAATCTCCTTCCCATGAAGTTGTTCGAACACTTCATCGAAATTACCATAGAATGTTCCTTTTTGGTGAGGATTCTCCCCATAACGAAGTTGTTTCCTGTTATCAACAGCGATGCGAAAAGCTGACCGGTCATCACCACAAAAATAATCGAAGATGGCAGAATCATACCCCGATGAAACCATAAAAGCATCCTTGGCAAACCGACGGCGGTCTTCCGGACCGGAGACGCCTTCTTTCTCCTTCAACAAGTCGAGCAGCGGTTTGTACTGGTCTTTTGATGCTACAATAACCACGTCTTTATAATTTTTTGCAGCACCACGTATAAGCGATATACCGCCTATGTCTATCTTCTCGATGATTTCCTCTTCTGTACCGCCGGCAGCAACCGTTTCGCGGAAAGGATACAAATCAACAATAACCAGGTCGATGGAAGGAATATCGTACGATTTTATCTGCTTCTTATCTATCTCATTATCACGTCGGTAAAGAATACCACCAAAAATTTTGGGATGAAGTGTTTTTACTCTGCCTCCTAAAATTGAAGGATAGCCGCTGATATCCTCCACCGCTTCACATTCATATCCCAAAGACTGGATAAACTCCTGCGTGCCACCGGTAGAAATAAACTTAACTCGTAAATGATGTAGTTCCCGAAGTATTTCCTCCAACCCATCCTTGTGATACACTGAAATGAGGGCTGTTTGAATTTTTTTTGACATTCTGTTTCCGTTTAAGTCGTTATTTTTAAAATGAGTACAAAGGTAATAAAATCTATCGCTCTTTTTTGTCAATCTGCTCGTTAGTTTTGTATAAATTTGAAAAAACAGCTCCGGAAAAATCCGGAGCTGTACAGTATATTATCAAAAGGCTGGATATTTCCAATCAATCCCTGACTTCCCAACCCAGTGCGCTGGCACCTAATACGGCGGCATCACTCTCTTTCAGGTCGGAGAACATCAGTTTCACTTTATTCCTGAAAATAGGGAGCATATTTCTTTCCATACTTTCGCGGATAGGATCCATGATAAGGTTGCCCGCTTTGGAAAGTCCTCCAAAAAGGATGATAGCCTCGGGACTTGAAAAAGCCACAAAATCAGCAAATGCCTCACCCAACATCTCTCCGGTGAATTTAAATATCTCTTTCGCCAGTTCATCGCCGCCCATGGCTGCATCAAATACATCTTTCGATGTGATATCTTCTACCGGTATATTACGGAGACGAGTCTGTGTATCAGGCTTCAGTTCGAGATACTCACGAGCTGTACGCGCCACACCGGTTGCCGAAGAATAAGCCTCAAGACACCCTGTCCTTCCGCACCCACAAAGGCGGCCATTATGTCTGCGCATGATTACGTGCCCGAGTTCACCGGCAAAACCATCATGACCGTATACTAACTGTCCATTCACAACAATACCGCTACCAACACCGGTTCCCAGAGTAATCACGATAAAATCTTTCATGCCGCGGGCAGCACCGTAAGTCATTTCCCCAATAGCTGCCGCATTGGCATCGTTCGTAAGTGCAACAGGGATACCTACCCGGTCTTCCAGCATCTGTGCGAAAGGAATTACACCTTTCCATGGAAGATTGGGAGCAAATTCTATACTTCCCGAGAAATAATTACCGTTGGGTGTACCGGCACCAATCCCCTTGATCTGATCCTTGGTGGTTGTTCCCGCGATAAGATCTTCAATCAGGTCAGTCAACTCATCCAGGTAATCTTCCACCCGGGAATGTTTGGCTGTTTTGATACTGCCACTCTTTAAAATCTGTCCTCTTTTGTCCACGATGCCTACAACGGTATTCGTACCGCCCACATCAATACCTATTGCATAGGGTTTATCCATAAGATTTGTTTTATTAAAAATTAGTCAATGATGATTATTAGAATTTATAGCCACAAATATAGGGCTTTTTTGTTAATCGACAATTTTTTTTCTCTCCGGAACAATTCAATCGGTTAGACTTTTTGATGCGCCTCGGAAAAACTCAAGCAAGCTTAGTTTTTCTCTCGGCTTTCACTATATTTGCAGTTTTAATTAAAATTTATCAGGAAAAATCTGATATTAACGACAATCTTTAAGAAATATCAAATAATAACTAACTATAAGATAAAGACACACAGAGCTCATGAATGACGTTAAATTTTATAATGGTGAGAATATTCCGTTAGAATTACACAAAGTACGTGTAGTGCAGAAATTACATTTGGTACCTATCGAGAGAAGATTAGAAGCGTTGAAGGAGGGTGGATTTAACACTTTCCGACTCAGCACAAAAGATGTATTCCTTGACATGCTTACTGATAGCGGCACCAATGCGATGAGTGACAACCAGATGGCTGCCATGATGCAGGCAGATGACGCCTATGCCGGATCACAGAGTTTTTTCAGGCTCCAGAAAGCGGTGGAAGAGGTGCTGGGAAAGAAGTATTATCTTCCGGTACATCAGGGGCGGGCAGCAGAAAATATCCTGTCAAACGCCTACGTGCGTAAAGGCAATCTGGTGCCTATGAACTACCACTTCACCACTGCCATGGCACATATCACCCAGTACGGGGGAAAGATCGCTGAACTGTTATACGACGAAGCTTATGTGATCAATTCCACTCACCCTTTCAAGGGAAATATGAACCTTGAAAAACTGGAAGAGGTCATCAAAATACACGGTGCTAAAAATATCCCGTTTATCCGCATGGAAGCATCCACCAACCTTATCGGTGGACAACCTTTTTCAGTGCAGAACCTGAGGGATGTAAGGACTATTGCCGACAAATACAATATCCGGTTGGTGCTCGATGCCAGTTTGCTGGGGGAGAATGCATATCTGGTAATCCAACGGGAAGAAGAATTCAAAGGAAGCGCTATGGGTGAAGTGATAAAGATCATGACAGACCTTGCCGATATCGTCTATTTCTCCGCCAGGAAGCTAAGTTCTTCCCGGGGAGGAGGTATTTGCACGAACAATATGGATATTTATCGCGAATTAGAAGCATTGGTACCGCTGTTCGAAGGATTCCTGACTTACGGAGGTATTTCCGTGCGTGAAATAGAAGCGATGGCAGTAGGTCTGTATGAAACACTCGACGAGACAATGATCAGCCAGAGTCCCGATTTTATAGCTTACCTGGTGAATGCCCTTGATGCCAATGGCGTTCCGGTAGTAAAGCCTGCCGGAGTATTGGGTGCTCATGTGGATGCGATGAAAGTATGTGACCATATCCCCCAAAAGGAATATCCCGCCGGTGCTTTGGCAGCGGCATTATTCCTTATTTCGGGAATCCGTGGCATGGAAAGAGGCTCCATCTCCAACCAGCGTGACGAGTATGGCAATGAAACTTATGCTGATATGGAATTGGTGCGACTGGCAGTCCCCCGTCGGGTATTCACCCTGTCGCAGATCAAATATGTGGAGGACCGGATGACATGGCTATACGAAAACCGCACATTAATCGGTGGCCTTCGCTTTGTATACGAACCTCCGGTGCTCCGTTTCTTTATGGGTGGACTGGAGCCTGTGAGCGATTGGCCTCAGAAGCTGATCACCAAATTTAAAGAGGATTTCGGGGAAAGCCTGTAGGTGTTTTGCAAGATGTCTCTATTATCAAATGGAGACTCTTTGGTTCCGTCTTTTCAGAAAATTCAGTTTTTTTTCACTCATATAGTAACTGTATTAGCCGGTTTATAGATATAATAATGTATTTTTGTGCTAATAAACATTATAAATAATCATTAATATGGACAAAAAAATTTACTTAAGTTTCCTGTTTCTATTATTTGTTACTGCCTATGGCTGGTCACAGACGCAAGTTATTGCGCACCGCGGATTCTGGAAAACGGAGGGCTCAGCCCAGAACTCTATTGCCTCACTGATGAAAGCCGATTCTATCGGTGTATATGGTTCTGAAATGGATATGTGGATTACTCCCGACGGGATTCCCGTGGTGCACCATGATGCCGACGCCACTCTCAACGGGGAAAAGTTAATTATCCAGGACACACCTTTCGCCACCCTCAGAAAGGTAAAACTTGCCAATGGAGAACCAATCCCCACAGTAGAGGAATATCTGGACGCCTTTTCCAATTGCAAGCATGTGAAACTGATTATGGAATTTAAAACTCACCGTTCAAAAGAGAGAGAAGACGTGCTGGTTGAAAAAGTAATCAATATGGTACGCGAACGGGGTCTGGGGGACAGGGTGGAATATATCGCTTTTGGACTCAACTTTGTACAACAGGCCAGGAAACTCGCTCCCGACGCTCCTGTTTATTACCTGAATGGCGACTTATCCCCCAAAGTACTGGATACAATGAACCTAAGCGGATTTGACTACAATCTGAAAGTAGTGTATAACAAACCCGAGTGGGTGAAAGAAGCACACGCGCTGGGACAAAAAGTAAACGTGTGGACAGTGAATAAACCCGAAGATATCCAAAAGATTATCGATCTAGGAGTTGACTTTATTACCACCGACGAGCCAGTGCGGGTAAAGGAGATGCTCCAGGCCCAATAATCCGGAAACAGGTTATAAAAGAATAACGTGGCAGGTATATATATTCATATTCCTTTCTGCAAGACACGGTGTACTTATTGTGATTTCTATACCGGTACTAATGAAAAGGAAATGGATACTTTCGTCAATGCGTTATGCGACGAAGCCCGCATGAGAAAGAAGGAGTTCCCCGAACCGGTAAAGACCATTTACTTCGGTGGGGGAACTCCTTCCCGCCTCAGGCAGGAACACTTCGAAAAGGTATTCGAGACATTACACCGCCACTTCTCTATCGAATCTATGGCGGAAATTACCGTAGAAGCTAATCCAGACGACCTATCGGAGGCATATGTGGAGATGCTTTCCCGGTTGCCGGTCAACCGGCTCAGTATCGGCATACAAAGTTTCAATGACAAAGAATTGAAATTTCTGAGCCGCCGGCACTCCGCCCAAGAGGCGATTGATGCAGTGAAAAGATGCCAACGGTATGGCTTCGGGAATATCAGTATCGACCTGATGTACGGATTACCGGGACAAAACAGGGAGATATGGGATTACAATCTGACACGGGCTATTGCACTCGATGTTCCCCATATCTCTTCCTATCACCTTATCTATGAAGAAAAGACCCGGATGTACAGACTCTTACAAACCGGAAGAATAAAACCCGTGGGGGAAGAAGTCAGCACCGATATGTTTTCCTTGTTGATAGAACGTCTCACGGCGAAGGGGTATATCCATTACGAAATATCGGCATTCGGAAAGGAAGGTTACTTTTCTCTACATAACACTTCTTACTGGAAGAATGAGAAATATCTCGGCCTGGGACCTGCCGCACATTCATATGACGGCGATCATCGTTCTTTCAATATCCCTTCACTTGTTCGTTATATCAAAAGTGTGGAATCAGGCATATTAAACCGCGAGACGGAGCTTTTGAGCCGGGCAGAAAAATACAATGAGATGGTACTTACCGGATTGCGCACGATGTGGGGACTCGATCTCACGGATCTTACAACCCGTTTCGGCGATAAATTCTACCAGTATTGTCTGGAGAATGCACGGAAATATCTTGATCGCAACCTGCTCAAAACCGAAGGAGGCAAGTTAAAACTGACCCGTGACGGTATCTTTATCTCCGACGGCATCATGAGCGACCTGATGTGGATCGAATAAATTGGCAATAAACAATCAACTTAATCCTTCCACTTCACCATCAACAATATCAATCCTCGTGGCCTGAGGATCGGCGGGCAATCCGGGCATACGCATCATTTCACCGGCAATAGCTACTATAAATTCCGAACCCCGGTTAATCACCAGATCATTGATCTTGAAGCGGAAATCTTTTGCTACACCATACCATTTGGGATCGGCAGAGAAAGAATATTGTGTTTTAGCGATGCATACCGGCATTTTTTCGAGGGGCGAACCTTCTATCATTCTCAGTTTCTTCAATGCCTTCTCACCCATCACCACATCACGTGCACCATAAATTTTTGTGGCAATTTTGGATATTTTCGTCTCTATATCATCCTCATCATCGTAGGTAAATTTCAGTTCTCCCGACGGTTTGTTCTCAATGACTTCTATCACCGCTTCGGCCAAATTCACTGCTCCTACGCCCCCATCGGTAAACGCTTCGTTCACGGCAAAAGAAACACCTCTCGCCTGACAAAAAGCACGCACAGTATCAATTTCTTCCGGAGTATCGAAATCATATTTATTAAACGCCACTACTACCGACTGACCGAAACCGACAAGGTTATCAAGATGTTTTCCCAGATTTTCCAACCCCCTTCTCAGTCCCTCCATATCGGGTTCTTTGATCATCTTTTCAGGTGTTCCCCCATGCATCTTCAACCCCTGTGCAGTGGCGACAATCACCGTCAATTTGGGTCGAAGACCACTTTTACGGCATTTGATATTAAAGAATTTCTCAGCACCCAAGTCGGCACCGAAACCGGCTTCAGTGACCACATAATCCCCATAAGACATCGCCATCTTGGTGGCCAATACCGAGTTGCAGCCATGCGCAATATTGGCAAACGGTCCTCCATGCACAAAAGCGGCCGTATTCTCGGTAGTCTGTACGAGGTTGGGGTGGATGGCATCTTTCATCAATACGGTAATTGCGCCGGCCACGCCCAGATCTTTTACCGTAAATGGTTCTCCATTTATCCTGTATCCCAACAGGATATTCTCTATTCTCCTGCGGAGATCATCTTCGTTTTCTGCCAGGCAGAGAATGGCCATCAGTTCCGATGCGGCAGTGATATCAAAACCTCCTTCCTGGGGTATGCCATTACCGGGACCCAAGCCGGTAACAATATACCGCAGGCTCCGGTCGTTCACATCCAGTACCCGTTTCCAGAGGACCTCCTTGATCTCTTCACCGGTTCCCCGCACACGGAAGATATAGTTGTCGAGCAAAGCCGAAATAGTATTATGAGCTGTGGTTACAGCATGGAAATCACCCGTGAAGTGGAGGTTGATATTCTCCATCGGAAGAACCTGCGCATATCCTCCTCCGGCTGCACCGCCTTTCATACCAAAGACAGGCCCCAGTGATGGTTCACGTAATGCTACGATTGCTTTTTTACCCATTTTGTTCAATCCCAGGGCTAGACCTATGGATACTGTAGTCTTACCGATACCCGCCTTAGTCGCAGTAATCGCCGTGACCAATATCAGATTGCTCTGATTGATCTTTTCCTGATTGATAAGATGCAAAGGGATTTTAGCCATGTGCCTGCCAAAACCGATCACTTCTTCCCGTTCAATACCTATACTCTCCGCAATATCTTTAATTTTTCTCAAGGGTGTTTCCCGTGCAATTTGAATGTCTGATTTCATTTAAACTGATTTATTGATTTACTGATTTACTGATTAAAAAATTCACTACTTCCAAAAATATCATCGAATCTTCACTACTCGTCCCGATTATCGGGATTATCGAATCTTCTCCTCCAATATTATCAACTGATCCCGCAATTGGGCAGCTTCCAGAAATTCCAATTTCTTGGCTGCCGCCATCATTGCTTTTCGGGTCTGCTCGATTTTTTTCTTCAGGTCCTCTTTCGAAGCATATTCCGATACCGGTTCAGCTGCCATTGTATAATAATCCGGCTCGACGTATGCTTTTGTTTCGGCAGTTACTTTATATTCTTTGGTCAATGCCGATGAGTGGGCTTTTTTTATCTGTTGTGGTATGATGCCATGCTCTTCATTATATTTTATCTGTTTTTCGCGTCTACGATTGGTCTCGTCAATGGTCATCCGCATGCTGTCGGTTATCTTGTCGGCATAAAAGATCACTTTTCCATTCACGTTTCGAGCCGCCCGGCCGGCCGTCTGGGTAAGGGAGCGATGAGAGCGGAGAAATCCTTCCTTATCAGCATCGAGTACTGCCACAAGCGATACTTCAGGCAAATCCAACCCTTCCCGCAACAGATTCACGCCGATCAACACGTCAAATAAGCCGTTGCGCAGTTCATCCATGATTCTCACCCTCTCTAATGTTTCTACATCAGAGTGAATATAATTACAACGTACACCATTCCTGGTCAGATAATCAGTCAACTCTTCCGCCATCCGCTTGGTAAGAGTGGTCACCAATACCCTTTCATCGACCTCCACCCGTTGCCGAATCTCTTCCATCAAGTCATCTATCTGGTTCAAACTCGGTCGCACATCGATAGGAGGATCAAGTAATCCTGTAGGGCGAATCAACTGGTCGACAACAATACCCTCCGACTTTTCCAATTCATAATCGGCAGGGGTAGCACTCACAAAAATAATCTCGGGAGTAAGCACCTCAAACTCTTCAAATTTCAATGGGCGGTTATCGATTGCAGCCGGCAAGCGGAAGCCAAACTCCACCAGATTCATCTTACGTGAATGGTCGCCGCCATACATGGCCCGGATTTGAGGAATGGTAACATGGCTTTCGTCGATAACGGTAAGATAATCCTTAGGGAAGAAATCAAGCAGACAGAAAGGGCGTGTACCCGGAGCACGGCCGTCGAAATAGCGCGAGTAATTCTCTATCCCTGAGCAGAATCCTATCTCCTTAATCATTTCAACATCATAGGTAACCCTTTCATAGAGCCGTTTGGCTTCATAAGGTTTACCAATCTCCTGAAAAAACTCCACCTGTTTCCCCAAATCAATCTGTATCTCATCCACTGCCCTGTTAATACGCTCCTGTGTGGTCACAAACAGGTTGGCCGGAAAAATACGATACGAGTCTAACCGTTCCATGGTAAGCCCCGTCAACGGGTCTATCGACTCGATGCTCTCTATCTCATCTCCCCAGAAAACAATCCGGACTATATAATCATGGTACGCCAGAAAGACGTCCACCGTATCACCTTTGACACGAAAATTTCCCCGGTTAAAATCCACTGTTTCGTTACGGGAGTATAAGCTATTCACCAACAAGCGTAACAACTGGTCGCGCTCCATTACCTGCCCCTCACGAATATCGATAGTGACCTTATTAAAATCTTCAGGATTACCAATGCCATAGAGGCAGGAAACAGAAGAAACCACGACCACATCATTCCTCCCGGAAAGCAGCGCGGAGGTGGCGGCAAGACGGAGTTTTTCGATCTCGTCATTAATAGACAGGTCTTTCTCGATATAGGTATCGGTGGTGGGGATATAAGCCTCAGGTTGATAATAATCGTAATAAGAGACATAATATTCCACCGCATTATTCGGGAAAAAATTCTTAAACTCGCTATAGAGTTGTGCTGCCAGCGTCTTATTATGACTCAGCACTAACGTGGGTTTATTTATCTGTGCGATCACGTTAGCCACCGTAAAGGTCTTACCCGATCCGGTAACCCCCAATAGCGTCTGGTAAGGGATTTTTTGTTGCAGTCCCTCAATCAGAGCCGCAATGGCTTCCGGCTGGTCGCCCGTAGGCTGATATGCTGATGTAAGTTGAAATTCCATAGATACTGTTAAACAAACAGGTGCCAAATTAGTTTTCCCGCTATCTGTCCTGCGTCTCTATTATGAATGCTAAGGCGCTTCGGGATAGGGTTTCGTCTCAAATATACTGACAATCTGCAAGAGAGGATCCAATTCCATGTGAACAATATATCCATATACCTGTTCTATAGAGCCATTTTTTTGGTAAGTCTTCTGTAGCGGTACATTTACTTTATAGTGGTTACTGTTCGTCATCTCATACCATATCGACTGTAAATCCGGTATAAATTTCAGTGTTGCACCTTCCGTCCGCGCTCCTGTAACGAGTAATTCACCCGTAATTCTTTCGCGGGAAGCAGTGCCGGAATCAAAAAAACGCTGTACCATAGGTGCCAGATAACGAATCATCCCATTATGGTCAAGAGAAGTAAGAGATATAAAAAAACCGTCGATAGTAGTGCGGATGCTGTCCAGTATAGCCGGATCCATAGATTGTGTACCGAAAAGCAATGCATATCTTTTTTGGGCTTCTGCTATATAATCGCCTCGGATTCCTCCGCTTTCACTCAGCATGATATAGTCGGAATAGGCTTCTCCCGTATTTGTCCGCAAAGTTCCTATCCATGTAAGCGAGTCGAGTCTTGTTTTCACCAGCGGAGCATACGGGCTCCCGGGATATTGGTTAAGGAAATCGCGTAATTCAGTTATGTTATCGGTTTCTTTCATCTTTTCCCACATTGAAGCCTCTACCGACTTCAATTTCCGCAATTCCTCCTGTGCCTGGTCAAAATGGATTCCACGCGGATATGCATTCATATAAGCTAAATAACCTTTCACGGTGTTCTCCTTGAGAGCTGCATCCCAACCGCTACGATCGAGATTGGTTTTGCGTATTGTCGCATTATATACAAAAAAAGCACCTACCAGTAGACCAATCATGAATACAAACAGAAGCGGAGTTGCTATACGTTTTTTTCTTCCGGGTTGTGTTGTTTTTGATGTTGATCCGGTCTCCTTCGGAATATCCACCTCATACTCTGAATGTATCTTCCTACTGCAATCATCGCAAAAAAGGACTTCTTCCGGTTTGGTTTTTCCACAAAGGGGGCAGACTTGAGACATAATTTCAAATTTATATCAAAAGTACCAAATATTGATATAAACTCAAAATAATTTGGGCTCTACTTCATTTAGCCTGATAAGGTTTACTGCTTGTCGAAAAGGAAAAAGATATTTGGGCGTAAACGACAAATTCTATACATTTGAATATAAATTTTCAATTTTGAAATCATCTCATCAACAATATGTCTTACATACGGGAACGCATTCAATCTTTCAGTCACGCATTCAGGGGTATACATACATTGTACAAAGAAACCCCCAATGCGCATATTCATCTGATTGTGGCTATCATCGCAATCTTACTGGGACTCCTATATAAAATTTCCCCCGGGGAATGGCTTGCCATTATCATTGCTATAGGAGCCGTATTCTCCATGGAAGCGATGAATACCGCATTGGAAAGATTGTCGGATTACGCCTGTAATAAAGAGATTCATCCTACTATTAAAAAAGTGAAAGACCTTTCTGCGGCCGCAGTCCTGACTGTAGTTTTGGCTGCTTTGGCAGTGGGGCTCATCATTTTTCTGCCTAAAATATTCTGATCAGATATGACTGAATTTTCGCTTTTCCCCTCAGATATCACAACGGATACCCTCCGTGTTCAACTTCTTAAAATCGATCGTGAGGGGAAATTGCTTATCTGCGTGAGGACAGAGGATCCCGGCATACCACTGATTGCCAGATACGGCATTTCACCGGAGAACAGCGCTTTTACAGCTTCAGTTGAAAGGTTCCGGGAAGGTGCCAACCTGAACCTGGTCGATTGTGTGATTGACGGGGATGGTTTTCTGCTTCCTAACTATATCATCCTTGAACCGGATTATCTGATCGATGCGTCTGCCATTGCCGAATGTTTTCAGGATTATTCAATATCGCCGCTTCATTATTTCCGTAACAAATTTGAAGAGAAGGAAAACCGCTCTTACCTGTTATTGGGAAACCTGGCCAATTTTTTCCTCGATGAACTGGTGTTTGCGGATAATCCGGAGGACGTTTCTTTCAGAGATGTATTCCTACGATCATTTAAACAGTCGCCTTTCGAATATACAAGTTGTGAAGATATTCGCTCCGAGAGTGATTTCCGGACATTCATGGAAAAAGCGCGGACTCAATTTGAAAATATCAAACGGGTGATCCGTGAGGATTTTCCCGGGAGAGGAATCAACCTGCATCATTGTACGCTGGAACCTTCGTTCTTTTGTGAACGATTTGGGTTTCAGGGGCGACTCGACCTGCTACAACCCTATTCCGAAGAAACGGATGCCCGGATCTTAGAACTGAAATCGGGCAAATTACCCTTCCCCTCCTACGATCACAACAAGATCACACTCAATCATGAAGTGCAAACGGCCGTTTATCGGCTGATGATAGAGACCGTTTTCGGGGAGCAGGCACAGGGAATAGATGCGTCTATCCTCTATTCGGCAGGATGCCGGCCGGGAGAAAACCTTCGCACTGCAGCGGTAGACGGAGAACTGGAGAAATCGATCCTGAACCTCCGGAACCTGATTGTGGCCAATGAACAGATTCTGATACAGGGAGAAAATCGGGATGCAGAAGCATTGTTTCAATCTTTATTCCATCTCATCCAAACAAGACAGAAACTACCCGCGTTCTTCATCGAAAAAATTGAACGGATACACACACTGTTGTCGGGTTGCAGCGAAACGGAACTTACCTTTTTCTATCGTTATGTCCGCTTCATTTCAAGAGAACTATATCATCAGAAGATCGGTGACATAGCCTATGAAACGCCCACGGGAACGGCATCACTTTGGAACAGCAACTTCAACGAACGGGCCGAAGCATTGGACGTCCTTTTTAATCTTTCCATCAAACACATCGATGATGCGGGACATGATATGACAATCCTTTTCGCCCGTAATCACACAGAAAACGACATCGTTAACTTCCGGGAGGGTGATATATGTATCGTCTATCCAAAGAAAGATGACAAGGATACGGTACTCAACCGGCAGATACTAAAGGGTACTATCGCCCGGATTACCTCTGAATCGGTAGAAGTGCGCTTTCGTTATAAACAGAAAAACCGCCGCTTCTTTGAGGAAAACCGACTCTGGGTAATAGAGCACGATTCGCTGGATACCACCTACAACAGCATGTACAAGAGTCTTTTTTCCTTTTTGACAGCATCCACACGGAAAAAAGAGGTACTGATGGGCGTAAAACCTCCCGGCTGTACTGAAATAAGTTATCCAAAAGCAGACTATCCGGAAAATATTATCCGCAAAGCGATGTGTGCTGAAGACTATTTTTTGATTGTGGGGCCGCCCGGCACAGGAAAGACATCGATCTTCGCCCGGCGGCTGATTGAAGAATTCCACGCACAACCAAAGATGAATATCATGGTACTTGCCTATACCAACCGTGCCGTGGACGAGTTGTGCGAAGCCATTAACGCGGCTTTCGGATGCAGGAAAGGGGAATGTGACGCTTATATCCGGGTGGGCACAGAACTCTCCTGTGCGAAAACTTACCGGCATCGATTGCTACAAAGGATTTCAGAAAAAGCCACGGATAGGGAATCACTTCGGCACGAGATAGAAGGCACACGTATCTACATTTCCACCCTCGCATCCATCAACGGTAGGATGGAACTTTTCAAACTCAAACATTTTGATGTAGCTATTATCGATGAGGCATCACAGATATTGGAGCCTCAAATTATCGGTCTCCTACCCCGTTTAGACAGGTTTATCATGATAGGAGATCACAATCAGCTATCGACTATTGTGTTGCAGGATCGTCAATTTTCAGGGATCAAAGAGCCTGTATTGCAGAAATCCGGATTTACCGATTGCCGTGACTCTCTTTTTGAACGGTTATTGCACCGCTGTCAAGCAAAAGGATGGAATCATGCATATGCGCAACTCACACAGCAAGGACGGATGCATAACGACATCGCTGCTTTTCCCGCCAAAAGCTTTTATTCCGGAAACCTTTTCCCGGCACTCGACTGGCAATCCTCAGCATGGAAGTTACAGTGCCCGTCAGACAATCACTTCGACCGGTGGATAGCCTCGGAGCGTACCGCTTTCTTTTCGACAGAAAAAATCAACGCCCCCACCCCGTCCGACAAAATCAACGAGACTGAAGCCGATTTGATTATCTCACTGCTCATTTCCCTTCGCAAAGTATATAGAGCAAATAGAAAAATATTCGATTCCAGATCGATCGGCATTATCGCCCCCTACCGGAACCAGATCGCCTTGATCAAACACAAGTTGTCATTAGCAGGAATCCCGGATTGGGAGAATATTATGGTTGATACCGTCGAGCGCTACCAGGGAAGCCAGCGTGATGTGATTCTGATTTCACTCTGTGCCAATGAACCCTACCAGATGAATTTTCTCTGCAACCCGAACCACAACGGTACGGTGGACAGGAAACTCAACGTGGCCATCACCCGCGCAAGACAACAACTCTTTCTTGTGGGCAATGCCCCCATCCTACGAAAATCACCGGTGTATGCCGCACTAATAAACTTTTACAGGGAAAAGAATCGTTATTCAGTGATTACTCGATAGCTACTTATTGAACACTCATTAGAGCCAATGGTTGGCAGGGTTTAACTTTCGGTAAATATTTTTTCGCACAACCTTTTTTGTTGTGACAATTTTTTATACCTTTGCACTCCCATTGTCTTGTGGTGTAACGGTAGCACAACAGATTCTGGTCCTGTTTGTCCAGGTTCGAATCCTGGCAAGACAACTGAAAGACAATTCCCAAACCCGCTCACAAGGCGGGTTTTCCTTTTCTACAAACGGTTTTACGAAATTTACCGTTGCTACTTATTACTACATTTACGGGCATATTTTTCGCACATTTTTACTTGCCTTTGAATCATTGATAAACAGAAAGAATTCTTCCCGACATTGTGTGGGCGGATAATTGATCGACAATCATGAACATGAACAGAATAAGGATAATCCCACTTCTGCTATTACTGACACCCCATGGGAACCTACTTTTTCCACAAGAGGCAGATAATAATGTAAAGCAACTACTAAGTAGCCGTGATTACTTTACCCTCGAGCAGCAATTTTGCTCATTGGAGGGCAAGATGCAAGACAAATCCCTCAAATGGATTGCAAAGGCAATGCTGGATATAAGATTCAATCGTCCACACGACGCATTGAATGCTCTTGAAACGCTTTTAATTTTCTATCCTTATTATTAAAGGATGAAAAGAAAAAAATTGTAAACTCATATTTGGATCTAGCGCACAACAAGATGTATCAAATACCTATACTTCAAATAAATATAGCCAATTCAACCGCTGTGATAGACGATGCACCTATTTATCCGGACACATCAAACCCTTCTAATCAAGACATCGAAGGCATATTAGGTATCGATTTTATATTATGAATAAAATGTTTATGAATATTGAGTAAGACAAATTCATCATTCACCTCTGTTTTAGAACGGATAACCAATGGCGAAGTGGAAGGCAAAATCGCGTTTGAAATTGGGTTTGAAAATAGTCCACCGGGAACCCTCGGGAAGTCCGGGATTATGAGCTTTCATACCACCATCCACCCGGATCAGCAGGAAATTAAGGTCTAAACGGAGCCCAAGTCCGTATGCCACGGCCAGTTCCTTATAAAAAGTATTCCATCCGAACTTGCCACCCGGTTGTACCGAGTAGTCCTTGATGGTCCATATATTCCCCGCATCGACAAAAGTGGCCAATTCAAACATTTTAGTCAGTTTATGACGATATTCCAGACTCATATCAAGTTTTATATCCCCTACCTTACGACCAAAATCGGATACCAAAGAGTCACGGTTATACGTACCGGGTCCCAAAGTACGAGTACTCCAACCCCTCACGCTATTGGCTCCCCCTCCAAAATAACGCCTTTCAAAGGGTAAGACAGTGGAATTGCCGAAAGGATATGCTACCCCCACTGCAAAATGGCCGGCCAGTGTGTTCTGATCATCAAAAGCATGTGACGCAGATATATCAAAATCACCTCTGACATATTCTGAATAGGGTAATCCAAATAAAGTCCTGAAGCCATCTTCATTTACACTACCTTCTCCCAGATTCGTCAAAATACGTGGTAACCATCCGGACCATTCCACTCCCGAACGAATCCGGAAAGGAATAGCCGGCATCCTTCGTCTAAAGTTACGGCCATAATTGGAATAAGTGATATTATAACCACTACGGACGATCAACAGATCATCAAAACTGAATCGTAAAATAGAATTTTCATCGCTCAGGTAAAGTTCTTCAAACAGATCGGATTTTCTGGGCATACTCACATACGTCACACCCAACGGTTCCATGCTATGTTGTAATTGCCATTCCGAGGAGGCCCATTGAAACTTGGTGCCCAGGCTAAAAAACTGACGCAAATAGTCCGGACGATTCTGGTAATTAAGTCCCACTGAAAACTCCGTGGATGCCGATGGTTGATCTCCAAGTAGTTTCAGGAGCCATGGAAGCATCAATTGCGGGATGGTCAGAGATGCTTCCCCCCCATACTCATAATAACTATTATCGACCAGGTTCAAACTATCTGAAGCAGTAATAAACTCATAAGCGGCCTTTAACTGAATACGGAAAATTTCTCCCCCTTTCAGTAAATTACGATGTTCGTACGTTATATTACCGGCAACTCCCAGGTCGCCTTGCGAATTGGTACCGTCCACTCCAAACTGAGAATAATGAAGATTGCCCGGGAAAAGGGTGATCCGTGAATCAAGAAAAGCTGTGTCATTCCGGATTACAGGTGTCAGGTTGACCTGCGTCTGGTTTACTGCTCCCATCCCATTCAGTGAGGCATAGGTCCGTTCCGAAATCCGGTCGGAATAGATCCGTCCGGGACGTAAAAAGGTATTATAATAGACCGCTCGTGGCCGTAGAAACCGATTTTTCTCAGAAATAATCTTTATTCCTTTATATTCCACCGTATCTAATGGGGCATGGCCTGTAGAATCCTGCAAATGAGCAGGATTTACCCCGCTAATTACTGTCACGTCCCCTATATAATGCCGCCGGTGCAATGTCGAGTCAGTAGGATTATTCATGGCAAGTGTCACATCGACCTCATTTGTGCCCACCGTGGTATCGGCAATAAAATAGAAATTATCTTTCTGAAAATTATAATATCCCCGGTTTCTCAGCATAGTGGTCACTCTCTCCCTTCCCTCCTCCAGGATAGACAGGTCAAAAATATCGCCTTCTTTCATAAGCTCGAGCCGCCGGCTTTGCTTCAGTATGTTGTATATAGTCGTATCGACAGAATGAATGGTGTCCTTGAATACCCGGATACGGTGGGGTTCGTTGCCCGTCACATCATAAGTTACATTCGCCTTCTTGTCCTTCTTTATCACGGTGGTATCCACAACTGCATTGAGGTATCCTTTGTTCTTCATATGTAGCCGGATTTGTTCAGCCGAGATTACAGTCAATTGGTCATTATATAATACCGGAGGTTCACCGTATTTGAGGAATTGTCTGTTTAGCCAGGTAGAATCGTTATTGGGGATATTGTACATTTGCAATTTCACTCTTCCCAGTAAAATCATCGATGAATTAGGTTTTTGCCGTAGGTAAGGCTTCAGGGTGGACGGTACAATTCCTTTCACATCTGATTTTATATCAGTCTTATTGAGAAGATAGCTTCCCTCAGGCACCTTTTTAGTCACACTACAGGCACTGAATGTACATATCGACAATATCAGGACTATATATCTTTTCATAAAAACCACTATATCAATACATCATCACTACTTTCCGAAGGTCGGGACAAGTTATCCTGATTCATTGGGATCATCACTTCAATCCTCCTCTTTCCTTCTGACAAACCTGAAATCAATCAAATCCCTTAACCTCTTTGCCTCCCGGGTGACCATTACACCAATTCCCTGCGTATATGGCGCACGGCTATAAAATCGTTCATTGGCTCGATGGAAAGCTCTTAGCATAAGCCAGTTGTTAATATAATATTTGGCTTCAAACTCACCCATAAATGCCTGGTCACCCACCATCATTGTACCATCCCCATAGCTCAGGTTGGTATTAATTTGCAATCGGTTATTCATTAAGCGGGTAGAGACATCTACGCCCACCCTCATATTATCAAGACTGCCATCCACTGATTCCAGATTCGTACTGACCGACCAGTTATCCCTTAAAGCACTGGCAAACAAAGCGTCTAACCCACGGGAGAGAGTACTTGCTGCAAAATTTGTTGCCATCGATGAACCGAAATTCGTATTGGGGGAGCCTTCGGTAGGGACAAAATTACCGGAGGTCACCAAATATACCACCTGAAGTATTTTCGACTCTTCATTCGGCATATAACTATTTACCCGCTGCTGGATATCGCTGGAACTTTCCGGTAATTCCACATCAAAGTTCAGATCCATCGCTTCAAGGTTACCCTTGATCTTAAGCAGGGCATTTACTGGCACACGCGTATTACTCAATATATTTGTAAAGGTCGAACTGAGTGTAGCCAAATCTGCCCTTACAGCCCGGTAAGCAGTGATATTGAACTGGGTGTTCATCGGATTTCCACCCATGGTAAGGTGGCTTCCTTCCTGGATATTAAACTCCATGGTACGGATATTCTGTAGATTATAATGGAACTTTCCACTATTGATGACATAATCACCATAAAGTAGTACCGATGGGGTAGATTTGGAATTAAAATTGACATTCAACTCTCCTTCTCCACTTATTTCAAGTGCGTCACCGGTAGTAGGATCAAGAACCACAGCAGCTTCGAGCAGTGGAGTCAGGTTCACGGTGACTCCCATTACAATGGGAACACCTTGTGAGATATTGGTATTCAATTGGCTCCCGGAGTCGGGATCTTTACGCAGGAAAGCCAATGAATCCGATTCTTTTTCGCGGCTATTTACATAGATAATACCGCTATATTCAGTTGCTGTAGCTGTTTGAGGGAGCACCACCGTCACATCGGACCGACTTGAACTTGTCAGGTTGCCACTACCGAAAATTCCGGATGGAGATCCTGTCACTTTCAGATCCCCGGACAGTTTAAGGTTACCATAAGCCATCATATCAGTACGGTTTGCATTGTTTAAGAGCATGAAGTCGTTAAAGCGAATACCTGCATTATAGACCATACGTCCAAAATTTGTATGTGACAGGTTCAGGTTCAGTGTAGCAGTATGGTTATTCTGGTCACGGATCACCAAATTCTTCAGCCCCACATTATCCCGACTGATATTAATCGTGTCAGATATGTAATAAGTCACATTGGTAAATGCCACCTTCATCATCCCTTCATCAATACCCAACCATCCCTCCGTCACCGGCTCGGCAAGCGTGCCGGTCACATGTATCCGGGAATTCAATCGTCCGTTCAACTCACTGAAGATAGAAGTAGCAAGTGGTTGAATGGCTATCAGCTTAAAATCCGAGATATTCAGGTTCACATCCAGGGGAAAAGGACTTTTATCGCCCGTAGGAATATGTCCTTTGACATCAAGGCTTCGCTCTCCGTCTTTTTCCAGCCATGAATTCAGGTCCAGGCCGGAAAGGAGGTTATCCCAGTTTGCCTCCACACGCAATGTACCAATGGTATCTCCCTGTACGGTAATATTTTCCACCCGTAGTTCTTCGGTGCGAATCATTGGGTTATCCAGTGCCTGCCGCACATATATATCGCCATTGATAGACCCGGCAAAATTGGTTACATTGAATGCATTGAGAATATTTCCCAGTTCTGTATTATTAAAATAAATCCGGATGTTATCGGCTTCACTTTTGGAAGCCACCCCATCTATCCCCAACAGGAGCATGTTATCCTCCTTTATCCCGAAGTTAGAAATAGCAATACGGTCTGTACTATAAGCGATGGAAGCATCGTTAAGGTCTATTTGCTTACCATTGAACAGAATCCGGGCAGGGAGAATACGGATATTCGCCGCCAGCTGTTCCTCACGATCACGCATAAATCCCATTGTAATCAGCATTTGACCGTTAGAATGGTTTGCGTTTTGTTGCATCTCAAATGACAAACGGTTAGTCAAAGAATCCAGGGTCGCATCACTATTTAATTTTATATTTATATGCCCGCTATTCTGCACAAGATAAGTATTCGCATCCAATCCCAGTCCGGATATCCGGTTATGCAGATTCACTTTAGTTTCTCGGATATCATTATTTCCCATCATTACCCGTGGAAGATAGGCATCCATCCGCACCGACTCACTACTCGTCATGTCCACACTTCCTGAAAGAGTAGCCAGCTCCACATTATAAAACGGCAGGGAAAGTGCATAAGAAAGATCTTCGGTATTATAGAGTTCGATATTGAAACGAAAATTATTCTTCCCCAAGTCCGGTTGTTGCACCTCTGCTTTCTCCATAATAACGGAAGGGAGATGTGGATGGATGACATGCATCAACTCTGCTCCGATCGTAGAGAAGTAATAGTCACCGATGATTTCACCCTCGAAAAAAGTAGACTGAAGTTTTATCTTTTTCTCCTCCCCCTCATCGGACTGTGCTTCCAGGTAAATAGGTCCCGGACTATAGAAAAAGCTACTGTCAGCCAGTGCCACGTTATCAATCAATACCGTACCCGCCAGGTCATCAATAGAACCTCCCGAGAGATCACCATCGATACTCAACCTGATATAAGGGTCATTCCATCTTTCGATTGCGACAAATGGTGTGAGGTCCAAATGCTCCACATCTCCTTTTACCTCAAATTTCATCGCATCACCAAAGGAAATATCAGCGAAAAGATCCAATTTGTTTCTCTCCATATCAGAGCGGATTTCGGCAACAACGTTGGTACCACTATATACCGCATCAAAGAAAATATTATTATAATGATAATTCCTGAACGAGGTCGATTCTATCCGTCCGTCAGCAGCTACCGTAAGCGATGAATCTTGAAGAATGGATAATTTCAAATCCGTATCGATGGTGGTACTGCCGATACCCACCTTCTCACCAATGATTTTATCCACTTTGATATTATTAGCCCTCATAGGACCTTCAAAGACAAGGCTTTTGAACTCATTTCCGATACGTCCGGTTCCATTGAGTACCACATCGCCTTGCTCCGTAACCACTTCTCCATCATATAAAAAACGGCTTAAACGACCATCAGCTTTCATCTGCAGGCGAAGGTCACCCATTGCCAACAGTTGATCGGGAGACGTGAAATCAGGCGGACCAATGCGAATCAACGCCTGTAAATCTTCTTGGGAAACAGACAAGTTCCGTAGATTCACATGTAACTCCCCATTATTGATATCGCTATAATCGGAGATGGATCCCGACACATTGAGTTCTGTATCGGAACCATAACGGAAATGCAAGTCCTTAAGTAGCACCTTTGGTAATTCACCCTCCGCACTGACTTCAAAAGAGATCGGCTTATCGAGGTGAGAAAATCGGGAAACAAAGATATTGATATCGCGCGGATCAACCACATCACTTTCCGCAGTAAGAGAAAACTTTTTTGTCTCCAAATCATAGAGGGCATCCTTTACCTGTATGTGAGAACCATTCAAAGCAATCGTCACCCCATCACTACTAATCAAAGTACCCGTCCCCTCCATATTTGCTTTCAGATTATCAAGTGATAATCCTGCATTCTTTTCCAGAAAATTAAAATGATTCACCTCGGCGCGCATATCTCCTATATTCAGAAACTCGGCATTTCCCCTAAAATTAAAATCTGCCACGTCAATATGATTGATATTGAATGCTCCCGGCGTTTCCGGTGCAGAGAGAATATCGTAGCGCAGTATGCCATTTTTCAGCATCACCTCGTTGGCAGTAATCCGCCACGGTTTTCCCTCTTTCTTTTTCACTTTCACAGTATCCTGCTTGGCAAAGGCATCGATAATAAATTGAAAATTAAAAGGGTCCTCCGGTGAAGCACGATGCACGTTGGCCGTAAAATCCTCAAGGGATAACTTATGCACCGTAACCCTGTTTTTCAAAAGATCAAGGGCATGTATACGCACACCAATCTTACCTACATATAGCAATGTATCCTGCTGTTGGTCTTCTACATAAATACCCTCAAGTTCTACGGTATTAAACAGTTTGATACGGATACCCTGCAAATCGACCCGGGTACCTATGAGAGGCCGGAATTTGTCCAATGCCAGGTTAACCACGCTCTTTTGTATTGCAGGAATACTGAAAGTGGCGAGTAGTATCACATTCAATAAAATGATACTGACAATAATGAAGGCAAATATGCGGACAATTTTACGGACCAACTCAGTTGAAATATTATAAATAAGAGACTTTTGACTTTAATGATGCAATTATACAAAAAAAGATAGCACAAAACCGTTTACGGCTGGGTTTTTAACCAAAAAACAGGCTTTTTGAATTTTATTCTATTTTTTCCATAATAGAGAACTATCTCCATAGCTAAGAAATCGATAGTCATTCTCCAGTGCATAGTCGTATATCTTGCTCCAATCCTCTCCTACAAAAGCCGAAACAAGCAGTAATAATGTACTCTGAGGTTGATGAAAATTAGTAATGATGGCGTCGGGAAAATGGAACTCATAGCCGGGTGCGATCATTAATTGCGTGGATGCGATAAGTCGTTCCTGTCCTGTCTCATCAAGGTACTCCAATATATTTTGAAGCGCCTGTTTTGGCATGATCTCTTTTGTGCCGCCATACGGTTCCCATTGTTCTACGTTGAGTGCATGTGCAGATAAATGATGGGAGGTATCTATCTTCCGGCCAATATAATAAAGGCTCTCTATTGTACGCATGGAAGTAGTTCCCACCACAACCACCTTTCCCGGATGATGAAACAGTTGCTTAATGGTTTCTTTCGGCACCGAGATGAATTCTCTGTGCATCTCATGACCGGCAATTGTTTCACTCTTCACCGGCTTGAAAGTTCCGGCACCTACGTGGAGAGTAACTTCCGCCGTCCGGATTCCTTTATCGCGAAGCCGTTCCATTACTTCTCCGGTAAAATGCAACCCTGCTGTAGGAGCTGCCACAGAACCCTCGGAACGGGAGTAAACAGTCTGATAGGTCTCATTATCTTTCTCTTCGGAAGGGCGGTGCAAATAGGGAGGAATAGGTAATTTTCCGGCTACTTCCAGAAGATCGGAAAAGGTAAATTCCTCATTATCCCAAGAAAAACAGATAATCGAATCATTTCCCATGATTCCTTTTTTTTCGGCCTTCAAACTTACAACGCCATCACCCACAGGAATTTGCATATACAAAGGTTCCTCTTTCCACCGCCTGGCATTTCCAATCATGCAATGCCATGCACATTGGCATCTCTGTTGAAAATTCATCACATAATCACCCGGATCATGTGGAGAAAGACAAAATATCTCAATCTGCGCACCCGTCCCCTTTTGAAACAATAACCGCGCATGAATCACTTTGGTGTTATTGAACAAGAGCAATGTCTCTTCAGGTAACAATACCGGCAGTTCGGAAAAATGAGAAGTGGTTATTTTCCTGCCGTTATATACCAGTAGCTTGGATGCATCTCTTTGCGGAAGAGGATATTTGGCAATCCTACCATCGGGAAGAGGGTAATTATATTGAGAGATTTGAATTTGCCGGACTTTTTCTTTGTACATATTTTTTAGAAGTTCTCTTTCATTTTTTTACTAACAGAAAAATGATTTTTCGTAATAATTAATGCATTTATTCCGCAAAATTAGTCAACTTTGCAACACCTAACAAAAAAGAATCAATGAATAAACTATCAATAGGCGATACAGTCCGTTTTCTAAATACAACAGGAGGAGGAATTGTAAAAGGATTCCAGAACAAGCAAGTAGTAATCGTAGAAGATGAATATGGCTTCGACGTACCGGTGTTGATTTCGGAATGTG
The DNA here is from genome assembly GCF_002410825.1 of Proteiniphilum sp. UBA5384. Taxonomy (GTDB): domain Bacteria; phylum Bacteroidota; class Bacteroidia; order Bacteroidales; family Dysgonomonadaceae; genus Proteiniphilum. The sequence goes on along the minus strand of NZ_DHOS01000001.1, from coordinate 28,507 downwards.
TCGTGGTACAACCTGCAGGAAACGAAAAAATCACTCAACTACCCGAAAAAGAAGAGATTCCTTCCGCTATAATTTATACTGCGCAAAAAAATAATACTACTGTAAGAGCGAAAACGCCCGTAGAAGACAATCTGCTGGAAGAAACGCCGGAAGGGGAAAATATCACGGCTTGCCTTGCATGGCTTCCCATAGATATAAAAAACCTCTCATCCTCCTCCTACGAATGTTATTTCGTTAACGACAGCAATTATTATCTTTTCGTCAATTACATGAGCCGTGAAGGAGATTCACTGAGGATTCGTTATAGTGGTCTCGTGGAACCCAACACCAAAATATTTCTGGAAGAAATTGAAAAAGAAAACCTTAACGATATTGAGAAAATAAATGTACAGTTCGTAGCATTTAAACGCCACAAACCATTTATGGCAAAAAGTCCCTGTTCTGTAGACATACGTATTGATACAGTAAAGTTCTATAAGTTGCATAGTTTCCACGAAAACGACTATTTCGAAGAGGAAGCACTCACCTGTTTCATCATGCGAAACGATATTCCGGAAGATGAAATTCACCTCTCCGCATCTGAACTGGAACAGGCGATGAAAAAGAAAAAAGGGCAGGACGACCATCCCCGGAGGGCACGGATAGTAAAACAAAAAAAAGAGACGCTGACAGAAATCGACCTGCATATTAATGAATTGCTCGACACCACTGCGGGCATGAATAATGCCGATATATTGGAATATCAGCTGAACAAATTCAATGAGGTGATGAGTGAGCATATTCACCACAAGAACCATAAGATTGTATTTATCCACGGAAAAGGAGATGGCATACTGAAAAATGCTATTATCAAAGAGTTAAAGAAGAATTATCCAAAATGTTTTTACCAGGACGCCTCCTTCCGTGAGTATGGCTACGGAGCGACCATGATAACTATTAAGTAAAATAGATTAACTGTTATGAAGAAGATTGTCTTACTCCTGAGCATAGCCCTCTTATTGAACAACTGTGACATAGTCAACAAAGTTGGGGGAGCATATCAACTTTCACAAAGTGAATACCATTACAATTCATTGGAGAATATCCAGCTTTCGGGTATCAACCTGGGGAATGCTTCCGCCATTTCGGTGTCAAAGCTGGCCTCCATAGCCACTGTGCTTGCAGGAGGATCTTCAATGCAAAGCATCCCGTTTACCATGATACTCAATATGGACGTGACCAACCCGAACAAGAATGTTGCCTTTCTCGATGCGTTGGATTACGCTATCCAGATCAATGAAATGGAGTTTGTGGAGGGCAAGATGGATATACCCATCCGTATTGAGCCCGGAGAAACCAAAATGGTGGGCATTCCCATCAGTGTAGACCTGAAAAATGTGATGAACCGCTATTCACAGCAACGCGTTACCAATGAGATGAGTGCTTTCCTTGGAATCACGCCCAATGAGACTTCTGTGACGGTCAAGTTATGGCCTAAACTGACGGTAGGGAAGACAATACTCAAATCGCCGGCAGCTATTCCTATCGTATTCAAGTTCGGAGGAAAAAATTAATTGCTTCGGGCAAATAAAACCGGTTAAACTGCATCCTCAAACAATATCCGGGCGCGACAAGCGGTTCCTTTTTCGCGCGTCTCAATCTGAAAAAAATAATCTCCCGGTGACGCCATCCGGCAGTGTACGTCACCACTATCACCAAAAACCAGCTCTTTCAGGAAATTGATCTCGAACCGCCGGATATAGTGATTTTTATAGTAATCAAGTGAAAAACAATCGGACAACCACTGTATATAGTATAGGCTGTTGACATGACCATTTATGTCTATATCACTGTACTTCACGGTAAAATTATTGGCAACCGTCCCTTTTATATTGGCAATTCTGGATGGTTCGGCTACCGGTACACTTTCATCTACAACAAACTGCTGCATCGAAGGAATCGTATCCAACCGTACACTGTGCCTCGTCCGCATATCAATTACCGCCCAGGTGGATTTCGCATGGCCGAGCACTTTCTCCTCACCGTCTCTCATCCGGAAATTACGGGTAGTAAAGGCCGCTCCCACATGTTCAATCCATGTCTCAATGGAGAGACTATCTTTCTCCGTAGGCATCCGATCCATATCGACCACAAGGCGGGAAAGCACCCATGTATAATGTCCGGTTTGTAATTCCAGCAGGCCAAAACCATTTTCATCGGCATTCCTGCCGGCCGTCGTCAATATCATATTGGTAAGTGACATCAACGAGACCCTGCGCCGGAAATCAATATCCTGCGCCTCCACATTGTAATTATATTTTTTCTTTGACATCTATATGTAGATTTTGGAATTCCAAAGGTACAAAAATTTGCTGCGTTTTGAATACCACGAAATGCCCTCTCTCTATCTATTTATTATTTTTCTATTACGGAAGGAAATCCTAACTTTGTAAATACTTTACAGGAACTTAATTTTACATTTATCTTATGCAATCGATCAGAGAACTTTACCGTATCGGGAACGGACCATCAAGCAGCCATACGATGGGACCGAAAAAAGCGGCAGCCCTGTTTGCCGAAAGTCATCCAAGGGCAAAAAAATTCGTCGTCACCCTTTACGGAAGCCTTGCCGCTACCGGTAAAGGACACTTGACTGATGAAGCGATTTTAAGTATGATGGGCCCTGTGGCCCCCACTACCATCGAATGGTTGCCTAAAACATACCTTCCTTTTCATCCCAATGCGCTGAAGCTGGAAGCATATAGTGCCGACGGTAAAGTAACCGGATCGCAGACGGTCTATAGCGTAGGAGGTGGAAAAATTTCCGACGGTGAAAAGACGATCGGGGTGGTAGGAGATGAAGGAAAAGATCTCTATCCGATGACCACTATGACTAAGATCATGGAATGGTGTGAAAAAACCGGCAAGAGTTACTGGGAATATGTGGAAGAGTATGAAGGAAACGAGATATGGGACTATCTGGCAGAAGTATGGGAAGTGATGAAAGCCGCTGTAGAAAGGGGACTCGACAACGAAGGCGTCCTACCGGGACCATTGAGTCTGCATCGAAAGGCAGCCAGTTATTTCATCAAGGCAAAAGGATACAAAGAATCATTGCAATCGCGCGGGCGGGTTTTCGCTTATGCGCTGGCAGTATCTGAGGAGAACGCTTCGGGCGGAGAGATCGTGACGGCACCCACGTGCGGTTCCTGTGGGGTAATACCGGCTGTGCTGTATCATCTGGAAGAGAGCCGCAGTTTTAGTAAGAACAGGATGCTCCGCGCCCTGGCTACTGCCGGCCTGGTAGGTAATATCGTCAAGGAGAATGCCTCCATCTCGGGAGCCGAAGTGGGATGCCAGGGTGAAGTGGGTGTAGCCTGTGCAATGGCAGCCGCAGCCGCCAGCCAGCTCTTCGGAGGAAGCCCCTCCCAGATCGAATATGCCGCAGAGATGGGATTGGAACATCATCTGGGGATGACTTGCGATCCGGTATGCGGATTGGTACAGATTCCCTGTATCGAACGAAATGCTTACGCTGCAGCAAGAGCATTGGATGCCAATCTCTATTCTTCTCTCACCGACGGTATCCACCGAGTTTCATTCGACCGCGTAGTAAATGTGATGAAAGAGACCGGACATGACTTGCCTTCGCTCTACAAAGAGACGGGAGAAGGGGGACTGGCCAAAGGACACGTGTTTTAGAGGAAAGAGAGACTTTTTCTTTCCGGATATAATTTTCTTTCAATTTCACCGTTATAACAACGGTATTACGTAATCAACCTATTCTTATAAACAAATGATAGACTATATCAAAGGAGAGGTAGCGGAACTTACGCCGACGAATGTAACGTTGGAAAGCAATGGTATCGGCTACCAATTGAATATCTCGCTGAACACCTACGGGGCTATCAGCCGGGAAGCTACTGCAAAACTCTACGTATATGAATCCATCCGGGAAGATGCCCATGTGCTGTTCGGGTTCAGGGACAAGCATGAGCGGGAACTGTTCCTTCTCCTTATCTCGGTATCAGGTGTAGGCCCCAGCACGGCAAGGATCATCCTCTCCTCCCTCAACTCAAGGGAACTGGAAAATGTGATCGTGACGGAAAATGCGGCGGTGCTCCAATCGGTAAAGGGAATCGGGGCCAAATCTGCGCAAAGAATCATTGTAGATCTGAAAGACAAGATCAAGCTGACCGACGAAAACGGGAGCGTCCAACTACCCGCTAAGAACGATCTCTCCGAAACCGGCCACCAGGCTGTATCAGCACTGGTAATGCTCGGATTTGTACAGGCCGCATCACAGAAAGTGGTAACAAAAATATTGAAAGAGTCTCCTTCTTTGGCGGTGGAAGGTGTAATCAAAGAAGCATTAAAGAGATTATAACAGGCTGATTGCGTAATACGGATTTGAATAGATAAATCCTATTAAGCTGTTATTTCTCTGAAAAAGATCCTGCACATATTTACCTTTCTTCTCGCGGTCGTCGCTCACCTTTTTACCCGAAAGCCGCAAAGAACCTACATGCTCATTTTATTATGCGCGTGCGGTTCCATGTGCGCCGCCTCCCAGCTTCCTCCCGACAGTTCCCGAGCCGGTAATATAATACCGCCTCATTTACAAGACCCTCCAACGGTACAGACGGTGGTACGGTATGACCATCAGACCAATCTCTACATCTTTGAACGACTGATCGGTGCCACAGTGATTGGCACCTCTATCAGCATGACACCTGAAGAATACATGGTATATCGCCTGAAGCAAATGCAAACAAATCATTTCAGGGAGCGTAACGCTTCAGGCGGTAATGCTGTCTTTCCTGTCCGCCCCACACCACTTTCGCGGCAACGCAAAAAAAATAACCAGGGGACTTCCATTTTTGGTCCGGGAGGGATTAAACTCACCACACAAGGCTCATTAGAAGTCTCGGCGGGAATGAAAAGGGATGTCACCGATAATCCTACCCTGCCGCAACGGGCACGCATACGCAATCGGTTTGATTTTGACCAGCAGATACAACTCAATATGAATGCGAAAGTGGGGGATAAAGTCAATTTCAATATCAACTACGACAGTGATGCCACCTTCGATATGGAGGCCCGGCAGATCAAACTGGCCTACCGGGGTGATGAAGATGAAATCATCCGGAATATCGAGGCGGGGAATGTGAGCATGACTACCACCAATTCTTTGATCAACGGCGGGACAGCACTCTTCGGGATAAAAGCAGACCTGCAGTTCGGCAAACTACAGGTAAACACACTCTTTTCCCAACAACAATCGGAAACACAAACGGTAAACAGCCGTGGAGGTGTACAGACCACACCATTCGAATTCAATGCCGACCAATATGATGAAAATCGCCACTTCTTCCTGGGATACTATTTTCGTGAATCATACGACCATGCTGTCAGTAAACTCCCTTATGTGCAATCACCCGGATCCATCACCCGGATGGAGGTATGGGTCACCAACAAACAGGGCAATTATGACCAGGTGAGAAATCTGGTGGCATTCGCCGATATGGGAGAACACAATACTATCCACAATCCTTTCTGGGTAACGCAAGGAAGTGAGGAACATCCCGATAACCGTGCCAATTCGATGTATGAACAACTTGTCACTGCTTATGCCGGCGCCAGGAATATCACCGCTACCGACAATATTCTGCCGGACAATATCATCCGGGGTGTAGATTATGAAAAACTCGAAAACGCACGTTTACTCAATCCGTCAGAGTATAAATTCCAGCCACAGTTAGGATATATATCACTTCAAATGCCGCTTCAGGCCGATGAAGTACTGGCTGTCGCCTTTGAATATACTGCAAATGGCAACGTATATCAAGTGGGAGAATTTTCAGATAATGTGGGAGGAGGTGCGCTCTTCTTAAAAATGCTGAAACCCGTTTCACTCTCTCCCCGCGCCTACACATGGGATCTGATGATGAAAAACATCTACTCCGTGGGTTACAGCGCTTATGATTTGCAGCGTGACCATTTCAAACTTCAAATCACCTATCAAAGTGACACAACGGGGGTTTACCTGAACTATCTTCCTAATAGTGGTATTGAAAATAAATTGTTATTGCAGATAATGAATCTCGACAGGCTCAACGGACGCAATGACCCCTACCCTGACGGTATCTTCGATTTCCTCGACGGTTATACTATAGACCGGGAAAATGGACGAATCATTTTCCCGGTGACAGAACCATTCGGTTCTCACCTAAGGGAAAAGATCGGCAATGATGCCCTGGCAGACAGGTTCGTCTATCAGGAACTGTATGACTCCACACTAACCGTAGCACGGCAGGTGGCGGAAAAAAACAAATTCAGGATGAATGGGGAATACAGGGGTACATCGGGTAATGAGATCAACCTAAATGCGATGAATGTCCCCCGCGGTTCGGTGAGGGTGACAGCCGGTGGTGTCACCCTCACCGAGGGAGTGGATTATACCGTGGACTACCTCTCCGGTACGGTACGTATCATCAATCGGTCGATCCTCGACGCTGCCACTCCGGTGAGTGTCACTCTCGAAAACCGCCTGGTATCACAAATGCAGCGAAAGACATTGATGGGTGTGAATCTCCTCTACAACTTCTCAAAAGATTTTTCTATCGGTACCACATTGATGCACTACTACGAAAAACCGCTCATTACTAAAACGGTTTTCGGTGAAGAGTCAGCAAAGAATACTTTATGGGGAATCAACCTGGATTATAAGAAAGAGTCCATTACACTGACTAATCTCATCGACATGCTACCGTTCGTGGAAGCTACGGTCCCTTCACATCTCTCGGCAAGGATAGAATTCGCCCATATGGTCGCAGGACATTATAAAAATAAATATACCGGAGGATATTCTTATCTCGACGACTTCGAATCATCTGCCTCAGGGATTGATCTTCGCTCGCCTTACGGATGGTCGCTTGCCGCCACACCTTATAGCAGCTATGCCACGGCAATGTTTCCCGAAGCCGCCCTTTCTAATAACATCGAATATGGTAAAAATCGCGCACAACTGGCGTGGTTCCATATCGACGGTATGTTCACCCACCGAAATTCAAATCTCACTCCCGCCCATATCAAGAACGACCGGGAACAACTCTCCGACCATCGTGTACGGGAGATTTATGAGCGGGAAATCTTTCCCGGCAGAAAGGCCCAATTTGCCCAACCAGCCACCATCCCCGTGCTCAATATCTCCTATTATCCTGATGAACGGGGTCCTTACAACCTTGACACCAATATAGACAGCCAAGGAAAGCTGCTGAATCCTCGGGATCGTTGGGGCGGTATCACCCGCAAAATGGATGTCCGCGATTTTGAAGCGGCTAATATCGAATACATTGAATTCTGGTTGATGGATCCTTTCGTGAATGACACGCTGGGGACTTCTCGTGGCGGAGACCTCTATTTTAACCTCGGCGAAATATCAGAAGATGTGCTGAAAGACGGCAAAAAGTTCTTCGAGAACGGACTACCTGTCGATGGAGACACTACTGCCATCGGCTATTCGGTATGGGGAAAATATCCCAAGCGCCAGTCCACCGTCTATGCTTTCGACAACTCCCGAGGTGATGAATCGCGCAGACTGCAGGATGTAGGTCTGAACGGATTGAGCAGCGAAGAAGAGAAAGTATATCCCGCCTATAAGAATTATCTGGATGAATTACAAAACCGACTGCCGGGTGAGACCCTTTCGCAGATGCAGCAAGATAACCATTCACCATTGAATGACCCAGCGGGAGACAGTTTCCGGCATTACCGGGGAATAGAGCAGGACAGGCGGCAAATGAGTATCCTTGACCGGTATAAATACTTTAATGGCACAGAGGGCAATTCACTCTCGCCGGAGGATGCCAAATCTTATTCAACCGCATCACGGGCTACACCTGATATCGAAGATATCGACAACGACAATACGCTCAATGAAAATGAGTCTTATTACCAATATAAGATATCACTCCGTCCCAAAGCAATGGAAGTAGGCTCCAATTTCATTGTAGACAAACGTGAATCGAGTGTTCGCTTACGCAATGGCAATGACGGAAAAGTCACCTGGTACCAGTTTAAGGTCCCTATCCGGGAGTATCAGGAGAAAACAGGCAATATAGAAGGATTTAATAATATTCGTTTTATGCGGATGTTCCTCACCGGCTTCGAAGAACCCCAATTCCTGCGTTTTGCCACACTGGAACTGAAACGTAGCGAATGGCGGACCTACCGCAACGACCTTGCCGCAGGTGGGGCGATTTCCGGATCGGGGAGCCTCGACATTTCGACGGTCAATATTGAAGAAAATGGACGTCGCACACCGGTAAATTATATCCTTCCACCGGGCGTCACACGTATCATGGATCCCGGTCAGCCCCAATTGCGTCAGGAAAATGAACAGTCGCTCTCACTGAAAGTGGCCGATCTGGATCCGGACGACAGCCGTGCGGTATATAAAAACGGTATGTACGACATGCGTCGCTATAAACGTCTGCAAATGTTCGTTCATGCGGAACGGTTGCCGGAAGATCCGGGCACGCTACAGGATGGTGACCTCTCTATCTTCCTGCGGATAGGATCAGACTACAGGAATAACTTCTACGAATATGAAATTCCGTTACATCTTACCCCCGAGGGACAATACAGCGTCCACAACCCAACCGATCAGGAAAAGGTATGGCCGGGAAATAATATGTTCGATTTTCCGCTTTCACTGCTCACTAACCTGAAATTAGAACGTAATGCCAGAAAACAACAGAGTGAGGATGTCTCCTACTTCCTTCCTTACACGCGCCCCGATCCGGAAAAGCAGGAGAACCGGATTACTATTACCGGAAATCCGTCCCTTGCCGAAGTGAAAGTATTGATAATCGGCATCAAGAATAATTCCAACCATCTCCAATCGGCAGAAATATGGGTCAATGAATTGCGTCTCAGTGAATTCAATGAGAAAGGAGGCTGGGCGACCCAGGGAAATGTGCAACTGGCACTTTCCGACCTCGGTACGGTTAGCTTTTCCGGCCGGAAAGAGACAGCCGGATTCGGCGCACTCAACCAAAGCCTACAACAGCGCCGCGACGACGATTACACATCAGTGCAACTGTCATTAAACATGGAGATAGGTCGTTTCATTCCCAAGCAGATCAAATTATCGGCTCCATTCTATTTTTCCTATTCCAATCAACTCTCTACACCAATGTACGATCCTTTCAATCAGGACCTCCTCCTGTCGGAATCCTTGGAGCACGCAGCAAATCCACTCCTGCACGACTCCATACGGCGAATCGCCACCACCCGTATCAAAGATGTGAGCCTCAGTTTTAGCAATGTAAAAATGGATATCAAGAGTAAGAATCCGATGCCCTATGATCCCGCCAATTTCAGCTTCACCTATGCCAGGAGTGAGAGCCAACACCGTAGTCCCGATACCGAATATGCAACAACGAAAGATTTCAAGTTGCAGGCGAACTACGATTATTCACCACAAATAAAAAGTTGGGAGCCATTTAAAAAATCCGGCAGTACCTCCCGAAAGCCAAACCCTCCCCAGATATTGAGTTTTAACTATTTACCCAATAATATCCGGCTCAGTTCCGATCTGATGCGTAATTATGAAGAAGTACAGTTGCGAGACCTGAATGCCCACTCCGAAGGAACTACCCAGGCGGAACAAAAATATCTGTCGTTCAGCCGTAATTTCTTCTGGAACCGCGACTTTTCCATCACCTGGGATCTGACACGCAACCTCAAAACGGCTTTTCACTCAGGTACTGTCGCTGAAATCGAGGAACCTTACCTCCAAGTGAACAAAAAACTCAACAGAAGCGATTACGAGATATGGAAAGATTCAGTGATGCAAAGTATCCGTGAACTGGGAAAACCATTGAACTATACCCAAACAGCGGATGTGACCTATACCCTCCCATTCGCCTATATTGCGCAACTGGATTGGATTGGATCCAATGCGGCATATCATTCCCGCTACCGATGGGAACGAGGAGCAGTGATAGCAGATGAAAAGATAGGGAATTACCTACAGAACGACCTCTCATTCACGCTGAACAACCGGCTCAATCTTATATTACTTTATAATAAATTTCCATTTCTGCGGGAGATAAATAACAGACAAACCGATAGGCCATCCCGGGAAAAGGACGCCGGTCCGGATATCGCCCGGTATGCAGCCCAAACGCTGATGATGCTGAAGAGTATCAATATCAACTGGTCATATAAATCGCGTAATGACATCCCCGGTTTCGAAGGAATGATCGGCGACTTTTTCGGGCAGTATCATTCACCCGGGGGGCTACAACCCGGCTGGAAATTCGCTTTCGGTCTCAATGGTGGTGAAAAGTTCATTGAAAAACTTAAAGCCGACAACCAATTGGTGTTGAACGAGAATAACATCACTCCGGCCATTTATAACGAAACCCGGAACCTGCGACTCGATGCCTCCTTAGAACCACTGCCCGGACTTAAAATAGACCTCAATGCATTGTATGAAAAAAATCACCGCACCGAAATTCAATATATATATGACGATATGCCCAAAAAACAGGGGGGCAGCTTTGCCATGACCGTGCAATCCCTCTCCTCTGCATTTGAGACCTCTAATGCTGGCAATAACTACCATTCACGTACCTTTGAAAAGTTTCTCAAAAATAGGGAGATCATTGCATCACGCACAAGGGACCGATATAGCAATAGCAAGTATCCGGATCAGGGATTTCTGGCAGGGAGCGGCTTTGAGGGAAAACCTTTCGACAGCAATAACGGTGATATAGCACTTAACTCGGCCGATGTCCTTATCCCCGCCTTTTTGGCTGCATATACAGGTAAAGATCCCAATTCAATAAAACTTACCCCATTTCCGGATATCTCTTCACTATTACCTAATTGGCTTATATCCTATAACCTGATGAAATTGTTCCCCCCACTGGGTGACTATATGCAGTCGTTCACCCTTACGCATCAATACCTATCCCAGTACAGGGTTGGCTCGTTCGAGTCTTATATGAGCTGGGTATCTCTTGGTGACGGGAGCGATCTGGGATATGTACGCGATGCGGTTTCCGGCGCCCCCATCCCCTCTACAGTGTTCAATATATCCTCTGCAAGTATCCAAGAGAGTTTCAATCCATTGATAGAAGCACGGGGAGTATGGGACAACAACCTCGGCATCCATCTGAGGATCAATAAAAGCAGGGCGTTGAACCTGAATATCGCTTCCTTCCAGATTGTGGAAACCAATGACCTCGATATTGTGACCGGATTGGGATATCGTATCACTAACTTTAACCGTATTATCGGCTTTGGATCAAATTCAGCACAGAAAAAACGCCGACCTCCTTCCGAGAACAGAATCGAAGGTGATATGCAACCGGAAAAAACGTCTATATTCAGCAATGACCTGAACCTCCGCCTTGATATCTCCCGAAAAACTACCCATGCACTGATCAGAAAAATCGAAGAGGAATTCACACAGGCCACAAGCGGAATAAGAACTACGACCATCAGTTTTTCGGCCGATTATTCCGTAAGCAGGGCTATCACCTTACGCGCCTTCTTCGATAAAATGGTGAATCGCCCACTTGTATCGTCAGGGTCCTATGCCACCTCTACCACAAGTGCGGGAATAAGCCTGCGCTTCAATATGGAGGAATATTGATTTGGGGATTCAATGATTTCGGAGTTCCGGGCACAAAGAAGTTAAATAAATCCTAAAAAGAAAAGATAATCATCCTTATTTTATTAATTTATGTTGTAAATAAGAGTGCCTTACGTTTTTTTTTAATTTTAAGGACAAGTGTTAAACAAAAAAGAGGTTAATTTGTTAAATTAATAATCGAAGAAGACGATCTTTGAAATAAGATTATCACTAAAACGGAGGTAAGTAAAGAAGTGTATGAAAAAATCAACTATCTGGCTGCTTGCTATCGTGATGGTTACTGCGTTTTTTGCATTACTGTTCCTGCAGGTAAGATATATGAGGACCACCCTGGATATCCGTACCCAACAATTCGATGAACAGGTAAACAGGAGTCTGTATAATGTAATGAGAGAACTGGAACAGGTTCAGACAAGAAGATATCTGGAACAGGATATGATTGAATCTGAAAACAGGTATTCACAGTACAACAGATCGCAAATTTCACAGAGCATCACCAGCGAACAAAGTAGCACGACTATTACTCATCCCGATGGAAGTGAAACAATAATTAAACTGGACAGAACGGAGCAATCACTGCGTCCTCAACACCAGAGAGAGAGCGTGTTTTTATCCCCTAATCCGGGTTCCAGCACCATCTCTCGCACCCAGTACGATATGCAACAGTCGTTGTCAAAACGCTATCTGCATGAACGTTATCTACTCGACGAGGTTATTTTTAAGATAATGAGTCGAGCCAGTGACGAACCGATTGAAAAAAGGGTAGATTTCAACAAGATAGAACAGTCTATCCGCTACCAATTGGCATACAATGGGTTGAATGTGCCGTTCAGTTTTCAGGTTGTAGATTACAACAATAAAGTGGTTTATTCATCACCGGGGTTTTCCACTAAACAGAAAGATGCAATCTACACTCAGATTTTGTTTCCGATGGATCCACCGGCAAAATTAAACAAATTGAAAGTATATTTCCCCACAAGGAGGGATTACGTGTATGGAGAACTTTCTTTCTTTATCCCGTCGCTTATATTTACTGTTATCCTGTTGATAACGTTTATATTCACGGTGGTATCACTCTTCAGGCAAAAGCGTTTGTCTGAAATGAAAAACGATTTTATTAATAACATGACGCATGAGCTGAAAACTCCGGTCTCTACCATTTCGTTGGCATCACAGATGCTGAAGGATGAGTCGATATTAAAATCACCCGAAGTATTCAGGCATGTCACAGGGGTAATACACGACGAGACCAAAAGGCTCAGTTTTCAGGTAGAGAAAGTATTGCAGATGTCGCTTTTCGATAAACAGCGGGCTACGCTCAAGATGAAAGAGATAGATGCAAACGACCTGGTGGTAAGTGTAGCCAATACCCATGCGTTGAAAGTAGAAAAGTTAGGAGGTACCCTCGATATTGATCTTCAGGCGGAGGAATCGACCATCAATGTGGACGAGATGCATTTCACCAATGTAATTTTCAATATTCTCGACAATGCACTGAAATACAAAAAAAATGACGTTCCTCCTGAACTGATGATCCGTACACGGAACGAAGGTAATAAAATCATCATCAGTATTGAGGATAATGGAATTGGAATGAGAAAGGAGGATGCAAAAAAGGTATTTGAACGATTTTACCGTGTGCCCACCGGCAACCGCCACGATGTAAAGGGCTTTGGGTTGGGACTGGCATATGTGAAGAAAATTGTGACTGATATGAACGGCACAATCCGTGCCGATAGTGAATTAGGAAAAGGAACCAAATTTATAATAAGTTTACCCGTAATAACACAAAAATGATATGGAAGAGAAGTTAAAAATTTTTTTATGCGAAGATGATGAGAATCTTGGCATGTTGCTGAGAGAATATCTCCAGGCAAAAGGGTTTGACACCGATCTTGTTCCCTGATGGGGAAGCCGGATTCAAAGGATTCGTAAAGACAAAGTATGATCTTTGCATTGTGGATGTAATGATGCCAAAGAAAGACGGGGTAACACTCGTGAAAGAAATAAGGACCATCAATACGGAAATACCGGTCATATTCCTGACAGCAAAGAACATGAAAGAAGATGTGCTGGAAGGGTTTAAAGCCGGTGCCGACGACTACATCACCAAACCATTCAGTATGGAGGAACTGGTGCTTCGTATCGAAGCCATCATCCGCCGTGTGAAAGGCAAAAAAAGTAAAGAGCAACAGGTTTATAGCTTCGGTACAATGACATTCGACACCCAAAAGCAAATCCTTACCATTGGTGATACCCAGACAAAACTGACCACCAAAGAATCAGAATTGCTTTCACTGCTTTGTGCCCATGCCAACGATATCCTGGAACGTAATCATGCCCTTAAACAGATTTGGGAAGAAGACACCTACTTCAATGCTCGTAGTATGGATGTCTATATCACCAAATTGCGTAAGTTACTGAAACCCGAACCCAATATTGAAATTATCAATATCCACGGCAAAGGGTATAAATTGATCGTTCCTACCGATGAAACGGAAGGTAACGAACAATAACAGTTTGACCGTCTGAATAAAAAAGACCGTCCCAAAAAGGAACGGTCTTTTTTATCCATTAAAAAATCACATCACAAATTCGTAACATTAAATTTATTGACTACATTTGCATGAAGTACGGAAGAGATTAAAATTAAAAGTCATGAACGAGAATAAAAAAGAGATGGCAAAGTCACTCCGGTTAATTGCTACCGGTCGCCAGCGAACAAATATACTTCGTGAGTCAGAACAGAAAACGATAGCCTATCTGGTACAAAAAGTCCCTTCGTGGATATCTTCCGACGGACTCACCCTTATTGGCTTTTTAGGAAATATTATGGTTGCTTCCAGTTTTATACTGGCCGCTTTCGTGAACCGTTACTGGTTACTGCTCTGCCTTTTGGGTTTTATCGTCAATTGGGTAGGAGACTCTCTTGACGGCCGGTTGGCCTATTACCGGAATAAGCCCCGCAAATGGTATGGCTTCTCCCTGGATATAACGGTAGACTGGATCGGCACAATCCTTATCGGGCTGGGCTTCATGATTTATATAAATCATGTGGACTATATCAATAGCGCATGGTTATATGCAGGTTTCTTCTTCGTCGTAATGTACGGATGGGAGATGGTCACTGCCCAGTTACGCTATAAGATTACCGGGCAATACTCCATTGATTCCGGCATTTTTGGACCAACAGAAGTGCGGCTGATATTGGCAACCATTCTCACAATAGAAACATTTGCCCCCGGTACCATTCAATATCTGGCGACTGTAGCCTGTATTATACTTCTTATTTCGAATCTGGTGGAAATGCGCAAACTCCTCAAACTGGCTGATGCACAAGACAAGATCGATCGTCGTCTGAAAGAAGAAGAGTTCAAAAAGAAAAAAATAGAAAATGCGTAAAAGATAACCAACAAGATGATATATTCAATGACGGGATACGGCAAAGCCGTTGCAGAACTTCCCAATAAAAAAATAACAATCGAAATAAAATCTTTAAACAGCAAACAATTCGACCTGTTTACCCGCCTCCCTTCTGCATACCGCGAAAGGGAGATTTTGTTACGAAATTCGCTTGCCCGCCGTCTGGTACGCGGCAAGATAGATCTCTCCATGAATGTGGAGGTGATTGCCAAAGATGTGACATCGAAGATCGACCATAACGTATTATGCCAATATCATCAGGAAATCGGAGATCTGGCCGCTGAATTGAATATCCCTGCTCCACAGGAGTGGTTTTCAGTGCTGCTACGGCTTCCGGATGTGATGAGACAGGAACAGGAAGAACTGAGTGACGAAGAGTGGAACATTATTCAAGAAGCAGTAAATCGCGCTGTAGACGATACCGTCGCTTTCCGCAGACAGGAAGGCGAAATGCTGGCACAGGTATTATCTACCAAGATTGCCAATATCCACTCCTTGTTAGTAGCTGTGGAACCTTTTGAGGAAGAGAGAATAGAAAAGGTGAAGACCCGTATCCGTGAAGGATTGAATACCCTGGAAGGGATCGATTACGATAAAAACCGCTTTGAGCAGGAGATAATCTATTATATTGAGAAGTTGGATGTGAATGAAGAAAAAAACCGTCTGGCTCATCATCTCGATTATTTTACCGCCACGCTAAAAGAAAATGAACCCCAAGGGAAAAAACTCGGCTTCATCGCACAGGAGATCGGCCGTGAAATCAATACCCTGGGATCAAAATCCAACCAATCGGGTATGCAACGGATCGTGGTACAAATGAAAGATGAACTCGAACAAATGAAAGAACAAATTTTAAATGTTTTATAACTACCGGTAAGGCTATGACTGACGCTACCGGAAAACGGAATGATAATGGCCAAACTGATTATATTTTCAGCGCCCTCAGGTGCGGGCAAATCCACATTAATAAGGTATTTACTATCACAGGAACTGAATATCCGCTTCTCTATCTCGGCTACCAGCCGTAAACCCCGGGGGGAAGAGAAAGACGGAATTGAATACTACTTCCTCACACCGGAAGAATTCCGCCGCCGTATTGCCAATAACGAGTTTCTGGAATATGAAGAGGTCTATAAAGACAAATTCTATGGCACATTAAAACGTGAAGTAGACCGTATTCTTGCCGAAGGGATAAACGTGGTCTTTGATGTGGACTGTATTGGAGGGTTAAACATAAAGAAAGTATATGGCAACCGCGCCCTGACTGTTTTCGTAATGCCCCCGTCGGTAGAGGCACTTCGCAAACGGCTCGAAAAGAGAGCCACAGACGCACCTGCGGTAATCGAAAACCGACTGGCAAAAGCGGAATACGAAATGAGCTTCGCCCCACAGTTCGACGTTATCATCCACAATGATGACTATGACCAGGCAAAAGCAGAAGTACTGAAGCTGGTCACGGATTTCATTGATAATTGACAATAGACAGTTCAATAAAAAATACTATGACTAAAAAAATACTGATTCCCATAACCCTGTTTTTTTTGTCTGTGACCCTCTTCGGTCAGACGGTACAGAAAGAAACGCACCTCTTTGTGGAAAAAGATGAGCAGGAACTGAAATTGGATATTTATAAAAGCGATTCGGTGTCGCTGCAACCACAACCCTGCTTGGTGTTTGTTTTTGGTGGCGGATTCAAGAACGGCACCCGGGATGCGGAACTCTACCATCGTTTCTTCAGCTACTTCGCTGAAAGAGGGTTCACCGTAGTTTCTATCGATTATCGTCTGGGAATGAAAGACCAGAAAGCACCCGGCATACTCAATACAAAACCGATACGGAACGCTATTAGCTTAGCAGTGGAAGATCTTTATTCAGCTACCAATTGGTTATTGCAAAATGCGGAGGAGTTACATATCGACCCAACGAAGATCATTATCAGCGGATCGAGTGCAGGCGCTATTACCGTATTACAGGCCGACTATGAGAGCAGAGATAACCGTCCTTCTGCAGACGTGTTACCGAGAGATTTCCGTTACGCAGGAGTTATCTCCTTCGCAGGTGCCATTTTCAGCACCGAGGGACTCCCTTCTTATGATCAACCACCTGCCCCCACCCTCTTCTTCCACGGCAGTGCAGACAAGTTGGTTCCCTACAACAAAACCCGATTCTTCAAACTGGGGATGTTCGGCTCAAAGCCGTTGGTGAAGAGATTCAGGGAAAATCAATACCCCTATCTGTTCTATAGTATGGAAGATATAGGTCACGACGTGTCGGAATATCCCATGCAGGAATTCCTCCCGGAAATCGAACGGTTCATCTCCGATTGGGTATTCAACGGAAAACAGTGGATGACCGATATCTACTTCAAGGATATGCTTCGGAAATCAGACACCTCCACCAATCCCGGGAACTATTACAATTGACCGCCAATCAGCCAGTTGATACGATTGATTGTGCGAGGAGAAAAGTAAAAATTAAAAATATATGCGTCAATACATAGAGAAATACCTGCTCCTCATCGCGATGGTTTTGGGTATTTCGTTTCACAGGCAATTATCGGTACTTTCTCCTGCCATCCCCTACCTGCTCGCGGCGATGCTCTTTATCACCTATTGCCGGGTAAGATGGAGTGACATTCGCCCTACCAAATTTCATTATATCCTGCTTTCCATCCAATATGGAGGGAGTGCATTGATTTATCTGGCACTCCGCCCATTCAACGAGACCCTCGCACAAGCGGCGATGGTCTGCATGCTGACGGCCACCGCTACTTCTGCTCCCGTGGTGACGGGAATATTGGGAGGTAGCATCGCAGTAACGGCTGCTTATGCCCTGATCAGTAACCTCTCCGTAGCGCTTCTCGCTCCGGTTTTCCTTTCCCTTATCGGGAAAAGTGCAGAGACTGTTTCCATGACCACATCCTTCTGGCATATCTTCCGTAGTGTCATGCCCATACTCATTCTGCCGTTTCTGTTAGCATTACTGTTGAGAAAAACAGCTCCGACAGTACACAGGAAAGTACAATCGGCACAAATCATCTCATTCTATCTTTGGGCGATTGCCCTGACCATCGTAATCGGCAATGTCACTAACTATGTACAACTGCAAGGGAACGGTCATTACCGGTTAGAAATCATCTTAGCTGCCGTTTCACTGGTAATCTGCCTGTTGCAGTTTTACTTCGGCAGAAAGATCGGAAGCCGTTTCGGACAAACCATTGCCGGGGGACAAAGCCTGGGACAGAAAAATACAATCCTCGCTATCTGGCTCACACAAACCTACCTGAATCCACTCGCCGCAGTAGGTCCCGGCATGTATGTAATCTGGCAGAACCTGGTAAACTCATGGCAGATTTGGCGGGAGAAACGGAGGAATTGATGTGATAATTTGGTGATGTGAATAATATGCCAATAAGACAAGACAGGTAAACAAAGTGATACGGTGGCCTTCCTCTCTAATAGCATGCGGTGGGGGAGCTGAATGCACGAAAGGATGCATGGTTGAAATTCACTTGAGAGAACAGGCTTTTACTTTGGCGGACTCGCTCTCTCAAAAAGGGTTCAATGAACAATCTGTCGTTTATTCGCGCCGGCTGAGGCGAAAAAATGAACAGCTCTTCCTCCAGATACAAACATTTGTGCAAAAAGATACAACTCTGGAATACAGGATTATCCATACCCTTGCACCGTCTGCGGATAGAGGCCGTGCGGAACGGGAATGTCAAAATAGAGAAAAATAGGTTTTTAATACTCATTGTCTCATCCATAGCACTTTTCCTCTTAACAGGTCAATCACTTAACCACTTGTCCACTTTCTCAAACCTTGCAAGGATTCCCAATACGGCAAGAAGTATAAAACCAATTCCGATATAAAAGAAAACGGAAGAGATACCTTCAGTCTGTCCATAGGAGTGCATACCGCTGAGGAAATAGTTCACACCCAGGAAAGTCATCAGTACCGATGCAAAAGCGAATACCGAGAGTAGGTTAAAAAGCCACGGATTACTCCATTTTTTCACTAAATGCAGATGTGTCACGATGGTATACACCACGATGGAAATCAGCGCCCACGTTTCTTTGGGATCCCATCCCCAATACCGTCCCCATGACTCGTTCGCCCAAATGGCTCCCAAGAACGTGCCAACGGTCATCAATACTAATCCCACCAGCAACGACATATTATTGATGATACTCAATTCTTTTATTCGATACACTAACTGTGAACTCCCTTTCCCTGAAGCCATGGAGAGATTGTTTTTGGAGACCTCGGGATTATTTCCCGCAAAAGCCATGATCGAAAGATTGGTGATTCCCAGTAAAAAACTGATACCAAAAAATCCATAAGCGCCCACAATCACAGCTACGTGAAACATCAACCAGGGTGATTTCAATACCGGCACGAGTGTATTGATCTGGGGATCCATCCAATTGAGGGTAGCCACAAAAAGGATAACTCCTCCGAAAAGGGAAGCAAGCGCACGTATAAGGGTATTTTTCCGCCCGAAGATCAATCCGGCCAATACTGTAGCCCACGATACATAGACCATGGTTTCATAGGAATTGCTCCAGGGTGCATAACCGGATATATACCATCGCATTCCCATCCCGGCTATATGGCAGAGGAACAACAACAAGATGCAAACGGTAAACACGATTGCCGTATAACGCTTCCATCGCTTTTCACGGAATGATTGTGTCAAAGCAACAACAAGCAACAACCCGCCACAGATAAAATAACCGACCTTCACCCGGTTAAACAGATCCAGCCGGTTATAACAGCACTCTGCCTGCAATTTTTTGGGATGGATCAAAGAAGCTTTATCATTATCCAACTGATATTTCTCAATCCGGCTCAAAGCTTTATCTGCATTGCTCCAATCTCCGCTACCCAATGCTTGTCTCACTTCGGTGAGATAGTAATCGAACAACTTTGTAATAAAAATAGAATCGGCTTCAGAAAAGAGGGAAAGATCATCACCGGGCGCATACCATGTATGAGTAGGATCACTTGGATCGGGATAAATTCCAGGCATGGTATGGTTAAACAACTGATAAAGAATATTTACCCGTTCATCAAGTTTAATCAGGTTTTTCTCTGAAGAAGTCCTCTTGTCTGCCGGACGATGGTAGATTTCCTGTAATTGTGACAGCAATCTGTAATTACCCTGCTCATCGAAAAAATAATAGTAAGGTACATACTCTTCGGGCAAATGATGTCGTGCTGCTATCTCCTTATCGGGCTGAGCAATAAAAGGCACCTGCATCCACATCCGGGGTATGGCAAGAAGAGCTAGCAGGAACTGGTCGGAAGTAAGATCTTCAAATGTCTGTTCTTTGTGTACTTTGCGAAGAATTTCAGAGGAAAAGGTATTCATGGGCATCACCCGCCCACGAAATTGCACGGGCAGTGCTCCAAACTTGGCCGCATGTTCCTGCGGTATCTTGTTTTGCTGTACAACTTGCGAATAACCCAACGTGGCGATCATCAGAAAGACAAACACCAACGTACCTTTTCTGGCTTCCTTTAATTGTTGTTGGAGTTTACGGAAGCGGGAATCGGGCATAAAAAACATCAGCATAAAACCTGCCAACAGCATAAGATATCCCATATAGGTAATAGTACGCCCGGCCACGTCCCTGTTTACCGAGAGGAGAGTGCCCATCTCATCATGGTCGTAGGATGCCTGAAAAAATCGATATCCTTTTACATCCAGCACATTATTCATAAACACTTTAGCCTCGTTCACCTCCCCATCGACATACACCAACAGATTGCTTTCATACGAAGAGGGGCTTTGTGAGCCGGGGTAGCGGATCAATCTGAACTCTTTGAGTTCCAGCATAAAAGGCAAAGTCTCCGTCTTGATACCTTTGGAAGTATGCATCACCATCCGATTTGTCTTTTCACCTTCACGGATATGCACCTGTCCCTCTTTACCGAAGAGGTGAGTGGTCATCGCACCCAGGAGGATAACTACCAGCGCGCAATGGATGATCACCATGGGCCACTTTTTTCTTTGGATAAAATGGCGGCGGAAAAGGATTAAAAGAAAATTCACCACCATCAGGAACTGCAGGAAAAGAAATAAGGGTGAATAATAGATGAGCATCTTGGCCGCCTGCGTACCCATCCATTTCTCGACAAAAGTAGCTGTTGCCAATCCAATAGCATAGATCAGCAACAGCACAATTGTAGCATTGTATGACGAGAGGAATTTCACGCTTCCTCCCACTGCTTACGCAGCAAATCGAGCGCTGCGGGCACCACTATGTTACGATCACCCTGCGCCCCGCATTCAAAACTGACATACTTGTCATAGCCCATCATCTTGAGCCCCTTGAAACCGTTTCTGTAGTTGTCTGCCTCTCCATCTTCGCCGGGCATGCTACGCCGCTTGCGGCTAGCTATATGCACGTGCTGCAGATGCTCCCCCGCGGATAGGAAAGCTCCCATATCACAGTTCTCTTCCCAAGTCATGTGCCAGAAGTCGCCCATACATTTCACACCGGAATTATTGATGTCACGGCAGATGGAAGCGGCATCGGCCACCTGGCGGAGATAGAATGCCTCCTTACGGTTCAATGGTTCAAAGATAACGGTCGTCCCGTGTTGATGGGCAAAAGTACCCATTTCATCGAACTGCTCACAGAGGAAATCACGCGTCTCCTGGGTATGAGGCATTACAGGAACCTGATTATTGAATGCAGGCACAATGATCACCCCCACCGATTGGAGTTCACCGGCACCAATGATCAATGCTTCCATCGTGTCGCGGCATTGCTTGCGGATCTCCGGGTCGGTAGAGAGGATAAAACCGTCAAAGCCGGCACAGATGGCACTCACTTTGATATCCCGTCCTTTCAGGGCATCTTTCATCTCCTGTAACCGCTCGAGCATCGGTTTGCCGTGAGGTTCAAACCCCACTACGCCGTGCTCTTCCATGAAATCGAACTTTTCATTCAGGGTATCTCCGGGAGGAATCCCTTCCTGAAAAGAGAGATTCAGTTTCGCCTTACTCTTGCGGCCGGAGTTATCATCCTTACTGTCTGCCTTGGCCGAAGAGGTACACCCACCTAAGACCATAGCAGCAGAGCCGACGAGAGTTGTTTGTATAAATCTTCTCCTGTCGAGTGTCATAATTGTAATTTTTATTTTCCACTTCCCGGTACAGGCACTGTAAATCCGGACATATCCATTTTACCGATATTCAGGTCGGCAGGAGTATAATCGAGCTGGGAAGCAGTCATGGCATCCCATGTTACTTCCTGTCCCGTATAGGCGGCTTCACGTCCCATGATACCTGCCATATTCGAAACGGCTGTTTCAGATGCCTGCTCTATGGGTTTATTGCTGCGGATACAATTGATCAGGTTCACATGCTCCAATGTATAGGGGTCGGTTTGTTGGAAATTAGCCTTTTCAGCCTCTCCATCAAATTGCCAGATCACGTTACCGGCAAGATCTTTGATTACATGACCACCATTGGTCGTCCATGAACCTTTTGTTCCCTGGATAAACTCACTCACATTGTTGGCACAACCGTCGATCTGGCGGCACATGCTGTGCATGTGAATACCGTTCTCCATAGTGAAGTCGATACTGAAATTATCATACTGGTCACCCGTAACACGACGCTGACGGGATCCGAATCCCACGGCACTTACAGGTTTCAATCCTGTAAACCAGGTAAACACGTCAATATTATGCACATGCTGTTCCACGATATGGTCGCCCGACAGCCATTTCCAGTTCACCCAGTCACGTACCATATATTCGAAATCATTCCATTGCGGTTGACGGTCGCGATACCACAGCATGCTTTGGTTCCAGTAGACGGTTCCTCCGGTAATTTCACCAATAGCACCATTCATGATCTGCTTATAGGATTCCACATAAGCACGCTGATGGTGACGTTGCGTACCGGTCACAACAGACAGTTTTTTGGCCTGTGCCTGTCTGGCGGCAGCTACAACGGTACGGTAACCGGCAGCATCCACGCAGATTGGTTTTTCCAGAAAGCTATGTTTATTTTTTTCTACGGCATATTTGAAATGTTCCGCACGGAAGAAAGGAGGCGTACAATCAATCAGTACATCGATATCACTATCAATCACCTGCTTATAGGCATCCAGCCCAATGAATCGCTTATCTGTCGGGATATCGATATTTTTTTCATTCTTCAACTTCCCCGCCAGTTCGTCTACCCTGTCCTGAAAAACATCACCCAAAGCGACGATAGTTACGCCATTGGCTGCATTCAGGAAGTTGAAGGCTGCACCCGAGCCACGTCCACCACAACCAACGACACCGGCTTTAATCTCTTTCCCGTCGGCAGCCAGATCAGGAAGTTCGGGAATATAATAATTACCGGCTTCTTTTAAGGGTGCAGTGCCATTTTTTTTCTCTGCTCCACCACCACAAGATGTTAGAAATCCTGCGGAACCGGTACCGATCACTCCCACGGCTCCTGCCACAGCAGAGGTTTTCAGAAATGATCTTCTGGTTAGATTGTTCTCTTTCTTCATTACTTTGATTTGTTTTAATTTATATATAGTTTATTTGTTCAAATCACTGAGCCACTTAAGCTTAACTTAACCATTAAGAACCGGGCTCACATACCACCCGGAATCCGATTCCTTTTATATCGGAATACCACCAGATACTTTTCGGCTGTTGGGGGTCCGTTTTCAACCACGCATCATGCCGGGTATGGCTACGGCTCGCACTGCGCACATCGGACGCATCAGACGAATAGAGTCCTCCACGTACCACCCAGTCGTCACCTTCGGTTACACGTGGGTTGTGGGTAACTCCCGACCGCTTGGCGTAAGCTTCCGGATCATATTTATCGGATGTATATTCCAACACATTTCCCAACATATTCTTTAATCCAAACGGATTGGACATCACTTCCGAGGGTGGTTGCGTACGACCGTCACTATTTTTAGTATAGATTACATACGGGACAATTCCTTCGGTCTTCGGCTTAAAGACATTCCGCATAAATCCCTGTTCTGAAAAATCTTTGGGGCTTCCGGGGAAGAAATAAGGTGTATCGGTGCCTCCACGCGCGGCATATTCCCATTCAGCCTCGGTGGGCAGGCGGTATTTCTTGCCTGTCTTCTCCGAGAGCCACTGGCAGAATATTTCGGCAGCATAATGGGTCATTGTAATGGCCGGGCGGTCACCCTGCCCCCACCCCTGGTCGGGATATCCAAACGGCGGTGTGGGACCCGATATGGCATCTACCCCCATTGCGTTCAAATTGTTTGAATACACCGTTTCAGGCGGGGTACGGCCCTCACTCATCGTCTCGGCATAGAATGCCCAGTACATATCCCATGTGGTCTCCACTTCAGCCATAAAGAAAGGATCCAACGAAACTTCATGTTGGGGCGATTCATCGGGGTTACGGAAAGGCTCTTTCTCAGGACTTCCCATCTTGAAAGTTCCTCCCGGAATGGCGATCATCCCGAACGAAACGGCCGTACCGGGCACCTGTTCCGTATAATTGGTGAAACCGACAACTTCCGCCGGCGCTTTGTAGAACAAACTTGTATCTACTGCCGCAGCACCTCCCTGTCCGGGAATACCCGCCATCTGTCCATGTGAGTAATTCGGATTATAATGGCCTGCATCCAGGTGGCAACTGATACATTGCAGATCGAGTTTCTCCGCATTCTCTTCATAATAAAGGTGCGCCGTGATAGCCTCATCGCTGACCCCCTGCGGAAAAAGGTTCTGGTGACATTTCACACACGATTCGTTGGGAATATATTTTACGGCATGTTCCAACTCCGATTTTCTTTCCCAGTCGATCTCTTCGGGATCCTTGGTAAGGTGTCCCCACACGTCGCGTACACCCAATGATAGTTTGGCGGTATAATGCGCCCATGTGTCGTCTTTGGGCGGAAGATGGCAATCCACACAGTTCACCATCACCCCGCTTGAATTGTTCACATGCACCGACAGCATCCAACTCTCTTCAGCATGGGGATGCACATGGCACATCATACATGATTCATTCGTGGAAAAATAGACCGATGTCTGATACAGGGCAGCCACAAAAACAATTCCAATGAATATACCGATGGTGAGGAAAAATCCTTTGCGCTGATGCAGTTTTTTTGCTGTTCTCCGTTCCCTTCTAACACGCTTCGACATTGTAGTTTATGATAAAAAGTTTCAAGCTATAGCTTTTATCTATATATTATCTCTAATAGCCTATAAAAGTACGAAATTTTATTCTACTAAAAAAAATGAGTCTGTAAAATGTGTTTTTTTGACAAAAATTACATTTAATCAATCCATTTAAACCATTTTGTATCATTCTTCTTGCCGGCCTCTACCATGGTCTCCACGAATTGCATTCCCCTCACCCCGTCATACACGGAAGGAAAATCGGTAATGAGTCCGTCGGGTGTTTCCCCGTTCCTTTTGGCCATCACGGTAAGGGCAAAATTCCTGTAGATATTGGCAAAGGCCTCTATAAAACCTTCCGGGTGCCCAGCAGGTACCCTTGTATTCCATTTGGCGAGATCGCTCAGGAATTCGTTATTCCCCATATACAATTCCTGTGCAGGCTTATCACTCCATCTCAGAATCAACCGGTTCGGATCCATCTGCCTCCATTCCAGTCCGCCTTTATCGCCATACACACGGATACGGATATTATTCGCCTCTCCCGTTGCGATCTGGGTGGCCATTAACACGCCGGTCACACCGTTTTCCAGGCGCAATAACGAAGCACCGTCATCATCCACGGGCCGCCCCTCCACATAAGTCTGAAGATCTGCGCACACTTCCGTGACTTTGAGTCCCGTCACATATTCCGCCAGGTGCCAGGCATGCGTGCCGATATCGCCCATGCATCCCGCTTTCCCCGTAGTCTTGGGATTAGTCCTCCATCCGGCATTGTTGCCACCCTGCAGTTCAATACGTTGCGACAGCCATCCCTGGGTATATTCCACGTACACCTTGCGAAGTTTACCCAGCTCACCGTTGGCAATCCGGGCTTTCGCCTCTTTCACGGCGGGATATCCCGAATAGACATGTGTGAGTGCCAGCACCAGGCCGGTTTCTTCCACTTTCCGCCGAAGTTCTTTCGCCTCATCAAGAGAGAAAGTGATCGGTTTGTCGAGTACCACATGAATCCCCCTCTCCAGCGCCATCATGGCCGGCTCAAAATGCCATTTGTTGGGAGTTACGATGGTCACAAAATCCATCCGTTCCTCTTCAGGCAACGCCATCTCGCGTGCAAACATTTCATGGTAGTTGTCATAAATCCGCTCATCGGAAACAAAATATTCCCTACCGGAACTTCTTGATATTTCAGGATCCACACTAAAACAACCGCAGACCAGTTCAATCCGGTTGTCCATGAAAGCCGCGCGACGGTGGATGGCCCCTATAAAGGCATCGCTCCCACCACCGACCATACCCATTTTAAGTTTTCTTTTTCGCATAATATCTGATATATGTATGAAGTTTGTTCAAATTGTTTCTTTTTTCAGGTTCTCCCGGAAAAGTAGCAGAAAGCCAATCAGTAAAACAACTGCCATGATAAAGGGAATCATCCATATCAATTCCCAATTGTAGAGTTCCTCCATCGTATAATGGTGCACTACATTTCCTGCAATCAATGTTCCGAAATATTTCCCTACGCCATAAGTAGCAAAGGCGATCAGTCCCTGGGCAGAATTCCGTAATGAAAGGGGCGCTTTTTCGTCTACAAACAACTGGCCTGCCACGAAGAAGAATGTAAAGCAAAATCCATGGAGTGGCAGCACGGCATAAATGAAACCGGTTTCGCCCGTCCGTGCTCCCAACGCAAAAAAACCGTACATCAGTACCCATGCCACAATAGCTGCGGTGATACTTCCCTTGTATTTCAACTTCAGGAAAAAGAACGGGAACGAAAACAGAAAGATCACTTCCGCGATCTGCCCCATGCTCATGGCAGCAGCGGCATTCTTAATTCCTATATCGGTAATGAAAAGATTGGTAAACGAATCATAGAATGCCAGCGGAATGCAAATTAACGCTGAAAAGACGAGTAAAACAAGAAATGAACGGTCTTTTGTCAGTTTAAACGCATCAAATCCGAGTATCCGACCGACAGTCATCTTTCCTTCCGTTTTCACAGGGGCACTATAAGGTAACACGAGGGCGTACAGGCCGGCCATCAGTGAAACTCCCGCACCGATGAGGAATGGCGTTGAATAAGCTTCAATACCCAGGGCGCTGATCAGGAAACCCGACCCGATCCATCCGAAGGAACCGAACAGGCGTATCCTTGAAAACTCCTTCGCCGGATTCTCCAGATTTGCCATGGAGATTGAAGTAGTTAATGACATGGTAGGCATAAAGCAGATGCTGTAGAAC
>NZ_DHOS01000001.1:416-897 GCF_002410825.1 Proteiniphilum sp. UBA5384 | reverse complement strand
GCATAAAGCAGATGCTGTAGAACAACAGAACCGGGAAAAACAACGAGAAGGAATCAATCCGGGTCAGCCAGAGAAGCAGCAAGGCACCCGTAATATTCAGGAATGCCAATACCCTGTTAGCCGAAAAAAATCGATCGGCAATCATACCCACCACCACAGGGGAGATAATGGCAGCTATGGCCGCAGTGCTGTATGCCAATCCTATTTGCACACCAGTAAATCCCAGCGTTTTTCCCAGGTAGGTCCCCATTGTAACATACCAAGAGCCCTGTATAAAGAATTGGAAGAGCATCATGGCTGATAATTTCGGTTTAATCGCACTTTTTTGCATCGTCATTTATTTATTTGGTAAAAGAATCATAAAACCGGTATGTAATACAAATAAACACTAAAAACCCGGATATTTACCCTTGACAGGAGATTTATTTATAATACGATTAACAGAGCGTCAACCCTACCGAAATCGGAATACAAAATATTT
>NZ_DHOS01000001.1:0-264 GCF_002410825.1 Proteiniphilum sp. UBA5384 | reverse complement strand
CCGAAATCGGAATACAAAATATTTAAATGGTCCCTCGCCTCATAAGAGGAAATACCGGAGACTAGCTTTTATCGGGAACAACCAGAGATTTCCCGCGAGAGATCCATCGTCATTAATGGATTGTCTGCATATTTTTCCCAAGAACCCAGCGGATGCTTCGTAGCGGCAACACCCACACCGTAAAATTCGTACCCGGTATCGTTTCCTAAACGCTCAATGAACAAATAAATAACTCCTATATTTAAACTTGGAAAAGACGGATAG
>NZ_DHOS01000048.1:391-10564 GCF_002410825.1 Proteiniphilum sp. UBA5384 | reverse complement strand
ATATAGTAAGCTTACCCTTTTTTTATAAAAAATGCCAAACTTTTTCACCTCCCCACATAATATCCACTACTATTAAAAGTGCTCCCTAATAGGATTCATTGCATCTTATCTATAATTTTCAGCTAAGATTTATAAAAAGTTAAAACAGGATAAAGAAATTCAAATCGAAGGTAACTATTCAAGGAAAAATATATCTTTGCAGCCGATTAGTTGTTTATGCAACTATAAAATTTTATGATAAAAGTAACAGAACGAGAAATATTTGAAATTCTTTCAGGAAAGATTTCCGGACTCATCAACCGTACGGTATTGAAGGCTTTTGTACAACAAGGACTTGATATCACGACTGAGCAATGGACGGTACTATCCTGCTTATGGGACAAAGATAAGATTATACAGACGGATATCTGTGCCCTCACCCAAAAAGACAAGCCAAGCGTAACGCGGTTGATCGACAATCTGGAAAAAAAGAACCTAGTCATGCGGGTATCAGACCCTGCAGACCGGCGCAATAATTTAATTCTCCTCACCCCCCGGGGCGGTGCGATAAGACAAAAAACAACCGATGTGATACATTCCATTGTAAATTTTGCGTTGGAAGGCATACCGGATGAAGAACTAAGTGGGACTAAGGAAGTTTTGATACAGATTATGAACAATTTAAGAGCGTATTAAATTGTTTTTTGAATTTATCGATTGAATAAAATATAATTTTGCATACACACCTATTAGTTGTCTAACTAACTATTTAGATTATGAGAAAAATATTATTGATTACTTGTTGCATTTGTTTTGTTACTTACTTGCAAGCGCAAAGACAGGTAGATTTAGAGGAATGCCGGCAAATGGCCCTCGAGAATAATAAGAGTTTAAAAATTGCAGAGGAGAATGTACGGGCAGCACAATCACTGTCGAAGGCTGCATTCACACAATTTTTCCCGAATATATCGGCATATGGGTCATATATGTATAATCAAAAGAATGTATCTCTCTTGGGTGAAGATGCCCATTTACCGGTGGGAGTCCTGGATGTAAACGGTAATTTCGGTACCGGCATCGGGCCTAACTCCATTCCTACCCCCCATGCTGACGGCACATTTACTTTTGACCAATCGGCAATCAATAATAAATTTACAATGGTCGATGGGAAACCTGTCCCTCTGGATGCCCAGGGTAACCCGTTTAATCCTGAAATAAACCCGGAAAACCTGCAATGGAAAAATCACGCCCTTCTGCCAAAAGAAGCGATGGAATTCGACATCCATAATATCTTCGTCGGGGGCATCAGTTTCGTACAGCCCATCTTTATGGGAGGCAAGATTATCCAACTCAATAACATTGCCAAGTCCAATCAGGCAATCGCCGAAGTACGCGTGCAGGAGAAGACCGAAGATCTTATAGTGAATGTGGATGAAGCATACTGGCGTGTGGTATCGCTGGAAAATAAGGTACAACTGGCAAAAGAGTTCCACAATCTGGTTTCCGAACTTGATAGGAACATGCAGGCGCTTCAGGCAGAGGGATTGGCGACCAAAGCGGATATGTTGAAGATAAAAGTCAGGTTGAACGAGGCTGATGTCACCTTGACCAAGGCGGAGAATGGCTTAAATCTTTCAAGAATGGCATTGAACCAACTTTGTGGATTACCGTTGGAAGAGCGGATCGAGCTGAAAGATTCCGATTTGGGAGAGGTCATCGACATACAATCTGCCGTTTCTATCGAACAGGCCTGGGCAAACCGCCCGGAGATCAAGATGTTGACACAAGCAGGCAATATCGCTGAAGCCAATAGCAAGATCATGGCTTCGCGCTTTCTGCCTACCGTCGCCCTCACCGGCGGATATACCGCCACCAATCCCAGTATTTTCAACGGGGTGGAGAAGAAATTCAATGGCATGTTCACCGTCGGTGTAACCGCGGCTATTCCCCTGTTCCATTTCGGAGAGAAGGTGCACACTCTCAATGCAGCACGCACTCAGGCTGTGATAGCGAAACTCGAATTGGAAGAAGCGAAGGAAAAGATAGAACTTCAAGTGCATCAAAACAGCTATCGGATCAATGAAAGCCTGAAAAAACAGGAAACGACCCAAAAGAATGTAGAAAATGCCAAAGAAAATCTTTATTATGCCAAGGAGGGCTTTGATGAAGGTGTGATTACCTCTACCGATTTATTAATGGCACAAAATGCGTGGCTGGCTGCCGAATCGGAATACCTCGATGCCATTATCGATGTAAAATTAAATAATTTGTACTTGAAGAAGGCGGTGGGAAATCTTTACTGATGTGATGATTTAATGATTTTGTCGATTTAACAATTCAACAAATAATATAGCAACTGAAATGAAAAAAGAAAAAGCAGAGAACATCCGCAACCTAAGGATTGCATTGGTCGGGCTCATCACTGTAGTGATTATCATTTTTATTATCGGATGGATCATTTATAAACCGGAACCGGTGGTTATTCAAGGATCTGCCGAGGCGACCGAGGTACGTGTCTCAGGAAAAGTAGCCGGTCGAATCCAGCAATTTTTGGCAGAAGAAGGGCAACAAGTTGAAAAAGGAGACACACTAGTCTTCATCGACAGCCCCGAAATTTATGCGAAGCTGGCACAAGCAACAGCTGTACAAAATGCGGCGAAAGCACAAGATCGTAAGGCAAAAAAGGGAGCTCGTAATGAGGTAATTCAGAGTGCTTATGAGATGTGGCAAAAAGCCGAAGTAGGTACCGATATTACAAAAAAGTCGTACGACCGCGTTCAACGGCTTTTCGAAAAAGGAGTGGTCACAGCCCAAAAGCGGGATGAAGCCGAAGCTCAATATCAGGCGGCAGTTGCACAAGCTGCAGCAGCCAAATCTCAATATGAGATGGCAAAAAACGGTGCAGAAGTGGAAGACAAGGATGCGGCTCTGGCCTTGGTTGACCAGGCACAGGGAGCTGTACAGGAAGTGGAAGCCTATATGAAAGAAATAACTCTTGTCGCTCCTATTTCGGGGGAAGTAACCGAAATATTCCCTAAACAGGGAGAATTGGTCGGTACCGGAGCACCCATTATGAATATTGTAGATCTGGATGATATATGGTTCACCTTTAATGTGCGTGAAGACTTACTCAACGATATGAAAAAAGGAGCAGTAATCACCGTAAAGGTTCCGGCTTTAAATAACCGGGAAATCGAACTGGAAATCACTTATATAAAAGCTATGGCTTCATTTGCTACATGGAAGTCCACCAAGACTACCGGTGATTTTGACCTGAAAACATTTGAGGTCAGGGCTAAACCGGCAGGGCCTATTAAAGACCTTCGCCCGGGCATGACAGCATTGGTCGTTAGAAATTAATAATCAATAACTAAAGACCAATTCAACGAAGAAAAGTCAAGAAGAAAGAACTTACTGATGTAATAAGGAGTAACATTTAGTTCTTAATTTTTCACTATTCATTTTTAATTTAAAAATATGTCCAACTCAACTATACAACAGATAAAGAATGTAGCCGGCAGGGAGTGGAAACGGATGTTGACGCATCCCGTACATCTTCTTTCTTCGATAGGCGCGATGCTTTTCTGTTACCTTTTCTTTCTGACCTTGATGTCTGAAGGATTGCCACGACAACTTCCCATCGGAATTGTCGATAACGACAACTCATCGATGTCGCGCACTTTGGAGAGGAATATAAACGCCTCTCCTCAAGTGGAAATTGTGGGTAAATATGCATCCTTTACCGAAGCCCGCAAGGATATGCAGAGGGGACACATTTACGCTATCATCGACATTGCGCCGGGATTTCAATCCGACTTGCTCGCCAACCGCCAGCCCTCTATCTCTTTTTATGTGAATGATGTCTATCTGGTAGCTGGTTCACTTTCCTACAAAGACCTGACCTACATCAGCGAATTGATGACAGGCTTCATCCTGCAACAATCATTAGAGGCAAAAGGTGTAACAGGCAAAGAGACCCTGATGCCTATTTTGCAACCCATTGCCATGGATACTCATCAGATAGGTAATCCTTACACTAATTACAGTGTTTACTTGTCGAATGTATTGCTGCCCGGCGTATTACAGATGCTGATCATCATGTTCACCATTTACGCCGTAGGAGTGGAGATGAAACAAAATACTACACACGAATGGCTTTTAACCGGCAATAATGCGATACTTTCAGCACTTACAGGGAAAGTACTGCCGCACACCGTTCTTTTCACGTTATTAGGACTATTGGGATTGTTCCTTCTTTATGGGGTGATGAGATTTCCAATGAACGGCAGCATTGCATGGATGTCACTGGCCATGTTCATCTTTGTCATGGCACATCAGGCCATCGGCATATTCATCATCGGCTTATTACAGCGACTACGCGATTCCATCAGTATCGGAATGTTTTACAGCCTGTTAAGTGTCTCCTTTGCCGGATTCACCTTCCCTATAGAAGCCATGCCGCGTGGAGTACAAATATTTTCATGGTTCTTCCCTATACGCTACTATTTTAAGATATATGTGAATGAAGCGTTGAATGGTGCGGATATACGCTATTCGTTGATATACTTTGCCGGGATGCTTATATTTTTGCTATTACCATTCCTGGTGTATCCACGATTAAGAAACACTATCCTGCAACATGAGACAGGTTCAGCAATAAAAAACAGCAGATGCAATGAACAACTCCAATAAATCCAATTTCTTTTTTCGTATCTTGCATGAGATAAGACGGGTCATCTATATCATATTGGATGAGTACCGGATTATCTTGAAAGATTCGGGCCTAGTAGTCATTTTTTTTGGAGCGACCCTCCTCTATCCGCTTCTCTATCCCTCCATTTATCGTAATGAGACGATACGGGATATGCCTATTGCCGTGATTGATGAGTCACAAAGTGTACGGTCACGCGATCTGGTACGACGGTTAGATGCAACTCCGCATCTGAGCGTAGCCTACCGGCTGAATAACCTCGAAGAGGCAAAAGACCCATTTTATAAACAAAAAATACATGGCGTTGTCCATATCCCTAAGGACTATAGTCAGAAGATCCATCGTAATGAACAAGCTACCGTGTCATTCTACTGCGATATGAGTAGTTTTATGTACTACCGGACCATGATGCTGGGAGCCAATCTGAGCATAGTCGAAGCAGGAAAAGACATCAAAATAGAGAGGATGAATGCTGCCGGAATAACAGGTAAGTCAGCCGAAATCTCTGCTGCTCCTTTCCATTATGATAAGAAGATCCTGTTTAATGAACCAATGGGATTTGCCAGTTTCCTTCTCCCTGTGGTGCTCGTCGTAGTTATTCATCAAACGCTCTTTTTCGGAATCACTATGCTGACCGGTACATTGCGTGAAGAAAAACTAGTCACGATAGATCCGCAAATGCGTCAAAAAGGTAAGTTCTTCCCTACTATCATCGGCAAGGCACTTTGTTATTTCAGTATGTACATAGTAATATGCTCCTATGCATTACTGGCGGTACCCCGTATTTTCCAGCTACCTCATTTAGGAGATCCATTGGATATTATCCGCTTTTTCACCCCCTTCCTCCTGGCAGTCATATTTTTCTCGATGTTAATTTCAGTATTCATCCGTAATCGGGAGACTTCCATGGTTGTTTTTCCGTTCTTCTCGCTGGTTTTGCTCTTTTTGAGCGGGTTTTCCTGGCCTCAATCTAATATGCCTTGGCTCTGGAAAACATTCGGGATAATCTTTCCGAGTACATTCGGGATTCAGGGTTATTTAAAACTCAATTCAATGGGAGCCGGATTATCACAGGTACAATTTGAGTATATTGCCTTGTGGATTCAAGCCGCCGTATATTTCATTGCAACGATTATTGCCTATCGGTTACAAATACGTATCACAGAAAATAAGATAAAATCATAATGGATCACAAGCAAAAATCCCTTCTTTTCAGGATAAAAAGAAGGGATTCTATAGAAATTGTATATCTTATGCAATCTTCGGCAGGAATTTCGCATCAAAGGAATACTGACCCGGGCCAATAAAGACAGAGCCTATAAACACAATCAAAAGATCGAGTGCATGCCCGAATACCATAAAGCTATCCCCTGCGGCAAGATGGGTTGACAAAGCAACGATCATTGTGCCGGTAAGCATAATGGCAGCCGGGCGGAATAATAACCCAAGGGCAAAAAGAAGTCCGCCAGCAGACTCTGCCAAAGCGGCCAGAAACCCCCAAAATGTAGGGGCAAAATTAATACCAAATATTCCCATGCTACTTCCTATGGCGGTCCACATTTCCGTACCTGCGGTAATTTTAGGGAAGCCATGGAGGAAAATCGATATCCCTATACCGACTCTTAAAATTAACCAACCAAACTGAGCTAAATTTTTTTTCTTCATATTTTTAATTAGAATCAATTAACTTTTTTCAGCCCTCTAAACGTATAATACTATAAATTGTTTATCTTTGCTTTATAAATAAAATTGATATGTCTACTTTTGCACCCTTTGCCAAACCGATGTACGTAATGCTTAAACCGGTAGGATCTAAGTGTAATCTCGACTGTGACTACTGCTATTATCTGGAGAAAGAAATACTCTACGGCAGGAAAAATCAGGTAATGAGTGAAGAACTTCTGGAACGTTTTATACAACAATATATCGAGTCCCAGACCATGCCTCAGGTAATGTTCACCTGGCATGGTGGGGAAACATTGATGCGGCCAATCTCATTCTATAAAAAAGCCATCGAACTGCAAAAGAGATATGCCCGCGGACGACAGGTGGATAACTCCATACAAACCAATGGGACATTGCTTAACGATGAGTGGTGCGCTTTCTTCAAAGAGAATAACTTTCTGGTAGGGATATCGATCGATGGACCACAGGATTTTCATGATGAATACCGGCGCGACAAAATGGGTAGACCCTCTTTCCATCGGGTAATGAAAGGAATCCGGCTTTTGCAAAAACACGGAGTTGAATTCAATTGTCTGGCAGTTGTCAATGATTATAATGTGGATTATCCGTTGGAATTCTATCGGTTCTTCAAAGAGATTGGATGCCAATTTGTACAGTTCACCCCCATAGTAGAGCGCTTACATAAGAATACCTCCGGTTTAAAACTGGCAACTGCCCGGGAGAAGGAGGATGTGGAGCTTGCTCCTTTCACTGTTGATGCAGCCAAATGGGGTGAGTTCCTCTGTACTATTTTTGATGAATGGGTCAAACAGGATGTGGGGAAAATATTCATTCAGATTTTCGACTCTACATTAGCCAACTGGGTAGGAGCACAACCGGGAGTATGCACCATGGCAAAGACCTGTGGACATGCAGGTGTGATGGAATTCAATGGAGATGTCTATTCATGCGATCATTTTGTTTTTCCCGAATACCGTTTGGGGAATATCTATAGTAAACCTCTCTCTTCAATGATGTATTCTGAAGAACAATTAAAATTCGGGAATGATAAATTTGACACACTCCCCCGGCAGTGTCGTGAGTGCGACATGCTTTTCGCCTGCTATGGTGAATGTCCCAAAAACAGGTTTATCAAGGATAAATATGGAAATGAAGGACTAAATTATTTATGCAAAGGATATTACAGGTTTTTCTCGCATGTGGCACCTTATATGGACTTTATGAAACATGAACTAATGGCCAAACGCCCACCCGCGAATGTAATGGAATGGATTCGGGAAGATGGAAAAGAGAGAAAATGACCGGGGAAACTGGGGACAAGAGCAGAAAAAAACCGAATCACTAAGAGCTGATCCGGTTTTTTTAGTAGTTATTGTTTCAACTATTAATCTCCCCTACGGGCAGAATAACTGATTTTTAATGCATAAGCCTGTCTTAACGCCTGCTTTACATCTGTGATATATTGCATCCGTGTATCTTCGTCTGCTTTGATGGAAACAGTCATCAATGGTTGATCTGCCTCATTCATACTGGCTTTCTCCTGTGCAATATAATCCTGTATTTCGGACACTTGTGCAAATCTGTCATTCAGCTGCATCTGTGTACCTGTACCCAGTCTCACATCCATAGGAGGACCAATATTGATATAGGTCACCAATGATTTTTTCTCCAGTTTCTGGACTTCTGAAGCAGTGGGTATATGCACCTTTACCATCAATGTCTCAGAACGCATGGTAGTAGTAACCATAAAGAAAAACAAGATGGCGAAAACAATATCAGGCATAGATGTAGTACTCATTTCCGGCACTTCCCGTTTACCACTTTTATTGAATTTTCCCATAATTATTGTCCTCCATAATTTTTAGGTTCAGCTTCAGAGATACGTTGAGGATAAAGATCCTGAATTTGTTTCTGTTGCATTTCCGTTAACTCTCCATATGAGGTGTTGAAATATTTCCTTGCACCTTCTTCCCTCAACTCGTTATATGCTTTTACCACCTCGTTCTGGACAGCAATATAAGCTTTATAACTGGTGGTGGCATCGTTTTGAATGGAAACGACGTGGGAAGCAGTGACTGGTACAACGCCAATCGGAGCACCGAAATCCTGCTCTTCCAATTCGGGTAAATCAAGACTATTAGCAGTATTCAATACAAACTCTTTCACCCTATCTTTCAATGCAACCTTTCCTCCAACTTCCCCCCGTAACTCGGCTTCGTTAGCATACCATTCGGTTTCATGCTGGTTTGCAGCCATTGTTTCGTTTTGAGAATTCACCAATACAATGAATAAATTTCTACGTTGCACATCCACAGAGGTTTGTTCCTCTGTTTGTGGGGGTGCCGGTAATCGGCGTGCCAACCCGGAGTCGACATCCATATTCGATACGAGCAGGAAGAAGATCAGCAATAGAAAGGAAATGTCGGCCATCGAGCTCCCATTTAGAGGTGGAACTTTTCTCTTTGTTCTAGCCATAAAAAAACTTTCTTTTAATTAACCTTTTTGACTTGGTTGATTATTTTTTTCTTTTAATCAGCGGCAAAATAATCATTGCCAAAAGTGTAAGAACAAGCATTACATATGCGCTATAAAGCCACATATCTGTCATTTTCAACGTTGGCGGACGATTATCATTTCCTTCGTATCCGGGAATATTCAATAATGTCCCGTCACCTATCATATAGGTGATTATCAGCAAGGCAGCCAATCCTACAATAGTCATCAAACCACTCAGGGCTTTTTTAGGATTTTCTTTAAACCCACGCAAAAGATCGGCAATCGCAAATCCTATCAAAACTACTACGGTTACTGCCAAAAGGACATAGGCCCAATACAATACAATATCAGTAAACTTAGGCTGGCTCATTTCGGCCACAAGCTTTTCATGCGCCGGCACCTGACCTCCAAGATAGAACAACCCCAGTACCACAAGAGTGATCAAGATACCTACGTACAGGGTTAATCTGGAAGTTCTATGTATTTTAGTTACAGCCATAATAATTACAAGTTTTTGTATTTAACGTTATATTTGATCACCTGGTCCAGAAAAGTAATGGAAGCATCTTCCATCTTGTTAAGGATACCTTCCATTTTAGAAAGGATGTAGTTATAGATGATCTGGAGAATAATAGCCACGATCAAACCACCCACGGTCGTGATCAAAGCCACCTTCATACCACCGGCAACAATCGTCGGGCTCATGTCTCCTGCTCTTTGGATATCATCGAAAGCCTGCACCATACCTACTACCGTTCCCAAGAATCCAAGAGAAGGAGCGATCGCGATAAAGAGGGTAATCCAAGAAAGGTTTCTTTCCAGTAAGCCGGACTGTACTCCTCCATAAGAAACGATAGAACGTTCTACTGCATCAGGCCCCTGATCGAGACGAAGCAATCCTTGGTATACAATAGAAGCCACCGGTCCCCTGGTATTGCGTGCTACGTCTTTTGCTGCTTCCACGTCTCCTCTGTCGAGCGCATCTCCTACTTTATTCAGGAAAGTATCCGGATTCACATCGGCAAGACTCAGATAGATAATTCTTTCAAGACAGAAAGCCAAACCCAGGATCAGAGCAATAGCAATTGTGCTCATGAAGCCGGCACCACCCTCAATAAACTTCACCTTTATCGCCTGGTGGAAACCGGCCGATGTTTCCTGAACGGCAGCCTGTGTTGTCTCAACCGAAGTAGTGGCAACTTGCTCTGTTTCTCCAGCAGTATCTTGTGCCATAAGAACCGACGGCAATCCTACGGACATCATTCCGAAGATTGCTAAAATTGCAAATAACTTTTTCATTG
>NZ_DHOS01000048.1:0-217 GCF_002410825.1 Proteiniphilum sp. UBA5384 | reverse complement strand
GCTAAAATTGCAAATAACTTTTTCATTGTGTGCTCAATTTTTTGATTAATGATCTTTACTTGTTTGTTTTTAATATGTATATTTCAAATTTTCCTTTTACTATTATTGATATTGACTTTTTTCTTTTATTCAGAAGCGGAGAGAGCGGGATTCGAACCCGCGATACACTTTTGGCGTATACACGCTTTCCAGGCGTGCCTCTTCAACCACTCGAGCA
>NZ_DHOS01000049.1 GCF_002410825.1 Proteiniphilum sp. UBA5384 | reverse complement strand
CACTTTAGATTAAGTCAGAGTTATAACAAGATAAAGCGGAAATAGCATCAACCTGAATACTATCGAATAGCGTGCCCGGCAATACTTCGCCAGAAGTAAGAATAAAAGGAAACAACAAAAGAAGCCGGAAAACTTAGAATAAGAATTGTTTAATTCTAATAATATGCCACTTCATTAGAATTACCACTATCTTTGTTCCAATTACGAGGGAATAATAGCATAAAAAAGTTTCAATCGGGCACATTCGTCAGCCAGGGAGGGTACAAGAACTTTCAGCCAACCCTGTTTAACCGACATTGGATGATTGATGACATGGAGGTGATCAGCCTGCTGAGCAAGGCAGACAGATTCCTGGGACGGCTTGACATGTACTCCGAGTATGTGGACATAGACCTGCTCACCCAGATGCACATTGCCAAGGAGGCGACACAATCTTCAAAAATTGAGGGAACCCAGACAAAGATTGAAGAGCCCTTTCTTTTAAAATCTGAGATCAGTGCAGAGAAGAGAGATGACTGGGAGGAGGTGCAGAGCTACATCATCGTCATGAAAGAAGCCGTGGAGATGCTTCACGCTCTGCCATTCTCCACACAATTGATCAAGCAGGCTCACAAGGTGCTCCTTCGGGGTGTCAGGGGTGATCAAAAACAACCGGGAGAGTTTCGCAAGAGTCAGAATTGGATCGGGGGTGCCACTCTACACAACGCCGTCTTCATCCCACCGGCTCACCATGAGGTAGATGCGTTGATGTCGGATCTGGAGAAGTTCGCAAACAACCAGGAGGATCCTCTCCCCAACCTGATCAAAATCGCCTTGATCCATTATCAGTTCGAGCCCCCCCTTCCTGGATGGCAACGGTAGAACAGGACGTCTGCTGATCACACTTTATCTTGTCTCTAAGAATGTGCTGAAGCGACCCTCTATTTGTCGGATTTATTTGAACGACACCGGAGCCTTTATTACGACAGCCTGATGCGCGTCAGGAGCCATGGTGACATCAACCAGGGGCTGAAATATTTCCTTTCGGGAGTGATTGAGACCTCCAAGAAAGGGGTACAAACGTTGGATTCGATCATGCAACTGAAGAAAACTATCGAAAAGCAGATGGATGCACTTGGGAAACGAAGTGTAGATGCATGGCTTGTGGTCGATCACCTGTACGGGAAATCAATCGTTTCAGCGAAAGAGCTGGTTGAATTGACCGGCAAGTCCCCACAAACAGTATATAACCTACTTGCCGACCTGGAACGATTACAGATTATCAAAGAGATCACTGGTGCTCAGCGGTACAAACTCTATATGTTCCAGTCGTATATCAACTATTTCAAGTAGATTCTTCTATCGAGATAATTATCATACATGATTTTATTGTCGTACCATTAGCTATCACCAAGGAGATGGGAAAAAAAATCATTCGGGAATCAATCGCGATTTGCAACCGGTTTTCGTTCCATGATACTATGAAAAGCCACGATCTGGTATTGTCTTCGGGAGTAGCAATACAAGCAAATTGTCTTAATTCACAAATTTAAAGTGTCAAAATGATTTGCCAAACTGCTTTCCAGGTAATTACCCCGGCTACGGTTAGAATGAATGAATTATTGAAATTCAATAGTTATTGGAATATTCATTGTACTGCAATAATCCTCTATTTCAGCATCATTGGAGAAATACTTATCACAAAATTCATCAAGTTCTTTTTCGGCACCGGATACATATTTATCACTTGCCGACAATAGTTTTTCAATTTGAACGACAAATTTTTCAAACTCTTTATTCATGTTACAGAGCTTGTCGATGGTTTTAAAATCCAGATCACGATATTTTGCAGGAAAAAGTATTTTACTTTGGTATGGATTGGCATCAAGTTCAATGATCCCGATTCCGAAAGATTGATTAAGTCTTTCCATTTCATCATATAGGTTATCACTGAATTCAAAAGCTACTAGATAACCATAGTTTGACCAGCTTGAATTTGAAACGGCCTGAAAATATGCCTTTTTCAATTCGCTATCGCTGTTAATTTCTTTTTTTAGTTCATATGCACTTAACTTGAAAGTGTCAACCCGATTAATTGATTTGAGTAGATTCTGACTAGCCTTTGTTTGTAAATTTAAAAATTTCACGCCCACCATATCTGGGTGAGTCCAGATTTGGTTATTGTCTTTACCATTTGAATGTTCGTGGAAAATAGTTTTAGAATAGGTTTCTGTGTTTTTAAGAAATGAACTCAGGAGTTTATGCAATGATCTTTCCTCATAGGTTTTATGTATTCTGGCTTTCATCTTTTCTCTTTCGCTGATTACTTTCTCACCACTTAATATATCAAGGCCTATTTTCTGTTCATTTTTGGTTAGGTAATAAGAATATGCTCCACCGTTCTGTTTGATCCTTTTAACACGACTATCTCCATTTCGAATAAAATCACCTAATATTGCAGAGACAGTTGCACTGGGAGTTTTTGCATCACCAAAACTATAATAATAGTTGGCATTAATATGATCTAATACAGCCAAATAGTTCGTAACATCATTTATGTCCTCCAAACTTTTTAATACCGCTTCTTTCAGAGTCATGTTTTTATGTTTAAAATAAACTTTAATGTACAAGTTTAGTTAATAATTATGATTTATCCCAATTTATTTATTGATATGAATGGGTATCATGATTTTGAAGATTGATCAATATTACCCCATCCCGCTTGAAATATCGGAACTGCTTGTAGATCTGTCTCAAACCAATGTTGGCAAACAACATCAGCTCAAGCGTAAGATTTCCTTCAAATCCTTTTGCAGAGAATAACAGTGATCGCCATTTTTTCAGCACCCGAGATTCCGTTAACTATTTCTTTTACCTACACCCCAGATATCTTCCGTCTTCATTTGAGAGCTTTGATCCTTTTCTCAATGGTATTTCATTTTATGTAGTCAGAATATTCTTCAATTTTCTGTTTTAGACGATTAGCTAAAAAATCGTTGCCCTGCTTCAGCTCATCATAAATCGTTCTGGCTTCTTTCTGATATTGAATTATTTTTTCATTGTCCCAATGCTGAGGTGGTGGTTGAAGA
Organism: Proteiniphilum sp. UBA5384; assembly: GCF_002410825.1. Taxonomy (GTDB): domain Bacteria; phylum Bacteroidota; class Bacteroidia; order Bacteroidales; family Dysgonomonadaceae; genus Proteiniphilum. The sequence continues at coordinate 4,227 of NZ_DHOS01000049.1, read as the reverse complement.
TTTGTGATTCTATCGGCAAGTTTAACAGCCCAAACTTCTGGTTGTAATTTCTTGATTCTTATCAAGCTGTCTGCTAGCTGCTGATCTTTTGGAAGTTTATTATTTTTCGTCAATGCTTTCACAGCATTCATAATTTCAACTCCAAATCGATCCTCAATTTCTTCACAAGTAGTATCTGTATCCTCAATAAGATCATGGAGCAATGCCACCTGAACAGCAAACTCCATGTTCAACCCATCATTTGCTGATGAAGCGACAAATAACTCCATGGCGACATTGCTCAAATGGACAACATAAGGAAGGTTGGTACCAGGTATTTTTTGGTTATTCTGTGCATGCTTTTCAGCAGCATAAGAAATGGCTTGCTGATATAGTTTTTGTATTTGCATCATTAAACTGAATGTGAAATGTAATTTGATTGTTCCAAAAAAGCTTTTTGAATCCGGTTATTTAAATCAATATAAGAGACAGGATCGGTCAGTTTTTGCAAAGAGTTCAATGTGATAGAACTTTGACTTCTTTCGTAATTATCCAGTCGATAAGTCGGTAAGATGTAAAAATCCCACTGTTCCATTTTTAACGGGTCAATTGAACTTTGGTCTTTATGTTTTAAAACACAGAATACATAGAGGTCAGCGTGTCTTCTAGATTTTACAGACTCAATATTCGTTACCGGATCCCAATAAACTGATCGTTTTATCGAAAACGAGATCGTTGAAAAACATTTTTGACTCCAACATTGGATATATGCCGCTGATTTCACTTCAATTTTTATGCCATCTTCCGTTTTCAGGTCATAGGCACCCCACTCGTCTCGAATATGATCCGGATTCAAACCAACTGCTGTTCCAACAATAAATTCGGCTAATCTCCCACGTGTAGCGTTACTCAAAAGATCTGACACACTCCAACGCCAAAAGTCCAATAGTTTGTATTCAGTCTTTTGTCCGTTGAAAGTCAAATCTTCGGTTCCATTTTTCGGAGTCGGTATAATTTGATTTAATTCACTCATATTGAAAGGGCCTTGTTACATGTTGAGACAATGGATTGATAAATCAATGAAATGGTAGTGATAAAAAAATCAGGTCAGTTTCAGAAAAAGTGTATTTTAGCATCCATGCAATTGATTCAAACTGCAATTGCAAGTTTAGTGATTATTTCTGAACCAATGAAATTAATTGTTGATACTTTTCTTCATGGTTTAAATTCAGACAAGAACAGGTTATGCAGCCTTGAGCCGGAACGGAGCAATGGAAAAACTGCGGAGCGAAGCGACGTGTTTTTCCTTGCGGAGTGACAAGGCGCGAGCCGCAGCGAGTGGAGCGAGGGAATGGAACGGAACTGACAATCGCTGGAGACATCCACGAGTACGCAGGCAACATGAAAGAGCTTATACGCCCCAAGTACGGTTTAAAATACAACGTAGCCCCGACGGTTGATGGCGCTGCCGGTGTGATATCGTCATGCAAGGAGCATGTTTTACTGACTGTTCCTTTTGATTCACCTCCGGGAGAAAGTCGGCATAGGTGAACAGGATATGTAATCAGTTATTTTCATACAATACTATCCTTTGCCTCAATAATATATTTGTCCAGTTTATATGCATAAAAACTGGACATTTCTCAAGATATAATCACTTGTTTCCTCACTCCTCCTGTAAGTTTTTTAATTTCTTCAAATAATTTTGAAACCTACATAATATCTCCAAATAGGTAAAATCGTGGATAATCTTAAGAGCCATACTGTCTAACACTTGAATTGGGAGAAGATTCTTGTCGCCAACTCAGGTGGTTTATACCCAAGGAAAATGAAAACCTTGAATGATGTACTTATACTATTCTGTAGCTGCCAATCAAAAAATTGAATGAAACAGTTTTGCTTACTACCGTGTGTGGAATCAACAGGTACTGCCAGGGCTTTCCTCCATTTTGGGAAGTAAATTCAGTGGCATTCTTGCAGTAGGTTAATGCTGCGGCTGCCTTCTGTAACACATCGTCATTATTCAATTCATTTGAGGCTTTGGTTTCAACCATATAGATCGCGTCGGAAGTTTCCACAACGAAATCAGGTTCGTACTTTTTTGAATTGTTGTCCCAATACATTCTGAACTGATTGGGAGCCGGCCTTAACCATTTCAACACGTTGGCATCGGTCTCCAGTACAAAAGAGAGATCGAGTTCGGTTTTGCTGTCGAACTTGTATTCGAAATGACACGCTTTTTCAAATCCCCTGAAAACAAGCTTTGGGACCAATGCAGGGGGAACAGCCTCCCGATAGTCCTTGTAACCAAAATTGATCAACGCGGAAAAATTCCAAGGTTCGATCTTCTGAAAAGGCAGCACACTCTTTGCCTTGTATTCGGATTGGTGTAAGATAAAATTATCAGGCGACTTCATCTGCTGATAGATCTTCTCAGCAATTGTCGCTTTAAACTGGAATATTGTTTGCAGGAGTTCATCCTTCTTCTCGATATTCTCCGCTACAGCGTTATATGCCTGGGTAGCCAGGTGGTGCAACAATTCCGCATTGTCGTCATAGTCGATCTCCGGATAATCGATGAGTTCCGAAATAATCATTTTTACAGGATAACCATATGATCCGCTTGATTTTGCTTTCAGGGTTTCCACAACCTTGTCTTTAAGTCCGAGACGGATGATCTCCTGATTCAATGCCTGGTAATTCAGGTAGGTGGTGTCCAGGTCAAAAAACTTGAATTCCGCTGTCACATCACCCTGTACCAGGTCCATCCGTGGTATTTCAATGATATTCTTCTTATACTCATTGACCATTGTATCATATACTTCGGCAGCCTCTTTCAGGATATCATCAGCAAATAGATTCAATTGCCCCTTGGTGAGGTTCTCTTCTACCTGGCGTATTACCTTTCTTTTCACTTCAGGTTTATTCAAATCATTCACATTCCGCACTTCAGGCAGTGCATTAAAGTCGGGTAGCACATGAATGATAGCCATTTTGGCATCCAGGTTGTTCTGCGCTTTCTGTTTTACCTCCTTGTCGGATATCGTGTTTACTTTCTCCTGCTCCTTTTCAAAAGCTACATCCACCACCGGTTTGGACATAACCGGCACGGACTTGCTGTTCAAGTCCTCTTCCGGAACCTCAATATAACTCAGTTTATTCAATAGGGAATTGGGATCCTGGGCAGCATCAATTACTGCTTGAAAATTCTCGTGGGCAACCACCGTCAACTTATCGATCTTATCGACACCCGTCCGTTTGCCGTCATAGGGCAATCGCAGGCCCCGTCCTATGGTCTGTTCAATAAGAATGGATGCATTAGCCGCTCTCAACGGAACAATCGTGTATAAGTTGGTCACATCCCACCCCTCCTTGAGCATATTCACGTGAATTACAATTTCAATCTCGTTGTCGGAACTCTCGAGCGAGACAAACTGCGACTCAATATCCTCGTCATTCCGGGTAGAAGAATCAATCTGAAGTACCTTACCCATGTACTTACCCTCGTAAAATTCGGTAGAATTAATCAAATTGTATATCTCCGAGGCGTGGGTAATATCCTTGCAAACGACAAGAATGAATGGCTTGACCATTTTCACATCATTGTTCAAAGCAAAAATCTCCAGTTCAGTTTTTGTATCCTGATGGATGCTGATCGCATCTTCCAGTTTAATGATCTCAATCTCCCTGTCGGTCAAACTACCTTTCACGAAGTTTTTCCTTGTTGCAATCGCCGGATTTTTCACATATTTCCCATCAGCCAAAGCCTGTGCCAACGAATACTCATACACAATATTCTGAAACATATTTCCTGCATCGTCGAAAGGAGTTGCCGTAAGTTCTATACCCAGTACCGGTTTGAGTTCATTGATCGCATTCTTTGAAGCATCGGCATGATATCTGTGTGCTTCATCCATCAGAATCACCAAATCATCTAAACCTGATAGGTAATCCCAATAGGATTGACCCAGGTACTCGGAAAGGCGCTTTATTCTTGGGGCAAGCGACACACCACCTCTCCTTGTTCCCCTATTTTCCGAATTAAACTTCGCAATATTGAAGATATTGATCCTGATCTCCTCTTTCTCGTACAGCCGGCCTTGTTCATTGTAATTTTCTCCGGTAATTATGACCGGGCGATTGTGTACAAATTCTGAAATACCGGTAAACAGGTATTTATAATATGCAGGATTGCCAAAGTCCTCGATTAACTTATCGTAAATTGTAAGATTGGGAGCCAGTACAAAG
>NZ_DHOS01000063.1 GCF_002410825.1 Proteiniphilum sp. UBA5384 | reverse complement strand
GGCCGTTCTTGGAACTACCTACACCTTTCTTATGTGCCATTTCCTTCTGATTTTAACTGATTAAGCAATAATTTCCTTTACTCTCACTTCGGAAAACTGTTGACGGTGACCGTTCAGCTTCCGGTAACCTTTTCTTCTTTTCTTCTTGAAGACAAGGACTTTGTCGCCTTTCACGTGGGAAAGGATCTCTACTACCACCTTTGCTCCGTCGATCACCGGCGCGCCAACTGTTACGGCACCATCGTTATCCACGAGCATCACCTTCTCAAATTCCACCTCAGCACCCTGATCGGCGTTGATCCGGTGGACAAATAATTTTTGGTCTTGTTCAACTTTAAACTGTTGACCCTGAATGTCTACAATGACGTACATAAATAAAATAACCTGAAGTTACGTGCCTGAGGCGTGTTGCTTTCCGCAACCTCTTTTTTGGCCTATTGGCAAATTGAGGTGCAAAATTACATAATTAATTCGTAAATCACAAACGCATCACTGTTTTTTTTCTAAACTCCGGTAGGCATTTCCTATATTTTCAATGATATCCGAAGCCACGAAACTACGGGGATGAATGGTGTCTCCGGTAATATCGGCAGTCATTCCATGCAGGAAAACTCCTATCCGGGCTGCCACAAACGGTTGGTAACCCTGTGCCAGCAGGCTGGTGACCATGCCGGTCAGCACGTCCCCGCTTCCTGCCGTTGCCAGTGCGGGCGTCCCACTGCTGTTCACGCATATTTCTTTTTGATCGATAACCAGTGAATAAGCTCCCTTTACGATTACGACCACATTATATTTTCGCGCAAACAATCTTGTTTTTCCGATCTTATCATAATCATCGCACCATCCACCTATCAGCCGCTGAAGCTCTTTAGGATGGGGGGTCAGGATGGTTCCTTTTGGCAGGAGGGTGAGCCAATCAGGATAGCGGGAAAGGATATTCAATGCGTCGGCATCCACCACCAACGGGCCCCTGCTTTTCAGGAGGAAAGAATACAGCGCCTGCTCTGTTTCTTCATGCAATCCCATCCCCATACCGATACCAACGGCATCCGGTTTCAGATCGTAATCTATGGAAGTGATATGTTCCATCCCCTTATCCTCAAGGGCCATTGCTTCAGGGAAATTGGACTGTATAGGTATCACTCCACATTTGGGCAAATAGGCGGTGACCAATCCACAACCGGTTTTAAGGGCAGCTTTCGCAGCAAGGGAGACCGATCCGCATTTACCCAGGCTCCCACCAATGACCAGCGCATGTCCCTGCGTACCTTTATGGGCAAATTTGGGAAGCGGTTTCAGCATCCCCCTGATATCCTTCTTCTCCGTCAGGTAGGTATCCGTCTCAGCTTCAGCAACAGCTTCTTCGCTCAGGCCTATTGGTACGATCTGTACATTCCCGGTAAAAGCGGCATTTTCCGGCAGATACAATGCCAGTTTAGGAATCTGGAAAGTGACCGTTTCGGTTGCTTTCACTGCGAACTCCGTTTTCCGGTCCGCATACAACCCGCTTGGCACATCGATGCTGATCACCTTTTTTCCGCTCCCGTTGATCCGTGCAATCACTTCGGCGGCCACGCCATCCACTTCACGTGACAATCCCGTACCGAATATACCGTCGATTACCACATCGAAGGGTGACAGATCGGGAATATCTCCTTTTTCCACAATTTTTTTATAGGAGATATTTTCTGCTTTCATGCGGCGGACATTATGGGCACAGTCTTCGGTATACCGATTACTGAATTCCACCATATAAGCTTTTACCGGATAACCCGCCTTATGTAATAAACGGGCGACTACCAATGCGTCCCCTCCGTTATTACCCACCCCGGCAAAGATAATTACGGAACTGTCCCTATCCGTGTATTTCTCCGCAAAAAAGTGAAAGAATGCCGTCGCAGCACGTTTCATCAACTCAAGCGACGGTATTCCCTCCCTTGATATTGTTTCTGCGTCTATCTTCCTGATCTGTGCCGATGTAAGGATCTTCATATAAGTACAATATTCAATTCAGGATATAAATATAGTAAATTATTTTACAATTCATACCGTCCGGTTACCTGCAAATAAGTGACAAGCTTGATTTTATAGCCCGACCGGGCATCAGTCAGTTCGTCTCTTGTCTGCTGGAGTATCATTTGTGCTTCGAGCATATCGGAAATATTCACAATGCCGTTCTTGTAATTGTCACTATTGATCCTCAGGTTCTCTTCGGCCTGGGCCACGGTTTCATTCGCCACTTCTATTTGCTTGTATGCTTCATTAAGCTCGTTCCATGCTTTCTGTATCTGCAATAAAAGCAATTCCTCACCATTCCGGCTATTGTTACGGGCAATCTGTTCCTTAAACTTTTTTTCTTTTATGGCATGGGAAGCGCCCCACCAATCGGAAATGGGAATCTTTACGGATGCAAATACCATTGTATTGGATGTACCTTTGTTATTACTAAAATCATAATCATAGTATACCGCCCCTACGCCAACGCCTACCTCAGGCAAATATTCCCCGATCTTCAACCGGGTCTGCAGTTCCTCTGCTTCCACACTCTTTTGCAGTAGCTTATATTCTTCGCGGTGAAACAAAGCCTGGCCGGCATCCAGGTATACTTCGTCCGGACTTTGGCTGGCGACAAGGGTATCGGACAAAACCATAGTCGAATCATACGCCAACCCGATATGCTGACTGAAGGCCATCATTGCAAGCCTGATCCCATTTTCGAGCTTAAGCCGGTTCATTCTCATTTCACTTTGCCTGATAGATACTTTCATCACATCGTTCCGGTTTATCAATCCCGCCCGATAAGAATCGTTCGCCTGCTTATACACGGTATCGAGCAGACTCTCAGCCAGGTGCAGGGTTCTCAGCTTTTCGTTCAGTGACACAATGCCCCAGTATTGCTCTTCGGTTTGCAGCAGGACTTCGCTTTTGGATAGTATAAGCCTGCTTTGGTTGACGTTAACCCCCAGTTGGGCCAGCTTATTACCGGTAACGATGCGTCCGCCGGCATAGAGTGGTTGTACGGCGGTAACAGCAGCAATATTAGCCTTATCCAGTAATGAAAGTGAAATACCCGGAAAATAAGCGAATTGGGTGGCACCGGGAAGGTTGGCAGGATTGCCATCATACACCGGCAGGTCGCCTCCCGGCATATTGTACTCGAGTAAGGGGTCACTAAAACGAAAACCCATGCCGGTGGCACTCACTTTGGGGAAATAACCGGTAAAGGCATTCTTTTTTGTTTGTTTTGCGGTTTCAATTTCCAAACGGCTGTTTTTTATGGAGCGATTATACTCCAAAGCCATTTTTTTACAATCATCGAGGCTGTATTTTGCCTGTGCCTTCAATTGGATTGTTCCTGTGAAGGCGCAAAGGATTATTATCGGAGCAATATATCTTTTTTTCATATTAATTAACCATGTCTTTGTGTAATTTTTTCATTTCAGAGAGAGGGTTCGTTTCATGCCTCTGCATCTTCGGGACATGCCTCTGCATCTTCGGGAATGGAAGATGGGTGATCCTCTTTATCTTTATGCCGGTATACCAGCCAATAAGCCAGGGGAAGGATAGTGACTACAAATATCATCGAGACGATTGTTCCTGAAAAGATAACCGTACCCATAGGATACCACAGCGGGCTTTGACTGATAATCATCGGTATCACACCCATCGACGCGGCAGCAGATGTAAGGAATATAGGGCGCATCCTGCGCTTGCCGGATAAGATAGCTGCTTCGCGCACTGTTTTATGTTGTGTGCGTCTGAGCTCTTCCGTATAATCATACATGATGATACCGTTGCGGACAATAATCCCTATCAGGCTCACCATACCCAATATGGCTGTGGCGCTGATGGGAAGACCCGCTATATTCATCCCCAACGCAACCCCGAAGATGCTGAATGACATCGACACCAACACCAGGACGGAAAGGCTGACCTTCTTAAAGTGGAAGACCATCACCAGGAACATGATGGCAGCAGCCATTATCAGTCCTCTCACTATTCCGGGCAGGTTTTCGTCATTAAACTCCTCCACCCCGCCGTAAGAGATGGAAATACCTTCGGATAATGCTGTGCCGGCGATATCACCGACAATGGTTTCCACTTTCGACTGTACGCTGCTTACATCTTCACCCCTTTTCAGGTCCACATAGACAGACAGGGTCCTGATGCCGTTCCTTCTTACGATTTGCCCTTCGTTCCAGTCAGGTGATACGTGGGCTATCTGGCGTAGGGGCACGGCAGGAGAAAGTATCCCTGAAACATATTCGTTGGCGACATCTGCCGCTTCCACCTCTGTCGACTTCGATTTGAGAACTACCGGCAAGGAATAATCATTTTCCCAGACGGTGGTGATCGGCACATCGGCAAACCGTGATGCCAGATTTATCCCCAGTATGGCTTCACTTATTCCCAGACGGTTCGCCTCGATGGGGTCTACTGAAATTTTGATACCCGGCAGGGGCTCCTCAAAACTGGTATATATCCTGACAGGTTCCTCCAATTTGTTTAATTCGGTCATCAATGTATCCGCAAATTGTTTCAGATCGGGAATATCGTCTCCCGCCAGGCGGATCTCCACATCGGCATCTACCGCCACGTATTCCAACTGCTTGAATTTGACGAATGCATTCGGGTAATAATGGGCATATTTATCGGAATACTCATCCAGTATCTTTTCCGTATCGCGATTCGACCTGGTATTCACAATAAATTGTGCAAAATTGGGACCTCCTATTTTGGGGGCGTAGACTGTATGGAAACGCGGTGACCCTGCGCCGTAAAAAGCAGTCACCGAAACAACCCGTTCATCCGCGCGCAATATTGCCTCCATATCCCTGCTTACCGTTTCGGTCTGTTCCAGGGAACTTCCCCCGGGCAGGTATATCTCCACGGCGAACTGGTCACGTTCGGCAATGGGAAGCAGCTTCAGGGGTATATTCATAAAGATGATGATACCGGCCGCAATGGCTGCCACAGTAATAACTATCGACAATTTGGGAAACCTGAACACCTTCGCCAGCAACCACTCGTAACCGCCCTGTAGTTTTTCCAGCATGATTGTCCCCTTTTTGGGTTTTTCGTCTTTTCCCGGCCGTAATCCTTTTCGTATGAAGAAGTATTGCAGGAAAGGAATAACGAGTATGGCGACAGCCCATGATATACTCAGGGTGAGAAGTATTGTCCAGGGGAATGCCACGATAAAATCGTGAATGAGCCCGCTCACCACAAATAAGAACGGAAGGAATGCAAAACAAATGGCTAAGGTGGCCGACGCTATCGCCTTCACATATTCTTTGGCGCTTTCTGCGGCTGCTTCTTTACGGGGTACCCCCTGATTCAGTTTTTCAAGGTAACTGTCCACGATCACCACCGAGTTGTCCACGATCATTCCCAGTGTCACTATCAGTGCTGCCAGCGTCACGATATTGAGTTCGAAACCTGCGATAAACAAAGTACCCAACGCAATGAAAATGGTGATTGGAATAGATGAGGCTGATACGGCGGCAACCCTCAACGGAAGCAGTATGACAACCACCAGCATTACCGCCGTTATCGCCAACAACAATTCCTGCAGGAAATTGGATACTGAACTATTCACCACCTTAGGTTCGTCGGCGATCCGGTAGATGCCGACATCCTCCGGCAAGCTTTCCTGAAACTCCCGGAGGACTACATCCACATCTTTTCCGTATTGGACAATGTTGTATCCTTCCCTCATTTCAGTGGAAAGTACCAGGCACTTCTTCCCATTGTTGGTAATGTAACTGTCCGGCTTTGGGTATTCCCGCACTACCCGGGCTATATCTTTCAGACGGATATGATTGCCTCCGGCATCCGAATAGATGATTTGCTCCTCGATGTCCTTTTCAGACAGATAGGGACGTTCTATATGGATCGGCACAACCATATCTTTGTTGTCAATATTACCTGAGAGTGTAATAAGACCCTTGGTAGTCAACGTTTGATAGAGATTGAGGACACTGATGCCATAAGTCGCAAGTTTTTCTTTTTCGATGTAAATGCTGATCTGTTCCTTTTGTGTACCGTAACGCCGCAAGTTGGAGACCGATTCGATGGAACGGAGTTTTCCTTCCAATATCTCGATTTGTTCTTCGAGCTGACGATAGGTTTTCGTATCGGATTCAAGAGTGATCAGCAATGCCGATGTGTCGCCAAAGTCATCGTTGGCGATCAATGCCAGTACGCCCGAGGGCAATTGCATTTTAAAGGTTGTCAAACCATGCTTTATTTTCGACCAGACTTCATCTTTATTATAGACATCATCATTCAGTTCAACAAAGACATATACCATTCCATCTTTAGACTGGGAGTATGTTTTTGCTTTTTTCACCTCTTTATAGGTGAATAAAAAGTTTTCGAGTGGTTTGGCCAATTGCTCTTCCACTTCGGCGGAAGTTGCTCCGGAGTATACGCCAACCACAACGCCTTGGCGAATGGTAACTGACGGAAATTCACGCTTGGGCATTTCCACCAGCGCATAAATACCAAAAACGATGAATACTGTCACGAGAAGCAGGACTAACCTGTTATATTTCATCGTCCAGTCTATAATTGTTGCCTTCTTTTCCATTTCCCCGTTATTTATTCTACCACATCAACCATTGCTCCCGGACTCACATTTCGATAACCTTCCGTAATAAGTATATCGCCTTCATGCAGTCCGCCGGTAACAGTGATGCCATTACCGATAAAACTGCCGACGCTTACTTCACGCTGAAATGCTTTTCCTTCTTCATCCACCAACCAGACGAAGTGTTTCCCGGAATGATCCAACTGAACGGATTTAAGCGGCACGACAATATTTTTCCATGCGTCGTCTTCCGGACCGTCACCACTTGTCAGGTAAGCCTTGCAAACCATGCCCGGCAACAGTTGATGGCCTTTGTTTTCCACTTGCACTTTTATGTCGTAGGTATGCGATATGGGATGTGCCGTCACTCCTTTTTCGATAACCTTTCCTTCAAACGAGCGGTCGTTAAGCGCCGGGACAACGATATGACTTTTCCCGCCCGTCCTGACGGATGATATTTCACGCTCGGGTATCGCGATCTTTATTTTTATGGAATTTATATTCATTATACTATAAACCGGTATGCCGGGTGACACATTGGCTCCCGTTTCCAGGTAACGTTTGCCTATAACGCCTGAGTAAGGCGCATATAAATTACAATCTTCCAGATTTTTGAGGGCAATTTTTTCCGCCGACTCGGCTTGCTCCAATGCTGTCTTTACTTCCACATATTGTACTTCGGGAAGGCTATTGTTCTCATGCAGGGCCGACAAGCGGTCGTACCCGTCCCGGGCCCGGTTAAGCGTTGATTTCGCTATATTATACATATTTTCCGCCGAACTTGTATTCAACTTTGCCAGGAGTTGCCCTTTTTGAACGGCCTCCCCCTCCTGCACTGTCATCTGTTCAATAGTACCCATTGTCAGAAAACTGACATTCACGGAATTCTCACTCTCTACGGTCCCTACGTATTCTGTTGTATAGGTACCATTGCTGTATGCTATCTCCTGTACCTTAACCCGCACTCTCTTCGAACCCGTACTGTCTTCCGTTTTTGAGGAACAAGACACATGCATAGCCAATATCAGTAAGCAAATGCTCCCTGAAATAAACCCGGTTTTATTCATAATACTGCTTTTTGGGTGTAAAGGTGCGCCAATTAAGTATAAGGAAGGAAATCAAATATTCGTCAATTATGTTCAAAATATCGCTTTTATATTTTTCTAACGCCCAATTCACTATATTTACATAATAGTAGGATGCGCCTCGGAAATGCTCAAACAAGTTTGGCATTCTCTCGGCTTTCGCTATATTTGCAGTCCAGTGTAGCATCTGTTTATTTGTTTTATAGCCAAATGGATAACAACTATCAGGTTTATGAATAAAGGTAGATATGGAAGAATTTCGTTGGAAGATGTATCCAGACAAGCTCCGATAACCGGGGTGAAAAATTTCATCCTCTCGGATAACGGAGCCCGGATAAAAGACTACTCTTTTGATTTTCAACATCCCAATATAATAGAGGACATTGCCCTGGCAATTTGTGTAAGGGGAAACGCCCGCGTAAAAATAAATCTCCAGGAGTATCATATCGAACCGAACATGATTATTACGCTTTTGCCTAATTATTTGCTGGAAATATGTGATTACAGCGATGACTGGTTAGTAGAGTTTATTTTTATTTCTTTCGACTTTGTTTCTGACTTTAAACTAATTGCCGAGACAGATCTTTTTGAGCAAATAGGAAAAATCACTTGCCTGAAGATTAAGGAAGAGGAAATGTTAAACCTGCTCGATTTCCATGCATTCATCGTAAAAAAATACAAAAGGGAGGATCACCTGTACCGGGAAGAAATAACCAAGAGTTTATTGCATACGCTTGTATACGAGGTGCTTCAATTGCTGAACACTTACGAAATAACCCAAAACGGTAAAGCCTTATCCCGTAGTGAAAAGCACTTGACACATTTTATAGGATTATTATTCCAGTTTCACAGGCAGGAAAGAAGTATTAAATTCTACGCGGATAAAATGTTCCTTACGCCCAAATATTTATCAAAAATAATCAGGGAGGTCAGTGGAAAATCGGTTTCGCAATGGATCGACGAAATGGTCATCATGGAAGCCAAAGCGATGTTGAAAAGCTCCAACCTGACAGTCTTACAGATATCAGAAAAGCTGAATTTCCCCAATGCTTCATTTTTTGGCAGTTATTTTAAAAAAAGAACAGGCATCTCTCCTATCCAATACCGGGAAAGTGGATAGTCATCCCAAGTGTACCGATGGGCACCTGTATTACCGAAAGACCTCTGATAATAGTTTCAAGCATTTTAGGCGGTTGGCCGGGTTATTACTGATGCACTAAGCTACCTGAGGCATATGAAACTCGAAGTCCTTACTAAGCCTTCGGTATTACTCGAACCAGCATTAAAATCTCACGAAGTATGTGCTTTCGTTTGCGATTATCGTTCAAAATACCTAATATTGCACTTTATTGGCTGTTTTAAGTCGGTTGGATAAGTTTTATTTATTTTTTCTTTACTCCAACTTACCCACTAAATTGGAAATGCATCCCGGAGGAAATCGAATAGGTTCGGTATCGTTTTTTTATATTTCAGCAGTCAAAATAGCTGTTTAGGTATTGCTCCTTTATGAATTTATTGGGGTGTGGCATTACTTTTGCAGTTCGTATCGTAATCTTTATTCAACGGAATTTAAAAAAAATCAATTTGTCCCGGATCGATGACGGAGAATTAAAAGTCATGTTTTTTCATTCGGATATAACACCTATTTATTATGTTTTACCGGCAATCGGCTTCATAGTCGGTTTGTTTGGAACAATGCTGGGTGGAGGTGGAGGTTTTATTTTCCTGCCTCTGTTGACGCTTCTGTTGCATGTTCCTGCTTCCGTTGCCGTGACGACTTCTCTGGTGGCTACTTTACCTATTTGCATAGTGGGAGTATTGGGGCATGTCAAGGGCAGAAACATTGCTTTTAATATTGTGCCGGTTTTTTTACTTATGGGTATTGCCGGCACTTTTGCCGGTGCCGCGATTGCCGGCTGGATCAGCAGTGAAAAGCTAAAAGCCGCGTTCGGGATCTATGCAGTCCTCATCGCGGTCAACCTCCTTCACGACACATGGAAAAGGAAAGAGAGAAATCAAACAGCACGGAAACAGCGGAAGGGAACAAAAATTATAAAAGGATCGTTTTTCGGATTGATGGCCGGATTAATCACCGGTGTCTTTGGCGCCAGCGGCACTGCTCCTGTGTTGGCCGGACTGCTCTCCATGGATATCCCGTTGAAAAAGGTGATCGGCACCTCCCTTCTGGTTGTCTTGGTCAATACCGTGTTCGCTATAGGTGCCCACTCGCTAGTAGGGCAAATCGACCTGACATTGGTATATTTTCTCACTGCCGGATCAGCACTGGGAGCAATCCTGGGTCCAATGTTACTTTCCAAAGCCAATGTCGGTAGTTCGGAAAATAAAATCAGATATGGCTATGCCGCGGTAATGGTTGCGATAGGAGTTTTAATGATCATCAAATAGATACAATATGATTTGGAATATTTACCTGATTATACTGACTTATTTTCTTCTGGGAGGGATTGGTTTTTATCTTATCAACCGCAAAAAGGATCCTATAATCACCCGGAAAAGCTATACCAAATTCATCGTTTATTTTTTCATTGTGAGCGGCTTGTTTTTCAGCATCACAATAGAACCTGTCGTTTTCCGGTACCTGACCGTGGTAATTGCTGCCGTGGGAGTGGTAGAACTGAACCATTTATTCAGGATGTCGAAGTATAGTCAAAAAAGATTTTTTTTCCTGTCACTAACAATTTTTGTACTTTTGTCCGCAGGTTTCTGCTATTTTGGCACTCTTGACAAAAACTTAATATTATTCACATTCCTCGTCCTTTCCATCTTTGACGCCTTTAGCCAAATAACCGGACAGCTATGGGGTAAAAGGAAAATATTGCCGCGGATTAGTCCAAATAAAACTTTGGGAGGAATGGTCGGCGGTGCCTGTGTGGCATTGGCCAGTGCGTTCCTGTTGCGTAAACTGGTAAACATATCTCCTGTGAGCCTGTTATTCCTCTCCGTGGGAATTATCCTTTTTGCTTTCATCGGAGATTTGGCTGCCTCTTATTATAAAAGGAAGTACGAAGTGAAAAATTTCAATGAGTTGATTCCGGGCCATGGAGGCTTCCTCGATCGTTTCGACAGTCTGGTCGCCGGTGGCGCATGGGTCGCTTTATACAGCCAACTGGCAGGTATTTAAATAAGAAAGTATGGTAAATATAGTCGCAATAGCATTTTTTTACTTGATAGGGGTCGCCGCTTTCCTTATCATTAACGAGTTAATATATCGAAGGATGGGGATGCAAGGTGAATTCACCCGAAAGTTCGCCCATTTTGCCACGGCATTGGCAACCTTGCCTTTTCCCTATATTTTCCCTTCACACTGGTATGTGCTCGTGCTGGCTTCTGTTTTTGGCTTGTTTTTATTTGCCACATGGCGCAGTAGGCATTTAGGTTCTATCCACTCAATCAACCGGAAATCATGGGGTAGTTACCTGTTACCCCTTTCCATCTATCTCACTTTTCTGGTGTCGGATCTCGCGGAAAACAAATTCCTTTACATATTGCCCATGTTGATCCTGGCAGTCTGCGACCCGCTGGCGGCCATATTAGGCATGAACATCAAGAAAATGAACGGGCAGATAAGAATCTTCGGGAAATCACTCCAGAAAACATGGGTAGGATCAGGCGCATTTTTCGTTTTAAGTTTCCTGATCAGTATTATTGCCCTCTATCTCCACCTAAACGTGTTAGACCTGAAAACTTTTTGGCTGGCCTTTGCGGTGGCGACAGCCGGCACACTTGCCGAACTGGTTTCATGGCGCGGAGTCGATAACCTCACAATCCCTTTCAGCGTGGTATTGGTATTGCTCCTTTTCCTATAAAAAGATAACGAATAGAATAAAAATATATGTCCAAAATGAAAAGAGTAATAATAAATGGGGCAAACGGCTATGTCGCGTCCCATTTTATATTGGAATTGTTAGAGAGAAATTATGAGATAATTGCCTTGATCAGGAAAAATGGCGGATGTTCGCCTGAAGAACGAATGAACAAGACATTGGCGGAAATTACCGGTGGTCACTACCGTCCCTCCAAAAACTTAAAAATATATGCTTACTCGTTGATGGAAGAAGATTGTGCTATATCACCGGAGCATTTGAAAGAGATATTCAGCATGCCGGCGGATTATTTTCACTTTGCCGCCAGTCTGAAATATGATGCCAAATCGAAAGAGGAGATATTCAGAACCAATATTACCGGCGTGGAAAATTCTATTCGTATGTTCAGCCGCCACACACTCCCCGGTTCCCGTTTTTTCATGGTCAGTACCGCCTATTCCTGCGGGCGGTACAATGGGCTCTTCAAGGAAGTGTTTTATGACAATAATGAGGATATCGCAGGATTCAGGAATTATTATGAGCAGTCGAAAAGATTCGCAGAAAACGTGCTCAGAAAGCATATCAACGAGAATCATTTGCCGGGGCATGCGATCCGCCTGTCACAGGTAGTGGGCGACAGCCGCACAGGGGTGACCAAAACCGATTACGGTATTTTTGATTTTGCCCGTCGGGTGCATAGCTTGTCCCACCGGCACCCTAACCGGACCATACGTATCAAGATCGATCCGGAGGCAACCCAAAACCTGATTGCGATCAATACCGTGGTAAATCATCTCGTCTGTATGGCCGAAACACCTGAATTGCCGGTCATCGTGAATATGGTCTCCAAAAAGCCTGTGAGAAGTGGTTATATCATTGAAAGCCTGAACAGGCTGTTGCCCATCCGGCTTGTCCCCGACAATACAATAGAGACGGCCGATATGGATGTGTATGAGCGGATCATGTCCATAGGAATGTCCTTTACCGGTGCTTATGCTCAAAATAATTTGGAATTCGACACAACCAACCTCGATTCTATCTCCAAGATATCAAATATGGACGAAGAAGCCGTGTTCCGGATGCTGGAATATTTTATAAGAAGTTTGTCAAAGCACAAGACACTTGCTCCGGCAGTAGGATAGAAGTGGTTAGGTGATTAAGTAAAAATAAAAGTTTTAATTGTATGAAAAAATTGTTGTGGAAAGGAGAAAATATCCTGAATGTGCCAAATGCACTCAGCTTGTACCGCCTGTTGGCATTTCCGTTGATCCTCTATTTTGCGCTGACCGGACAGGAGAAATGGTACACCATTTTTCTATGTATCAGCCTTGTAAGTGACATCTTGGACGGTAACATAGCCCGATACTTTAAGCTGCAGACCAAATTCGGGGCTGCACTCGACAACCTGGCGGATGTTTGCACCTATTCCATGGCTTTCCTGGGACTTTTCCTGTTCAAGTGGGCCGACATAGCGCCTCATGCCTGGATTCTATACCTGTTCCTCGCCATTTTCATCATCAGCTATCTTGTATCCTTTATCCGTTTCGGGAAAATTCCCGGCCTCCATCTCTATTCTGCAGTCTCGGCAGGGTATCTCCATGGGATTTTCTTTTTCGTATTGTTCGCTTTCGGATTCTATACCTGGTTCTATTATCTGGCACTGATATGGGGCATTCTCGCCTATACCGAAAAAATACTCGTACTTTTGCGGCTCGATGATATCAAGATCGGAGTAAAAGGGCTGTACTGGCTGATAAAAAGTGAGAAGTAACAGGATAAGGTGTGACGGTATTTATGTACCCCCACACCCGAAAAGATTCAGTCATTTTTTTCTTTTTCTGAAAGCCATCCGATTTTCAAGGAAAGACTTTACTGAAAATGAAATAGAACAAGTACAATGGTAAGTAATTAGTGCGCAGGATGAGACTCGAACTCACACGCCGTAACCGGCACTACCCCCTCAAAGTAGCGTGTATACCAATTTCACCACCTGCGCTTTTGGGGTGCCCAGAACAGGACTCGAACCTGCACGTTGTTGCCAACACTAGTCCCTGAAACTAGCGCGTCTACCAATTTCGCCATCTGGGCGCTATCATCAAATTCAGCCAGAAAAAACAGGCCTCTGCCTGGTGCCATCCGGAAGTCCGGATTTATTAGCTGTGTGAACCGTCGGTTCTTGATTTGCGGATGCAAAGATAATAGTTTTTTTATACCTGAACGAATATTTTAAAAATTAATTTTAAACAACTGCCAGCACAAAAAAATATATTCAGTTGCTGCATCCCATTGGAAAATCATCACTTCCAACCGTCATTTATGAAGGGAGCATTGTTATACGTCACAAATAGATTCCATATCTTCGTAACTTCAATTAACAGTTTATCGCCTGCCACCGGTTGGAAAAACGACTGGATGCCGGACTGGGCACATGCGAACCCTGCCGAAATACGGCAATCCGGTGATTGGACGATCCTCTCCGGAAAGATTGCCTTGCCTGAAGGTGAAATGCTTCTAGGGGACTCATACCGCCGACTCGATAATGGACTGCTCAATGGATGTAGCTGTTAAAAAAGGGAAGCCGCTCCCAGAGGGGAAACGGCCTTCCTGATTCATAATGAAAAGACAAAATTAAAAAAGTAATCTATATAGAATCAATAGATATGACTACGCTCGCTTCTCCCTCTTCAAGGATATCTACAGGCAGATAATTGGCGTTGCGTGAACTGTTCCCGATCCTCTTGCGCACCGCCGCCGGAGGCCTGTTCTCCTTGTAATCACGCAATGCTTCGCTCATCTCTACGATCTTCCCGGCAGGAACAGATATCTCCACGGTAATACTTTGGTTCCTGAATCCCTGTTCCACCGGCACCGACAAAAATTCGGGAAGTAACAGCACGGAGTCGTTCTGGAGAACTTCATAAGAGAACTGCGATATATCAGCTTTAGCGGTACGGAGATCCTTGCCATGTATGGCGGAGATAACCCTCACATGGAATAACGAATCGTTGCTCTTGCCTATCTGCAGGTTGATATTGTTGAAGAGCAACGAATCTTCATTAATGGAGAGATAGGGCAGTTCATCAATATCAATATGAGTCCCGGGACCATATCCCGTTTTGAACTTGAACTCGGTATAATCTTCCGTATAGGGCAACATCTCCACATATAATTTGCCCGATGTAATGGGTGCGACAGGGACAATGCTTTCTGAAGAGCTTTCCACGCTGAACGTATCGGCAATACGGGTAGCAAGCACGACTGAAGTCACCAGCCCCACAATCCAAAGGAAGGATGAGACAAGGCCAATGGCCGGGCGCGATTTGGCTTTCATCACACGGCGAACGATCCATGTAACGACCGCTACAATAGGCACAACAAAAAGTAATCCCAATGCGGTATAGAGCAATGTGGTTTCAAGACCCGGGGTGATAAACAGCGATTTCAGCGACGAAAGATGTGTGCCTGCCACCAATAATGTGACAAAAATAGAGATCAGCATCAACAAGAATATCCCGACAAATGAAAAGAATATGATCTTCAAAAATATAACCAATGCATTCAGGCATCCAGATCTCGCCGGCTGCGATACTGGTGTCGTATATCTTTCAGAAATAGGTGGTTCAGGAGGCATTTCTTCCATTTCGCTTATTTCTGTTTTTTCACCTGATCCCCCTATACCGGAAGTGTCATCTCTATTCACTGACCGGACATCCTCTTCACTGCCATTACGATTTCTTGAACTCGCTACGTTGTCGGATACCTTTTCCCGGATGGAGCGGATATAGTCTTCTTCACCCATCATTTCCAGCTTCTGCTTTACCGTCCTTGCTGCAGGAATAATCGCCCAAAGGACCACGTAAATAATGATCATACTCGAGTTGAGATTCCAATTGAATCCTACATTATCAACAATCCGGTTTAACGGAAAAATAGAAATCATCCCTATCATATTCAAAATCAATGGCGTGAGGAATAGGAGTCGGGGTATCCACGAATCAATACGGAAATAGGCCGCAATACCACCGCACACACCGCCAATGAAACGATCATTGGGATTACGGTAAATCCGTTTGGAAACATTCGACTCTAACTCCTTTGGTTTTAAGACAATCCATAATACAATATATATCCAAAACAGAAATCCGAAGAACAATACAAACAGAAGCCGTATCCATACGGGGTCGGTTTTGAAATAGTGCGCCAGACCACTGCAGACACCTCCTATAATCCGGTCGCTTTCATTCCGGTAAAGACTCTGGCGACCGCTACCTGTTACCCGGGATTCATTTCCGGATCCACCGGAATTTTCCTTACCCGACTGGGAAAAAGGAAACGCCTGATCCTGCATAAATTCCTCTTCATAATCCGAATCAAACTCCTGTGGTCTGCCAATACTGTCAATAATAGCTGCCACATCCTCATCGGTAATACAATTGATGCCATGCTTCAAACGATTGCCAAATAATTCGGCGATTCGGCATTCGATATCATTCACAATCTCGTCGCCGCCTTCTTCCCGAGAAAAATAGGCTTTAAGACTGTCAATATACTGCTTCAGGATCACATAAGCAGTTTCTTCGATAGCAATCACCTGTCCCTGAAAATTAATGTTGATTACTTTCTTCATATGGATTCTATTCTGATTGATTTTGATGTGACTCATTTCCCTTGCAAGTAAGGGTCTCTACTCCCTTTGCCAATTCATTCCACGTGGCTTGCAAAAGAACATAAAACTCTTCCCCTTTCTCCGTCAGACAAAAATATTTGCGTGGAGGTCCCGAAGTACTTTCTACCCATCTGTAGGTGAGTATGCCCGCATTCTTCAGTCGATTGAGTAAAGGATAAAGGGTTCCTTCCAAAAGCTGGAGCCCGGCACCTTTCATCTCGTCGATAATATCGCCCGGATAAGCTTCACCCCTTTTGATGATGGAAAGGATACAATATTCCAGAACCCCTTTTCGCATCTGGCTTTGCGTATTTTCAATATTCATTCCTATATTATTTAACAGCACAAAGATACCTAAAGCAAGGTATTATGCAATACAAAGTACCAAACACTTACCGCAAATTAAATTTATTTAACTTCAAAACCACCAAATAGGTTCCCAAAGGAGTTATTAGGAGTTCTATTCTTGTTACTTTTGTATCGTTTTCATCACGCCGACCAGAAAATCAGGATTACTTACGGCTTTATCATTACTTTCCGATAAACCGGAACGAGTAGTCCCGATTCATCGGGATCATCGAATTATCAAATCATCGAATCAACCAATATGTCACTTCAAGGAAAACATATTATATTAGGAGTTACCGGAAGTATTGCTGCTTACAAATCGGCTATTCTCACCCGGTTATTGGTAAAGAAGGGGGCAGAAGTACAAACTGTGATCACGCCCGCGGGAAAAGAATTCATCACTCCCGTGACGCTCTCAGCACTGTCAGGGCGCCCCGTAATCAGTGAGTTTTTTGCCTCAAGCAACGGCACCTGGCATAGCCATGTAGATCTGGGATTATGGGCCGATTTGATGATTGTGGCACCCGCAACGGCTTCTAGTATCGGGAAGATGGCCAATGGCATTGCAGATAATATGCTGGTCACCACTTATCTTTCGATGAAAGCGCCGGTCTTTGTGGCACCGGCCATGGACCTCGACATGTACCGGCACGTCTCCACCCAACGTAATATCAAAAAATTGAAAAGCGACGGAGTACATATCATCGAAGCTACCGAAGGCGAACTGGCCAGTCATCTTGAAGGCAAAGGCCGGATGGAAGAACCCGAAAATATCGTGGCTATGCTGGAACACTTCTTCGCAACCGACCATAATCTTGATAAGAAGAAAATCATGATCACAGCCGGACCGACATACGAACGGATCGATCCGGTACGCTTTATCGGCAATTTTTCGTCGGGGAAGATGGGGTTTGCGCTGGCTGAAGAGTGCGCTTCACGGGGAGCGGAAGTAGTCCTTATCACCGGCCCCACAGCATTATCAGCTTCCCATCCCAACATATTAAGGGTGAATGTGGAGTCGGCCATGGAGATGTATGATGCCGCTTTAAAAAATTTCCCGCAGATGGATGCAGCTATCCTTTCCGCCGCAGTAGCCGACTATCGACCGGAGCAAAGGAGTGATAAAAAGATAAAACGGTCGGACAAAGAACATTACACCCTCTCATTGGTATCCAATCCCGACATAGCCGCTTCACTCGGAAAACTAAAGAAACCGGGGCAACTCACTATCGGCTTTGCGTTGGAAACAAGTGATGAAGAGCGTAATGCGACAAAGAAGATGGAGGAAAAAAATCTCGATTTCATTGTGCTCAATTCTCTGAACGACCGGGGAGCCGGATTCGGACATGATACAAATAAAGTAACGATCCTCTCACGCCACGGCGAAAAACAGTCGTTTCCGCTAAAATCAAAAAATGACGTAGCGAAGGATATCATACATACAGTTTTTCACTCTTGCCTTGACTCTTGATTCTTATTTTTTACTTCTTATTTCTTTATGATGTTTCGATTTAAGCTACCACTCATATTTCTCCTGTTTTTCAGTATCTCTCTCCTATCCTATTCACAACAGTATAGAAATCCGGTGACCCTTCCACCGGCGCTCAGTGCGAACTTCGGTGAGTTGAGGAACAATCACTTTCATTCGGGGATTGACTTCAAGACGCAACAGGTAGTCGACAAGCCAATCGTGGCAATCGAGGATGGATATATCTCCCGCATCGGCATCTCCCCCGGCGGCTATGGACTGGCGCTATATATAGATCATCCGTCCACCGGACATACCAGTGTCTATGGGCACCTCAACAGCTTTTCCAAAGAAATTGCGGAATGGGTAAAGGAACAGCAATACCAACAGGAACGGTTCAGCGTCACCCTCTATCCTGAGCCGGGACTCTTGCCGGTAAAAAAGGGAGAACAAATTGCCTTGAGTGGCAACACCGGGGGTTCCGGTGGTCCTCACCTCCATTTTGAAATACGGGACACCCAAACCGAGGAACCGATGGACGCATTGGAATTCCTGCCGGCCATCCCCGATACCCGGAAACCGGATCTTCAGGGAATCGCCTTCTATCCCGTAACGGGAAAAGGAGTGATCAACGGCAGCAGTCTCCCAATCAGACTGAATATCGGCAAAGACAAAGCGGAAAATCCGCTGTCATTGCCAAGAGTGATTGAAGCATGGGGACGCATAGGCATAGGTGTGAAGGCATACGACCGGATGGATGGTCAAAATAATATCTACGGCGTAAAACATATCCGTCTTTTCGTGGACGACCGGCAACTATTCAGCAGCACCGTGAACCGCTATTCCTTTGCTGACACACGCATGCTTAACAGCTTCGTCGACTTTGAAGACTGGAGAAAACGCAAGTCTTTCTTTATGAAATCATTTATAGAACCGGGCAACACCCTCCCTTTCTATGAAGCCGAAAACAATGGATATATCGATATTGATGAAGAGCGTCCTTACCATTTCCGGTATGAGCTGGAAGACCATCACGGCAACAGGCTCACCTACCATTTCACGATCAACGGGAAAAACCTCCTCATCCCCGAAAAGCCCGAATGTGCCCACTGGATGGCATGGAACCGATATAACACCTATATGGATACCGGTTTCCAGTTGCAAATCCCGAGAGGGAACCTGTATGACGACATCTGTTTCTCTCACTCCTCCACAAGAAGTCCCAACCATTATTCAGACCTGCACCAAATAAACAACACCCCTGTACCGTTACACGATCGAGCGAGCATCTGGATCGGAATGCATACCGATACTTTACAAAACAAACAGAATTACGGCATCGTAAAAGTCAACGCCAATGGCTCTGAAAGCTGGGTCGGTGGAGAGTATATCCATGGAGGAATCATGGCAGGTATCCGGGAACTGGGCGACCGCTATACCATTTCCGCCGACACAATTGCTCCGGTTATCACCCCTGTCGAACCGGCCACATGGGTAAGCCGGAAGCGTATCCGCATCAGGCTTACCGATAACAAGAGCGGTATCGCTTCATTCCGGGGAGAGATCAACGGCGACTATGTATTGTTTACACACGACATTAAATCGTCGGTTTATACTTATCAGTTCGATGACGACCGGTTGACCAAGGGGCAACAACAGGTATTCACCTTTACCGCCATCGACGGCGCCGGCAACCGCAGCGAATACCAGTACAGTTTTTATTATTGATTACAATCCCAATACCGCTTGTGCAATAGCTATTTCCCGCTCACTGCCGGTATGTTTCCCCTCCACGTCCGACAGCTTGATGCACTCCTGCCACTCCTCACGGGCTGTCATCTTACAACGGAAAAGCTTCATTACGATGTTCATCCCCTTGATATTGTTGCCCACGTCGGCAGTCAGGTTCGTGCCAATTCCAAAAGTGGCACCAATATGGTTGCCGCAATAATCCTTTATCTGAATCGCCTTATCCACATTCAGGCTGTCGGAAAAGACCAGGTATTTCAATTTAGGATTGACACGCAACTCCTCATACCGCCGGATTACCTTGTCCACAAACAGCAATGGGTCACCACTGTCTTGTCTCAAGCTGGTAAAGAGTGATGCATGTTTCTTACTGAAGTTACGCAAAAAGACATCCGTAGTATAGGTGTCGGTCAATACGGTACCCAAGTCGCCGTCATATACATTGATCCAGTTCTCCATCGACATATAATTGGCCATCTTATACCCGTAGAGCGACCCATGGAACTGCACCCATTCATGCGGATGGGTTCCTGAAACATTCAGGTCATGCTTAAAGGCCATGTAAACATTACTCGTCCCATAGAGGCTGTCTCCTGCATGCCGCTTCAGCAATCCCGTCACCCGGTCTTCCACATCGGCGCTGAATCGCCGCCGCATCCCGAACAGGGAGACCGAGAGATTATGTTCACGCATCTTCTTCGCTTTTTCCAGTGTCACCTCCTCCATATATTTCAAATCCGGGTAACGACCTGTTTCCCGGAAATAGAGTTCCGAAATGGTCGCCAGGATAGGCGTTTCCCAAAGGGTGACACGGTAAAGAAGCCCATGCGCTTTGATATGCAGCTTACTTCCTTCCATGCAGATATCCAGCTCCGACGGATCGAAACGGAACCCTTTCAGAAAATCGATATAAATGGGCGGCAGGTAAGGCATCTGCTTCCTTACAAATGCCTCCTCCTCTTTGGTGAGGGAAAGGTGCGTCATCTCCTCCAGCTCTTTCCTCAGCAACCGGTCGAACCCCTCAGGATAATCGCCGTTGCTGCGGTCAATAAATTCAAACTCGCCGTATGCCCTCGGGAAGAGCTTTGAATAGGCATAACCGGTGGTAAACTTGTAAAGGTCGGTATCGAGGATACTTTTAATGATTGCCATATTTTTCAAATATTACAGATAAACGCCGGACGGGGTCATTTCGTTCATCTGTTTGCAAGGGTAAAGTGCTCTTTAATTCATCAGTTTATGAGGGCATCACCGTTATACACATCTTTATAAGAACGTTCCCATTAGTTGTATCATTACAATCAGCAATACCATGGCAATAGGATATACGATAGCGTAGGCCACACTGGGGCGTGTACTGTCAGTCATTGAATCAAAAGGTAGCCAATCCCGGGGTGCTCGTCATACCACCCGCAAAGGCAAGCCATAGGTTTGGAATGAGGAGAAAAGGGTGGCTCCTGCAGGTGTACCCACCTCGGCGAGGAAAAGTAACAGGCCTAATTGCCGCAATAATTGGTTCGACATTCCCGACACAATTCCAGTAGCAGTGCGATAAAAAAAGCCGGACACATCCTGTATGCCCGGCTCTCGACTTAATG
Organism: Proteiniphilum sp. UBA5384; assembly: GCF_002410825.1. Taxonomy (GTDB): domain Bacteria; phylum Bacteroidota; class Bacteroidia; order Bacteroidales; family Dysgonomonadaceae; genus Proteiniphilum. The sequence continues at coordinate 54,558 of NZ_DHOS01000063.1, read as the reverse complement.
TAGTTTACTCAGAATCACATCATATCCTCAACATTCCACACGAAGGCACGAAGACCCAAGTTGGGCGACTCCTCATCGAGTGTTCTTAAATAGTTTAACAAAGGTTTCACCCTGTCGTCCTCTACTATAGTGAGGATAGCATTATTTAAAGACGGCCATGCGTGGGTACCATAATGTGGCTCACCTTTAACATTTCCGCGACCGCGCACATCTTTCCATGCTGTAAAACCACGTATATTAAGCGAACTCAAGTTATCCACAATTTCGACGTAATGCGCTTGGTCTAAAGTTATCATTACTGCTTTCATATTTTCACTTTTAATTTTTCATTTAGGCACTTTTTAACCGGCCACTACTTCCCGGTGTTTTTTCCGTTGCCGTTTCACTCCATTTCCTCCAAAGATTGCATAGAGAACAGGAATAAGCACAAGTGTCACAACGGTTGAGAATGTCATACCTCCAATGATAGAGATACCAAGCGTTTGCCACATCTCAGAACCCTGTCCTGTGCCAATAGCCAACGGTATCATACCAAGTATGGTAGTAAGAGTCGTCATCAATACCGGGCGCAACCTCGATTTTCCACCATCTACCACTGCGGTGATAATCGACATTCCCCGCTCCCGGTTCAGGTTGACATAGTCCACCAGCACAATGCCGTTCTTCACCACCATTCCTACAAGCATCACAAGTCCTATAAGCCCCATAATCCCGAGCGGTTGCCCTGTAATTGCCAAGAGCAGCAATGAGCCTATAAACGCAAACGGAATGGAAAGAAGGATAATGAACGGGTATGTGAGCGATTCAAATTGGGATGCCATTACAATATACACCAAAAGGATAACGATCACAATCAACATGGACAAGTCTCCAAAAGCCTCTGCTTGGTCTTCAATGGATCCCCCCATTTCTACCTGTATACCCATTGGAACGTCCAAAGATCTGATGGTATTGCCTACATCAGCGGCCACGTCACTCAACGCCCGTTTATAGATAGAACCGGTGATGGTCACTATTCGCTGGCGATCTTTGCGTTCGATCTCGGGCAGCGACGAATCTTCTATCACCCTTCCCAAATCCCGCACACGCACACCCACACCCATCGGGTTATATATCATGATATTTTCAATATCATCTATCGATTGGCGCGACTGCTCGTCATAACGTACACGAATGTCATACTCTTCGCCTTCTTCACGGAAATGCGTCATGGTCAATCCGTTTATCCGGTTGCGGATCGCATTGGCAGCAGTTGACATGGTCAGGCCGTTAAGGGAGAGTTTTTCCCGATCGAACTCTATCTGGTATTCCATCCGGTAATCCTTACGAGAAATATTGAGGTCCCGCAAGCCCTTTATATCCCGCAATTTCGCTTCCACCTCTGCTGCGAGTGCATCGGTTTCGTTCAAATCATGACCGTAGATATTCACATCAATCGTACTTCCTCCCCCCATTGCTCCGGTAGTTCCTCCGGGTGTCACCACATAATTGCTGATAGCCGGGATATTGGCAAAGTCTTTGCGCAATTCATCGGAAATTTCAAAAATAGACCTATTCCTGTACTTGGCTTCTTTCGTACGGACATTGAAACTCATTATCTGCGGTCCGTTTTCTTGCATGGAAGCAAACATATTGTCTTCGTCTGCCTGTCCTACAGTAAACGAATTGATCTCTATCTCGGGATATTTCTCTGCAATCAACTGGTTGATCTGCAATCCTACTTCACGAGTGATCTCCATCCTTGTACCGGTAGGTAATTCCACGGTCACTGAAATAGTGTTATTGTCTGAACTCGGCATAAACTCAGTTTTCAGGGTGATCGCCGAGATGACAGCTCCTACGATGAATACCCCAATGATTACTGTCAATGTCAATCCGCGTCTTCTTACCACGGCATTCACCAGCCTGCCGTAAGCGATATCTATCTTGTCGAGTATCGGAATAATACGCTTATTGTACCACCTGTCGAATTTACTATCTTTCGCCTCCTTCGCAGATTTCATCATTTTGGCACTCATCATTGGAGTAAGAGACAAAGCAATAATCATGGAGAGAGTGATGATGATAGTCACCATCCATCCCAGCTGTTTAAACATCACTCCTGCCAGGCCACCCACCAATGTCATCGGAAGGAAAGCCGCTACAATGGTCAACGTAGATGCAATCACCGAAAGCGACACCTCTTCGGTACCGTAAATCGCCGCCTGGCGCGGACGGCTCCCCCGCTCGATGTGGGTAGTAATATTTTCCAATACCACGATGGCATCGTCCACCACCATACCGATACATATCGAAAGCGCGGACAGTGATATAATATTGATTGTATTTCCCGTAATATAGAGGTAGATAAACGAACCTACCAGGGAAATCGGCACAGCCACCATGATAATGATGGTTGCCCGCCATCGTCCCAGGAAGAACAACACAATGACTCCCACAATAAGGAGGGCGAGCAAAATCGTTTCCAGCAAGCTATCGATGGAAGTTCTGATATTGTCCGAGGTATCGATCACCGTTACTATCTGGATATCGGGAGGGAGATTTTTCTGCAACTCGGGCAGCTGCGCTTTCACCGCATTGGCAATCTCCATCGTATTGGCACCTGTCTGCTTCTGGATCATGATGGAAGCACTGCGCCGGCCGTTGGTGTAACTTTCCATTACGTTTGTCTGCACGGTATCACGCACTACTCCTACATCCCTCAGATAAACAGATTGTCCTTCACTGACACCAATCACTATACCTTCCAATTCCCTACTCTCGGAAAACTCTCCCTGAAGGCGTAACATATAGGTTTGTGAACCCACATCAAGATTACCGGCAGGAATATTCACGTTTTCCGCCGCAATTTTCTGGGCGATTTGCTCCAGGGATATATTGTAAGCCTCCAGTTTTTCGGGGAACACATTTACCTGCACTTCACGCTGTGGTGCCCCGGAGATGGAGACCGTACCCACACCCGATATCCTGTTGAGAGGAGCTGCGAGCTGGTCGTCGAGAATTTTATACAATGCGTTGGCACTTTCGTCCGCTGTGGCAGAAAGTATAATCACGGGAACCATATCGGTACTGAATTTCAAGAGCATTGGATCTGAAACACCGTCAGGCAGATTGCTGGTCACCAGGTCCAACTTGTCTCGGATATCATTCATGATGATATTCATGTCCGATCCCCAATTGAACTCGAGCATAATCACCGATATCCCATCCTTTGAAGTGGAGGTAATTTCTTTGATATTTTCGGTAGAGTTCAAGACATCCTCCAAAGGCCGGGTAACGTTTGTCTCCACGTCTTCGGCACCTGCACCGGGATAAGAAGTCATCACCGACACCATATTCACTTCTATATCGGGCAACAAGTCTACCGGAAGCTGCCGGTAAAACATTATCCCGATAAGCACTATTCCAATAAAGATCAAAGAAGTCCCGACAGGATTCTTGACTGCTGATTCATATAATTTCATATAATTCTCAATTATAAATTGGGGGTTGGATTAAGGATAACTACATCTTTCAGTCTCCCTTTCTCCTCGTCTCCCCAGTCATATTTCATTTTCCCACTTGCACTTCAACGCCGTCAATCAGACCGGTATTTCCCTGCACGATTACTCGGTCGCCTACTTGTAACCCCGACACGATCTCATACTTATCCCCAAGCCTGGTTCCCAGCTCCACTTTTGTGTACGATGCCTTTCCATCCTTTTCGAGGAATACATACCTGTCGTTCGATCCGCTCTGCTTCAACACAGCCCTGTCAGGCACGACGGGGTGTTCATTGGTGCCAAAATTAAGCGTCACCCGTGAGAACATTCCCGGGCGAAGACGTTGGTCGCTGTTGTTCACTTCAATTTCCACCGGAAAAGTACGTGACACAGAGTTTATCGTGGGGTAGATCAAAGAGATTTTCCCTTCGAACATTTCTCCCTGTAAAGCATCCACCGCTATCTCAGCGGGCATGCCCAAGGAAACCCTACTGTAATATGATTCAGACACGTTGATAATCACCTTGACGGGATTGATATTTTCAATGGTCAATATAGGTGCCCCGCCGGCCACATCACCCGGATCATAGTTTCGGGCAGTCACCACCCCGCTTATGGGGCTTACCAGGCCGGTATTCTCACCGATGTTATTGAGGGCGGTCTGGGCCACATCGAGCTGTGTTTTCAGTTGATCCAACTGCTGTTTGGAGACACCTCCCACTTCATACAATTCCCTGTATCGCTCATAGTCACGCTTCAATGTTGCCAGTTGTGTCTCCTGCTGGGAGTAATTGGCGGCATCCATTGTCACCACCGTCTGCCCTTTCGACACACGGCTGCCCACATCCACATGAATGGTTCTGATACGCCCACCCATTGCCGGTGCGATATTATTGACGGTCTTCGCCTCCACAGTAGCCGTGAAAGAAGACAATTGGTCCACAGGCACTAATCTGACCTCTTCCACGGTCACGTTTTTTTTCACACTCTCCGTCTCTTGTTCACCTTTTGCACCACATGAAGGGAGCGCCAATAGGGCTGCCAGCGGTATAAATTTGAGAAAGTTTCTTAGTTCCATTTGATTTTATTTATTTAGTCTCAATTTCTTTATTTTATATTTAAGTCTGCTTCTATAAATCTTCTTAAAACGATTTTCTCACAATATCTTGTAAGGATAATAAAATCTGAAAAAAGGGATTCAATAGGCATTTATATTGTAGCCTTTATAACCGGATCAATTTACAAATCATAACCGAGGGTTTTTTCCAAATCGGCCCGGGATGCCAGATAATCATAAATAGCATTCCGATATTGCAGTTCTGCATTGGTCACTGCCAATGCGGCCGCATTCAGGTCCACAATGGTACCCATTCCCGTGTCGTATCTCTTCCTGGTGATCTCGTACCCTTTATTCGCCTGTTCCACCGATGATTCTGCGGCCACCACCTGTTCAATACTTTTATTGATCAGCTCCACGCTGTTCTTCACAGACAGGTCCAGACTGCGTTTCAGGTTACGGCGTTGTTCCCGTAACTGGTATAACTGGATCTGGGATTGTTTGATATTGTGATGCCGTTGTCCTCCGCTAAAGATGGGGATAGCGAGGGTGACGCCCACCACCGAATAGGGATCCCAACGATAGTCGCCGAACTTGAAATTGTTATTCTGGCTCATGTAGGAATAATTGAAAGACGAGGTGAGCGTAGGCAAACGTTGCAGTTTATTCATCTCATGCGCGTTTTTCGCCTGCATGGCTTGCAAGTCTAATTGTCTCAAATCACTATTCCCCGGAAGATTATTATCATCCGGAACGATGGCTTCAAACATTGAGTCTTCATATTCAGAAAGCGACCCTACAATCTCTACAGGCACTTCCGCATCGATACCCATCAGCATTTTCAATTGCAGTTCCGAAATCTTCAACATACTTTCGGCCTGCAGGATATTGGGAATAATACTTTTGAGACGCACGTCGGCGGTAATGACATCATATTCTGCCACAATCCCCTGATCAAATTTATTTTTAATATTTGCCAGGTTCAACGAGTCGTTCGTATAAGTTTCCCTGAACAAGTCATAACTGTCTTTGGCCAATAATGTACTGTAAAAAGCCTTCTTTACCTGGTATGTCAAATCGATTTTTGACGCACGCGATTGCTCCACGGCCATTTCCAGGTCAACCTTGCTCATCTGGACGTTTTTCCATAATGACGGAACTACGAGAGGTAAACTGACGTTGACTCCTCCTGTCCACATGTTTTTTCGTCCCACCTGAATACCCTCATCCGCTGCATCGGGATCGGGTGCCATCAACTTTCCCAATACAGCCGCGATCTCCTGCTCTTCCGGGGTAAGATTTCCCGCACCACCGGAACCGCCACCAAAAAGACTACCCATATCCGTATCCAGATACATCGTCTGGCGTTTCAGCATACGTTGGAACTGTCCCATCAGGTCAACCTGGGGTAACAGGGCGCCATAGGCACTTTTTTTTGCATAGTTTTTTTTCTCGATCTCCATATCGGCCACTTTGACCAGGGGATTTTCGTTCAAAGCAACTTGAACAGCCGTCTCCAGGTCCAGATGCAATATCCCGGAGTCCGTTTCCTGCGCATTTGCGGCGGATAACCTGAACAATCCACACACCGCCATCAAGGCGATACCAATTTTTGTAACTCTCATAAAATTATTAATTATTTGAATGGGCTATGTTATCAATATATTTGTCAATGATTTCAATGCCCTTATAGGTAGAAATTCCGCGAAGCATATTCACCATTATATTGGAAATTAAATCTGTGCGGGAGAAAGAAATTCTCAATGAATAAATATTGCTTATTATTACATAATAATTTAATGTTTCATCGATATTCAAATTTTCACGAAAATAATTGTCTTGTATTCCCTTTTCCAGCAATTCTTTCAAACAGGTATTGTTTTTTCCTATTTCATCCAGAAAGGACTGGTAAATCAGAGGGTAATATTTATAGATATCGTCCCAAAATCTTGCCGTGGGCAGCTGAATATTTTTATACTCTTCAATTATTTGAAGGCATCCATCTATGATATTCTCTGATTGATCGATGAGTATATGAATGTTATGTTTTATTTTTTCCTGAGAAATGAGGATACACTGCTTTAGAATATCCTCTTTATCTTTAAAATTCATGTAGATAGTCCGTTTCGAAATACCTAATGAAGAGGCCAGATAATCCATCGATACATTTTTAATACCATCACGGATAAAAAGAGATGTAGCCTGTTGAATGATTCTTTCTTTTATCATTGTATTCTTTAGTGAACTGAATATCGTTTCAAAAAAATCTTCTTAAGCTGTTTTTTACTTAACACGGTTTATCGATTTTTGAAACTCTGGAAACCGAAAAAATTTCTTTTTTGACGATACAAAGTAATACCACAAATGAGCAGATTGTTGTGGTCAGGATTCCTAAACGGCATTTTTAAGAGCTGAAATATAAAATAGCAATACTCAACTTAGGGCAATTATAGCTAAAGTGCCGGTATTTTTACAAGAAGGTTAACAGATTGGAAATAAAAGCATGCCTCCGGCAGGGAGAATCATATATCAATCATATATCAATCATCTGTCCTCATGTACCATTCTTTAAATTCACCGGCACGGGCACGGCTCACAATGATCCTCTCCGGGGTAGAAACAGAAAGATTGACAGCCAGTTTCCCGTCGAACCATATCGACATGTCGGTTACGGCTTTATGAGAGATAATAAACTGCCGGTTTGCCCTGAAAAAAAGGTCAGGATCGAGTTGTTTCAAAAAATCATCGAGCGAGGTATCCATCATATAGTCACGCTTATTGAAGCAGACGATCTCGGCCTTTTTATTTTGGGAGTAAATAAAGGCAATATCGTCGGATGAAATGGGTATCAATTTATCCTTGAAAGGGATAAGAAAATTCCTCTGGCGATGTTTGCTGAACTGGTTGATACTCTGCATTATCTGCGTGATAACTTCGGAATTATTGGAATTGGGCACAAAGTTCTTCAGTTTGGTCAATGCTTTTTCCAAACTCTTTTTACTGATTGGTTTGAGCAAATAGTCTATACTGTTCACTTCAAATGCTTTCAGTGCATATTGATCGTAAGCTGTCGTAAAAATAATAGGGCAATGAATCTCGATACTTTTAAAAATAGAAAAAGAGTCTCCATCCGCCAAATGGATATCCATAAAGACTATGTCGGGGAGCGGATTGGTTAAAAACCACTCTATACTCTCGTCCACATTCTGCAATACGGTGAGGATATTCATATTTTCGTCTATCGACGTTAAAAGCCTTTCAAGATTCTGTGCGGCAGCAAATTCGTCTTCTACAATGACAGCGTTCATTTTTTTGAGAATAAAAAGTAAAGATAGAGACTTTTGATTGTTTTAATTGACAAACTTATCGTTATATTTATCCAGATTTTTTATCAATGGGATCTCGACCCTGAAAACAGCATCATCGGCCTGTATTTTGATATTTTCCCTGAACATCAACCAGTACCGTTCATTCAGATTCGACAATCCCAGACCGTTTCCCGGCCTTATATCCTGCCTTCTCTGAAGATTATTTTCCACAATGACCGATTCCGCCTCCGTCATCCGGATGGTCAGTTTCAATGGTTTCTGCCGACTGGCAATATTATGTTTCACTGCATTTTCTACCAATGTCTGTATGGCGAAAGGCAGGATATAGTACTCCGGATGGTCGTCCGGTATCCGGATATCGACAGAAAGGGAATCCCCGTACCGGATCTTCATCAAATAGATATATGATTCGGCAAACTCCAGTTCTTCTGAAAGCGTCACTACCGAATGTTCCTGTATTGTATATCTAAATACGGATGAGAGCTGCATCACGTATTCATGCGCGCGTTCATCGTCATAACCGATCAGTCCGCTGAGCGAATTGAGCGAGTTAAACAGGAAATGGGGATCGGTTTGATTTTTCAGCGCGTTATACCGGTTCCTGAAATTCTCAATGGCCAAATTTTTGTTCTCTTCCATTCCCTTCTGGTTTTTAATGGTCAGGTAGATCAGGGAAGTGACAAAAATGGAAGTAATGAAAAGCATCATATCCTTGATAAACTGAACAATAGAATACTGATATGATGTCAACTCACCCTTAAACCAAATACCTAACAATTGTGAAATGGCAGTGCTTACAACACCTACAAACAGAAACAAAGCGAGAACCGAGAACCAGGCTCTCTTTCTATTATTGTGGTAACGTTTAATAATCCAGAATTCAATCCGAAAGAAGACATACAACAGCAATATATTGATTACAAACAAACTCGCATGCTGCAGGTAAATGCCTGACCCGGATAGCCTTCTGGAAATCCTTTCCCCGATGTTCTCTCCCATATAGAAACTATACAGCAAGACAATCAGCTGCACACAAACAAAAAATATGTTCAACGACAGGGCAGATAAAAATGCCGTTTTATTATTTAATTGGATGACGGAATGGTTTTTTTTTCGAGCTATTTGACGCATAAAAGTTGTATAATCTAAATAAGTACACTTATCGATAAAAGTGACCGGTGTATATAAACCACATTGAAACTCAACGGACTTGGGATATTATTTCCCGTTGTCCGTTGAGTCCTGAAGAAGAAGAAACTTCATCCTGTTTGAGGAGATTGCCCCTATCTAACTTTCACCTTTATCCCATCAAGCGTGCGATGCAATCCTATTACCGGCAATTCTGCGCATGGTTGGAGTATTTAAAGCCAAGGATCGAGGCAATCTCTTTATCTTGATCACTTCCTTAGAAGCGATATCCAATCTCTTGTTTGATGATACAAAGATATGGCCTTAAAACGCTGTATCTCCCTGAAACCGACTCAAACGCTGTTTTTGGCTACCGAACTAAAACATATGCATATCGTATTCAGTGATTTACCAAAAGACAACTCACTGCGCTAAAAGAGTGTATACCGCACACTCACTGCAAACCCGTGAAACCAATAATCGTTATAACTGTTGGTGAAGTTAAAAGACGGTTTCCAGTCCAGCGCAACCACATAGGGCGTGCGGGCAATACTATATTCCAGCCCCGCCATCATATCGACACCCAGCAACAAATTGCTTTTGTGTTTATCTTTATCGTGGTGTATACCTCCCACATGACCGCCAAGTCCCAGGACCCACGAGAAATCGGAAGAACCCGGAAGGAGTTTCTGGTACTCATACATTCCCACAACCTGAAAATACCGGGGTGAAATAGATAAAATTAATTCACCGGGATTTTCATGAGTGAAGAAATGCTTCAGCGTTAAACCGCTGTCATACCCCAACCTCACCCCCAGGGCTGTATTATAATTTTGTGCATGGAGAGTGGAAGTGAGTACCATGACGGAAAACACAGTAAGAAACAATTTGGTAAATTTCATAAGTGAGATATGTTATAATTCAAAGACACTATTTCCTGACGAAGCAACCGGCTAATCCTCCCAATAATGAGCCATATATGCTATTGACCCACCATTCCGAAGAAAATCCGAAGGTACCATCATAGATTCCATAATATTGCCAGTAAAAATATCCGGCTATCAACCCCAGTACCATCCCTAACAAAGGAGCAATGTTTTTACTGAAAAATAAAAGAATAGTTCTCATACCGATTGCAGATTTCTATACAACCTCCACCATTTCAAGGACCGGCTTCATTTGCATATGCTCAATGATATTCCGTGCGAACAGGTTATTGACCCTATGGCCGGGACGATTCGCTATGATGGTCCCTTTCATAAACTTCCCTACAAGCGAAATATCCCCCAACACATCCAATAACTTATGCCTTGCAGGTTCATTAGGGAATAAAAGCGGCTTATTCATGATATATCCCAATTTATCGACCTGTTTCCTCTCTATGCCCATGACATCGGCCAACCGGTCCAGTTCCTGCTGTGGAATAAGTTGATCATAAATGACGATGGCATTGTCCAGATCGCCCCCCTTGATCAACCCGGTTTTCAGGAGACTTTCGATTTCTTTGATAAACACAAAAGTCCTGCACATCGATAGTTCCTTTTCAAAATCGGATAAATTCTCCAGGGAAGCATTTTGTACCGGCAAGACATCCGAATCGAACGCAATTTGCACATGGACGCTAAAACTGTCGGAGGGCAATAATCGCAGAAAGGACCCTGTTTCAGCGTCGAAATATTCAACTTCATGATCCACCTCGTAGTAAATCCTCTCTTTAGACTGCTCCTCAATACCCACCCGATGAATATTCTTCACGTACTCTGCAGCACTCCCGTCGAGTATGGGAAATTCAGGTGCATCAATTTCAATGAGACAATTATCAATTTCACAGCCGTAAAGCGCTGCCAGGGCATGTTCTATCGTAGCCACCTCTACCCCGTCCACAGACAAGAGGGTACATCTCTGGCTATGAATTACATTTTCAGCAGAAGCCGTAATTACCGGTTTCTCCTCAAGATCGGTCCGTTTTATTTTATACCCGAAATCCACAGGTGCCGGACGGAATGTGATAGTCGACTTTAATCCTGTATGTAGTCCTTTTCCCTGAATAGAAAAAGTTTCTTTTATAGTTCTTTGTTTCATCTTTCTTCTTCGTTATTCATTTGTTTGGATGGCAATGATTATCATCTTCATCCCATATAATAAAAGTTTATCATTTTGTTCTCTCCACTATTTTCTCCAGATTACCGGTGGACACGATCCCCATAACACGCTTTGCTTCGGTATCACCGTTAAATATCAACAGGTTGGGTATTCCGGAAATATTGTATTTATAAAAATAATCCATATTCTCTTCAATATCCATAGCATAGAAATGAACACCCTGGAGATTTTTTGCATCTAACTGTTCTATGTTGTAGCGCATCTTTTGGCATAATTCGGAATCTTTCCTATAGAAATAGAGAAAGGTGGTACCCTCTTTATCGAAGTCGATTTCATTTAACTCCGTCAACAGGGAGTCTTCTTCCATCAACAAGGGGATATTACGGACATCCTTTCCGGTAAGAATTCCCATCAACAGAGTGAATAGAAGGATTGCCGATAAAAAATGCCAGGATTTGAGATAAAATGTTTGCTGATTGTCCATATTCCCTATCCATTCAAGATTTTACTTTACAAAGATATATCACCGCAAAGCATCCTCTTTTAAGAACTTACCGAAATGGAATATTTGGTCACCCAACGCCATAAAATCAACACCGGAGATTACCGCCCTCACATCATATCCTCAATATTCCAGACAAAGGCACGGAGTCCCAGATTAGGCGACTCATCATCGAGTTCTCTCAGATAATCCAGCAACAACCTCACCCTATCGTCTTCCACTATGGTGAGGATCGTTTTGTTTACCGAGGGCCATGCATGCGATCCATAATGCGGTTCTCCTCTCTTGGTCCCTCGTCCGTGTACCTCTTTCCATGCGGTGAATCCGCGTATATTGAGTGAACTCAGGTTGCCCACGATCTCATCGTAGTGCGCCTGGTCTAAAGTTATCATTACAGCTTTCATTTTTTTCAGAATAAAGAACAAAGACTTCTTAATTTTTCACTTTTCACTTCACCAATACCTCACGATGTTTCTTACGCCTCCTGTGCACGCCATAGCCCGCCATCATTGAATAGAGTGCCGGCACCAGTATAAGGGTGATGACGGTGGAGAAGGTCATACCTCCGATAATGGAGATACCCAACGCTTTCCACATCTCCGAGCCCTGTCCTGTACCTATAGCCAGCGGAACCATTCCAAGGATTGTTGTAAGGGTAGTCATCAATACGGGCCGCAGCCTGGAGCGTCCGCCATGCACTACGGCTGTAATAATAGACATCCCTCTCTCCCGGTTCAGATTGATATAGTCGATCAGCACGATAGCATTTTTCACCACCATCCCTACAAGCATGATCAATCCAACAAATCCCATGATGCCAAGAGGTTCTCCGGTAAGTGCCAAAAAGAGTATCGAACCGGTAAACGCAAACGGCACGGTAAGGATGATCATAAAAGGATAGGTGAGCGATTCGAATTGCGATGCCAAAACGATATATACCAGCAGGGAAACAATCATCAGGAGGAGTCCCAACTGAGAAAAAGATTCCTGCTGGTCTTCCAGTGATCCTCCTATCTCCATCTGCACTCCCGGTGGCAGATTCGCTTCTGCCACAATAGCATTCACATCGGTCACTACCTCACTCAGCGCACGTCCGTAAATGGTGCCCGTCACCGTGACAATACGCTGGCGGTCCTGGCGGTCGATCTGTGGAAGTGTGGAGGACTCCACTACTGTTCCCAGGTCGCGCACCCGTACTCCGGCTCCCATCGGATTATATATCAATATATTTTCGATATCTTCGATGGATTGGCGGTATTGCTCTTCATAACGTACACGGATGTCGTACTCTTCCCCTTCTTCACGATAACGCGACATGACAAGTCCGTTAATTCGATTTCTGATAGCATTGGAAGCCGTGCTCATGTTCAACCCATTCAATGCCAGTTTTTCACGATCGAACTGAATCTGGTACTCCATGCGGTAATCTTTTCTCGATACCGTGATATCACGTAAACCTTTCACTCCTTCCAGTTTCGTCTTCATTTCAGCGGCCAGCCGGTCGGTAGCTGCCAAATCATAGCCATATATTTCCAAAGCGACATTGCTTCCGCCGGTCATTCCCATATCGCCGCCACCCGGCATTACACGGAAACGATAGAGTTCCGGCATATTGCCCAGGTCCTGGCGTATTTCTTCCGAGATATCATATATAGTCTTTTTCCGGTTTCTGGCTTCCGTCAGGCGCATCCTATATGTCATGATATTGGAAGCATTTTCCTGCATGGCTGCCCAGGTATTATCTTCCGAAGCGGCTCCCACACTGAAAGAGACAATCTCAATTTCGGGGTATTTATCCCTCATCCCCTGTGCAATCCTCTGTCCGGCTTCGCGGGCTACTTCCATACGGGTTCCGGTAGGCATCTCTACGGTAATGGCAATTTCATTATTGTCCGATGCCGGCATGAATTCCGTCTTCAGCGTCACAGCGCTGATGATTACACTGATGATAAAAATCACCACTACTCCCAGTATGGTCAGGCGTCTCCTGCGGACCACCGAATTCACCAATCCGGCGTAAGAATGATCGATCCGGTTGAGTAGCGGTAAAATCCTTTTATTATACCACCTGTCAAAGGCCGATACCCTGGCATCTTTGCCCGACCGCATCATACCGGCACTCATCATTGGCGTTAGCGTCAAGGCTATGATCAGTGACAGGGAGATAATGATGGTCACCATCCATCCCAACTGTTTGAACATCACACCCGCAAAACCACCTACCATGGTCATCGGCAGGAATACTGCAATAATGGTCAAGGTAGAAGCAATCACAGAGAGGGAGACCTCTTCCGTACCGTATACAGCCGCCTGTTTGACCCGGCTTCCCCGCTCAATATGGGTGGTGATATTCTCCAGTACCACAATGGCATCGTCCACTACCATACCGATAGTGATGGAAAGTGCCGAGAGCGAAATGATATTGATGCTGTTTCCTGTTAGGTAGAGATAAATAAATGATCCGATCAGCGAGATGGGGATACTCACCATGATGATGATAGTGGCACGCCACCGTCCCAGGAAGAAAAGCACGATGATACCGACAATAATCAGCGCCAGAAAGATTGTCTCCAGTAAGCTATTGATAGACACCTTGATATAATCGGAGGTATCCATCACGGTCACCAGTTTTATATCGGGAGGAAGATTCTTTTCCAGTACCGGCAATTGCGCATATACTGCATTGGCAATCGCAGTGGTGTTGGCGCCCGACTGTTTTTGTACCACGATAGAAGCACTTCTCTGTCCATTGGTATAACTTTCCTGTACACGCGATTCCAGTGTATCTTTCACTGAAGCCACATCCCTCAGATAGATGGCCCGTCCGTCATTACTACCTACAATGATATTGTTCAAGTCCCGACTGTCCTTGAATTCACCCTCCAGACGCAACATATAGGTCTGTGTGCCGATATCAAAATTCCCGGCTGGGACATTTACATTTTCAGAGGCAATCACCTGTGCGATTTGCTCCAAGGAGATATTGTAAGCTTCCAGTCTTTCGGGAATCACATTTACTTGTATTTCCCTCTCCGGCGCTCCACTGACAGAGACGGTACCCACTCCCGAAATACGGTTGAGCGGGTTGGCTACCTGCTCATCGAGTATCTTATACAGCGCCCCGGAGCTTTCTTCTGCCGTAGCGGAAAGCACCACCACCGGTATCATGTCGGAACTGAACTTCAAGATCATGGGATCTTCAGTACCGTCCGGCAAAAAGCCTGATACCATAGACACCTTGTCTCTCACATCGTTCATCACAGCATCCATATCGGTACCAAACTCAAATTCGAGCATGATCATCGACATTCCGTCCCTCGACTGGGAAGTGATCTCTTTGAGCTTCTCCGTGGAGTTCAGCACATCTTCGAGGGGACGGGTTACATTGGTCTCCACGTCTTCGGCGCCCGCTCCCGAGTAAGAAGTCATAACCGAGACTATATTTATATCGATATTGGGATAGAGGTCTATGGGCAATTGCCTATAGAACATGAACCCTATCAGCACAACGCCGATAAATATCAATGATGTTCCCACGGGGTTTTTCACCGCGGTTTCGTATATCTTCATTTAAACCAATTAAGAAATTAAGAATTATGGACTGAAATTTGAATTTTGGAATTTTATGATTTATGACTTATGATTGGGGACTGGGGCCTGGGGAACTATTCCATTATTCCACCACTTCAACCTCGCTCCCGTCAATCAAACCGGTATTTCCTTCTACAATTACCTTGTCGCCTTCCGTCAAGCCCGATACGATCTCATATTTATCATTAATCCGGACTCCCAGTTGCACTAATGTATAGATCGCTTTCCCCCCTTTTTCCACAAAAACATAGCGGTCGTTAGAACCGGTCTGCTTCAGGACCGATTTATCCGAGAGCAATGGACGTTCATTGGTGCCAAAATTCATCTTCACACGGGCGAACATGCCGGGGCGCAGCCTCTGGTCTGGGTTAGGCACTTTCACTTCCACGGTGAAGGTATGTGAAGCCGCATCAATCGTAGGATGGATCAGAGAGACACTTCCCTTGAAAACATCACCTCCCAGGGCATCTACCTGCACTTCTACCGGCATTCCGTTCACAACCTGCTTATAGTAAGACTCGGACACATTGATCTTCACTTTCACAGGATTGATACTCTCTATAGTAAGGATGGGCAGCTGTCCTGCCATATCACCCGGATCATAATTACGGGCTGTCACAACCCCGTTCACGGGGCTGGTGAGTGTCGTATTTTCATCCAGGTTATTCAAGGCATATTCCAATACGTCAAGTTGGGTTTTTGCCTGATCAAGCTGCTGTTTGGAAATACCCCCCACCTCATAAAGTTCTTTATACCGCTCATAATCACGTTTCAGTGTAGCAAACTGTATCTGCTGCTGCGAAAGGTTCGCATTGTCCATGGTTACCAACACCTGACCATGCCGAACCGGGGCGCCGACATCCACTTTAATCTCACGGATCCGCCCTCCCATGGCAGGGGCAATATTGTTCACCTGATCAGCCTCTACTGTAGCGGTGAATGTAGATATCTGATCCACCGGCACTAACTGCACCTCTTCCACACGTACCTTTGTTTTCTGCGAAGCTTCACTCTCAGCGTTTTTGGTACGATCCCCTCCCCCGCAGGAAGCAAGTAATGCAACTGCCAGTAATGGAGTTATTCTCAATAAACTACGTTGTTTCATATAATTATTAATGTATTTTGTTGAATGTAGGATTCGAAGGTTGGTCAATTATCCATCATTCTCCACTTTTCATTTTTCACTTACCGGTATAATATCATACCCCAGTACTTTCTCGAGGTCAGTTTTTGCGGAAAGATAATCATAAATAGCATTCCTGTACTGTAGTTCGGCATTCAGCACGGCCAGTGCCGCAGCATTGACATCCACGATGGTCCCCATACCTGTCTCATAACGTTTGAGGGTAATTTCATACCCTTTTCGCGCCTGTTCCACCGACGATTGTGTCGCTACTATCTGTTCTATATTTTTGTGGATAAGGTCGTAGTTATTGCGGATCGACAACCGAAGCCCCCTCTCCACATCCTTACGTTGTTCAGCAAGTTGCCATAGCTGTATCTGCGCCTGTTTCACATTATGATAACGTTGTCCGCCGCTAAAAAGTGGAATCTGAAGAGTAAAACCCAACATGGAATAGGGATCCCAGCGATAAGTACTAAATTTGAAATCGTTATTCTGGCTCATATATGTCCAATTGAAAGAGGTCACCAGTGAAGGTGCATATTGCAATTTCTGCAGTTCATACGCTTTTTTTGCCTGCTCTGCCTGCAGGTCGAATTGCCTGATATCACTATTGTTCATAAGGGACGTATCCGCCGGAATAATCGCATCGAACATGCTTTTCTCATAATCATCCAGGGAGCCGATCACCTTCATCGGCATATCACTATCGATCCCCATCAGCATTTTCAATTGGAGTTCAGCAATTCTCATCATATTTTCCGACTGCAGGATATTAGGGATAAGGCTTTTGAGCCTCACGTCGGCTGTGATCACATCATACTCAGCCACAATTCCCTGATTATAACGGTTGCGGATATCCTCGAGGTTGATAGAGTCCGTTTGGTATGTTTTCCTGAAAACATCGTGGCTATCCTGCGCCAATAAGAGGCTGAAGAATGATTTCTTTACCTGGTTCACCAGATCAATACGCGACGCACGTGCTTTCTCTATGGATAATTGAATATCCACCTCGCTCATCTGAATATTTTTCCAGAGCGAAGGCACCACCAAAGGCAGGCTCACATTCAATCCGCCCGACCAGACATTGAAACGGCCCATCTGTATCCCTTCCCCACTATCAGTACCGCCTCCGGGCATCATCACTTTTTGGAGCACTTCCAATACGCGCAATTCTTCGTCAGTATAATCGCCCGGATCAAAACCTCCTCCACCCAAACCGAAACCTTCGTCAAAATAAACCGTCTGCCTTTTGATGGCACGCTGGTACTGCCCAATCAGGTCCATCTGCGGCATAAGTGCGCCATATGCCGCTTTCTTCGCATACTGCTTCTTGGTGATTTCCATATCGGCCACCTTCACCGTGGGATTCTCGCTCAAGGCGATCTCCAACGCCCGATTCAAATCGATCAGCAAACTATCGGGTTGTTGTGCCGCTGTCTCCGATAAGCCGGCAAGTACCCGCACCAGCAGCAATAAAAACAGTATTATACTTCGTTGATTCATTATAATCGTTTCTTTTTTCTTTTTTATACTTCAACTCATTGCTGTTTTAAACGACTCTCGTCCATCAGTTTCCGCTCTTCATTCCATTCCGGACACTTTTAATATACCATGGATCTCTTTAGTGCATGAACCGGCTCAATTGGATTTTTGTTGCTGTAAATAAGCGTCTATAATACTGATTCCTTTTCCGGTCATAATCCCCCGCACAAAATTGATCATCATCGTATAGAAGAGCTCATTAAAAGAGAAAGGAGGCTTTTCAAGGTAGGAGGCACGGATATAAGTGTAGGTACTTTCTTCTACCAGAAAGGCGGCTACATCCACATTCAGATCCTCACGGATATATCCTTCTTTAATTCCTTTCAACAAAAAATTTCTCAAATGGGTTTTATTAATTTCAGTACGCTTTTTCAATATCTTGTCAGCACTCGGATAATACTTCCGAATATCTTCAAAGAACTTCACACTACAATCCTGCGCACTTTCGTGCACTTCGATAATTTTGATAAATACCTCCACCGAATTTTGACATTGTGCGAAAAGAGATTCAAATTCTTCTTTTCTTTTATCACCAAACCAATGGAGCGTAGATAACAAAATATCTTCCTTATCCCTGAAATTCTCATACAATGTACGCTTGGAGATACCCATTGAGGACGCAATCTCATCCATCGACACATTCTTTATACCATATTTCCGGAACAGCTCGCCTGCTTTTTCTATTATGCGTTCATTTAATTCCATTTTATATTCATAAAACGAAGCAAAGGTAAGATAGAAAACTTAAAAACTCAAATTAGTTTTTTGAGTTTTAACATAGTTTACGGGAGTCTGACACATTCAAAGGCTCTGCATTCAAAAATTTCCCTGAAAAACCGCTTTTATGGAGTATGGAGACAGATAAAAAGTGATAATCGTACCCTAAATTCTCTAAAAATTATAATCTGTCGCTATTATTTTATAATTTTGTACGATTTTGTATTTTCATTCCTCAATAACAATCAAAATGGCAAACAATAAACTGCATGACGACGCACTAGCCTACCATTCGCAAGGGCGTCCGGGAAAAATAGAAGTTATTCCGACCAAACCCCATAGTTCTCAACGAGACCTCTCGCTGGCCTACTCACCGGGAGTAGCTGAACCTTGTCTTGAAATCGAAAAAGATCCGCAGACAGCCTATGATTACACCTCAAAAGGCAATCTGGTAGCTGTGATCTCCAACGGTACAGCCGTACTGGGTCTGGGTGATATTGGTGCCATGGCCGGTAAACCGGTGATGGAAGGGAAAGGATTACTCTTTAAAATATTCGCAGGAATCGACGTGTTTGATATCGAAGTAAACGAGAAAGATCCTGAGAAATTTATTGAGGTAGTGAAGGCTATCTCTCCCACTTTTGGCGGTATCAATCTGGAAGATATTAAAGCACCGGAATGTTTTGAAATCGAAGAGCGATTAAAAAGCGAATTGGATATTCCCATTATGCACGACGACCAGCACGGCACAGCCATCATCTCGGCATGCGGATTACTTAACGCATTGGAAATGAGCGGTAAAAAAATTGAAGATATCCGCATCGTGGTAAACGGAGCGGGGGCAGCTGCCAACTCTTGCACACAGCTGTACATTGCATTGGGAGCAAAACCGGAAAATATTGTGATGCTTGATTCAAAAGGAGTAATCAACACCTCCAGGACTGACCTGAACGATCGTAAAAAACCTTTTGCCACTACCCGCAATATTTCTACCCTGGAAGAGGCTATCAAAGATGCTGACATGTTCCTTGGGCTTTCGGTAGCTGACGTACTTACCCCTGATATGTTGCGATCGATGAATTCTAATCCTATTGTATTTGCATTGGCAAACCCGAATCCCGAAATATCCTATGAACTGGCGATGGAATCACGAAATGACATCATCTTCGCCACAGGACGCTCGGACTATCCCAACCAAATCAATAACGTGCTGGGATTCCCTTATATCTTCCGTGGTGCACTCGACGTACAGGCCACCGCTATCAATGAAGAGATGAAAGTTGCCACGGTCTATGCCCTTGCGGAGCTTACCAAGAAAGCGGTACCCGACGTGGTAAATGCAGCCTATAGCATCAAAAAATTAAGGTTCGGCAGAGAATATATCATTCCCAAACCATTGGATCCAAGGCTCCTGACCACTGTCGCTCCGGCAGTGGCAAAGGCTGCGATGGAATCGGGGGTGGCCCGCAAGCCGATTACCGACTGGGAAGAATACGATCATAAGCTGCGTGACTTGATGGGGTTGGACAACAAAATGATCCGTCGCCTGTTCGAGATGGCACGCCAAAACCCTAAAAGAGTGGTTTTCTCGGAAACAAACCATCTGAATATGCTCAAGGCAGCCGAAATGGCATATGCCGAAGGTATTTGTATGCCGGTGCTATTGGGAAACGAGGAGAAGATCGCGAACGTAGCGAAGGAAAACCAAATCAGCCTCGAGGGAATAGAAATTGTGAATCTGCGCCACGACCGCGAAGAAGGACGGCGTTTGCATTACGCCGAAATCCTTGCCCAAAAGCGGAAACGTAGAGGCATGACCTTTGACGAAGCTGCAGAAAAGATGTTCGAGCGGAATTATTTCGGAATGATGATGGTGGAAACGGGAGATGCCGACGCCATGATCACAGGTGTCTTCAGCAAGTATGCTGATACTACCGATATTGCCAAAGAGGTAATAGGCGTCCGCGACGGGTTGAACCATATCGGCGCAATGCATATCGTCAATACGAAAAAAGGTGTGCTTTTTCTGGCCGACACGCTCTTCAACCGCCATCCCGATACCGATGCGCTGATAGATATTGCCCGGCTGGCCAATGCCACCGTCAAGTTTTTCGCCCATGACCCGGTGATTGCCATGATTTCCTACTCCAATTTTGGTGCCGACTCGATAGGTAGTCCCGCTAGCGTACACAAAGTAGTGGATACATTGCATGAAAAATATCCCGAATTGGTGGTCGATGGCGAGATGCAGGTAAATTATGCACTCAACAAGGAATTGCGTGATAAGAAATATCCATTCTCATGCCTGCGTGATAAGGAAGTGAACACATTGGTATTTCCCAATCTCAGTTCCGCCAATTCAGCATATAAACTATTGAGGGAGACCGGTACAAATGACATCATTGGCCCTATCCAGATGGGACTGAAAAAACCGGTACATATCCTTGATGTGGAAACATCCGTACGCGATATCGTCCACATGGTAGCGGTAGCTGTAATTGATGCGATCGTGGAAGAAAACATCCTGACAAATCGGCTTACAAGGATTGAATAATAAAACCCCAATAATATGATGATAATGGAAAAAACAAAGAAATTCATTCTTCCGGAGACAGAGATTCCCACACAATGGTATAATGTGACGGCTGAAATGAAAAACAAACCTCAGCCCATGATTAACCCGCAGACAAAAGAGCCATTGAAAGCGGAAGATCTTTATCCCCTGTTTGCCGAAGAACTGTCACGCCAGGAGATGAATCAGACTGACGCGTGGATTGATATTCCGGAAGAGGTACGCGAGAAATATAAAATTTACCGCCCCAGCCCACTGGTACGTGCTACCGCTCTGGAAAGAGCACTCGATACGCCAGCACATATTTATTTTAAAAACGAAAGTGTGAGTCCCGTAGGATCGCACAAACTCAACTCTGCGCTACCACAGGCCTACTATAATAAGATAGAAGGAACTACCAACATCACTACCGAGACCGGCGCTGGACAATGGGGGACTGCACTGTCTTTTGCTGCCAAAACATTCGGACTGGAACTAGCAGTCTATATGGTAAAAATCAGTTACGAGCAAAAGCCCTACCGCCGCTCACTGATGCAGACATGGGGAGCACAGGTGATTCCTTCACCCAGTATGTCGACTAAAGCAGGACGCAAGATTCTTACCGAACATCCCAATTATCAGGGCAGCCTGGGAACAGCTATTTCCGAAGCGATTGAGTTGGCGATGCAGACACCCAAATGCAAATACACTCTGGGGAGTGTACTGAACCATGTAGCGCTCCATCAAACTATTATCGGTCTGGAAGCTGAAAAGCAGATGGCGATGGCTGACGAGTATCCCGATGTAGTAATCGGCTGTTTTGGCGGAGGCTCCAATTTCTCGGGTATCAGTTTTCCTTTTCTTCGCCATAATATCGCAGGAAAAACCACTACCCGCTTTATCGCAGCGGAACCGGCATCCTGTCCCAAACTGACCAGAGGTGAGTTCCGGTACGATTTCGGTGACGAGACAGGCTACACCCCACTGATCCCGATGTACACATTAGGACATAAATTTGCACCGGCTAATATCCATGCAGGCGGGCTGCGTTATCATGGTGCCGGTAGTATCGTGAGCCAACTATTGAAAGAGAAATTGATTGAAGCAGTAAGCGTCAAACAGTTGGAAACATTTGAAGCAGGTGTACTTTTTGCCCGTACCGAAGGTATTGTTCCCGCCCCCGAATCCACCCATGCTATCGCTGTGGCCGTTCGTGAAGCATTAAAAGCCAAAGAAGAGGGAAAAAAGAAGGTGATCCTGTTCAATCTTTCAGGACACGGCTTGGTAGATATGGCAGCCTATGATCAATATCTGGCGGGCGACTTGACTAATCATGAGGTTTCAGACGAAGAGATCGCTCGGTTTTTAGCGGAATCCTGACATGAGCAGACAGCAACTACAATCAATTACTGAATATCTCACGGAGTTTTGAATAGAAACCCAACCCTTCTGAAAATGAACAGTGTCGCATACAAGACGAAGGAAAGGGACAAAAAAATAACATAAATAATTTGGAAGTTTCATTTTTAGCCCCTATCTTTGGATACATAAAAATTGAATGAGTCATTGCCGCATTGGTCGATTGGGAAACTCATCAATTACATTTTATGAACCGAGACTCGTTTTTGGTATCAATGGCGGGCCGTAGCCTTCGGGATTCCGGTTTACCGGAACAGCGGATTACAAAGATACCGGGACACTCAAATCCTGTCATAAGGAGTTTCGTCTTATTCCACCGGTGCGGCTTTTTTATAAAAAGCAGATTAGCAAGAAGATATACTTCGATTGCAATCTGCTTTTCACTTTTTTAATCCGACGGAGCAAATAATGAAACAATATTGGGAAATTTTTCTTGTTTTTTTCAAGATTGGGGCTTTCACTTTTGGCGGGGGCTATGCCATGATTCCCCTTATCCGTAACGAAGTAGTCGACAAAAAAGGATGGCTGGAAGACGAGGAATTTATGGATATGCTTGCCATTGCTCAATCGATACCGGGTCCCATCGCACTCAATACAGCTCTGTTCGTAGGGAGTAAGCGATTAGGCTTCAAGGGGAGTCTCTTTTCGGGGGCAGGTGTCATTTTACCCTCGTTTATTGTAATTTTGCTTATCGCCCTGGTATTTACGCAATTCAAGGATAACCCGGTAGTGGAGCGCATTTTCAAAGGTATCCGTCCCGCAGTGGTAGCATTGATTGTTTCCCCGCTCTTCAGTCTGGGTAAATCAGCCGGAGTGAAATGGAAAAACCTCTGGATCCCCATCGTCGTAGCACTTGCGGTCTGGCAACTGAATATCTCCCCTATGTATATCGTTTTGACCGCTATTTTCTTAGGAATAACCCATTTTATTTATCTAAAAAAGAGAGTGAACAAGTAATATGGAATTATTGGATCTCTATCTGGCACTATTTGTATCGTTTTTCAAGATCGGGTTATTCGGTTTTGGAGGAGGGTATGCCATGCTGCCACTGATACAACATGAAATAGTGGATACCCACCAATGGATCACAATAAACGAGTTCACCGATATTGTGGCGATTTCCCAGACCACCCCCGGACCAATCGCCTTCAATTCGGCAACATATATCGGCTATTCTGCTGTAACAGAAATGGGATTCACTTCCGGTTATGGGATACTGGGTTCAGCTATCAGTACCTTGGCGGTAAGTCTCCCTTCTCTTATCCTGATGACACTTGTCACCGCCTTTTTCTTCCGCCTCAAAAACAATCCATGGATACAATCTGCGCTCTCCATTCTGAAACCGGCTATTATCGGGTTGATCGCTTCTGCTGCGCTTATACTGATTACTCCCTATAATTTTATCGACTACAAAAGTTGGATTATTTTTGGAGTAGTGCTGATAGCATCTCTCAAAAAAATAGATCCAATTCTGCTCATTTTCCTTTCCGGTGTGATTGGGTTGGTTCTTTACTGATTCCTTCGACCCTTTACTCTCCTGTCTGGATTCTTATCCTCCATCAAGTAAACGATCAAAAAAAACGCTCGTTATCAATATTAAATACCGATCCTGGTATTGTTATTTCTTTTTAGACGAAGCCTTTTTTTTCGTCGATTTTACTGCTGTTGACTTTCCGGCAGGCGTTTTCGTCGTAGATACTTTCGTCGTTCCTTTTCCCGTTTTGTGCTCTTTGGCATTCTCCGCATCAGAAATAATCTTACGACAATCCTCTAATAAGAGTTCTTCCGGTTTTCCGGTACTTTTCGGTATCTTATAATTCGATTTTTTATAGGCAATATAGGGTCCGTAACGACCATTCAATACTTGCAATTCAGGCTCCTCATCAAATGTCTTGATGACCTTTTCCCGGTCTTTTTTCTCTTTGGCCTCAATCAATTCGATTGCTTCATCGAGTTGAATCTCCAGCGGATCAACACCCTTGGGCAAAGAGACAAATTTATTGTTGTGACGGATATAAGGGCCGAACCGTCCTACACCGATTACCACCTCCTTATTCCTGAATTCACCTACAGTACGGGGCAATTCAAACAGTTTTAATGTCTCTTCAAGGGTAATAGTTTCGATAGATTGTGATTTCTGCAATGAAGCAAAAAGCGGTTTTTCCTCTTCCTCCTGTGTTCCGATCTGCGCCATGGCGCCATAACGACCGATCTTCACCGACACCTGGCGTCCTGTCTTGGGATCAGTTCCCAATACTCGTTCACCCGCCTTGTGTTCGGTACGCATTTGCGACGTTTCCTCCACAATAGGATGGAATATTTTATAGAAGTCGGCTATCGACTTATTCCACTGGGCTTTTCCCTCAGCAATCCTGTCAAAGTCTTTCTCTACATTCGCTGTAAAATTATAATCGATAATCGATGGGAAATATTCCACCAAAAAATCGTTTACAACCATTCCTATATCGGTAGGTACCAATTTATTCTTATCGGCACCCGCTATTTCTTTCTTGTTGCTATCTTTAATAACACCTTTTTTGAGGGTAAGGATATTATACGCCCTTTCCTCTCCTTCTACATTTGTTTTTTCTACATACTCCCGATTGATGATAGTGGAAATAGTTGGAGCATAAGTGGAAGGCCTGCCAATTCCCAGTTCTTCCATCTTTCTCACCAAGGCCGCTTCGGTAAATCTGGGAGGTCGCTGGGTAAACCGTTCAGTGGCATTGGTCTCCAGCATAGCAAGTTGTTCACCATGTTTCAAAGGAGGGAGCATACCTTCTTCATTCTCTCCATTTTCATCGTCGGTTCCTTCCAGATAAACGCGCAGGAATCCGTCGAATTTGATTACTTCACCATTCGCTACAAACTTGCCGTCGCCATTCGAGATACTAATATCGGCAGTAGTGCGTTCCAATTCAGCATCAGCCATCTGGGAGGCGATGGTACGCTTCCAGATCAACTCATAAAGCCGCCTTTCCTGAGCAGAACCTTCCACCTCATGTTCACTGATATAGGTAGGGCGAATGGCCTCGTGTGCCTCCTGTGCTCCCTTCGATCGGGTGGCATATTGGCGGCTTTTAATGTATTTTTCTCCGTATTGCCCACCGATCTCTGTCTTGGTGGTTCCGATTGCCAAAGAGGAAAGATGTACCGAATCAGTACGCATATAGGTAATTTTCCCCGACTCATAGAGTCTCTGGGCAACCATCATTGTCTGTCCTACCGAGAATCCCAGTTTGCGGGAAGCTTCCTGTTGCAGGGTAGAGGTAGTAAACGGGGGAGCAGGTGATTTCTTTACCGGGCGTACATGTACATCCCCCACAGTAAAAGTCGATGTCTTAAGTTTCTCTAACAGCGCTAATGCCTCGGCTTTGGTTTTTAACCGTTTATTATATTCAGCCTTGATCTCATAGTAGTGTCCATTTTCCTCTTTAGTGAAATGAGCCACGATACGGTAAGCGGCCTCCGATTTAAAATTCTGTATCTCGCGTTCCCGCTCCACTATAAGGCGTACGGCTACCGACTGTACCCGTCCGGCCGAAAGGGCAGGTTTTATCTTTCTCCATAATACGGGTGAGAGTTCAAAGCCCACAATACGGTCGAGCACCCGTCGTGCCTGTTGCGCATCTACCAGGTTTTGGTCGATCTTACGGGGTGTCTGAATGGCGCGTTGAATGGCATCCTTCGTGATCTCGTGGAAAACAATACGTCTGGTTTTATCTTCTTTCAGGTCCAACACATCATAGAGGTGCCAGGAAATGGCCTCCCCTTCACGGTCCTCATCGGAAGCCAGCCAAACCGTTTCTGCTTTTTTTGCCGCCGCCTTCAGTTCAGAGACAACCTTTTTCTTGTCGGCAGGAATTTCGTAGATCGGCATAAAGCCATTCTCTACATCAATACTGAAATCTTTTTTCTTCAGATCTCGAATATGTCCATAACTAGACATGACATGGAAATCCTTTCCGAGAAACCTCTCAATTGTCTTTGCCTTTGCCGGCGACTCAACGATAACCAGGTTTTTATCCATTCAAATGCTCTTTCTTTTTACAATATCCGGAATATTTTCTCTCAATTGAAATTAATTTTTTCGTCTTTTCTCACCTTTTATCTCTTATCATTCACGAAACAAGTTTTTCAATTTGGGTGCAAAAGTACTAAGTTTTGCGCAAGGAACAAGATTTTTTTCAGAAAAACCTTCATTATTAAAGTGTTTTTATGTTTGATATAGGGCTACTCCGTGAATGGAAGTCAGCATGTTAATGAGCTGAGATGTCAGCGACCGGCGTATTTCCAAATGCATCCGGCAGTTATCGGTAAAGTCCTGGGTCCATCGTATGGTATCAAATTGTTTTAACACACGCATCACCTCATTGAGTAAGAAATAATCAAATACTATTTCGATAATATCATCTACTGTTTTTTCCACTATCTCAGCATTGGCAATGGCGTCGGCAGCAGCTTCCTTGTATGCTTTGACCAGCCCTCCTGTTCCCAGGAGTGTACCGCCGAAATAACGCACCACAGTAATCAACACATCCGTCAGCCCAGCCGAATTGATCTGTCCCAGGATAGGCCTTCCTGCTGTTCCTGAGGGTTCCCCATCGTCATTAGAGCGGAAAATACTTTTCTCCCAACCCAGCATATAGGCCCAACAAATATGGCGGGCATCATAATATTTTTTCCGTTGCGCATCCAGGATTTCCCTCACCTTATCAGCGCTCTTCACCGGAAAGATATGGGCGATAAATTTACTCTTCTTCTCAGTTATGTACCCCTCGGCTGGATGGGTTACTGTTTTGTAAGTGTCATCCATACCGCAAAAGTAGTAAAAAGAGGTGAACAAAAATAATACCGGGAGAACTGTTTTCTCACCGGATTACTTTGACGGTCCTTTTTTGTCGGACTTCTTCGAGTCTGTTTTTCCTTTACCGGACTGTTTTTGCTTCGAAGAAGTTTCTTTACCTGATTTTTTAGAAGAGGATTCTTTTTTGTCAGGCTTTTTCGGCACCTTATATCCTGATTGATGGGCTTCAGAAATCCCTATGGCTACAGCCTGGTCTCTGTCAGTTACTTTTTTGCCGGAAGAGGTCTCCAATTCCCCTTTTTTAAATTCACGCATTACCTCTCCGATTTTTTCCTGTGCTTTTTTTGAATACTTAGCCATTTTCAGCTCCTTTCTTTTTTATATATAGCATTTATACAACACAACAACACAAATAAAGGTTTTTTATCTAACCTCTTATTTTATCAATATTTATATGCAAATAAATCTCTTTAACAGCTATGGCAAACACACTATTACCCATAAAAAATCGGCGGATATAGAATCCGTCGAAAACATAAGAATAACATTTTTGTTTATAATTATAAAGATACTATCTATAAAGATTGATATGCGTAAACCACTCATTTTATTTTTTACCCGCATTCTTTTTATTGCGGCGATTGTAGGTCAGGAAAATACTTCGGCCCTTATTCCTACGTCGGGAACACACAAAGACCGTCCGAAGGTAGGAGTAGTACTCAGTGGCGGGGGAGCCAAGGGTTTTGCTCACATAGGAACTCTCAAAGTATTGGAAGAAATAGGCATACCTATCGACTATATCGCCGGGACCAGTATGGGCGCCATTGTGGGCGGGCTTTATGCTATAGGATACGACACGCATACAATCGATTCGCTGATTAAGCAACAGGACTGGCCCCACCTGTTGAGCGACGGTGTATACAGGGAATACCTTCCAGCTTCATTGAAAGACAATCCGGAATTTATCTTTTCGCTGCCTTACGAAGTGCAGGTAAAAGAAAGAAAAGGGCAAGTACGGCTACCACAGGGTGTAGTCATCGGCCAAAACCTCTACAGCCTGTTTTCAAACCTTACAATAGGCTATCAGGGCTCCATGGATTTCAATGATTTCCCCATTCCGTTCGCATGTGTGGCTGCCGATACCCGTACTGCGAGTGAGGTAGTTCTCAGGGAAGGGAGCCTGCCTGAAGCTATACGGGCCAGTATGGCTATCCCGGGTATGTTTGCACCTGTAGAAAAAGATTCGATGCTGCTTATAGACGGAGGAATCATCAATAATTATCCGGTAGATGTGGTACGGGACATGGGGGCAGATATCGTAATCGGCGTAAGGATGCCCGACGATCAAAAGAAAATTGAGAAGGAGCGTGGCACACTTAGCGAAGTGATGAGCCAACTATTGGATTTTACCGGACAGGATAAACTAAAACAAAACATCGCCAATACCCATATACTCATCACGCCTAATATTTACCCATACGGAACGTTGGATTTTGAAAGTCCGGGCATCGACACCATCATAAACCGGGGAGAACAAGCCGCCAGGGAAAAGATGGACGAGCTTATAGCGCTGAAAAGAATGCTGGCCATACCGGATTCCGTAAAGGGAATGCAAAAGATTGAGAACCCCTATATCAAAATGGATACACTGAAAATAAGCAGTATCCGGTTCGAAGGCCTTTCAAAAGTTGAAGAGGAGGATATGATAAAAAGAATGGACCTACGGGACAACAAGATTACACGCCGGGAGTTGGAAGAGCTCACTTCCCAAATTTATGGGAGCGGGCTGTTCACCAAAGTTTTTTACCGGCTGGACGGACAATCACCATTCGATCTGGTATTCACGGTGGAGGAAAAGAGCCTTAACACAATCGATATCGGTCTGCGTTTCGACATAAGAGATTTGTCGGCCATCCTCGCACATACATCCATACGGCTCAATTCTTCGATGAATTCCGTTGTCGACGTCACAGCGCGTTTGAGTCGTAATTCCTATCTGGAAGTCAATTATACCCTCAACAGGGGTCCTTTTTACAGAGGTGGTATTACCGGCAAGATAAGCCTCAACGAAATTGACATCTATAAAAGAGGAGAATCCGCTTATAAGCTCGATTTCACAAGAAGCAACCTTCTCCTCAATTTTTCGGAATTTTATTTATACAACATACAGCTGCATTTGGGTGCATATATCGATAATTTCCATTTCCGGTCCAGACTTCGGAGCGAACCGAATTACCAGGCTTCAGGCTTGAAACTGAAGGACAAGATGTATATAAATTATTTCATCAAGGGAACTTACGATAATCTCAACAGGAGCTACCTACCCACTTCCGGGCAGTATTTATCCTTTCAATACGCCCTTCATACCGACAATCTCTATCAGATGTATGGTAAAGCACCTCTTAACGTATTGGATATAAACTTTTTTAAGCCATTCAGGTTGTCCAATAAACTCACCATCACCCCCGAAGTGTCGGGACGGGCTATTTTCAACGCCAATGACAGCATCCCGTTGGCATATGCCAATTTTGTAGGCGGACAATACAAAGGACATTACGTTCCCCAACAGATAGCATTGCAAGGATCGCGCGGTATGGAATTAATGAAAGACGCGGTAGGCATGCTCTCCACGGAAATCCGCTATCGCGTCGCTTCAAAGCAGCATCTTCTCTTGCGTTTGAATGGAATCGTGCATCACGACGAACTGCTGAAACTACTGGACGGCAAATATTTCTTTGGCGGAAGCATCGGCTACTCCAACCTCACCAGGCTGGGACCACTCTCACTCGAACTGGGATACTCCACCCTTTCCAAAACACTTTATCCTTTTGCAAGTATCGGGTACTATTTTTAGTTTCGTCTTTGATTTATCCTTAACACCCAAGGCTGCACAGGATAGGAGTTAGTCCCCATAATGGGACGGCCATAAAGAAAACTGCCCCGTCATCCCGGTAGTTGAACCGGAAGGACGGGGCAGAAATTAAGTAATATTCTTTTACGGCACAGGTTCTAGCACTTGGAAGCACCGCAATTGCGGCATTTGAGGCATCCTTCCTGGTAGACCAATGTCTCCTGTCCGCAGACGGGACATTTTTGCCCCTTAGCCTCGGACTCATTAGGGAGGTATTTCTTCAGCGCGCGCTCCACACCGTTTTTCCATGTATTGATCGTTTCACTGTCGAGTTCCAGTCCCGATACCAATTTGATTACCTGATCGATTGGCATGCCGTAACGCAATACGCCGGAAATCAATTTCGCATAGTTCCAATACTCGGGATTAAACTTACCATCCAGACCTTCGATGGTCACCTTGTACCCCCGTCTGTTCTGAAACTGGAAATCGTAGTGTTTTCGGCCGTCACTGTCATATGCCTTGATAATCTTTCCCGACGTGACGTTCTTGGGCAACATGATACCATCGTCTTCGTCATTGATACCTGTGAAGATCTCATATGGCCGGCCATTATGCAATCCGATAAAAGCGATCCATTTCTCCTTATTATTCTGGAACTTGATCACGTCAGCTTCCAGCTCTACGGGACGCGAAGTGACAATGGGCGGTAATTCGTAGCAATCATTGTCTTTTTTCTTCTCATCTTTGTCACCATTGGAAATAAGTACACCGGCACGTGAGCCGTCACGATATACGGTACATCCTTTACAGCCGCTCTTCCATGCTTCCATATATAATTGACCCACCAGTTCCTCATCTACATCATTCGGCAAATTGATGGTAACACTGATGGAATGATCTACCCATTTCTGCACCCTCCCTTGCATCTTCACCTTTTGCAACCAGTCTACATCGTTGGATGTAGCTTTATAATAAGGCGACTTAGCCACCAGTTCTTCAATCTCTTCATTGGTGTAGCGCTTGGTGGTTGTATAGCCGTTGGCTTCCATCCAGTCAACGAACTTATGATGAAATACGGTATATTCTTCCCATGAATCGCCATTTTCATCCACAAAATCAATCTTCACCTCCTTGTCATTGGGATTCACCTTGCGGCGACGAGTATAGACAGGCAGGAATACAGGCTCTATTCCCGAAGTGGTTTGGGACATCAGACTGGTCGTTCCGGTGGGTGCAATAGTCAAGAGTGCTATATTCCGCCTTCCATATTTTGCCATATCCTCATAAAGCCGGGGATCAGCTTCTTTCAAGCGATTAATAAAGGGATTATTTTTTTCTCTTTCAAAATCGAATATCTCGAACGCCCCCCGTTCTTTTGCCATTTCCACCGAAGAAGCATAGGCATTAAGCGCTACGATACGGTGTACTTTTTCAGAAAAATCATTCCCCTCGTCGGTACCATAACGGATACCAAGTGCTGCCAGCATATCGCCTTCGGCAGTAATACCCACACCGGTACGACGCCCTTGCAGGGTTTTACGCTGAATCTTCTTCCAAAGATTACGCTCCGACGATTTCACCTCTTCGGATTCAGGGTCTGCTTCTATTTTTTCGAGGATCATATCTATTTTCTCTGCTTCCAGATCCACGATATCATCCATGATGCGTTGTGCCAACCGTACATGTTTGCCAAACAGTTCAAAATCGAAATAAGCATCTTCCTTAAACGGATTCACCACATAAGAATAGAGGTTGATAGCCAACAGACGGCAACTATCATAGGGACACAACGGGATTTCACCGCATGGATTTGTCGAAACGGTTTGGAAGCCTAGATCGGCATAACAATCGGGAATAGACTCACGGATAATGGTATCCCAGAATAACACGCCGGGTTCGGCCGACTGCCACGCGTTGTGCACAATTTTTTTCCATAATTTCTCCGCATTGATTGTTTTTTCATATTTGGGATTATCGGAGTCGATAGGAAACTTCTGCACATAAGGTTTTCCCTCTGATGCCGCTTCCATGAATCCGTCATCAATTTTCACAGAGATATTGGCGCCGGTCACTTTACCCTGTTCCAATTTGGCATTGATAAAATCTTCCGAATCGGGATGCTTGATCGACACGCTCAGCATCAGGGCTCCACGGCGACCATCCTGTGCCACTTCACGGGTGGAATTGGAATAGCGTTCCATAAAAGGTACCAAGCCGGTAGAAGTGAGCGCTGAGTTCTTCACAGGAGATCCTTTCGGCCGGATATGGGATAGGTCATGCCCTACACCACCCCGGCGTTTCATCAGCTGCACCTGTTCCTCATCGATACGGATGATAGCACCATAGGAATCCGCATCACCATCCATTCCTATCACAAAACAGTTGGATAACGATGCCACCTGGTATTGATTCCCGATACCGGTCATAGGACTTCCCTGAGGGATAATATAACGGAACCGGTCAAACAGATCGAAAAGTTCTTTTTCACTCAATGGATTGGTGTATTTTTTTTCGATCCGGGCAACTTCATTAGCCAATCGCCAATGCATATCTTCCGGGGTTTTCTCGTAAATCGCTCCCTGGCTGTCTTTAAGGGCATACTTGCTTACCCACACCTTGGCTGCCAGTTCATCGCCCTGGAAATAATTAAGGGAGGCTTTATAGGCTTCGTCAAAAGTGTATGTTTTCTTCTTCATCGGGAAAAAAAATTAATAAATGATTAAAACTGTCTTTTAATAATGACTCCTTCTTTCCAAATCTATAACAAAATTTATAAAGTAAGGTTTTTGGTTCTGCAATTTTATGGAAAGTTTCTAAGAATGCAAAATATTTATCTATTTTTTTATCAACAAAAATAAAAAGTTTTCCAAAAAAAATATCAACACACTAATAATCAAATGATTAATTTTCAGCAAAAGGGAAAAAGTTTTCCAATTAGCACAACTTCACTGAAACTCAAAGGGATAAATAGGAAAAAATAGAATTACGGAAAAGAGACAAAATATAAATAAAAAAATCACTCAATGCATAAAACACGTTGAGTGATAAAAAATGAGGATATGAATAAAAGCCTACTTATCAAAATTTTTGACTGCTCCCATAAAAAGAATGGCGCCGGTGGAATTCTCTTGGATCATATACAGGAAAGGATGATTGGCATTGAACACTACTTTTTGCGGGGTCACGGGCAAAGAAGTCATCATCATCCCAACAGAGGTGACGGCCGCCGCTTCGGTACCTGTCTCATCCGTACTGATATAAGTATCTTGTTTCACAAAATTGATTTTGGCTGACACATCACTCATCCTCGAAAAATCGGCAGCATCGGAAAAGGCAATTCCCATCCCCATCTTCGTAAGCACATCGTTCAATTTCTTACTGTATTCGGTTTTGAATTTAGGCAAGGATAGTTCGATTTCGGCTTCGCGCAAACTGGACTTCACCCCTTCCCAGTATCCTTCCCGACGGATCGCAGTTACTATCTCCTGTAACTTTTTCCCTTGCGCAGGTAGCAACACCATCATGCTGAAAGCCTGATTTCCATAAGGAAGTTGCACTAACTGCATGTTCTCATCTACAGTATAGTTGAATTTTGAGGTCTGTTTCATCATATCCACCTGTTTGCGAGTACCGTTTTCATAAGTAAACGGTTGTTGATCCGTATTTTTCTTATTGAATTCCGATGTCCAGATTCCCTTGAAGTAGATGGCATTGAACAGATACATCAGGTCTTCTGCCCTAGTGTTCTCTATCACTTTTTTTATCAGCTCATTGGTATTGTCAGAAGCCCAATTATTGATAATGTTTACTGTCTGCGGCAAGCCAAAATCGACCGGCTTTACCGTCGCGTCATAAAAAGACTGGTTAGCAGCTATAAAGTCGGGCTTGATGGGAATAAACTGATTAGTGAAAATCGCATTGGCGATTGACAATTTGGTGGAAGGATCCGTTTTCAAGAGTGCCTCCTTCATTTTTTTGTAGTAGCTGTTAAAATCGGCATCCGAAAAATCTTCCATTTTCAGCATTTTTTGCATGGCAGCCTTCGTCTCACCGACCGCACCGTTTCCGGTCATCGACAGCACCATGCTCAGGCTCAACGGTGATACCATAAAATTTTTATCTTTATCCAGTACCTCTTCCAGAAATATCTGTTCAAAAAACTCAAAAGCAAATGCCTGATCTGCACGTATCATCTCCTGCTCTGCCGAGCGTAATTCTATCCGAATGGGATCCGGTAAATTCCCTGCACGCATACCGGCGTCATTTTTATTACATGCCGCAGCCCCCAAAAGGCATATTATCATTAGCGGTAGAAATGGATTGAACTTTAATAACATCATATTTATATTTAGTATTTAGATAAAATTTATATCGAATAAAACTTAGGAAGCTGATTATCTCTTTGCTGTTTTTAAACAACATAGTTTGACAAACATTTCCAGCTTATATGTAGTATGATGTTTTTTGACTATAGATTGTTGCGAAAAATCTCTTAAAAAAACAAAACAGGAAAAATATTCAGGAGAACAAGCGAAAGAAAATAAATAAAATATGAGGGAAAGTAAATGTTTTCGCTATCATTTTGCAGGCCATAACTTCAAAAGACAAAATTAATGCGTATTTTTGCCGGATGATTGGTCAAATCTAGTGTGGATTGATCACCATTCATGTATCACCATTAAAAAGTATCTGCCGGAATGAGAAAATGGCGTATCGAAGATTCAGAAGAATTATATAATATCAACGGGTGGGGAAACGGTTATTTCTCCATCAACGAAAAAGGGCATGTACAGGTAACTCCACGCAAGGAAGCCGGTCAAAGCGTAGATTTGAGCGAACTGATGCGCGAACTGTACCTGCGTGACGTTTCAGCTCCTGTATTAATACGGTTTCCTGAGATATTGGATAACCGAATTGAGAAGATATCCCAAAGCTTCGCTATCGCCTCCAAAGAATATGAATACCAAGCTCAGAATTATATCATTTACCCTATCAAGGTAAACCAGATGCGGCAGGTGGTAGAAGAGATCGTTTCGAGTGGAAAGCGGTTTAATATCGGTCTTGAAGCGGGGTCCAAACCGGAATTGCATGCCGTGCTGGCCATCAATACCGACAATGACTCGCTCATCATCTGCAATGGATATAAAGATGAAAGCTATATAGAACTGGCCTTGCTGGCACAAAAGATGGGAAAGAAAGTATTTATCGTGGTAGAGAAACTGAATGAGCTTGACCTGACCATCAAGATATCCAAACGACTGAAAGTGAAACCCAACATAGGTATCCGGGTAAAACTGGCCAGTTCCGGCAGCGGCAAGTGGGAAGAATCGGGTGGCGATGCCAGCAAATTCGGACTTAATTCGAGTGAGTTACTCGAAGCCATGGAGATACTACAATCAAACAAGATGGAAGATTGCTTCCAGCTCATCCATTTTCATATAGGAAGCCAGATCACAAAAATACGCCGTATTAAAACGGCACTCCGTGAAGCAGCCCAATTTTATGTGCAGCTGCACTCTCTGGGATTCAAGATCAAATATGTGGATATAGGGGGTGGACTGGGTGTAGATTACGACGGCACCCGTTCGTCCTTCACTGAAAACAGCATCAACTATTCCATTCAGGAGTATGTGAATGACTCCGTATTTTCCTTTGTGGATGCGGCAAACAAAAATAACCTGCCCCACCCCGACATTATTACCGAATCGGGGCGCGCACTTACGGCACACCACTCCGTACTAATCTTCGAAATACTTGAAACGGCGACCTTACCCGCATGGCCCGAAGACCAGGAACTTGAAGAGGATGCGCATGAATTGGTGAAAGAACTTTATAATATCTGGGATACGCTCACGCAAGCCCGGATGTTGGAGGCATGGCACGACGCACAGCAGATAAGGGAAGAGTCGCTCGACCTTTTCAGTCTGGGCATGCTCGACCTGAAAACACGTGCGCAGATGGAACAGCTCTATTTCTCAATCATCAGGGAAATCAATATCACCATTAACCGTGCCAAACACGCGCCGGAGGAGTTAAGGCAACTCTCCACCCTGTTGCCCGACAAATATTTCTGCAACTTCTCGCTATTCCAGTCGCTCCCCGACTCTTGGGCAATCGACCAGGTATTCCCCATCATTCCTATCCATCGTTTGGATGAAAAACCCGACAGGACTGCCACCCTACAGGACATCACCTGCGACTCCGATGGGAAAATAGCCAACTTCGCTTCGCAGGACGGCTTCCGTTCCGTCTACCTCCCCGTCCACTCGCTCAAGAAGGACGAGTCCTATTATATCGGTGTATTTCTTGTGGGAGCCTACCAGGAGATCTTGGGCGACCTGCACAACCTGTTCGGTGACACCAACGTGGTGCATGTATCGACCAGTGAAAACGGGCACAAAATCGACCAGGTGATTGATGGCGAATCGGTGGCGGATGTGCTGGAATATGCGCAGTACAATCCAAAAAAATTAGTGCGTACCGTCGAGACTTGGGTGATGAGCTCGGTGAAGCAGGGAAAAATATCCGTGGAAGAAGGCAAGGAGTTCCTTTCCAACTACCGGTCGGGATTATATGGTTATACCTATTTGGAGTAAAGTAATATAACCACCATACTGTTCGCCTGCTGACGGCTAACGAGCTTGAGCTTCCCGCAGTGTTTTCCAAAACAATTAAAATTTCCTGAAAGCACCGCGTCAAGATCATGTGTATCTGTGGCCCTATTGCCTATTCTTTTATGAATGCAAATGTCGAATTTGTCTTTATGATCAAGTAAATCGTTGAATAAGAATGAGTAATACAAAGGGACATTCAACAAGCCGTCATTATATTCCAATCCTCCGGGTGAGAAACGGATGCTCAAATCCGGACTGTATTTTTCTCTGAAAACTATCAAACTTTTACCTTTGACATTTTCACCTGATTTTACTTCTATCGGATAGATTTTGTATACTACTTACGATTGATAATTCGACCGCAAAGATATATAAAACCACATTATTAGTACTAAAAATGTGATGTACTACTCATATTTTCCATTTTCATC
The DNA here is from genome assembly GCF_002410825.1 of Proteiniphilum sp. UBA5384. GTDB lineage: Bacteria > Bacteroidota > Bacteroidia > Bacteroidales > Dysgonomonadaceae > Proteiniphilum. The sequence continues at coordinate 17,305 of NZ_DHOS01000063.1, read as the reverse complement.
CTATGTATTTACCCGGATTGTTGAAGTGCCCCCTACGTTATACTTTTCTTGTATTTCACAATTTCTCGAAAATCCTTTAATTGCTCTTTCTGATTCATGTCGAAAATCAGCGGAATTAATTTTCCGACTGGTTCCGTTTTATCGAAACTTTCCTTCATTTCTCCACTTATCGGCAAATCAAAAATCCCGGAACGGGTTTTCTCCGTAAAATAAAAGCTAGTCTTTACGAACTTTTCCCAAATTGAAAGCCAAAAAATTGTTTTCTTTTTGCAGGTCGCTTTAAAAAGCCAAGCTTTTCCGTCTTTATAAAACTTCCATTCGTGTTCCAAGCCGAATTCATTCGAAATATCTTTCAGTAAATCCCCGTAAACTTCAAAAACTTCTTTTCCGAGCGCTTTTTTCAAAACTTCGTCTGTCGGTTCAATTTCAGCTTCCCGCAACAGCATAATTTGATTTTCTGGTTCCATAAATTTGATTTTTAGACTGTGTGGCTTTTCTGGTTGTGTGGGAGAAATCTTGTACTGTTAAAGGCAGTTATTCTTTTTCGCTTCTATTGAAAATAAAATCGGCAATAAATGTTCCATCTTTGCTATTCTAAATTTGCCGTTCTCCTCTGTCATATTATTCTTCACATCCCCGTGGTCGTGATGATGTGGATCCATACACTTGGCTGTTTCTATTTGTCAATCCCGACACGGTTGAGGATAAAGGCGAACTCAAAGGCCGTATCCTTGATGCCGTCGTAGCGTCCAGTAGCACCACCATGGCCGGAATCCATATTCATGTGAAGCAGCACGATGTTATCATCCGTCTTCATGGCACGCAGTCTGGCCGCATATTTCGTAGGCTCATGGAAAAGCACTTGCGAGTCGTTGATCCCCCCGGTAATCAATATATTGGGATAATCCTGTGCTATAATATTGTCATAGGGAGAGTAAGAGAGGATATAGTTGTAATATTCTTCTTCATTGGGATTTCCCCACTCTTCATATTCGCCTGTGGTGAGTGGCAAAGTATCATCGAGCATAGTATTGACCACGTCGATAAAGGGCACTTGTGCCACGATTGTCCGGTAGAGGTCGGGACGCATATTCGTCACCGCCCCCATCAGCAAACCACCGGCACTTCCGCCCATGGCAGCCAATTTGTCGGGAGAGGTATAACCATCCTCTATCAGTTTCTCGCTGCAGGCGATGAAATCGGTAAAAGTATTCTTCTTTTTCAACAATTTTCCATCTTCGTACCACTGCTCACCGAGGTCACTTCCACCGCGAATCTGGGCAATGGCGTATACAAAACCGCGGTCGATCAAACTATACATGCTGGCGCTGAAATAGACGTCGGAACTCATTCCATAACTGCCATAGGAATACAGTAATGCCGGATTGCCGCCCTCTTTTTTCAATCCTTTTTTATAGACGATAGCCATCGGCACCTGTACCCCGTCGGAGGCGGTCGCCCATAGCCGTTCTACCGTGTAATCACCGGGATTGAAACCGGAGGGCACTTCCTGCTCCTTCAGTTTCCCGGTCTCTTTGGTGGCTATATTGTACTCATACAAGGTTGTAGGGCGGTTAAGCGAGGTGTATGAATAACGGAATGTGGCAGCATCATATTCGGGATTACCACCCAGTGATGCCGTGTAAACCGGTTCAGGGAAAGCGATGGTTTCTGTATCTCCCTCACCTGACACCGGTTTGATCCGGATTTCCGCCAAACCGTTTTTCCTTAACTCCAATAACACATAATCTTTCAGTATATCGATCCCCTCTATGCGGACATCCTTGTCGTGCGGCACAAACAGCTTCCAGGTAGCACGATCCTCGTAGCCTGTGAGCGGCACTTCATAGATCATGCCATTGAGATTCTCCTTGTCCTTATAACGGACAAAAAATTTATCCCTATGAGAATACACCTCATACTCCACATCCTGCACACGGGGGAGGAACACTTTGAACGGATCGGCAGGCCGGTCGGCAGAGATATATCTCTCTTCGGATGTGGTGGAACTTGCACTGGTGATGAAGATATGCTGTTTGGTCTTGCTGCCGGAGACATAGGTACCGAAACGGGCGTCCTTCTCTTCATATATCAGCTCACCCTCGGATGCGTCCAACGCTTGTCGGTATATTTTGGAAGAGCGCAATGTCTGGTCGATAAGGCTATAGAAAAGCGTCTTATTGTCATTGGCCCACGCCACCGAAACCACGCCGTCTTTCGAAAACCCCACATTTTCACCCGAGGCGAGGTCTTTGACTTTCATCGTGAATTCCGCATACGAGCCGGTCTCATTATAAAAATAGGCCGCCTTACTGTTATCCGGACTGATGGAATAGCCCCTGAAAATAAATGCAGGTTTGCCTTCCGCCATCGCGTTCACATCGAAAATTATTTCTTCGGGCGCCTCCATCGAGCCTTTACGGCGGCAGTAGGTACGGTATTGTTTCCCTTTTTCAGTACGGCTATAGTAATAATACCCATCCTTAAATGAAGGATAACTCTCGTCGTCCTCTTTCATGCGGCCTACGATCTCATCATAGATGGTCTGTTGAAGCCCTTTGGTTGACGCCATTACACTATCAGTATATACATTTTCGGCAGTCAGGTAATCAATTACCTTTGGGTTGTTCTTGTCTTTTAGCCAATAATAATTATCGACTCGCTGTTGCCCGAAGTTAATAAACGTATCGGGAAGTACATCCGCTATGGGAGGAGCGGGAAAATCGGATTGCTGCAAAATCTTCACTTCTTCTTTTTTAGGATTACAGGAGATGATCAGTAGTGCCACAGCACATATTATCACTGAATGCAAATATCTCATAATGGTAATTTTTTATGATTATACTCAATCATCGTTTGATGAGGCAAATTTACGAGATTTTATTGTGAAAACAACACAGATCAATTAAAATAGCAACTGTATGCATTGTGGTTGGAAATAAACACAATACCTGAGAAAGGAATCTGTTGAACTTTCGGTTTTTCCTTGTTGTTATAAATAGGTCCCTATTTATCCAACAGGTACGACAACACCTTATAACTGAAAGAATATGATCCGGATCAAGCGTATATATGAACAGTTAGGCGACGATGACGGTTATCGCATATTGATTGACCGACTCTGGCCGCGCGGCGTATCAAAAGAAAATGCCCATGTGGATCTCTGGCTGAAAGAGATCGCTCCATCGACCGAATTAAGAAAATGGTTCGGCCACGATCCCGAAAAATGGAAAGAGTTTGGCGAACGATACCGTAAAGAACTTTCCGAAGAAGAAGAAAAGGAAGACCTGCGCAGGATAAAAGACCTCGAAAAAGAACATGAAAACGTAACACTGCTTTATGCCGGAAAAGATGAAGTACATACCCATGCGCTGGTATTATTGGAAATGATAAATAAAAAATCATCATAAAGAGTGAAAAACTTCCCTTTCATCGGAAGATTGTAATAGGAATGGTGCTCAGCATATTGGTCAGTTGTTTTAATGGGGAAGCAGTTCATAGGCGATTGGATCGCTCCTTTCGGGACTATCTTCATCAGATTGTTGAAGCTGATCGATATCGCACTAATATTCAAATTATTAGTAAAGAGGATTTCCGACCTGAAAGATATATCGAGCTTCCGGAACATAGGAATCTGCACGATCATTCTATATGTAAGTACCACTATTGCGGCTATTACTTGATAATATTTTACGGCTTTCGGCAATAACAGCCTGATGCTGCAGGTGATATTTTTTCCATTATTTTCGGAATCAGCATGCTGCTGATAAACTGGCAATCGGTCTCGCACTGATCTTCGCTATAGACCGTCCACTCGACATGTGCCGCACAGTAATCAACGTTACAGGTGACGCCATGGTATCGGTGGTGGTAGCCAAATCACTGGGCAAACTACATGAAAAACCGGCAGAGTAACCAAATAGATGATTTTTACTAACTTCAGTATTCTCTTAAGAAACAAAATTAAAATCCAACTGTTTCACCCCATTTTTTGAACGGAGAAAACGTTTTGGGATGCTTTGCTGAAAAAAGAATTACTTTGAGTAAAATTGAATAATAATAAATGTTCTACTTTTTGCGAATATGAGAAATTTCTATTATCTTTGTTTCCAGTAAAGTAAAAAGGCGTATGATTGTAACCTTTGAAAAGAGATATTTACGAGATTTATATGAAACCGGACAAACGAAAGAAAAGAAATACCGGTTTCAACCTGAAATCGTGCGTAAGTACAAACGTTGTATCGATATACTTATAAACTCGAGTGATGTTGAGAATCTGTATACAATCAATGCTTTAAATTATGAAGTGCTGAAAGGTGACAAGAAAGGTATTTCTTCAATTAGAGTAAACAAACAATGTAGAATTGAATTTACCGTAACGATCAGTGGAATTGAACCTATTGTCACGATATGTAATATCTTAGAATTATCAAGCCATTATAAATGATTTTATTATGATTAAGATTGAAGGAATTGATTCACACATGATAGCAAACAACCTCACTCCTTATGAACCTACTCATCCGGGGGAAGTATTGAAAGAAGAGATAGAATTTCGTGGTATATCACAACGTAAACTCGCCACTCAAATGGGTGTTGCATATTCTGTGCTGAATGAAGTGTTGAACTGTAAACGCCCCGTTACAACTGAATATGCCTTACTGCTTGAAGCAGCTTTAGGTATTGAGGCAGAGATGCTCCTAAAAATGCAATCTCGTTATAATGTGCAAACTATCCGTCAAAACAAATCATGGAATGATCGACTTGCAGAAATACGAAAAGCAACAGCTGTACTTTAATACTTATTCTTGTTATACTTATTCCAATACTATCTTAAGCCCCTTTACATTAAAGACCAACATTAATACGACCTTCTATACGGGTGTTCGCTTCCGTACAGCACTGTCCGATATCGGACACTTCATATCATATCATACACCTAAAAATCAATCTATTACATTTATGGCACACGTTTTGTTTTTGATCCGGCAAAACAAACAACATTCATGGACAGAAAAATACCCAAAGATATTCTCCTCAAAGAGAAAAGAAAAAGATGGATCAAATATGGAACGGTCATTCTCTCCTCTATAGTGGTCATAGCTGTGATCATTTCTTTGTTGCGGGACAGTATACCTCTAAAAAACATCCAACTCTCCTCCGTCGATAAAGGGACAATTGAAGTCACCGTAAGCGCGTCGGGAAAGGTGATGCCGGCATTTGAAGAGACTGTCATCGCTCCCATCGAAAGCCGCATCATGAAAGTGCATAAAAGAGCCGGTGACTCCGTGGATGTAGGTACTCCCCTGCTACAACTCGACCTTCAAAGTATTGAGACTGACTACCGCAAGATGTTAGACGAACTACAGATGCGCCAGTACCGCATTGAACAGCAGCGCATTAAAAACAGCAGCACACTTAGTGACATGCAGATGCAGTTGAAAGTCAATGACATGCAGATAGATAAGATGGCGGTGGAGGTGGTCAATGAGAAATATCTGGACAGCATTGGGGCGGGTACCACCGATAAGGTGCGTGAAGTGGAGATCAAATACAACGTGGCAAAATTAGAACAGGAACAGGCACACAAGAAATTAGAGAACGACCGCAAGGTGGCTGATGCCGAACTGCGTGTGCAGGAACTGGAACTCGAGATTTTCCGCAAGACGCTGGCCGAAACGAAACGTATCCTCGAAGACGCACAGATCCGCTCGCCAAGGAAAGCAATCCTCACCTATATCAACAACCAGGTGGGTGCCCGCGTGGGACAAGGCACTGAAGTGGCCATCCTCTCGGACCTGTCTCAGTTCCGTATCGACGGAGAGATTGCCGACAGTTATGGGGACCGTATTTCTGTAGGAAGCAAGTCAGTCGTCAGGGTCGGGAGTGATGAGCTGACGGGCGTCGTCAGCAACGTGACACCACTGTCGAAAAACGGCGTAATCCAGTTCACCGTGCAATTAGATGATCCCGACAACGCCCGGTTACGCTCGGGATTACGTACCGATGTCTATGTGATGAATGCCGTCAAGGAGGATGTGCTGCACATCGACAACGGACCCTATTACAGTGGACCGGGTACCTATGAACTGTTTGTCCTGAATGGCGGTACACTTGAAAAACGCAAGGTGAGGTTGGGCGAAAGCAATTATCAATATGTAGAGGTGATCTCCGGCCTGGAACCGGGCGATCGTGCAGTAGTATCAGACATGAGCCGGTATCGGGATAAGAACAAGTTAAAGGTATCTGATTGAGACTAATATGCCAATATGCCAATGTGAATAATGAGACTAATAAAAAAGAAGTCTGAAGTGAAGAAGTTAAGAATTAACTTTTAATTTTTCACTTATAAAGTCTTGGTTCTTGATTCTAAAAGTCTAAAAAAATGTTCAAACATTATTACAAACAAGTCATACAACTGTGGAAGTCGAATCCGCTTTTCAGTGCGATCTCGGTGCTGGCCACGGCGTTGACCATTACTTTTGTGATGGTGTTGTATATGGTATATGCTTTCCGGACTACCGACATGGAACCGGAAATCAACCGGAGCCGCACCTTGTATTCCGATTTAGGATATTCTTACCTGACCAAAGACCGGTCACAGGCCAACAGTGGCATGTCCTATACTGCAGCTAAAAATATCTTTGACAATCTTGAGCATGCCGAAACGGTAAGTTATTTTATGGCCAAAGGTGAGGGGGCCGGATTTGTAGGTACAAGCCGGGCCAACTTCGAAAAGAAAATTGTAAGCCCCGTCGACAATAACTATTTCCGGATTTTCAATTATGATTTCATAGCGGGAACCCCTTTTACTCCCGAACAGGCGGATGCCGCCCGCAGGGAAGCCATTATCACCGACAAGGTGGCCATGCAGTTCTTCAACACGACGGACGTCATCGGTAAAAATATCATGATCCGGTTTACCGATTACAAAATCACAGGGGTGGTACGCTCTGTCAGTTCTCTTTTTAATAAAGCTTACAGCGATGTCTGGATTGTGGTCGACAAAACCGCGATGGACTGGGTACCTGACCGGTCGGAGGGATTGGTGGGCAATTGCCTTGTCGCGGTTGTGGCAAAAAAAGGTTCATCGCTGAAAGCGTTGGAAAAAGAAATTGACGAAAATATAACGGCATTCAATCACAATCTGCGGGAATTCACTTTCGAGCAAGCTGTACACACGCAGGCGCAAAGCAACTTCTTTCAAGAGAGCAATACCAATCCTGCGCGGATATTCATTATCCTTATGCTGATATTGCTGATCGTGCCGGCTATCAATATGTCGGGATTACTCTCCACGCAAATCAAGAAACGCAGCGCAGAAATAGGCATCCGCAAAGCCTACGGGGCGAGTAATATGCAGATAGGCGGCCAACTGCTGTTTGAGAACCTGTGGCTGACCCTCATCGGTGGAATCATCGGCCTGTTGCTTTCCATCACCGTCGTCATTCTATTCAAAAACGCGCTCTTGGGAGATATAATGACGGTCAATGTCATGGAGAATTTCCACTTGCCATTGAGTGCTTTTTTCAGACCGTTACTTTTTGTGTTCGCATTCCTGTTTTGTCTGATCATCAACTTATTGTCGGCAATTATTCCGGTATGGAATGCATCACGCACCACCATCATCGAAACCATAAAAGGAGAATAAGACCATGTGGAAATCAGCCATCAAACAACTCTGGAAGAACAGGAAGTCCAACCGCTGGATCTTTATCGAGATCGTTACCGTGGCGGTATTGCTATGGTACTGTGTGGATTTTCTCTATGTGGTTGTCCGCAAGAACACCGAACCATTGGGTATAAACCTCGAACATGTATATCGATTAAAGCTGGGCGTAGACCCGACACAGACAATCGACAGAAGCAATCCCGACAGCATTGAGGCTTTATGGATCAACCCGATATGGCAAATCGTGCAGTTGGTAAACGGATACCCCGGCGTGGAGACCACCGCTTACTACTATGCCAGCGAACCCTACGACGATAATCTCATGTTCCAGGGATACACGGCAGATGAGGAGAATGCGTATGGCGCCAATATCCGCTATGTCAGCGAAAATTATGACAAGGTCTTTAAAGTTAAGATGAAGGAAGGTGGATTCACCGATTGGGGTATCCAGACATCTCCCCAGGGGGCGGTTGTCTCGCCTGAATTGGCCGATTCTCTTTTCCATACACAATCGGCTACAGGTAAGACTTTCAGGGATTATTACGAACCCAGTCTCAAATTTCGAGTGGCAGGCGTTTCACAACCCACCAAATACAATATCTACGAACGGTACGGCCTTTTTATTTATACCCCCTTCAATATGCTCCGGCTCGCTTATACAATCCCGGTCATCGGGTTCAGGATAAGTCCCGAAGCCGACATTCCCGGATTTGAACAACGGTTTACGGAGGAGATGAAAAGCAAACTCAATATCGGTCCGTTTTATCTTTTCAGCCTCTCCTCCTACGATTACAAGGCCGAAGTATATGAAACCGCCACCGGCATCAACAAGTATGTCAACATCATCACGTGGATGATCCTCTTCTTCCTGTTCATCATTTTCCTCGGCATGCTGGGAACATTCTGGTTCCAGATGGAATCGCGACAGGGGGAAATAGGCCTGCGTATGGCGTTGGGATCGAGCAGGAAGGGTGTTTTAAATTATATAATGACTGAAAGCCTGGCTTTGTTCTCCGCCGCTTTCCTTCCCGCGCTCATCATCTGCGCCAGCCTCGCTTATTGGGATGTCACCTATACCTATAACAATGCGATGGACTATACATGGGGACGCTTTTGGATAACGATTATTGCAACGGCAATCATACTGGCGGGCACGATCTTAGTCGGTGTACTGATTCCTGCCCGTCGGGCGGCGAAGCTGCATCCGGTGGAAGCGTTGAGGGAAGAGTGACTAATGTGCCAATGTGATGATTCGATGATTTACAGATATGATGATGTGATGATTGAATAATGTGCCAATGTGAATAATGAAAAAAGAAGTCTGAAGTTGAGAAGTTAAGAAGTCTTGGTTCTTGATTCTTGGTTCTGATTTAATTTTTCACTCTTAGTTCTTAATTTTTAGTTCTTAATTTTTTAACAATGCTCAAACAATACTTCAAACAGGCGTGGCATCTGATTAAGCAAAATAAACTGTTCAGTGGCATTTATATTGCCGGAACGGCATTGGGAATTTCCATGGTGATGGTGATGGCAATCATCAATCATGTGAAAACGGCGAACATCTATCCTGAAACCAACCGCGACAGGACACTGTACGTGAAATCGATTATAGTAACACCAAAAGATACCGCCCTCCAATGGACGAACTCGGGAGGTTTTTCTTATAAAAGCAGCACCCTATTTTTCCTGTCACTGAAAACGCCCGAATTGGTATCATTGGCAATGGATCCTGTCTCGAAATTCGTCTCCCTGCCAAATGATAATTACCTCAATAAGGTTCAGGTACGCTATGTAGATAACCACTACTGGAATGTATTTCATTTTCATTTTTTATCAGGAAAATCCTTTACCGAAGCTGATTTCCGCTCCGGGATACCTGCGGCGGTGATATCCGAATCACTGGCTAAAAAATTGTACGGTACGATCGATATTGTAGGAAAATACATCGAATGCGGTTTTAAAGAGTTTCGGATAGCGGGTGTCGTGAAAGATGTATCGTATGTGCTTTCGGGCACCTATGCGCAGGTGTGGATACCTTATACTACAAATAAAAACTATAACAAAGAAGACAATGAACTCGATGGATTGATAGGATCAATGCGGAATATTTACCTGTTGGCGCATTCAGCCGATGACTTTGATATGATCCGCACAGAAGTCAACGAAAATATCCGGCGTTATAATGCGCAATCAACCGAGTGGAATATCAACCTGGCAGGACAACCCGATACGAAGAAAGTGGAAGTCAACCGTTTCTGGTCGAATGTCGGTCCCGACATGCATAAAATCACATTGCACAACGTATTGTTGGTATTGTTATTCCTATTGGTTCCGGCGATCAACCTCTCCGGATTGAACAGCACCCGTATGGAACAACGCATGAGTGAAATGGGCGTGAGGAAAGCCTTCGGCGCCTCGCGCAAGAAATTATTCAACCAGATATTTACCGAGAACCTGTTACTGACCTTTGGCGGGGGATTGACGGGATTGCTGCTTTCCTATCTGTTTATATCGGTATCGCGCAACTGGATACTCGATTTGGGAAAACAAATTGCAGATATTTTACCGGAAGGTGCAACAGTCGATTTTTCCCTGTCCATGCTCTTCAATCTCAAGATATTTGTGGCGGTATTGCTGGTTTGTTTCGTGATGAACCTCCTTTCGGCATTGATCCCCGTGTACCGTTCCTTACGGAAAAATATAACTGATTCGCTTCACATACGCTATACATGATTCAAAGATGATAAAACAACTTTTAAAACAGATTTGGGCACAACGCAAGCAAAACGGATGGATATTCGCTGAGTTGTTGGTTGTCTGCATGTTGATGTGGTACATTGTGGATTTCTGCTTCGTACTCCTCCATAATAAAAGCATTCCGACAGGCTCGGATATCAGCGATACCTATGTGGTTACTTATGGTGTGCTGCCGGAAGAAAACTCACGGTATGATGCCGCGGAGAGCGATTCCCTCCGGATGATGCAGAACCTGGAGCTATTCACGCGCAAAATCAGACAATATGGACAGGTAGAAACGGCCAGCCTGCTCAATACCGGCTGGGGAACACTCCCCAATTCCGGCGGTTTTTACGGAGGGGTAATACAATACGATACCATTAATACGTCTACTGAAAGAAAGTTTATCTCATCGGGTGATTATTTCCGCATTTTCCGGTATACATCCGCCATGGACAACTCATGGGAACGTCCTGCAGGTATCGACCTGTATCGGGACAATGCGGTCTTCATCACCCGTATGATCGAAAAAAAATTGTTCGGACAACAATCAGGCATAGGCAAAAAGATAACCATCGGCAGAGGCGATAATAGCAAGGAATATATGGTTGCAGATATACTGAACGACCAAAAGCGGTTTGATTACGACCTTCCGGCACCGGCCGTTTTCATCCCTGCCGAACCATTATCAGTCGGGAATATGAACAGCCACGCCGTGTGTATCCGGTTGAAAGCAGGAACACCCGAAAAACCGTTTATCTCCGGCTTCAAAAAAGATATGACTCCTTCATTGCGGATCGGGAATCTATATCTGGAGGATATCGAGTCCATGACAGCGAAGAAAGCCAATATAGAATACGAGTTCGGAAAGACCAATGAAATTCGCACCAATATGATTATCATGGCATTTTTCTTATTTTGTATTGCATTGGGCGTGATCGGCACATTCTGGTTCCGTATTGCCTCTCGGCGCAACGAAATAGGCGTGCGTATGGCAATGGGCAGTACCCGCGGGAATTTACAAAAACAGTTTATTCTGGAAGCGATATTATTACTGACCATAGCCATCATTCCTGCCATTTGTATCAGCACCTTTATCGTGCAGGCCGACCTGATAGAGACTCTTGGGAAACGGATCCCTGACGATATATACATAACCGGCCGAAAATGGCTTCGCTTTTTCTTTACATATATCATAACTTATATCTTTTTGGCGGTAATCGTCGGATTAAGCGCATGGATACCTGCTTACCGGGCATCAAAAATCCATCCGGTGGAGGCGTTGAGGGAGGAATGATTAATCCCGATAAATCGGGACAGGTAGTGCCAATCGAAGCGTAGTGAAGATTCCGGTCTGATGGGATGATTGAATAATTCCAATAAATCGGAATAGGTAGTGACAATGTAAAAAATAAAAATAATTACTCAAATAAATAAATGACAAAAATGGGAACAATGATTTTATTAGACAAGGTACACAAGATTTACCGCACTGAAGAGATTGAAACTGTGGCGTTAGAAAACGTGAATCTCGAAGTGAAGCAAGGCGAATTCCTCGCGGTAATGGGACCGTCGGGATGTGGCAAATCCACCCTGCTCAATGTGATGGGATTGTTAGATGCCCCCACCTCCGGGAAAGTGATTATCGACGGCAAAGAGACAGCCGAGATGAAAGATCGCGAACTGGCCAAGTTCCGTAACGAAAACCTCGGCTTCGTGTTCCAGAGCTTCCACCTGATCAACTCGCTCAATGTGCTCGACAATGTGGAACTACCCCTACTCTATCGCAAGACGGGGGCACGTGAACGCCGCCGCCTGGCGGAAGAAGTGCTTGCGCGAGTCGGGCTATCGCACCGGATGCGCCATTTTCCCACCCAGTTATCGGGAGGGCAGTGCCAGCGTGTGGCAATCGCCCGTGCCGTGATCGGTAACCCGTCCATTATCCTTGCCGATGAGCCGACCGGGAACCTCGACTCGAAAATGGGTGCCGAAGTGATGGAACTGCTCCACAAGCTCAACAAGGAAGACGGCCATACCATCGTAATGGTAACGCATGACGAAAGCAAGGCCAAAGAGACTTCCCGTATCATCCGCTTCCTCGACGGCCGGCAAATCTCATGAAATTGATGTGATGATTTACTGATCCCGATTATTAATTGACTACCTCTATTTGCAATTCATTGTCAATTAATAAAGTCATAGTTTTCATTTTTACTTTCTTAGTTAAAAAAGTATGCTACAACAATATTTCAAACAAGCATGGAGGCTGTTAAAAGAAAATCCCGTGCTGAGTGCCATTTCCATTATCGGCACGGCATTGGCGATCTGCATGATCATGGTGATGGTGATGTCGCATCAGGTGAAGAACGCGCCCTATCCGCCCGAGACCAACCGCGACCGGATGCTCTATGTGAAATGGATGTCGAGCAGGGAGAAAGGATCCCCGAATAGCGGATCAAGCAATGGCTCCATGTCGTATGCATTTGCAAAGGCATGTTTTAAAACCCTGAAAACGGCCGAAGCTGTAGCCATTGTGTCGCCTTTTACACCATCAGCGATAGCATCCATCCCGGGACAAATCTTCGCTGAGAGTTATGATAAAATGCTTACCGATGAAGATTTCTGGCGTGTATTCGATTTCTCATTTATCGATGGTAAACCCTACACTAAAGAGGATGTGGATGCCGGATTACGAAAAGTAGTGATCTCAGAAAAAACTGCCCTCAAAACATTCGGCACTACGGCCGTTTCCGGGCAGCGTATTTTAATCGACTACACTGAATTCATCGTAAACGGTGTAGTAAAAGATGTTTCCCCAGTGGCAACGGCAGCTTACTCTCAGATATGGGCGCCAATCACCACGACAGTTCTTCCTGACGGTGGTGAAGAAGGAATACAAGGCGTTTGCAGGGTCTATATACTGGCAAAAAGTAAAAAGGATTTTTCTGCGATAAAGGAAGAAGCTGAAGTACTCCGCAAAAGATACAATGACGCAACAACCACTTACGAGGCATTCTACCGCAAACAACCCGATACCCACTTTGTCTACATACACCGCAAATGGGCAAATATGGAACCCGATATGAAAGCGATTGTACAGCAGTCGGCCATTGTATTGGTATTGCTGTTAATCGTGCCGGCGATCAACTTATCGGGAATGATGAACTCCAGGATGAGGAAGCGCCTCTCCGAACTCGGCGTAAGGCGGGCCTTCGGCGCCACTCGAGGTAACCTGCTTTCGCAAGTGATGTGGGAAAGTCTGCTGCAAACGCTGTTGGGCGGTATGGTAGGGTTGATTCTTTCCTATATTGCCGCCTATGCCTTAAAAGGAATCATTTATGAAAATAGTGATATGGCATACCAATTGGGAGAAGTCACGCTGAACCCGGCGTCACTGCTCAGTCCCGCCATATTCCTGTATGCTTTCCTTTTCTGTTTGTTGCTCAATGTGCTATCGGCATTTATCCCCGCACGGAGCGTATCGCACAAGCCCATTGTAGATTCTATTCATTCTAAATAAATCATAGTATGTTGAAGCATATCCTCACGATCATCAAAAACGAACGCAAGCAAAATATCGGCTTATGGATAGAACTGCTGATTGTTTCCGTCTTCCTTTGGTACATAGTAGATAATGTGTATGTCACACTCCATAATTACTATAAGCCTCTGGGATTCGATACGGAGCATACCTATATCATGCATTTGGGCTTGTTGAATGAGAGCAGTCATGAATATGTAAAAGATATATCCACAGAAACAGCTGTCGGGTACTTACATACGGCGTTGGAGCGCATTGAGCGGAATCCCATGGTTGAAGCGGCCAGCATATCGCAAAACTCCAGTCCTCATATCGGGAGTAACAGGTCGATGACCATTTACCGGGATACATTGCAGACAAGATATGGTGTATTGAACCGAACGGTTACGCCGGATTTCTTCCGTGTATTCAGATACAAGTCGGTAAATGGCAGTAGCGACGAATTAGTACAAGCGTTGGAACGCAACGAGCTCGTTCTCTCTACTGATGTGGTAACAGAATTGTTTAAATCAGACGAATTACCCGTAGGTCAACAGATATCCTTCTCCAAAAGCGATTCTGCACAGTTATACAGGATAGGAGCCGTTTCCGATGTTGTCCGTTACGACAATTTCTCCAATTGGAATTCTTATTTTGCGCAACGCATGGATAACGATTTTCTTGAAAGATTTTCGGGTGAATGGGTCTCTTCTCTTGAATTTTGTGTTCGTGTAAATCCGGAAGAGGACCATAATTTTATCCGCCGTTTCCGGCAGGATATGACCCAACAATTACGCCTTGGCAACTACTATCTGGGAGAGATACAATCGATACCGGCCAATAAAAAAGCATTCCAGAAAGATGATATCAACGACCTGAAGATGCGTATGTTTATCGTACTCTTTTTGCTGGTTAATATCTTTCTGGGTATTACCGGAATATTCTGGTTCAGGACACAGCACCGCAAGAGTGAAATTGGTCTGCGTATTTCACTCGGAGACACACCCAAAGAGGTATTGAAAAAATATTATATAGAAGGTCTGCTATTGCTTACGGCAGCAATGATCCCCACGATGATCATCATCTTTATCCTTGGCAGGGAAGGGATATTCGAAACTTATCTGATGCCTTTCACGGTCGGAAGATATTTTATCGGTTTTCTCATTACCTATCTACTGTTAGCATTGATGATTATCTTCGGTATCCTGATTCCAGCCCGAAAAGCGGTAAAAGTGCCGCCGGCAGAAGCGTTGAGAGATGAGTAAACTAACGTACCAATATGCCAAGGTGTTGTAAACTCTCTCTGTCCATGCTTAACGAAAACCTGAGTTGATTTTTATTTTTCTCAAAGTTGTATAGTGGGTGAAAAAGTCTATCTTTGCAAGAAGAACGTTAATTAAGAATGTCCGGTCTTTCCAATGGAAAGAGATGAGGATAGGCGTAAACTGAATTATCTTTAAAATATGAGTTGGGACATAGTTTTATTTAATTCACGACAGAAAATCACCTCGGTTGACGAAGTGGACAACACACAGTTAGAAGCTACAGACTTTTGCGCTGCTTTCGAAAGTCATTTTTCGCAAATCATAAAAGATGGCGACCATAGAGAAATTAAAGGTGAAGACTTCACAATTGATTACTTCATAGAGGAGGATAAGGTAAGTAACAAAATAGTAAGCCTTTATGGTGAAAATGGACTATTTGAATTGGTAGAACTTGCAAAGAAATACAATTGGCAAATATTTGATACCGGCAATGGACAGATGATCGACTTGGAAAAACCTACAAACCACGGTTATGAAAATTTTCAAGGTTACCTTCGTCATGTGCTTAAGAAATAAGTGTCAAGCAGAGAAACAATGGACAAAGAAAAGACATTTAAAACAAAGACAGGCTTTTGCCATATTTTACCAGAAAAAATTGTTCTCACACGTGACGGAATTATTGGAAATGTTGCAAAGGCAACGGTTGGAAATAACATCTCAAGAATACTAATTATTTACGGTGGACTATCAATCGGACTTTTTTATTTCGCATTTGACAGTTATAAAAATGGACAAATTGCACAACCAGCCCTATTTGGTCTTTTGGGAATTTATTTAATTTATGGAATAGTCAATAGTATCAACAACTCTGCAACGCCAATTATAGATCGGGAAAAAATCAAAGAAGTTAAATTTAAAAAAGCAATTGCCGGTTTGACACGTTCAAGATTTGAAGTGCTGTTTGAAGACGAACAAGGCAAAATAAAAAAACGCCTAATTATGCTTCCAGGTTCATCAACAGACGGAAAAAGTGCAACGGCGAAAGCAATTAAAATAATGACTGACGAAAAATTAATAACGAACCGCTGACAGGTAACACAGGTGAGCTGGCTTGCCAACTTAAAGTTTTGTGTTTCTAATGAACTTTAACTTTGTACCTCCGAAAACCACCCAAACACAAAAGAACCGTTAGCGGCAAACATAAACAGACAGACTAAAATGACTCCTGACAACTTAAAGAGAGACTTTGACGAGATTTTTAAAGGAGTAATTATACCTTTCTTTAAAGATTTAGCGTTTAAGCGTAAGATACAACACTTTACCCGACAGACAAACGACATTACACAATGCTTTAATATTCAAAAAAGTCAATGGAACTCATACCATGACAGTTTGAGCTTTACATTTAATCTTGGCTTTTATAATGAAACTATCAGAACTCTTTCTTGGGGACAAGAAATACCGACTGACTTTCCAAAAACTACTGACTGTTTTATACAAGACAGACTTGGAACTTATTCCCATAAACGTGACCAATGGTATGAATTAAATAAACGTACTGATAGAAATAAAGTAGCGGAACAAGTAAAAAGTGACCTTGAAAAATATCTTAAACCATTGTTTGATGATTACCAATCACTTGATGACCTTAAAAGATTTCCAGAAAAAAATACAGGTTTTCTTCTTTCACCATTCGGACAAATTGTGTTTCTTATGCTAACGGGACAAACAGAAAAAGGCAAACGATTTATGAAGGAACAATATAAAATTGCCTTAACCCCCCGGACTATTATTGATACAGTAAATTTCCCTGGTGGGACAAAAAAAGAGAATACAAGAACTTATATAAATCAACACTACATTGACAGTATAGAAAGACTTGCAAAACATTATGGCATTGAACTAATTTGATTCATTACCTTGATCCTTTCAAAAAATCAATAATTTTCTAATTCATCTACATTATAATTACCCCCAAATCTTGGACAACAAGTATCATTAATAAATTGTATTCTTTTTGTTGTCATGAAGAAAAGGAAAACTTACAGATCCGGGTTTAAAACCAAGGTTGTATTAGAGGTACTATAAGGTATCCCGCTTGTTAAGTGCGTA
>NZ_DHOS01000031.1 GCF_002410825.1 Proteiniphilum sp. UBA5384 | reverse complement strand
TTATAACCACGGCCCTATTGAAGGCCCCGACGGGTGGTTCCACATGTCCTGGATATGGAGAGACACACCTGCCGCAGAAACCAACCACGACCTTAGCTATGCAAAAAGTCCCGATTTGATCAATTGGTTTACTGCAGACGGAACCCCTATTTCATTACCCATTAAATTAAGTACCCCGGGGGTTATTGTGGATCCCGTGCCGATCAAATGCGGTATGATCAACGGAAATGGCCGAATCGGGTTCGATTCAAAAGGGCGTATTATATTATCATACCATAAGTTCGAAAATTGCTCAGACCCCTACTCTCCTTCTCAATTTTATAACGCCCGATTCGAGGATGGAAAATGGAAAATCTATCAAACCACAAATTGGGATTATAGATGGTACTTTGAAGGAGGAGGATCGTTACGCACTGAACTGGGAATCGGAGAAGTGGTATATTCAAATGGAGAGTTAAGACAAAATTATAGTTATACCGGAAAAGGAGCCGCTATTTTCATCTTATCAGAAGAGACGTTGAGGCCAATCACGACCGTAGCCTCTACACCATGGCCTTATGATGTTCGCACACTACGTTCAACATTTCCGAATATGAGAGTGAATGTAACCCGAGATGCGGCAGGAACGATAAATGGAGAACAGTATATCATGCGCCATGAAACACTTCCATCAAACAGGGATCAACCTTATCCCGAACCATGGCCCGAACCCGAAATGCTTGAGGTTTACAAGTTAAAAGAGGGTTTGTAGTCTTATCGAGTTTAAGTGATGTATAATTATCGGAAAAAGACTTATGAAAACTTTATCTAAAAAACATGATATCTTATAAAAGAATTAGTATGAACGAAATAACTAAATTTAAAATTATATACATCTTCGTTATTAGCCATTTCCTGTTGTTACTTTCAACATCCATTATAGCGGCTAATACTTCTCATGATGTCCAACAGCAAGCCCGGAAAAGGATAACCGGACATGTGGAAACTTTAGACGGCGAGCCCCTGCCCGGAGCAACTATTCTCTTCCTCGGCACTGAAAGTGGAGGAACGGTCACAGATATGGATGGCGACTTTTCTGCTTTGATTCCAGAGGGAGCAACACAATTCCAGGTCTCGTTTATAGGGATGAAAACACAAGAGATAACCATTGGGAATAGAGACTCTTTTACGATTACTATGGAAGAAGAGAGCATTGGCCTCCAAGAGGTTGTTGCCGTGGGTTATGGCATACAGAGGAAAGAGAGTGTGGTGGGTGCAATTGCCCAGGCAACCGATGAGCAACTCAAGAAAAGAGGGAATGTAACCGATATGAAGCAAGCACTCAGTGGCCAGGTTCCCGGATTGATCACACTCACCTCTTCGGGAGAACCGGGTGGTGTGGGAAGAGGGGGAAGTTCTACTCAGTTTTTTATTAGAGGTCAAAACACATGGAATGGGGGTCAGCCGTTGATTCTGGTCGACGGGGTGGAAAGAGCAATGGAAAATGTGGATGTGAATGAAGTAGAAACAATTTCCGTATTGAAAGATGCTTCTGCCACAGCGGTTTTTGGTGTGAAAGGAGCCAACGGAGTGGTTCTTATTACCACCAAAAGAGGCGCGTCAGGCAAACCATCTATTTCAGTTTCCTATAATACCACTGCTAAAATGTTGTCAAAAGTGCCGGAAATCATGGACTCATATCACGGCCTGTTGATAAAAAATGAAGCGATTGAAAGAGAAGTGGTGTTGAACGAACCGTCTTGGTCAGACTATCTGCCTTATGAAATTGTTCAACGGTATCGTCTTCCACAAACTCCCGACTATGCAGTGATTTACCCAAACGTAAAATGGCAGGAAGCACTTTTTAAAGATGTGGGATTCTCTCACAAAGCTTCTGTGAATATTTCAGGCGGAACCCAGGTCGTCCGCTACTTTGGCTCACTTGCCTATTTGCATGAAGGCGACATGTTCAAAAAATATGAAAATCACAAAGGGTATAAGCCCAATTATAATTTTGACCGGTTCAATTTCAGGAGCAATTTAGATATAAATATTACCCCATCTACCCTATTGAAGGTAAATCTTGCCGGCTATTTTTCTGTAAAGAATACATCTTATTCAAATGAAGGAAGTGCATCAAGTGCTGATTTTATGATATGGAGGGGTATTTATGGACTACCGCCCGACGCGTACCTGCCTCAATATGAAGATGGCAGGTGGGGGTATAGCAACAAAATTGGAGATTGGAACCCTGTGGCTACGGTATATAACCTAGGTATAAGAAACATCAAACAAACAAATTTGTCTTCAAATTTTGAGCTACAACAAAAATTAGATTTTATAACAAAAGGCCTGGTAGCCAAAGCGATCTTTTCGCAAGACAATGAAATAATTTCAGAGGAGGGACTTTATGATATCGCAAATCATGTGCGCCCCAATGAACCTTACAGCAATACGCCGGAGAAACAAATAAACCCTGAAAATTATACAGGACCGGGCCAAGACCCATCGGAGTACACAACAATCTTACCCATATCAGGAGTAAACAACTACGATTGGGTTTTAAGGCCATGGACGAGACGACCTGAAATTATTGGTTCAAACTCACATTACAACTGGATTCCCGTAACTCGAAGGATGATGTACCAATTTCGCTTGGAGTATGCCCAGCAGTTTGGCCTACACGATGTGACAGCTTTGGCACTCCTTAAAAGAGATGAATATGCCCGTGGAAATATGTTCAAAAATTATAGAGAGGATTGGGTTTTCAGGACCACTTACAATTACGACGCCAAATATCTATTCGAGTTCAACGGGGCATACAACGGCTCTGAACAATTTGGCCCGGGTTACCGCTTCGATTTCTTTCCTTCGCTGGCAGCCGGCTGGTATTTGTCTAATGAGAAATTTTTCAATGTGGACTGGGTTGACCGGCTTAAACTAAGATACAGCATAGGATGGGTGGGAGACGACAGAATTGGAGGTAGCCGATGGTTGTATTTGACTCAATGGGCTTACAACGGCTCTTCTCCCCTCGGTTCATTGGCAACAAGCAGGAGCCCATACACCTGGTTTACTGAAAGTGTGATGGGCAATAAAGATATCCATTGGGAAAAAGCAAAAAAACAGAATATCGGCATTGAATTGGGTGCTTTAAAAAATGCTCTCTCTCTTAATTTTGATTATTTCATTGAAAACAGAACAGATATACTAATGACCGGTAATAGCATGAGTATTCCCTCTTTTTTCGGTGGGACCCCGCCTGCAGCCAATCTGGGAAAGGTGAATTCAAACGGGTACGAATTGGAAATAAAATGGGACAAAAGGCTCGGAAATGGATTTCGTTACTGGTCTACATTGGCTCTCACGCAAACCAAGAATGAAATTATCTATAGAGATGATCCGCAGTTGCGCCCGACATATATGAAACAGGAAGGTTATTCCATTGGACAAAAAAGATCGGGTGTAAGTTCCGGTTTTTATAATAACTGGGATGAGATTTATGCCAGTATCCCCACGGAGATCAATGACAATTATAAACTCCCCGGATTCTACAATTTAATTGACTTCAATGGTGATGGAATATATAAAGGATCTGATGACAATATCCCTATAGGCTATTCGGATGTGCCCATGAATACATATAGCTTCTTTTTGGGCGGGGATTACAAGGGTTTCAGTGTAATGGCACAACTCTACGGGGTTAGAAACGCTTCGCGTACTGTTCCATTCGGTAATTTCCGGGGAAATTATACGGTAGTATATGCCCATGTGGAAGATCATTGGTCCAAATATAACCAGGATGCAACTTCTTTTCTTCCAAGATGGAAAACTCCGGGCCAAAATATAGGAGATTACTATATATATGATGCCTCATACTTACGTCTAAAAACAGTAGAGTTGTCTTATACATTTAATAAAAACAATCACTGGCTACAAACGATGGGAATCGACAATCTTAGATTGTATCTCAACGGCAGTGATCTGTTTTTATGGTCCAAGCTCCCCGACGATAGAGAATCAGCCGCTTCCGGCGGTAGTGCCACGGATGGAACGTATCCCACTGTAAAACGTATTAATCTTGGAATTGACTTCACCCTTTAAAAAACAGAACAATGAATAATAGAATATATCATTCCATAAAATATATTTTAATCTTGGTAATCTTGACTGCGTCATGTGAAGATTATTTGGACAAATCGCCTGATTCGGAGATTGATGAAGGGGCAATTTTTACCAACTTCCTGAATTTTCAAGGATTCGTAGAAGAATTATACAATTGCATAACCGACTATGACAAGGCAGTAGCTCCCAATCGGTATTTATATGCAGATGAAACACTCATGCATGCGATACATCGCTTCGACCAAGGTGATTACTGGGGCCAGGGAGATTTGTTGTATGCAACATCCAATGCGGTGAGTACCGCAACCGGTGAAACCCGTAATAAAAGAGTGTGGCCATTGTGCTGGTATGGCATCAGAAAAGCCAATATAGGACTGTCTAACCTTGATTTATTTCGAGGCACACAAGAAGAGAGAGATTTGTTGGAAGGACAAATGCTTTATTTCAGGGGATGGTTCCATTTTGAAGTCATGCGCTACTGGGGGGGAATGCCGTACGTTGATACGGTATTAACAGCTACATCTAATTTACACCTGCCTCGCCTGAATTATAGAGAAACAGCTTTAAAAGCCGCTAAAGACTTTGAACAGGCAGCCATTTTACTTCCTGTTGATTGGGACGGAACAAATGCTGGCCAACGGACCTTGGGCGATAACCGACAAAGAATCTCAAAAGTCCATGCCCTTGCCTATTTAGGAAAAAACCTGTTGTATGCTGCCAGCCCCATGATGAATGAAGAATCGACAAATAAAAATGAATATGATACGGAACTATGTAAAAAAGCAGCTGAAGCATTTGCGGAGGTACTAAAGATTTCGGAGGAAAGTGGGAAATATCAGTTACAAACGTGGGAAACTTGGACGGATAATTTCTGGGTCATGAGTCTGACCGACCTGTCGGGGGGTACTGAAGTAATACTGAACCCTCCCCCTTATCAACCGGGAAGAACAAGAACAAACACACTGAACAATTATGTCCCTGTAAAACTTCAATCAATGGCTAAGGACACGGAAGTCCCCACCCATAACTACGTGAAAAATTATGCAATGGCCAATGGCTTACCCATAGATGATCCCGATTCCGGTTATGACCCTGATGACCCATGGGTAGGTAGAGAGCCTCGCTTTTATGCGGATATCACAGTTGATAGAGACGAATTGACCTA
>NZ_DHOS01000052.1:255690-256781 GCF_002410825.1 Proteiniphilum sp. UBA5384 | reverse complement strand
TGCGCACGTTGACTGCCCGGGCCACGCTGACTATGTAAAGAACATGGTTACCGGCGCTGCCCAGATGGACGGTGCTATCATCGTAGTAGCTGCCACTGACGGTCCGATGCCCCAGACACGTGAGCACATTCTTCTGGCTCGTCAGGTGAATGTTCCCCGCTTGGTGGTATTCATGAATAAAGTAGACTTGGTAGACGACGAAGAAATGTTGGAACTGGTTGAAATGGAAATGAGAGAACTCCTTTCATTCTATAATTTCGACGGTGACAATACCCCCGTTATCCGCGGATCTGCCCTCGGTGGATTGAATGGAGACCCCAAATGGGAAGACAAAATCATGGAACTGATGGATGCCGTTGACTCATGGATTCCATTACCTCCGCGCGATATCGATAAACCGTTCCTTATGCCGGTTGAAGACGTATTCTCGATCACCGGTCGTGGTACTGTGGCTACTGGTCGTATCGAAACAGGTATTATCAAAACCGGTGAAGAAGTACAGATCATCGGACTTGGTGCAGAAGGCAAGAAGTCTGTGGTTACCGGAGTTGAAATGTTCCGCAAGATCCTCGACGAAGGCCAGGCTGGTGACAACGTAGGTCTGTTGCTCCGCGGTATCGACAAAGACGAAATTAAACGCGGTATGGTAATTTCCCACCCCGGTAAAGTGAAACCTCACTCTAAATTCAAAGCCGAGGTATATATCCTGAAGAAAGAAGAAGGCGGTCGCCATACTCCTTTCCACAACAAATACCGTCCGCAGTTCTATATCCGTACGCTTGACGTAACCGGAGAAATCCAGTTGCCCGAAGGAGTAGAAATGGTAATGCCGGGTGATAATGTAACTATTGAGGTAGATCTGATTTATCCGGTAGCATGCCACGTAGGTCTTCGTTTCGCTATCCGTGAAGGTGGACGTACAGTAGGTGCCGGTCAGATTACCGAGTTATTGGATTAATACGGATCCTCTCCGCCCCTTTTCACAAGAAAAGGCGGAGTAGTATCATACAGATGACCCTGCCTGCATCAATCCCATCCCGTTGAGGATGAGAAAAGGCAGGGTTTACACGGGTCTAGCTCAGTTGGTAGAG
>NZ_DHOS01000052.1:254573-255501 GCF_002410825.1 Proteiniphilum sp. UBA5384 | reverse complement strand
AGTTCGAGTCTCTCGACCCGTGCAAAAAACTATCTAAAGTTAAATGAAAAAAATAGTTGCATATATCAGCGATTCCTATAATGAACTGGTTCATAAGGTTTCCTGGCCATCCAGAGAAGAACTCTCCGGCAGCACGGTAATTGTATTGATTGCTTCCCTTATCATTGCTGTGTTTGTGTTCGGTATGGATTCTTTATTTGAGTGGGTATTAAAACTTCTCTACGGTATTTTATAAAATCTGAAACTAAAGAGACTATGACTGATGAGAGAAAAAAATGGTACGTACTACGTGCTGTTAGTGGAAAAGAAAATAAAGTCAAAGAGTATCTTGAGTCAGAGATAAAGAAGACCGATCTGGGAAAATATATCTCTCAGGTTCTCATTCCCACAGAAAAGACTTATTCAGTACGTAACGGAAAGAAAGTGATGAAAGAACGTGCTTATCTTCCCGGTTATGTGCTTATTGAGGCTGAACTGACGGGTGATGTGATACATGAACTGAAAAATATCAATTATGTTGCCGGCTTCCTGCCTAATACCACCGATCCTCAACCTTTACGGGAATCGGAA
Source organism: Proteiniphilum sp. UBA5384 (assembly GCF_002410825.1). Classification (GTDB taxonomy): domain Bacteria; phylum Bacteroidota; class Bacteroidia; order Bacteroidales; family Dysgonomonadaceae; genus Proteiniphilum. Next base: position 254,931 of record NZ_DHOS01000052.1, on the reverse strand, counting down.
GTAAAACGAATCCTCGGAACGATGGATGAGTTGGAAGAGGCAGGTGACGAGATGGATATGAAATACTATGTAGGCGAAAACGTGAAAGTGATCGGAGGTCCTTTCAGTAGTTTCTCCGGCGTGGTAGAGGAAGTGAATGAAGAGAGAAAGAAGCTCAAAGTGATGGTAAAAATTTTCGGAAGAAAACAACTCCTCGAGTTGGGCTATATGCAAGTAGAGAAAGAATAGTCAGATATTTGGTTACGCAGATTCTGTAAATTCTTTAAGTGTTTCGAAAACCCCAATTTATTAAAATCAAAACAATGGCTAAAGAAGTTGCCGGACAACTAAAATTACAAATCAAAGGAGGAGCTGCAAA
>NZ_DHOS01000052.1:179839-254423 GCF_002410825.1 Proteiniphilum sp. UBA5384 | reverse complement strand
GGACAACTAAAATTACAAATCAAAGGAGGAGCTGCAAATCCATCTCCCCCGGTAGGACCTGCATTGGGTTCCAAAGGGATCAACATTATGGAGTTTTGCAAGCAATTCAATGCCAGAACTCAGGACAAAGCCGGTAAAGTGTTGCCAGTGGTCATCACTTATTATACCGACAAGTCTTTTGATTTTATTGTTAAAACTCCACCGGTTGCAATTCAACTGTTAGAAGTCAGCAAGCAAAAAGGCGGTTCAGCAGAACCTAACCGTAAGAAAGTTGCAGAAGTTACCTGGGAACAGGTACAGGCAATTGCCACGGAAAAAATGCCCGACTTGAACTGCTTCACACTTGAATCGGCGATGCGGATGGTAGCCGGAACGGCTCGGAGCATGGGTATCGCAGTAAAAGGAGATTTCCCTGAAAATATCACTAATTAAAAAACTTCAATTGAGACATGGGTAAACTGACAAAAAATCAAAAGTTGGCTTTAAGCAAGATTGAAGTAGGGAAAACCTATTCACTAAAAGAAGCTTCGACACTGGTGAAGGAAATCACCAACACCAAATTCGATGCCTCTGTAGATATCGATGTGCGCCTCGGCGTAGATCCGCGTAAAGCTAACCAGATGGTGAGAGGGGTGGTATCCCTCCCTCATGGAACAGGTAAACAAGTAAGAGTTCTTGTATTGTGCTCTCCAGAAGCTGAAGCCGCTGCCAAAGAGGCCGGCGCAGACTATGTGGGACTCGATGAATATATCGACAAAATTAAAGGAGGTTGGACCGATATTGATGTGATCATCACTCAACCGCAGATCATGGGTAAGATTGGTGCCCTCGGCCGTATTTTAGGGCCAAGAGGATTGATGCCGAATCCCAAGAGCGGTACTGTTACTCCCGACGTGGCGAAAGCCGTGACCGAGGTAAAACAGGGGAAAATCGACTTTAAAGTAGACAAGGCCGGTATTATTCACACCTCTATTGGAAAAGTATCTTTCACGCCTGAACAGATTCGAGACAACGCAAAAGAATTTATCCAAACGTTGATCAAGTTAAAACCGACTGCGGCAAAAGGTACCTATATCAAAAGTATTTATCTTTCCAGTACGATGAGTCCGGGTATTAAAGTGGACACCAAATCGGCAGATGAATCTAACTAAAAAGAGTTTCAATCATTATGAAAAAGGAAGATAAAAAACAAATAATAGAGCAGATAGCCGCCAATCTCCAGGAGTATGAAAACTTCTACCTTACCGATATCGCGACACTTAATGCAGCGAAAACGAGTAACTTAAGAAGGGAATGCTCCAAAGCGGGGATCAAGCTGGTAGTGGTGAAGAATACCCTTTTGCAGAAAGCATTCGAATCACTCGACAGGGATTATAGTGAACTGTATCCCATTTTGAAAGGGAATACAGCCATTATGTTCTCCAACGTGGCGAATTCTCCTGCCAAGCTTATTGATAAATTCAAGGCTGACAAAGTGCCGGCATTGAAGGGTGCCTATGTGCAGGAAAGTTTCTTCATTGGAGGAAACACCTTGCAAGACCTGGTAAATATCAAGAGCAAGACAGAATTGATCGGAGATGTGATCGCACTGTTGCAATCACCTGCAAAGAACGTTATTTCCGCACTTCAATCCGGAGGCAGCACAATCCACGGAGTATTAAAGACGTTGTCGGAGAGATAACTGTCCAGTCGGGAGAGACTTGCCTGACGCAGATGGTGGATAAATCAATTAATTTACAACAAACAGAATTAGTAATCAATTTAAATAAATACAACAATGGCAGACTTAAAAAAATTTGCTGAAGACTTGGTTAACCTGACTGTAAAAGAGGTTAATGAACTGGCTGAAATTTTAAAAACCGAATACGGTATTGAACCGGCAGCCGCAGCTGTTGCCGTTGCTGCAGGCCCCGCCGCAGCCGGAGAAGCCGCTGCAGAAGAAAAAACCGAATTCGACGTAATCCTTAAGAGTGCAGGTGCGGCAAAACTTGCTGTAGTGAAAGCTGTAAAGGAACTTACCGGTCTTGGTTTGAAAGAAGCCAAGGATTTGGTCGACGGAGCTCCCAGCGAATTGAAGAAAGGTATCACAAAAGACGAAGCAGAAGCTTTGAAAAAACAACTTGAAGAGGCTGGAGCAGAAGTTGAACTTAAATAACATTTACCTAATTTAGGTTAATATGGTTAGGAATCTTCTACCTGAAGATTCTTAACCTTTTGTGTCAATATATAGTAGGTTCAAAAACTCACATCCATGTCTTCAAATAACGCCAATCAAAGAATCAATTTTGCGTCGATTACAAATCCGCTTGATTTTCCCGATTTTCTGGAAGTACAGTTAAAATCGTTCCAGGATTTTCTCCAACTCGACGCACCACCCGAAAGTAGAAAGAATGAAGGATTGTATAAGGTTTTCACGGAAAATTTTCCGATTGCTGATACCCGAAACAACTTCGTCCTCGAATTTTTAGATTACTATGTGGATCCCCCGCGCTATACCATCGATGAGTGTGTAGACAGGGGGCTCACCTACAGTGTCCCGCTGAAGGCAAAGCTGTATTTATACTGCACCGACCCCGACCACGAAGATTTTACCCCTGTCATCCAGGATGTTTATCTCGGTACGATTCCTTATATGACCGAAAAAGGTACATTTGTAATCAATGGAGCCGAACGCGTCATTGTTTCACAATTACACCGCTCTCCCGGCGTATTCTTCGGGCAAAGCATGCACGCCAACGGTACCGTACTCTATTCTGCCCGTATCATCCCGTTCAAAGGATCATGGATTGAATTCGCCACGGATATTAACAACGTGATGTATGCCTATATCGACCGGAAGAAGAAATTACCGGTTACCACCCTACTTCGCGCCATCGGTTTTGAAAGCGACAAGGATATCCTTGAGATTTTTGATCTGGCTGAAGAAGTAAAAGTAAATAAGGCTAGTCTCAAAAAAGTACTGGGACGCAAATTAGCAGCCCGTGTACTGAAATCATGGATGGAAGATTTTGTCGATGAAGACACCGGTGAGGTAACTTCCATTGAAAGGAACGAAGTGATCATTGAGCGTGAAACGGTGCTGGAACAGGAACACATCGACGAAATCATCGAATCGGGTGTAGCCTCTATCCTTCTGCACAAGGAAACGGCCAATACCTCCGACTATTCCATCATCTACAATACATTACAGAAAGATCCGAGTAACACCGAGATTGATGCCATCCGCCATATCTACCGCCAGCTGCGAAGCGCAGAACCGGCCGATGATGCCAGTGCACGTGAAGTCATCAACAATCTCTTCTTCTCGGAGAAAAGATATGATCTGGGCGACGTAGGCCGCTACAGGATTAATAAGAAACTAAATCTCGATACCGATGTCGATACACGTGTTCTTACGAAAGAAGACATGATCGAAATCATCAAATATCTTATCGAGCTGATCAACTCCAAAGCCGTGGTGGACGATATCGACCACCTCAGCAACCGTCGTGTGCGCACGGTGGGAGAACAATTATATACTCAGTTCGGCGTAGGGCTGAACCGTATGGCACGTATTATCCGTGAGAGAATGAACGTGCGCGACAATGAAGTCTTCACTCCGATCGACCTGATCAATGCGAAAACCATTTCGTCGGTGATCAATACCTTCTTCGGAACTAATGCATTGTCGCAGTTCATGGACCAGACCAATCCGCTCGCAGAGATTACCCATAAACGCCGTCTGTCGGCGCTCGGACCGGGTGGACTTTCGCGTGAGCGTGCCGGTTTTGAAGTGCGTGACGTACACTACACACATTATGGCCGTCTTTGTCCTATAGAAACACCTGAGGGACCTAATATCGGGCTTATCTCCTCACTTTGTGTCTATGCGAAGATTAACGATCTTGGATTCATCGAAACTCCCTATCGTAAAGTAGAAAATGGAGTGGTGAATATCAATAACAACGAAGTGATCTATCTTGCCGCCGAAGAAGAAGAAGACAGATTGATCGCACAGGGGAATGCACCGCTTGACGACAAGGGAAAATTCATCAATCCGCGCGTAAAAGCAAGGCAGGATGCCGACTACCCCGTGATTGCCCCCGAGGAGGTGGAACTAATGGACGTATCACCCATGCAGATCGCTTCTATCGCCGCTTCATTGATTCCCTTCCTTGAACACGATGATGCCAACCGTGCATTGATGGGATCGAACATGATGCGCCAAGCCGTCCCCCTGATGAGAACTGAATCACCTGTCGTAGGTACCGGTATCGAAGGTCAAGTGATCCACGATTCCCGTACCCAGGTGATGGCCGAAGGCACCGGAGAAATCATCTATGTAGATGCCACTACCATCAAAATAAAATACGACCGTAGCGAAGAAGAAGAATTTACCAGCTTCGAGGAAGCTGTAAAAACTTACAATATTCCCAAGTTCCGGAAGACCAACCAGAATACCACTATCGACCTGCGTCCTCTCTGCAGCGTGGGACAAAAGGTGAAAGCCGGTGACATCCTTACCGAAGGATATGCTACACAAGACGGGGAACTGGCTTTAGGCAGGAACCTGAAAGTAGCGTTCATGCCATGGAAGGGTTATAACTTCGAGGATGCCATCGTTTTGAACGAGAGGTTGGTAAGTGAAGACATCTTTACTTCTATCCACGTGGAAGAATTCTCGCTGGAAGTGCGTGAAACCAAGCGGGGAATGGAAGAACTCACTTCCGACATTCCCAACGTGAGTGAAGAAGCTACCAGAGATCTGGATGAAAGAGGTATTGTCCGGGTGGGAGCACGCATCAAACCGGGAGACATCCTGATTGGCAAAATCACTCCGAAAGGTGAATCCGATCCGTCACCCGAAGAAAAACTGCTTCGCGCTATCTTCGGAGACAAGGCGGGTGATGTGAAGGATGCTTCATTGAAGGCGTCTCCCTCGCTTAAGGGCGTAGTAATCCATACCAACCTCTTCTCCAAAGCTTCCAAGAAAGGAAAAACAAAACTTTCCAACAAAGCCCTTCTTCCCAAGCTCGACGAAGAGTATGAAGAGAAAATGGAAGAGTTGAAAAAAGTACTTATCAATAAGTTGCTCGTACTCACTGAAGGTAAAACGTCGGTGGGAGTGAAAGACTACACCAATATGGACATTGTTCCCAAGGGTGCAAAATTCACGCCCAAAGTGCTCGCTGAAATCGATTATCAGTCGATCCAGTTGAACAAATGGACGGCCGATGCACAAAAAAACGAACTTATCCGTACCACGGTAATCAACTATCTCCATCGTTACAAGGAGTTGGATGCAGAATTGAAACGGAAGCGCTTTGACTTTACCATCGGGGATGAACTCCCTTCAGGTATCATGCAGATTGCCAAAGTATATGTGGCAAAAAAACGCAAGATACAGGTAGGAGACAAAATGGCAGGACGTCATGGTAACAAAGGTATTGTATCAAGGATTGTACGACAGGAAGACATGCCTTTCCTTGCCGACGGAACAGCGGTGGATATTGTATTGAACCCGCTGGGGGTGCCTTCACGTATGAACCTCGGACAGATTTTCGAAACCGTGCTCGGATGGGCAGGACAAGAACTCGGGATGAAATTTGCGACCCCCATCTTCGATGGAGCATCACTCGAGGACCTGACCACCTGGACCGACAAAGCCGGTGTACCTGCATACGGTAAGAGTTATCTCTATGATGGCGGGACCGGGGAACGTTTCGACCAACCGGCGACCGTGGGTGTTATCTACATGCTCAAACTCGGCCATATGGTGGAAGACAAGATGCATGCCCGTTCCATTGGTCCCTACTCACTTATCACACAACAACCGTTGGGCGGTAAAGCACAGTTTGGAGGCCAGCGTTTCGGGGAAATGGAGGTTTGGGCGCTCGAAGCATTCGGTGCCGCACATATTCTTCAAGAGATCCTCACCGTCAAGTCAGATGATGTGGTAGGCCGCTCCAAAGCGTATGAAGCCATCGTCAAAGGTGAGCCGATGCCACAGACCGGAATCCCGGAATCGTTGAACGTATTACTTCACGAATTGAAAGGATTGGGTCTTAACGTCAGTCTCGACTAATAGGCAAATTAAACAAAATAACTCTTTATACTGATTAGTATATGGCATTTAGAAAAGAGAACAAAATAAAGAGTAACTTCTCAAAAATTACGATTGGTCTGGCATCACCTGAACAGATTCTGGAGAGTTCTTTCGGTGAAGTGTTGAAACCCGAGACAATCAATTACCGTACCTATAAGCCGGAACGGGATGGTCTGTTTTGTGAACGGATCTTCGGGCCGGTAAAAGACTACGAATGTCACTGCGGAAAATACAAACGTATCCGTTACAAGGGTATTGTCTGCGACCGATGCGGTGTGGAAGTAACTGAGAAAAAAGTGCGTCGTGAACGTACCGGGCATATCCATTTGGTGGTTCCGGTAGCGCATATCTGGTATTTCAGGTCGTTGCCCAACAAGATAGGATATCTTCTGGGAATCCCGACAAAAAAACTGGACTCCATTATCTATTATGAAAGATATGTAGTGATTCAACCGGGTGCATTGGAAGATCAGGTGGCAGAAAGAGACCTCCTTACAGAAGAAGAGTATCTCAATTTGCTCGATACGCTCCCAAAAGAAAACCAACTGTTGGAGGACAGCGATCCCAACAAGTTCATCGCCAAGATGGGCGCGGAAGCAATTCTCGACCTTCTGGAAAGGCTGAATCTCGACAAACTGGCCCACCAGCTGCGTCACCGTGCAAGCACCGACACTTCGCAACAACGTAAAAATGAAGCATTGAAACAATTGCAGGTGGTGGAAGCTTTCCGTGGATCCAAAAATATCAACAAGCCGGAATGGATGATCATGAAAGTGATTCCCGTCATTCCGCCCGACCTGCGTCCGTTAGTACCACTGGATGGTGGTCGTTTTGCCACGTCTGACCTGAACGACCTCTATCGTCGTGTCATCATCCGTAATAACCGTCTGAAACGTCTTATCGACATCAAGGCGCCGGATGTAATCCTGCGTAATGAAAAACGCATGTTGCAGGAAGCAGTGGACTCTCTGTTCGACAATTCACGCAAATCGAGTGCTATCAAGACCGAGTCTAACCGTCCGTTGAAGTCACTTTCCGACAGTTTGAAAGGAAAACAGGGACGTTTCCGCCAGAATCTGCTCGGTAAACGTGTGGACTACTCGGCACGTTCGGTAATTGTCGTAGGCCCCGAACTCAAGATGCACGAATGCGGTCTGCCGAAAGATATGGCAGCCGAACTTTATAAACCGTTTATCATCCGTAAGCTCATCGAAAGAGGTATCGTAAAGACGGTAAAATCTGCCAAGAAAATCGTGGACAGAAAAGAACCGGTGGTATATGATATCCTCGAGTATGTGATGAAAGGGCATCCGGTAATGTTGAACCGTGCCCCTACCCTCCACCGTCTGGGTATCCAGGCGTTCCAGCCCAAACTGATCGAGGGTAAGGCTATTCAATTGCACCCGCTTGCCTGTACGGCATTCAACGCCGACTTCGACGGTGACCAGATGGCTGTCCACCTGCCGCTCGGCAATGAAGCTATTCTAGAAGCACAATTGTTGATGCTCGCCGCACACAATATTCTCAATCCCGCCAATGGGGCACCAATCACCGTTCCATCGCAGGACATGGTATTGGGATTGTATTATATCACCAAAATCCGTCCCGGCGCAAAAGGGGAAGGGATGACCTTCTACGGGGAGGAAGAAGCCATCATCGCTTATAATGAAGGTGCGGTGGATGTGCATGCTTTGGTGAAAGTAATTGTGGATGATATTGATGAAGAGGGACACCCAATCCGTAAGATGCACGAAACCACTGTGGGACGTGTAATCACCAACGAAGCCATCCCCAAAGAAGTAGGATATATCAATGAACTGCTTTCCAAGAAATCACTCCGTGACATTATCGGAAAGGTAATCAAGACCTGTGGTGTAGCCCGTACGGCCCAATACCTCGACGATATCAAATCACTCGGCTACTACATGGCTTTCAAGGGAGGACTCTCGTTCAACCTCGAAGATGTGATCATCCCGGCAGAAAAAGAAACACTTATTGCTGAAGGATATGCTGAAGTGGAGCAGATCATGGATAACTACAATATGGGGTTCATCACCTATAACGAACGTTACAACCAGATCATCGACACTTGGACACATATCAACTCCAAGTTGTCGAATATCCTGATGAAGCAACTTGCCGAAGACGACCAGGGATTCAACTCAGTATACATGATGCTTGACTCGGGTGCCCGCGGTTCGCGCGAACAGATCCGCCAGTTGTCGGGCATGCGTGGATTGATGGCCAAACCGCAAAAGAGCGGAGCCGAAGGAGCGCAGATTATTGAGAACCCTATCCTTGCGAACTTTAAGGAGGGATTGTCGGTACTCGAGTACTTCATTTCCACCCACGGTGCCCGTAAGGGTCTCGCCGACACAGCATTGAAGACCGCCGATGCCGGGTACCTCACCCGTCGTCTCGTAGACGTTTCACAGGATGTGATTATCAACGAGGAAGATTGCGGTACTCTGCGTGGTCTGGTAGCTACCGCCATCAAGAACAACGACGAGGTGATCGCCTCACTTTACGAGCGTATATTGGGGCGCGTCTCGGTACACGATGTACAGCACCCTAACACGGGAGAAATCATTGTAAGCGCCGGTGAAGAGATCACTGAAGACATAGCGAAGAAAATAGAAGAATCACCCATCGAGCGGGTAGAAATCCGCTCGGTACTCACCTGCGAATCGTCGCACGGCGTTTGTGCAAAATGTTACGGCAGGAACCTCGCCACCGGCAGGATGGTACAAAGAGGCGAAGCGGTAGGCGTCATTGCTGCCCAGTCCATCGGCGAACCGGGTACCCAGCTTACGCTGCGTACGTTCCACGTGGGAGGTATTGCTTCCAACATCGCTGCCGAAAACAGTATTGTGACCAAGTATGATGGTACGCTCGAATTCGACGAACTCCGTTATGTGGAGACCGTGGACAATGATGGTAAACCTTATAAAGTGGTTGTGAGCCGGTTAGTGGAAATGCGTATCGTAGATCCCAATACCAAAATCGTGTTACTGGCACATAACATACCCTATGGTTCGAAGCTCTATTTCAATCAGGGAGATAAAGTAACGAAAGGCGACCTGATCTGCGAATGGGATCCGTTCAACGCAGTCATCGTTTCCGAAGCAACCGGAAAGATCAAGTTCGAAAGTTTCACCGAAAACCTTACTTATAAGGTTGAGTCCGATGAGCAAACCGGTCTGAAGGAAAAGGTGATTATCGAATCACGTGATAAGACCAAGGCACCTTCAGCACATATCGTCGATGCAGACGACAATGTCCTGCGCACCTATACCCTTCCGCTCGGATCTCACATCGTAAAGAATGAGAATGATGATATCAAGGCAGGAGACGTGTTGGTGAAAATTCCGCGCGCCGTAGGCAAAGCGGGGGATATCACGGGTGGTCTTCCACGTGTAACCGAGCTGTTTGAAGCACGTAACCCGTCAAACCCGGCAGTGGTTGCCGAAATCGACGGTGAGGTATCGTTCGGGAAGATCAAGCGTGGTAACCAGGAGATTTCCATCACCTCCAAAACCGGAGAAATGAAGAAATACATGGTTCCCCTCTCCAAACAGATATTAGTGCAGGAAAACGATTATGTACGTGCAGGTATGCCACTCTCCGACGGGGCTATCACTCCATCTGATATCCTGGCAATCATGGGACCCACTGCCGTACAGGAATATATAGTGAACGAAGTACAGGATGTATACCGCCTGCAGGGTGTGAAGATCAATGACAAGCACTTTGAGGTCATCGTTCGACAGATGATGCGTAAGGTGGAAGTGGTGGATCCGGGAGATACCCGCTTCCTCGAACAGCAACTCGTAGACAAAAACGAGATGATGGAAGAAAATGACCGCATCTGGGGCAAGAAAGTGATTGTTGATGCCGGCGACTCGCAACTGTTCGAACCGGGACAGATTGTAACCGCACGTAAGCTGCGAGATGAGAACAGCTCGTTGAAACGTCGTGACCTGAAACCGGTAGAAGCTCGTGATGCCGTTCCCGCCACTGCCAACCAGGTATTGCAGGGAATTACCCGTGCCGCGCTCCAGACAACCAGCTTCATGTCAGCCGCTTCGTTCCAGGAAACCACCAAGGTGTTGAACGATGCTGCCATCAACGGCAAAGTTGATTCACTCGAAGGTCTGAAAGAAAACGTGATCTGCGGGCACCTTATCCCCGCCGGTACCGGCCAGAGGGAATTCGACAAGCTGGTAGTCGGTTCACGCGAAGACTTCGAAAAACTGAACGCCAACAAACGTGTAAACTTATTCCAGGAGGCTACGGAAGAATAAATTCTTAGCAACTAGCCACATTTATGAGGCTGTCTTTACTTTTGAGACAGCCTCTTTTTTAAGAGGAAAATCAATGGAGATAGATTTTGTGATTACTTGGGTCGACATGGACGATGCTGAGTGGAAAAAAAATTTCGCCAAATATTCCGGAAAGATCGACAACACCAAAAACGAAGTGTCAGAAGCACGCTTCCGTGATTATGGTTTTTTAAAGTATTGGTTTAGAGGCGTTGAAAATTTTGCACCGTGGGTTCGTAAAATTCATTTTGTAACTTGTGGACAGAAACCCGACTGGTTGGACGAGAATAATCCGAAACTGAATCTGGTATCCCACAAAGACTTCATTCCGAATGAATTTTTACCAAGCTACAACTCTGTTGTGATTGAACGATATTTGCATAGAATTCCCGATTTAGCCGAACACTTTGTCTATTTTAACGACGATTTCTACATTATTAATTCTATCGGGCCAGAGCGCTTTTTCAGAAACGGGTGGCCTTGCGATATTGCAGTATTTCAATACAATCCCGGTTGGTCCCAATGGTACAAACGTATTAAAAACAACATCAGGGTTATCAACGACCATTTCGACAAAAAGGAAGTAATGACCCAATATAAGGATAAATGGTTCGACAAATCATACGGTTCTAAGGCACGGTGGAACTATATTTTAAAACCATACGGCAAATTTGTTACATTGCGCACACCTCATAATGCCCAGCCCTATTTGAAAAGCACTTTCAACGAAGTTTGGGCGGCTGCCGGAAAAGAATTAACCGAAACATCGGTGAACAGATTCAGGGCGTTAAATGATTTGACGCCGGAGCTTTTTCGCACCTGGCAAATATGTAAGGGGAATTTTACACCATACAATACCTACCAGGATACAAAAATGTTTCCGCTAATGGTGAAACCCAAACAAGCGGTACGAGCCATTTCCGAACAGAGCTACAAGTTAATTTGCTTGAATGACAATGTCCATATTCGGGACTATGATAAGGTGATGAGAAATCTTGAAAATGCGTTTAACGGTATTCTGCCACACAAATCAACATTTGAAATTTAATGTATTTTGGTCACCTCATTTCTCCGATTCTATTCTCTGAATTATGATCGGATATTTTTCTATGATTTTTTTTAGCGACTCGCTGTTTAAATCAGTCCCTGTTTTAAAGTTAACGGTTTTCAATGATAAATTCTTTGGCTTTTTAAGTCCGCGGGGTTTGTTGTATCCGAAAGGCACAGGTATGATTTTAGTGCCGTGAGCTACAGCTGCCGCCCAAAACCAGATATCGTCCGTGGTGGGGGCTATTGCTTTGAATAGCGCCGGATCCATCATCTCTTTTTTCAACGCATTCGGCGGATAGAGTACGCCTCCTACACCCGTTTGTATGTTTTTAAAACTGGCATGAATTCTTTTTGTTACAAAGCTGTACCATCTGTATTTTTTCCACTTACGGTAGGGAGCGTCTATTTTTATACGTTTTGCACGGTGTGCCAATATAGCATCCGGAATTTCATTATGCCAACGCAACAAGACTCGAAGCATATTTTTGTTATACCAGACATCATCATCAATTGTAATAATCACAGCATCGGGAAAATCAACCAGCCCAGGCACTAATTTCCTGTATGAGCGAATATCATCGTCGTAGTTTCTGATTTCAAAAATCGAATTGCTGTCGGCTAAATTTTGAAGTTCTTCCGGAATGCCATTTTCGCCAAATTGCGAATAGGTTAAATAGAGTACTATTTTATCGGGCAAGACCGAACCCATCAAAATGGATTGAATGGCTTGTACGGCAAATGGTATCGCTTCAGGAAAGGATGTCAACGATATGATAACTTGCTTTTTATCCGGCATAACTGAGTTCTTTTTGTATTGTTTATCTCCTATTTCGCGCCGATGTAAGGCAGTACAAAAATACAATAATTTATTTTGGTTTATTATAAATATTGGCCGATTCATTGGGCATACATGGTATATTGAAAGACGTCTTTATCTGCTGTCAGAAGATCTAAATTCCAGAACGGAAATAGTCAAAGGCAAATTAACCGATCCATTCTTGAAGAAAGCTATACCAGAAATCTCTTTTCTAACTTCGGGCTCTTCTTATATCGACTTTACAGAAAAAACAGTAGGTGGAAAGTCTTTTACACTTTTCACCCTTATACCCCAAAAAAGACTGGTACTCCTGGATTTCTGGGCCTCATGGTGTGGTCCTTGTATACGGGAAATGCCCCGGCTAAGAGACCTATATAACGAGTATAGGGATAAGGGTCTGGAAATTGTAGGCATTTCATTGGATTCTCAGGAATCCGCATGGAAAGGAGCCATCAAGGCAAATGAGATACCATGGATCCGAGTTATTGGATTAACCGTGCGTTATATGGTAGTATGAGCACGCCATATTCATTACAATTCATCTTACTGCCCGGTCAGTTTCTTCAGATACTCATAAATTGCCTGCTGTGCGCGCACAGCAGGAGCATCAGCCGGAGCCGTATCCCGTTTGAAGACGTTTTGCAGGTTTTCATCAATCCGGACAGCGCTTTGGTTGTCTTCAAGTTGTATTTTTAATATATCGATGATCTGTCGTTTCAACAATTCAGTATATATGGGGAAAGCCACTTCAATACGGCGATGCAGGTTCCGTCCCATCCAATCAGCCGATGTCAGGAAGATATCCTCTTCTCCACCATTAAAGAAGTACCAGACCCGTGCATGCTCGAGATAGGCATCCACGATACGGGTCACCGTGATATTTTTACTGTACGGCTGGTTGGGTACCAGACAACAGATACCACGTATGATCAGGTCTATCTTTACTCCCACTTCACTGGCCCTGTAAAGCGCATCGATCATCCCCCTATCCTCCAGACTATTCATTTTCAATATGATATAACCGATGCCGCCCTTTTTCACCTGATTAATCTCCCGTTCGATCATCCTGTGGATCTCGGGAAGCATATTGAACTGTGTTACCAAAAGATGCTTGAAATTATGCATGTAAGGTTTCCCTTCCAATACCCGGAATACCTCATCGATATCCCTAATAAATTCTTTATTGGAGGTGAGCAGTCCCTTGTCGGAATAGATACGGGCTGTCTTCTCGTTGAAATTGCCCGTTCCCAGATATGCATATCCCTTAATAGGCTCATCCGGATCATTACTGCGCTTACGTACATAAGCCAGTTTGGCGTGTACTTTCAGCCCCGGCAGGCTGTAAATGATCTTCACCCCTGCCTGTTGCATCAGTTCGGAGGTAAGATAATTGTTCATCTCATCGAACCGAGCTTTCAGTTCGACAAAGACTGTCACCTTTTTTCCGTTCTTAGCAGCGCTTATCAAGCTGTTAATCACGGCTGAATTCTCTGCCACCCTATATTGGGTCACCTTTATCTCCAACACTTTAGGATCGAATGCCGCCTGTAGAAGGAACCGCAATAGATAATCGAACGACTGGTAGGGAAAATGCAGCAATACATCTTGTTTCCGCAATACCCGAAGAATAGAACTATTGGCTTCTACTTCAGGTATACGAAGCGGTTGCGGAAGATGCTGTTTCAGTGAATCTCCCACAGGATTGGGTAACTTGGAAAGATCTGCCCTGTTCAAGTAACGCCCGGAAGGAAGTAACTCTTCCTCTTCAATCTCATAAGCATCACAGAGGTATTTTAGAAAATAATCCGGCATATCCTTATCATATTGAAACCGGGTGACTGCCCCTATCTTTCGTTTACGCACCTTGCGCAGAATCTCCCCCGCAATGTCTTTTTGGTCCTCATCCTCCAGGGAAAAATCGGCATCACGGGAAATTTTAATGCTGAAACAATCTACAATCTGATATCCCGGGAATACACTCTGCATATTGGCCTTGATCACATCATCAATAAATAGGATATAATAATTGCCATTGTGCGAAGGGAGCTCTATGAAGCGGGGAATTTTAGTGTAAGGGATTTTCATGATGGCATAGGTATATCGCTGCCTTTCCTGTTTCTTCTTTCGCTTCAACAGGCTGATTACCTGATAAATGCGACCATCCTGAATAAATGAATGGATATCATCCTTTTGAATGATCATCGGCTGCAAATAAGGAAATACCTCTTCATTGAAATATTTCCTCACATACTCCTGATGGAACGGTTCCACCTTATCTGTCTGATAGAGGATAATGCTATTACGTTTTAATTCCGGCAATATCATCTTATTAAAAATATCATCATATTCCTTTTCCTGAGCCGTGACCTCCTTGTTAATCTGGACGATGGTCTTCATCGCCTCCTCCACAGACTCGTCACGTTTGATACTTTCAAGCAGTGAACTGTGGTACCCCGAAACACGTACCTTGTAAAATTCTTCCAGGTTAGAAGCATAGATGGAGAGAAATTTAATCCGCTCATATACCGGTAACCGCTTATCCCTGGCCTCTAAGAGAACACGGTAATTAAATGACAGCCAACTAATATCACGTTTAAAATATCTATATATGGAATTGTTCATATTTTGAATTCGATCCTTTTTGAATTATGCGATAAAAATAATAACTTTGAACGAATAAAAAAAATGCAAAAAATAGGACTACTCTCAGACACCCATGGCTATTGGGATCCCAAATTCGAGACATATTTTGCCCCGTGCGACGAAATATGGCATGCCGGTGACATCGGTTCGCTTGCTCTGGCACAGCAGTTCGAAGCATTCAAGCCCTTTCGCGCTGTGTATGGCAATATCGACGATGCGGCTGTCCGCAGGGCATATCCTCATACCTTGCGTTTTACCCTTGAAGGAGTAGATGTGATGATCACCCATATCGGCGGTTATCCCGGCCGCTACAATCCGGCCGTCCTTCCAAAATTACATGCCAACCCCCCAAAACTGTTTATTGCTGGACACTCCCATATACTGAAAGTGATGTACGATAAAAAACTGGGATGTCTTCACATGAATCCCGGTGCTGCGGGAAAATACGGCTTCCATCAGGTACGCACTTTACTCCGTTTTGTGCTGGACGAAGGTAATATCAGTGATTTGGAAGTTATCGAGATCGGGAAACAGGGATAAAGTGGTGACTGGGAAACGAAGGGTACAGGAAAAGCTATAATAATCCGGGAAAAAGCGACAGAATAATTTCCCCTACTCCCAACAGCATCAAAATGAGGCCTACTGTCCGGTTCAATAATACCAATCCTTTGCGATTAAAATGTTTGCGCAAGCGGGAAATCATAGTCGTGAGAAAAAACCACCATCCAAATGTAGCCATGATAATCCCGGTTAATCCGGCAATAAAAAAACTTTTTCCATCACCCAGAGGGTTAAACGAAAAATGGGCATAAAGCCCCATAAGAACCAAGATAATCGCTACATTGGAAAATGTAAGTAAAAACGATGAAATAAAATCCCTTACATAACGCGTTTCTGGACATAACTGATCGGGAGTCCAGTCTCTCAAAGGATTGGCACGGAATACCATAAGGCCGAAGAAGAAAAGGACCACGCTACCCACTCTTTGTATCGTTTGCTCATAACTGTCAAAAAAATCGGATACTAAACTCAGCCCTATCAATGTGATCAATACATATATCAAATCCGACAGCATCGCTCCCAATCCTGTCGAAAAACCATGTCTCCAACCCCGGTTAAGCGTTCTTTGAATAACCAGCATATTTATCGGTCCCATGGGGGCAGAGACTAACAATCCAATAAGAAACCCTTTGGCGATTGTTTCGAACATATACTGTTCTTTGCAGAGATATGACTCTAAATTTCCGATGCAAAGGTACATTCATTATTAAAAAGGACAAAAAAGTTTATTAACTTTGTGACTCAATTCAGATTGATAAAAAAGAGATATGATCACATTTTTCAAAACTCCCTCCAAAAGCGTAATCGCTGTACAAACCAATTCGGAATTCTCTCCTGAAGATATTAAAAAACTGATCTGGTTGTTCGGCGAGGCAGAAATGCTCCCCGTAGATAGTATCCAACAACTCTTTATCGGTCCCCGCCGTGAGATGATCACTCCCTGGAGCACCTGTGCAGTGGAAATTACCCAGAATATGGGTATCGGAGGCATCGCTCGTATCGAAGAATATACGCCCTATACAGAAAATGATACAGTTGAATTTGATCCGATGCTGCAACGCAAATATGACAAACTGGATCAGTCTGTTTTCACGATCGACCTACAACCCGAAGAAATCATATATATTGACGATATCTCGGCTTATAATCAAGCAGAGGGATTGGCTCTGAGTAATGAAGAAATCGACTACCTCAATAACGTCAGCCAAAAGATGGGACGCAAATTGACCGACAGCGAAGTATTCGGATTCTCGCAGGTAAATTCCGAGCACTGCCGCCACAAGATATTCAACGGTAAATTCGTGATCGATGGTGAAGAAAAAGAGATGACACTTTTTCAACTGATCAGGAAAACATCTACCATCAACCCCAACAACCTTATTTCAGCTTACAAGGATAATGTGGCTTTCGTACAAGGACCCATCATACAGCAGTTCGCCCCAGCAAGCGGCGACAAACCCGACTTCTTCCGGATCAAAGAGGTGGAAAGTGTACTTTCGCTCAAAGCCGAGACTCATAACTTTCCCACTACCGTAGAACCATTCAATGGAGCGTCTACCGGTACGGGTGGCGAAATTCGTGACCGGTTAGCCGGGGGGAAAGGTTCGCTTCCGGTGGCAGGAACAGCCATTTATATGACCTCCTACCCACGACTCGAAGAGGGTCGCGCATGGGAACAAACGATGTCTCCACGCCCATGGCTCTACCAGACGCCTGAGCAGATACTTATCAAAGCTTCCAACGGAGCATCCGACTTCGGGAATAAATTCGGACAGCCGTTAATCTGCGGATCGGTACTCACCCTGGAGCATGCCGAAAACGACAAGAAGTTCGGTTACGATAAGGTGATCATGCTTGCCGGCGGTGTCGGTTATGCCAATAAGCGCGATGCAAAAAAAGGCGAACCGGAAAGCGGTGAAAAGGTGATAGTACTCGGCGGTGATAATTATCGCATCGGCATGGGTGGTGGTGCCGTTTCGTCGGTCAATACAGGCGAATATTCCGCCGGCATTGAACTCAATGCCGTGCAACGAGCCAATCCCGAGATGCAAAAACGTGTGGCCAACGTGATCCGCTCACTGGCTGAATCCGATGAAAACCCCATTGTCTCCATCCATGACCATGGTGCGGGCGGCCATTTGAATTGCCTGTCAGAACTGGTGGAACAGACAGGAGGTGTTATCGAAATGGACAAACTGCCTGTGGGAGATGAAACGCTCTCCGCTAGGGAAATTATAGGAAATGAAAGCCAGGAACGGATGGGTTTGCTGGTAGAACAAAAAGATATAGACCGCATAGAGCGTATCGCCTCCCGTGAACGGTCACCCATGTATGTGGTAGGTGAAACCACAGGGGATATGAAATTCACCTTCCGCCGAACGGACGGCTCCTGCCCCATTGACATGGAATTGGAGGATTTCTTCGGAAAGCCACCCGTCACCATCATGGAAGACAGCACCATCACCGAAGCATACAGTGCGCCCGAATACGACCAAGAATCACTCAACACCTATATAGAAAATGTACTCAAATTAGAAAGCGTCGCCTGCAAGGATTGGCTTACCAACAAAGTAGACCGCTCCGTGACCGGAAAAATCGCCCGCCAACAATGTCAGGGAGAGATACAACTACCGCTGAGCGACTGTGGTGCCATCGCACTCGACTATAATGGTTATGCTGGTATGGCAACCTCATTGGGGCATGCACCCCAAGTAGCCATGATAGACCCTGCCGCCGGTTCTGTAATGGCAGTGGCCGAAGCACTTACCAATATTGTTTTCGCACCGCTCTCCGACGGATTACCCTCCGTCTCGCTCAGTGCCAACTGGATGTGGCCATGCCGTAATTCCGGAGAGGATGCCCGGCTCTATAAAGCCGTGGAAGCCTGTTCCGACTTCGCATGTGATCTGGGTATCAACATCCCTACCGGAAAAGACTCGCTCTCGATGACACAAAAGTATGGCGACGATAAAGTATATTCTCCGGGAACGGTCATTATCTCCGCTGCTGCCGAAGTAAAAAATATCCGCAAAATTGTATCTCCTGTCCTGGCATATATAAGAGGTACTTACGTTTACTATATTGATTTTTCATTCGACACTTTCAAGTTGGGAGGATCGGCATTTGCACAGACGATGAGTAAAATAGGAAACGAAGCGCCAACCGTGACCGATGCCGAGTATTTCAAAAACGCATTCGCCGCTGTACAGGAGTTAGTGAATCGCGGATTGATTCTTGCCGGTCATGATATCTCGGCGGGGGGGATGATCACCGCCATGCTCGAGATGTGTTTTGCCAATCCGCAAGGGGGACTGGAAGCACGCTTCGACAAGATCCGTCATGCAGATCTTATAAAAATACTCTTCTCCGAGAATCCGGGAGTAATCATACAGGTGAAACACCACCATCTGGTAGAAAAAATCCTGCAGGATTACGGCGTAGGAGCGGCAATCATAGCCCGCCCGATAGAAGAGCGAAAATTGATAATCATCAAAGACTCTTTCCACAAAGAATTCGATATCAATCACCTGCGGGATATCTGGTACAAGACCTCCTACCTGCTCGACCGTAAGCAGAGCGGGGAAACCTGTGCTACACAACGTTTCGAAAATTATAAAAACCAGCCCCTCCACTTTGGGTTCCACCCTTCCTTTACAGGAAAAATGGAAGACTTGGGATTGATCCCCCGGCGACAAGAAAGATCAGGTCTTACCGCTGCCATTATCCGGGAGAAAGGCACCAATGGAGAACGGGAGATGGCCTATACGCTTTGGCTGGCCGGCTTCGAAGTAAAAGATGTTCATATGACCGACCTTACCTCCGGTCGTGAGACATTGGAAGATGTACAGTTTGCCGTCTTCTGTGGAGGCTTTTCCAACTCCGATGTGTTGGGTTCCGCCAAGGGATGGGCCGGAGGTTTCCGATATAACGAAAAAGCAAAAACGGCACTGAATAATTTTTTCGCCCGCGAAGACACACTGAGCCTTGGCATTTGTAACGGGTGCCAGCTGCTGATGGAGTTAGGATTGATCTATCCCGAGATGGGCGATAACCACCCCAAGATGCAACACAATCTGTCTCAAAAATTTGAATCCACTTTTGTAAGTTTAGAGATCCCCGGAAACAATTCGGTAATGCTCAAGTCGCTCGAAGGCACAAAACTCGGCGTTTGGGTAGCCCATGGGGAAGGCCGTTTCCGGTTGCCCGAACCCGAATCAGCTTATCACATCGCAGCGAAATACCTCTACGACGAATACCCCGGTAACCCCAACGGTTCCGACTATGCCACGGCAGCCGTCTGCTCCCGTGATGGACGCCATCTGGCGATGATGCCGCACCCCGAACGATCCATCTTCCCCTGGCAAAACGCATGGTATCCTCACGCTTACCGCAAGCATGAGGTAACCCCGTGGATGGAAGCGTTCGCCAATGCAAGGGAGTGGATAAAAGAAAATGTTCAAAAGAAATAAAACGGATACATAGAATCAGGAAAGGAGACGAAAAATCAATGGATCCAATTTTCACCTATAAGATGAAGGTGCGTGACTATGAGTGTGACACGCAGGGACATGTAAACAATGCTAATTATCAGCATTATTTCGAGGTAACACGACATGAGTTCCTGGAAAAAGTAGGACTCAATTTTCATGAATTGCATTTGCAGGGGATTGATGCGGTAGTCTCACAGGTGGAGATTCGGTATAAAGTCCCTTTGATTGGCATGGATGAGTTCAATTGTACGGTACATCGTATCGAAAGAGTAGGCGTGAAATATATTTTCCATCAGAAGATCATTCGCCTATCAGACAATACAGTGTGCGCCAAGGCAAAGATCGAGGTGGTGAATCTGGTGAACGGCAAATTGTCGCAACCTGAAATATTTGATGAAGCGTTCGCGGAATATATTTAAAGGGACTGGGAGACTAAGTGTTTTTTGTTTTAGTTAGTAATTGGTAATTTCAGAGCCATGCGCACGAATAAAGACCTATACCGGATAGCGCTCACACAGATCAAAGGCGTGGGAGTGATGCACGCCCGCACTTTGATGCAGGTGATAGGCGACGAGGAGGCGATCTTCAAAGAGGATGTCCGCAAGCTGGAAGCCATTCCCCGCATCTCAAGACGGTTGATCAATGAGATTCGTGATCCGGAAGTACTGAAAAAAGCAGAAAAAGAGTTGGCATTCGTGGAGAACAATAAACTAAGGCTCTTCTTCTTTACCGACGACGATTATCCCCAACGGCTTACCCAGTGTATTGACGCACCCCTGTTGCTCTATGCCAGAGGCAATGCCGATTTCAACCACCAAAAGACCATCAGTGTGGTGGGCACACGCAACTCCACCCGATATGGTGAAGATTTTTGTAAGGAGTTCATCGAAGAGCTATCACGCAGGATCCCCGACGTACAGGTCATCAGCGGACTGGCGTATGGTATCGACATCTGTGCCCACCGGGCAGCATTGAAGCACCACCTCTCCACTGTGGCCGTACTGGCACACGGTCTGGACCGCATCTATCCCCAGATACACCGGCAGACAGCTGTGGAGATGTTGCAACAAGGAGCGCTACTTACCGAATTTTCCAGCGGGACCAATCCTGACAAGCACAATTTCGTGAAGCGCAACCGTATCGTCGCCGGCATGGCGGATGCGGTCGTAGTGATTGAATCGGCTGAGAAGGGAGGATCACTTACTACCGCCGACATTGCCAACTCTTACTACAGGGAGGTTTTCGCTATACCGGGCCGTATCCGCGATAAAATGTCGACCGGTTGCAACAGGTTGATATCGGACAACAAAGCCATTCTCTTTCAAAGCATCAACGGTTTTATTTCTCACATGGGATGGGAACCCGATAAGAAGCAATCTATCCCGATACAGCAAGACCTCTTCCCCGAACTATCGGAAGAAGAGTCGATACTATTCGAAAAACTCAATGAAAAGGGAGCCATGCATGTGAACACCTTGGCCATCGAACTCAATATTCCGGTATCGGAATTGTTTATGACATTGCTGGAATTGGAAGTAAGAAATATTGTCACATCACTTCCCGGTGGAATGTATCAATTAGTGTGATTTTTTTTATATCTTTGGTTTTGGGTATTTAAGATTCAAAGGTGATATGGGGTGATACGTGTCTCCGGGAAATAGCCTGTCCAACCACACAAATGTGATGTCAATAAGAAAAGGGGTGATACGAAAACCACGCCGAGCAGATATTGGAGTATGGGAACGGCCGGGGTTAATAAACCGGCAATATAATCAAGCACAAAACATTAAATATAGCTAAAAACATGGCAGAAGAAAAAGATAACAAGAACAGTGAAAAATTAAAAGCGCTGCGTGCAGCGATGGACAAGATTGAAAAGACCTACGGCAAAGGCTCTATCATGAAGATGGGTGATGAGAAAGTGGAAGAGGTCCCCGTTATTTCCTCCGGCTCCATCGCACTCAACGTGGCCCTGGGTGTGGGTGGTTATCCGCGTGGACGTGTCATTGAGATTTACGGTCCCGAGTCATCGGGAAAGACCACTCTCGCTATTCATGCCATTGCTGAAGCACAGAAAGCAGGAGGGGTCGCAGCCTTCATAGACGCCGAACATGCATTCGATCGTTTTTATGCCGAGAAGTTGGGTGTGAATACTGACGAATTGCTTATTTCACAACCGAGCAGCGGTGAAGAAGCGCTGGAGATCGCTGAGCAGCTGATCCGCTCTTCTGCGGTAGACATTATTGTTGTAGACTCGGTAGCCGCCCTTACGCCCAAAAAAGAAATCGAAGGAGAGATGGGAGACTCTAACGTGGGGTTACAGGCACGATTAATGTCGCAGGCACTCAGGAAGCTCACCTCCGCCATCAGCAAGACCAATACCACCTGTATTTTCATCAACCAGTTACGTGAAAAAATCGGGGTGATGTTCGGCAATCCGGAAACCACTACGGGAGGAAATGCTCTGAAATTCTATGCCTCAGTAAGATTAGACATCCGCGGCAATGGCACTCCTATCAAGGATGGGGAAGAACAGATCGGGAAACCTACCCGCGTGAGAGTTGTCAAAAACAAGCTAGCCCCTCCATTCCGCAAAGCGGAATTCGATATCATGTATGGGGAAGGAATCTCCCGGACAGGCGAGATTATCGACTTGGGATCCGATCTGGGCATCATCAAGAAGAGTGGTTCATGGTATAGCTATAACGATACCAAACTGGGGCAGGGACGCGATGCGGCCAAAGCCGCCATTAAAGACAATCCCGAATTGGCGGAAGAACTCGAAAAACTCATTTTCGACGCATTAAAGGGAACTAATTGACAGATTTAAAGAGGTATTTCACAGAGTGATTTCACCCTCTTTTTTTGTTTTGATTACCAATGACTAATTATCCATTTACTTTGAATCATTAGTCACCACTTGTCCCGATTCATCGGGAGTGGTATTACCTGTCCCGATTTATCGGGATTATTCACATTGAATCATGCAAGTTTTCAGAAACTTAAAACAGTCCGAAATCGATCTATTGGAGAAGAACGGATGCAGTAGCACAGATTGGGGATTGGTCACTGTAAAAGAAGGCTTCGATCCTCGTTATGTAAATGAAAGCCAATTCTCCGGCAAAGTGGAGCTGGGGATATTTGAAAAGACATTTTTCCTGTCCGGTGGATTGGAAAAGCATACCGGCATTAATCGCGTTGTCATTCATAACTGCACCATCGGCGATAATGTAGTGATCGAGAACGTACAAAATTATATCGCTAATTACACCATTGGCGATAATTGCTTTATTCAAAATGTAGATGTAATCCTGGTGGATGGCATGACTTCATTCGGGAATGGAGTGGAAGTCAACGTACTGAATGAAACCGGCGGACGGGAAGTACATATTAATGATAAACTCTCGGCCCATTTCGCTTATATCTATTCCCTCTATCGACATCGACCGAAACTGATCGGGCAAATGAAAGCAATCATCGACTACTATTGCGAGAAACATGCTTCCGACAGGGGAATTATCGAACATAATTGCAAGATTGTGAATGTTGGTTATATCAAAAACGTGCGAATAGGCTCCTTCTGTAAGATTACCGGTGCAATGAAACTTAAAAACGGGAGTATCAACAGCAATGAATATGATCCGATTTATATCGGACGTAACGTGATTGCCGAAGATTTTATTGTCTGTTCGGGTTCAAAGATCGACGGTGGATCCATTATCTCCCGCTGTTTTATCGGTCAGGCCTGTCATATCGACCACGGTTATTCCGCTTCCGACTCGCTCTTTTTCAGCAATTGCCAGGGCGAGAATGGAGAAGCCTGCGCACTCTTTGCCGGTCCCTATACCGTTACCCATCACAAATCGACATTGCTCATAGCCGGTATGTTTTCCTTTATGAATGCCGGATCGGGATCCAACCAGAGCAATCACATGTATAAACTGGGACCTATCCACCAGGGGATCATTGAACGGGGGGCCAAGACTACCAGCAACTCTTACGTGTTATGGCCTGCGAAAGTAGGACCTTTCTCCCTGATTTTGGGACGCCACTATAAACATGCCGATACCTCCAACCTCCCTTTCTCCTATCTGGTAGAAAAAGACAACGGAACCCATATTGCACCGGGCGTCAATCTGCGTAGCGTGGGCACCATCCGCGATGCCAAGAAATGGCCGGAGAGAGACCGCCGCAAGGATCCTGACCGGCTCGATTGCATCAATTTTAATCTGCTCAGCCCCTACACCATACAAAAAGTATTTGCCGGTATTGAAATCCTCAAGGATCTCCGGGCCGTAGCCGGAGAGACATCTGAATTCTACACCTTCCAAAGCTGCGTCATCTCCAATTCATCACTCCGGAGAGGATTAAAACTCTATGAAATTATCATCCATAAATTTCTGGGGAATTCCATTATCAAACGGTTAGAAAACATCCGATTTAAAAATAACGAAGAGATCCGACAACGGCTCCAACCCAAAGGAGCACCCGGATTAGGCGAATGGGTAGACGTCTCCGGATTGATCGCCCCCAAATCAGAAATCGACGAGTTACTCTGCAAAATAGAAGCGGGGGAGATCACAAAATTGAAAGAGATAAACCATGTATTCCGGAAACTGCACGAAGAGTATTACGAGAACGAATGGACATGGGCATGGGACAAAATCCAGTCGTTTTACGGCATCAAAAGCAATGAAATCACGGCTGTCGATATAATTGCCATCGTAGAAAAATGGAAAGAAGCCGTGATTGGGCTGGACGAGATGATCTACAGCGATGCAAAAAAAGAATTCTCACTCTCCTTCAAAACCGGTTTTGGTGCCGACGGTAATATTCAGGACCGGGCCATAGATTTCGAATACGTACGTGGGGCTTTCGACAAGAACCCTTTTGTGGTTGCCACATTACAGCATATCGAAGAAAAAAAGGCTCTGGGTAACGAATTAATAGAAAGAATAAGAGATATACAATAAAACAGAGAGTTATGACAGACAAGATGGAAAAACTCATCCAACAGTTCAACCCCCAATCCATAAGTATTCCCATTAACAAATGCGAATTGGAGGAAGTCATTGAAGCGCTTATCTCGTTGATGTTTCCTATCTGCGATTGTCCGGAGCCGGTGGATGTTCATGAAGGATTGCGGATAACAACAGGAAAGCTGTACACCAATATCAGTGCACTTACCGGTGAGCAGAAGGCCAATAAGATCATCGAATCTTTTTTAGGGCAACTCCCTTCGCTCCACGAAAGGCTCTATAAAGACGCGAACTGTTACCTTAAATCCGACCCTGCTGCCAAAAGCATAGAAGAGGTAATCCTTACTTATCCCGGGTTTTATGCCTTATGTGTTCATCGCATAGCCCATGAAATGCACCGACTGGGAGTCCCCTTAATCGCCCGTCTCTTTTCAGAATACGCCCACTCCAGGGTAGGCATCGATATCCATCCTGCTGCCCGGATAGGCAAGAACCTGTTTATGGACCACGGAACGGGGATCGTTATCGGTGAGACCACCCTAATAGGCAACAATGTAAAAATATATCAAGGTGTGACGCTCGGCGCTTTATATGTAGAGAAGAAGCTGTCGGATGTGAAACGGCATCCTACAGTGGAAGACAACGTGGTGATATATGCCAATGCCACTATTCTGGGAGGGAAAACGATCGTCGGTCACGATTCTGTGATCGGAGGCGGTGCGTGGCTTACACGAAGCGTAGTCCCCTACTCCCTGGTATCCAATTCGATCGATGTAAAGATCCGTATGGTACGGGATTTTTCCAGTCCGTATGATTTTGTAATTTGATTCACCGCTTCAGGAGATTACCGTGGCTTTATACCGAATCATTACACCTGTATCGGTTCTCCTTTGGTAATCTCTTCCAGTAAAACTACTGCCATTTCCACAGTCTCCACACCGCTGATCACTACCGACCGTTTCTGACCTTTCTCCTGCAGGCGGCAGCGGCGCGCTTGTTTCTGCACAAAATCCAATAACCGGTCGAATACCGGTGAGCTGTAATAAGGTGATTCCGGATCAGAAATCAGGAAAAGGATCATCTGCCCGTTTTTCAGCATCACTTTTTCTATTCCTAACGACTTGGCAATACGGCGAAGCCGTACAATACGGATAAGTTCCCTACCCTGCGTGGGAATTTTACCGAAGCGATCTTCCAGCCGTTTCATGAAATCCATGATTTCCGTCTCCGACTCCATATTGTCCATTTCACGGTAAATTCCTACACGTTCCGCATCATTCGGGATGTAAGTTATCGGGAACATTAGTTCCAGGTCGCTTTCCACCAACACATCATCTACAAAATTGTATGCCTGTGCCTTTTCAGCCTGTTGAGCTTTATGTAATTCAGAGAATTCATCTTTCCTCAACTCCTGTACTGCTTCGGTCAATATCTTCTGATAAGTTTCATATCCCAGGTCGGCAATGAAACCACTTTGTTCAGCTCCCAGCAGATTTCCAGCCCCGCGGATATCCAAATCCTGCATGGCAATATGAAGGCCGCTTCCCAATTCGGCGAAATTCTCTATCGCCTGAAGACGCCTCCGGGAGTCAGTACTCAACGTATAAAAAGGAGGTGCCAGCAAGTAACAGAATGCCTTCCGGTTACTTCGTCCCACCCTGCCCCGCAACTGGTGCAGGTCGCTCAATCCGAAATTCTGGGCATCCATCACAATAATGGTATTTACATTGGGCATATCGATACCCGACTCAATAATAGTAGTAGCAATCAGCACATCCTGTTCATGATTGATAAAATCCTCAATCACACCTTCCAGTTTTTTCGGATCCATCTGTCCATGTCCCACCGCTACACGCACCCCCGGTATTTCCCGCTTGATCAGGGCTTCCAGTTCATAAATATTCTTGATGCGGTTGTTCACGATGAACAATTGCCCGTTCCGGTTCAATTCAAAATTGATGGCATCGCGAATAAGGTCTATATCAAACGTATGCACCTCTGTTTGTATGGGATAACGGTTGGGCGGAGGTGTCCCGATGGTGGAAAGGTCGCGCGATCCCATCAGCGAGAACTGCAATGTGCGGGGGATAGGAGTAGCTGTCATGGTAAGCGTATCCACATTCACTTTCAGCTGCTTGAGCTTTTCTTTGACAGATACACCGAATTTCTGCTCTTCGTCGATGATCAGCAGCCCTAGGTCCTTAAACTCCACATCTTTGCCCACCAGACGGTGCGTACCGATCAGGATATCTATTTTTCCCTCTTTCAATCGGTGCAATATCTCTTTTTGCTCTTTAGCCGAACGTGCACGACTCAAGTAATCGACTTTTACAGGGAAATCAGCCAGCCTGTCGCTGAAAGTATGGTAATGCTGGGTAGCCAGTACAGTAGTGGGAACTAATACTGCCGTTTGTTTCCCGTCGGTCGCCGCTTTGAAGGCAGCCCGGATAGCCACCTCGGTCTTTCCGAAGCCCACATCACCACAGACCAGCCTGTCCATCGGGCGCTCGCTCTGCATATCGTTTTTCACGTCGCGTGTCGCCTTCACCTGGTCCGGCGTATCTTCATACATAAATGACGCTTCCAATTCCGTCTGCAGATAGGTATCTTTCGAGAAAGCGAATCCTTTCTCCTGTTGACGTTGGGCATAAAGTTTTATCAGGTCGCGGGCTATATCCTTAATTTTCTTCTTGGTCCGTTCCTTTACCTTCTCCCACGCTCCTGATCCCAGTTTATTCAACTGTGGTTCTTCACCTTCCTTTCCTTTGTATTTTGATATCTTATGCAATGAATGGATAGAAACAAACACCGCATCGTTATTCTTATAAAGAAGCTTGATCACCTCCTGTACCTTGTCGCCGATACGCAGCCGTACCAATCCGGCAAACCGGCCGATACCATGGTCCATATGCACCACATAGTCACCTTGCTGAAGCTGGTTGATCTCTTTCAAGGTGAGCGCGATTTTGCCCGACCGCGCCTGGTCGGACTTCAGGCTGTACTTATGAAAACGGTCAAATATCTGGTGATCAGTAAAGCAACATATTTTTAGCGTCTCGTCCGAAAAACCCTCGTGCAATGTTTTATTGACCGGTATAAAGGAGATAGAGTCTTCGCGATCTTCAAATATATGGAAAAGCCTTTTCTGTTGCTTTTCGCTGTCACTTAATATATAAATGGTATACCCCTCGTCTGTAAAACGATGCAACGATTCACTCAGCAAATCGAAATTCTTGTGATAAAGAGGCTGCATCGATGTATTGAAAGAAATGACAGCATCAGGAGTATTCAGCATCTTATTGTCAAAACGAATCTGCCGGAACGAGTGGATGCTCTCCATGAAATCTATTTTCGAGAGTAGATCGGCTTTCACAAACTCCTCATCTTTCGGATCGATATGCAGTTCATCTTCGTTGATTGACTCCACCCGGCTGGCAATCCAACGCATATCTTCCGTGCCTATCACCGAGCCGGCAGGAAGAAGGCCGAATAACGAAGCATTTTTAGCGCTATTCCGGCCGAATTCGGGAACAATCCGGATTTCATTGAATTTCTCTTTAGACAATTGCGATTCCAGGTCGAAATTACGAATAGTCTCCACCTCATCCCCGAAAAAATCGATACGATAAGGATATTCACTCGAGAAAGAGAAAACATCGAGGATACTCCCCCGCACCGCATATTGCCCCGGTTCGTACACATAATCCGAAAGCAGGAACCCCTGACTGTCGAGCATTTCGCTTACAAACGCACTGTCGATACGGTCTCCCACAGACACCTTCAATGTATTCACCGCCAGCTGATCACGGGAAACCGTCTTCTCTGTCAATGCATCGGGATAACTCACAATAACCGATGGCTCACTCACACCCTGGAGGCGGCTTAAGACCCCGGCCCTCAACACCTCGTTGGCACGGTCTATCTGGCCGTATTTGGCGGCTCTTTTATAGGCCGACGGAAAAAAGAGTATATCGGTAGATCCCATCATCTGGGTGAGGTCATGGTAAAAATAACCTGCCGTCTCGGCATCATTGAGTATATAAAGGTAGGTCCGAGGTTGTCTGTAGAATAATTCCCCGGCAAACAAAGCACGCGAAGACCCATGCAATCCCGTTACAGATAAGACCTGCATTTCTTTCAGTAACGAGTCTGCCGCCGACAGGTTGGGATGTTTCCCTATCAATTGCCGTAATTGGTCAATGTCTATTGTTTCAACCATTCAGAAGAAAGTTACAAAGATAAGCCATTTTTTTTACTATCTTTGCTTCCTGTAGACAAGAAAATAATCATATATGGAGATAGATGCCAGGCATACACCTGATTACCTCTTTGAGACCAGTTGGGAAGTATGCAACAAAGTAGGCGGTATTTATACCGTCTTATCCACACGGGCCAATATTCTACAGAAAATTTACACAAACCGCATATTTTTCATTGGCCCCGATGTGTGGGGTACACAGGAAAACCCTTGGTTTAAGGAGGATAAGACCCTCTTTTCATCATGGAGTGAATTCGCATCGCACAATCAACATCTTCCTGTCCGTATCGGACGATGGAAAGTACCCGGTGAGCCGATCGTCTTTCTGGTAAAATTCGACGCTTTCTTTGAGAAGCAGAATGATATCTATGCTGAAATGTGGATGGATTGGGGGGTAGATTCGATTGCCGCTTATGGCGACTATCATGAATCGACGATGTTCGCCTACGCTACAGGAATGGTAATAGAAAGTTTTTACCGTTTCCACCACCTGGAAGCAGAAAATGTGATCGTCCATTGCAACGAATGGATGACAGGAGCCACGGCCCTCTACCTGAGAAAGCATGTGCCCAGTATCGCTACCCTCTTTACTACCCATGCCACTTCCATCGGACGATCTATCGCAGGCAATAACCTCCCCTTATACGATCACCTGCAAGAATATAACGGTGACCAGATGGCCCGTCAGCTGAATATGACAGCCAAACACTCCATTGAGAAAAAAGCCGCACAATATGTCGACTGTTTCACTACCGTCAGTGATATCACCGCCGTTGAATGTACACAACTACTGCAGCGGCAACCCGACATAGTAACCCCAAACGGCTTTGAAAAAGATTTTATTCCCCAAGGAGCGGATCATACACACGCACGCAAAAGAGCGAGAAAGGTATTATTTAATGTGGCCGAGAAAATAGTCGGCCATACTATTCACCCTGACGCTTTATTGATTGCTACCAGCGGCAGGTATGAATATAAAAATAAAGGTATCGATATATTTATCGATGCCATGAATCTGCTCCGTAAAATGCCGGAACTGACAAAAGATGTCATCGCATTTATCATGGTACCCGGATGGGTAAAAGGGCCTCGGAAAGATTTCTCCCGGGGATGTCCTTTTATTACTCATGAGCTGGTTGATCCGCAGCATGACATGGTGATGAACCATATCCAACGTTTGGGATTTTGTAACTCCACGGAAGAGCGGGTAAAAATTATTTTTGTTCCTTCCTACCTGAATGGGGACGATGGCATATTCAATCTTCCTTATTATGATCTGCTGATCGGCCTTGATATGACGGTCTTTCCCTCCTATTATGAACCATGGGGTTATACTCCCCATGAGAGCATCGCCTTTTCCGTCCCTACCATCACTACCACATTGGCTGGATTCGGCGTCTGGGCAAAGAAGGAGGGCGACAAAAAAGAAGGAATCAGCGATGGCATTGAAGTAATCTATCGCGACGATAAAAATCATTCCGACGTAACAGGGGAGATAGCTTCTCTTATCTATGAGTTGACATTGCAAAGTAATGAACAAGTAAAGTTATCGAAACAAAGTGCTTCTGCGCTTGCCCACATGGCCGATTGGGCACACTTCATCCATTATTATCAGGAAGCTTATTGCAAAGCATTGCATAACTCATTTATCAGATTATCGCACCCTTATAAACTTAAAACGGAATAAAAGCGTTATACTTGCCATATAAGATGTAGGATTTAAAATATAAGAATATAAAAGTCACAAAATATGATAATTCAGTCAAGTCATTCAAATACCCCTATCTGGAAAGATATTCATGTACATGCAGAATTACCTGACCGGTTACGTCCGCTGGAAGAAATAGCCCACAATCTATGGTGGGTATGGAATGAAGAAGCCAAAGCCATCTTCGAAAAAATGGATCCCCGGGAATGGGAAAACAGCGAAAAGAATCCGGTGGTTATGTTACAAAACCTCCGCTCGGAAGTCACCGAAAACATATTGAAAGATGAGGCACTTATGGCTCATATCGATCACACCTATGATCATTTCAAAAGCTATATGAGTGCTCCCCATAACAACAAACGCCCCAGCATAGCTTACTTCAGCATGGAATATGGCTTATCACATGTATTGAAGATCTATTCGGGGGGGTTGGGTATCCTTGCCGGCGACTACCTGAAAGAGGCGAGCGACAGTAATGTGGATATGACTGCAGTAGGATTTCTTTACCGTTATGGCTATTTCACCCAAACTCTCTCCATCGACGGCCAGCAGATCGCCAATTACGAAGCACAGAATTTCGGAAGCCTTCCCATTACCCAGATAATGAATGAAGACGGTTCTCCCATGATCCTGGAAGTACCGTTTCATGATCGTCCCATCTATTCCAATGTATGGAAAGTAGCAGTAGGACGTATCAATCTCTATCTGATGGATACCGATCTGGAAGAAAATAGCGAGTACGACCGCCCTATCACCCACCAGTTGTATGGCGGTGACTGGGAAAACCGCATGAAACAGGAATATTTGTTGGGAGTCGGAGGTATATTGCTTCTCAAGAAATTGGGTATCTGCAAAGAAGTGTATCACATGAATGAAGGGCATGCTGCTTTCATCAATATCCAACGCCTACACGATTACATAAAAGAAGAAGGCCTTTCATTCCAGCAAGCACTTGAAGTGGTACGCGCATCGTCCCTTTATACAGTGCATACACCGGTACCTGCGGGGCATGATTATTTCGATGAACCACTGATTTCCAAATACATGGCTCCTATGATACAAAGCATCGGAATTCCATGGCAACAGTTTATGGATATGGGACGTGCTAATCCCGGCACCCACGAAAAGTTCTCGATGAGCGTATTCGCTTTGAATACAGCCCAGGAAGCCAACGGTGTAAGTAAGTTACATGGAACAGTTTCACAAAAAATGTTCCAACCCGTATGGAAAGGATATTTCCCTGAAGAACTGCATGTGGGTTATGTGACCAATGGCGTACATCTTCCCAGTTGGGCGACCTCATCGGTAAAAGCACTTTATGAAAAACATTTCGGAGACATGTTTTATGAGGACCAGTCGAATCCCGAAATCTGGAAAAATATTTATAAAGTAAGCGACGATGAGTTATGGAAACTTCGCACCCACCTGAAGAAAAAACTGGTCGACTATATCCGAATAGAGTTTAAAGAAGGATGGCTCAAAAATCAAGCTGACCCTTCGCGGATTATGGGTATGTTGGAAGAAGTAAATCCCAATGCATTATTGATCGGTTTCTCTCGTCGTTTCGCCACCTATAAACGGGCACACCTGTTGTTCACCGATCTCGACCGTCTATCGAAAATCGTGAACAATCCAAAATATCCGGTACAGTTTATCTTTGCAGGGAAAGCGCATCCCGCCGACGGAGGTGGACAGGGACTGATCAAACAAATTGTTGAGATCTCACGCCGACCCGAATTCCTCGGTAAGATTATTTTCCTGGAGAACTACGATATGCGGTTGGCAAAACGACTGGTCTCCGGTGTAGATATATGGTTAAATACCCCTACCCGTGCTCAGGAAGCATCAGGTACCTCCGGAGAGAAAGCCGAAATGAACGGTGTACTCAATCTTTCGGTGCTCGATGGATGGTGGTATGAGGGATACCGGGAAGGTGCCGGTTGGGCGTTGACCGACAAGAGGACCTACGACAATCAGGCTTACCAGGATGAACTGGATGCCACTACGATTTATTCTTTACTCGAAAATGAGATTATACCCCTCTATTACGCCTACAACAGCAATGGTTATTCTCAGGGATGGATACAGTATATCAAGAAATCGATGGCCGAAATTGCCCCCCATTTCACCACCAAACGGATGATGGACGACTATTTCGACCGTTTCTACAATAAACTGGCACAACGTTCCCGCCTGCTTCAGGAGAATCACTACGCAAAAGCCAAAGAGATTGCGAAATGGAAAGAGGATACTGCCTCCCGGTGGGATAGTTTCGAGGTAGTCAGGTTAGAGTTCAATCCCAACCAAAAAGTGGACTTCAACAGTGGTCACAACGAAATTTACGGACAGATTGTGATTGACCGGAAAGATTTGACTTGCGATCTGGGGGTTGAATGTATAGTAGTAGATCATGATACGATGAATAAAGAACCCCAATTCCTGGAGTCTTATGAGTTCGATCTGGTCAAAACTGAAGGCTCCCTGCTCTATTTTGAGTCGCGTAAGGCGTTGAACGATCCCGGCACCCATCAGTATGGGCTGCGGGTATATCCGAAAAACGCCGACCTTCCCCACAGGATGGACTTTGCTTATATGCGGTGGATATAAATATAAGGGAAAAAGCGTCCTCCTCACGAGAGACGCTTTTTCAGTTTCACCGACACACAAAGAAATAGTAATCGAAAAAATGATGAAGATTGTGTCGTCCTTATTATCAAAGGGTAGAGTCAGATAGCATTCGATAATCTGCTTTTATGCGGTGAAATACCAAACCTTTTTGTATAAGCGTTTACCAGATGGGATGCGCTCTTGAAGTCAAACATCCTGGAAATCTCGGTAATGCTGATATCTGAATTAAGCACCAGAGATTGTATCTCTTCCATCTTACGATCTAACATCCACTGATAGGGAGTTTGTCCGAAACATCTCTTGAAATGGCGGGTAAATGTCCTTAAACAGTCATATTTGCAAAGGCTCGCCAACTCATTCATATTTTTCGCCTGTGAGTAATTTCTCAACACACTATCCTCAAACTGTTTTGATTTTGATGTCCGTGGAATCAATTTCACAAGTACGATCTCACTGTCGGGTGAAGGGATGACCCTGCTTTTTAGTCCGTCAGAGAAAGTAAATGTGCATGAAGCCACATCCGTCAACAGAAATTTTTTTACATTATCTCTGGTTATCCTTGCATTAGCGTCCATAAGTTGCTATTTTGAGTGTACCTGTATATACTGCTGAGCCGAGAGTAATACGTATGGTATAATTTCCTGCGCGAAGACCGGAAAGATCAACCATATCAAATCCCATATCATATACTTCAATAAAACTTTGTCTTACTTCTCTCGGTCCGATAATTTCCACCAATGCGCTTCCACGATAGTTTTGTACCGATATTGAAACCGCATTTTGTAAATTGTATGCTTCCACAACCGGTTCCATTGCCGGATTGTCATAGGATTGAGTACTCTCAGATGCGCCACGGGTCGTACCACCTAGACGGCTTAAGTTAATCCTATCAGATAGCTCGCTGGAAAACAATAATGTACTACATACAGCCATTATAAAATACGCCCACATTGTCTTTTTCATATCATTATTTACTTTATTTAATTATTAAATACGCATTGAATTCATGAAAGCCATTGCTTTCCTTAAAAAAAATACTTGCAAAAAATCATTCCTAGGATTGATGATTTTTATTTGAAAATCAGTTATGAATTACAGACACAAAATAACAGAGGAAAGACAAAAAAAACAAGACCTTACCGGTATTTTAACGGCACAATAACCTGTAATCATTTAATTATAAGCGAATTTCTCAAATTACATTTAACGGTCTTCTTACTCATAAAAAAGGGATGTGTCCATATTTTTTATCTGCATTTTTCTCTTGAGCTGCGATTTTCTCACCCGGATACTTTCGAGGTTTGTATTCATAAAAGTGGCAAGTTGCCGGTTGTCGGCATCACAGGCAAGCAGTATTAATAACATTCTTTCCGTTGGATTAAATATCCCCTCCTCATCGTTCAACCGGGTATAAGCATAAAAAGTTTCATTATCGGTAGCAAGCATTTTGGTAATATCTTTTAAATCGGTATCAGTATTTTTTAATATTTGTTCCATATCATGATACACTTTCGGATGGGAAGAAATATACCGCTGTGTCAATGTCTCAAATTCTCCTTGAAGGAAAGACAATCTTCCCGATATATGGCTATAAAGTTGAAGTAACCATTTACGTTTAGCGGCTTCTTCCCTAAGAATTTTAGCCTGTAAATCCTGTTGTTCCATCTTATGTTCAGCCTGTATCAACTTCAATTTAGTGGCTCTCCGGACTTTCAAGGCATACATAGCGATAAAGATCAGCACAATAGCTAATATCAACGCACCAATTACAATCCGCAGGTTCTGCTGTCGTGCCCTGAGGACTTCGTTTTCTGTTTCCGATAAGTCATATTTTTTTTCCAGCTCCACAATATGGGTATCCAATCGGGTACTAATCGACTGTTTGTATAGATCGAAAGCATTTCGCAGGTATTCATTCGACAAGACAAAATTATTTTGCTTCTCTGCAATATTGGCTACATTCTGATAATAAAGATAATTCTGTCTATTCGTTGTATCTTGAATAAATTCTATCGCCTTCTGGGCATATACCATAGCACTATCTAATTGTTCCAGCGCCACAAATCTGTAGGATATACTATAATATACCCTCGATAATTCAATATTCTCTTTTTGCTTAAAGGTAATGCGAAGTAACTCTTTTTCTCTTTCCAAAGCTTTTTCCAATTCACCTGTCACATCATAATAAATAGATTGGGCGTTTAAGATAAAGTAATCTTTTCCGGACAGTCGGTTATAAAAGTTAGAAAGAGTATCCAAATATAATTTACCTTTATCAAATTTCTCTTGCTCCATCTCATTCCAATAAAGAGCCAAGTAGGTATCAAATAAATGGATGGAGTCTTTTTCCTGATGGGCATAATCAAGTGTACGGCGGAAATATTCATCCGCCGAGGTATAGCTACGATTGTTATAATGGATATTTCCTAAAAAATAATTAATCAGGTATCCCAGTGAGGTATCCGGATTATCCATCTCGGATAACAATCTGCCGGCTTCCCTCAAAGGTTCATATACTGTACTATCTTTTATCCCTATCCGGGTACGTATTATACCCTGATACGCCAATGCCCGGATATAGAGATTACTTTTAGGATCATGTATCCGATAATAATCAGTAATGGAGTTAATCAGGGAATCATTGGTAAAATTGACAAAAGTCTTGTCATCAGAGATTACTTTTAATAAACCATAATATGCTCTACCGGATCGATCAAGTTCTTCAGTATCTATCTGCAGAAGACTGTCCACCACCAGCTGAGGCACACTATCAACCATATTATCCCATCGGACTAACCGTTGATATATATATTCGTCTGCCTTGTGATTACAGGAATTATATCCTACAAGACAAAAAACAGACAATGTCAAAATGAAAATTTTCCACATTTATTGTAACTTTCAATATAAAAGGGGTGAGCAAAGATAACAATTTTTTTCTGTAGTGTCCATATTTTACAATACGGGTGGTATTTTCGACCCTTTCGTCCTATTTATGACAAGAGGAAAAAAACACGATTAACCAATATTTTTATCCCAAATTCTTTCAATCGGTAAACAGTTACTATTTTTGTGCCACATCATCGCGACATCTTTTAATATGGCGATCAGTCTCTACAAAATGAACAATAATTGGAAAAAAACCTTTGCGATCATTTGGAGTGGTCAATTCTTCTCCATACTGACGAGCAGCCTTGTCAATTTTGCAGTTATCATCTGGTTCAGCCTTGAAACAGGCTCTGCCGAGATGTTGGCATGGGCGGCTATTGCCGGAATATTACCACAGTCGCTTATCGGTCCTTTTACCGGTGCATTGATTGACCGGTGGAACCGTAAACGGATTATGATGCTTGCCGATTCCTTTATTGCGTTATGCACTTTGACACTGGCAATTCTCTTCTGGCTCGATATGGCAGAGATATGGCATATATTCGGTTTATTGGCATTACGCTCCGTAGGTTCATCATTCCACATGCCGGCAATGCAGGCATCCGTTCCGCTGCTTGCCCCGTCAGACCAATTAACCCGTATTGCAGGGGTAAACCAAATCATTGCCTCAGTCAGCCAAATTGCCGGCCCCGCCCTCGGAGCTATGTTAATAACAGTATGGGACATAGAGTATGTGTTACTGTTCGACGTAGCCGGCGCACTGATCGCCGTTACTTCACTTTTTTTCGTATATATTCCCAATCCCGAAAAGGAAGATGGCGTAGAAAGGAATATTTTGAAGGAAATGAAAGAAGGCGCCATGATTATACTAAGAAACAGAGGGTTAAGCTGGATATTCCTCTATTCGATATTGGTAACCTTTTTTTTGGTACCTATCAGCGTATTATTTCCCTTGATGACTCTGGAATATTTCAATGGCACCGAATTCCAAGCTGGCATTATCGAGGCGATATGGAGTGTAGGCGCCCTCGTGGGGGGTGCAATTATGGGAGCAAAAGTCTATAAAATCAATCGGGTTGCATTGATAAACTGGATGTATCTTGTCTGCGGTCTCACCTTTTTGTTCTCCGGTCTTCTATCGCCCGATGGATTTGTATGGTTTGCCGTACTCACTACCGTCGGAGGTGTCTCCGGTGCAGTATATAATGCTGCATTTACCGGCTTGTTACAAACCAAGATAGATCCCGGTGCACTTGGGAGGGTGTTCTCCATGTTTTTCACCTTCAGCCTTATACCGGCGATGTTGGGATTAGTGGGAATCGGTTTTCTGGCAGACGGATTGGGTCTCACCACATCTTTTGTTCTCTCCGGAGCCTTGATTATCGTAATAGGGATTGCCGCATTCCTTACTCCTCCGGCCATGCGTCTCGACCAGCCAAGAGTTTCCTGAGATATGGGAAGTTGTGTACAATACTCCAAATCTTTCATACTTTTTTTCATCGGACGACATCTTTCATGCAGTAAGTACAATATCCGCTTCTCCGTCTCTATTAGCGGATAATTGTCGATCGTCAATCCTTCAATATAAGGCAATTCCGTATTTTCTTCTTCTTTGTCGCAACTCACACATATAAATAGTACCAATAAGGCTAAAACTGATACTATGAAGAATTTACTCATTCCGTTAATTATTTATTTTTTAACTACACAAAGGTGATCTATATTTTGAAAATGAAATTATAACTTTAAAATCTTTCGAATAATCATATCAGACTATTCCTAACAATGTTCAACACATCAACATACGAAAAAAGGTTGACCCCTCACGTTGAGTCAACCTTTTTTCAATAACCTTATGGTATTCTCTATTTATTGTTTACCCATGTTTTTTGGGTATAGATATAGAATCCATCTCCATAGGCCTCTTTCACATTTGGGTTACCTATTACCCCACTATTGCCGTAAGGCAAACGTTCAGGATAACGGTTCACACCGCTTTGGGTATTCCACGGATTGGTCAATTTTACATACTCTTCTCCCATTGCTTTTAAACGACGCAAATCATTGTATGTTTCCACTTGCTCATCATACGATTGCGCGAGGTATTTCTGTTCAAAAAGCTTTTGAAGCGTGGGAGCACCCAAGGATTCCGCATAGTCGCTTGCACTTGTATTATCTTTGAACAATTCCAATATCTCACTGACAGATGTCCCAACAGCTGTTTGAAATGCGTCAGTCGCATCCTTACCCAAACGTAATTGGACTTCAGCCAAAATAAAATAGAGTTCCGATTTACTGAAGACATGGATTGGTTGTGCACCCAAATCATACCATGCAGGAAAAGCCAAACTACCGTCTGCAACCTTGGCTATATCCTCATCTCCAGGTTCATAAGCTTCTCCAGGGATAACATTTCCCTCTTGATCTTCGTCCTCATAGACATAATAGGGATAGCGCGGGTCACCTGTAGCTTCCATTAAGTTTGCCACGGTCAGCGAAGACGCAGTATAGGCACGACTCCAGATAAAGGCACTCCACGGGTTATCTGTAGTTACACCATTAAATTCATTAATGAGAAAACCTTTAAAACCTAATTTCACCGCCTCCTCTGCATTTTTTTCCACATCTTCCAAGACATCGGGATTCACCGCCAATTGGTGCAACAAATAGCGTGCTTTCAGCGCATAAGCCGTAGCCTTCCATTGATTGATATCCCCACCAAAAGCAATATCCTGCTTTCCTGCATTTTTCAAAGTTCTTCCTTTTTCAAGATTGGATAGAGCTGCGTCAAGAGTCGAAAGAATTCCGGCGTATATATCCTTTTGGGCATCCAACTTAGGCTGGAGATTGGCTTTACCCTGCAATGCCTCGCTATAGGGAATGTCTCCGTGCAAATCTGTCAATATTCCGAAATTGATGGCCTCCAATACCTGTGCCATCCCCAAGATATCGAACTGGCCAATATTGCCAGGCACCTCATCTTCTACTTTTCGAATTATCTCCCTTATATTCAACAAATTGGCATAAGTGCCATTCCATACATTATTAAATGTGGTAGAAGATGCCCATTCACCCGAATTACGCAATTCAGCCCGCATTAATTGGTTGTTACCAATTCCAACCGATTGTTCATTAAGTGATGAAAGATAAAAGGCATAGTCGCCCGAAACGGTAGTGAATCCCGTTGACATGATAGCATCGGTCAATTGAAGATATGCAGGCACCACCTCCGTAGAAGGATGCTGCTTATCCTTATTGAGCCTATCGAATACATCTTCGGTACAAGCCGTTAAACCAAAGAGAGCTATCGACAGTATTAGTAGAATATTTTTCCTCATAATTAAAATCTTTTTTATTGAATTATTTAGAATGTAAAAGTAAGTCCACCACCATAACTGGAAGTATTCGGAATAGAGAAACGCTCGAAATAGCCGCTCATGTTGTTATTTCCTTGCGAAGATTCCGGATCAAAATTCGGCAACTTGGTCCAAAGAAGAATGTTCCGGGCAAAACCATGTACTGAGATATCAAAGGTCCCTATTTTGGGCAACTGATAAGTGAGCGTCAAATCACGCAACTTGAGAAAACTGGTATCATAAATACCGGATTCGGTAACATCAT
Source organism: Proteiniphilum sp. UBA5384 (assembly GCF_002410825.1). GTDB lineage: Bacteria > Bacteroidota > Bacteroidia > Bacteroidales > Dysgonomonadaceae > Proteiniphilum. The sequence goes on along the minus strand of NZ_DHOS01000052.1, from coordinate 214,372 downwards.
AATATGCCATATAATATGCCTGTTTACTCACTTCAACGTTATTGGGCTTTCCGGTCGTTTCATCAATTCCTTCCGCAACCATCGTTCCTTCGTGATATGGCAGTGATTCTTTGGTAACACCAAAGTAATTCATAGTCATATTCGTACCATGGTACATTTTCCCACCTTTTTGCCAACTCCAAGTAGTGGACAAAGAAAGTCGTTTGAAACGACCACCGAAGGTAAAGCCGGTGATGAAATCAGGCGAGGCTGCACCTAAGTTCTGGCTATCACCGGTTGCCTGAGGTAAACCTTTCAACAAAAGCATATTGCCGGCTTCATCACGTTTAAAGCCATTTCCGTAAATATTCGGATAAGTGAGCCCGGCCTGTGCGCGTATCTGGGGTTCTACAAAACCTCCCAAGAAAATGGACTCAACACCCGGTGCCAATTCAACCACTTCGTTCTTAATTTTGGTAAAATTGATCCCCAAATTCAAATCATAATCTCTTGCTCTCAAAATAGCCACATTGAGAGAAAGCTCATGCGCACGAGTTTTCATTTCACCGGCATTCGTCAACATTTCCTGATAGCCAGTAGCACCATCCACAGGAACAGAAAAAATTTGATCTGTTACATCCTGATAACTGTAGGTATACTCCAATTTGATACGACTATCAAAAAAATGCAGATCGGTACCCAACTCATAGTTTGTCGTATTTTGTGGTTTCAGACTTTCATCATATACTCTATAGAAAGGTGTAAAAGTGGAAACCCCACTCGAGAGGGGATAAGTAACCGGATAATAACCATAGAAACCACTACCATAAGCTGGAGTATAATAATAGTTATTATAATAATTTCCAGCCTGCCCGACCTGTGCGAAAGATGTACGCAACTTACCATAATTCAGCACACTATTGTTCTGCAATGCAGGTAGCTGGGTAAAATCCCATGCCAGCGATACCGATGGATAGAAAAAGCTACGGCTACCTCGCGGCATGGTAGATACATAGTCATTACGCCCCGTTACAGTCAGATATAACTGATTATTCCACGACAAGGAAGCACTTCCAAAGAATCCCACAGTACGTTCCTGACGAGTGTATTCACTGGAAGTATAAGAAGTTGCATTTCCTATATTTTTAAAACCGGGAAAATTGAAATTACTCCCGTAATAATCCCAAACACGCCTTCCTTCATGATTAATTTCATTCCCAACTACAACGTTTAATCCCCACTCTTCATTTTCACCAAATTTCCCGTCGAGATTGGCAGTAAGCAAGTTGTTAAATACATTGTACTGTCTTCCGTAATTTTCGATATCTCCTCCTCCTAATGAATTTGTGGTTCCCATCTCCCTTACATCGGAATAGTCAGAAGTCCAGATATCCAAACCGGCCTGTTCGCGAAAACTCAACGCAAAATTGTCCCAATTCAAATTGGGCTGAAATTCTACATACGCATTCCCGAATGCACGATTGGTATGTTGTGAATATTCATTATGCTCGGCCCACCAATATGGATTTACAAAAGATGTAGAACGAAATAATACCTGATCGGTAATATCCCCCGGAACATGGGTAGGAATCCCTTTCAAGTCATACTCGGCCGGAGCGGAGTAAATCACATTCATAATACCGTCATTCGCTCCCGGTGCTCCGGTGATCTTGCTGGAAGAATAATTCATAGAGAATCCTGTAGTCCATTGGGGATCGATTTTCCAATCCACCAAACCACGTGCGCCCCAACGGTTCATCCCTGTGGATGGGATTATACCTTCCTGATAAGAATTATTGATACCAAAAGAATAATTAATCCCATTGATACTTTGAGATATATTTACATTTGTATTTTCAGTGAACCCGGTACCCAAAAAATCACCCACATTATCATAAGTCTGAGGGGTAGTCCAGCCATCCAGACCAGCTTTAGCACGCGAAGTGTTATAATAATGACCTTCATGTTTACCATATAAATAGGCAGAATTATATAACCTATTACTTTCCTCATCCGGTTTGTTTGAATCTTTTAATCTATACCCCGGCTCAGCATTACCTCCATATTGCCAATCATTAGGTAAGTCTGATATTTTAGGCCCCCAAGACATGGATGCAGATGGGGTATAAGCCGAAATAGCATTCCCCTGTGCATACACGGTTTGCCGTTCGAACTTACGAGAAACTCTCTGGGCGCTCAAGTTCGTGGAGACAGTAACCTGTGGCTTACGCATATTTCCCGATCCTCGTTTGGTAGTAATCACAATTACACCATTGGATGCCCGGATACCATAAAGCGCAGAGGCTGCCTGCCCTTTCAGTACGTTAATCGTTTCAATGTCTTCCGGATTAATATCAATACTACGGTCCGCATAATTCGCACCAGTTACTGATTGCTCGGTATCGAAATCAGCTTTTGTATTGATGGGCATACCATCAACCACATATAAAGGTTGGTTGTTACCATCGAAAGAACGGGCACCGCGAATTACAATTTGCGCAGAAGCTCCCGGTGCACCGGAGGATTGACGCACATCCACACCGGTAAGTTTTCCTTGTATGGCATTCGCCAAAGAAGTTGTCCCGGCTTTACTCAGTTGGTCAGATTTCAAATCCTGGGCAGCATAACCTAATGCCTTACGTTCGCGCCTGATACCCATTGCCGTCACAACAATTTCATCAAGGATCTCGGTATCATCTCTTAAAACAACCCTTACATTTTCCTTTACCTGCACTTCCTGTGTTTGATATCCTACATAGGAAACTACGAGGATGCCGTTGGCAGGAGCAGACAGGTTGAAATTACCATCCCCGTCAGAAACGGTTCCCTGCGATGTACCTTTGATTTGGATGGTAGCCCCAATCACCGGTTCGCCCGTTTCATCCACCACGGTACCACGCACCTGGGTTTGAGCTACAGCAAGCCCTATCCCAATAAAAAATAGGGCTAAAAACATAGTTAGCTTTCTTTTCATAAACTCTACTTTTAAATTAAACACTATATTTATAATATATCTTATATGCCGATAGTCTGAAAGGGGTTTTAACTAATAATAAAAGATTGATTATCAATATAAATACATAAAATAGCCCTTTCTTCCTTACGATTTTTACAACTCTACATCATACATAAATTAACAGTATTATGACTATCCATATGTTTCGCAAATATAAACCATTTATTTCAATTATATAGTTTTTTGCACTTTTTTTTTAAAAAAAATGTCATACTGAAATTGAAACCTCCATTCTAAATACATTTCATTAAGATTACTCTGGAAATCCAACAATACAAAACGCCTTATAATTTAACAATTATAAGCGGAATAACCTTACAATCTATAATGGTGCAAATATACGCCTTCAGAAAACATTATGCAAGAAAAAATAGAGAAAATCTTTATTTTTTATCATTTATCAAGTTTATCAATATAAAAAAGACAAAATAATCAATCTTCCAAGAAAACATAAAAAAAGGTGACCAAAAAATGGCCACCTCAATTGTACTATAATAAAAGAATTTATTTTTCTATTCCCAGTAACTCTACATCGAAGATAAGATTTGAGAAGGGTTTGATAGTACCTCGATCCTGAGCACCATAAGCCAGATTGTAGGGAACATATAATCTCCATTTAGAGCCCACAGGCATCAGTTTAAGAGCTTCCGTCCACCCGGCAATTACCTGAGTCACACCAAATGTAGCAGGTTCACCCCTGTTTACACTACTATCGAAGACCGTACCATTAATCAGTGTGCCATGATAATGCACTTTTACCCGATCGGTATCAGCAGGAACAGCACCGGTGCCTTCACGCAGGATTTCGTACTGTAAGCCGCTGGGAAGCGTCACAACACCCTCCCTCTTGGCATTCTCAGCCATATAAGCTTCTCCGGCAGCAATACTATCAGCATACTGCACTTTGAGGTTTTCTTCCTGACGTACTTGTTCGGCCTCTTGGGCTTCTTCAATTTTTTTCTGAACCAACGCATTAGCATCCGTTGTACTGATAGCCAACTGCTGATTTTTCAGCGTCGAAATCAAACCGGCTAATACCTGATCATTACTTATTTTTTGTGTTGAATCGGTTCCGAAAAGCATCGAATTGAATTGAGGAAGCATCTGTTGAGAAAATTGCACACCAATACTCAAACCATAAGCATACGGCGACTTTTCGTCCAGATTCATTGCCTCCTTTACCCCTTTGAGAAATTCATTGAGACGTGGACCATTTACTTTTTTCATTGAATCGAGTTTTGCAGTCATCTCTTTTTGCAATACTTCTTTCTGAGTAGAATCGGCAGCAGCAATCTTCATCTGATAATCATACTCAATATTGGAGGTACTTTGCAGCACGCCGGTCTGCTCAAGGAATTGGACCAATCCCTGTTCAGCCATACTCACACCATAAGCATAAGAAACACTGTCTACTGAATTCTTCAGGGATGTCTTTGGAGTAGACGCCCCACCACAGGATGCCATCAAGACCGACAAAACAGTCATTACACAAAATGTGCCTAAAATTGTTTTTTTCATTTTTCTCTATGTTAAATTTATTTGTTTAGATCTCATCTTAATTACTCTATCCCCAGCAGTTCTACATCAAAGATAAGTGTAGAGTTGGGCTCTATGGAATTTCCCGCTCCCTGTTCACCATAAGCGAGCTCTGAAGGTATATATAATTTCCATTTGGAGCCGACCGACATCAATTGAAGCGCCTCTACCCACCCCTTGATCACCTGACTCACACCAAAAACGGCCGGCTGGCCCCTCTGCACTGAACTGTCGAAGACCTGACCATTCAATAATGTGCCATGATAGTGGCATCGCACCTTGTCCGTAGCTTTCGGTCTGGCTCCGTTCCCTTCTTGGAGTACCTCATATTGTAATCCGCTGGGAAGCGTAACAACCCCTTCTTTTTTACGGTTCTCTTCCAGAAATGCCATACCTTTTTTCAGATTATTCTCCAGCATCTTATCCTGCATCTGGCTGAAATAACTCTGAATAATCTGATTTGCCTCCTGGGGGCTTATCGAAGGAGCGGTATTGTTCATGATCTCAGTAAAGGCTTTCACAAACGATTCTACATCTATCTGGTCCAATCCCGAATTCATAAGATTTGAAGCCATACTCATTCCCAACGCGTAACTTAGTTTGTCCATCTAACTTTTTTCTTTTTGATTTTAATTCGCAAAAATACGATTTTAATATGAAATAACGTTGATTTTAAGTAGAAAAAAGCTATATTTGAAAGAAAAAGAGATGCATATGAGAAAGAAATTGGCAGTGTTGACTGGAGCAGGAATGAGTGCCGAGAGCGGAATTGCTACTTTTCGCGATTCGGGAGGATTATGGGAACAATATCCGGTGGAACAGGTGGCTACACCCGAAGGGTTTACAGCAAATCCTGAATTAGTATTGAATTTCTACAATATGCGCCGGAGGGAATTAATGAATGCCAAACCCAACGCAGGACATTATGGACTGGCTGCAATGGAAAAAGATTTCGATGTGCACATTATCACCCAAAACATTGATAACCTGCATGAACAGGCCGGCAGCACAAATGTGCTCCACCTTCACGGCGAACTGATGAAAGTGCGTTCCACAGGGGATGATTCACTTGTGTATGATATCGACCCGGCGCATATCGATATACATCCGGGCGATACCTGTGAAAAGGGATTCCAATTACGCCCCCATATCGTGTGGTTTGGCGAAGCGGTACCTATGATTTATGAAGCCGAAAGAATCTGCGCGCAGGCAGATATATTTGTTATCATCGGCACTTCCATGAATGTATACCCGGCCGCCGGACTACTCAATGACATAAGAAAAAATGTGCCGGTATATTTAATCGACCCGAAGGACGTACATACCAACCGCTATAATATTCACCATATCAGGAAAGGAGCTTCTGAAGGAGTGAAAGAATTGAAAGAACTACTGCGCTAACAAATCAATTTAATTTTTCGATAGTCATGCTTTTTTTGTAATTTCGCTTTTGAAATTTCAAATTCAACATTCAAAGATTTAATCTCCAGTGATAATTAATCATTGTGGTTGGTAATTAGTCATTAGTAATTGTAAATAAAAATTCGTGGGAAAAAAGATAGCAGAAACACCAATGATGAAGCAGTATATCGAGATAAAGGCAAAACATCCCGATGCTATTTTATTGTTTCGTGTAGGTGATTTTTATGAGACCTTTTCGGATGACGCCATCGTGGCGGCTGAAATACTGGGAATTACACTCACGCGAAGAGCTAACGGCTCGGCGCAATTTGTGGAGCTCGCCGGGTTTCCACACCATGCGCTGGATACTTACCTGCCGAAACTGGTCCGTGCAGGCAAACGTGTAGCTATATGCGATCAACTGGAAGACCCCAAGACGACCAAGAAACTGGTAAAACGCGGCATTACTGAACTAGTTACTCCCGGCGTATCTATCAATGACAACATACTGAACCATAAAGAAAACAACTTCCTCTGTGCGATGTATATTGAAAAAGGCAACTTGTTCGGCATTTCCTTTCTCGACATCTCAACCGGTGAATTTCTTACGGCTGAAGGGATAAGTGACGATATAGACAAACTTCTCTCCAACTTCTCACCCAAAGAAATACTCATTGAGCGGGGCAACAAAAAAAAATTTGAAGAGATATTCGGTTCTCAATGGTTTATTTTTGAACTCGACGACTGGATTTTCACTGAAACCAGTGCCCGCGACAGGCTCCTCTCCCATTTTCAGACAAAAAACCTGAAAGGATTCGGCGTAGACCAGCTTACACGGGGTATTATCGCCTCAGGAGCTATACTCCATTACCTGGATATCACCCAGCATAAACATATTGCTCATATAACTTCACTATTACGGATCGAGGAAGAGCGTTATGTACGTCTCGACAGATTTACTATCCGCAACTTGGAACTGATTAACCCTCTTAACGAAGGAGGAAAAAGTCTGCTCAATGTACTCGACAAAACCATCTCCCCAATGGGTTCTCGTCTGTTGCGCCGATGGACGGTTTTTCCACTGAGAGAGGCGCAACCGATAGAAGCACGACTCAACGTGGTGGAACATTTCTTCAGGGAGCCCGAATTGAAAACGTTGCTCGAACAACAGCTTTCCCTTATAGGCGACCTGGAACGAATCATTTCCAAGGCAGCCACAGGAAGGATCACCCCCCGGGAAGTAGCCCAACTCAAAATCGCACTCACTGCTGTTGAACCAATCAGAGACGCTTTTCTCCTATGCGACAATCCAAGTATTGCCGAGATGGGCAAACAACTCGATCCATGCCTCGCCATTCGCAATCGTATCGGGAAAGAGATCATAGCCGATCCTCCTGCCCTACAAAATAAAGGTGGATATATCAGGAAAGGGGTGAATGAAGAATTGGACAACTTGCGACAGATTGCTTACTCAGGGAAGGATTACCTGATGCAAATCCAGCAACGCGAAAGTGAAAGAACCGGTATCCCCTCCCTTAAAGTAGCATTTAATAATGTGTTCGGTTATTATATAGAGGTACGCAATGCCCATAAGGACAAGGTACCGGCAGACTGGATACGCAAGCAGACATTAGTCAGTGCCGAAAGATATATCACTGCCGAATTAAAGGAGTACGAAGAGAAAATATTAGGGGCGGAAGAGAAAATAATTGCACTGGAAACCAGCATTTACAATTCCCTGGTGGAGAATCTTCTTGAATTCATCCCTGCCATCCAGACCAATGCCAATATCATTGCACGGATAGATTGCCTTCTCTCTTTCGCTAACGTAGCACGGGAAAATAAATATATCCGACCGGAAATCAATGATTCCGAAGTGATCGACATAAAAAACGGGCGGCATCCGGTAATTGAAAAACAACTTCCTCCCGGCGAACCGTTTATTGCCAACGATATTTATCTGGACAGTGACACCCAACAAATCATCATCATCACCGGTCCCAATATGGCAGGTAAATCGGCCCTCCTCCGACAAATCGCGCTTATCACCCTGATGGCACAGATTGGAAGCTTCGTACCGGCCGACTCGGCGAAAATCGGGCTGGTCGATAAAATCTTCACCAGGGTGGGTGCCTCTGACAATATCTCTCTGGGCGAATCCACGTTTATGGTAGAGATGAACGAAGCAGCCAACATCCTTAATAACTTATCGGGGCGCAGCCTTGTCCTTTTCGATGAATTAGGACGCGGCACAAGTACATACGATGGTATTTCAATTGCATGGGCAATCGTAGAATATATCCACGAAAATCCCAAAGCTCGCGCCAAAACATTGTTTGCAACACATTATCATGAACTGAACGAAATGGAGAAATCGTTCAAACGTATCAGGAATTATAATGTAGCGGTAAAGGAAATCGATAACAAAGTAATTTTCTTGCGTAAATTGGTTCCCGGGGGAAGTGAGCATAGCTTCGGTATTCATGTGGCGAAGATGGCCGGTATTCCCCAAAGCATCACCAATCGGGCGGATGCTATCCTCTCTCAGATGGAATCATCTAACCGGAAAGAGATGATCAAGAAACCTATCCAGGATTTTGTGGAGAAACGAGAAGGATATCAATTGAGCTTCTTTCAGTTGGATGACCCGATCCTCAGCCAGGTACGGGATGAGATTATCAACCTTGATGTAAATAACCTGACTCCTATCGAGGCACTAAACAAATTGAACGAAATCAAGAAAATTGTCAAAGGCAAATAAAACTCACTGCCCTTCCGGACAACAAACGAACCGGAAGTATCCGGAAAATTATCGAAAGAGAGAAATGTATAACGAAAACCAACTCAACGAAACAGCACGCACCGGTCGGATCGAAGTAATCTGTGGTTCGATGTTTTCCGGCAAGACAGAAGAACTGCTGCGCAGGTTACGCCGCGCACAGTTCGCACGCCAAACGGTAGAGATCTTCAAACCCGCTATCGACACCCGCTATTCGGAAGAAGAAGTGGTATCACACGATAAAAATACCATCCTGTCCACCCCGGTGGAACACTCAAGTAACATTTTGCTGCTCTCCTCCGGGGCGGAAGTGATAGGGATTGATGAAGCACAATTCTTCGATATGGGATTAGTGGATGTATGCCAGGGACTGGCCGACCAAGGAGTCAGGGTAATCGTCGCCGGACTCGATATGGATTTCAAACGTATAGCCTTCGGCCCCATGCCGGCATTATGTGCCATTGCCGATGATGTGATAAAAGTACATGCCATCTGCGTCCAGTGCGGTAATCTGGCCAACTACTCACATAGGTTGGTACAGAACGACAAACAGGTGATGCTGGGCGAAATGGAAGAATATCAACCGCTATGCAGGAAATGTTATTTGAAAAAAGGGGGAAGGCTGGAAGGATTACAAACAAAATAGAAGATTATTTGTTATTATTTTTATAAAACCGAATCATATGAAACTAAAAAAACTACTTTTCGCTGCTTTTCTGACGGCAGCATTTGCTTCTACATTGAACGCACAACAGTACAATTCCTCACTCGGCGTGAGATTGGGATACGACAACGGTGTGTCGTTGAAACACTTTTTCGTTCCGGCATCCGCAGGTGAATTTATTGTCGCATTCTCTCCCAATTACTTTCAAGCAACGGCATTGTATGAATACCAGCAACCGGTTCCCAATGCTCCCGGACTGGAATGGTATTTGGGTCTCGGTGGACACCTCGGGGGAATCCATAAACACAAGGATCGCTACGACGGCACCTTCCTGATTGGAGTCGACCTGATTGGCGGTATCGAGTATGCTTTTCCCCAGGCACCCTTTAATATCTCCCTGGACTGGAAGCCGTCGATCAACTTCACGAACGGTTATAACGACTATTGGTATAGCGGGTTTGCACTTAGCTTGCGCTATAAGTTCTGATATAAAAAAACTCCCCTACAACCGCTCTCAACCGAGGGCGGTTTTTTTATCCTGTTACACCAAAAATTCGTACTTTTGCAGTTATGCAAAAAGTAAGAAAAAATAGTGATTCGCCCCTACTCAGCCAGCTGAATGAAGCACAACGGGCAGCCGTAGAATTTTGCGATGGACCATCACTCGTGATCGCCGGTGCCGGTTCAGGAAAGACCAGAGTGCTTACTTATAAGATCGCCTACCTGCTGGAACAGGGGCTTCCCCCTTATTATATCCTCTCCCTCACCTTCACCAACAAAGCGGCCCGTGAGATGAAATCACGAATTGCCGATATTGTGGGTGAGAAAAGGGCACGGCGACTCTGGATGGGTACCTTCCACTCTATCTTTGCACGTATATTACGGAATGAAGCCGAAGCAATCGGCTTTCAGTCCAACTTTACTATTTTCGACTCGTCCGACTCGACCAATCTGGTCAGGCTCATCATCAAAGAGATGGAGCTGGATGACAAACTATACAGGCCGGGAGCGGTGCACGGACAAATATCGAGAGCCAAGAACAGCCTGATCACCCCTGCCATGTACGCTGCCAACGATGAAATCCAACAATACGACCGGATGGCGAGGCGTCCACAGCTCTTCGAAATATACCAACGCTACCAGAGCAGGCTCCGCTCAGCCAACAGCATGGATTTTGACGATCTCCTGATGTACACCAATATCTTGTTCCGTGATCACAAAGAAATACTGGAAAAATACCGGAACCAGTTCCAATATATCTTGGTGGATGAGTATCAGGATACCAACTTCGCACAGCACCTGATAGTAAGACAGCTGGCTGACGCACACCACCGCGTGTGTGTGGTAGGTGATGATGCGCAAAGCATCTATTCCTTCAGGGGTGCCAACATCGACAACATCCTGAAATTCAAATCGAATTTCCCAAATACCCGGATATTCAAATTAGAACAGAATTACCGCTCAACACAGAATATCGTAAATGCGGCCAACAGCCTGATCAAGAAAAATAGCGAACAGATATTCAAAGATGTGTTCTCCGAGAATGAAGAAGGAGATAAGATCGAGATCAAAAGCGCCTTTTCTGATTTTGAAGAGGGATTGATCGTCGCCAATAAAATTACACGGATACGGCTCGAGAACCATGTCAACTACAGTGACTTTGCCATACTTTACCGCACCAATGCACAATCGCGCACCTTTGAAGAAGCGTTGAGAAAAAATAATATCCCTTACAGGATATATGGAGGATTATCATTCTACCAACGTAAAGAGATCAAGGATATTATCAGTTACTTCCGCCTCATCGTCAACCCGAGTGACGAAGAAGCGTTCCGCCGTATTATCAACTATCCTGTCCGTGGAATCGGAAACGTAACACTCTCCAAAATCACTTCAGCTGCCCAACGATATAACGTAAGCTTGTGGCAGATAATAACCTCGCCACTGGAATACAATCTGGAAATCAATTCAGGTACGGTCAATCGGTTAGAAGGGTTCCACTCCCTGATGCAGGGATTTATCGGGCAAAACAAAAAGCTGAATGCCTTCGAACTCGCACAAGAGGTAATCAAAAACAGTGGTATTGCCCATGAAGCTTATGAGGACATGACACCCGAGGGGATGAGCCGTGCACAAAATATGCAGGAGTTGCTCAATGCCATCAACGAATTCGTGGAAACGAGGCAGGAAGAAGGAGAAGAGAATATCAGCCTGACCGATTTCCTGTCGGAAGTGTCTCTCCTCACCGACCAGGACACCGACAATGAAGCAGAAAGGGAAAAGGTGACGCTCATGACTGTGCATTCCGCCAAAGGATTGGAGTTCAATCATGTATTTGTGGTTGGAATGGAAGAAGATCTTTTCCCGTCGGCCATGGCCAAATCCGAAATGCGGGGTCTCGAGGAAGAACGTCGCCTTTTTTATGTAGCCATTACCCGTGCAAAGAAAAGTTGCACCATCACTTATGCAAAAAGCCGTTTCCGGAACGGGAAGACCAATGCTGCCTTGCCCAGCCAATTTCTGAGGGATATTGATCCTTCATTTATTGAAGGAGGAGGCGATGAAAATACCGAATGGCAATCTTCCACAGATGACTTTTGGGGTTCTATGCGTGAACAGCGGGAGCGACGGGAACAATCAACAATCGACAGCGGATACAGCAGAACCCCTCTCATTCCCAAACGGGCTGTACCCATCCAACGAGCCGGTTCATCTGCAGCCCCCTTATCAAAAGAAGCCCGGGAACTGCAAGAGGGAAACGTAATAGAACATGAACGGTTTGGACGGGGAATAGTCACATCCATCGAGATGAGCGGCAATGATCGCCGCGCTTTCGTAGAATTTGAGTCTGCCGGCAAAAAACAACTGCTGCTCAAATTCGCCAAATTCTCAATTGTGGAATAGGATCAAATTTCCAATAACGTTTTTTCACCGGTACTTCCCCCGAACAACAGATCGGTCGGTTTCTCCAATAACTGTTTTACCCTGACCAGGAAGCCAACCGACTCCTTGCCGTCGATCACCCGGTGGTCATACGACAACGCCACATACATCATAGGCCGGATCACCACCCCGCCATCTACTGCTACCGGACGCTCCAGGATATTATGCATCCCCAATATGGCAGACTGCGGCGGATTGATAAGCGGTGTGGACATCATGGATCCGAAGACACCGCCGTTGGTTACGGTAAAGGTGCCTCCACTCATTTCAGGAATAGAGAGCTTGCCACTCCGCGCCTTTCCCGCCAAATCCTCAAGTGCCCGCTCTATTTCAGCCAAGCCCAAACTCTCCACATTCCGGATCACCGGTACCATCAACCCTTTGGGAGTACTTACAGCAACCGATATGTCGGCATACTCATGGGTAACCATATTCTCACCGTCTAACTTGGCATTCACATTGGGAAATTCCTGAAGTGCCACAGCACAAGCCTTCAGGAAGAAAGACATAATCCCCAACTTGATACCATGCTCTTCCGTGAACCGGACCTGGTATTTTTTCCGTAGATCCATGATCGATTTCATATCCACCTCGTTAAAAGTGGTCAACATTGCTGTCTCGTTCTTCACCGACACCAATCGCTCACTTAACTTCCTCCGCAAAGAACTCATCCGTTCACTCTTCCATTCACGGCTGATCGGTTTTTTCAACCCATCGGCGGTGACTGCTCCCGATGCTCCCAGCACAGCTTCCACATCTTCACGCTTCAACCGCTTCAGGCCATTGACCACATCTTCTATCGACAGGTTGTGTTCCGTCATCACTTTCTTTGCCAGAGGTGTGATCTTTATCTTGTCATAACTTTCCCGGGATTCAGCAGCGTCAGGCGTCATTTTAGCTACAGGGACAGCCGTTGTGTCTATCTTTTCTTTTGTTTCTTTATCCGCCGGAGAATCTTGCGGAGAAGGCTTTTCTTCCATAGCAGGAGCCAACGGTTTTTCCTGCTCTTCCGCTTGCACCGAAGTATCTATCGTACAAGCAACAGCGCCCACGTCAACAGATTCACCTTCGGCCGCTTTAAGCGATATCTTACCACTCTCTTCGGCAATCAGCATCAACGTGGCTTTTTCCGATTCCAACTCTGCGATTTCACTATCTTTTCGTACTACCGCCCCCTCTTCTACTAACCATCGGGATAACTCCACTTGTGTGATGGATTCACCGGGACTCGGTATTTTTATTTCTATAATGGCCATATGCTTGATATAAATCAATTAAATGCTTTCTCAATAATAATTGCCTGGTTGACCTTATGTTGTGCCGAAAGACCCTCAGCCGTAACGCCACTGGCGGGACGACTGATAATGCGCAAGGTACAATCCCTTATCTGCTGCTTTACAAAAATAGCAGCCCCCATATTGAACGGTTCTTCCTGCACCCAGACAAGTTCAGCTTTTTCAGGATAACTTTTCAGCATCTCACTGATCTGCCCGGCCGGGAAAGGATAGAGCTGTTCCACACGCAGAATAACTATATCATTTATCTTCCTTTCCTTTCTTGCTGCATCCAATTCATAATAGATCTTACCGCTGCAAAGTAATATTCTCTTTACGTTTGAGGATTTTCCTACATACTTATCTTCTATCACCTCCCGGAATCCACCTTCCGTAAAATCGGCAAGTGAAGAGGTACATTCCGGATGACGCAAGAGGCTTTTGGGTGTAAATACAATCAACGGAAGACGGATATCACGATGTAATTGGCGACGGAGCACGTGAAAGAAATTAGCCGGCGTAGTACAATTCACCACCTGTAAGTTATAATTGGCGCAAAGGCTCAAAAAACGTTCCATCCGACCACTTGAATGCTCTGCCCCCTGGCCTTCGTAACCGTGCGGAAGCAACATCACCACACCTGACCGTATACCCCATTTTTCCTGGGCTGCCGAGATATACTGGTCGACGATCACTTGCCCCACATTATAAAAGTCACCAAATTGGGCTTCCCAAATAGTAAGCCCCCAGGGGTGTGACAGCGAGTAACCATACTCAAACCCGAGTATACCATATTCATTGAGGGGCGAATTATAGACCCTCACAGCTGCTTGTTCCTCACCCAGGGTTTTAAGGGGAAAATATTTCTCTTCACCATCCTCGGTAATCACTTCCGCATGACGATGCGAAAAGGTACCCCGCTCGGAATCCTGACCACTCAGCCTGACAGAATGGTTCTCGTTCGCCAGCGAGGCGTAAGCCATCAACTCTCCCATAGCCCAGTCGTATTTATCCTCTTCGATCATGGCTGCGCGCTGTGCGAAAAGACGTTGGGTCTTGTTAAAGAATTTTTTATCAGGAGGCAACGTCGTGATACGTTTTGCCAGGTCGATAAAGATTTCCTTTGAGATGGAAGTACCCGCACTCTTTTCAAAATCCGCAGCTTCCGGATAACGTATATTCTTATACCTGTGGGGAAAAAACGGTTGAATATTCAGTTTAGTAGAATGGAGTGACTCTTCGTATGATTCCTCCAAACGATGATGGAAAGCAGACACCCTGCCGTCGAATTCCTGACGAGTAATGACACCCTCGGCAATCAGCTTGTCAGCATAGATATCACGGGGATTCTTATGCCTGGCTATGATATCGTAAAGCTTTGGCTGTGTAAAGCGCGGCTCATCACCTTCGTTATGTCCATATTTCCGGTAAGAGAGTAGATCGATAAAAACATCGATATTAAACTTCTGGCGGAATTCCAATGCCAGCTTGGCAACATATACCATCGCTTCGATATCGTCACCATTCACATGAAAAACAGGAGAATGGGTCACTTTGGCCACATCGGTACAGTATGTGCTTGACCGGGCCTGCAGGTAACTGGTGGTGAATCCCACCTGGTTGTTAATGACGATATGGATAGTTCCTCCCGTTTTATATCCATCTAATTTTGAGAACTGGATAGTTTCGTACACTACACCCTGCCCGGCGATAGCAGCGTCACCATGGATAAGGATCGGCAACACCTGATCATAGTCGTAGTTATGCTCATTCTCCAGCATTGCCCGGACAATACCCTGTACTACAGGCCCTACAGTTTCGAGATGGGAAGGGTTAGGCGTAAGGCTGATGGCAATGGAACGTCCTTCGTGATCGATAGTACTGTTGTAGCCAAGATGATATTTCACATCCCCATATTTGATATCCTCTTCATAATTCTGGGCATTGAACTCACGGAATACCTGTGCATAAGGCTTTTTCATCAGGTTGGCCAGCACATTCAACCGCCCGCGGTGCGCCATTCCGATTACCATCTCGTTCACATTATATGCTCCTCCCCGCGACATGATGGCATCCAATGCCGGGATGATGGATTCTGACCCTTCCAGAGAAAACCGTTTCTGCCCCACAAATTTTTTGTGAAGGTAATCTTCAAAACCGGATGCTTCTATGAGCCGGTCGAGGATACGCAATCTTATCTCCCGGGGAAGTTGCTCCCGGTTCTCTGTGAGCTCCATCTTGTCCTGCAACCATTTCACGATCTCCGGTTTGGTCATATACCGGTATTCCACACCGATGGATTTACAATAAGTTTCTTCGAGACGGTTGACTATCGCTCTTAGCGTAACTTTTCCCAGTCCTACTTCATGGCCGGCTTCAAACTCCCTGTCGAGATCGCTTTCACTCAGATCGAAATTCTCGATGGCAAGCGTGGGGGTATAGCTACGACGGGTACGCACCGGATTGGTCTTGGTAAAAAGATGCCCCCTTCGCCTGTAACCTGTAATCAGATTCATTACAGCCAACTCTTTCCGGGAATTTTCTATAGTGCCGCTATCCTCTCCCGGTTTTTTCGGAAAACGAGTAATGGCTAAATCAAACCCTTGAAAGAAATAGCGAAAACTCTTATCCACACTCTCCGGATCTGTCTTATATTTTTTATATAAATCATCAATGGCCTCCAGATCCACAACATTCAACGCTTCCTCGGCATTCATCGGTCAATTTTAAAAATAAAAAAATCTCACCACATCATCACTCCTTGTCCCCGACTTGTCGGGATCACCGATTCATCACTACCTGTTCCGATTCATCAGAATCAGTAAATCAACATTTAGTATGAATGGTAAAGATACTAAAATTGTTTATCATTTCACGAAAAAATAGTACTTTTGAAGTCATCTTCGACAAATACAATTTATCATAAAAAAAATCGATCTAATGACAAAGAGTGCTTTACAAATTGCAAGGGCAACTTATGTGCCCAAGATGCCCGAAGGTTTGAAGGGCAATGTGACTATTCAGGAAGGAGCCGCCACTGAATCGGTTCTCGACCAAGAGGAGATACAGAAACTTTTCCCAAATACATACGGGATGCCCGTGGTACAATTCGTACGGGCAGACGGCCAACCCGGCGTATCAGCACCGGTCAACGTAGGAGTGATCCTCTCCGGCGGACAAGCTCCCGGCGGACACAATGTGATTGCGGGGATATTCGACGGCATCAAAAGGTTGCACCCCGACAGCAAACTGTATGGCTTTATCCTGGGCCCCGACGGACTCGTCAAACACACCTACAAGGAACTTACCGCCGACATCATCGATGAATACCGCAACACCGGCGGCTTCGATATCATCGGCTCGGGACGTACCAAGCTAGAGACCAAAGAGCAGTTCGACAAGGGACTTGAGATATTGAAAAAATTAGACATCAAAGCATTGGTTATCATTGGGGGTGATGATTCCAACACCAACGCATGTGTGTTAGGTGAGTACTATGCCTCCATTAATGCCGGCATACAGGTGATCGGTTGTCCCAAGACCATCGATGGCGACCTGAAAAATGGCCAGATCGAAACATCTTTTGGATTCGATACGGCCTGCAAAGTATATTCTGAATTGATTGGCAATATTCAGCGTGACTGTAATTCGGCACGTAAATACTGGCACTTTATCAAGGTAATGGGACGTTCGGCATCACATATTGCACTGGAATGTGCATTGCAGACACAACCCAACATCTGTCTTATTTCAGAGGAGGTAGCTGCCAAAGAACAATCGCTCGACGATATTATCGATTATATAGCTGGCGTGATCAAACAGCGGGCAGAAAAGGGATTGAATTTCGGAACAGTCATCATCCCCGAAGGATTGATCGAATTTATCCCTGCAATGAAGAAACTGATCCACGAGTTGAATGACTTCCTGGCGCACAATCAGGAAGAATTTAACCTGGTACGCCGTTCCGGACAACGCGATTATATCATCAGCAAGCTTTCACCTGAAAATGCCGATATTTACGCCAGCCTCCCCGAAACAGTGGCACGCCAACTCACGCTCGACCGTGACCCGCACGGCAACGTCCAGGTATCACTGATCGAAACTGAAAAATTACTGGCTGAGATGGTAAAGAAACGCCTTGACGCGTGGACGCAGGAAGGCAGGTATAAAGGAAAATTTGCCAGTATCACTCATTTCTTCGGTTATGAAGGGCGTTGCGCTACTCCGTCGAACTATGATGCCGACTATTGTTATTCACTTGGTTACACCGCTTCGATGCTGATCGCGGTGGGCAAGACCGGATATATGTCTTCTGTACGTAATACTACCGCCCCTGCCGCAGAATGGATCGCCGGTGGGGTCCCCATCACCATGATGATGAATATGGAACGCCGCCACGGAGAAATGAAACCGGTAATACAGAAAGCGTTGGTGGAATTGAATGGTGCTCCCTTCAAATATTTCGAGAGCCAGCGTGACCAGTGGGCTATTGAAACCGACTACGTATATCCCGGCCCGATCCAGTACTTCGGACCTACGGAAGTATGCGACCAGCCCAGCAAAACATTGCAACTGGAGCAGAACGGCATGATTAAATTCTAACAACAACTTTTTCAATATTCATATTGTAGGAGAAAACGGGCATCGTTTTCTCCTATTTTTTGATCTTTTCCGCGGAATCCACTTACAGATATCTGATATACCGGCTGATCTGTGGTGTGTCGCCGGAGCATGGTGGATGCACTCCATAACTGGATTTCACATACCCCCCTACTTAGTCCTGTGAAGGTCTCTTGTGTGGAAAGACCGGCTTCCGCAGGTCATTCATCCTCCAACTTCACCGTAACAATATCGGTAGCAGGATTGGGACTGAGTGCAAACGAAACATCTGGAGATATGAAACCCGCAGAAACCAAATCAGCATATTGAGTATTATATAAAAAATAGGCACCCTCATCATGAAGCCACCTATTTTTGTGAAACAAGCAAAGTTTTAATTATCCTTACTTGTTATTAATCTTGAGTAGTAAAATCAGAAGAACCTGAAACGGTTGTCCTCTACACCCAGTTTTTCTTTCAATACTTCTATCGACTGCATCTGCATACGATAGGCATTGTTATTCAACATCTGATTTTTCTGCTGCTCTGCATCATATTCTTCTTCCACACCTTCGGTGCGATTGGCTACAGAAGCTACATATACACCCATATTGCCTTTCAACGGACCTACCACCTGATTGACCGGAGCGAAAGCCGAAACAGCATTCAATACAGGCTCATACCCCAGACCCGTAATGTTCTGCGTATTGAAGTTCACAAAACGGACGGTATCGGCAGAACTGCCCATCGCTGAAGCATATCCTTCCACAGAAGTAAGATTCTGCGTCTTCAGGTCGCTGATGATTTTCTCGGCTTTCTTCTCATTCACCAACTGCGCACGGATACCGGAAGAAACTTCAGACAGGGGTGTGGTTCCTGCAGGAGTTACCTTTTCTACCCTTGCAATGACACGAAGGTTGGTAAGATCGAATTTCTTTACACTTCCCATTTTCTTTTCATTGGCTGCCCAAGTAATCACTTGCCGTGAACCGGGGATTTGTGCCAAAGTGAAATCATTAGCAGAAATCGTAATGCCGGGCATTACCATATATCCTTTTTCGGCTGCCAGATCGTTGAATTTCTGGCTCACATCAGGAGTGGAAATAAACTGATTCAACTCATTATCAATATTGTTCGATGTCTTATCACTGGCTACCACAGGCATATCGATAACTGCCAACTTGTATTTATTGACAGGACGGGTACGTTCTTCCACCTGAAGGATTAGTTGCTGCCCGGGAATGGTAAGTTTGACCGGCTGCCCCACAGGAGCATTAAAGGCGGCCTTTACCAGGTCGGTACTAAACCCAACCAAATCGATTTCCCTTGCCCATCCCATTTCACCACCGTTAGAGGTGGGGTTAAGGCTGTTGGCTACCTCTGCAAAAGAGGTGCCGGCGGCTATCGCTCCATAAATACTATCCACAAAATGAGTGATAACGGAATCCTGTCCCACCACGGAAGCATCGGGGACCGCCATCATCCTCAGATGTACCGAGTCGGGAGCGACAGTCTTGTCAATCAGTTTATATATATAAAAGGAATCATCTTCGCGCACAGGACCAAACATCTCGTTAGCAGACGCTGAACGTACAAATTCGATCTGTGTAGGGGTGAGCATCTGTTCACTCATATAAACATCCCGATAAGGTGTCTGCGAATAGTCGGCCACGACCGAGGCAGGGTAAACAGCGGCGCTCAATTCATCAAAGGCTTTATGAGATTCGGCTTCCACCTCGGCATAATCCTCTTCACTGGGAATGATGCTCTTGGTAAAATAAGAGAGTTTCACCAGAGGAGCTTCCATACGGAAGGATTTTTTGTGCTTGTCGTAAAATGCTTTTACTTCATTATCTGTAACGGTGACGGCTGAATCAGGGACCGTGAAAAAACTTTTGAGCGCATATTCAATATCCGCATTTTTCTGTGACAGCTCAAACGTGTTTTTTGCTTCCGCATCATTCACAACCACAGCATTCGACAGAAGTGAGATATATTTTTCTTCTAACCGTTGTGTTCTCACCATCTCCTCGATAAACAACCACAAGCTTCTATATTGATTTACCAATGCTTGCTCCTGTGGATTGGAGCTTGGCATGTTGACGGTATTGATAAAGTCGACCAGCGCTGAACGGTCGAACATGCCTGTTTGAGGATTTACGAAGAAAGGAAGCTGCTGCAATACAGGTGAAATGAATTGACCGTGCACCAAGTCATTTAACTCTTCTTTGGCAACTGTGATTCCCAGTTTTTTCGTCTGGTGACTGAGCAAACGTTCCCGCACCATCTGCTGGTATACCGCCTCACGTATCTGTGAAGAGATGTTTTCATCGAGGGACGACTGTCCACTTACCATCTTCTGAAACTCTTCGAATTCAGTAATTTTATCGGCATACTGCTGGGTCGAAATCACATCGCCGTTTATTACAAACGCTTTATCCTGCGCTTTTCCAAATAATGTTCTTCCCGAGGTAAGCAAATCTCCCAATACAAAGGCAAGCAACGCCAGACCGATTATGATGACGAGAAGCGTACCTTTATCTCTAATCTTCTGTAAAGTAGCCATTTAACTATCTTTTTATTATACTTAGAATGTGATAAATGATTATAATTCAAACAAGGGCACGAAGTTAGCAAAAATAACGGAGACGGCGTTATTTTTTTCAGGAAAAGTGCATGTTTATCATTTAATAGATTCAGTACAATATCTCCTCAGCTGTTTCGCCTGCCAGAATAAGCCGTACAACCTCGATTTTACGTGCCGTTACTTTGAGTATTTTAAAGGTATATTTCCCGATAACCACGGTTTCATAGGTTTTTGGGAAGCGCTGCATATGGTATAGCAGGTAACCGGCTATAGTGGAATATTCATCCGATTCGG
The DNA here is from genome assembly GCF_002410825.1 of Proteiniphilum sp. UBA5384. Classification (GTDB taxonomy): domain Bacteria; phylum Bacteroidota; class Bacteroidia; order Bacteroidales; family Dysgonomonadaceae; genus Proteiniphilum. Next base: position 193,300 of record NZ_DHOS01000052.1, on the reverse strand, counting down.
GGATATCCAGATGATAAACATCGTTGAGATGGTCGATCTCCACACGTCCCGACATTACGAATTCATTATTACCCTCCCTTTTGACAAATTTCGATTCCACATCATATTCATCTTCAATATCACCGAAAATCTCTTCCACCAGATCTTCCATGGTGACAATTCCCGAAGTACCGCCGAACTCATCTACCACTACAGCAATACTTTTACGATGTTGCATCAGGTCACTCATCAACTGGTTGGCCAGCATACTCTCCGGCACAAATGAAATGGTTGCTATATTACTGGTCCAGTCCTGCGGATTATTAAAAATCTCCCACATGTGGATGTATCCCACAATATCGTCAAGATTTTCCCTGTAGACCAATATTCTTGAAATACCTGTCTCTATAAAGAGTTCTTTCAGTTTATCAGGAGCTGTATCGAGGGTAACGGCCACGATATCGGCCCGGGGAACCATGCAATCCCGCACTTTCATGGAAGAAAAGTCGAGAGCATTCCGAAAAATCTTGACCTCAGAATCGACTTCCATCTCTTTTGCCCTGTCGCCGGCATTCTTCCCTGTCAGCATATCGAAATTTACCCTGTAAAAGACCTCATCCTCTTCCGGCTCTGATAAATTCATGCCTGCTAAGCGAAGTATTACCTGAGAGAAGCCAATAAAAAGTGTGGTTATGGGGTATAGGATCACATAGAACAAAAAAGCGGGTAAGAGAAACAATTTCACCCAGGAATCGGGATCCCTCCCAAAGAAAATCCGCGGCAGAAACTCATTTGTCAACAACAGAAAAAATGAGGCTACGGCAATTATCAGCAATATTTTTATCAGATCGTTCTGTAGCGTGTTACCCAGATGATCATAGACAATCAGGCCGGTAAAAGACACAAAGAGCACTATCAGGATAACCCTTCCCAGCATCAACGTAGCCTGAAACTGCCGGAAGTGACGATAGATAACATCCATCATATAACTGTATGGTCGGGAGGAATCGTTATTGACAATATATTGCAACTTTCCTGCGGTAATATAAGCCACCTCTATTCCCGAGAAAAGAAGAGAGAGAAACAGGAATCCAATCCACCACCCTATTTCAACATGAAATCCCATTGTTTAGTTGCACATTTTCAATTACTAATTGTCGATTGTCAGAATAGAATCTCCCGGTGCAGGAGCGTCGGAAAATGGCAATTTCCCCTCGTGTGGCCTGAAAATACGGTAATCAGACATTGCCGTATTCGACTCAAATCCGTAACCTTTCAATTCAGATACACCTCTTTTAATTTCTATATAAGCGTCCGAGAATACTTTCCCGTTTTTCTGGTCCCAGAACAACTCTTCGCTGTCGAATTGTTCCCCCTCTCTATTTTCAACATGGACTTTCTTTTTTAACTTCCACATCTCTTGGTTATTGTAATACCATGCCGTATCGGCAACAACAGTTGCTTCAATCTCAAAGTCAGGGGCAAATTGCTCAAAATAGATTCCCTGTGGGAAATACCAGTAGGGCTCTTTCGCCTGATCGTAGATCATCCATACATCCGCAACAATCCTATAGCGTGTAATACCGGAATCAGAAATGAGGGTTGAAACATTATGGGTGATCATGGTTGCTACCGAGTCGGGATCATAGGCAAGCGGCACAAGGTTCTCGCTCTTGTCCCTACAAGACAAAAGCGACATAACAACCACTAAAACAGTGATTGTTATGCGTAATAAGAATTGTATGTTACGATGGTTTCCCAACATTTATCTAATCACTAACTCTTGTCTCGATTTATCTCAACCGGACGGTGGTGGTTTCACCGATCCAACCGGGGATAGTTACCGTTTCTCCTGCTTTGATACCCATCATAAATGCAGTCTCGGTATCCATAAATGCAGCAGAATAACGGTTGATAAGATTATTTGCCTTGCTTGCTACACCAGGATCAACCGATCTGGCTTTTTGTAACTTATCCACTGCGACCAGATATACCAGTCCTGCTTTTTCCGGTTCGGGGAAAATATTGGCTGCCGAGCTGGCATACAGTTGTGCGATCAGGATATATGCTTCACCATTGTTCGGGTTGTATTCCAATGCATCATAAGCGGCTTGCCTTGCCTTTGCAAAATTACGCTGGTTAGAGAATATACCCGCAAGTTGCATCATGTAGTCGGATGCTTTATTCTTGTCGGTTTCCATTTTAGCAGCAGCACTATAATACTTCAATGCCGTTTCATAATCTTTATCTCTCAGGCTCTTGTTGGCCAATCCGATAGCGGCACCGGCCGAAGGTTCAAGATGATAGAGATATTCGGAAGCAGTAAAGTAAAGATCGGTATCTGAACACCCCACCGAACCCAATGCGTCCAACACTTCATTCAAGAATTCCTTATTAGCCTTGTTCGGCTCTACCTTGTCGGCATAATATTCAGCAAGTGTCTTGCAATCTCCGGCTCCACTATTGACAAACCCTTTTACGATTCCATCTTTCACCATGGCAAGATAATCAGCACTGGTTTCATCATTAGCGCCATGAGCATTGGCAATAGCTTGGTCCACATACGCAATAGTCTGGAAATAATCGCTTATATATTGATCTTTTTTAGCACTATCACTCAGGTACTGGCTCAACGAGGCAACCATAAAATAAGAATAGGCATCCAGCGGATTCATCTTGTCTTTCAACTCCCCGATCGCCTCATTTAACATATTATATACCACCGACTGGTCAGCATTCTCTCCCATCAACTCCATATAATCATAGGCTTTATAAGCAAGGATGGTACCCTTGGCATCATCATCGCCAAAGTACTTAAGGCGCGTATCATATATCTCCATCACCTTATCGAGGTATTCCTTTTTCTTGGCCGCGTCGGTTGCTTCACCGTGGAGCGCCTTAAAAATACGGGGACCGTAAATATAAATATTCTTGCTGGAGGCGGGACAATTCTCATAGGTAGAGAGCCATGGTTTAAGCGCTCCCTGATAATCTTCCGCCTTCGCCGAAGTCTGCATGAGACTTAAGTTCAGACGGCAATTCACACTGTCTTCACCGTGTCCGTAAGGAGCTTTCACAGGATCATACCCTGGTTTTTGTGCAGTGGCGGCAGCTACTACAAACATAGCTACCAGACCCGATAATAATAACTTTCTCATATTCCTTGATGTTTAAATTTGTTTTGTCCACTAATGTGAAAAGACTCATTAATATTAGCTTAACGAAAACGTTCACTAAAATTAATCAGTCTGGGAATTGGACAAAATGTTAAAGAAAAAGTTTAAACCTATTGTCCAATTTTGATTTTATTTTTGACTTCTTTCAATTTATAAATTCGTCAGTTAAACTGCCGTTTAAGGAACCATAATTCGTTAATGTTCATACTCACAGTAATCTTGAACATATCTTGCCGGATCATATAATCGGTATCGGGTTGCTGCCTTGAATAGCCAAATCCGATATTGATCATGGAAGTATAGCCCGACATATAGTCTCTGAAAGGTAATCCCAATCCCACGTTAATTCCATACTCATTGTAGCTGCCAAGCTTGCTTACCGTACCGCTTTGCAAATTATTCGGATCATTCACGTTGAAATTGTTATAGGAATTGCTATATGAAAGTCCGCCCCTTAAACGTACCCGGCGAAAGAAGTTCTGGCTAAAAGGATCGCTTACGTACTCCACGCCGGCATTCACCCGGAAAGTATTATTGAAGCGGTCGCTCTTTGAGAGGTTATCCAACACATCGGGATACGCAAGGTTTTTCCATATCTGGTAGGTACCATCCAGACCGACCAGGAAATTTTTGGTACTATAACTAATACCAGCACCAAATGTATGGGGCAATTGAAAAGAAGCATTCTTCAATGTATCTGTCTTTAATACCTGCGCCGGCAATGTCCAGGGATTCTCATACGGGTCATTGACATATAACATCTCGGTGGGATTTACATCGGCCCCGGCATTCAATTTGGGTGAATAAACGGCACCCACCGTCACTGAACGACCCCGGCTCAACGGATAAGTATACTGCACACCGATATCATACTTCAATTCCTTGAAAGAATAGCTGTACTTCGACTCCTCCAACAGGGCTGAGGCGTGGTTGGGCGTAACCAGACTGCTCCGGGAATAGTCTCCGAACAAATAAGAGATATTGACCCCTATAGAAATATTCTTCATAAACTCCCATGCAATACCGGCATATACTTGGCTCAGCCCTCCCGATCCCCTGTATGTTTCATAATACTGGGTGCTTGATGTAGAACGTGGACCACCGAAATTATATCCCATCTTGGAATAGGGAAGAAGACCTATACTGGCACCCACATTGCGAAACAGCGGAAACTGCATGGCCACGTAATCGAAGTTGCCGTTATAGTAGTCACGCGCTTCATTCACGTCGTCATTCATTCGGGCAAGATGACCCGAAACACCCATATCAAATATAAAAGTAAGCGTATCGATTCTGGAATAGGATGCAGGATTGATCCAATTCACCTGTTGACTTCTCCGCAACCCATATCCAATTCCTCCCATAGCTTCAGAACCGCTTGGGGTAGGATTCGACAGAAGTCCATATCCATATCGGCTATAGGGAGAATTTAACCCTACCTGCTGCGCGAGAATAACTGTGGTAATCGTAAGAAAAGCGATCAATAAAGAGAAACGTTTTTTCCTAATATTCATCTGTTTCGGGTATATAACCAGCTCTTGGCCGCTTTGTTTCATTATTATTTTTAGCGTGTACAAAGATGACATAATTTTGCGATGTGTCCAAAAATAGTAAAGAACATCGTGTTAAAAAGATTAAAGTTTAATGTTTATTATTCCTTCCGCCACTCTTATAGCAATTATAGGAGACAATCTCTTCCAAGGGTTTACGCTTCTTCATCCTTAACGGCTGTATACTATAACCGATCGCAATATCAAGCCAGACTCTTTTTGAGTCAGGGATCGACAAGACCTCCCGCATCCTGGGTTCATTGAACCAGCCGAGGATACAAGAACCCAATCCCTCGGCATGGGTCGCCAATGCAATATGCGCAGCAATTACCCCAAGATCCATCTGGGCATAGTCTTTCTGCTTTACCCATCCTCCCACCCCGGAAGTGAGGTTTACTTTCTCTTCCACCAATACAATATGTACCGGTGCTTGTTTGGTGAAGTGATTCATCCCCAATGCACGGGCAGAAGTAGCATCGGCAACCTTGTTTTTCAACCCGGGATCATCCACCACGATAAGATGCCAAGGCTGCGCATTGCAAGCCGAAGGAGCCAATCGTGCCGCTTCCACAATACGTTCTATTTTTTCTTTCTCCACCGGACGTTCCGGGTCAAAAGCGCGGTCGCTTTGACGGGTAGAGACAAACTCCAGGAAATCCATAGGGGGCATTTATAAAGCGTTTAAGGTAGCTATACGGCTGATATATTTGCCGATAATATCAAATTCCAGATTCACTACCATTCCTTTTTCTATCTGATGGAAATTAGTATGCGCATAGGTATAGGGAATGATAGCCACTTTAAAACTATGGTCTGTGGGTTCCACCACGGTCAGACTTACACCATTCACAGTAACAGAACCTTTATCCACTGTCATATATCCTTTCTTAGCCTTCTCCTTATCGAATGCATACTCAAATGTGTAATACCAACTGCCATCGGCTTCTTTCACATTCATGCAGACAGCAGTCTGGTCTACGTGTCCTTGCACAATATGTCCGTCGAGACGACCGTTCATCAACATGCTGCGTTCGATATTCACCTTACTGCCTATCTCCAGCAGACCAAGGTTTGACCGGTTGAGGGTTTCCTGGATGGCCGTTACCGTATAGGTATTTCCTTCGATAGAGACTACAGTAAGACACACTCCGTTGTGCGACACACTTTGATCGATCTTTAATTCTCCGGTAAAAGAACACTCCAGCGTGATATGGAGGTTTCCCTTATCCCAATTGAGCGCCATTACCGTTGCGGCCTCCTCTATAATTCCTGAAAACATTTTTATGATTTATTGATGTGATTATTTACTGATTCCAATGAATTGGTAATTACCAAATAGATGCACGCTTCTCAACCGGCAGATAGATCGGGTCGGAAGGCCGGATATCGAATGCGTCATACCATGCACCGATATGGGGCAATGCTCCATCCACACGCCATTTACCAAGAGAATGCGGATCTATTTTCGTAAGCCGGAGGATTTCCGCATCCCTCACATTCCCGGCCCAGAGAGCGGCATAGCTCAAGAAGAAACGCTGTGCCGGGGTGAATCCGTCCATCGCTTCACCATCTTTTGCCTGCTGCGTCTTCAGGAATGCATGATAAGAGACCTGCAAACCGCCATGGTCGGCAATATTCTCTCCGAGTGTGTAACGGCCGTTGGCATGTACGGTATCGATCACCACGATATTGTCGAAATAATCGACCAATACATTGGCTCTCTCTTCAAACCGTCGGGCATCTTCGGCAGTCCACCATTCAGCCAGATTTCCCTCCTTGTCGTATTTACGTCCCTGGTCATCGAAACCATGGGTCATCTCGTGGCCGATCACCACGCCAATACCTCCATAATTGGTCGCATCATCACCATCCATATAGAAGAAGGGAGGCTGGAGAATCCCTGCAGGGAAACAAATTTCATTGGAAGAGGGGTTGTAATAGGCATTGACCGTGTGGGGCGACATAAACCATTTGGTTTTGTCGACCGGCTTACCCAAGTCGTCCATCATCTCCGCATAAGCAAATTCGGATGCACGCACCATATTCTGCCAGTAAGAATCATCCTTGATCTCAAGCGAAGAGTAATCTTTCCACTTGTCGGGGTATCCTATCTTTACAATAAAAGTACTCAGTTTTTCCTGTGCTTTGGATTTCGTGGCATCACTCATCCATTCAAGCCCGGCAATCCGCTCACCCAAAGAAGTTTTCAGGTTGCCCACCAGTTCAAGCATCCTCTCCTTGGCTTCGGGTGGAAAATACTTCTGCACATAAAGCTGTCCTACCGCTTCACCCATCGCCCCACTCACAGCATCGATACTCCTTCTCCAACGCGGACGAAGTTCTTTACTGCCACTCAGCGTTTTTCCATAGAATTCAAAATTGGCATTCACAAAATCATCACTGAGATATTCTGCCGCAGAATTAATCACCTTCCAGCTCAGGTAGTCACGCAGCACCCCCTCCGGCTCCTTGCCGATGATGGCAATGGCAGCCTTCACCGGCTCAATCTGTGAAATATTGATGCTATCGATACTTGCCGCACCCACTTCCTCTAAATAATATGTCCATTCAAACGGGCCGATCTGTTTTCCGAGCTCTGCTACCGGCAATTTATGATAATTGAGTTCCGGTTGGCGCTGCATTTCCCTAGTGAAATGTGCTTCAGCCAACGTTGTTTCTATTTTCAATACATTCACGACCGCTTTTTCCGCATCGGGTTCATCATAACCGGCATTCATAAACTGTGTTTTTATCAGCTTCTTATATTCCTCCCGCACCATTTTCGTATGTTCATCTTGTAACAGGTAATAATCCCTGTCGCCCATGCTTATACCCGACTGGTAAAGATGCGCAATATTCATGGCACTATTCATGTCGTCAGGACCTACATAAAATCCGAAAAACGGATTCGCTGCAAAACGACTTATCCGGGCGGCCAGTCGGATCACATCTTTCTTGCCGGATATCGCCGCAATTTCCTCCAATTGCGCACGTATCGGTCCGGCACCATCGGCATTCAGCTTCACACTATCGATACCCATACTATAAAGGTTGCCGACCTTCTGTGCATTTGAACCCATAGGGTTTTCCTGCTTTCCTAACTCTTCTATCAGGGATTGAATCTGCGTTTGATTATTTTCACGTAATTGATCGAACGACCCGTACCGTGCATATTGGTCAGGGATAGGATTGGCCTTTTGCCATCCTCCGGTAGCATATTGGTAAAAACTCACCCCCGGCGCTGCCGTAGTGTCGAGGTAAGAAAGATCGAGCCGCTCCCCGGGCTGCCCTGCTTTCTGCTGTGTGAAACTTGTGGTGATCATAACAGCTAAAACAATAATGGGATATATAATCCATCTCATAAAATTAAATCTTAAACCCTTATCTTTCGATTTATATTCTTACATATAACAAGATACAAAAGTACAAAAATATTCTATCCTTGGCATATAAAATAAAATGTATCTGCAAACCAGCGACAAAGAATAAAAAAATAGACAGGGCGGGGAATCACTCCTGGCCCTGTCCGATCCTTTCATTAGTGTTTAATTTAATGTAGAGTTTATGTAAATTGAACTGAAAGGTTTTGCTCATAAGAATAACAAATACCCATACACTTGAAAATATATTTGTAATTATTCTTATTAAAAGATCATATCTTAATATCTATTTAATTGTCAGCAACATCCCACCAAAGCCGGGTGTCAAAATTATCCGCTCCTTGTGCTGAAATAGCTTGCCGGTAATTATCCATATTTGTCTCATAATCGATCAGGTAATACTGTCTTCTATAAGGAACATGAGTAATTGTACTTGGTGCTGCCTGTCCGGGAGTCAATGTGGGTACATTCAATCTTCTCCAGTCAGACCAAGCCTCAAGTCCATCTTCCATAAATCCATTAAGCCAGCGCTGCATGGCAATTTTTTCAATCTTCTCGACATTTGATCCGGTCAATGCAACTTCCGGTTGTGCCAAATAATCATCTACCGTTAATATAAAACCATAGTCGGTTTCCCAACTTTCCCATAAATCCGGATCGTTTGCCTTATAACCCTCAACATCGCTTTCAAAATCTTTTTCTTCAAAAGACATCGTTATTCCATCTTTATATAGCGTTGCGGCATCCGCACTGATCCAGCCCCTGACTGCCGCCTCAGCCGCCACAAGCAACATCCTCGATGCAGAAATAATAGTAATTGGGGCATTCATCGCATATAATTTGGGATTAAACATTACTATTTTGCCGGTATAATTTGATATCTCATTCCGAGGTACTCCAAAGGGTACAGCGTCAAAGTTATTTTGGGGAGACGGCACTCCATAACTTAATACGCGAGGATCCTTGTATGATAATAAGACATCCACAATCGTCTTTGAAGGAGCAAAATCCTGCCTCTTTGAAATAGACATATTTTCATGCAACGGATTCATGTTGGCCGTTTCATTAAGATATTTATAGCGCAAGTTATCCTCATTGGTTTGTAGACCTCCCTCCTGATAAGCCTTGGAAAAGCGAGCCTTTCCTACTTCCGGTGCGACATCCGACAATTTAATAGCCATAAGCATTCTCAACGAAGCATTTAATTTTTTCCATTTTGAAATATTACCATTATAAAGAATATCATACTGTGAATTCAAACGGTCACTTTCGTCGAATAAACCATACGCTTCATTGAGTTTTTCTTCCAAAGCAGTATATATTGCCTCCTGAGTATCAAATTTGGGAGTAAAATTACCCTCATCTCCCAATAATGCTTCCGAGTAATAGATACTCCCCAGCACATCCGTCATATGCATATAATAAAATGCCTCCAACGTTTTGGCTACAGCAATTTGATTGTCATTGCTCCCCATTGCCCCCACAAATTCCGTGGATTTCTGATCTTCATCTTGGTTCATCGCTATGATGAGCTTTAAGTTGCGAAGGAAAGTGTTGTAATAAACGCCTAACGAGAAATCCACAATCTGAAACTGTGAATACTGAATATTAAGCGCTTCGGCAAAGTACTGTGGATAGAGTTGGCTAAACGGATCATAAAGGCTGACGCTGGGTGCCGGGGCACTACTGAATACACTAAAAGTCGTGCCTTGCATTGCCCGCACAAATAAAAAACGGGTGTCTGCCTGCGACGGGTTGTTGGGATCTAAATTGATATCATCAAAATCCCCACAACTGCCTAACGACAATATTGCTATTAAGGAAAATATATATAAAATTTTATTTTTCATAATGTCTTATTTTTTATGCTGTTATTTAAAAAGTAAGATTGATCGTCACACCATAAGAGCGGGTAGAGATTGACTGGCCCCCTTCCACATAGTCATAGTCAGCCCCACTTGTCTCTGACGGGTCAATATTGGGTGTTCCCGAATAAATTAACCATGGGTTCTGGGCGACAAACGAAATACTTGCGGCATTCAGTCCAAGTTTTGTCTTATTCAGAAATGTTTTTGGCAATTCGTATCCTATCGAGATCTCTCTTAGTTTCACATAAGATGCATCATACACGGAAGGAGCCCAAACCTGGGGATAAATATCCTGATAGTAAACCTGAGCATCAATATACCCATCTAATGGTTTACCGTCGGCATCAACACCTGTCAAATGCACACCTCCACCTTCAGAAACCGGATCACGTAATGGTTTTCCCCGATCATTCAAACCTGCCGTTTTTTTCAAAATACCGGAACTATTTCCCCAGAGATTTGTCCATGATACAATTTCACCACCAAAGGAGAAATCGAGTGCCGCGGACAGCATAAATCCTTTATAATTGAGTGAAGTAGAAAAACCTCCGGTAAAATCGGGTTGAGCAACACCCAAGTCCTTGGTTTGATTTTCACTGTCCACAATAGGATAGACATCTCCATCCGGATCACCTGCATCCAATTTTTCTAAAATTAAATTACCGTTTTTATCACGCAACCAATCATTTCCCTGTATAAGACCGATTGGCTGCCCTTCACGTGCATTGATAGAAATCGGATAATAGAATTTAGTCCACCATACCTGATAGGAATCATCGTCCTTATCATTATCAATAAGTTCTACCAGAGTATTATTATTTTTCGAATAATTGAAGTTTACAGTCCATTGCAAATCCCTGGTCTTTACAGGCATACCTCCCAATGTAAGTTCAATACCTCTATTGCGGATCAGACCGGCATTGATCTTCATCGTACTATAGCCGCTGGCCGGGGTCACATTCTGATCGATGATCTGATTCTTGGAATCTCTATTATAAAAGTTGAAATCTCCCCAAAATCGATTTTCGAATACCCGGAATTCTGTACCGACCTCATAGGAAGTAGAAATGGTAGGTTTGATATTGGGATCTCTGAGATTTGTATTCTGACGCATTACGGTTAGACCACCATACTTTTTTGTGTTTAACCCGTCATTTGTGACATACACCGGATATACCAAATAGGGATCCATGGTGGAACCCACCTGAGCTGCCGAAGCCCTCAATTTCCAAAAGTTCAGCCAATCAGTTTTCACCAGATTACTCATTATCACGGAAGCACTCAATCCTCCATAAAGATAGCTATTGTGATCAGGATGTAGTGTGGAAGTCCAATCATTCCTCATATTGGCATCCAAATAATAGGTATCGTCAAGACCTACTGTTGCCGTGGCAAAAATACTCTGAGTTTTATGGTGGGTAATTTTTGAGGAACCTCCTGGTAAACCGGTAGATGCCGAGACATTCCAAAATTTATTCAGAAAAAGCCCGTCGCGCGTAAATGCATCATTTTCTTTATAAGAATAATCTCTTTCTTCCACAAACGCCGTAGCATCCAAACTTAAACGATCATCCACAAAACGATCGCTGAAACTGACATAACCTTGGGTTTGCATATCTATCAATGAATTCTGATTTTGAGAATATTTAGAAACTTCATTGAAATTCATTGGGATTTTAGTCTCTTCCACTACATTGCGGAGGTTACCATTCACATTCACTCCTGCTTTCAGATTTTTCAGAATAGTATATTCTACGTTTCCACTGAAAACATTCCATTGATATAAGCTCGTCCAGTTTACTTCATTCATCAATGCATATGGATTCTCATGGAATGCAGGCGCCAGATTTGTCGGGCTTTTAATGTTCCATGTTCTGAAAGTCCCGTCAGGACGGGTATAATTATTTTTCAAATCCTTTAAATTGACGTTGGTATTTCCCCATTGCAAATAGGAGGAAAGGAAGTTTCCAAATTCACCATAACCTTCCACAGCCGCATTATGGTTTTTACGGTATGTATACTTATAGTCCAGACTCACTTTTAATCTTTCAGTAACATTAAAAGAGGATTTAACAGTCAGGAACCTTCTTACGGCATCACTATTGTAAAGCACACCATTCCTGTCTACATTGGTAAATGAAATTCTGGTATTATAATCTTTTCCTGCTTTGGCAAATGAAATATTAGTTGTATTGGTCACTCCTGTACGATAAAGATCCTTGATATCCATCTGATAATCCCATGGAGCCTGTTGTCCGAAACGAGGGTCTGTCGGATCCCATGCATACCAGGGCATATAAGGCTCACCGGTATATTTAGGTCCCCAACTCGAATCATCGGCATAGTCGTAAATTTTCCGTCCGTCAAATTGTTTCAGATATTCTGGCATTGTCGCAGTCCATTTGAATGTAGGCAGCTCTGTACTAGCGCCAAGATATCCTCCACCGTACTCCTTCTGTACATCCACATGGGAATACGCTTTTTCCCAAGCCAATGTATGACTGAAATTTACTTCCGATCTGCCTTCAGCAATACTTTTGGTGGTAATAATGATAGCACCATTTCCTCCACGTGACCCATACAAAGAAGTAGCAGCAGGTCCCTTCAAAACATTGATACTCTCCACATCATCCATGTTGATGGAATTCTGATTGGTAATTACCCCGTCCACCACATAAATGGGTTCATTACCGGTGGCACTTGTCAAGGAGGTTGTTCCTCTCAGATAGATTTTCCCGGCATCAAACTTAGAACCTGAGCCACCTACAAAACGAAGTCCCGAGACTTTTCCGACCAATGCATTATTCAAATCGGTTTGGCGTGCCTTGATCAATTCATCGGCTTTCACCTCTTGCGAAGCATATCCAATAGATTTCTTCTGTCTTGTAAGCCCCATTGCCGTCACCACCAATTCGTCCAATACTTCTGCATCTGACTCTAACGTCACATTTATATTTGCACGTACCGGCACTTCCAATGTTTGCATTCCAACATAAGAAATAACCAGTGTTCCTCCGGTTGGAGCAGACAGGCTGAAACTTCCGTCCATATCTGTTACAGTTCCCTGCGTAGTACCCTTAATTTGGATAGTAGCGCCAATCACCGGATCTCCAGCTTCATCCACCACGGTACCCCGTACCTGCGTCTGGGCCATTAAAATCCCTATTCCTACAAAGAACAGGGTAAAAAACAATGCTAGTTTTCTTTTCATACTCTACTTTTTTTAATTAATGAATCATTCGAAATAAAATTCGGGTTTATTACAAAAGGTGGAGACATACACAGTTCGTCAAATCGGCGATACCGCATATTACCTAGTACTGTATTGTGAAGGTGGGCACAAAGAGTTTTACCGGACTCACCCGAGACCGGTAAAAAAGAATATCCCATGCCGAAAATTGATTTCGACATGAAAAATAAAAAATAAATAAAAAGGGATAAAAACGCTTTAAGTAGGGATTGAGATAAATTTAGTGGGTTACAAGAGGATTTGCCCCCCCCCCCCCGG